>CBIHOV010000038.1:0-81675 GCA_966211765.1 uncultured Paraflavitalea sp.
AATCTGTTATCGGTTACTTGTGGTCGAAAAAAAGTGTCGATTCTTTTATGTAAAAAAACCAGCTGAAGTTGCCATCGTTCAGCATTCGGGAGCCTGAAATACGGGTTTTGGTATAAAAACGGGAAAAACACCCTTTCTTACATTCCCATAAATCCATAAATTACTGAATTCAAAGAATAATAATGAACCATGACCGATAAAGAAAAGAAAACCGATAAGAACATTGAGGCATTTCAACAAATTGATTTAGAAGAAATAAAGAAAATAGAATGGGGCTTAACTCCAGTGTATGGGAATTTTCTGCTTGAAGGATGTATGGTTACCTTATATCGCCATAAGCATCCGGCAAAGGTTACTATGCAGGTTTCGGGTAATTTAAAAACAAATTTTGATCTAACCTGGCCTGTTAACCAAGTGACTGAACAAACTGAACTTTGTTGGGCTGATCAGGACAACGCAACTGAACAAGCAGCCGAATGCATTGCTATGTTGCTTATTCCACGGGTAACGGAAATGAGATTACTTAGAACGTACAAAGGTCCGGGCTTTGACTTTCACCTGGGGAAAATATCAGATAATAAATTTAATATCAAAGCAAGATTGGAGGTTTCAGGAATATTCAAAGGAGGGAGAGGCGATATTACTAAAAGGGTAAACACCAAAATAAAGCAGGTCGAAAAGTCAGATTACACCAGGCTGCCCGCTTATATTTCAGTTACTGAATTTAGTAAACCTCAATCAAAAATCGTTTGCAAGTATGAATTATGAGGCTTCCCATTTAAATGCGATGAACCTGATAGAAGAAGCAATCCTGGAAAGGAGAAATGGCAATTTCGACAAATCTAAAGAGCTTCTTTCCAAAGCATTTGCTTTTGAAAAAAATGCAGCATTGATGGCAAAAGCTGAATCTGCAGGTGACCATTTGGCCTCCATTCTATTCAAAAGCGCAGCTTCTATAGCCATAGATATTGAACTATTTGAAGAGGCAAATGCCCTGGCCAGGGAAGGCTTGCTAGAAACACCTCCTTCTCCTATTAAAGACGAATTAGAAAAGATTCAACAAATTACTGAAAAGAAAAGGGGCGATTCCAATTTATCAAGAAATATGCCTCGCCCATTTTTAAGGCTAACTGATGCTGAAATATCCAAGCTGGAATATGTGCGGCAATTAATTGAATCTAACCTTCGAACGCATTATACAATTCCAACAATAGCCCAAGCGGTTGGCTTGAACGAATTTAAGTTAAAGACAGGCTTTAAAGCTCTTTATGGAAAACCAATATTCGAGTTCCTGCAAGAATTGCGTATGGACAAAGCCCTGTATTATTTGCACAATACAGACTTACCGATTAACGAGATATCGTACCAGGTGGGTTATGGTTCTCCTACAAACTTCGTAGCTGCGTTCCGAAAGCGCTTTGGCCGAAAACCAACAGAAGAAAAGAAATTTATAGAATCGAAAACATTAAAAAGAGGGTGAGATAGTCTGCTGTTTGGGGACGGGGATAAGCGGTAAAGTTGTGATCTGTACGACAATTTACATTTTGGGTGTTTTTACGGTAATACGGAAAGGGAAGGGGTGATAACTTAGCACCAAATACCCCACAAAATGACCAAAACACTACTGCTAATTCTGGTAAATATCTATGCGACGACAGTTTTCGCTCAATCACGACAGCCTGTTCTTGATTCTTTATCCACGGAAATGCGCGTTCGCGACTCGCTTCAAAAGCAAAGTACAACAGACTCATTGGCAAAGAGGGTGATCATTGACTCTTTGGATAAGCTAAACCGGCAAGTGTTAAATACTCCTGCAGATCGAGCTAATGGCATGATTATTACCCACCGGGCACTCAATGTTTTCTTTGCCGATAAGGTAGCCAGTTATTTGTCTGACGGAGGAGATCTGTCGCTATTTTCTAACTATGCGACCTTAAGTTCTTCAGATGGCAAATTTTCCATTAACCACAGTTTTGCAAACAGAAAATTAGATCGTGTTCGTGGACTATGGACTGTTGGCGCCAAGGCCAATATTGCAGAAGGATTTGCTGCGCTTTACGAAAGCAAGCAATTAAAGACTGATCTCGGTATTACTGTGAAGAAAACCTGGATAAGTAGAGGTGTCGTTGCCTATGACAATAGTAGACAACCGCAGAACGCATCTGAAACTAATCAGAAGGGAGAAATGGATGTAGAACGTGCCTATATCCTAAGAACCTTAGAAACTCAAATCAATCAAAAGGGCGAGGAGATTGATTCAGCGGTTGCGAGGGTATTTCGATATAACGATATAAGGTTGCAAGTCTATAGCCTTAACCAAATTGACAGTATGAAGAATGCCTTGGTCAAAAAGAAATATGACAAGCTAATGGAAGAGTATGATGAGGAATTTGCGAAGCAACAGGCTAAAAAATTAGGTGACCTGAAAAAGTACAAATGGAGTTGGGTTGGCTGGACCAGTCTGGGAGTTTACATTCCGGTAACGCCACAAAAATATACTGTTGCGCCAAATTTCTCCGGAACCTTTGCTGACGAGAAAACCTATCCCTGGGAAGCTACGCTAAGTTTTAATGGAGTTTACGAGCAAAACTCGTTTGCAGGACGTTTTTTTGGCAGCCTGGTTATTGGCATTGGTCAAAATAATTCAGCGAAAACCAAGGATGTGGAAAAGACAACAAAGGATCAATATGTAAATCTCATACCTGTAGAGGTCGATACGCTCCTTTTAGGTAAATTAAAATCAGACGAAGTCTATATAGGGTCTTTTTCTCAGTTTGTTACACCGGTTTTACGTGGGCAATTGGTATGGTTCCCTAATGGTGGTAACATCGGTATTAGTCTGCAGGCAGATAAGAGCTTTGGAAAATATGATCCGTTAAATGCCAAGATCGGTGTTCCTATCCGGCTTAAAAATCAAGAGGGGAAAACCAATGTCAACTTTGAATTGCAAGTGCGTTTTGCAGATCTCTCCAACTCGATTAAGCCAGATAAGAGCCGGGGGGATAAGACGTCTATAGGTGTGAGCGTTGGACTACCATTTTCAAGCCTTCTTTATTAAACCCCTGCTGTTGAATATGCGTGTAACATACTGCCTTCTCATGTTGATCTCAGTCACCACTGGTATAGCCTGCAATGGTCAAAAAAACAGCATAGCTGGCATTAAAAGACTGCGTCAAAATAGCCTTTATCAACCCAAAAATCTAGAGAATACCCTGGATGTCTCAGGTTATTTCTTTCAAGATCCCATTCCCCTTCTTATTACGGATACTACGTGGGCTTATGTGAATCTTGGTATGCCCGATAGCGCCTATATTGTATTGAATGGCCCGCCATCTCTTACCGGTGAACTTCAACTACTCCAGGGACAACGGATAGAAGTTCGGGGAAGGATTAATCCGATAACTGAAAAGCCAACTGGCTCGAAGAGGTTCTTTGACCGTATAGTTTCCTATGATGTTGATTTCAATATTGTAAATTATAGGAGAATTGGTTCGCAGGTGCCTGATCAGTCACCTGCCCCAGGAGTTATCGATCATTGTAAAGAGAACCCGCAACTTTGCCAACAGGCGAATATAAAGCATTCAAATATGGCATTGTTGTATGCAGGGGGGAAAAGTTTACCCGATGCACACGGCAGGTATTGGAACGATCTGACTTTTATGTATCACACCCTTCGTAGTAAATATGGATATACGGATGAGCAGATTGTTGTTGTGTATAAGGAAGGGTTACCGGAAAACTATGAGATGAGGGTGGATTTTCCAGCCACTGCGACAGGAGTTAAAGATGCTTTTGACCTACTTCGAAATCGATTGTCAGAGCGTAGTGACCTATTCGTCTTTATGTCTAATCACGGAGGGGGCTATTGGAAGAAGAAAAGTAAGAATTTTGATGGATTATCGGATGAGGAGATTTACGATGAGACTGACGAATTTAAGGTGGATGAAGTAACCTATTACTATGAACAAAGACCTAACGTATTGCCAGACGATAGTCTCGCTGCTATGATTAATAGTCTTCAGTTTCGACAATTGATGGGAGTATTTGAGCAGTGCTTTAGTGGCGGTTTTCTCTACGATCTACGTGGTAATAACCGGGTACTAATTTCGGCATCCTCAGAAGTCGAACCGTCCTATGGATTCAAAAGGCTAGACTATGATGTTTTTTCTTACTACTTTACCTGTGCTATGAATAGTGCTACACCGGATGGGGATGTTGTTGATGCGAATGAGGACGGCGATTTGAGGATTTCCCTGTTGGAAGCATTTAACTACGCCCAAAGAAAGGACAGGAGGCGTGAAACGCCTCATTTAGAGGACACTGGAGATGGAATTGGCGTTGCAAAGCCGAATGCACTACCCGGACAGGACGGCTTGCTTGCCAGTAAATGCACGTTGGGAGTCCGATAACGAAGGATTTCGTAACTTTACTTTATGTGGTTAAGATTTGCAGCGATATTGGTTTTAGTAATGTGCAATGTTTGTGTATTTGCACAAACAGATACGGTTTCCATCGCACGGGTAAAGGATATGTTAGAGCGAAGCGATAAGGATGCTGGTAAACAGGAGTTTGTTATAAAAGGGTACTTTTTCAAGGATCCTTTGCCGCTTTTAATGAGTGATAAGAAATGGGCGCGAATTAATATGCCAATGCCCGACAGTGTTTATCTGGTTATCGGGGGGCCATTAAAAGATTCATTCCACTTAAAATACCAAGGTCTGCTACTGCGCGTAACAGGTCTCATTGAGTACGCCCAGGCAATAAATGGGAGGCCTCAATTTATTGTAACGGCACCGCCCACCATACTTTCCAAAAAATGATATTTCCAAAACGCGCCATCATGATCGCATGATGGCGCGTTTTTTTGTGCTCTGTTTCACCTCTTTAGCAAGAAAAAGGGTTGGTTACCTGCCTTAGGAATTGGGAAAATTTATCTCAATTCGCAAAATATTTATTGTTTATCGATAAATATTTATCTAATTTCACATTGCGAATGTCAAAAATGAACCGCTATGCAAATCACAATTACTTCCAGGCAGGTGCTTACCATACTGTACGTCATTTCCTGGATCATCTTTTTGGGTGTGTGCGTTGATGCCGGGAGTTTCTTCTTCAATGCCGTTTATTCCGTGGCCTTCAACCCCCGGGCTGCCGACTACTTTCAATTGTCGCCACTCTTTCAGTACGACCAGGGCCATTTCCTGGTGCAGCTCTTACTGATGGGCATACAGGGCGTGCTGAAAGCCATCATATTTTACCTCATCGTGAAAATCCTGAAGGATAAAAAACTGGACATGGCGCAGCCTTTCAATAAAGAAATGGGACGCTTCATCTTCAGCGTAGCTTACCTGGCGTTGGCCACAGGCATATTCACCCACTGGGGCATGAAATACGCGCGCTGGTTGACACAGCAGGGCGTACAAATGCCCGATACCCAGCACCTCCGTTTGGGTGGGGCCGATGTTTGGCTGTTTATGGGCGTCATCATGTTTGTTATAGCGCATATCTTCAAAAGAGGAATAGAAATTCAGTCAGAAAACGAATTAACCGTATAACCATGCCGATCATTGTGAACCTGGATGTAATGATGGCAAAAAGAAAGATATCCTTGAATGAGCTATCGGAAAAGGTAGGCTTAACGCTGCCCAATCTCTCCATCCTAAAGACCGGCAAAGCCAAAGCTATCCGGTTCAGCACGCTGGAATCCATTTGTAAGGTGCTTGACTGTCAGCCCGGAGATATACTGGAGTACAGGAAAGAATAATTTTTGCCCTGGCTGTGATGTTTTAATCCTTCCTGCGAATAATGAGGTAAGGGGTCAATGACCCGTACACGAAGGCTCACCTGTTTTAGCTTATTCAGTTAGTTGTGCCAGCCGGTCTGTTCCGGCTGTGACAGGAGGGTATTGCCTCGTGCAGGCCTTGTACTGCCTGTTGTGAAAACTGTCATCATTAAATTTAAATAGTATGTTACTACCATCAAAGGGTGTTGGCCTTAGGGCCATGCAGGTTAGTGTCGTTGTGCTTTTATTGCTATTGGGAAGTTGCCAGGACAATAGCGCCACTGCTCAAAAAGCTACCACTCAGGAGAAGGCTAAAGCGCCGGACATGGATATTCA
Source organism: uncultured Paraflavitalea sp. (assembly GCA_966211765.1). Taxonomy (GTDB): domain Bacteria; phylum Bacteroidota; class Bacteroidia; order Chitinophagales; family Chitinophagaceae; genus Paraflavitalea. The sequence goes on from CBIHOV010000038.1 coordinate 6,119, forward strand.
TACGGCTGTGGTTAACGGAAATGCAGGGGTGGTAAAACAACATCTGGCAGCGGGTACGGATATCAATGCCAGGGATCCTTTTGGCGGATCGAGCCCATTGATCACGGCCTGTTTATTTGGGAAAACGGATATGGCTATGCTCCTCATCGAGGCAGGTGCTGATCTGAACCTCCGGAATAATGACGGTTCTACCGCGCTCCTTACGGCTTCCTTTTTTTGCCGGCCCGCAATCGTAGCGCTTCTGTTGAAGAAAGGAGCTGATAAAAGCATCAAAAATAAATATGGTCAGACTGCTTATGAGACGGTGGCAGGCCCGTTTGCCGATTCGAAAAAAGTATACGATATGTTGGGCAAAATGCTTGGACCCATGGGCCTGAAGCTGGACTACGCTTATATTGAAAAGACGCGACCCGAAATAGCAGCCATGCTGAAATAAGCTTTGTTGAATTGGGACTTTCTTCCGGACATCCAGACATCCAGACTTTCCTACTTTAAACTATAATCAAGATGTCAACTACCAACAGAAGATATGATATTGACTGGCTGAGGGTGCTGGCCATCGGCCTGCTCTTGCTGTATCATACGGCTATTGGCTTCCAGCCCTGGGGCATGATGATCGGGTTTATTACGAATGATAAACCTCTGGGATCATTGTGGCCGCTTATGGCAATGCTTAATGTGTGGCGAATACCATTGCTGTTCTTTGTATCGGGGATGGGAGTATACTTTGCTATGCAACACAGGAACTGGAAACAACTGCTCATTGAGCGCTCCCGAAGAATTCTTATCCCGTTTGTGTTTGGCTATTTTGTGATCGTTCCCATCCATCTGTATCTCCTGCAAAGCTATTACAAATGGGAGCCGGGTTACCAGCCTGGCCCGGGTCATCTGTGGTTTTTGGGAAATATCTTTGTATATGTGGTCCTCCTGTTGCCGGTGCTCTATTACCTGAAAAGGCATGAACAAGGGGCCATCGTTGCCCGGATAAAAAAGTTATCGGGTAATCCCGGCTGTCTGCTGCTGGTGGCAGGGGCTTTTGTGGCGGAGGCATTACTGGTTGATCCGCTGCCTTACGAATTGTATGCGATGACATGGCATGGATTTTTCCTGGGATTGCTCGCCTTTCTGTTTGGGTTTGGTTTTGTGCTGGCGGGCGCTGCCTGTTGGAATATGTTATTGAAATGGAGGTGGCTGTATGTGGCCGTTGCTGTGTTGTTATATGGCTGGCGTTTATTACAGCCTCAGATGGGTGTATCCAATAGTTTGCTGGTCATGGAATCGAATGGCTGGATCTTTTCGGTCTTTGCATTTGGTCACAAATATTTAAACCGCCCGGGCAAGGCCTTGCGCTATCTGAGTGAGGCTGCCTATCCGGTATACATTCTCCATATGGTCTTTCTGTATCTCGCATCGTTGCTGATCTTCCCATTGGCTATCGATGTTCACCTGAAGTTCGTGTTGGTCCTGGTATTTACGGTTGCAGGCTGTTTTGCCTGCTATGAATTTATCATCAGAAGGGTAGGGTTTATCAGGCCGCTGTTTGGATTGAAGCATAACACTGCCCTGCGATCGAAGCAAGCTATAGCCCTTCCAGTTTCGAAAAACTAATGTATTGAACAAACCGGGGCATATCGGAATGGTTGGGGCTGGCGGCATGGGGCAGGGTTTGCAGCCAGCAAACAATATCACCTTTTTTGCCCGGCACTGGTATGCTGGTGCAGGCGTTTTGCATCACTTGTTGTGCGGTGTGGGGATCGGGATACTTTCTTAACCAGTCTTCGAATTGGTGGTGAAAGCCTGGCACCAGGGTTAGAGGGCCCCTGGTTGCAGGAACATCGTTGAGGTAAACCAGTGCCTGGATATAATACCGGTCTTTTTTTGTGAAATCAATGTCCCAATGCAGCTTGTTGTGCCTGAATTTCCAGGTATCGGTTTCGGGTGGATTAAAACTCAGTTTCTCTGTATTGGCAATGATGTGTGAGGTACCATATAATTCCACAAATAACTGTTGAATGAGTGGGAGGGTTTTGATTGTATTGATACTTTCATGCTGGTACTGTTGCAGCATGAGCCCATGCCATTCGGGGTGATTGTTGTACCAGGTTTCCGGGGCCTGCAGGTCGGCGCCCAGCAGTGTGCAGATAAACCGGCAGACGGCATCACATGATCTTTCGTCCACGAGGTTGCTGATCCTGAGGTATCCTTGCTGTTGCCAGGTGAACCATTGCTCTTTGCTTAGTAGCGGAGCTGTTGTGCCGGCAGTAGCTGTTGGGGGTGTTTTTTGTTTGGTCCACTGGTCAAAGGCGGCAACGGATGCCTGTATGTGCTGCTCTCCTTTCAACGCGATCATCCATTGCTGCAAGTGAGCAAGGCTGGTGCATTGTACATATATGAACGCGTAGGTTTCAAATTTCCCCAGACCATAAAACCCCATCCAGATATTTTCAAGGGTGTCGAAGTCCTTGCATTCAGGAGGGGGAATACCTGCTTTCATACACTGGTGGTATTCGTAAAATACCGGCAGGAAGGAGCAATTGATCATGGTCAAACAGTTTGGCTACGGGAAGTTAGTAAAAATACAAGTCTTTGGGCAGGGGTCTCTATCTGGTATACCCGAATATTCGCATGAAGGGCAATATATTATGCGGTTTAGCCGATAATGGATATATTGTTTCTCAACCCTCCAAACCTGGAAATCGTATGCCTTTTTTTCGCCTGCTTTTGACAGCGCCTGCTATACGCAAATCATTATTGTGTGCGCTGGCCTTATTTTTTTTCTTTTCGCCGCTATTGGCGCAGCGGCCGGTGATCAATGGTTTCAGCCCGGTGAGCGGGCCGGCCGGTACCACGGTAACGATCACGGGTACCAATTTTGCTACCAGCCTCGCCTCGCTTTCGGTGTATTTTGGTGCTTCCAAAGCGACGATCCTGTCGGCTACTTCAACGACGATCGCGGTAAAAGTGCCCGCCGGGGCTTCGTACCAGCCAATTTCGCTTACCAGCAATAAACTGGTGGCGTATAGCGCCCGTCCTTTTGCACTGACCTTTACGGGCGGCGGCAATACGGTCTCCAGCCATTATATCAGTGCGCCTACGCGCATCACTACGCCGCGCAATCCCCGCGCCCTGGTGCTGACCGATTTTGACGGCGACAGTAAACCTGATATGGCGGTGACTGATTACAACAACGTAGGTATTAAAACTTATAACAATACTACCATCACGGGACAATCGGCCGTATTCCTGGAAGGATTTGGCAGTACGGTGGGTGAAAGGCCTTCCCATTTGGTAGTGGGTGATATCGATATGGATGGCAGGCCCGATCTGGCAGTGGTGAACCAGGCTGCCAACTCTGTCACGATCTTGAAGAACCGCAACGCAACAGGTCCCAGTGCGGTGTGGCTTTCGGTACCAACGGGGCCCAATCCTGCTGCCGTAGCCATTGGTGATCTCAATGCCGACGGCCGGCCGGATCTTGCCGTGGTGAACACTGATTCCAATTCTGTGTCGCTGCATATGAATACTACGAGCCCCTTTGGCGAATTGGCTTTTGCACCGAGGATCAACCTCCCTACCGGTAGCTACCCGCGTTTTGTAGCCATTACGGATATCGATGGAGACAATAAACCGGATGTGGTGGTAGCGAATGCAGGCAGCAACAATGTATCGGTTTTCCGCAATACGCTTACTGCTGAAGGCGGCGCTATGGAATTCGCAGCGCCCGTAAGCTTTGCGGCCGGCAGCAAACCGGTGCACATCAGCGTGGGTGACCTCGATGGTGATAACAGACCCGATATTGTTGTGACCAACGGCAGCGGACCGGCGGTCTCCTTGCTCCAGAATAGCAGCGCTCCCAATAATATTGCGTTCACGGTACCTACGGCCATTGGCCCCGGCACCAATACGGTTCCTTTCAGCACTACGCTGGGCGATCTGAATGGTGACGGCCTTGTCGATCTGGCCTTGTCATACGATTCGGTATTGAACAACCATATTGCTTTATTTACGAATACCAGTGCAAACGGCCATATTGGTTTCAATGCGGGGTCCATTATAAAAGGGCCTTCCACTGCTTCCTTTCTGCAGATCGCTGACCTCAACGGGGATGCGCGGCCCGATCTGGCGGCTGGCAGTGTGAATGGTAATGCCATCTTTTACTACCATAACCAGGCGGGTATTCCTTATATCAACTCCTTTTCGCCGGCGATTGGCGGCAGCGGATCTACGATTACAATCCGCGGCAGGAATTTAGCCAATGCTACTGCTGTCAGTCTGGGCGGCGTTGCTGCGACCTCTTTTAATATCGTATCTGATAGTGTTGTTACCGCCGTGGTAGCCGGTGGCGCTACGGGCGAAGTGCAGTTGATTGCGCCTGAGGGTGAGGCCAACCTGGCCGGTTATACCTTTTATGCCAGGCCTGTGATTGCGTCCTTTGCACCTACTGCTACGGGTAAGGGTGCAACGGTGGTCATCAAAGGCAGCAACCTGCGCTATGTAACGGGGGTGAGTTTTGGTGGTGTCCATGCCAGCCAGTTTACCCCCACGGCGGATAGCATTGTGGCGCAGGTAGGGGAAGGGGCCAGCGGCAGGGTAGTGGTAACGGGGTATGGTGGGGCAGATTCCCTCGCAGGATTTGAATTTATAGCCCCTCCCACGATCAGTTCCTTTGCGCCTGCAGCAGCCGGTGTGGGTGAAACCATCACCATTCGCGGACAGGGATTGAAAACTGCTGTGGAAGTGTTGATCGGTGGACGCAAAGCAACTATCACGGGCGCATTGACCGATACCTTGATCACTGTCTCAACCACCGGCCCTTCGGGAGCGGTGAGTGTAAGAACTGCCGGTGGCATGGCCAGCAAAACTGGTTTTGTATTTACCAACGTAGTGGTTACTTCAGTATCACCAAAGATATTAGGGCCGGGCAGCCTTATTACGATCAAGGGGGAAAATTTCTCCCAGGTCAATTCCGTGATGTTGGGCAGTTACCAGGCCGCCTCTTATACGATTGTGAGCGATACGGTGATGACCGTAGTGGCCGGGCCGGAGGTTGAATTGCCGGGCAAACTCTTCACGAATGCCGGCATCTTTATGTTCCATTTCAGTGGCATCAGTACCGGGCGACCGGTTATTCATACTATCAGTCCGCTTTCGGGACCGGTAGGCACTACCGTAACAATCACGGGCATCCAATTCGATCCGGTTGCGGCCAATAACCTGGTATACCTGGGGGCTGTGCGCGCGCCGGTAACAGGGGCTACGGCCAACCAACTTACCATTACCGTGCCGCCGGGCGCCAGTTATGATCCGGTGACCGTGACGGTAGGGAACCTAACGGATCGTTCCCTGCAAATGTTCAATACGACTTTTACGGGCACTGATACCCTTTCGGCCAATACCCTGGCCGCGCCGCTCAAGCTCACGCTGGCGGGCGCTTCAGAATCCGTTCGCCTGATGGATATCGATGGCGACGGCAAAAGCGATATTACGCAGGTGAATGCAATGGGTATTCACTCGATCTCGATCTTTAAAAACAACAGCATTACAGATAGCCTCGGATTTGCACCGGTCATGAATTTTGCCACGGGCGACTGGCCGTCTGAGCTTGATCTCGGCGATCTCGACGGCGATGGAAAACCCGATATTGCGGTGGCTGTTCGTGGCAACGGCATTCAATCCTGGTTATCGATCTTCCGCAATACGAGTACTCCGGGGACAGTGTCGCTGGCCAGCAGGTGGGACCTCTCCACGATTGCCGGCGCCAATGGAATTGCAATCGTAGATGTAACAGCTGATGGCAAACCGGATATTGTGATCACCAGTCCGGGTTCTTCGGTTGTATCGGTACACAGGAATGTTAGTATTCCCGGCAACCTCGGATTCGAACCCCGTGTAGATTTTGCCGTAGGGGTTGAACCATCGGCAATCACCGGGGGCGACCTCGATGGCGATGGGCTGAACGATATTGCGGTGAGTAATTACACTGCGCAAACGATCACCTTGTTCCGGAACAAGACCAGTACGGGCAATATTGCTTTTGATACGACAAGGATTGCAGCCCCGGCAAATATCCGTAGCCTGCTGCTCACGGATCTGGATGGGGATGGCAGGCCGGAACTGACAGCGGCTGCCTACAATAGCCGCTACGCTGCCACGATCCTTAAAAATAACAGTGTGCCGGGCCTTATGAGTTTTGCAGCACCTGCAACGTTTGGGAATTATTTATCGGCCGTAGGGTTCTATTGTGTAATGGCCGGCGATATCAACGGCGATGGAAAACCTGACCTGGCAGTGGCCAATCAGACGATGCACGAACTGATCCTGTTGAGGAATACATCAGCCGGCGGCAATATAGCTTTTGGTCAGTCGATTAGTTTTACGAAAGGGGTAGATAATAGTTATGCGGTGGCCATTGGCGACCTCGACGGCGATCATCGTCCTGATGTGGTGGTGGGCAATCCCATGGCCTATGGCATGCTCGTATACCGTAACCTGTCAGGTCATCCCATTCCGACGATCAATTCCTTTACACCGGGCACTGCCGGCGCGGGTGATACTGTTTCGATCCGGGGTATTTTGCTGGGAGGGACAAAGGAAGTTAGTTTTGGCGGCATCATTACCACGCCTGTTGAAATAGCAGGCGATACGCTTGTAAAAGCAGTTGTGCCTGTTTCGGCAGCGAGTGGCACGCTCCGTATCATCACGGAGAGCGGATTTGCAGAAGCCACAGGCTTTGTATTCCTGGGACCAACGATCCTTACAGCGTTGCCGCAAGCGGGCAGTACGGGATCATTGGTAACGATTACCGGCAAAAGATTTACGGGTGCTACGGGTGTTTGGTTTGGCACAGCGCCTGCTGCTTCTTTTGAAGTTGTTTCGGATACTGTGATCAAAGCCGTCGTCGGTACGGGCGCTACGGGTCCGTTCAAAGTGCAGACGCCCAAAGGTCAATTCGCCACCCCGCATAATTTCATCTATACTACCCAGCTGTCGATCGTATACTTTACGCCTGCAAAAGCTGCCGTGGGTCAAACAGTCACCATTACGGGCACGCGGTTTTATCCCCATGCAGATAGTGTGGTGGTCTATTTTGGTAATGCGCGTGCAAGCGTTACCAGCGCTACGGTATCGGAGATCACGGCCATTGTGCCAGCGGGCGCTACTTCTTCCCTGATCTCGGTTACGAGCCAGGGGCGTACGGTGTATTCGAAGCTATTTTTCAATAAGCTATTTCCGGGAGGTGCAGTGGCATTCACGCCTTCGTCTTTCGATTCGGCCATCAGGGTACAAACGGGCGGTAAGCCGTTGGCGGCTGCGCTCGCCGATCTTGACGGAGACGGCAAACCCGATGTGGCACTCATTCATGAACGCTCGGCCCATGCGCTGGAAGTATACAGGAATCATTCTACTCCGGGTACTATCAGTCTGCTGCCAACGCAGGCGCTGGCTTCGAAGCCTATGCTGAGTGATATCGCTATCGCCGATTTGGATGGTGATGGAAAACTGGACATCGCGGTGACCAGTATCGGGTCCAATGGATTCAGTATTTACCGCAACAACAGTACGATTGGCAATATCGCTTTTGCTGCACCGGTTGATTATAGCACCGATTTTGGCACTACTATGATTCGGGTTGCCGATTTCGACGGCGATGGTCTGACGGATATTTTGGTGCACGTACCCAATCCGGGCAATACCTATATCTACCGCAACAACAGTACGAAGGGGCAATTGTCTTTCGCACAGGCCTCTTTTATAAACTTTGGAGCCAAGCCGCTGGATATAGCGGTGATCGATATGAACTACGATGGTAAACCGGATGTGATGGGTACCACTGATCTGCTCAGCAACAGTGTGGTTTCGCACAGGAATGTGAGTGTGCCCGGCGGTACCATCAATTTTGTCAATACGAACTCACCAACACCGGTGAAGCCATGGCCTGCCAGGATCATGCTCAATGAATTTGGGGGCGATGCGATGCCTGACCTGGCCATCATTCACAACAGCAACGGCTTGTTGTCGATGATCAGGGGATTGGCGCCTCCTGGTTCGACGACCATCACCTTCTCCTCTACGATCGATATGCCGGTAGCGGGACCTGGTGATCTGGCCGGCCTGGCTTTGGAAGACCTGAATGGTGATGGCAAGGCGGATGTTGTTACTACCCGCGCGGTGGGCAAAACGATCCTTATCCATAAGAATACGAATATCCTGGGCTCGCTGCATGGGTTTGCGCCGGCTGTTGAATATGCCATCGGACAATCGGCCAGCAATGTGTATGCGGCCGATCTGGATGGTGATGGCCAGTCTGATCTGCTTACCACGAATCCGGAGGACGGAAGCCTCTCTCTTTTACGCAATACGGTGGTAACGGCCGGCATTGTGGCTTCGGGCGCCCATCCGGTGACGGGCAGGATCGAAAACAAGGTGACCATCGAACCGGAAGTGCCGGAGCTCAATGGTACGCCCTTTGTAGCGCGGTATTATGATCTGGCTGCTACGGGATCGCAACCTGGCGCTACTGCTACGGTTACCTTCTTCTTCACGCAGGAAGAGTTTGACCAGTTTAACAGCCATCCGGACGGCAAGGCGGACCTGCCTGCCAGTGCGGATGATGCAGCCGGCAAAGCCAACCTGCGCATCTATCAATACCTGCCTGCCGGAGGCAACAGGGTGGGAAATGCCCTGGCCGATTCGGTAAAGGTGATCAATCCCGATGATGCCAGGATCGTATGGAATGAAACGGCAGGATGCTGGCAGGTAACGGTGGAGGTGGAAGGGCTCAACCGGTTTATTGTAAGTACGGTGGGCTTTGTGTATGCGCTGGTGCCTGGACCGCTGGTAACGGTAACGGGTGGAACTGAGTTTTGTGAAGGGGCCAGCTCGCTGCTCAGTTCTTCGGCCACTGCCAACAACCAATGGTACCGGAACGGTGTGGCCATCGATGGCGCAACGAATACGACTTACCAGGCATCGCTGCCCGGCGAATATACAGTCACTACTATGGTAACGGAATTGCGCACGCTGCCTTCGGCTGGCACTATCATTAAAGTGAAAGCAGTGCCTGGCAAACCGGTGATCACGGGTATGGGTGCGGAACTCGTTTCGGACGCCGCAGCCGGTAACCAATGGTATCGCGAAGGTGTGGTGATAGCAGGCGCTACGGCACAGGTGTACAAGCCCACTGATGCCGCCAATTACAGTGTGACGGTTACGCTCAATGGTTGTACGAGTGTTCAATCGGCTAATTTCTACTTTGCTACTACGGGTATTATCAATATCGATAACGTGCAGTATGTAAGTCTCAACCCCAATCCGGTGTCGGATTTCCTGCTGCTGAACTTCCACCTGAACGGGGCATCGAAACTGCAGGTCCGTCTTGTTGATCTGCAGGGTAAGGTGTCCAGGAGCTTTGCCAACCTTAGCCATGGTGCGCGTCTCTATCTCGGCAACCTGGTACCGGGCATTTACCTGGCCAGGATCAGTGATGGCAGCGGCAAACGTCAATATACACTGAAGGTGGTGAAACTTTGATCTTATAGGGGATTTGAAAAATCATGGAAGACGCGGAACAGGTTGCCGTCAAGGTCGGCGACTGTGAACTCATACAATTCCCAGGGCTTTGATTCCGGCGGGGAAACGATCTTTGCCTGACTGGCGGTCCAAAGGGCGAACAGCTCGTCGACCTGTTTATTGCTGTCGAGGTTGAGCCATACCAATACGGGGGCGGCATTGCGGTAGTGCTCCCGGAAAGCTTTGTCGGTGAGAAACATTCTGCAGTGTCCTTTTGAGATGCCTGCAATATTGCCTCCGTCGCGGCCCCAGTCTATGGAGAAACCAAGATTGTTCTCGTAATAGGCAAGGGCCAGCTTCAGATCGCTTACCGGAATCTCCGGCACGGCAGCAGGAAATTCTATATTCATGGCAGGTCCGATTTTTAACAAAATTACAAACTACCTGAACATGTTATTTCTATAGTTGTAAGTTGATGGTTTTGTTGCAGGGGGTGCCTGGCAACAGGTGGGGGCAGTTCGTGTAGAGACGTAAATTACCCCTTAAAATGACGTATACACCACCCTTGTAACTTAGTTTTCTATTGCATCTTTGTGTTGTAATAAATAAACAACAAAATTAGAAACAATGGCAACGCAAATCTTCATCAACCTTCCTGTTAAGGATTTAAAAAAAGCAATGGCGTTTTATGAAGCGATCGGTTTTACCAACAATCCTCAGTTTACCGATGATACAGCGGCCTGCATGGTGTTCAATGAAAATATTTTCGTGATGCTGCTTACTTATGATAAGTTTAAAGGGTTTACTTCCAAGAGTATTATCGATGCAAAGCAGTCTGTAGGAGTGATCAACTCCATGTCTCTTTCAAGTAATGATGAAGTAAATGCTTTTCTGGACCGTGCATTGAAGGCAGGGGGCAACGAGTATCGGGCTCCGCAGGATTTTGGATTTATGCAGCTCCGCTGCTTTGAAGATCTGGATGGGCATAACTGGGAGCTATTTTATATGGACATGAGTAAGTTTCCTACTCAGTAATTATGAACGATAAGTTGAAAAAAATCGGCTGCCTCAAAAGTAATTTTGAGGCAGCCGATTTAATAATGCAGTCTATCCATTGATCAGCTTGTACAACTCATCCAGCTTGGGTGATAGAATGATTTCCGTTCTTCTGTTTTTCGCTCTTCCTTCCGGCGTCGTGTTTGCATCCACGGGATCGTAGAGGCTATGGCCTGAAGCAACCACCCGAACCGGATCTACATGGTAATCTTTTGTAAGTATCCGCACAATGCTGGAAGCCCTGGCCGTACTAAGGGCCCAGTTGTCTTCGAAGCGGGTACGGATAGGAATTGAGTCTGTGTGTCCTTCAATATTGACGGTAATATCCTGATTAGCGTTTAGTACTTCGGCGAGTTTACCCAATGCTTCTTTTCCTTTCGCATTTACAACGGCGCTTCCCGAAGGAAACAGCAGGTTTTCCTGCAGGCTCACATACACCTTGCCATTCTTTACAGACACGCTTAGTTCATTGGAGTTGAACTTAACCAGTGCATCCGCCATCTTCTGGCGAAGGGCATCGGCGTTCTTTTTTTGTTGTTCCAGTAATGATTGTAAAGATTCTAGTTTGCGTTGCTGCGCTGCCAATTCCTGTTCACTTTTTTGCAAGGCATTTTTTTGACTGGCTATGGTGCCTTCGGCTGCCTTGTTGCTGGCATCCATTTTTTGATTAAGGGCTGTCAGGTTTTGCTGAAGACCGGCCACATCGGCTTGCAGGCCGGCTATTTTCTGCTCCAGCCTTGCACTGTCCGTTTGCAGGCTGCTGATCGTGTTCTGGGCGGCTACCAACTTTCTTTTGGCCACACAACTTGTCATTAATAAAGGGACGCAAGCAACCAATAACAAGAATATCACTTGTTTTTTCATAAATAGCAGATTTATTTCAGCAGGGTATTCAATAAGCATGCCAGCCCAATGCCTGCGGCTGGCTTTAGGCATTTTATTAGCCTGTATGTTCTTCCCCATCAAGGTGATTGTTTCGCTGCAGTATATGGAAGCTTGAAGAATGATTTCGCCCGCCTTAAGACTTTGTGCTTGGAGAAGGGCAGCCCCCGATAGTACTTTCACACTCAAGTTGATAACATCATTTTCTAATCTTTAAAGTATAGCCATGAATATTTCCTTACAGCAAGCTGAGGCGGCGCTTGCAGCGGCCAAAGAGAAGGCCAGAGAATTGGATACGTTGATGAACATCGCCATCGTGGACGCCGGTGTGAACCTGGTGGCTTTTGCCCGGATGGACGAGGCCTGGATCGGGAGTATTGATATAGCGCTGCGCAAGGCTAAAACAGCCCGGTATTTCAACATGGACTCGGGCGAGCTGGGTAAATTATCGCAACCGGGCGGTCCGGCTTATCAGATCGAACAATCGAATGGCGGGCTGATCACGATGCCAGGCGGCATACCAATCCGAAATGCGAAGGGAGCGTTCATCGGGGCCATCGGGGCATCGGGTAGTTCGGTGCAGAACGATCACCTGGTGGCGAAAGCGGGAGCTGATGCCGTGAAATAACAATTACAACAACATTCTTCATATTTAAATCTACATAACATGGAACTTAAAAAGATCTTAATCGTGTTAACAAGTCACGGCGAGATGGGCAATACGGGTAGAAAGACGGGCATCTGGATCGAAGAATTTGCCGCCCCTTATTACACTTTTCTCGATGCCGGCAAAGAGATCGTGATCGCATCGCCCAAGGGCGGGCAGGTGCCTATCGATCCAAAGAGTAATGAACCGGAAAACAGAACGGAGGCTACGGTGCGTTACTACAACGATCCGGAAACGATCAAACGCCTGGCCAATACAGTAAAGATCAGCAGTGTTTCTGAAAAAGATTTCGATACTGTTTTTTATCCCGGCGGACACGGCCCCATGTGGGACCTGGCCGATAATGAAGATTCCATCCATTTGATTGAAAGCTTTAACCGTGCCGGAAAGGTGATGACGCTGATGTGTCACTCGCCGGCAGCGCTCAAAAATGTGAAAGGGCTCGACGGTGATTGGTTGATCAGGGGAAGGCGTGTGACTGCATTTACGAATGGGGAAGAATCGGGTGTGGAATTGGACAAGATCGTGCCGTTCTTACTGGAGGATATGTTGCGCATGCGTGGCGCCAACTATCAAAAAGGGGAGAACTGGCTGCCCTTTGTTGTGCGCGATGGCAAGTTGATCACGGGACAAAATCCTGCGTCATCGGTGTTGGCGGCAACGACTGTGATAGAATTGTTCAACCGCATGAAGTAAAAAACAAAAATTCTATAGCTTCTCAAAATTATGAACTATGAAAGACAGGATCATGGACTACGATGGATCAGTGGCCATCAGTGAGCGCGCGGTAACGGATATGAGCGGTGTGCAACAGCGCTGTGGTTTCGTCGTGTTGATGTTGTTGGTGCTGTTGATGCCCGCCCTGGTGCGGGCACAACGGCTGCCGGTGGACAGGGTAGGATCAGCCTATCCCGACAGCATCAACTGGTTTCCTTTTAAGGCTTTTCCTGAGCAGGTGCGGCTTGCTGTAATGGCGGGCGACCCGGCTATCAAGGGGCCTTATGTTGTGCGGGTAAAGGTGCCGGCAGGGGTGAAGCTGATGCCGCATATTCATCCGGAAGACAGGATATACACTGTGATGTCGGGTGTTTTTTATATCGGCATTGGCAGCAGTTTTGACTCCTCAAAACTCATGGCGTTTCCGCCAAGGGCTGTATTTGTGTTGCCGGGTAATACTCCGCATTTCCACTGGGCGAGGTCGGGCGAATATGTTTCGCAGGTGACGGCTACGGGGCCTCTTGGGATCAGTTATGTGAACCCGGCCGATGACCCGCGCAACCAGTAGGTTGAAAGGAACAGGCCAATTGTCGCTTATGCCACTCCAAAAGGTTTATCGATTGACAAGCTCGGCTGGGTAAACCATTTTGCGCCTGTTGCTGTCATGTATACACAATCTTCGAGGCGCACGCCGAATTCTCCGGGTAATACGATCATTGGTTCGATGCTAAAGCACATACCCGGTTCAAGCAGCTTTTTATTGCCGAGCACCATATTGCCCCATTCGTGGCCATCCATTCCAATGCCATGCCCTGTGCGGTGCGGCAAACCAGGCAATTTATAGCCCGGCCCGAAACCGGTATCTGTCAACACTTTACGGGAAGCGATATCCACGTTCTCACAAGGAACGCCCAGCTGTGCTGCAGCAAAACCTGCGGCCTGCGCTCGTTTTTCCAGGTCCCAGATGTCGCGTTGAAGTTTCGTAGGTGCAGCCCCGAATACGCCGGTACGTGTAATATCGGATACATATCCATGCACAGAGCAGCCGCAATCCATCAACACGATATCTCCTTTTTTAATTTGCTGCGGTTTAATGCTTCCGTGTGGTAATGCCGCTGCTTCAGCAATATTGACCAGGGCGCCGCCAGGGGTGCCCCCCAATTTACGATGGGCCTCGCTGATGTACGCAGACAGATCGGCATTTGTCATGCCTTCCTTTAAATTGGTAAAAGCGGTTTTAATGGCGGTTATGGTAATGTCGCTTGCTTTTTGCATCAATGCAATTTCTGAGGCAGATTTTATCATTCTGCATGGAACTGTTACGGGGTCGCCGCTGATAAAATTGATGCCTGGCGCTTCTTTACGAATGCCATCATACACAAAAAACCTTAATCGTTCCTCTATACCTACATTGCCGCCGGTAATGCCGTATTCTTTCAGTGTATCTGCAATTAGTTTATAGGGGCTTTCATGTTCTTCCCATGTTTTTACGTGGCTGCCAATTGTGAGCAGCTCCCGAAATCTGTCGGCTTCAAATGCAGGGCATACATATTTCACTTCGCCTTTTGCGGGAATAATGGCCACCATGGTGCGCTCGCTCGCGCCCCAGCGAATGTTGGTAAAATAAACCAGTGATGTTCCTGAATCGAGTATCAATGCCAGGATATTGTTCTCCGTCATCAGCCGCTGTGCCTTTGCAATACGTTGTTTTCTTTCCTCTACGGTAATGGGCACCGCATCGGCTGTTATATTTTGCAAGCCGTCGAAGATGGATGAATTGGTGCGTGAACCCGCTTTAATGATATTGAAGCCGGAAAACAGGGCGGCGCTGGTTGCCGACAGCTTAATGAAATTTCTTCTTTGTAAACTCATAACCGGAAATTAAAAGGTGCATGATAAGACGGGGGTTAAGGTAGGGAAATATTTAAACAGGCCCTTTTTTTCCGGCTAATTGGTTAATATAGGTAAAGGGATGGAGGCTTGCAGGGGCGCCGAAATGGTTTACAAAGGGGTTGGGGTAGTGGGCCTCTAAGGAGCGGATACCGGTGTGAGCATTGTCAATACACATGTCCAACTCATCCCTTCCCAAATAAAAACGCTGGTTGACCATTCATACAGGCTGAAAAAATGGCCCTTATACGTTCCTTCGCTTGTGCCTTTGGCGGTGATTATTCCCGTATTGCCATAGATCCTGATCCTGCTTTCATCCATGGTCATCTTCGAATGGACCAGGTGGCCGGATATGATTGATCCCAGGAAATCGGCCCTGGAGGTGATGCCACTGCCGGTTCCTACGATCACCCAATCGGGCGCCATGTACCGTTCCATTTCCGGCAGGTCATTGCGGGCCAGTGCATCATCCCAATTTACTAATGCTTTATGCAGCGCTTCTTCTTTGTTCATAGTCGTGAATTATAATTTTGGAATGCCTCTGTTACAGCGGCAAACCTACCAAGGAGGAAGGCATCAAAATTGGAAAAAAGCGACATTTATTCAGTCAAGCACGTTTGCTTCGTGGGCACAAGTACGCCCGCGCGCATTAGCTCTGCCGCATACTTGCGCCAGGAAAGAGATATAAGGAAAGGAGCAAATGCATTGTTGCTTTGAGTGCTCCCACGGAGCGACAAGTTATGCTTCGATAACAGATTTCTCCTCCGCTATGCTTCGTTAGAAATGACAACGAAGAGAGAGACGCCTTTGAAATACCCGTGCAACTAAAGAACTGTTTGGGATGGTTGCCCGCGGTGCGGCCTATGTACATCCATTGTTGCGTTGGGTGGGAGGCGCCAGCTTCCCTGCCACTTTGCTCAACAATTGGCTGTTTTTGTGTTTCATGTTATTAGCATACTGTGTCCATATTGAAGCTATGCTGAAGCTATATTGAAGAGATACTGAAGGGGTGGCTGGTTCTGCCTTCTTTTTGTCGTTTACTTTTCTTTTTCTTCTTCGTGCCTGTCTTTTCTTTTTCTTCAGTAACACTGCCTGACAAACATACGATAACGAACAGGCCATTTCCAAATGTGCCCATGTCGATTCGGCTTTTTTTGGTCGTTTCGGTATAAAATCGACGTCATTGACGTCAATTTATAGCCGAAACGTCATAAATCGGCTAAGGGGTATTGGAAACGGGTATCCGGGTGTTGTATGTTTGTTGTCTGAACCGGGAGTTGTGGTATGAATGGGATGAGTGGGATTTGAACTTTTACTTCGCTGACTACTTGCGAGGAGAATGTCTGAACTGGGATTTTTAGGATTAATAGAATAGTGAGGAGTTATGACTTTTTTTCTGCGACATTTCTTTTGAAATGTTTAGCGGAGTATAAATAAAGATGCTGATCGACTGTGTGGACGGGGCCCCTAAGCACGGTTGATGAATGGTAGTGTTGTGCAACACGAATTGAGGAGTTGGGTTTTAGGTATTCGCTATTAGCCTTTAACTTTTAGCAATGTGGTAACAGCTATTAGCGGTTGGGTTTCAGGGATTGGCTTCTCAGGCTTTAGCTGCCGTTATTTGCTTTTTGCAGATAGCTATCGGCTGAGGGCTATTGCCACTGGTTTTTGTTTTGCCGCTGTGAACGATAAAAGGCTTAGGTGAGCCAGCCACCAGGCACTGGACAAAAGTCCGAAAGCAGCGGGGAATAAAAGGCAGGTTTTGGACGAGACATACAGCTACCGGAAGTTAGTTGTTTGAATCCAGCTAATAACAGTCAGGAATTGACTGTTGGCGATTAGTTGTACCCAATAGCGGATAAGGATTTGGTTAAGTAGTTATTTTTTTAACATTTAAAGTGACATAACGCGTATTTCTATGAAGTGGCCCCGCTCGTGAGAGTGGGGCCTTTTTTTGTCTGAATTGGGATGGGTGGGATTTTTGGGATGGGTGGGATGGATGAAAGCGGTTATATGTTGGCTACTTACCTATTATTGGTATAGGATATAAAAAGGCCCGGAGGCCTTTGGGGGAAGGCAACGAGTCAACGGAGACAGCAAGGCAGCGAGGGGAAAGGATGCTGTGTGGTTTACGGATACGGGCTGGTGAACAAATGTTTTCAATGAATGAGTTGTAGGGGAGTGCGTGGGTGGGGGGGCATGGGCTGGCATGCCGCCATAACTTTGTGTAGCGGCTTTTTACTGTTTTTTAGTAGGAGGTATTGGCGCGGATGCCTGGGAGGTGGGTATTGGAGTGGTGGTGGGGAGGAAGGCGGTTGTGGGATAGGAGGGTATGATAATATTAATTGGAGTTGTAGAGAAAGAAAAATTTTGCCTGATTAAAAAAGCGTTTATCTTTGGTGTACAACCTATCTAATACACTATGATACGTATAGATAAACTATGCTTTGGCTACAAAAAGAAGCAACTTTTGTATCGTGACCTGGACCTGTCACTAGATGCGGGCAGGATCTATGGATTGTTGGGGAAAAACGGCGCGGGTAAATCTACTTTGCTGAAAAACCTGACAGGCTTGCTTTTCCCTTCGTCGGGCGTTGTTACTGTCAATGGATTTCAGCCTTCCCAAAGAAAGCCGTCTTTTCTGCGTACGATCTATTTCATACCGGAAGAAGTATATGTGCCTGCTTTAACTATCAATGCCTATGTAGGGGTCTTTGCTCCCTTTTACCCGTTGTTTGACAAAGCGATGCTGGATGCCTACCTCGAAAAGCTGGACGTTCATACGGATGATAAGCTGACCAAGCTATCCTTCGGTCAGCAAAAGAAATTCATCATTGCTTTTGCGTTGGCCTGTAACACGAGTGTGCTGATCATGGATGAGCCTACCAATGGGCTTGACATTCCTTCTAAAAAGAGATTCCGCAAGCTGATCTCTTCTGCAATGAACGAGGAACGGATCATTTTCATTTCCACGCACCAGACGCGGGACCTGGAAAACCTGATCGATCAGGTGATCATTGTAGATAATGGCGAGCTGCTGCTGAATGCGTCGGTTGAATCGATCAGCCAAAAGCTTTCTTTACAAATAGTGCAGGAAGACGATACGGACCTTCCTGTTATCTACGAAGAGGAGGTGCTACAGGGGCGTGCAGTGATCACTCCCAATACCACGGGCATTGAAACAAAGATCAGCCTTGAGCAACTCTTCAATGCTGCCGCGGAAAACCCGGTGATGGTAAAATCTATTTTCAACAATTAATCCCTGGTATACATGAACGATGTATTTAGTTTGCAGCGCTTCGGCTGGCTCATGCGTAAGGTGGTCGTTGAACGGAGGATGCAGGTATTGGGAACGATCGGGCTTTGCCTTGCTGTCACTTTTATTATTTATGCACTGACGCTTCTTCTGCAAGGTATTGTAGTTGCCCAGAATGCTGCTTTTGAAACAGGCCTGGTGGTGGGCGGCCCACTTATCGCCTCGATCGTATTTGGCTATTTCAACAACAACGCTACGGGCGCTTCCTTCCTGACGCTTCCCGCTTCCCTGCTGGAAAAATGGTTGTCGGGGGTGTTAATTACCGGGGTGGTCTATTTTTTCCTTTTCCTGCTTTGTTTCAGGATCATAGACCTGGCATTTGTAGCACAGTATCATCACAATCTTGATCCTCATTTACCTTATTACAAGGAGATATATGAGGATGTACATATTTTGTCCTATACGGAGTTCTTCGCCAACGGCACTTATTTGTTGTTCTTTAATTTCTCTGGTATTGTGATGCTGGGTAGTCTATTCTTCAACAAAGCATCCTTTGTCAAAACGGCGCTGATCATCTGTAGTGTTATCGCAGGCAGCTTTTTACTGAACCTGCTGACGGTTAGTCTCCTGATCAAAAATACGCAGATCGCTTTCCCTTTCAGCATTGTGTGGATATGGGTAGGGGCTGACCGGGCTTCCCTGGAGCTTCCTCCTGAAAGTGCTGAGAAGGTAAAATTTATTTTCCGGTTTGTGTTGCCTGCTATATTTTGGGGCCTTTCATTACTCCGGTTAAAGGAGAAAGAATTTTAAAACATATTAATGGTTTTTAAAGACAGCCCGGCCATATATCTCCAGATCGCACTGTACGTGTGTGAACAGATCCTTTTAAAAAAATGGAAACCAGAAGAAAAGATCATCAGTATCCGCGACCTGGGAGAGAAGATAGAGATCAGTCCCAATACGGTGCAGCGCGCTTATGATTTTCTGCAACAGCGGAATATCATTACAAACGTGCGGGGAATCGGGCTTTTCGTTGATCCTGATGCGGAAGAACATATCCTGGATTTTCGCCGGGAGCAATTTTTAGAAAATGAATTACCTGAGACGCTGCGGAACATATACCTGCTGAAAATAGACATGCAGCAGGTAGTTGAACTGTATGAAAAATTTGTAAAAAAGAATTTTCCTCCTAAAAAACGATGAAACTAACTACCAAAATACTGACCGGCATGTTGGTGCTGCTTGCCTGCAGCATCGTGTTCTCTGCTTTTCAATTCAAGCACGAGTATGAAAGAAATGATAAGGGAGAGTTGTATTTCCTGTATGGGACGATTGAGGAAGAACCATTCAGTCACCTGGTAATAAAAGGTGGGAATGTTTCCAAAATCATCTATGAACCGGCGGCAAAATCTTCGGTCCGTGTGTTTAAAAGATGGAACGGCTACCACGACAAAAGAATCAAAACGACTGTGCGGCATGACACCTTATACCTGGATTTTCCAGCAGGATACAAGGATATCTATGAAAAAATGCAGATGAAGGGCACTGCGGTGGTACGAATCTTTTCTCCTGTGTTGAAGTCGATAACGGGGTCCAACACCAATTTAAAACTAACCAAGCTTGAACAAAAGGACCTGGTGGTTGATCTTTCAGGAAATTCCACGTTGGTGGCAGAGAGCCTGCTCTATGATCTCCATAACCTTTCTGTGAAAGCTTCCGATACGACCGATATTAGTTTCGGTATTTCCCCCTCCCTGAAAAAATCGCGCACCCCTGCCGCTGACGACCCATTGGCGCTTCCTTATGATGTGAAGGGTTGGGATGTGTTTCACATCAAAAGCTTCCAGGGGGTGGCTACCGGGCAGTCTTCTATCAACATTGGCCATGCGCAGATAGACTCTATCGACTTCCACCTGTCCGACACGGCGGCTATTATTCTTTCGGGCGGCACGATCAGGAGAAATCATTTGGGGAATAGATAGGGAATGTCTTGTCGATAGCATATAAAAAGGCCCGGAGAGGGCCTTTTTATATGCTGTATAGGAAATGCCGGGCCATGCCTGGGCACCGGAAGTAACCAGGAGGATGCGACCTGCATACTCCCTTTCAAAAGCGGCCCGCAAAGACCTGCCAACGATGAAACCACGGCACTGCTCAATGCCCACCATAGCACAGGTGGTACGCGCAACGAGATAATACTTCATACTAAAAAATTAAAAATGAAAAAATAACAGCAAAAGCTGCGGTACAGCGGCATGGCGGCATGAGCGCAAGGCCAAAAGGAACGCGGAATAAATGCGCGGAATTCATCAGCTGCTATACCGGCAGCAGCTGGTGCGGGATGTGTCGATGAGAGGTTGCACTACAGCTTTATGCCGTAATATCCACATTAGCGCTTTAATGTTTCCCCTACAATAACCGGTGGGAGTCGCTAAATCTTGGAGTTTTACAAAATGTCATATTATTAATATTTTAGTTGTAATTCAAGCTGCTGCAGCTAAGGCCGTCCAAACGAGTGGATATTTAATCCATGCCGTAATATGGTCCTGTTGTTCATTTAGGTTTCCGACTGGTGCCTCGAGCCCGTATAGAACATTAGACCGAGTTGACAACAGGCAGCAGTTTATTAATAAATGTCATTTATGAAAAAGAAGCGCGCCTCCACATCGAAAGATGTTGTCACCATGCCATTGATCAATCCAAATGCAGCAGGGATTGACATTGGAGATACTATTCATGCAGTTGCTGTTCCAGATGGAAGGGACGAAGTACGGGTCAGATCATTTGGTACAATGACCTGTGACCTGGAAGCAATAGTAGAATGGCTGAAAAAATGTGATATAGATACTGTTGCCATGGAAAGTACCGGCATTTATTGGAAGCCATTATTCGGATTGTTAGCAAAATCAGGCTTTGAAGTGTACCTGGTCAACTCAAAACAATCAAGAAATGTTAGCGGTAGGAAGAATGATGAAGATGATGCATTATGGATCCAAAAATTACATAGCTGTGGTTTGCTTAGGACCAGTTATTTGCCGGAAGATGAACAAGAGACATTACGGACCCTTGTTCGTTATCGCAGAACCTTAACTGATGACTGTAACCGGTTTATTTTACGAATGCAAAAAGCATTGGAGATGATGAATATCAAATTGCATACGGTTATCCGCGATATTACTGGCAAGACAGGAACGGCTATCGTTGAAGCAATTATTAAAGGTGAAAGAGAGGCAGAGAATTTTCTCATCTATGTAGATAGGAATATTAAAGCTGAAAGCGATGTAATAGTTAAATCCTTACAAGGAAATTGGCGCCTTGAACAACTATATTTACTTGAAGACGCTTATCTTAATTATCAATATTATAAATCAAGAATAGCGGTCTGTGACAGTACCATTGAAAAGCAGTTAATAAATTACCTTCAGCATATCTCTCCCGGATCGCAGATCAATCCTGCAGAAAAGTCTACAAAGCAGCCTACTAAAAATAAACCCAAATTCAATACTTATGCATATTTCAAGGCAATCCTGGGAGTAGATGTTACTGCCATATTTGGTATCAGTGATATCTCTGCGCTGGAGATCTTATCGGAAACCGGAACAGATATGACCAAATGGGAAACAGAAAAGCACTTTGTCTCCTGGCTAAACCTGTGTCCTAATAATAAGATATCGGGAGGCAAACAGATCAGTAGCGCACTTATGCGGAAAAAGCCCAATCCAGCGAGTATGGCCTTCAGAAATGCGGCAAATGCCGCCCAAAGAAGCGACAATTGGTTGGGAGATTATTTCAGAAGAATGAAAGCCAAAGGGGGGAACAAATACGCAATGGTTGCCGTCGCCAACAAAATGGCGACCATATACTACAAAATGGTCTCAAATAAAGTAGAATTTACGCCAGTCGAGTTAAAAGCATACCAGCAAAAATATAAACTGGGCAAAATCTCCTACCTGGAGCGGAAGTTGAATGAGCTGAAAATGGATGTTGCGTAACTAACTATGGTTATATAGAACCTTTTGGCGGCAGGTGGGAGGGAAGGCAGCGAGGCATTGAGGCAGTGGGCAACGAGGGGGAAAGGATGCTGCGTGGTTTTACGGATACGGGCTGGTGTGGAAGTGTTTTCAATAAATGAGTGGTTGGGAGTGTGTGGGTGGGTGTTGGCATGGGCTGGCATGCCGCCATAACTTTGTGTAGCGGCTTTTACTGTTTTTTAGTAGGAGGTATTGGCGCGGATGCCTGGGAGGTGGAGATTGCAGTGATGGTATTGGAGGTGGGTGGTTGTGGGATGGAGTAGGGGGATGTTTCGCTGGTGATAGATGGCAGTTTTTTGACTGGTGTTAAATATAACTATTGCCAATTACGGATGGCATACTGCGGATACTTTTTGATTCCCAAAGAAGAACACGCCTATCTACCATGCCCCAACAGGGCAATTTGCGAATCTAATTTTATATAATCTGGTTGCTTTTAGTGAGTTGTTGGAGGGATAAATTGAGATGGTAAATTCCTGCTTGAAGTCATTTGCATTGATCGTGCAAAAATCGGGAATACTAAATTTATGGAGTAAATGATTGATTGTAACTAACATACAGTATATTATGTTTTATAGAATATGCTCAGAATAACATTTTGCGTAAAAGAGACGCAAAATATTTGGTAGAATAATTTAATTGCCCTTATTTTGCGTCTGAATGACGCAATTTGTGACTTTAGGCCTCACGTGGTTATGCTATCAGTCCTTACCAACGAGTAAGGTATAGTTCGCTGATGGATGCTGAAAATGCGCTGCATAAGGAAGGAGTTGTTTGCGTGGTAAAAATAGAAGTGTATGAAGCAGTATGAACAATTTAATGAGATTAGAGAAGACGTTAAAGCTAATGCCCCGAAGACTGTGTATAAGTTTCGGACTTGGGAAAATGATCGACACAAGGTAATCATTGCAAAGAATGAACTATGGTTTGCCCACCCGTTCACATTGAATGATCCGTATGATGTTCGGCCACCCTATAATTTTAAATTGGACCACGTGAATTGGAGTGCGGTAAAGGCACAGATCAGATATGCAGGCCGTAAGGAGGAACCGAATCTGCCCCCTGCAGAACTGGAGGTGGAGGTAGAGAAACGCTATCAAGCTTTTGTTGTAGATCCCATTTCTTATTTCGGGGCGAACCGTGCGGATTTAGTTCAAGATGAAGCCAGGTTTAACCCATGGGGTATTTTGAGTTGTTGTATGAGTGCAGAGAATGAAGCAATGTGGGCGTACTATGGTAACAACCATCAGGGTTTTGCAGTAGGGTTTGATACGTTGGTACTTTCCGAGGCGCTGTCCTGTGCATTTGGTAAGGTAGATTATAGTGATGAACCTTTGGATTATTACATAATGGGTAATAACGAAGAGTTATTAGGAAAAGAGCTTTTTAGAAAATCTATCAAGTGGGCTCAGGAGGAAGAGTTCCGGTTTGCAACGGCGGGTGTGGGTATTTATCGCGACCGACTTGCTGTATTTCCGCCCAATGCTGTGACTGAGATTGTGTTTGGGATCAATACCAGTGATGTAGTGGTGAAGGAGATACGGGAGATTGCGAAGGTAAATTTCCCAGGTGTAGCCTTTTACCGGGTGGCAAGGAAGACCAGCGGTTATGGTTTAACGAAATTGAAGATTTGATTGAGTGTGACCGTGAAGTCATTCAAAAGGGCGCTCACAAAAGGGTGTATGCGGCTGAGTTCTTGTGGCAGGAAGGTTGCGAGTTATAAGCAAATAGAAAACCCCGTAGGCAATACCTCCGGGGCTATCATGACCCGGATGAGGCGATTATTTGAACCAATCCCTGCATGGCTTGATCGCTTTTAGTGATGCCGGAGTACATTAGCGCATGTTTAAAAAATATTCGGTCATCTGCCTTAAAAGCATTAGCATAATCCTAAATCATGAAAGTGTATATGAGTAAAGATAATAGAGAAATTGAGAGAGGCTGCTCGGCATGGATAAAAGATTATTGGAAGTATATGATGGACGAAAAATTTGAAGAAGGATTGACAATAAAAGAACAATTTTTTCCAGATACGTTGTTCAAGTATAGACCGCTCAGTGATTACACCTTTGATCAACTGGAAAATAATTATTTATGGATGTCCACTATTGAATCATTAAATGATCCCTTTGAATGTTCGCTGCAATTTGATAACGATGAATGCTTACGCAAGTACTTTTCGAGCACAAAATTTCAAGACGGTTTCCGGAAACTATGGGAAAAGACTTTAACGGCTAATGAAATTGATACGATTGTAGCTCATCCAAAACCTTGGGCAAAATATTTAGATGTTTGCGCATCAAAAGGCCTACAAATCACTTTAAATGAAGAAGAGCAAGTGGCAAAAATGCAAGGCCGGTGGAAACAGATACTCACTGAATCTAATAAGTCTATAAAGATATGCAGTTTCAGTGAGGTCAATCACTCGCTGCTCTTATGGAGCCACTATGCTGATCAGCATAAGGGTATTTGTATCGAATATGATTTGCTAAATGAAGAAGAACTTCGTGCATTTATTCAGCCGGTATTATACCAAGATGAAATATGCAAAATTGGCCTTTTAGAAGAACTGACCATGCTTCGGCAGATTGGAGCGACACTAGTGAAATCGATGGACTGGCAATATGAAAGAGAATGGCGAATGATACATTTCAAAAGATCTCAGGAATTTCCTGAACGGCTAATGGTAAAATCACCTGTAGCTATTTATCTCGGTACGCGGTTCCACAATAATCCAGAAGATATTCAATTACGGTTACTCAAAATACTGCATAGTAAAAACATCCCTGTATATCAAATGGTCAAACATCCACATGAATACAAGGTTATACCTGAACCATTGGACAGCACCCTTTGAATCTAAACAAAATGGAAAACACTATTTTTTTCGGCAACGGTCTTAACTGCTTATCGCCAACAAATATCTCTTGGCCTGTTTTATTGGATACAATAAAAGGTGCTAGAAAATTTAAAAACGACAAATTGCCTTACACAATGGTTTATGAGAGAATTATTTTGGAAAGACCGGATGATTCAGGCAATGTGCTCTTCGATGAATTTGAAGTGAAACAAGAAATTGCGAGATTACTTGAGAATACGGAACCCAACGACATATATCGTGACCTATTCTACTTGGATGCACAGAATTATATTACAACCAATTATGATTATGGATTCGTTGATAGTATGCTAGAGCTTCCTGAAGTTAATTTGCCAATTCATGAATACAGCACCGAAGATGTGTATAGTATTAGACGCTTGAAGAGAATCAGTAATACTAAGGAAAAAATAAAACATTTCTGGCAGGTACATGGTGAAATAAGAAAACCTGCGACAATTATGCTTGGTCTCGATCACTATTGTGGGTCGATTGGCAAAATCAATGATTACATTAAAGGTAAATATGAATACCAGGTAAATGGGGAAACGATAAAAGAATTATCCATCGGCGAAAAGTTTGAACAGAATGCATTTACAAATAGTTCTTGGGTGGAACTGTTTTTTACGAGCAACATCCATATTATAGGTTTCTCTCTTGATTTCTCTGAAATTGATCTGTGGTGGATTATTAATAAACGGGCGCGAATGAAAAAAAGTGAGGCCCTCAGGAGCAAAATTAAGAACCGTATCATTTATCACTGCCATAGTATCGACCTAGAAAAAAAAGAGTTACTCAAAAGTATGAATATTGATGTTCATCAATCCGATCTTCCGGAGACAGACACGCCGTACTTTGATTATTTTAAGGTGCTAATGGCGCATTTGAAAAGAGTGTTGAAATAGGCATGAGTCTGATAAGTCTTAGAATAAAATTTGCCTGATCTTCTCTTCCCAGTACTATTATCCCGGCAATTCGTTAAAAGCTACCAAAATCATGGAGTAATCGGTTAGATACTGGGTACTTCTGACCTATAATCAAACAAAAAGCCCCGGAAGTAATACTTCAAGGGCCACCGTGCCCAGGACAGGAGCTAACCTGTGCTGATTATTAATTAATTAAAAGACAAGCCAAAGTCTTTTGTCATTGAACGTTAATTCTTTGTCCGGATGTTAGTACCGGTCAGGGTTATGGGGATAATTTTTTTATAAAAAGACTTGTTAGTATTCTAAAAATATTGAAAATTGTGGGTACGAATCAAGGTGTGGTGTGTGTTATAACGATTGAAGCAAATATGAGAAAGCAATTACTTAAACTGATGAATCAATTATCATCAGAACAACAGGCTGAATACCAATCTGTGTACGATAATAAAGAAAACTACATAGATAGATCAACCGGATTACAAAGGAAAATCTTGCATCTATCAAGAGATTCAACTACTGAAGAAATAAGGGAGGCATTAGCCGAGGTATACGGATGCAAGCCGGAGGATTTGCCAGAGATCAACTTCACAAGATCAGTATCTGGAATCAAAGAGCACAAAGCAGAAATTAAAACTGTCATTGAGCAATACGAGGCGTATTTAAAGTTAAACAATTCGACCAGCGGAAAGCATGATGAATTGTTTGATGTTGGCAGGTTTATTGTCGCGGCAAACCCCAGCTTGAAAATAGTTGTTCCTGTCATAGAGCAAGCTTACCCTGACTTTCGGATCGAACACGGGAATGAAATAATCGGGCTTGAGCATACACGCCTCATTGATGAATCCATGATCGTAATATTCAAGGGGCTCAAAAAGATTATTCAACTGGCTGAAGATCAGTTACAGCCAGAGTTTCACACCTCTTTAAAAAATATCAATGTGTTTTTCAGGTATGATGTACCGGTGAATGCTGAAGGTGATTTCAATAATGCGCAATTGTCCATGGATGATAAGAAATCTTTGGCGGCTGTGTTAGCCGAATACTTGAAAACAGTTCTTCTTGGCAGTCCGGGCGATAAGCCAACATTCGTCGATAAAGTATTGGTTACGGACAACAAAGATTCACGCTTAAACATTGTTTTAGCGGAAGATTATATGACTTCTCACTTGTTTATCGAGCTTTTATTGGAGTGCATGGCAAAGAAAGAAATTAAAGCAAACAACTACCGTAGCGCGATGGGAAACCACCAAATCTTGCTATTGGTTGTCGTGGACGACATTAACAGCTTTTCCGGTTTCGATCTGGTAATGACCAAACTGCCCAAGATGTCTCATTCAAATTTCGATAAGATAATTTTGTTCGAGAAATTCGGAGGAAAGATTCACCAGTTGAACTGATGGTCAGTTAGTGTTACGGCGATAGACATTGCTAAACAAAATTAAAACTTGAAATATAAGTAATGACTTTAATAGCTTCCTTTATTGGTGTCGACAATAAAAAGCCAAAGCCAAAACCTGCTTCGATTTATATTGTAAGTGACAGCAGAATTAGTTGGGGTGACCAAGTAAATTTCGACTATGGAAGGAAAGTATTTGGATGTAAAAATTCGCCAGACATTTTTGGGTACTGCGGCGACGTTTTGTTTCCATCAATTGTGCTAAATCAAATTGTAGACATAGCAGACAAGGGACTTTTATTTGAACCCAATTGGTCTTGCGAACAAAAACTTCAATCTATTTTCAAAACACTCGTAAATTCATTTAACAACTATCCAACGGAAGTTGGAAACATTACTGCTAATACTTTTCAAATCATCTATGCAACACGAGATGAAGAAAGGAATTTCTTTTGTAGAAAAATGGAATGGCGGAAGTCAACAAATAAATGGTCAGGTGAGGTAATTGAATTCAAAGATCATTCTGATAAGCTTTTTGTACTTGGTTCAGGTAGGGATGAGTTCTTAGAAAAATTCAAAAAATATGCAGAAAGTGAAAACCAGAAGACCAGTCGGGCAGTATTTCATTGCTTCACTGATACTCTTATAAATATTAAAGACAAGCTTTGTGGCGGGGCACCTCAATTAGTTGGTCTTTATAGAAAAGACAATGCAAAGTTTTTTGGAATTATTCATGAAGAAAAAAGATATTTACATGGAGTGCAAGTCGATAAGTTGATAAATTTGAACAACGTGGAATGGAGAAACCATTTATTTGAAGTTTGTGATGGTGTTACAATGCAAATAAGAAAAAACGCTCAAAGGCAGCCAAATCCTTTGCTGGCATAAAGAAGCAACTCCCCAGGCCGCCTTTTTAAAACTTCTTGGCGGTGTGTAGGTGCTGTCGGTGACTTGGCTGTTTTTCAGTCAAGTTCACCTACTGGGGTTAATAAGAAATTTTTCAAAGCATGAAACGCCAACACCGTATCGGCAATATGTCGGCACACGGTCTATTTCAGTTTTATTGCCATTCGTTTTCGTCTAATGAATAGTGCCGACTGGCAGAAGTAAACAATGTTTTTTGTGCAATACATTGGCAATGGTATCGATCGGAATAAGCAAAGTACACTATCATGTCGCAAGTGATGCAACGTCTACATAACAGAACTTTCATTGATAAATGGACTATAAAATACCCGACAAAATAAAAACTCTTTGTGATAAGGACGATCTTAGTAATCCCTATGAGCAAGAATTGGTTAAACAAGAGCTTGTAAAATTTATTACATATTACCTTGACCTAAAAAGAGGAAAAAACAGCTTAGCTAATGTTACGGACATTGTTTCTGAAAGCGGAGAGTTTCCTGTAAAAGGAACTGTTTATCCATTTGAAAGGGATGTCGCAGGAAGAATGATGCGGACAAGGAACTATACGATGAAAGAAGGAATTAATAAAGCGGGTAAAGAAGAAGTTTATATTATTGCTGCCGACAGAGATTGGTGGGACAAAAACAAGCTGTGGTTTACTCTTTTAACTTCTGCAGCAGGGATTATCATAGGAATTATGGCGGCCCCTTTAAAAGGAGTATTTGACAATAAAATAAAAGAAGAATACTATATTAAAGATACCATACACGTAAGGCTACAAAACAACAGCTACACTTTACTTCCGATTGACACAGTATATAATCTTAAAATTGAGAAAAGGAATTCCGCTAAACACAAACAATAAGCCCTGGAAGTATTACCTCCAGGGCTACTATACCCAGAACAGGAACTGGGTTCTGCTGAATGTTCATTAGTTAGAAGACCTACGGGTCATTCATATGTCAATCTTTCAAACTTATTCCGCAGCGGTTGCCGCCGAAATATCCCCCTTCAACCGCTACGGCACCTGGAAAGCCCATTGCTGGTTATTGGCCCCGGTGCTGCTCCAGATCTGAAGGAGGGCGCCGCCAGCTGTTGAACTGCCGGCCACTTCCATCATTTTGTTGCTCTGCACACCCTGTATGGTGTAATAACCGCCGGAAACAG
This sequence comes from uncultured Paraflavitalea sp., assembly GCA_966211765.1. Taxonomy (GTDB): domain Bacteria; phylum Bacteroidota; class Bacteroidia; order Chitinophagales; family Chitinophagaceae; genus Paraflavitalea. The sequence continues at coordinate 35,401 of CBIHOV010000038.1, forward strand.
GGGTGATGATCCATTTCTGGTTATTGCCACTGGTGGATGTATAGAGCTGGAGTTTGGCCCCGTCCGCTGTTAACTGACCGGCTACGTCGAGCGACTTTGCACTCTGCACACCGGCAATCCGGTATTGCCCGCCGCCCAGGTTGGTGACTACCCATTTTTGATTATTCTGACCATTCGGCGTCCATTGCTGAATAGGTGTACGGTCCACTACTGCCTGCCCCTTGGCGTCAATCGCCAGGCCGCTGTGCCTGTTGATGATCTTATAAGTGCCATTGGCCAGGGTAGGGGTACCGTTGCTATAAGGCGCCAGGATAGGCTTCAGCAAATTAGCTGCTTTAATATGGCCAGCCACACTGGGATGTAAACCGTCGGCATAATCTGCCGCCGTGAGCCAGCCTGTGGTGTTGACATAATGAACCTTGTTGTCGCCGGCAGCGATCCTGGCATTGACGGCCGCCAGGGTGGGCGTAGCTTTTACACCCAGAAAAGTTCTCATCACAAAGAGCTCGGCGTTCGGAAACTTCGCGCGGATATTGGCGAGGAAGCTGGTGTAGGTGCTTTGGAACACATTGTCGGGCACTGCTTTGTTGTTATCATTCGTACCCAGGTTGACGACGATTAACCTGGGGGTGTACCTGGTAAAATCCCAGTTGGGCGAAGCGGCGTAAGATGAGTTCTGCAGCTTGAAGTACTGGACATCCATGCCTACTCCCGGATAACCACTGGTAAGACAAATGCCGGGATAAGCGATCTGTGTATGTTCGGTACCCAATGCTTCGGAGCAAACCCATCCATAAGCAGAGACGTTCACCTGTGTGCCGGTGCCAGCTGCATAGCCGGCGGTAATGGAATCACCAATGAACTCTATGAGCTCGCTGGAAGCAGGTGGCGCGCTGGTGGCAGCACCTGCATCGAAGAGGAAGCCCTGGAAGTTAAATACATAATTGTAATCTTTTCCCTGGGCCACGGTGACGGTATGGGTGCCGCTGGCCAGGGGGCTAGGCGTGAGGTTAATGGTGCCGCTTACATTGGTATAACTTACCCAGGGACCATTGTCGATCCTCGCATAGTAATTGGTGGCGGCGCCTACTTTGATCTTTGCGGTGGTTCCTGTAAAACTAACCCGCACATAAGCGCCTCCCCAATAACTGACGTATTGGGCTGCATTGCTTGTATCCCAACGGCCAAAGTATTTGATATTGGCATCTCCCACAGCGCCGGCTGCTGCGGCCAGTGCAGTAGGAGACCCGGCAATTGCTTTGGTTTGCTGGTCGGCCGACCCGGGAAGGTGGCCCATCAGGTTTTTCCTGGAACAGCCAACCGATAAGCCTATCAGTACTGTAAAAAGTATGAACTGGATCGTTTTCATGTTGTGGCGATTGGTTGATGATGGGTGCATCTGCTGCGCGCTTAGTTTTTAATGAAGGGGATGGGCTTGTTTTTCCCAATGGTTATAAAATAAGCACCGGCCGGGAGTTTACTGATATCCACCTGGCGCATGGATCGCTGTGTGTGCACAATAGCGCCTGTACCGCTGTTACGTATAACCAGGTCTGTGGGTTCGGAAAGGCCGCGGATAGTAAGCACCGTAGTTGCTGGGTTGGGATAGATGGTGATCTCACCGGCAGGGGTATTGTCAGCTGCCGGATCTCCAGGACTTGCTGTCCGGTGGGCTGGCCCGGTCAATACTTTGAGGGAGGAAATCTGGTCGTTGGCGTTGGGATTTAAAGCGGGGAATACGGGTGTATCGTAATTAAAGTTCCATGAGGTGCCGGTAAAATTATCACCTGCGTATCCGATCACCTGCCTGCCACTGGGCACGCGCACGGAAGATGCCCAATCGTTGAGTACCCCTTTGGCAGCGAGCTGCGCGGTGGTATAATTGCCCACGGGCAGGAGTTGGCTCACTGTGCCACCGTAATTCGTATTTTGGAAGAGCCTCACTTCGGTAATGGTCTCTTGCCAACTGTTGCCGGTCAACGAAGGTGTAGTGAAAGTGGCGGTACCATCGTTGCGGAAAGCTTCCTGACCAGCATGCAGGTTGGCCACTGTATTGTAATTGATGGTAGCACTGCCGGTAGCCCCTGCATAAATGTAAAAGCCTGTACCGGCAGGGTTGTTGACGATGTTACTGGTGAGGGTAACATTGAATTTTCTGATGGCAATGGCCCTGGGTGCAAAGCAATCGACCACGGTATTTTGGTCCACCACACCAGTAGTGCCATCGTTGATGTAAATGGCGCCCTGGGCAATGCTACGGAAACCACCACAGCGCATGAGTAGGTTGTTTTTAACAGTAACCGATTCGCAGGGATTGCCGGTAGCTCCAAAAGTGCCCAGCACAATGCCCGCCAGATCGGCATTATCGGATACGTAGTTATTTTGGATCAGTGAATTTCTACCACCGGCCACGCGTATCCCATTGGCATAGATGGTGGCCACGGATGAGTTGTTGAGCACTTTTGTGTCCACCATATTGTCGGTAGTACCGCCTCCGTTCTGTGCATTGATGGCAATACCATCATCGGCGCATCCCCGCACATAATTGTTCTGACAGGTTAACCGAAGCCCTTTGTGGGTAGCCTGAACAGATGAACCATTGTTAAGATTAATACCATCGGCCCAGTCATTGGAAGCCCGGCAGTCGCGTATGGTGCCATCGGTGCCGCTCATCCAAAACCCCGCGCCGACATTGTGCACCCAAACGCGCTCTACCAGCCAACCATTGGCACCCTGGACGGTCATGCCATAATCATGGCCGTGTGCGAGGTCCCGGGCCGTTTCATTGCCAAAGATGTAGATATCGCGCAGGGTGCAATTGGTAAGGCTCCACTTGTGACGGGCGCCAATGATGCGCTCCATCCTGGTGTACCACATGCCTGCACCACTGATGGTAATGCCCGAAGCTTCAATTATTTTACCGGTATGAAAATTTCCAACGGGTATCCACATGCCCTTGCTTTGTGACTGGCAGGCAGCAATACAGGCAATGAAAGCATCCGAGTCGTCGGTGCCGTCGCCTGATGTGGCGCCATACGTAGTAACGGAAAGGGTATTGGCAGGTTGGGTGAGGGCAGGGCCTACGTTTTCCAGGTCGAATAGATCGATGTAGTAAAAGGCGGCTGTATTGGCGGCGTCTTTTTTAAGCATGATGGTGCTGCCGGGCGCAATGGGGGTGCCTGTAACCCAGGCGCGGAACTCATCATAAAAGCGGTGGGGGGTACCGGAGGCGGGATCGTTGTCGGCCCAATGCTGGGCCACGCCGTATTGCCAGCAATATTTGGAGGTCATGGTAATGGCCTGCCTGAAAACCCCGTTAATATACAGGTTTAGGGTGGCCGTTATGCCAAGGCCCGCCGGGGCGTCGGGGATGGAGCTCCGGATGACAATGGTATTGGAACTTATACCGGTATTGTTTACCCAACTTACGGACTCGCCTTCGGCGTTGAGCTCCACGAAAGACCTGCCCGAGGCTTCGAGCTCAGGCGTTGGCTGAGCGGGCAGGGTGGTCATGGTGCGGATGGCGGCGCCACCGGCCAGGGTACCGGATTCTGCCTCGATGGATTTGAAAGGGGTATTGGCGCCCTGGGCAAAAGCCTGTGTTGCCCCTGACAATAATAGCAGCAGGCAGCATGAGGCGATGCAGTTTTTTTTCATATGACAATCGTTGTGATGGTTAATAATGTTCATAATGTAGCGTCCCGCAGCTAACAAGAGATTAATAAAAGGCTAATGGGTTCTAACGGAATATTTCCTGTGTTGGTAGTGGGTTGGTTATCAGGATGCCAGGTAGGCTATTTTTCTTCCGCAATTTTTTTGTACAAGTGGGCCTGAGGAGTCAATAGATCAAATTTAGGCCAGGGTGAGCCGCCCTTCAAGGGCGACCCACCCTTCGACAAGGAATTGGTAGAGCGGGTATTGATCTATTACGAATAGACTTATTAAGCAGGATATTGTAAACCGGGTACAAAATAAAAGAGCCGCCTCCACTGCATTGGAGACGGCTTTTTGCTATTGGGCATGCCGGTTGGCGGCGACCAGTTTTCTTAAAACAGGGCGCTGGTATGATGTGTTTCTTTCAGGAAGATCAAGGCGTCGAACATTTGTGGTAATGATACGGGGTAATAATCTTTGTCGGCACTGGTCTCTTTACCATAGCCCAGCATTTTGATGGTACGTGGTTTTTCCCATTCTGCCCGTTCGCCGGCACTTAGTTTGGCAAAATCTACGAGGAAGGCCGCTGGCCTGGCCTCGTTGAACTGTTGGTTCCAGGAACCGGTAGCGGTTGGTAGTAAAGGGGCATGAAACAAGGTATCCTTAAAGTCGTGGTCGGCATTGATCATCCGGGTGGTGATGTAAGAATAGCTGCCGGCGCCGCCACTGAGGCCGATGGAAAAATAATCTTTCGGGTATTGCTTAGCTATGGTAGCGCCCATCAGGCCCACTTCTTTTGCCAGCCAGGCGTAACGGGCAATATGTGCACTGTGGGCCCATACGATGATCTTTGCGGAGGGATCGGCGGCGTGAAAATTGACCCGTTCGCCCATGATCTCGTCCCTCGATACCCCTATCTTTTTGGCCATACGCTCATAGTATACGTAACCTGTTTTTGCATGAAAGATCAATTCCTTTAAGGATGCATCGTTGTATTTTTTGCTGATGCACAAGGAATCCATTTGTTCCAGTAGGCGGTAAGTGGCCAGCATATAGTCCTTTGATTTGGGCAGGGTGTCCTTATTGATCCTGCCGGTTTGCTGGTAAAAGGATTTTACGTCGAGGGTCTGGCGCAGCATGAATTCATTGCACATATTGATCAGGGTACTATCATTATACTTAGCGGCAGCTTCCAGCATGTATTGCGGCAGTATTTCCCGGAAGCTGTCATCAGAACCGGCCAGCTTCAGGTTTTTCTTTTTGGCCGATTGTTTTCTAAACCATACCAGGAAATTGCGCATTTCCTTCGACTGGTAGATGGCGAAAAGGTGTTTACGCATCAGGGTATCCAGGTTGCCGGTGGCCAGTTGGTGCTGCAAGGCCAGCATATCTTCATGCGGATTTTCAAGGATGACGGTGGTAAAGCCTTTTTGGCGAATGAGCCGCTCGGTGATGGCAGCGCGGAGATCATAAAAATCGCCGGTACCATGGGTGTCTTCACCAATGGCCACAATGCGTTTGTTGCCGATCATGGCAATCAGGCTATCGAGGTATTTTTCTCTTTTGTCAATAGGGGTAATAACAGTAGCCGGCAAAAGCTGAGAAGTGGCCGACAAGGAAAGGATCATAACCAGGCTAACAAGTAGTGAACGCATATCATTTAAGTTTATGCAGCAAAGAAAGGCTGGTAATGACGGGCCGGAAAGGCTGGTTCTGCAACAGAGGAACCTGGTACGACATAAAAAGCAGGCGCTGGTTTTGTCGAAGAAAAGAATGATTTCGTCGAATGCGCTGCCTGTGCGTCGGTGGCTGGCTTGCATTATTGTTTGATCAGCCGCTCTGCCTTGCCGTCTGCAAATTGTACTTTATACAGGCCTTTGGTCAGGTGCTGTACATGGATGGGTTGCGGATTGGAGGTGATTAAAATAGTTTGAAGCAGGCTGCCATTGGCATCGTGTAAGCTGGCCCTGGTGTGCAATAAGCTACTGCCGGCATTGATATAGGTAATATCGCTGACAGGATTGGGGCGTATTTATTATTGGTATGTTACTGTTATTTATTAGTCGCATTAACTGCAAGCAACTTATCTGGTACCTAATTACAAAATATGAGAAGACTTTATTTGCCGTTGTTTTTATGTGCAAACTGCATAGCCTCGGAAAAAGCTATTTGATAGTCAATCGAGTGGCTAATGAGGTAATAATATATGGATTAGTGCCTTTGTTCAACGAATGAGGAACAAGGTAAATATCAAGGCCTCTAAAAAACTACGGCAAAAAAGCAAGGAAACTGCCGCACAATTAGAAAGGGCGGCCGCCGAAGAAGAACGCGCTATGAAAGCTGCCAATGCAGCACCGCGCAGAAAATATTACTTAGGACCCAAGGGCGGATGTTATTTCATTAATTCGAAGGGTAACAAACAATATGTTGATCATAGCTATTGCAAGTAATTACTACCATCATTATCAAATGTCCAAACGGGAGCAACCGGTTCCGGGTGAAAGCCCCTTCCTAGCAACGCTTATGATGGTCTTTGTACGCTTCGTTATCATTGATAAAGTAGTTGAGTTTGTCTGTCAAGTCGATTCGGTAATCGCTGGGTTTCTTGCGACGGAAAGTTGCTCCCTTCTTACTATACCAACAACCTCTACTGTAAAAAACACCTTTTCTTGCTTAAGTAAAAAGTATGGGTGTTTTAACGGTTGGTTCATGTACGTATAGCCTGCTACCTTCGATGCAGTAATGTTGTTATCAATTCTACAAACCTAAAATGAAACGTATGCCAACAATTGTCAAATATGTCTGTAATGCAGGCATGGAACGCGTTTTCGTTTCGCTGACGGACGAGAAAGTACCGGTGGATATCTCCAAAAACAGGGAATACGCCGTCTTTTTTGTAATCAAAAATCCGCTCACTGCAGAAGAAACCCGCTACCTATCGGTCGTTCTTAAAGAGGATAATACAGAAAAGCTGCGGGTGCCACTCAATAAAAATGGAGGACATAAACCGGCCTTTAATAATACAGCGGTGTATCGTCCGAACTTTAGAAGATTTATTAAAGAAGATAAAAGTGATGTAGAGCTGGAAAGAATGTTCTTTGCAGAAACCAATTTAACAGACGATCTAAACATGGATGTGCGTTTGCTTATTAAGCCGGCCACCGGGAATCCCGAAGCCGATGATATAGAACGTTTCTTACGCATCCTCACTGATGAAGCGGCAACAGGTTTTAAGAGCGTCGATATCAACCTGGAACGGGATGGAGGAAAAAAACCATTGGGAGGTGGCGGACTTCATTCCATTACAAAGGGTAAATAGAAATCTGCGTCCCGTGTCCAGGTGAAGAAACAATCGAAGCGCCGTAGTTGATCTGCCGCATCCGGTATTCCATGTTGTTAAGTCCATACCCCCTTTTGATGGTATCTTGTGCAAAACCTTTACCGTCATCGGTCACCGTAATCAGTACTCTTCTGCCGTTAAGCCGGATGTCTACTACAATGGAGGTCGCTTCGGCATACTTGATGCTGTTGTTGATGGCTTCCTTGCATACCAGAAAAAAATTCTGTTTGGCTTTTTTGGACAGTTGAATGGCCTGGGTCTCGTAAGAGGCTTTGATATCGATCGTGGTACCGCTGGCAGCAGCCAATGGCATCGCAAATTGCCGCAACCGAATCACCAGTTCGTCCACTGTATCCAGCGAATCATCCAGTACCCATATCATGTCGCGCAGGCCGATGGTCGCCAGGCTTACACTTTCCCTTATGTTCTCCAGGTTTACGTGTTGTTGCATGCCTGCCAGCGCCATATTGGTAAACAGTTTGATGCTGGAAAGGGTACTGCCCAGGTTATCGTGTAGATCCGCAGCCATGCTCTTTCTTACATCGTGTAGCTTGTTCAGTTGTGCAATGCGGTAGCGGTAAAATAACCACGCAAGCACAAGAGCAGTCGCAAACAGCAGCCATTTAAAAAGCCATGTCTGGTACCATTTGGGCGTAAAAGAAAGAACAACCACCCGGGGTGTACTCCAGAAACCGTCTTCATTAGCCGCCTTCAACCATATATGATAGGTGCCGGGAGGAATGCCCAACAGGGAAATGAAATGTTGAGGGCCCAGTTGTATCCAGTCTTTGTGCAGTTCCTGTATGCGGTAAGCAAAGACCGTTCGTGCCGGATGCGCATAATTGATGCCCGAAAGCGTAATGGTTGCCTGGAGCGCATCGTCGGGGATCACAAAATATTTGCCGGCCAGATGTGTAGTGTCTTGACGAACCTGTCCTGGCATTTCTATCGACAACTGGTCTATGAACAGGGGCGGCGGAGTATTATTTATACGCAGGTTTTCAGGATACAAAGCCGTAAAGCCATTTAACCCCCCTACATACACTACATCTTTATGCAGGGTGCCACTGGTTTCTTCAAATACATTGTCATGCAATCCGTCCTCTTTGAAGAATCGCCGGATGCGCCCGCTTTGCACCTCCATTATATTGAGGCCGTAATTGGTGGTCATGATCAGCAGGCTGTCTTTCCAGGGCAGGAGTTTGTACACACTGTTGTTGCTTAATCCGTTTGCCTGCGAAATGATCTTTTTTACCGTAAAAGAAGTATCGAGCACCAGCACGCCGTTGCCATAGCTCGACAGATAATATTGATTCTTTATCCTGCAGATGTCAAAGAACAGTGCGTATTCCTCCAGCGGATTGGCCTTGGGAAAATGAATGCGCCGGCTCGTACCACGGGCAAGGTCGATCCGGATCAGTGACGACTCCGTGAGCACGCAAAAAACATTGTCACGCAGTTTGAAAACTGTATTTACAATATTGTTGTCCAGTTGCAACGGTGAAGTATGGGTGGTCACCAAACGAATGGTATGCTGCACAAAATTCCAGAGTAGCACCCCCTGCTCATTTTCCGTGCCCATGGCTATTTCTTGCGAATTTACCTGCACGGCACTGTTGATGGTGACCCCGGCATAAGGGGCAAACTCCGGGTATGCTGTAGACACAGGCTTGACGCCGGCGCCGGTCTTTAGCTGCACTCCATGTTTGTTCGATACCAATATGCAGCCCGATGGATCGCGGAAAACAAAATCGTACGGTTGCGTATTGTCCAGTTCCCGGATAGCATGTGTGTGTGTATTCACCTCATACAATCCGTTCTCAGCCGTCACCAATAATATCGAATCATTGCAGGGAAAGATATAGTATGTATGAGCAATCTCGGTGAAGCTATTGGACGACCTGAAAAAAGTAATGGTTGGAGCCGGCCTGTTGTTTAGAAAAAAGAGGCCGCCCTGGCAGCCCAGCCAGATATTGTTTTGCCGGTCGCAATAGATCTTGTACACATTGTTGAGCACGTTACTGCCTGATGCCAAACCATTTTCAATCTGGTAATACTGCTGCTTTACCGGATCGATGGAGAACAACTGACTTTCGGTCGAGAACCATATGTGCTGATTGGTATCCACAGCAAGGGCATATACATCTTTCTGTAAGCTGGACAGTGCATAAGGAAAAGGGCGTGGTTCAAAAAGCAGGCGGCCGTCCGGCCGCACGGTAAGCGCATGAATGCCTGCGGTTGTCCCTATCAGCCATTGGTTGTCTGTGTAGTGGCTGACAGCATAAAAGCGTTGTTGTGTCACTCCGCAGGCTTCTTTAGTAGTGACTGTATCTGCTATGATGTCTCGTCGGGTATCGTAACTCACGCAACCCAGGTTACGGATAAACAACAGGAGATAGGGGCCGCTCACTACCACCTGATCAATAAAAGGAGCAATGGATAAAGGAATTGAACAGGAATGAACGGTTTTATCAAACACATTGTATCTGTAAAGCCCTTTTTCGGAGCCCAGGTACACCTGGTTGTCAGAATAAGTGAGCGCAGTTATAGTGTTATTCCCAAGCCCTTTGAAAGAAGGCTGTGCAACAGTAACATCCACCAGCGTGGTAAGGCTGTTGATTGCATTCAGCCCCCCCTGCATGCCCGTTACCCATAGCGTATCGCGTGCCAGCCAGAGTGCCCGCACGTCCGCTCCACCAATCCTGTATCCTGCACCGGCCAGTTGATTGTAATGGCGGATGCTCCTTGAGTCATATCGGAAAAGGCCATCCTGGGTACCTGCCCACAGAAAGCCATACCTGTCTTCGGTGATACAGCGAATGTTGGTGCCTGGTACATCCGTTTTTGTAATGGGATAAACGGCCTTTTCCTGCGAATAGATTAACTTACTATGTAATAAACAGGCTATGCAAATGAAAATTAGTATACCCCAGCCAACAGATTGGCTGGTTGTATTCCTGGTGTTGAACTCATATGATGTGGAGAGATCGATGGGCCAGGTGATTAAACAATTGGAAAGTACTAAATTAAAGCCATCAAACAAGATATATTTTCTGCTTGACCGCATAACCAATATAAAATATCCGGATAGTAAACGGCCTTATGGTTTGTTTCTGCAGGAACTGGTCCACGACAGTAAGTTGGGGACTACCAGCTTACGAGCTATTCCCTTGCCAGCAATAGATCCCACGGACGGATTTGCATGGCGCGATGTGCTTATACAACTTTGCACACAACACATGGCACGCTTGAGTACACTGATCACCTGGTCGCATGGATCTGGTATTGGTATTAACAATCCAGGCTTGAACTCGTTTGTAGTCAAAAAGAATCCATTTAATCTCATCAGGAATTTTGATAAGCTTGCCCAAGGATTCGATCGAAACAAGTTTGAGTGCGGGATCACGTTGGAGCGCAACAATGCCTTGATTATAACAGCCATGCGCGAAGAAGAGGATTGTCAGCAAATACATGATCTGTATATCTCTGAGATTTCCAATGGCCTGAAAGGAAAGCATTTTTTTGACCTCGCTATCATGTGCAATTGTTATACGCAGATGGTAGACAATTGCTATAATTTCCATGATATTGCCCGCTTTTATATTGCACCCATTACTTTGATACAACTTACCGGATACGATTTTGCGCGTTTCATCAATGCTATCAATGGTACGTCTATGCAGGAGTCGTCGCGATTTAATGAACTTACCGAACTATTTTACGAGCCTACGCCCGATTTTAAAGATCGCTACTACGAAGAATATTTCAAGTTGCTTGCAGGGATTCTGCTGGATGGCTTTGTAGCCATGGAGCCGTCTACGTCCAGGCAGGCAGCACTCTTTGCCAATGACCTGCTTCATATCCGAAAGATAAGGGAGCACCTAAATAATATATGCCATTTTTTTATGACCAACTGTTCAGTAGTGTATCCGGTGCTGGAAAATATTGTGGAAGACTCCGATACACGTTTCTCTACCAAAGATCATGTTGACCTGGTCCATTTTTTTGAAATCATCGACCGCCGTCTGGCCAGCAGCGCCTTCAGTGCGTTGAATGCGGCGCTGAATAGGTTCCTGCGACAGGAAATACTGGTGGATGCTCGTATAGGAGAAGCTCTGCCGGAGAATGCATTTCATTGTTTTTCCATTTACATTCCTTTATCTAAAGACGACGAGCTGGACAGTGTGTTTTGCTGTCAGTACTTCAGAGGGGTTTCCGGTTCTGTGTTTGTCAAAGAAACCGTATGGGATAATTTTGTAGATCACTTTACGCACTGGCGGACGCCCGATTCCCCTACTTACCATGTTTGCTGATGTGGTAATGTTGTATCACCCGGATAGAAACACAGCAGGCTGGCCCTGACAGTGAAGCGTAGAATACTTCGACATGATATTTACATCGATGGTTGGCCTGTATTATTGTTTGATGAGCCGCTCTATCCTGCCATCTCCCAATTGTACTATATACAGGCCTTTGGTCAGGTGCTGTACATGGATGGGTTGGGGATTGATGGTGATTAAAATAGTTTGAAGCAGCCTGCCATTGGCATCGTGTAAGGTAGCCCTGGTGTGCAATAAGCTACTTCCGGCATTGATATAGGTAATATCGCTGACAGGATTGGGAAAGAGGCGAAGGCTGTTGTTGCTGGTATTGATAATGGCAATAACGGAGCTATAGCTGTATCGTTGATCGATGTCCACCATCTTCAACCGGTAAAATGTTTTGCCGGTATTCATCCGCTGATCGTTATAGCTATAGGTATTGTTGCCATTGCCCGCTGCAGGGATGGTGGCTATCCTGGTGAAGGCACTGCCATCGGTACTGCTTTCCAATTCAAAATGGCGGGTATTGATCTCCTCAGCTGTGATCCATTGCAGTTGGTTATAACCATTGCGTTGGTTGCCTTTAAAGCTCAGTAGGCGCAAGGGCAAGGTGTATTCAATTGTTTTGGCAAAAAAGCCGCTAAAGCCTGTTACGTTTATACTTACTTCCCAGCGGTTGCCGGTGCCGTTCCATAAAATATCGGTATCTGCGGGATCGATGGTGATGCCTGCACCCGAATAAGTAGCCGGTAGTCCGCTGCCATCGCTGCTGGTACCGGCTCGTTTTTCAATGAGCAGGTTGGCAATGCGGGTAGCGTCGGCGGGGCCGGTTGGCAATTGCAAGCTGTTGACGGCATTGAAAGCATCGAACTCCGCCTGGGTAAAGTATAGGGTTACCCTGCCGGTGGCTGTAGCGGCATTCACAGCAGGCGTTATTTCATAATGACGTTTTACATACAGGGCAGGCTGGGTGGTTTCGACCCATACTTTGGCATCCACGGCGCCACTGACGGTAGTGCCCGTACCATCGGGCGATACCATGGCCACCACCCGGCAGGCGGCCGTGAAGGCAGTGGTGGCGATGCCCACGGGAATGGTGGCGGTGGCTGCATCACCATTGATGGCCAGCAGCAGGCCACCGGTATTAGTGCCTGTAAACTCGTAAGCGCCCATATCCACCTTCACACTGTTGTGCATGCGCGGAAGGCCGTCCAGATCGGTAGTGATGGACGACAGGTCAATGCTTTGTCCAACGGCAAAATAGTTGTTATTGCCTTTGTTGATGACGGGGCTGCAGGGTTGCAGGCGATAATCCCCGCCGGTACTGAGGCCGGGTGCCAGGGGGCTTACAAACAAAGGGTCGCTGGAGCCTGCTATATTGTTGGTGGCTGTGCCCATGAGGCCCTGTACCAGGCAAAATTGTATGTCGGGTGTGGAGCTTTGTGCATTGACGATGCCACTATTATTGCCGTAAACAATGCAGTTGCGCAATCGGGGAGGAGAGCTGGAGGAATTGTACATGGCGCCTCCATCGGTAGCGGCATTGGCGCTGATGGTGCAATTGGTCAACTTGGGCGAAGAACCGGTATTGTATACAGCCCCACCCTGGCCAGCTTTGTTACCGGTAATGGAGCAGTTGGTAATAATAGGGTCTGCCGTATTTCTATTGTGTAGGCCGCCACCCCTTCCGATAGCCGTCGTTCCATTGCCGCTGATGGTACAATTGGTGATGATGGCCGAGGCGTCGTCATTACAGATACCGCCGCCATACGGGGCTGAATTGTTGCTGATGGTGCAGTTAATAATGCGGGTTGCACCGGTTTTGTTGAAAATACCGCCGCCCATATTGGTAGCCGTGTTACCACTGATGATGCAGTTGGCAATCGTGGGGGCGGATACCTGGTTAAATATGCCGGCGCCAAAAGTAGCCTGCCCGCCGGTAACGGTAAAGCCATCCAACACGGCAGCATTGGTAAGGGCATTACCATCGTTGTACACCACGAAAGATCCATTGCCCTGTAAGGTGCTTTTATTGGCTGTAAGGGACAGGTCGCGCTGGGAGAGTGCCGTTTCCGTACCTGCAAAACCGCCGTATAGCTTCACCCCCTCCTTCATCATGAAAAATTGACCGGCGCCACGCTGGTAAGTACCGCCTGCCACCCATACCTCATCGCCGGCAGTGCTGGCGGTGATCATGGCTTGCAGATCACCACTGGCAGTGGACCAGTCGGTACCGGGGCCTGAAGCGCCGGCTTTTACATAGCGGATGGTGGCATGGGCACAACAAGAGACGATCAATAGGAGGCTACAGAGTGTCGTTTTCAGCATGGGGTCGAGGGGTTAAAACGGGTCTTTTATCAGCCGGTAAAACTAATCAAAGGATGACGCCGTAAAAGCCTGGCAGGGGAGTAGTTTGTCCTGTTTTATAAAACAGGACAAAATTCCTTCTACACTCAGGGCGCCTCTGTAACAGACCTCTTTTTTTCTCCGCTTCCTACTACTGCTGGTGAAACTTTAAAGCCAGTGACACGGGCACCCGGTCTTCGAGCAACTCATCTTTCAGCAGTCCCAATACGCTGCCTGACTGGTAAGTGATGCCCCATTTCGTACGGTCGATGGTGAGGGACGCTGTAGCAACAATATCCTCTCCATTTCTGATAATCCTGGCCGGAAATTGGATCTCCTGTGTAATGGCCCTCAAGGTCAGTTGCCCGGTAATATAATAAGAAGAAGAATCGCTGGGAGCCCTAATTGCTTTGGTTAATTGAAATGTACCCTTGGGGAACTTCTTCACATCAAAGAAGTCAGGGTCTTTCAGGTGCGATACCACGCCGTTATCACTGCTCGTATCTTTCTTGTCGGTAAGGGTAATGGTATTCATATCCAGTTCAAAATAGCCTCCTGCAATAGTGCCGTTGGCATCGAAAGCCAGGGTGCCGGTGCGGGGTTTGATATAGCCCTGATGTCCATTTCCTCCCGTGACATGCATGCCTTTCCAATTGACAAAACTTTCTGGTATAACAAGGGAATAACCCACCACCTTTCCCACCGGGGTGGGGGGCGCCGGCTCTGAAATAGCAGGTGCAGGGGCGGCGATAGCCACCGCTGAACGATCCCGGCAGGCGACGGCGCCGATGAGGCACAAGGGTGCGCAGACGAACAATACAATTGACCGCATAAGATGTTGATTTATGTGATGATGAAAGTGGAAACGAAGAAGCCCGGGTTCCTGACACAAACCTATGGTGTCCGTACGAAGGAGTGGTAAAAGCGCGGTAAAAACTTTGTAAACGAATGTAAAATCTGTGTGACGACATGTAAGGATTGGTTCGTGGGAAACGAACCAGGGCGGGGTGTAACTGCGCACTGATGACTAAACGATTTTAAAGGCCGCCTCAAATACTTTTAGAGACGGCCTTTTCTCATCATAATACCCCTATCTGAACTATTGTCCCTGTTTTACCGGTGTAACGGACACGGGTATCAATCCATGTGCATTTTTGTGGGTCTTCACCACATCGTCAGCTTCGGTAGCCTGTGAAAGACATACCACAATACCGCGTTGCTCGTCTACCCAATAATTGATGAAGTTGACGCCAAACTGCTGCTGTACCAGCAGGTCTTTTTCATGAGCAGCCGCCACTTCGGCTGCTTTCACTTTGCCGGGCCCCAGTTCATGGATATCGAGGAAATAGGTCTTTCCCGCAGTTTCCGTACCGGCTTTGCCGTCTTTCACGGACATGATCTCCGAAGGCAGCAGACCATGCGCTTCCTGATGTGTTTGCCTGATAGCCGCAGTGTCCTGTGCGCTGGATAAACAATATACCAGGCCTTGTTTTTCATCTACCCAGTATTTGATAAAGTGTACGTGGTACTTGTGCTGCACTGCCAGGTCTTTCTGGTGGGCGGCAGCCACATCGGCGGCTTTTACCTGTCCGGGAGCGAGCCGGTGAATGTCGAGGTAAAGCTGGCCGGCTATCGTGTTGGACTGGGACTGTGTATGCAGTGAGCAGATACCAGCTAATAAGACTGCAATAAATAACTGTTTCATACTAATGAGTTAAAAAGTTAAACATTAATGGAGATGTACATTGGGGTTAGTAGGGGTAAAAACGCCGAGCGGGTTGTACTCAAACACCCAGGCGTGCAGCAGCCATAAGTTGAAGGTAGTGCTGTAGGTCCAGGTGTCGGCGCCACCGGCAAAGCCTTCCGGCGCCTTGTTGGGCATCAGCGGAATGGGTACTGCATATTCGATGGCCACCAGTGCAGTGTCGCCGTTATGCTGTTTGTTGTACACCAGTATCTCCGGTTTTTTAGGATCGAACACTGTGTCGGCCAGTGCGGCTTTCATGTAATGGAAGCCCATGTTCTGCGTCACCACGTTGATGTCTGCATAACCGTCGGCAATGGCGGCCTTGAGGGAGCGGTAACGCGCTGTGGCTTCTTTGGCATCCTTCAGTTGTTGTACGGCGGCAGCCGGCAGGTTCGGTACATACTTTTCGATCACATCGTCGCCGGAGGTGGGATTACCGGCATGGTCTTTTTTACAGGCTGTCATAATTAACAGCAGGCTCGCGGCGGATGAGGCAATAAACAGCTTCTTCATCCTGTTTGATGAAATTTTCATGGTTATACTTTATGGTTAAAAAATGAATAAACAGTTGTCAGCAATCATCGAGGCCGAAGGAAGGCCAGGGTATATGGCCTTCCGCAGTGACAGGGTCTACCCGTGCCATCACTTCATAGATAGCGTCTGCCGGGAATCCGACCAGGGTAGCATGTTCACGAATGGTCTGCTCGTCAGCTGCGATGTATACGCAAAACCATTTATCGGCGGTCACCCAGGACTCTACCCATTGAATACGATGGCCCATTTGTGTGATGGTATCAAAGGACGAGCGGGCAATCTTTTGCAATGATCGTGTAGTAAGCGCTCCTGAACCTGGCACCACTCTTTCGATAATATATTTCGGCATGTGATATTCGTTTTTTGTACTGCAAACCTACTATCGTTTGCAGGCGTTGTGGGGCGCGCTTTTCCCAGCGGCGGGGTATTTCTTCCGAAAGGAGTGTGGCCGCCATGAATATTTGGGTGGCGGGGAACAACCAACGGCGGAACCCGGGCCATGAACGGCGGGCCTGGTACTCCCTGTGACGGCCCCGTCACAGGAAGGCCAGTGGTAACGTTATCCGCTGCGGGGTAATTAGTAACTTAGTGGTCATCCCTTGTGTCCATGAATAAAGTGTTATTGTTATTATCAGCCATCTTATTGCTATGGGCCGGTACCGGCCTGTCGCAGTCATTACAAAACCGTGATTTTGCACGGTACACTACGGAGCAGGGATTGTCGCACAATTCGGTGATGGGCATAGCAGAGGATACCATGGGTTTTTTATGGATCGCTACCCGGTCGGGATTGAACCGGTTCAATGGTCACCGTTTTTTACAATACCATAGCACAGATGATGCCGGCTCATTGCCTTCGGAAGAACTGATGGGCATTTGCAGACTGGACGATCACCAGCTCGCTATGATAGGATCGGGCGTACACATCGTAAATACGAAAACCGGCCAGCGCCGGAACCTTTTTATCCCTTATAAGGACCCGAGGTCGTCGTTCAAATTCAACATGACCTTGCAGGCCATTGGCGATGCAGCAGGAAACATCTTCGTTTTATCCAGGTCGGGGTTTTACCATTTCAGGCAGGACAGCCTAGAATACCGGTTCGATTATTATCCCGATTCGCTTGTGGCGGTCAATCATCTCGTATTCGGCGGAAAGATGCTGGAACTGGACGATCACCGGCTACTGATTACCTCTATTGACGGCCTCTACCTGTATGATAAATCCATCAAAAATTTTCATAAGCTGCGTGACAAAGAAATTCCTGCGCTGGCGCGTTTTCTTTCTTACCCGCAGGTGCCCTTCGGTTTTATACAAATAGGGCCGGGGCGCATGTTTGTGTACGATCCCGTGAACCGGTTGCTGCACTATCTGAACATGCGCGGTAACAAAAACGTCGTAGTGAGCGCGCCATGGCCAAAAGGGCTGGACGATGCGGGTTGGCGATCCAGGCTGATCGTGCAGGATGATCATACGTTTTTGGTGACGCTGCAACAGGCAGGGCTGGTGCAGATCCGTTTAGACAGCAGCCATACTGATCCGCCGGTTATATCGCCGGTCGCTGCACTGAAAGAATATCTTTGCAACGATCTGTTGCTGGACCATGAACAACGCTTACTGATTGCCACCAATAAAGGATTACTGCGTCAGCGCCTGTCTTCCTCCACGGTGCAAACCGGCCGCATGCCGGGATATCATCAATTGGCGGAAGCCGCTTTTGATGATGTGGTTGCCATGGGCGATAAAGTATATGCGGCCACCCGGGGATCGGGCCTGGCAGTGTTCAATAAGGCCGGCCTGCAGTTTGAAAAGCTCCTTCATTTTGCGACGGCTGATAGTCTGGGACTGGACAATATTACGGCCCTGCAACCCATGCAGGATAAAACGATCGTGGTGGGGACGGCTACCATACCGTTCATTTTCTATCCGCAAACAGGCCGCCATTCGGCCCTCGTACCACCGGGCTGGATACCATCGCAGTATTGGGTGCAAAATATCAACCGCGACAACCATGATGATCTCTGGATCAGCGCACACCGTATTTACCGGTACCGGGCATCCACCCGTTCCTTTGATAGCCTGCCGGGCCTGCCCAGGCTGCTGGATGCCCCGGTGGCCATTGAAGAAGACGTAGAGGGAAATATCTGGATGGCACGTCACGGCCTGGCACGGTACAACAGGCGTCTGCAGCAATATGACCGCTACATCGATACCTTCCCTTTTATCAAAATACCGGACAAGCAGGTAACTGCCTTCACATTCGACAACCATCATACCATTTGGATCAGTGTGCAGAACAACGGCCTCGTGGCCTACTCACCACAAACGGGTTCTTTCCGGCATTTTACCAAAAGGAATGGTCTTCCCCATGATCAGCTCTCGGCATTGTATTACCTGGATGGCAAAGTGTGGATGGCCGGTTATTCGGGTATCTCTTCCATGGATATCAACAACCATGAGATACGTAATTACGGACCAGAAGATGGGTTTCCCGCCTCTCCGGTCAATAGGGGCTCCCGGTTTTATTATGACAGCGCGCAGCACCTGCTCTACATCGGATTTGCCGATGCCATTGCGTGCTTCGATCCCTCGGTTATTGCAGGGAGTGCCATGACGCCCAGGATCTTTATTGAACAAGTCATGATCAGCGGCGGTCCTTCTACGTACCTGCCCGGTAATGCTATTTCAACTTCCTGGAACAGGCGGCAGTTGAACATCGCCGTGGGTACCATCAATTTTTTTGATGGCGCCACACAGCGGTACGCTTACCGGCTGGCTGATGCGGAAGAGGGGGCCTGGGTGGAACTCGGCACAGCCTCTTCCTTTTCCATATCCGGCCTGTCGCCGGGCCGGCACCGGCTGGAGGTACGCGTGAGCCCGGACAGCCATCGCTGGCCCGCTCAGATAGCCACGCTGGACATCAACGTGGCAGGACCGTTCTGGCTCAGCACCTGGTTTATCATCGTCAGTGGCCTGGTGCTGCTGTGGTTTGTGTATAGGCTGGTGCGCTGGCGCACATCGGTGGCGCGTAAAAAGGAAATGGTCAACACGCAAATGGAGAAACTGCGGGCAGATGATTACAAGGCGCAGTTTGAGCTGGAACAGATCACCCATTATTTCTCCACCTCGCTGGCCGGCAAAAGAACGGAAGACGAAATATTGTCGGATGTGGCAGAAAGACTGATCGGCAGCCTGCATTATGAAGATTGCATCATCTATTTGTGGAACCGTGATAAGACGCAACTGGTACAGCGTGCAGCGTATGGTCCGAAAAGTGTGAACGGGGTGGTGAAGACAACGGGCTTTACCGTAAGCCCGGGCCAGGGTATTGTGGGCCATGTGGTGACTACCGGCAAGCCCCTCGTTGTCAATGATACCCGAAAAGACCCGCGCTACCGGGTGGATGATTGTTTCCGGTTGAGCGAACTAACGGTGCCCATCATTCACAATGGTGAACTGTTGGGGGTGATCGATAGTGAGCACAGCCAGGCCCACTATTTCAATGACCGGCATGTTAAAATGATGACCACGATCGCCACGCTCCTGGGCAACACGCTTAAACAGCTGGAAGCTGATCAGTCCCTGCAGGCCAAACAACAGGAACTGGCGGGTATTAATGAACAACTGGCAGAGGCCCGGCTGTCCGCCCTGCAGGCGCAGATGAACCCACATTTTGTGTTCAATGCGCTGAACAGCATCAAGCGGATGATCCTTGAAGGCGATAACGATACGGCCTCGCGCTACCTCAGCAAGTTTGCGCTTATGATCCGCATGACGTTGGAACATTCCAAAGAAACCTTTGTTACGCTGCACGACAATATCCAATACCTCAAAGCCTACCTGGACATGGAGCGGCTTCGCTTTGACCATACCTTCAGTTATGGGATCGATATGGAGGGGGCTGTAGATGCGGCGGAATTATTATTCCCTTCTATGATGATACAGCCGTTGGTGGAAAATGCCATCTGGCATGGATTAATGCCTGCGGAGCGGGAAAAAAGGTTAAAAGTGTGCTTCCAGGTATCGGACCACCGGCTGCGGTGCATTATCCAGGACAATGGCATCGGCATTCGCCAGGCAGCACAAATGCGCCGGGAGAGCCGGACTGTACACCGGTCCGTGGGCCTGGAAAACCTGCGCAAAAGAATTCATATCCTCAATGAAAAATACCATACGGCCTGTACCTTGTCCATCGTGGACCTGCAGGAAGCGGGCGGACCGCAGACTGGTACAAAGGCCATCCTGGAATTGAATATCGTAACAGCTTAAACTCCCTGTATGAAAGCTATTCTCGTAGACGATGAAATGGATGGACTGCGCACTTTGCAACGCATGCTGGAAAAGCATTGTCCGCAGGTGCAGGTAGCGGGTACGGCTACGAACGCGGCCGTGGCTAAGGAGCGCATCAATGGGTTGCAACCCGATCTTGTTTTCCTCGACATTCAGATGCCCGGCAAATCGGGCCTCGACCTGCTGTCGGACCTGGACACCAGTTCCTTTGAAGTGATCTTCGTTACCGCGTTCAATGATTATGTACTGCAGGCCCTGCAGTTCAGCGCCGTTGATTACCTGCTGAAGCCGGTAGACGAAGACCGGTTGATAGAGGCAGTGCAGCGTGCTGAAAAACGCATACAGGAAGAAAAGAAAGGAGCCCAGTCGGACACGCTGCTGCACAACCTGGAAAAAGCAGGCACGCCGGCCGACATGCGGCTCTGCCTGCCTACCTTAAAAGGATTCATCATTGTTAAATTGTCAGAGATCATTTACGGCGAAGCGGACCGAAGCTATACCCTGTTCCACATAGAAGGAGGCAAAACGGTGCTCGTCTCCAAAGCATTGATCGAATATGAGGAGCTGTTGCGGGGCACCACCTTTTTGCGGGTCCATAAGTCTTTCCTCATCAACCTGCTGCACGTACGCGAGTACCAGCGGGGAGAAGGTGGTAGTGTCATCATGAGCAATAAGGCAGAGATAGAGATCAGCCGCCGGAAGAAGGAAGCCTTCCTCGACGAGATCAGGCGGGTATTTAAGTATTGAGTTACTGGAGTACTACATACAAACCTAAAGTGTCCGTGCGCAGGAGTGGTAAAAGCGCGGTAAAAACTTTGTAAACGCATGTAAAATCTGATTGACACTAATTTTAAACCGTGTTCACCGATTGGTGCTGCCTGCGATAGCTATTGGGTGTGGTGCCTGTCACTTTTTTGAATATCCTGGAGAAATGGGGCAGGCTGTCAAAACCGGTCTCAAGGGCGATGTCGGGGTAAGGCATATTGGTCGTGGTGATGAGGTATTGTGCGCGTTCGATCCGCTTTTCATGAATATAATGAAGCGGTCGTTCGCCCGAATATTGAAGGAATTGCCGCGAGAAGTAATCGGGGTGCTGGTTCACCCTTTGTGCCAGGTGTGCGATCGTTAATGGCTCCTTCATGTGAAGTTGGATATAGCTCATGGTGTCTAATACCTTGGAGGGAATATTATGTGGACTGCTTAGGGAGGAATTGCGGCTGTCTAAAAAGCGGGATAACAATTGCAGCAAGATGCCCAGGGTTTCTATATAAACAGCATCGTTTTGCCGGTTGTTCAACTCCTGGTATTCCCGGTAATATGCATTCTTCTCGTATACCTTTGGATTGTCGGAACGATTGATGCCCCTTCCCGGATTAATGTTCAGTATTCGCTTAAAATTGGCAATATCAATGTCAGAAGCAGGCAGTTTCATCAAGGTTCTGTTGTTCTGGAACAACGAAATGCCATCAGGAGATTCTTCAAAAAACTGGATAAAATACTGGCTTAAAGCAGCAGGACACCTTAAGTTGCATAGGGTAAAACTCGGGATCATATAAATAAAGCCAGGTTCTAACGTGAGCTTCTGTTGTGCGTTGGAAACGAAACCTTCTCCCGCATCGATATAATACAAACGATAATATGGACTGATCACCTGTTTGTAGTTCCATCGCTGGTTAAGATGAACATGGTCAACATGCAATAATGAAAAAGAATGTTTTAGCAGCCTTCTGTTCATAATGTCCCAAGAGCACTAAAAGTACAAAGAAATAGTCGGATTTGTATAAAACAAAGTCTTATTCGGTATAGGGCAGGAATATTGTCTCTGTTAACTTTGTTTTGAGCAGTTGATCAATGCCTTTCACCGTAAAGGCGGATATCTGTAACGATTTTCTTGCCATAAAACTGTCTATGAATACGAAGCAGCGTACACTGTTGGCGTTTTGTCTCATCACGTCATTGTTCTTTTTATGGGGTTTTGCACACAACCTCGATCCCATACTGATCCCCCACCTCAAAAGGTCTTTTACATTAACCACCACACAGGCAACACTGGTCGATTCTGCCGTATTTGTAGCTTATTTCCTCATGGCATTACCTGCCGGACTATTGATGAAAAAAGGGGGATACAAAGTGGGCATTATTACCGGACTGGTCTTTTTCGCAATAGGTTGCTTTCTCTTTGTGCCTGCAGCCAATACCCAGTCCTATGACTTCTTTCTCGTAGCCTTGTTTGTGATAGCCTGTGGCCTCACCATCCTGGAAACGGCAGCCAACCCTTATGCTACGGCATTGGGCAATCCGGAAACCGGCGCCCAGCGACTCAACTTCGCACAATCATTTAACGGACTGGCAGCAGCATTGGCGCCCGTGATCGGCGCCCGTATCATATTGACCAAGGGCCATACGGATGTAGAGTTGAAGGCAATGACGGAAACTGCCCGTAGCATAGCATTGGCGGCTGAAGCATCCTCCGTTAAAACACCTTATATCGTGCTCGGTGTGGTATTGTTGCTTATTGCCTTGCTGTTTGCCTGTATAAAATTGCCGGCTATCACCTCTCCAGGTCATGTGTCGGGAAGTAAACATGTATTTCACGCCTTGCGGCACAGGCATCTTGCCTGGGGGGTAGCCGCACAATTTTTTTATGTAGGGGCCCAGGTGGCTGTGTTCAGTCTCTTCATTCTCTATGCCCCTCAATCGGCAGGTATTACGGAAATAAAGGCCGCCGATTACCTCGGCGCCTGCGGTATCGCCTTTCTCATCGGGCGATTTGCAGGAACAGCGCTCATGCAAAAGATAAAGCCGCCAACATTGCTTGCATGGTATGCGATCGCCAGCCTGCTGTTGTGCCTCGTAGCCATCTTTGGAAGCGGCATGATCACCGTATATGCAGTCATTGGCATTTGCTTCTTTATGTCCATCATGTTCCCGACGATCTTTGCCCTGGGGATTAAAAACCTGGGCGCAGATACTGAGTATGGCAGCAGCCTGCTGATCATGTCTATCGTGGGTGGCGCCATATTACCCCGCCTCTTTGGGTATATCAGCGATGCTACCGGTAATATTCAATATGGTTATATAGTACCGTTTGTTTGTTTTGTGGTCATTGCCATCTTTGGCTATAAGGGACACCGGGTATCGATAGAAAAAATATCAACCAATCCTTCACCTTCTATATAAACTATGAAAAGGTACACATTGGCACTCGATCTCAAAGATGATCCGGCCCTGATCGGGGAATATGAACGTTATCACCAGGCAGAGAACGGGTGGCCCGAAATAACGAAGAGTATAGCAGAGGCCGGGATCGTTCATATGGAAATTTACCGGACAGGCAACCGCCTGTTTATGATCATGGAGGTGCAGGAGGACTTCTCTTTTGAACGTAAATCGGGCATGGATGCTGCCAATCCCAGAGTGCAGGAGTGGGAACAATTGATGTGGAAATTCCAGCAGCCGCTGCCCTGGGCCAGGGAAGGCGAGAAATGGGTGATTATGGATAAAATATTCCAGTTAAATACTACTACAAAAGAATTATCATGAATAGAAGAACGCTCGTAAAACAGCTGGGATTATCACTGCCTGCTTACCTGCTCTCCAAACAGGCCGGGGCCGCTTTCCTCGAGACGCTGGGGCAACAATATGCCAAAGGTCCTTTCAAAGCCAGCTGGGAGTCCCTGCAGGCTTATAGCGTGCCGGATTGGTACCGCAACGCCAAGTTTGGTATCTGGGCGCATTGGGGGCCGCAATGTGAAGCTGAATACGGCGACTGGTATGCACGGGGTATGTATGAAGAAGGGAGTGATCAATACAACTACCACCTGAAGAAATACGGACATCCTTCGAAATTTGGTTTTAAGGATGTTATTCACCAATGGAAGGCCGATCAATGGGACCCGGAACAGCTTGTGGCCCTTTACAAGCGGGTAGGGGCAAAATACTTCTTTGCGCTGGCCAATCACCACGATAACCTGGATCTGTGGGATTCCAAATACCAGGCCTGGAATTCCGTGCAGGTAGGACCGAAAAAAGATATCATAGGAGGATGGGCAAAGGCCGCTAAAAAACAAGGACTGCATTTTGGCGTAAGCGTGCATGCGTCGCATGCCTGGAGCTGGTTTGAAGTAGCCCGGCGGTCAGATAAAAAAGGCCCGATGGCCGGCATTCCTTATGATGGTAATCTGACCAAAGCAGATGGTAAAGGAACCTGGTGGGAAGGCATGGACCCACAAGGTTTATATGCACAGAACCACCCGCTCAGTGAGAACAGCCAGGACAATGGAGCGATCCATCGCCAATGGCATTGGGGCAATGGCGTAGCGGTACCAACCAAAGCATATTGTGACCAGTTCCTGAAAAGGACACTGGAGCTGATCGATAAATACGAGCCTGAGCTTCTCTACTTTGATGATACGGTGTTGCCCTTCCATCCCCTCAATGATGTAGGACTTCAGATAGCGGCCCATCACTACAACCAGAGCATCAAACGGAACAAAGGAAAACTGCAGGCAGTGCTTAATGGTAAGATACTTGACGAGATGCAACGCCGGTGCATGGTATGGGATATTGAAAGAGGGCAAAGCAATACCATAGAACCTTTTACCTGGCAAACAGATACCTGTATCGGCAACTGGCATTACGATATGCGGGTATATGAAAACAAGCATTACAAGTCTGCCAGAACTGTTGTACAAACATTGGTGGATATAGTAAGTAAGAACGGTAACCTGTTGCTCAATATTCCGGTAAGGGGTAATGGAACGATCGATGACCAGGAAATGGCCATCCTCGAAGAAGTTGCTGCCTGGATGAAGGTCAATGCCGAATGCATCTATGATACGAGGCCCTGGAAAGTATTGGGTGAAGGACCCGCTATGGAAGCTGCTGCACCCCTTGCTGCACAGGGTTTCAATGAAGGCAAGGGCAAGCCCTTTGGCCCCGCCGATATGCGCTTTACGGTGAAGGGAGATACGCTGTATGCGATCGTTTATGGCTGGCCGGAAGATGGGAAAGTAAAGATCAAAAGCCTTGCTGAAGGAAATGCGCTAAGGGAAGGTGGTATTAACAAGGTAGCACTGGTAGGCGGACCGGAACTTCGTTTTCAAAGGACCAGGGATGCGTTGGAACTGAGCTTGCCTGATAACAGGCCGGCGCTTAGCTATGCAGTAGTATTGAAGATCAGTTAAACAATGTAGCACATTAATAAACAAGCTGCGATGAATGGGATCAATTTACCCAAAGTGATATTGGGGACCAGTGGTTTGGGTAACCTTTATGTAGCATTGAGCGATGCCGATAAATATGCGATCGTGAAAGAATGTGTGCAGCATTCGGCAAAGCCGGTGGTGTTTGATACGGCCGGTAAGTATGGGGCGGGACTGGCCCTCGAATCTTTGGGGAGGTGCTTACAACAGTTAAACGTACCACCGGAAGATGTACTCATCAGCAATAAACTGGGCTGGTATCGCATTCCGCTTACCACCGGAGAGCCCAGCTTTGAACCGGGCGTATGGAAAGACCTGCAATACGATGCCGCGCAAAGGATCAGTTATGAAGGCATTTTACAATGTTTTGAACAGGGCAATCAATTGCTCAATGGTTACCGGGCCCAACTGGTTTCTGTGCACGATCCGGATGAATACCTCGATGCGGCTATTGATGAAAAGGACCGTCAAAATAGATTTGAGCACATTAAAGAAGCATATCGCGCTCTCTTTGACCTCAAAGCACAAGGGAAAGTAATAGCCGTGGGGGTGGGAGCTAAAAACTGGGTTACTATACAGCAGATCACCAGTCACATAAAACTGGATTGGGTAATGATCGCCAATAGCATGACGCTCCATGCGCACCCCGAAGACCTGCTGCAGTACATGCAGGAATTGAAGAACAGCAATACGCATATCATCAACTCTGCTGTCTTTAACGGTGGTTTTCTTACCGGCGGCGATTACTACAATTACAAGCCGGTATTGGGCGACGATCAAGTGCAGCAGGGCCTGTTGCAATGGCGGGAGCGTTTTTTTGCAGTGTGCGCCCGGCATGGGGTACAACCGGCACATGCCTGCGTACAGTATGGATTGAATGCGCCCGGTGTTACCAGCATAGCCCTGAGCACTTCCAAAGCGGCCAGGGTAAAAGACAATATTGAACTGGCAACGGCAGGTATTGATCATGTCTTTTGGCAGGCATTGGCGGAAGAACAGTTGATCTAAAAACAGCAGTTATGAAAGCATTGATATGTACTACTCCGGGCAGTTTTGCCTGGGTGAATCCAGAACGGCCGGTATTGAAAAAAGACCATGCGATCATTCAGATCAAACGCATCGGTATTTGTGGCACCGACCTGCATGCCTTTCGCGGCACACAGCCCTACTTTACCTATCCCCGCATTTTGGGACATGAACTGGCTGGAACACTCGTGGAGGCAGACAATGCGCCAGGCTTTTCTATAGGAGAGGCTGTCACTTTTATCCCTTATTTCAATTGTGGCCACTGCATTGCCTGCCGTACCGGAAAACCCAATTGTTGTGTGGAGATGAAAGTATGCGGCGTGCATGTGGATGGTGGTATGGTGGAATACCTGCAGGTGCCATCTTATGCATTGGTGCATGGTGAAGGACTTAGCTATGACGAACTAGCCCTGGTGGAACCCCTGGCCATCGGCGCCCACGGCGTACGAAGGGCAGGGATAGAAAAGGGGGATGCTGTGCTGGTCATCGGTGCAGGGCCTATTGGCATAGGCACGATGGAATTTGCCCGGATCGCCGGAGGCAAAGTGATAGCGATGGATGTAAGCGATGACCGGCTGGCCTTTTGCAGTCGCCATATAGGCGTTGAGCATACCATCAACCCTTTGCACGGCGATGCTGTGGAGTGGTTAAGCACTTATACCAATGGCGACATGGCCTCGGTAGTGTTTGACGCCACCGGCAACCTGAAGGCCATTAATGACGGTATCAACTACCTGGCCCATGGTGGCCGCTATGTGCTCATTGGGCTGCAAAAGGAAGCATTCAGTTTCAGTCATCCCGAATTTCACAAGCGTGAATCTACGCTTATGAGCAGCCGCAATGCCACCCGGGAGGATTTTGAGCACGTGATGGCTGCTATGAAAAACAGGGCCGTTGATCCGAAAACCTATATAACGCATCGCGCTCCATTCGATAATGTGATAGAGGAGTTTGAAAGCTGGTTAAAGCCTGAAACGGGTGTAATAAAAGCGATGATCAGTGTGGATCAATAAACATTTCCTATACCGATAAATAATAAATGTCGAAAACATGATAAGGTTTTGTTTCATGGGATTGCTACTCAACATCTGTATGTTTAGCTACTCGTATGCCCAAACAAAGGCGCCCCAACCTGTTGGCCCTATTCCCAATGCCAATCAGCTGCGATGGCAGGAAATGGAGTATTATGCGTTCCTTCATTATTCTACAAATACTTATACAGACCAGGAATGGGGTTATGGTGAGGATGATCCAAAGATATTTAATCCCGATAAGCTGGATTGCCGCCAATGGGCGCGTGTTTGCAAGGAAGCAGGCATGAAAGGCATTATCCTGACGGCCAAGCACCATTCGGGGTTTTGTTTGTGGCCTTCCAAATACACGGAATACTCCGTTAAAAATTCTCCCTGGCGCGGCGGAAAGGGCGATATCGTTCGTGATCTGGCCAATGCCTGTAAGGAATATGGCCTGAAGTTGGGTATCTACCTCTCGCCCTGGGACAGAAACCATCCCGACTATGGCCGTCCTGAGTATATTACTTATTTCAGGAACCAGCTCAGGGAATTGCTGACCAATTATGGAGATATTTTTGAAATATGGTTCGACGGCGCCAATGGCGGTTCTGGTTATTATGGCGGCGCCCGGGAAACCCGCACAATAGATCGCACCACCTATTATGATTGGTCAAACACCTATAAGCTCATCCGCGAACTACAGCCTACCATCGTGATATGGAATGACGGCGGTGACAGGGCCAATCTGCGCTGGGTAGGAACTGAAGGCGGATGGGTGGGCGAAACAAACTGGAGCCTGTTGAATGCTACGGGCGATGTGCCCTGGGATATGTTGCACCATGGGGTGGAAAATGGTGATTCCTGGGTGCCCGGCGAAGTGAATACTTCTATCCGTCCCGGATGGTTTTACCACGAATACGAAGACAGCAAGGTGAAAACATTGCCGCATTTGCTGACCACCTGGTACAGCTCTTTCGGCCGGAACGCAACATTGCTGCTTAATTTTCCCATAGACAGGCATGGGTTGATACATGAGAACGACGAAAAGGCGGCATTGCAATTGGCCAGATCCATTAAAGAGGCGTTTGCGGTAGACCTGGCGGCCAGGTCGAAAGTAAAAGCTTCCAACGTTCGCGGCAATGATAAAAGATTTGATGGCGCCAAAGTAATAGATGGTAATAAAAACAGCTATTGGGCAACCGACGATGGCGTAACGACTGCTTCACTGACCATTGACCTGGGCAAGCCCACGAACTTCAACCGCTTCCTTGTACAGGAGTATATCCGGCTGGGGCAACGCGTGAAAGGCTTTACGGTAGAAGCTTTGGTGAACGGGGAATGGAAGGAACTGGCCAAAGCCAGCACCATCGGTTATAAACGTATCCTGCTTTTCCCCACTGTAAAAGCTACACAGGTACGTTTTACCATTACCAGCTCAAAGGGTTGTCCGGTCATTTCGAACCTGGGCATTTACAATGCCCCTCCGGTATTGACTGCTCCTATGATCACCAGGAATAAAGCAGGTGATATACATATCGGGGCTGCCGATAAGGAGTCGGTCATTTATTACACATTAGATGGCAGCACGCCAACAAAACTGTCCATGAAATACACAGGGCCCATACATTCCGATGGAAAGGTAGCGGTGAAGGCCGTCGTTTATGACGCTGCAACCGGAAAAAGCAGCCCGGTAAGCCATGAAAAATTCGATATCGTCCGGAAAACCTGGAAGGTGCTGAATATCGATGATCAGCAAGTGGATAATATGATCGATGGCGATCAAAATTCTGCCTGGCACCAAGGCAGGGACAAGAAAATGCCCATAGATATTGTCATCGATCTGGGAAAGATAGAGGATCTGTCAGGGTTCAGGTACCTCCCTGACCAGGGGCAGCACAACGGTATTATTACCCATTATCAGTTCTTTGTTTCTCCCGACAATACACAATGGGCACTGGTGGATGAAGGCGAGTTTTCAAATATTAACAATAATCCTCTGTGGCAGATCAAAAAGTTTGCATCAGTGAAGGTCCGTTATATAAAGCTGCGCGCTTTGCGTAATACGCAGAACAACGATGCCGCCGGATATGCAGAATTGGATGTCATAACACAGTAGCATGTGTTACAGCGCCAGAAAAAAGCCTGATCACGACCCTTTTTTGTTAACTTGATCGACGATCTTGTGCCATACAGATCAGTTTTGTACAAGGTCTTTTTTAAGTTAAACCTGATGTGATGCGTTTTCTTATTTGTGTTGTCATATTGCTATCATCGATCGCTGTTTTTGCTCAAAGTGAGTACCAGAATTTTTTCAAACTCGATACCTATACAGGGCTTTCACATAACCAGGTCAATGCTATATTAAAAGATCCGGATGGTTTTATATGGTTGGGCACCATGTCGGGTCTTAACCGCTACGATGGATATGCCTGCAGGGTCTTTCGTAAAAAATTTAATGACAGTACTTCATTGCCGGATAACGGTATAGGGTTGCTTTATGAGCTCCCCCACGGAAAGCTATGGGTAGGAACATCCGGAGGTGCCTGTATTTATAATTCGTATACGGAAAAATTCGATGCTGATCCTGGTGGTTATTTACGCACACTCGGTTTGCCTGCCGGTAACATTGTCAATGTCGTAAAAGGAAACAACGGAAGATATTGGTTTTTGTATGACAACCTTGATCTGTACTTATATGTCGCAGCTGATAAAAAAGCAACATCTTTCAGGCAGCGGCTTGGCATCAATAGTTTGGGTAGAATTACTTCCCTTACAGAAACGAAGGATGGGAAATGTTGGGTGGTGTACCAGAATGGATTTTTACAGCAGTACGATATACGTGCAAACAAGATCATTTTCTCCAGTACAGCTTTGCAAGGTCTTAACCAGGCAAGCTATCCTTATCATTTAGTGATAGATAATGACGGGGATATCTGGTTGTGGAATCTCAATAACGGAGTTGTACTTTTTCAACCAAAGAATAATTCAGTCAGGCAGTTTAATGAAAATTCGTTCCCTGCAAAATTGAACACAAACCTGGTAACGCAGATCGTTCAGGATAACAATGGCCTGATCTGGGTGGCTACTGACCATGGTGGTGTAAACCTGATCAATAAAAAAGACAACTTCCGCACCAGTTACCTGCTGAACGATCCAAAGGATGTACGCAGCCTCAGTCAGAATAGTATCACGGCCATGTATAAAGATGATAATGGAATTATCTGGCTGGGAACTTACAAGCAGGGGGTTAATTATCTGAATAGTAACCTGGTATTGTTCCCGCTGTATCGGCACCAGGAATCGGATAAACGCAGCCTTCCATACGATGATGTCAACCGTTTTGTGGAAGATAGGTCTGGTAATATCTGGATTGGCACGAATGGAGGAGGATTGATCTATTTTGACCGGAAGCAAAATACATTTAAACAATACCTGCATGATCCAAACAATAAAAACAGTCTGAGCAATAACGTCATTGTAAGCTTATGCATAGATCATAAGGGCATTCTTTGGATAGGGACCTATTTCGGCGGTTTGAACAGCTTCGATGGAAATAAGTTCACCCATTACCGGCATAGCGATCATGACTCTTCGAGCCTGGCAAATGATAATGTGTGGGAGATAATGGAAGACCGGGAACAGCATTTATGGATAGGTACGTTGGGTAGCGGGCTGGATCTTTTCGACAGGCAGACAAACCGGTTTAAACATCATACATTACCCAACAATATTATCTCCTCCATGCTGCAGGATAAGAAAGGAAATGTATGGATTGGTACTTCCGGGGGATTGGTCGGTTTGGGAAAAGATCCTGCTAAACCGGGTTTTTATCAGGCTTCAAATGATAAGAACAGTTTAAGCAATAATAATATTAACTGCCTGATGGAGGACAGTGAAGGAAGAATTTGGGTAGGCACGCGGGAAGGTCTGAATTTGTTTAATGCACAAACAAAAGAATTTCAGCCATTCACTACCTCCGATGGGCTTCCCGATAATATGATATTAAATATTTTGGAGGATGATCACCAGACACTTTGGATTTCCACGCCTAACGGATTTTGCAATGTAATTCCAAAACAAAACAAGACCGGCCTTGTTTTTTCTGTCATTAATTACGATGAATCGAACAATCTTCAGAACCGTGAGTTCAATGATAACGCAGCACTTAAAACAAAGGATGGCAAACTGATCTTTGGCGGACCCTCCGGTTTTAATATTATTGATCCTTATAAAATGATAAAGCCTGTTTATCATCCAAAGATCGTTTTCACTGGTTTGCAAATATTAAACAATAATGTGGGGCCGGGTGAATTGATCAATAACCGGATGCTGCTGCAGCAATCATTGTCAAAACTCGAAAGCATTAGCCTGAAATACAAAGAGAATGTTTTCTCTATTGAATTTGCCTCGCTCGATTTTGGGCATAGCGGCAATAAGTATGCTTATATGATGGAAGGATTTAATCCGGATTGGTTGTATGCCGATGGTAGCCAGCGAAGAGCTACTTACACCAATTTGGATCCGGGCCATTACGTTTTTAAAGTAAAAGTTTTAAACAAGGATGGTGCCTGGAGTGATGCCAGATCTTTGCAGGTCCATATTGAGCCGCCGTTCTGGCGAACACCCCTGGCCTATGTAATATATCTATTGACGGCCATCGCCTTGCTGCTGCTGGTGAGGCGTATTACAGTAGATAGGATACACATGCGTTTTGAAGTACAACAACAACGCAGGGAGGCGGAAAGGGCGCATGCGATAGAACAGTTAAAAACAAAATTCTTTACCAATGTCAGTCATGAGTTCCGCACCCCTTTAAGCCTGATCATTGCACCATTAGACAAGATCATTAAACAAACGGCTGATGAAGAGCAGAAAAAGCAATTGAACCTGGTGCAGCGGAATGCAAAACGTTTATTGAGTCTGGTAAACCAATTGCTGGATTTCAGGAAAATGGAGGTGCAGGAAATTAAATTGCATCCTGCCATTGGCGATATTATCCGGTTCAGCGAGGATGTCAGCCACTCATTTATGGATATCGCAGAAAAGAAGATGATCCGGTTTTCATTCACCTCCAATATTGACAGTCTTGAGATCTATTTTGACAAGGATAAGGTTGAAAAGATCCTGTTCAACCTGCTTTCAAACGCTTTTAAATACACCTATGATCAGGGAATAGTTAGCATTAATCTGGTGTATAACCAGCCGGTAAACTGTGAAAGCGATGGAACCCTTGCCATAGAAGTGAAAGATACCGGCATTGGAATTCCTGCGGATTCGCATGAAAAGATCTTCGAGCGGTTTTTTCAAACAGATGTCCCGGAAAGCATGGTGAACCAGGGAACAGGCATTGGCCTGGCCATTACAAAGGAGTTTGTAAAGTTGCACGGTGGGATCATCACGGTAAAGAGCGAACCGGAGAAAGGCACTTGTTTCACCGTGTTACTGCCTGCAAAAAAGATAGGTGAACCTTTACTCCGCAGCACCATCCAGCCCATACCGGCTGAGGAAACAGAACAACTCCTATTGGAAGAAAGCCAAAAACGTGGAAAGAGAAAAACGATATTAATAGTAGAGGACAATGAGGACCTTCGTTTTTATTTAAAAGACAACCTGAAAGGGCAATACCATGTGGAAGAAGCCGTGAACGGAAAAGAAGGTTGGGAAAAAATAAAACGGCTGGATCCGGACCTGGTAGTAAGCGACATTATGATGCCCTTAATGGATGGAGTTGAACTGGCCAGGAAAATCAAGACCGAAACGCTTACCGCCCATATCCCGGTCATCCTGCTTACTGCTATGGGAAGTGAGGAAAAACAACTGGAGGGTTTGAAAGTGGGTGTGAATGATTACATTACCAAACCTTTCACTTTTGAGATACTGGCTTCGCGGATCAGGAACCTGCTGGCCCAGCAAATGTTGCTGCAAAAGCGGTTCCGCACGCAAATAGAGGTCAACCCATCGGAAATAACCGTAACATCTGTTGATGAGAAATTCCTGGAACAGGCGCTGGAACTTGTTGAAAAACATATGGATGACCCGGAGTTTTCTGTAGAAGATCTTAGCCGGGACATGTTTATGAACCGTGTGACCCTGTATAGAAAGATCCATTCACTTACCGGCAAATCTCCCCTGGAGTTTATCCGTTCCATCCGTTTGAAAAGGGCTGCCCGATTATTGGAGAAAAGTGGTATGTCGGTTGCCGAAATTGCCTACGAGGTAGGATTCAACAGTCCCAAGATCTTCACCAAATTCTTTAAAGAGGAATTTAAGGCCACACCTTCCCAATATGCGGCGAATAAAAAAGACCAAAGTGCTTAAGTGTTTCCTGGGTAGATAAAGTATTTTGAAAATCAGCCCTTTGCAACAATTGAAGCCCTAATCTGCAACATTTCACACCCCTGTTTCAAACAGCACAGTAATAGTTTTACAGCATTCAATGAACGATTGAAGGCTGCTATATGGAACTATTACTTCCACAATTGGGTTTTCCAAATTCTCCCCGCTATCATATCATACCGGCAGCCTTGCCTGTTCACAAACCGACTTCCGGGCGCTTTAATTATCATTCGATAAACATTTACATATGAAATCAATCAAAACGGTTCGCTTGCGAACACTGCTGCTATGGGGTATTTTCTCTGTTTTCCTGGCAAATACAACTGCTTTTGCCCAAACAGAAAAAGTGACCGGTACGGTGGTCAGCCAACGTACCGCAACACCCCTCGCGGCTGCAACAGTTAATGTTAGGAACACCGATCGAACTACCGCGACTGACCTGAATGGAAAATTTACGATCAAAGCTTCGATCGGTGAGGTCCTGGTCATTTCTTCCATCGGCTTTACTACCCAGGAGGTGAAGGTGGGTACCGGCGATCTGAACATCCAGTTGCAGGAAGCTGAAAATCAACTGGAAGGCGTAGTAGTGATCGGCTACGGTATTCAAAAGAAAAAATTAGTGACGGGGGCCAACCTGCAAGTGAAAGGCGAGGACCTTCAAAAGCAAAATACGACCAATGCACTGCAGGCCTTGCAGGGGCAGGCCACTGGTGTACAGATCACTTCTTCTTCCGGGCAACCTGGGGACGGATTCAATGTGATCATCAGGGGCAAAGGGACCATTGGTAATTTCGGGCCACTGGTGGTGGTGGATGGTGTGCAGGGAGTGAACCTCAATGCGATCAATCCGGCCGACATTGAATCCATAGATGTTTTAAAGGATGCGGCTTCTGCGGCCATCTATGGTTCGCAGGCTGCAAATGGTGTTATCCTGGTTACCACAAGATCAGGAAAGCAAAATCAAAAAGCACAGATCACGTTGGATGTTTACTATGGCCTTCAAAATGTACCAAAGAAGGCCCAGCTATTAGATGCAAAGGGATATGCCACCATTATGAATGAGCAGGCAGTTAATTCCGGTAAGATCCCTTATTTCACGAATGATGAAATTAACAAGCTGCCGGTGAATACGAACTGGCTCGATCAAATGTTTGTGAAGAATGTTCCCACACAAAATTATGTATTGGGCGCCACGGGCGGAAACGGTGGATCTACCTATTCTACATCCCTTGGTTATACAAGTCAGGGCGGCATTGTTGGCGGTAAAAATATCTCGTATTACGAACGTTATACTTTCAAAATCAACTCTGAGCATAATTTGTATCAGAACATCATCAAGCTGGGTGAGCATCTGACGTTCAACAATGTAAACAACCACGGTATTCAAACGGGGGGGCAGTACAATAATACTTTGCGGTCCGCTTTTTCTACCTCTCCTTTTTTGCCCATGTACGATGCATCAGGCGACTTCTTCCGGTCGGATAGTCTTCGCTGGAACCCTGGAACTGTAGGTGACCCACAGTGGGACAATGGTGTATCCAATCCGTATGCAGCGATGTATTATGGCTCCAATGGCAGGAACAAAAACCAAGGATTGTTTGGTGATGCGTATTTGCAAGTGGAACCCATTAAGGGTTTACGGTTCCGCACAAGCCTGGGCTTGAATTACTGGAGTAACCAGAGCCGTGGGTTTACTCCTCCTTACCATCTTTCGGTTTTTTCACGGGTTGATACCTCCACGGTGTATCAGTCAATGGGCACGGGTCAAACCCTTCAATTTGATAATACATTGACCTATGATTTTAAGATAGCAAGTGACCATAGTTTCAGTGTGATGGCCGGCAGTTCGGCCTTGAAAACCAAGGGATCCGGTCTGTCTGGTAACAACTGGGACCTGCGTGTGCTCGACTTGCAGCATGCTTACCTGGACGTTGCGCAGGACCGGTCGGCCCAATCCAATCACCTGTCGGCAAGCGGTGCTCCTTTTGAGTCGGCATTGATGTCGTACTTTGGCAGGCTTCAATACAATTTCCAGGAAAAATACCTGTTTGGTGCGTCGTTCCGTGCTGATGCCTCGTCCAATTTTGCGCCAGGCCACCGCTGGGGGTATTTTCCTTCCGTGTCGGCAGGATGGATTGCATCCAGGGAATCTTTTATGCAAAGGATCAACGGCCTAGATTTCCTGAAACTCCGGGCCACCTGGGGACAGGTAGGTAATCAAAGTATACCGGGGTATCAATACTTGTCGCTGATCAACTTTAACCAGGCTGGTTATAGTTTTGGTCCTGTAGAAGGTATCAATGTGCAGGGTGCGTGGCCAAGCAGTCTTGGCAATCCCGGTATAAAATGGGAGACATCTGAGCAATTGAATATTGGTTTTGATGCCACGCTGATGAAAAACCTGAGTGTTACTTTTGATTATTACATTAAGAAAACCAGGGACTGGTTGATCAGTGTACCTGTTCTTGCTACCTCCGGCGTTGAAACTGTAACGATCAATGGGGGCGATGTAAAGAATACCGGGGTTGAGCTGGCGCTCAACTATCGGAACAGCATTGGCAAAAATTTTAGTTATTCCATAGGCGCCAACGGTTCGTATAATAAGAATACCATTGGCAATATTCCTACCCAGGATCATATCATTCATGGTAATACGAATGTTTTGTTTGCCAATTCCCTGGAATTTTACAGGGCTCAAAATGGCATGCCGGTTGGATACTTCTGGGGTTTAAAAACAGCGGGGGTGTTCCAAACCGAAGAAGAGGTAAATGCTTACAGGGGTAAGACGGGCAACCCTGTGCAGCCCGGCGCCAAGCCCGGTGACCTTCGTTATGTTGATCTGAATGGAGATGGTGTGATCGATAATGAGGACAGAACCAAGATCGGCGATCCCAATCCTGATTTTATTTTCGGATTTAATGTATCGCTTGACTATAAAGGATTTGATTTCCTGGTGCAGGCATCGGGCGTAGCCGGCAACCAATTGGTGCAATCATGGAGAAGTCCGGGTGGCCGCGCTAATTATTCTGCCGAGATCCTGGAACGCTGGACTGGTCCCGGATCATCTAATAGAATTCCCAGGGTAACGGAAGAAGGCACTAACTGGGCTCAATTCTCGGACCTGTACGTGTATGATGGCAGCTTCCTGCGCATCAATACCATCACACTTGGCTATGATTTTGCCAGGATCGCCAGGAAAAGCTACCTGAACAAAGTAAGATTATATGCCTCTGTATTAAATGCCTTTACGTTCACCAAATACAATGGAATGGATCCTGAGGTTGGTCACAATGAAGGATTTTCTTCGGGAGTGGATGTAGGTTATTATCCCAGACCAAGAACGATCATGGTTGGTGCAAACATCCGTTTTTAATCAAATTGAAATTGAGCATCATGAAAAAAATAAACCTATATATCGCGGCCATTAGCTTGTTGTCGCTGGCTGCTTGTAATAAAAGCTTTCTGGACACGGAAGATGTAACAAGTATTTCGGATCAGAATTTTTATAAGACTCCCAACGATGCCTATAAGGCGCTGGTGGGAGTATACGATGGCATGCAACGTGTATGGGCGGGCGGAATGGCGGTGCCACTGGCGGCAGAAATTATGTCGGACAATGCATTCGGGGCAACCGGCAATGCAGACGGATTCGGCTATCAGATGGTCGACGAATTTGACAAACAGCGTTCGCCCAGTGATCAAAATGTATTTGAAGGTAATTGGAAAGATTATTATAAGGCTATTTACCGTGCCAATATGTTGTTAACGCATCTTGACCAGGTGGATTGGAAAGGGCAGGGGGCTTTGCGCAATGTTTATGAGTCTGAAGCCAGGTTCATCCGCGCCAATTGTTATTTTGATATGGTAAGGTTGTGGGGCCATGTTCCGCTGCTTACCAAGCCTTCCACGGAAAATGTTGCGCAGGCGGAACCGGATAGTGTTTACCGGCTTATTGCCGATGACCTGAAATTTGCTGTGGCGAATCTTCCGGCAGTAAAATATACTGCCCAGGCGCCTGCAACTTATGGAAGGGTAACCAAATGGGCGGCTGCGTCCTTGCTTGGCCGTGTATTTCTTTACTATACCGGTTATTACAATAAACCAGATCTGGCAGGTGTCGTTTCCAAATCGCAGGCACTGGCTTACGTGGAAGATGTAATTGCGAATGGGGGATTTGGTTTGGTAGACAATTTTGCCAATCTCTGGCCTGCAGCTTCGTTGGATAATTATGTGGGAGAAAATAATAAGGAAACTGTTTTTGCCGTCAAATACACGTATACCAGCGACTGGAATGGCAATGTGGATGGCAATAACTGGCTGGTGATGTTTGGCATCCGGGTTCAGAATATTTATCCTTATGGCCTGGGATGGGGAGGCGGAACTGTGAATCCCAAACTTTGGAATGCTTATTCAGCGAATGACAGCCGCCGGGTTGCTACTATTATTTCCATCAGCGATGAAAACCTTGACTTCAAGAACATAAAAGATCAGCGGGAATACACGGGGTATTACATGAAGAAATATACACCGATGGCCGATGCTGCCGGTAAAAGTCTTGCCGAAAAAATGGGTGGTGTTAGTTTCCAGATCAGCCAGTTTCAGGATTATGTTTCCATCCGCTATGCCGATGTATTGTTAATGGCTGCCGAACTGGGGTCGCCCAATGCGCAGCAATATTTTGACGCGGTACGCCAGCGGGCCCTGGGGGTCAGCTTCGTACAGATCCCGGTAAGCCCGCAAAACATTATGAATGAAAGAAGATTGGAGTTTGCGGGAGAAGGCATCCGTTACTGGGACCTGCTTCGCCAGGGAGTAAGCGAGGCCTCATCGGCCATTGCTGAGTCGGTGACGCTTCAAAACGGTGGCGTGAATACCCTGAAAATAATTTCGGCAGCAAAGGTTGCTGAAACAAAAGGGCTGTCGCAAATACCTTATTCGCAGATCACCTTATCAAATCAGGTGTTGAAACAAAATGCAGGCTGGTAATGAAGTTGGTTGCATTCTTAAAGGATATTAATAATAACATTTAAAAGATTGTACAATGAAACTCTTTAAACTAATAATACCGTTGGCTTTGATGGCTGCCGTGTTGGTACTGTCTTGTAAAAAGAAGGACTACAGCCTGCCCGGATTGCCCGATAAGTCGGAGATCAATATGGAAGTGAAACAAGACCTTACGGTTGATCCCGGAGGCAATACGATCTATCTTACCAACCACACCGATAAGGTGGAGCCGGTTTGGGATTATGCTACCGGGAAATCTTTGCGCCGCACAGATACCGTGCGTTATGCTTTTAAAGGAGATTATAAGATTGCCCGTTCCGCCATTACCGGTGGCGGGATCGTGTATTTGGATACCATTACCATCCATGTTACAAAAGACAACCTTAATTATGTGAACGATCCTTTATGGGTCCTTTTAAGCGGAGGCCCGGGCAATGAAAAGACCTGGCTGCTCGATCTCGATGCCAATGGCGTTTCTCAGGTATTTGACGGGCCGATGTATTTTGGGGGTGATGAACTGATCTGGGGTGCCCAATGCTCCAAGCCCAATGGTAATTGCTGGACATGGGCCCCTAAGTGGTCTGACAATACCTGGTTATGTCCTAAAGGCGACTATGGTACTATGACATTCAGCCTTAAGGGTGGCCCCTTTGTAAAAGTAGACCAGAAAGTGATAAGCGCCAGTGGTATTACTTCCGGAACCTATTACCTGGACAAGGATGCCAAAACATTGAGCTTTTCTGGTGTGCTGCCGCTGAATCTTGGGAAGGACCAGGCTTACGCCAAAGCCACCCTTATAGCCTTAACAGATAAGTCCATGCAGCTAGCATTTAA
This sequence comes from uncultured Paraflavitalea sp., assembly GCA_966211765.1. Classification (GTDB taxonomy): domain Bacteria; phylum Bacteroidota; class Bacteroidia; order Chitinophagales; family Chitinophagaceae; genus Paraflavitalea. The sequence continues at coordinate 75,049 of CBIHOV010000038.1, forward strand.
GACCCCTTCAAAGGCTGAAGTGGGAATTTATAATTATATCGCTCAATGATCATTTTGGGCCATAGCAGATCTGGCCCACTCATCTGCCTGATTCTGTTGGCAACAACAACGAAAATAGTTTTGAGGTCACAGGCTAGTGAAATTGGTTTTTATTCGCATAGCAGTTTTAGCAACGCGGAGGGAGTTTCTACTCCCTCCTTTTTTACAGCTATTTGTAACATTTGATGCCCTGGTGTGAAACATTCTGGTCCCTGGTGGCAAGCTGTACGCAAATACTTTTACAGCATTCAATTAATCATTGCATTGTTATATGAAACTACAACTGTTGCAGCCTCGTTTTCTGCATACTTCCATGTTGAACATTTTATTACTTCCCCTGGCTTTATTGTTGATGGTATTTGCCGCCGGTGCTCAGCAAACTGCTGCAACAGTCGATGCCACGACCGAACAAAAGATCAGCACTTTGATAAGCCAGATGACTTTGCAGGAAAAGGTCAGCCTGCTGCACGGGAATTCCAAATTTTATGTAGCAGGTATAAAAAGACTGGGTATTCCTGAATGGGCGCTGAGCGATGGGCCTCATGGCGTACGTGCTGAGATCAACAGGCATGACTGGGCCTATGCTGGGTGGACCAATGATTCTGCGACCTGTTTTCCACCGGGAACGGCGCTTGCAGCTACCTGGAATCCGGCCCTGGCATACAAACAGGGATTGATCCTGGGCGATGAAGCCCGCTTTCGGAAAAAGGATATTTTATTGGGCCCCGGCATCAACATCATCCGTTCGCCCCTTTGCGGCAGGAACTTTGAATACATGAGTGAAGACCCTTTGCTGATTTCAAAGATGGCTGTTGCATATATCAAAGCCCTCCAATCGAAAGATGTGGCAGCCAGCGTAAAACACTGGCTGGCCAATAACCAGGAACAACACCGCGACTCTGTTGACGTGACCATGAGCGAAAGGACTTTGCGTGAGATCTATTTGCCGGCATTTAAAGCGTCGGTAACAGAAGGCGGCGCCTATACCGTGATGGCCGCCTACAACAGGTTCAGGGGCGATTGGTGTTCAGAAAATGATTACCTCAACCGGCAGCTACTGCGCAGGGAGTTTGGTTTCAAAGGCGTGTTAATGACCGACTGGTCGGCTGCGCATTCAACCGTGAAAGCGGCTTTAACCGGCCTCGATCTGGAAATGGGTACCGATAAAACAGCGTACAACGAATGGTATTTTGCCGATCCCCTGATCAAAGCCGTGGAAGAAGGAACAGTGCCCGTATCAATAGTCGATGAAAAAGTGGGCAATGTATTGCGGGTCATGTTTAATACAAAGGTTTTCGATGAAAAAAACCGGGCGAAAGGAACCATGAATACGCCCGGACATCAGCAGGCTGCCTACCATGCGGCTGCCGAGGCGGCGGTATTATTACAAAACAAGGGCAACCTGCTGCCGCTGCAGGTCGAAAAACTACAATCAATCGCCATCATTGGTGACAATGCCACCCGTAAACATTGCAGCGGTGGACTCAGTTCTGAAATAAAGACCTTGTATGAAATAACGCCCCTGGAGGCCCTGCAGCAAAAATTGGGCGCCAGGGTCAGGATCAATTATGCCAGGGGGTATGAAAAACAGTCCACATTCAGAGAAGGCTATAGCGCCGGCCAGTCTGGCGCCAACAAGGTAGACTGGAAACTTATTGAGGAAGCAGTGGCGGCCGCCAGGGAATCTGATGTAGCTATTATTTTCGGTGGATTGAATCATGATTTTGATACCGAATCTGCTGATAAGCAAAATATGGACCTGCCCTATGGGCAGGAGATACTGATCCAGGAAGTGGCTAAGGCCAATCCCAATACAGTGGTGGTTATTATTGCCGGGTCGCCCGTAAAACTGGCCGGCATCGTTCATCGCGTACCAGCTATTTTATGGTCCTGGTTTGGTGGTATGGAAGCAGGGAATGCAGTGGCCGATCTGCTCAGTGGCAAAATAAACCCTTCGGGCAAGCTGCCGTTCACCCTGCCCGTATCTCTGGAGCAATCACCGGCACATGCCCTGGGCAACTTTCCCGGCAGAGACCTCAAAGTGAATTATGAAGAAGGTATCCTGGTAGGATACCGCTGGTTCGATACAAAGAAAATTCAACCGCAATTCCCCTTTGGTTATGGGCTTTCCTATACTGATTTTTCCATCAGCCATTTTTCAACAGATAAAATAGGCTACGGAAAAAATGAGGTCATTCATGCTACATTTACCATCAAAAATACAGGCAATGTATACGGGGCCGAAGTAGTGCAGTTATATGTAAGCGATCCGGTTTGTACGGTATTGCGTCCCGAAAAAGAGTTAAAAGCTTTTGAAAAAGTATTTCTGAAACCCGGCGAAACAAAGACCGTTGAAGTGCAGGTGAAAGTATCCGATCTGGCATTTTATGACGAATCAAAAAAAGCCTGGAACACGGAGGCCGGAGCCTACCTTCTACAGATAGGTAATTCATCACGCAACATCCTTCAGCAGGCAAAAATTTCAGTTAAATAAAATAATCAGCAGGATGACGATGAATAAGGAGGTCAGGTTGTTTTTTTGTACGGCATCATTGGTTTTATTCAGTGTGCTGTCTCATACTCAGATCAGTTTGCCAAAGGTATTTGGCGACAATATGGTGTTGCAAAGGGGACAGCCGATCCCGGTTTGGGGACAGGCAAGGCCTGGAACGCTTGTAACAGCAGCATTGGGAACAGTACGGACAACTACCAAAGCAGGGAAAGACGGAAAATGGATGCTCCGGTTCCCCAAGTTTACAGCAGGCGGACCGTACAGGCTCCGTATCTACGAGCGGGGCCAACCGAACGCCGGAATCGAGTTGAATGGGATACTGATCGGCGATGTATGGCTGGCGTCGGGCCAATCGAATATGGAATGGCAGGTGCAGCAGTCGCAGGATGCACGCAAGGAAATTGAAAATGCCAGGTTCCCTTCCATACGTTTTTTGGTTGTTGAACAGGACAAACAAGTAAAGCCGCAATCAGCTATCCGGGCCGGTCAATGGAAAGTTTGTGATACCGCCAACGTGAAAGACTTCTCGGCAGTTGCTTATTATTTTGCGCGTAAAATACACGGTGATCAACATGTTCCGGTAGGCATCATACAAAGCACCTGGGGCGGAACGCCGGTGGAAGCCTGGACGAGCCGCGACATGCTGTTAACATCACCCATTAGCAGGGCACGTACGCTCAGTAATGATACGCTTAGGTTGGATCGTGAAGATCTTATAGCTGATAGTTTGAACTGGATACGCACGTGGGATATTATTTATCATCCACAAAACAATGCGGATAAAATAATTCCTGCGCCGGAATATAATGACGGGGACTGGACAGCTATTGCAATGCCCAATGTGATAAAGGATTTTGGTATTGGCAATTATGAAGGGATGGTTTGGTTGCGGAAAAAGATTTCCTTGCCTGGCTCTTTTGCGGGAAAGGACCTGACGGTGAACCTGGGTCATCCGGAGATGAATTACTCCTTGTACTTCAACGGACAGGAGATCTGTAAGAATGTCTGGAATTCCAATGCCACACATGCTTTTACTATACCGGCAGGGTTGGTGCAGGGAGGAGAAAACACCCTTGCTGTGCGGGTGGCCATGTTGTGGGGCGGTGGCGGTTTGAATCCGCCGGCTGAGGATATTTATATTACTGATGGTGCTATTACCGTTTCTTTAGCCGGGAAATGGCTGTATAAGAAAGACCTTGAAACGGCTTTTCCCAAGATCCTCAACTATCAGTATTACCCCACTGTGCTCTTCAATGCGATGATCAACCCGCTTATTCCTTATGGCATTAAGGGGTTTCTCTGGTACCAGGGTGAATCGAATGCCCAGGCAGCTTACGATTACAGAACGTTGTTTCCGATGCTGATCAAAGACTGGCGCCAACGCTGGGGGCAAGGTAGTCTTCCGTTCTTATATGTACAACTGGCCAATTTCAAGAAATTACAACCACTTCCTGCGGAAAGTGACTGGGCTGAATTGAGGGAAGCGCAAGCCCTGACATTATCCCTGCCTAATACCGGGATGGCCTGCACCATAGATATTGGTGAAGGGAATGATATCCATCCGAAAAATAAACAGGAGGTTGGCCGCCGGCTGGCCTTACTTGCCAATGAAATGGTGTACAAGCAACCGGTTGTGGCATCGGGTCCGCAGTATACAGGTCTTCAGCAAGAAGGGAATCGTATCCGCCTTCATTTCACGCATACAGGTACAGGTCTTTCAACGAAAGACGGAAAAGAGGTGACGGGTTTTGCCATTGCGGGTAAAGACAAGCTATTTCATTGGGCTAAAGCCATCATTGAGGGAAGCGAGGTGATTGTTTATGCTGATGAAGTTACTGAGCCTGAAGCTGTGCGCTATGCCTGGGCAGACAATCCACTCTGTAACCTGGTTAATTCAGCCAATTTGCCTGCCCTTCCTTTCAGAACGGATAAATGGAAGGGAATTACTCAGCCATAAAAAAATAGATCCATGAAGCATATTATTTCACTGATTACGGGTGCTCTTCTTGTTCAATCGCTCATAGCGCAGGAAAACTTTCAATCCCCGGTCAGGCCCGGCAACGAACCCGTTGCACCGGGCAAATTTCAACCTACCTGGCAATCACTTCAACAATATGAAATTCCCGAATGGTACCGCAATGCCAAGTTTGGCATTTGGGCCCATTGGGGCCCGCAATGTCAACCGGAACAAGGCGACTGGTATGGACGGTTCATGTACGATGAAGGCAGTGAACAGTATACATGGCATGTGAACCATTATGGGCATCCCTCGAAAGCGGGGTTTAAGGAAGTGATCAATGATTGGAAAGCGGAGCATTGGGACCCGGAGAAACTGGTAGCTCTTTACAAACGTACGGGGGCACAATATTTCTTTGCGATGGCCAATCACCACGATAACCTCGATATGTGGAACAGCAAGTACCAGGAATGGAACACGCTGCGGGTGGGCCCCAGGAAGGATATTATTAAAGGTTGGGCACAAGCAGCGAAAAAATACAAACTTCCCTTCGGATTAAGTGTGCATGCCTCTCATGCATGGACCTGGTTTGAAACGGCCCAACGTTCAGATAAAAAGGGCCCTTTTGCCGGCATTCCTTACGATGGGAAACTGACTAAGGCGAATGGTAAGGGCGCCTGGTGGGAAGGGCTTGACCCGCAAGCGCTGTATGCCCAGCAACATAAACTGAGTGAAAACAGTGACAATATCACCGGCTTGTGGAATCAGTGGAATTGGGACAACGGGGCTTCAATACCCACGCAGGATTATTGCGAAAAGTTTTATAACCGCACCATTGACCTGATCAATCAATACAATCCTGATCTGCTTTACTTCGATGATACAGGGCTTCCCCTCTATCCTGTAAGCGATGCGGGATTGAAAATTGCTGCACACTACTATAATCACAACATGGCCACGCACAATGGCCAACTCAGTGCCGTTTTATTTGGTAAAATACTCACAGAAGAACAAAAAAAGTGTATGGTCTGGGATGTGGAAAGAGGTGCGCCTGATAAGATGCAAAATAAAGCCTGGCAAACCTGTACCTGTATCGGTGACTGGCATTATAAAAGGTCTGTTTATGAGAATAATGGTTATAAATCGGCACAGTCTGTTATCCATACCCTGGTTGATATTGTCAGTAAAAATGGTAACCTGCTGTTGAATATTCCTGTTCGGGGAGATGGCACTATTGATGAAAAAGAAATTGCCATTCTCAATGGTATCGCAAGCTGGATGGATATTAACAAGGAGAGCATTTTTGATACCCGCCCCTGGAAGATCTATGGAGAGGGGCCGGTTGCTGAAGCCGCTAATCCAATGAATGGACCTGGATTTAACGAAGGAAAGATCAAATTTTCGGCAAAAGATATTCGCTACAACCAGAAAGGGGAAATTTTATATGCTACTGTATTGGGCAGGCCGGAGGAAAAAGTGATCCTTAAAGCGTTGGGCAAAACAAAAGGCAATGGGGTAGTAAAGCGGATTGAAGTGCTGGGCAGTAAGGAAAAGATAAGCTGGAAACAAGATGCAGATTCGGTATCCATTCAAAATCCCAAACTGGTTCCGAATGATCTGGCAACCGTGTTTAAAATTTACCTGTAAGCAGGCGTCGATAAAATACTCCTAAAAATTAAAGAATAAAGTGATGCAGATTAACTTATCTACCCGCAGCTATTTTGCCATTACCAAAGTATTAATAGTATTTGTTTTGCTTTTTGCTGATGGTGTTTCAGGTTATGCACAGGAAAAATCATCAGTATCCCGTGACGATACAGCTGGTGCACGCCGGGGTGGCTTTGGGGGTCCCATTAAGCTGGAACCCGATGATAAGCCTGCCTTTGACAATCCACCTGCCGGGTTCAGGGACAAGCGTGAAAATATTGCTCATGGTACTATGGCTACTGTTCAGTATGACTCCAAAACCCTTTCCACACGTCGGGAGATGCTGGTTTATACACCTCCCGGGTATTCACCCGACCGAAAGTACCCGGTGATCTATTTACTGCACGGTCTTAACTCCGGCGCCGGTCACTGGCCTTACTGGGTCCGTGCTGATCATGTGATCGACAACCTG
>CBIHOV010000039.1:0-80985 GCA_966211765.1 uncultured Paraflavitalea sp.
TCGCATCCATGGTGGAAAGTCGGTCGCGGAATGAATCAGTGCTGCTATCTTGCATATTCCCCATATTCCTCGTTTAGTGGCCAGGTGTGGCAACAACAATACTGTCAGGCGCCACCACTGTTGAATCAGCTACCCCTTTGCCCGTTTCCTTATCAATAGTTCCCTGCGGCGCTTTTCCATTGGGTGGATTACTTCCTTGCAAGGAATGGATATAGCTCACGAGCTGCGCGATCTGTGCAGGAGAATAATCATCCTTCCAGCTTTTCATCCCTTTTTCTACCACCCCATACTTAATGGTTTTGAAAATGGCTTGTACACTGCCGCCATGCAGCCAGTAGGCATCCGTGAGGTTGGGACCTACGCCGCCTTCTCCCAGTTTACCATGACAGGCAAAACAAGCCGTTTCAAATATCTTTTGTCCCCCAGCAAGATCACCGGGCGCTGTCAGCAACTGCACCGTGCTTTCATCTACATTGTTGGCCGCTTTCAGCAGGTAGGCTGCCTTTTTCACGTCAGCATCCTGAACCGCCAGCTGGTATTCTTCCACACTGAGCGGAGCCGAATGAGATACGTGATAACGCCATAGGTACACCACCGCAAAAATGATACAGGCATAAAACCCATACAGCCACCACGGCGGTAAACGGTTGTCCAGTTCACGAATGCCATCATACGAATGTCCCAGGTCAATAGCCGCTTCTTCCTCAGCCGGCTTGAACCGGTTCATTTTTTCCCACCAGCCAACAGAGGGAGTAAGCAAAGCCTTCCCTGCTGCAACCGCTTTTCGTTTGCGCCTGATCTCCAGCAAAACCCGCAGGTTGTACAACAGCGCTCCGATCACTACCAGCTCCACGAAGATGACACCCGCCATCGTATAAAATGCGGTATCCGACAGCTTGTATCCATTATTGTCCTGCGCCATGGAGGGCAGTCCCACCAGCAACAGCGCACTTACAATCGCTGCACTTCCCGCAACCTGACTTTTTTTTTCAGGATTGTCTGCTGCCGGCTCCTCCGTACTGGTAGCTTTTACTTTTTCCAGGTACAGCTCCGCACTCCCCAATACTATATAGGCCAGCAGGCCAATGATCAATGCCAGGAATACCATGATGATGATAAGCGTGATTACAAACGGATCCGAGATCGAAGCGGGCACAGGGGCTTGCGCCCACAGGCTGCTGCCAAATAACAATCCTCCTGCCAGCAACAGCAGGGCACGCAGGCGGCCGCTTTGCCGCAAACGAATAGAAACAAATGATAGGAAATGCATAGTATGCGCTTAAATAGTTTGGTCTAATGGAATACGGCTGATCTCGTCGATCATTTTTTTATCCGCTTTGAGTGCCCAGGCCAGCATCAGCAAAAAGAATAACCCGAAGATCAAAAACGAACTCAGTCCGTAAATACTCACCCCGCTGATCTTTTCCAGGTAATGAATGAATTTCATGATCGTTTATTTTTGTTAATACCTAATGGCTAACCTTTAAAAGCTAACACCTAATACCTCAACTCAGCGTGCAACCACCTTGATATCCTTTCCCAATCGTTGCAGGTAAGCGATCAGTGCTACAATTTCATCGTTGTTTCGCGCCTTGATCTTTTCCTGCTGCAGGCTGTTGCGGATAGCGGTAGCTTGTACCGTCAATACTTTGTTGGCTTCCTGGTCATATCCTTCCGGATAAGGTACACCCAGCGTTTGCATGGCGCGGATCATGGCAGCCGTGCGGCTCGTGTCGATCTTGTTATCCAGCAACCAGCCATAGGAGGGCATAATAGAGCCTGGCGACATGCTCTGCGGATCCAGCATATGATTATAATGCCAGCTGTCGGGATACTTGCCACCCAGCCGCGCAAGATCAGGTCCTGTTCTTTTGGAGCCCCATTGAAAAGGATGGTCATACACAAACTCACCCGCCTTGGAGTATTCGCCATAGCGCGCCACCTCGTCACGGAAGGGACGCACCATTTGAGAGTGGCAGGTATAACATCCTTCCCGGATATAAATATCACGACCGTGCAATTCCAGTGGTGTATAAGGTTGTACACTGCTCAGCGTAGGTACATTCGATTTTACCAGGAAAGTGGGCACCATTTCGAGGATGCCCCCTATCGCTACCGCCACAAGACTGAATACCAGCATTTGCATGGGCCGCTTTTCTATCCAGCGATGCCAGTGTTGTTTACCGTGCGTAACCACCTCCTGGGGAAGGGAAGCGGCTTCTGCAGCTTCATTGGCTACAAAAGATCCCTGTTGGATCGTCTTCCGCAGGTTATAGATCATGATGAATGCCCCAACGATATATAGCCCGCCCCCAATGCTGCGCGTTACATACATCGGGATCACATGCGTAACCGTTTCGAGAAATTGAAACTTTAGCTGCCCTTCTTCCGTAAACGTCTTCCACATCATGCTTTGCGCAAAGCCTGCCCAGTACAGCGGTATCGCATACAGGATGATACCTATTGTGCCGATCCAGAAATGCGTGCCCGCCAGCTTTTTGGAATACAGCGTCGTATTCCACATTTTAGGAATGATCCAGTACAGCACACCAAATGTGAGGAAGCCATTCCAGCCCAGGGCGCCCACATGCACATGCGCAATCGTCCAGTCTGTAAAATGGGAAATAGCATTTACATTTTTTAAGCTCAGCAGCGGACCTTCAAAAGTGGCCATGCCATAGCAGGTAATGGCTACCACCAGGAATTTAAGTACAGGGTCTTCCCTTACTTTATCCCAGGCTCCACGCAGCGTAAATAAGCCATTGAGCATGCCGCCCCAGCTGGGAGCGATCAGCATGATGGAGAACACCACTCCCAGCGACTGCGCCCAATCGGGCAAAGAGGTGTACAACAAATGGTGCGGCCCCGCCCATATATAAATGAAGATCAGCGCCCAGAAGTGAATAATAGAAAGCCGGTATGAATACACCGGCCTGTTGGCCGCTTTGGGGAGAAAATAATACATCAGTCCCAGGTAAGGCGTGGTGAGGAAGAAGGCCACCGCATTGTGCCCATACCACCATTGCACCAGTGCATCCTGTACACCTGCATACCAGCTATAACTTTTAAAAAGAGAAACCGGTAGTTCAAACGAATTCACAATATGCAGCATGGCCACCGTTACCCAGGTAGCAATATAGAACCAGATAGCTACATACAGGTGACTTTCCCGCCGCCTGATAATGGTACCAAAAATATTGACGCCAAATACAAGCCACACCAGCGTGATCGCAATATCAATGGGCCATTCCAGTTCTGCATATTCTTTACCTGTAGTGAAGCCGGCAAATAGCGTAACTGCGCCTGCTACAATGATCCCCTGCCAACCCCAGAAATGTATTTTACTCAGCGTGTCATTGAACATCCGGGCTTTGCACAGCCTTTGCAGCGAATAATATACCCCCATGAAAATGCCATTGCCTACAAAGGCAAAGATCACCGCATTGGTGTGTACCGGCCGCATCCGGCCAAAACTGGTGGCAGGAAGTCCCAGGTTCATACCTGGGTAAAATAAGGCGATGGAGGCCCACAGGCCTGCCAGCATCCCTACGATACTCCAGAACAGTACAGCATAAGCAAACCATTTAACGATCTTGTTGTCATAAGAAAACTTTTCTACCGGCATAGAGCGTTTATTTTTTCAGTATATATATCAGGGGTTACTTTCAGGTTTGTCATCAAACAACATCCTCCTGGGAGGAGAATACTCATCATCATATTGCTTGTGTCGCACACTCCAGATAAAGCCAGCCAGGAAAATGGCCGATACCGAAATGCTGGCGGCGAGTAAAAGAATGATCACTGACATAAAGTACAGGTTAACGCCCCAAAAGTATAGGCCGAATTAAAAGATCTGGATGATATAACTTATAAGAGAGACTGATAATAATCATATCCTACTTTATAATTGCAATTTCCAGGCTGCCAGTTCACTGCTGCTGTAACTGATCAATAGGATGCTGAGACTACTTAATGGCATGAGGATGGCCGCGATCATTGGCTGTAGTTGACCTTGTACCGCAAAATAGAGACCCACGATATTGTAAACGAGCGACAATAAAAAGCAGGCCATTATGATGGCACGATTGGCCTTGCAGAGCCGGATAAATTTGTCCAGCTTACTCAATTGCTTTGCATCCAGGATGGCATCACTGGCAGGTGTAAAATGGTTCGTATCTTCTGCCAGCGCTATACCTGCATCACTTTGTTGCAAAGCGCCTGCATCGTTGAGCCCGTCGCCCACCATCATCACCCGTTTCCCCAGCGCCTGCAAGGACCGTATATGCTGTAGCTTATCGGCTGGTTGTTGGTGAAACAGCAGCGGCGTTTGAGAACCCAGTAGTTCCCGCAGTTTATTGGCTTCACTGTTGTTATCCCCGCTGATCAATGATAAGGGGTATTGCGATTGCAACCGGCTGGTGAGTGCGGCCAGATCGGCACGGTAATGATTCGTAAATACAAAACAACCTCCGGAATGCCCGTCCCAGGCTACGTATACGCGCGTACCCGCTGCCTTGCTCTCCGCTGGTAGCTTGATAAAACTTGCTGAGCCCAGTTGCAGGAATACGCCGCCCACCATTCCTTCAATACCCTGGCCCGGTATTTCCCGGAAAGATTGTACCGTGAAGGAGCTTTGCTTTGGCAACCAGCTGGCCAATGCCCGCGTTAACGGATGTGCACTTTGCGCAGCGAGTGCTGCGATCATTGCTTCCTGCCCCTTTGAAAGCCGGTCACCCTCAAAAGCAATATCCCTTTCATCAACAGCTGTGAGCGTTCCCGTTTTGTCAAAAACAATATGATCAATGCCGGCAATGCTTTCGATCGTTTGTGCATCCCGCAGGTAAAACTTATTCCGGCCAAGGATGCGCAGCACATGACCATTGGTGAAACTGCCCGATAGCAAGAGCGCACAGGGGCAGGCAATGATCAGGATGGCTGTTACAGCATTCCAGATATATGCAGCATCCTGTACATACCAATACAGCGCCGTGATAGCAGCGATGGTAAATACCACCCAGGTAAAATATTTACTCAACAGGTGAACGAAGGAACGACTGTCGGCCGCTTTGTGCTTACGCAACCCATCCTGGTTCCACAATTGAGTAAGGTAACTTTGCGCTACCGCGCGCGTAACCAGTATTTCAACATTGGTCCCCTTTTGCCGGCCGCCTGCATATACCATCTCACCGATCTCTTTCATCACCGGCATCGACTCGCCCGTTACAAAACTATAATCGATCAAAGCTTTTCCCCGCGTAAGGATACCATCTGCCGGTATCAGTTCTTCATGATGTATCAGCAGCGTATCACCCGGTTGCAGCCCGGGCAAGGCCACCGGCATTTCCCGGCCTTCCTTCAACACCGTCACCGCTACAGGGAACCAGGATGTATAATCACGTTCAAACGAAAGTTGCCGGTACGTTTTATCCTGCGCCACCTTCCCCGCCAGCATAAAGAATACAATACCCGTCATCGAATCAAAATAACCGGCTCCTGTACCCGTCCACAATTCCCACACACTTCTGCCAAATGTGATCCAGATGGCCAGCGCAATAGGTGCATCAATATGAAGGAACCCCTGCTGTAGTCCCTTCCTGGCCGATTGATAAAAAGGCTGTGCGCTGTACAGCAAGACCGGTAAGCTCAATATAAAATTGAGCAGCCGGAAAATGCCCTGTAAGGATTGCTCCGCTTTTTCAAGTCCCAGGTATTCGGGGAAACTCAGCAGCATAATATTGGCAAAACAAAATCCGGCGATTCCTAACCGGTAAATTAGCGATCGTTGAAAACCCGGCTTCGACCCCTTCAGGGCTGCCAGGCTGATATAGGGTTCATACCCGGTTTGTGTAAGCAGCTCGGCCACTTGCCGCAAACTGACCTGCCGGTGATCAAAAGCGATGGCTACTTCTTTTTGCGTGAAATCTACCCGCGAGTATAAAATGCCTGCTTGCAGCTTGCGAAGGTTTTCAAGCAGATAAAGGCAGGAGCTGCAATGCATATGGGGGAGATAGAAACACACCCGGGTTTGTTCATCATTACGGAAACTGATCAGTTGTTGTGCAATGGAGCTTTCATCCAGGAACGCAAATTTATCTTTTCTTACAGGCGCCCGCTGCGGCGTACCGGGTTGTGCATTAAGCGCGTAATAATCACAAAGCCCCTGCTGGTTCAACAATTGATACACTGTTTTACATCCCGTACAGCAAAATGCTGCACCCTCCAGCTGGATGCTCCTGTCCGTACAATCATCGCCGCAATGCGCACAGGTCATTAGATATTCTTGCGTAGCTGCCATAGTGTAAAGGAATAAACAGGCTAAAGTACCCGCCAATGCTCCCCGCGCAGCTGAGCCACGTCAACCCCTTGCCTGATTCTTATCAGACATGCACCGATTGTTCAGGAAAGTATTTACTATTGTGGAGGCAAAGAGGTCAGTTTTTAAAAACAAATAGCTAGTATGCATACCCTGTTGATTATCGACGATCATGATGATATACGTGAAAATATTGCAGAAATATTATCCCTCGCCGGTTACCATACCCTCACCGCTCCCAATGGAAAGCGGGGTGTGGAAATAGCCATGCGGGAAAAACCCCACCTCATTGTTTGCGACATCATGATGCCCGAGCTGGATGGATATGGCGTGTTACACCTCCTGAGAAAAAACACCGAAACAGAACACATTCCATTTATATTCCTCACTGCCAAAACAGAGCGCGTAGATTTTCGTAAGGGGATGGAAATGGGGGCCGATGACTACATCACCAAGCCATTCGATGACATTGAATTACTCAATGCCATAGAAATAAGATTAAAGAAAGCCGACATCCTCCACCGCAAATATTCTCCGGACGAAAAGGGCGCTACCGAAATGATCAACGACCTGCGCAGCTCCGGACTACTCCACATGCAGCTCGATAATTACGAAACCCTCGACCTGGCAAAGAAAACGACCCTTTATGCAGAAGGTAAAAGACCTAAATACCTTTATTTCCTGAAAAGCGGGAAGATCAAGGCTGTTCGCCAGCATGAAGACGGCAAAGAATACATTACCAACCTTTATGCCGCGGGCGATTTTATGGGGTACCTTCCCTTGCTGGAAAATATATCCTATGAAGATTCGGCCGAAGTATTGGAAGAGGCCGAAGTCATTCAGATACCTAAAGAAGAGTTCCTGGAGGTCGTGTACAAGGATATGGCCATTGCAGGCCGTTTTATAAAACTCATAGCCCGCAATGTGCAGGACAAAGAAGAGCGACTCCTTAGCCTGGCCTATAGTTCCCTTCGCAAAAGAGTTGCCAAGGCCCTGATTGATATTCACGCCAAATTCAACAAAGACAAGGGAGATCAAACCTCCATCAATATATCCCGCGAAGACATTGCACACTATGTAGGTACTGCTACGGAATCCCTCATCCGTACCCTCAGCGATTTCAAAGCAGAAAAACTGATTACCATCAAAGATGGAAAGATCAATATTGCCGATATCAATAAATTAAAGAATCTCCTTTATTGAGTTGGTGATTTCCCTCCCATGTTCATTTTGCAGCTTCAGCGTCCAGTTGGCTGTCATCGTGGTTTCCAACCACAGGTTGCCACTTTTCCGGAAAACCTGCAGGTACAGTCCAAACCGGTCAATAAAAATACCTTCCAGTTCCTGTACACGCATTGTTTCAGGCAATTCCACCTCCCCGTCGGGCAAATGAGGCGACACTTCCTGTAAAGAAAGGTGGCCCGGCAACCGGCCCTGAGCAGCGGAGGCTTGCTGGGAATTATGTTTCCGGGCAAACAGTTCAATTTTCAGAAAAGGATAAACATCATTGAATGCCTGCTGGAGTTCACTGATAAGCTGCTCTTTGTTAATACGGACTGTCATACATTTTTTTAAAGCACAATTACAGATACCGCAATCAAATCTACCGGCTTGCCAGAGAAAGCCGGATGACCTGTGCTGTCGGCCGAAATGATTTTAGTCAGGATACGCCCCCTTGCCGGGAACTCCGTGAAGTACTTTTTTATTACCCCAACCACCGCTATATTTACAGTAAATGCCGCCAAAAAAAACTGAATGAACACGGGACCGCGTAAGATATTTTGCTATATACTGCTTGCATTCATCCATACCTTTTACGCTTCCGTAACCAGCGCACAATCATATGGTTTGGGGTTTTCCAGCCATGAAGTGATCCAGGATAAAAGGACTTCCCTCGAACTCTTGCCCGGAGCCGATTTTTGTACACAACACGATTTTGAGATCAGTTTCGACCTCACCATACTTCCCTCGCGCAGAGATTACTTTGGCTACATTCTCCGTGTGGTTAAGAATGAACAGGAATACATCGACCTCCTGTACGATGTACGCCCCGAAGGCAACCAGTTCAAGATCGTGGTCGGAGGAAAGTTCACCAATATTGCCTTTGCCCTCGATTCAGCCAGCCTGTTTTACGGCTGGAATCAATTCCGCCTCCACTTCGACCTCCAAAAGGACCAGGTGGTGCTCAATGATGGAAAAAGGTCTTTCACCCAAAATAAGATAGGGCTCAGGCCCGGCGACTGCTTCAAATTCTTCTTCGGCGCCAGCCAGTACAAGCAGGCAAAGATCACCGATGTACCTCCCATGAAGATCAGGGATGTGAAGATCAGCAAAGCAGGCAAAACCAGGTACTGGTGGCCATTGGATGAGCGCGAAGGCCCCACCGCCATCGAAACCATCAGCGGTAAAGATGCCATCGCCACCAATCCCGTTTGGATCAAAAACACCCATTATGAATGGCGCCTGGCAAAGCAGTTGACCGTTCGCCGATCACCCAGCTTTGCATTTAATTCCGGTCAGGGCATTTTGTACCTGGCAGGTTCCGATTCCCTGTACAATTATTCCTCCCGCACGGGCGAGATGTCGGCCACCGCTTACCCCTCTGGTCAGCAATTATTGCTGAGAGGCAACCAGTCTTTGTTTGTAAACAATACCGGCAGCCTGTACAATATCTACCTCGATCATCAATTTGTATCTGCATTCAACTTCGCACAGAATGACTGGGATAAAAAATACAAGACCGGACCCGTTACCGACTTTTGGCATTTTAATAAGTTCTATTGTCAATTGGATACTTCCATTTATATATTGAATGGCTACGGTCACTTTCAGTATCGTGATACCATTCGCCGTTACCATATTCCCACCGCTACCTGGAGTACCATTCCCACTACCGGCGACAAACTACTTCCCCGTTACCTGGCAGCAGCAGGCGCCACCCAAAAGGGCGATGGAATATATCTCCTGGGAGGCTATGGCAGTGAAACAGGACAGCAGATACTGGCGCCCAAAAGCTATTATGATATGCTGTTCTTTGATGCCGGTAAGCGCACCATCAAAAAACTGTTTGACATAAAGCCCGGTAAGGAAGATTTTGTATTTGCCAATTCACTCGTCATCAATGAAGCCACCAATACCTGGTACGGCCTTACCTATCCCAATTATAAATACAGCAGCCAGTTACAACTCCTCAGCGGTTCGCTCAACAATCCTTCTTATACAGCCGTAGGCAATACCATTCCGTTTTCTTTCCGGGATGTCAACTCCTTTGCCGACCTGTTCTATTGCTCACTCAGCAAGCAATTGATTGCCGTCACTTCATTGCAGGCCACCACCGACAACAACGGTCCCTATACCATTAATATATATACATTGGCGGCGCCGCCCATCGGCCCCGGTGAAGCAGGAGCGGGTAGGGGCAATGCCGGATTGGCCTGGTGGGCCTGGGCCTTGCTTGCAATGATCGTAGCCGGAGCAATCCTGGCCTTCACCCAATGGCGCAAAAAGAAAAGACTGTCGGCGCCGTCGCCTCAGTTTGTGTCGCCCCGGTCTGTGTCCCCATTGACCGAACCGCTTGAACCCATGTCTCCACAACTCCAAACCGGAAACGAGCAACCAATATCCGGCAACCAACAACCAGCGACCAACAATCAACAATCAGTAATCAATAATCTGTCTTCCGCCAACGCTATCCACCTCTTTGGTGAAATGCAGGTAGTAGACCAGGAAGGAGTCGATATCACCAAACAGTTTACGCCCCTCGTAAAAGAATTGTTCCTGATCATCCTCCTGCATTCCGTGCGGAAGGGCAGGGGAGTGAGTTCTGATAAGCTCACCGAAATGTTGTGGTTCGACAAGTCGGCCCAAAGCGCCCGCAACAACCGGTCCGTCAACATAGCCAAATTAAAGACCATATTGGACAAGCTCCCTTATTGTCAACTGTCCAATGAAACAGGCGCCTGGAAAATAGAGATAGCCTATGAAAAGGTCAATGTAGATTTTTACCAATACCTGCAGGTGGTGCAGGACAGGTCGGGCCTCACCCGTCAAAAGATCAACCAGCTGGCCGCTATTACCCAACGGGGCGCCTTCCTCAGTCACTTGGAATATCCCTGGCTGGCTTCCTTCAAAGCAGAAGTTTCCAACGACATCATCGATACCTACCTCAGTTTTGCGGCCACCATCTCCATTGCCGATGACCCTGAGTTCCTCGTCAAACTCGCCAACGACATCTTTTATTTTGATCCCGTCAATGAAGATGCCATGGCCATCAAGTGTAAAGCGCTGGTACATCAGGGCAAACACTCCCTGGCCAAAAATGCCTTTGAAAGCTTTGCCAAAGAATACAAAGCCATCTACGGCGAAGACTTCAGCCGCGATTTCCAGTCCATCCTTGAAGGCTGATCTGCTATTTTTCATCTTATTCCCCATCTGACCTTCCGCCCCGGCGGCTACCCAGATCCTGTATTTATTCTGAATTCTGTATGCTGAATTCTGTATTCTTTGCTCCATTAATCTTTTATTAATCATTCATTATCATGCCAATCCCACATTTGTAGCGGTATTATCAAAGTTGTCTTCTGAGCTGATCAAAGGGTGGGTCGCCTGCCAAAGGCGGCTCACCCGGAACCAAGATGTGTATCAACTCAGCCCGGCACAAATAATAACTGCTTTTATATTTAAACTAACGATTATGCGATTCTGCCTCCCCCTATTAATGGCTTTAATGGCCATTTGTACCCAAACCTACAGTCAGACCCTTTCCATCAGGGGTATTGTTACCGACGAAGCGAAGAAACCGATGCAAGGCGTGAGCATCTTACTCAAAGGTTCCACTACCGGCACCTCTACCAAAGGCGACGGATCTTTTTCTTTAAATGTAACCGGCGACAATCCCATCCTGGTCATTTCCCATTCCGGTTTTGCCCGCAAAGAAATGCCTGTATCGGCCAGCACCCCTTTATTACAGATCACCCTCTTACCCATTGCCGACAACATGGATGAAGTGGTGGTCGTTTCCGCCCTGGGTCTTACCCGCAAGGCAAAGTCCGTCACCTATTCCTCCCAAAGCGTGGATGCCGACCGGCTTACCGAGGCCCGCGATGTGAACATTGTGAACGGACTGATGGGAAAAGTAGCCGGCCTCCAGGTCACTACCACCGGTCAGCCCGGGTCTTCCAGCCGCGTGGTCATTCGCGGTGAAGGGTCCATTACCGGCAACAACCAGCCTCTGTGGGTAGTAGACGGCGTGCCCATTGCCAACAATATTTCAGAAAGGAACAACCTCGATTATGGCAATACCGCGGCCGACCTCAATCCCGATGACATCGAGTCAATAGAAGTGCTGAAAGGCCCCAATGCAGCAGCCCTATACGGGTCCATGGCTGCCAACGGCGCTATCCTGGTCACCACCAAAAAAGGAAAACCCGGTGATAAAAGCCTTGGCATTTCCCTCAACCAGAATATGATGTGGTACACCATCACCGAATTTCCTGCCTACCAGAACATCTATGGTGAAGGCAGTGGCGGCAGACTGGTGGGAGGCGCCAACCAGCTATTCCCGGGTACCGGCGGTATCAATACCGGTACTTATGACAGGTCATGGGGAGCGCCCATGCTGGGACAGCCCTACAATGATTTTTCCGGTAAACCCCTGCCCGGCGGCTATACGCCCCAGCCCAATAATGTTACCGACTTTTACAAGTCAAGCCTTACCAATACCTCCAATATCGCCCTCAGTAAGTCTGATGCAGTATCCTCCTTCAGGCTTTCTTATACCTATACCAAAAGCGATGATGTATTGCAAAACCAGAACAAGCGTGATAAGCACAATTTGAATTTATATGCTACCCGCAAACTGGGCAACAAAGTGACCATCGACGCCAGGTTATTATATACCATGGACGATATGAAGAACCGTACCTACCGCAACCTCAACCCTTCCAGTCCCATGTCGGCCTATGTATACCTGCCCCGCAGTACCAATCTCGCCGCCCTTTCCCCCTGGAAAGATGCCAATGGCAATGCGCCAGGCCTCGGGGCATTTGGTACAGTAGAAAATCCTTACTGGATGCTCTATGAAAATGAGAACAGGGATACCAGGAACCGTTATATCGGAGGTGTTACTGCTACCGTGGAGATCGCGAAAGGATTGCGCTTCCGCGGACAGGCCACCGGTGATATCGGTACCTTCCTGGGCTATGAGTACCGTGAGCTCGGTTCTTTAAGACAAAAAGATGGTTTCTTCTCCAACCGCATGCAGGATGAGCGCAACTGGAACTTCGAGGCCATGTTGCAATACAATAGAAAATTTGGCCCCGACTTTACCGTTACTGCCAATGCCGCTACCAATATCGCCACCTATAACTCTGTAATAAGAGAAGCATTCATGGACAGGTTGCTGGTGCATGATAAGCCCAGTATCCACAATGCCAATACTACACCACGTGCCAGCGAAAGCCTGGTAAGAAGACAGATAGGTTCCGTATATGGAAATGCCACCGTAGGATACAAGAATTTTCTGTACCTCGATGTTACTGCCCGTGCCGACAAATCTTCTACCTTGCCCGCAGGCAACAATACCTATTTCTATCCATCTGCAGGCCTCAGCTTTATCTTTAGCGACTTCATCAGGAACAAAGACCTCATCAGCTATGGTAAAGTAAGAGCTTCCTGGGCCAGGGTAGGCAACTCCGCGCCACCCAACTCTTTAACCACCAACTGGTCCAATGGGGGCTTGTTTCTCGGCAATCCTACCTTCAACTACTCTACTAAGTTGAACAATTATGAATTGAAACCTGAGCAAACCGTTTCCCGTGAAATTGGTATCGAACTGGGCTTGTTCAAACAGCGTGTGAACCTCACCGCTACCGTATACCAGTCCAATAGTACCAACCAGATCATTACCGCCAACACCCCTACAGAGACCGGCTTTCAGCAACGCGTAGTGAATGCGGGCGAAATGCGCAACAAGGGTATTGAGCTCACCGCCAGTGTAAACGTGATCAGGAAAAAGAATTTCAGCTGGGATATAAGGGCCAATTGGTCGAAGAACGACAACCTCGTGATGTCGCTGGTAGATGGTGTACCTACCCTCAACCTCGGCAGCAACCTGGGCGCTACCATCAATGCTGTAGTGGGCAAACCCTATGGCGTCATCATGGGTACCATTCCTTATTATGTGGGCGATACCATGCTGGTGCAGGCAAGTGGCCGTCTCTATCCCGATGTAAATAAATATGTAGGTGTGTACAGGCCCGACTGGCTGGGCTCTATCGGTTCTACCTTACGCTATAAAGCCTTTGATCTTTCTTTCCTCGTGAATGTGAAATGGGGTGGCAGCCTGTATTCTGCTTCTTATGGCCGTGGCAATTTCCAGGGCAATACCATAGAAAGCCTGGAAGGCCGGGAAGAATGGTTCTTCAGCAACTATATCCTGGGTGAAAATGGAGATGAAAGAATGGGTGTTGGCCAGCAGGTAGGTGCTATCCGCGTACCTTATGCCGATGACCGCAAAAAAGGAAGGAAGTATGCTGTATCTTATTTTCCTTTGCTCGATGTCAATGGCGTAGCTGTACTGGACAAAAATGGCCGCATGTTGGTGGGCAAGCCCAATAATGTATGGTCCGAACCCGCCCTGCTGTCGGGCGACTATACCCTCAACAATACACAATACCTCACCTACGATGCCAGCGCCATCAGGCTTACAGAACTCGTATTCGGTTATACCGTTCCCAACAAAGTATTCAAAAATGGTTTTATAAAAGGAGTGCGTGCAGCCATTGTAGGCAGAAACCTCTGGCTCATCTACCGCAATACACCGCGGGGTATCGATCCCGAATCGGCCAATACCTCGGGTAATGCCCAGGGTATTGAGTCGGGCGGTTCTTTCCCCTATGCGCAGTATGGCTTTGATGTAAAAGTTAACTTTTAAAACCCTGTAGAAAAATGAGAAAGCAATTAATAGCGATAACATTTGTCATAGCATCCATCCTATTGAATGGATGCGCGAAGAATTTCGAGGACATGAACATTGATCCTACCCAGTTCACCGAAGTAACACCTGAAGCTGCCCTGCAGGGATCATTTAAACGGCTGAACGACTTTATGTGCAATAGCAACTTTACCCGCTATTGGGATATGGCCAACCTGGTGAATGCCGGTGCCCGCTATGGTACCGATGAAGGTGGTGTATGGCAGAATATTTATGTAAATGTATTGGAGCCCATCAACCAGATAAAATTGACCTATGGCAACCAACCCGATTTCAACAACCGGGTACAGATAGCAAGGATCTGGGAAGCATATGCTTATTCTATCCTGGTAGCCACCTTCGGACCGATACCCCAAAGCCAGGCCAACAACCGCGATTACCTGGCATCGATCAAATTCGATACCGAAGACTCCGTGTATCTCTATGTATTGAACACTTTAAAAGATGCAGCGGCTAAAATAGATGTATCAAAGCCACAGGACAGGCTGGTGTATGATGCCATTTATGGCGCAACGGCTACTTCCATTGTCAACTGGAAAAAGTTTGCCAACACCTTGCGCCTGAAGATAGCCTTGCGTTGCGGCAAAAACCTGCCCCAGCAATCAGAGCAGCACGTCAAAGAGGTAATGAGCGATGAAGCCAATACCATCACTGCCGAAACAGAGACCACCAAAATGATCTATGAGAATGTGATCGGCAATGAGAACCCCCACTACCAACGCTTCAAACGCAACTCCTATACCCTTGATCCGCCATCATTGAACGATTACCTGTTCGTACACTTCAGGTCCTATAAAGATCCCCGTATCGATGCGTATTTTGATTCCGTGCCCAATCTGGCCGACAGGTACCTGTTGAGAGATACCATGCCCAGCAGGAATGATGATTCCCTGCGTGTAGTGGATTACAGGATACCCCACTTTGGAAGACCCAAATCGCCCTCCAAATTACCGGGATGGTCAGCCCTCAATGGATTGATTGATCCACTCGGACAAAACGTAAAAGTTACTACCTACTCCCGTCTCAAAGGATATGGTTGGGGACCCAATAACCAGGCGGCAGATCCGAGCTCCGGCCTTTTAGCCCCTACCCAGCCTTTCATCATCCTATCCTATGCCGAATCACAACTCCTGAAAGCCGAAGCAGCAGCAAAGGGATTGGGCGGATCAAAAACTGCCGAACAATACTACAACGAAGGTGTCGATGCCAACTTCGCTTACTGGAAGATCAGCAATGCCCTGCGCGATGCCTATAAAGCAAGAGATGGTATTAAATGGGGTACTGTAGGTGTAGGGTTTACAGATTATGTAAGCATTGTACGGGCCGATATAGCAGCCGATCCCCTTACCAAAATTTATACACAGCAATGGCTCAACTATTTCCCCGACCAGGCTTTTGATGTATGGTGCCTGCAACGGCGTACCCGCGCCCTCGATTTCTCGCCACATACCAATCCCGGCGTTGCCATAGCAACCCCCTGGATCGAAATACCGATGCGCGCCAGTTATCCTACTGCCGTCATCAACCTCAATCCCGTGGGTTACCAGGATGGATTGGAAAAATTGGGTGGACTACAAAACGATGTAAATCCCCTCATCCCCTTGAAATTTGCGAAGGAGCACACCACCAAAGATTGGAATGCAGTGCCCGTAGCATACAGCACCCGCTACATGCAAAAGTGGTATGGCAATTACGTGGAAGACCTGCCCGCCGCTGGTGTTGCCTATACCCTCATCTCAACTTTTAAACCCTAATCTCAAGCTTGGTTTATGAAAAGGAACTACTTCAATATATTATCCGTTGCCATCGGCTTTGCACTGCTCTTCTCCTGTAAGAAGAACGATGGCCCTTCCGTCGACGATTATTTCCTGAATTACGAAATACCCGAAGTGCCTGTTACTGCCGATTATACAGTAGGTGCTTTCTATTATTCCTTTGGCACCTTTAATGCAAATATCAAAGAAACACCTACCGTGGGTAAATATGCATCCGCTAGTGGTAATATTTCCCCCGATATCATGAAGAAGCACATCGATACCGCCAGCACAGGCGGCCTCGATTACTTTGTGTTCCAGGTACGATCTGTTATCAAAGATGTAAACAATTATAAGAACGATTCCGTACTCGTAAGGAGGTTCCTGGATGCCAATACCGACAACAAAATGAAGTTTGCCATTGCGTACAACTTCAACCCCGGCAGCTATGCCTTAAGTGCTACCAATATGCTCGACACCAGCGCCGTCAGGCTCGACCAGTTCTGCAAGGACATTGAAAAATTTGTAGCCTGGTTCCAGCAAGCCAACTATGTAAAGGTGAACGGCAAGACCTTACTCTACATCATGAATGCTCACCAGCTGTATACCATCGATGCAAAGACCGTGTACAATACCCTGCGCACGCGTCTCACCGCCCTCGGTATTGAACTGTACATTGCAGGTATGCAGGACCGGTGGACACCGCCCGCACGTTATATCTTCCGTTACAAGGGCGGCGTAGATGCCATCTTCCACCAGTCTTTCGTTTCCAATGTGAGCCAGTACGACAGGTTTTACCTGCTGCCCCAAATGATAGACCAGAACTGGAAATACTCTAAAAAGTATTATAAAGACTCAGCCAATGTAGATTATATCCCCGATATCAGTCCGGCCTACAATGGCACCATTACCAACCCCGCCAATACCAACCCCATCGTGGGAAGAGCCGACAATGGTGCTATGTATAAGAAACTCTGTAATGTAGCCAAGATGAATGCCAGCGAAACCACCCGTCTCATCCTCATCGATTCCTGGAACAAATGGGATGAGGACCTTCAACTGGAACCTGCACTTAGCTACGGAAAACAATACCTGGAAATTACCAAATCACAATTCAAAAAATAAATCCCCGTACCCGGATGTTACGATCAGCAAGTCGCCGTATCCTTTTCTGTTCTTTCCTGGTTAGTTTTTCAATGGCGCGTATCCAGGCCCAGGTATCAGGGCTCCCTTACATCGACCCCACCATTGGGAATGTAGGAGCTTTGCTACAACCTACCCGGCCTACCGTACAATTGCCCAACCAGGTGATGCGCATGTTTCCCATTCGACCCGATTATATGGACGACCAGATCAGCAGCTTTCCGCTGCTGGTCGTGTCGCACCGTCTGGGCGAGGCCTTCTCTATGAAACCTTTCAGCAAGACTGTAACTGTCGATAGCTGGAAGCAGGACCTCACCTACGATCATGACCTGGAAATTACACGCCCCTGGTATTATTCCACCTACCTCATCGATGAGGAGATTACCGTGGAGTTTGCACCCGGCAAAAAGACAGGCATCTTCCGTATTGAATTCCCTGCCAAAGCCACAGAGAAAGCCCTCCTGCTCGATCTGTACAGCAATGGCGCAGGAGGCTGGAAACTGACCGGTGGAAAGGAGATAGAGGCCATGGAAACCTACCACGGCGACATCAAAATATACCTCTATGGTGTATTGAGCGCAAAGGGTACAGCACACACCATCACCAATAACCATCTTGGCGCCGTACAAACCGGTAGTGGCCCATCCGCCAAAACAATGATCAGTTTCCCGGCTGCCACCACGGGTAAGATTGAATTCAGGTATGCTGTATCCTATATCAGTCCCGAACAGGCAAAGAAGAACTTCCAGCAGGAACTGTCCAATACCCGCTTCGAACAGTTAAAGAGCGCCGGCGAAAAGGCCTGGGCATCTGTGATCAATCAGATACAGGTAGAAGGCGGCACCCCCGCACAGAAAAGAACTTTTTACTCAGCCCTGTATCGTTGTTATGAAAGAATGGTCGACATTACCGAAGACAACCAATATTACAGTGGCTTTGATAAAAAGATACACGATACCAAACGTCCTTTTTATGTAGACGATTGGTCATGGGATACCTACCTGGCCCATCATCCATTAAGGACCATCCTCAATCCTGCGCAGGAAGAAGACATGCTCAACTCCTACGTGCATATGTATGAGCAAAGCGGCTGGATGCCTACCTTTCCCGTGTTGTTTGGCGACCATGCCTGCATGAATGGTTTTCATTCTTCTGTTACTTTCCTCGATGCACACCGCAAGGGATTGAAAAACTTCAATCTCAGCAAAGCGTACGAAGGCATGAAGAAGAATGCCAACGAAGCCACCATGATTCCCTGGCGCAATGGCCCCAAAACCGTACTCGATGATATTTACCATACCAGGGGATTCTTTCCGGCCCTGCATCCCGGCGAAAAAGAGACTGTATCCATTGTCCATCCTTTTGAAAAACGCCAGGCCGTAGCCGTTACACTGGGCGCCGCCTATGATGATTGGGCAGTAGGCGAGTTGGCAAAGGAAATGGGCAACCAGTCAGATTATAAATTCTTCAATGCACGCGGCAACAATTACAAAAACCTGTGGAGCGATAAAGAACAACTCTTTATGCCCAAAGATTCTGCGGGCAACTGGATCAATATCAATCCCAAGATTGATGGCGGCAAGGGCGGGCGTGATTATTATGATGAGAACAATGGCTGGACCTATCTTTGGCAGGTACAACACGATGTGGAAGGATTGAAGAAGTTATTGGGCGGAACTGAAGCCTTTGAACAAAAGCTGGATCAGTTATTCCGCGAAGGATTGGGATCAAGCAGGTATGTGTTCTGGAATATGTTTCCCGATGCCACTGGCAACGTAGGCCAATACTCCATGGGCAATGAACCGAGCTTTCACATTCCTTACCTGTACAACTTCACCCAATCACCCTGGAAAACCCAGAAGCGCATCCGCTTTTTGCTCGACACCTGGTTCAAGGACAATGTGTTTGGTATTCCCGGTGATGAAGATGGGGGAGGGATGACAGCCTTTGTGGTGTTTTCTTCTATGGGATTTTATCCCGTTACACCCGGTCTGCCCGTATACACCATCGGCAGTCCTATGTTTGAGAAGACCACCATTGACCTGAAGGGTGGAAAGAAGTTTACCCTGATTGCCAACAAAGCATCAACCGTAAACAAATACATTCAAAGCGCTAAACTCGATGGAAAACCACTCAATACCCCCTGGTTTACCCATGCCCAATTGATGGCAGGTGGTAAACTGGAACTGGAAATGGGCCCCAAGCCCAACAAAACCTGGGGCGTTTCCACAGCACAAGGCCGTGGGTTTTAAAATAAAAACATTGATCCATGTACCGCAACATTTTATCCGTACTCTTTCTTTTCTCCGTTAGCATGGCGGCTGCCCAAAAGCACAGCAAAGCATCCGCATATCCCAGCTACAAAGGCCTCGTCATGGCCGGTTATCAGGGATGGTTCAATGCCCCCGGCGATAGTGCCGGCCGCGGCTGGAACCATTACGTGAGCAAGGGCAAACTGGAAGATGGCAATTGCAAGTTCGACATGTGGCCCGATACCAGGGAATACAAAATAACTTATGATTCGCCTTTCAAGTTGCGCGATAGCAGTGCCGCAAAGCTCTTCAGTTCTTATGATGCCTCCACCGTAGACCTCCATTTCAAATGGATGAAACAATATGGATTGGATGGTGTGTTTGTACAACGTTTTGTAAGCAACCTCAAAAGCGCCCGCAGCCTGCAGCACAACAATACTGTGCTGGCCAATGCACTGAGGTCGGCAGATAAATACAACAGGGCCATTGGTGTAATGTACGATCTCTCCGGTATGCGGGCAGGCGATAGCAAAGTGATCATCAACGATTGGAAAGCCCTTGTGGACAGCATGAAGATGACAAGAGGAGGAAAGAAGCAACCATATATTTACCACAACGGAAAGCCCCTCGTTACTTTGTGGGGTGTAGGTTTCTCTGGCAGAGACCGGCAGTATACCCTCGAAGATATTAAGCCCGTCATAGATTTTCTGAAGAACGATCCCGACTATGGTGGTTGTGCCGTGATGTTGGGTGTGCCTACCCGTTGGCGGGAGTTGCAGGGCGATGCGGTGAGCGATACCGCTTTCCTGCAGTTGTTGAAACAGGTGGATATTGTGCAACCCTGGTTTGTAGGGCGCTTTACCGAAAAGAACATCGATCAGATGCAAACAAGGGTGAGGGATGATATGGCCTGGTGTGTGGCCAACAAAGTAGATTATGTGCCCGTTATTTATCCCGGCTTCACCTGGCACAATATGTACCCCAATAGTCCGCAAAACCAGATACCCCGCAACCGCGGTCAGTTTTTCTGGAAGCAGATAACAGCCGCCTTACAGGAAAAGGTACCCATGCTATATATAGCCATGTTTGATGAAATAGATGAAGGCACCGCCATCTTTAAAGTATCAAAGCATCCGCCCGTGGGCAAAAGCAGTTTTGTAACTTTTGAAGAAGACATTCCCGAAGATTATTATTTATTCCTGGCTGGCCAGGCCCGCCGCATGTTGAAGAAAGAATTGCCTTTACAAACGACACCTCCAAAGAAGTAGTCACATATTCTGGCGCAAGTATGCAGGGCAGGCCGCGTGCGGCAGGGTACTTGTGCCCTCATGTAAAACATTGATCTATGTATCAAAATATATTATCCATACTGAGAAATATAAGCTGCACTGCATTCCTTATAGCTTCTGCAGCAACTAGTCAATCCCAATCCCTCACCGCTTATGTCGATCCCCTCATCGGCTCCGGTGGCCATGGCCACGTATTTGTAGGAGCCAGCGTTCCCTTTGGTGCTATCCAACCCGGCCCCAATAATTTTTACAAAGGGTGGGACTGGTGCTCCGGCTACAATTACGGCGATAGCGTATTGATCGGGTTTTCCCAAACCCATTTGAGTGGTACCGGCATTGGCGACCTGGCCGATGTACTCATCATGCCCTATACCGGTGCGATAAAGACCGATAAAGGCGTGGAGAAGAATCCGGGTAGCGGCTATGCTTCCCGTTTCAGCCATAGTACAGAAAAAGCTAAGCCCGGTTATTATGCCGTTACCCTGGCCGATTACAATATTAAGGTAGAACTCACCGCTACAGAGCGGGTGGCTTTACACCAATACCATTTTCCGGCAGGCAAAGAAGCCCACGTGATCATCGACCTGAAGGAAGGTATTAATGATCAAACAACTGATAGTTACCTAAAGAAGATAGATGAATATACCCTCCTGGGTCGCCGTTTCTCCAAAGGATGGGCCAAAGACCAGTGGCTCTATTTCGCTATCCGTTCCTCCTTACCCCTCAGTCAGTTCAATGTATACGACAACAACCAGGCCCTGCAATCCGATAGTGGTACGGGTAAAGCCATCAAAGGTTTAATTAGTTTCGACAAAGCCCCTTCCACATTCCAGCTGAAGGTGAGCATATCACCTGTCAGTTCCGAAAATGCACTGGCCAATATAGATGCAGAACTACCGCATTGGAATTTCAACAAAGTAGCAAAAGCCGCTGATGACAAGTGGAATAAAGAACTGTCCCGCCTCAACGTACAATCCCAAAGCAAAAAGGATAAAAGGATATTCTACACCGCCCTCTTCCATACCATGATCAACCCCGCATTGTTTAATGACCATAATGGTGATTACAGGGGTGCTGATAAAAAAGTATATACAGGCGCAACCTTTCAGAATTATTCCGTGTTCTCCTTGTGGGACACTTATCGCGCTACCAATCCCTTGTTTACCCTTACCCATCCCGATAGAGTAAGCGATATGATGAATGCCATGCTGGCTATTTATCAGCAGCAGGGTAAATTGCCCATCTGGCACCTCATGGGCAATGAGACCGGCACTATGGTAGGCATCAGCAGTCTGCAGGTGATAGCCGAAGCTTACCTGAAAGGCATCAGGGGGTATGACATAGAGAAAATGTACGAGGCCGTGAAAGCCACCGCCATGTCCGATTCCCTGGGCATGATGTATGTAAAGAATTTTCAACCCATTCCTTCCGATAAGTCGGCGCGTGCCGTAGCCCGCGCATTGGAATACGGTATCAGCGATGGAAGTATTGCCTTGCTGGCGCAGGCCCTGGGTAAAACCGCGGATTATGAATATTTCTCAAAGCGCGCACAGAATTACAAGCTCTACTTTGATCCTTCGTACCAATTCTTCAAAGGAAAATTATCCGATGGTTCCTGGAAGCCCAACTTCGATCCCATCAAATCATACAAACCCTGGGCCGATGATTATGCTGAGGGAAATGCCTGGCAATACCTATGGCTGGCGCCCCATGATGTGGCTGGATTGGAAAAGCTGCTGGGCGGCAGGGAAACATTCATCAAAAGATTGGATACCTTCTTCACATTGGTACCGCCTCATGATCCTAATGCCCTGGTTGATCTTACCGGCCTCATTGGTCAGTATGCCCATGGCAATGAGCCAAGCCACCACATCACTTACCTGTATTCCATGGTAGGACAGCCGGAGAAAACGGCGGAGAAAGTACGGCATATCATGAAGGATATGTACCACGATCAGCCCGATGGTATCATTGGCAATGAAGATTGCGGACAAATGTCGGCCTGGTATATCTTCTCCTCCATGGGTTTTTATCCTGTATTCCCTGCTTCCGGAAAATATGTATTGGGAAGTCCGCTCTTTGATAAGATCAGCCTCCACCTGCCCAAAGGGAAAAAGTTTACTGTAGAAGCTGTTAACAATAGTACCGAAAACATCTATATTCAAGGTGTGGAATGGAATGGCAAACCGTATACCAGCATCTACCTTCTGCACAGCGATATACTGAAAGGCGGTGTGCTGAAAATACAGATGGGCAATAAACCCAATAGCCAGTGGGGAAAGTAGTTTTCTGTCACCTCGAATGGAGCGAACCGTAGTGAGCAACCTGCTATCGAAGCAAGGGTATTCACTAGTGGTGATCGGCTTCATTCAAAGACCTATCTTTACCATATGCGTATCGACTTCCGGAACTGTTTTCTTGTATTTGTTTGTCTGACCTTGCTCTGTCATCTTCAGCGCACCTATGCTGCCGAAAACAATATGCCGGCTGATACCCTGGAGCGCACCGTCTACAATAACCCCGTGATTCCCGGCGACTTTGCCGATCCATCGGTCATTAAAGTAGGCAACATCTACTATGCTACCGGCACTTCTTCCGAATGGGCGCCGCATTTTCCGCTATTTACTTCCACCGACCTGGTCACTTGGAAGCAGGTAGGTTATATCTTCAACAAACAACCAGCCTGGACATCCTCCTCTTTTTGGGCGCCCGAACTATTCTATTACAACAACACCTTCTATGTATACTATGTAGCCCGGAGAAAAAGCGATGGCCTGTCCTTTATTGGTGTGGCAACTGCCAAAGATCCCCTGAAAGGATTTACCGATCACGGCGTGATCATAGAGCACGGTAAAGAAGCCATTGATGCCTATGTGCTCAACGACAATGGTACCCTTTACATGACCTTCAAAGCTTACGGACTCGACAAGCGGCCCAATGAAATATTGGCCTGTAAATTATCTGCCGACGGTTTAAAGAGAGAGGGCGACTACTTTAGTCTGTTACGCGATGATGCCCGGCAGGGAATGGAAGGGCAGGTATTGATGAAATGGAACAATTATTATTACTTGTTTTATTCCGCCGGTGGTTGCTGTGGGCTTAAATGTAGTTATAATGTAAGGGTGGCAAGGGCCACTTCTGTGCAGGGGCCTTATATGAACTACGAGGGTAATCCCCTGCTTAGTGAGAATGACACCTGGAAATGCCCGGGCCATGGCACCATTGTGCAAACGGCCGGTAACCAGTTCTATTATTTGTACCATGCTTATAGCAAGAAGGACGATGTATTTACCGGACGGCAGGGTATGCTCGATGAGCTTGTATGGAATGAATATACAGGCTGGCCGCTTTTTAAGAATGGCAAAAGTCCATCCGTCAATGCGCCTGTAAGCAAGGGTAGCGCCGGAAAGGTCAATCCCAATAATATCAGTGATGATTTCACAACCGCCAAACTCCCCGTATACTGGCAATGGGATTTCAGCCATACTAAACCTGTTATCAAATTGAAAAAGGGAAATCTTCTCCTGTCGGGCAAGACAGATACCACCAATCATGCTGGCACCGCCCTCACCGTGCGTCCTGTATCAGGAAATTATGAGATGAGCACCGAGGTTGTCAACTATAATGGCTCCCTGAAAGGGCTCACATTATACGGCGATGCCAACCAGGCAGTGGGAATCGGTGTTATTGGCGATAAAGTACAATTGTGGGAAGTAAAGAACAATCAGAAGCGGATATTGGCTGAAAGCTATACGAAGCAAAAAACGCCTATCCGTTTACGCATATTCGTGAAAGCTGGTTCTCAATGCCTCTTTTTATGGAGCCGCGATGACAGCAACTGGCGCCGCTTGCAAGCTGCCGGTGGCCAGCAATATTATGATGCTAGTTTCCTGCCTCCCTGGGATAGAAGTCCCCGGCCAGGGTTACTCCACCAGGGCAGCGCCAATGCCCCCGCGGTCTTTTCTTATTTCAATATTACCTATATAGATTAATATAGCATATTATACTACTTTGTCATTTTCGAACATTGCGCAGCGCAGTGAGAAATCTGCTATCGAAGCAAAGACCGTCGGTTGCCGGAACTTCAAAGCAAATCTGTATTCTTCTGTATTCTAGATTCTGTATTCTGCATTCTCCAACCACTTATTTTCCCCCATTAAGCATTTATTAACCCTTCTGTTAATCCTTCAACCTTTACTTGCACGCAAACTTCTTACGCGGGAGCTTATCCAGGCCGCCCGCTGTTTTTGTATGGGTTTTATAAGATGGGTCGTCTTGCAAGTGTACGGCCCATCTTCCCTTTAAACTAAAAAATACTGAAATCACAACCATGAAAATAGTGAGCACATTGTATCGGTCCCTATGCCTGGCAGCAGCCCTGCTGCCCTTTATTAGTTCCGCACAACATTTGGAATACAAGGAAGTATTTGCTCCCACCGAAAGCTGGGTGAAAGCGTCGGAGAGACCTTTCCGCCAGGACATTTGCCTTAATGGCTTCTGGCAGTTTCAGCCCGTAGCATTACCGGTCGGCTTCAAAGAAGGCATCGACAAGGCGCCTGTCCTCGCTGCTGTCAATACCGATGGTTGGGAGAAAACGCCCATCCGGATTCCTTCTCCCTGGAATGTCAACAGCTTTGCCGATAAGAATGCGCAAGGCGGTGACTTCCGTACTTACCCCAGTTATCCCGCAGCCTGGGAAAATACTAAAATGGGATGGCTTAGGAAGAAGTTTAACGTACCGGCTGGCTGGAAAGGCCAACGCATGCAATTGCATTTTGAAGCAGTGGCTGGTGATGCTGAAATAATCGTCAATGGAAAGAAGATCGGTAACCACTTCGGTATCTTCCTGCCTTTTGATATCGACGTTACCGAAGCTATTATACCAGGCAAAGAGAATGAACTACTGGTGGGTGTACGCAAAGCATCCTTATTCGACAAAAGACGCGACTATGGTCGTCGCACTTATCAGGCAGGCTCTTTTTGGGGACAGCACATCGCAGGCATCTGGCAGGATGTTTACCTCGTAGCCATTCCCCCTGTGTACGTGGCTGATGTATATGTGAATCCAAAAGTTGCCGCCCATACACTCGAAGCTGAATTGACCATCGTAAATGAGGGGAGCACCGAAGCCAGTATCACCCTTTCCGGAAAAGTATTTCCCTGGTTGGCGGCAACTGCCAGTTTATCCGCCAAGCCTGCTTTGGAAATACAACCCGTAACCCTCAAGGTGCCGGCACATGGCCAGGTCAAAACTACACTCTCAGCTAACGTGCAGGGGCAATTAAAATATTGGTCGCCCCAATCGCCACAGCTCTATGGTCTGGTAGTAAAAACCGTGAGCAATGGAAAGATCGTTGACAGTAAATATACCCGCTTCGGATGGCGGCAGGTGACACTGAAAGACGATAAGGTATTGCTCAATGGTACAGCCATCACCATGCGGGGTGATTCCTGGCACTTCCTGGGCATTCCACAAATGACACGGCGGTATGCAGGCGCCTGGTACAAGGCCATGCGCGATGCAAAGCTCAATGCAGTGCGTTTGCACGCGCAGCCTTATCCTTCTTTTTATTTGGATGTGGCCGATGAAATGGGCATCCTTGTACTCGATGAGACTGCGGTATGGGCCAGTGATGGCGGACCCAAACTCAACGACCCTGCTTACTGGCAGGATAGCCGGACCCATTTGAGTGAACTCATTCTGCGCGATCGCAACCACCCCAGTGTATTTGGCTGGAGCGTATCCAATGAAGTAATGCCCATCGTACGCGGTGTCATGCACAATCCGCCCGGTATGAAGGATACGCTGGTGAAATATTACAGCGTATGGGCCGATATATGTCGACAGCTTGATCCTTCCCGTCAATGGATCTCTGCTGATGGTGAAGATGATGGAGAAGGCCATTTGCCCGTGTACATCGTGCACTATGGTGGCTTCGATGCCATGAACCGCGCAAAGAAAAGTGGTAAGCCCTGGGGAGTGGGAGAGGCAGGCATGGCTTACTATGGCACACCCGAACAAGTGTCCGCTACCAATGGTGATCGTGCCTATGAAAGTTTCGAGGGCCGTATGGAAGGCGTTGCCGCCTCATCCTATCAATCACTCATTGCCCAGAAAGAAAGAAACGCTGTATACCAAAGTGTATTCAATTTGGTGTGGTACGGACTCACACCCATGCCCTTTGGTATGAAAGATATAACCAGGTCGCCTACCCTGGAAGATGGTGTGTATTTCACCCACTTCAAAGAAGGCCAGCCCGGAGTACAGCCTGAGCGCCTGGGCCCTTATTGCTCTACCCTCAACCCTGGTTATGATCGTGGCCTGCCATTGTATGGCACCTGGCCCTTGTTTGATGCTATTCGTGATGCAGGAGAAGATAAAGTAGTGGGCAAATGGATGGCGCCAAAGCCAGTGGCCGAACCAGTTCCTGTAGTGAAGCCCGTACAATCCGTTCAGGTATTGGCAGGCGAAGGTGGCACACTGGGTAATGCCCTCAGGCAAACTGGCGTTTTATTCACAAAGGATCTCAATGGTGCAATCCCCGACCTGCTTTTCATTGACGGCGCTCATCCACCTGCAGCTACAAATAAGGCTATCATTGAAAAAGTAACCAACAACGGAGGCACCGTAGTGGTATGGGGAGTAAGCAACGATCAATTAAGCGCCTTGAATCAACTCCTGCCCTCGCCGTTGAACATCACAGTCCGTACCGCCACCTCATTGGTGAAATTCACCCAATCATCCGTTGCCCATATTAAATTCACCGATCCGCTCGATAGTATTGTTGATGGTATCGGTTTGGCCGATCTTTACTTTTCAGAATTGCGTCCTGGCGAGATCACTACACAGGCCATCACTGGCGAGCTGGTACAGCAGAGCCGCGTATTGTTAAGGGCTGCCGCCACAGATTGGCTAAAGTGGAATAAACAACCCGAATATGCCAAAACAGGCATGGTGCTCCGGTCTGAGCTGGAAGCAAAACCAGCTGGTACAGTCCTTATCGCAAAGAGGATGGGGAAGGGCCGCTTGCTCGTAACCACCTTACCAGCTGCGCCACGCCTGGCTAAAGCAGAGAAAACAATACGCATGCTCCTTGCCAACCTGGGTACCCCATTGGGCACCGGTAGCGATGCAGGTAAACCCTTGTTGAAAGGCGGTGGCATTGTCCGTACATTATTGTCGGGCACATACCCCGTGGCATCCTTACAGGAAGCCGCTGATAAAAACTTCATCGACCCTGCGGCCGGCGATGCCATCAAACTGAATGCTTCCGTCGATGGTAAACCCTGGACACTCTTATATGAAGAAAGTGGGCTGGTAGATTTTGCCAAAGTCAAAATGGAGGGGCCTAAAAACAATGCCGTAGCTTACCTTAGTTTTTGGGTTTCCAGTCCGAGAGCCCTCGATGACCTGCTCATTGAACCCAATATACCTGTGGTGAATATGGAAGTGGCAGCCGACGATGCCGTGCAGGTTTGGCTCAATGGAAAAGGGATCATCAACA
This sequence comes from uncultured Paraflavitalea sp., assembly GCA_966211765.1. Taxonomy (GTDB): domain Bacteria; phylum Bacteroidota; class Bacteroidia; order Chitinophagales; family Chitinophagaceae; genus Paraflavitalea. Next base: position 28,250 of record CBIHOV010000039.1, read on the forward strand.
ATATCCGCAATGGCGATATCGACAATGGAAAAGCAAAAGCCGATGCACTCAAACTCCACCAGGGTTGGAATCACTTCCTCATTAAAGTAATTCAACTCGGTGGTGAATGGAAGTTTACTGGCAGACTCACCTGCAATCAACCCGATTTCCTGGCCGATCTGGAATCTGCCTTACAAAAACCTTAATAAGAACAATCACCAATCTATAAGATGGTCAATAAAAAGATTCGGATGCTCTTGCTGCCTATGGCCTGCCTGCTGCACCGTTCCGCACCGACAACTGGCCGCCTGTGCCCAAGTGATTAAGGAAAGCGTTTTCTGATCACCCTTTACTATTGACAGTCCTTTCCAAAGTAAGCTGTAACAGATGCTACAATGATAGCAATGTCAGCTTTATAAAAGCCAGCACCATTCATGCAGCCACATTCAACAATATAATATGCATCTCCACAAAGGCAGATATCCATTACAAAAATATCATGAGGGGTATATTCCCTGCACCTGTCTTCTGCAAACGATCTCACAGCGTCCGGACAACCCGCCTCTTTGGTCAGTTTAAAGTATTCCCGGTATTTCGATGCAGCAATAACTTTCTTATTCACTATCCATAAGCGCCACTCGTATTGTATATTATAGGGCTCTGATACAACGATCTTCGTATTAAGGTTCAAATTCAAATTCTCGATGGCGGCAAGTTGTTTATACCAACCTGCTATTTCACTGAACATCCGCACTTCACCTGAAAAAGATTTATCATCATTATTGGGCCGGATGAATAGCATTTTTTCACCATCGTGATCACGTTGCATCAGTTCCCCAAAGCTGATGATCGATGCCTCAAAATTGAGCATATGCTTACCCCAGTGTTCAATATAGTTCTCCATTGAAAAAGCCACCGGGTCAAAAAACAGCCCTTTCCGGCCTTGCACATGATCGTAGATAAGACCCGTAAAAGTGGTTGATCCGTAATAAACATTGCAAGGCTTTATTTCAAATGCTGGCAACTCATCCGTAAAGGGAATAATATTAACCTCAATGCAAGGCACATCGATAAGCTTGCATGCCTCCCTTAAACCTTCCAGATCGTTGGGGTTAGTTACATTCTTCTGAACGACCCATTGTACAGTATTCCTAACCTGTTCCATTGATCAAAAATAGGGGTTACGGTTCATATGAAATGCCCTCGAAGGTTACTAACCTTTGAGGGCATTTATTTAAAAATCTATTTCCATCCCACAAGATCTCATCAATCCCACAAATCCCAGTTCAGACATTTACGGCGCATCCCACCACAGCGGTGTCAGCAACCGGTATTTTTCCGAATTATCACCCACCGCCTGTGGGTTGCGATTCTGCTCATTCGTTTCATAGACCATGGCCCTAATCCATTGATTGGGATTACCTGCATCAAAAATCACAGTGTTGATATTGGCCGGCCTTCTCAATGAAGTGCCATAGATAGCCGTGCTGTAATCCATGCGCCGCATATCCACCCAGGTTTCCGGATTGAGACATTGCGTAATGTATTTCTGTCGCATAATATGACTGAGTCCTTGCGTGAGGTTATCAAAATGAGCAGTCAGCCCATCCGCATCTTGCGCTGTCCAGTATGCATTGATCTCGCCAGCTGTTACACCCAGTTTGCGCATATTGGCTGTTACCCCTTCGCGATAAGCTGCCAGTGCGCCCGGTTTGTCACTTGCCCGCAGACTTGCTTCTGCCTGTATCAGCTTCACTTCTGAATACGTTATGAATGGGAAGGGCGAAGTGGTATTCGTGTAGTATCCACTCTTGCTGAAAGGTCCATAGTCCGCTTCATTCGTAAAGGTACCTGTACCATCCTGTCCACCCACCAGGCCTGCACCCGGCCGTAGGCCCCGATACAGTCCATCCGAAGCGGCTGGTTTCATAATGCGGCTGATCCGTGGGTCCTGGTAGCTCGTTTCAGTAACCGGGAATTTCGTCAATACATTCACAAAGAATTGCGACCAGGTAAAATAACGAGGGTCCGTAGCTAAGGTAAAGCCACCCCAGCTCGACCATGGATTTTCATCCGTTTGTTGTGCGCCGGCAATATAAGGGAACTGTGCATCCATCCCATCCGCATTGAATCCGCTTGTACAAGCTGCAATGATATTGGCGCTGTTATACTGACTGCCTTTTTTCGACAGATGGTTCATATACCTTGCCCGAAGACTTGAAGCCAGGCGTTTCCATTTGTTCACATCACCCTGGTACATAATATCACCCCCACTAAAGTTCAATGGAGTGGTATTGACCCCGTCAAATTTGGTGATGGCATCTGCGAGCAGCGAATCAATATAACGATACACAGTAGGTCCATCATCCATTTTAGGCAACAGGTTGATCTGTGCGTTGCCATCATAAAAATCACTCGCCACGATTGTACCATATTGGTCGGCCAACATACCCAGGTTGATGGCCAGCAGTACCTGGCCTGCACCGGCAAAATGCAGGTTATTCTCTTTTTTACCCAGTACGATCAGGTCAACACAATTGGGCATGGTAAATACATAAGCATTCTGCCAAAAGAAATAGCTGGCTGTAAAACGCCAGGTTTCTGCATTACGATTGGTGCCTGTTAGTAATTTGGTGACCCCATATTGCGTTACACCGGCTATTTCACGTTCACCCCGCCACATAGAGGCCCCATTGGTGGTAGTGATGGCCCCTATTAACCGGTTATGGGCCGGCATCTCCGTGGGGTTATTGGGATCTTTGTTCACGTCCAGAAACTTTTTGCAGGAGCCGGCCGATAACAAAGCCACTGATAAAATGATATATATGATCTTGGTCTTAATATTTTTCATGATCCGATGTTTTAGAGTGTTATTTTCAAACTGATATCCACGCCGCGGGTAGCAGGTATGCCCAGGTTGTCAAAACCAAAGGAGCCGCTACCACCTACACCCGCGCCGCTGCCCGATACTTCCGGATCAACACCCGAATAGTCCGTGATCAGGATCAGGTTGCGGCCCGTTACTGAGATAAACGCATTTGTGAAAGGCGTTTTGCCCAGTAATTTTTTGGGAAGATTGTACGTAAGTGTAGCATACCGCATGCGGTACCAGGATCCATCTTCCACAAAGTCATATCCGATAAATGGATAGATCGTTTGATAATAATTCTGATCCAGCAATACGGATTGTGTGTTCTTGGCGCCGCTCGATTCTATAATGCCATCAAATACCATGGTAGAGCCGCGGTTCAGAGTCTTGGTGCTTAAACCTCCCCGTACCAGGTAGTTTTCAGTAGCATTATAAATATCTCCACCAATGCGCACATCCCACATAAAGGCCAGCGAGAAATTCTTGTAGGTAAATGTATTCGTAATACCACCTACCCAATCAGGATTACGGTCGCCAATATTCTGATATGTAGATTGCACCTGTGGATATCCATTATTGGCCAGTAACAATTGTCCTGCTGCATTGCGTTTCCACACATTGCCATTGATGCCAAACAAACTACCATTTAAAAAGGCAGCCCCTTGCGCCACATTGCCTGCTGCCCAGGCATCCGACAATTCAACGCGGTCCAGCGCTCCTGGTAATGATTCTACCGTTGCCGTGTTCTTCGCCAGGTTGAGGTCTACCTGCCAGCTAAAGTCCTTTTGCCTGATGGGTGTACCATTGATCATCAGCTCCACACCCTTATTCCTGATAGAACCTCCATTCAGGTAAGCGAGGAAAGAACCCGAAGAGGGAGGCGTACGTGTAGCCAGGATCTGGTCATCAGAAAGCGTACTATAGTACGTGAAGTCAAAACCCAGCCGGTTGTCAAAGAAACGTACCTCACCACCCAGTTCCAATGAGTTGGTAAACTCAGGTCGCAGGGAAGGATTACCAAAGTAATCATTGGAGTTCAGGATAAATCCCCGCGGGTTAATGGTAAACGTATTTGTAGTATTGGCCAGGGTAGTGGCCAATACGTGTGGTGGTGCATCTTTACCCACTCTGGCCCAGGATGCCCTGATCTTTCCATAGGACAATACCTTGCCTGTTACTTTGGCGCCCAGTTCTTCCAGCAGGTCGGTCACAACTACCGAAGTGCTGAAAGCAGGATAAAAGAACGATTGCGCATTCACAGGCAGCGTAGAGGACCAGTCATTTCTTCCCCGTACATTGAGGTATACAATACCTTTCCAGTCGGCACTGAGATCACCAAACAAGCCAACGATCCTCCGTTGCTGTATGCTTTGTGAAACAGTTCTGTCATTCGTATTCGTATTGTTGATACTGGGGAAAGTGGGGTTAATGAAATTGCGGCCATAAGAGAATCCTGTAGTCGATTTGAACACTTCTATATTGTTGCCCAGCGTAAGGCTGAGGCTGATATCCTTGATCGAGTGTTTCCCTGTCACCAGCAACGTAGAAGTGGTGATCTGACTATTGCGCGAGGATTGTGAGATGGCGCCTTTTTCTTCCCCGCTAATCGTAGTACCGGCTGCCCGGATACTGGAAAAGTTGTCCGTATAATAATCCGTACCCAGGCGGTACGTTACATTCAGGAATTTGAAAGGGTCGTAGATCGCGCTTCCTACAAAAATAAAACGGTCTACTTTATCCGAGATCGGATTGTTCTCAATACCCCAATAAGGGTTGTCTGTACCTACAATGGTTCTTTGCGTACCATTGGGGTTGAGATAATTCCGCATATCATCATTCTTAGGCCAAAAGATCACGCCCAGCATCGTGCCGCCACCGCTGGTGGTTGTCGACGTGGCTTCCGACACCCCCTTGCCCTGTAATACGGCGCCACGGTCTGTGTGTGCATAACTGGCGCTGCCGCCTACTTTGAACTTATCACTGAGCTTCGTATCCGCCGATACACGGAAAGACTTACGCGTAAAGTCCGTATTCTTCACAATACCATCCTGGTCAAAATAAGAGCCCGAAGCATAGAACGTAGTACGGTCATTACCGCCGCTGAATGAAATATCATGCCGCTGCGTAAAACCTGATTTGAAGAAATTACCCAGGTTGTCATAGATCGTTTCGCCCGGAGAAAACGTGGGCCCCCAACTGCCAATGGCTGCCGGATTATACACCCCCTGCTCACCTTGTTTGTAAGTGCTTTGCAGATCGGGCAGGTTATTCACATGATCGAAAGAGGCCGTACCCGAATAGCTGATCACAGATTTACCCGTTACTCCGCGTTTGGTAGTAATGATCACGGCGCCGGATGCCGCCCGCAAGCCATAGAGGGCAGCCGCAGCAGGTCCTTTTAATACCGTTACACTCGCGATATCTTCCGGGTTGATATCAATGGCCCGGTTGGAAGGCGGTGCAGATTGTCCTACCAGGTTCGTACCCTGCGTCACAGCCGTGCTGTTATCCATCGGAATACCGTCAATAACATACAGGGGCTGGTTATTGCTGCTTAGCGAAGTGCCACCCCTGATGAGCATAATCGAAGAAGCGCCCGGAGCCCCACCCGAATTGGTGATCTGTACCCCGGCTACTTTTCCCTGCAGCGCATTCACCAGGTTGGATTGATGGGATTCAGTAATTGCCTGGGCCTTCACCTCCTGTAAGGAATAGCCCAGCGATCGCTTCTGTGCCGTTACACCAAACGCGGTGACCACCACGGCGGCCTCCGTTTTCGTATCACTTACTTTCAGGTTGAAAGTTACCGTGGCAGTACCGGCGCTGTTTACTGTCACTACTTTTGTTTGCGATTCAAAACCTACAAAAGAAGCTTCGAGGCTGTAGGTGCCGGGCGTTAGCTGGCTGTAAGTAAACTTGCCGTCCTTGTTGCTCATGGTCCCTTTGTTTCCGGGGGTGAGCAGGATGGAAGCACCCTCTACCGGCGCATTTTTGTCATCGAGTACAGTTCCGTTAATGTTTTGTGCAGCTGCATGGAAAACCCCTGTTAACAACAAAATGGTTGTCATCCGCATGATCCGGAGCAACCTTGTCATGCTGTACCGGGCATAAGCATGTCTGCGTGTGTTACAATTTTGCATACCTGTATGATGGTTTTTGGTTTAAATACAATTGACTTCATACGGAAGGAGCAGGGGTATGCTGTACATCCCGCGGGGTACAGTTAATAACAGTAATAGGGATAGTAGCAAGGATCGGTATTGTCCAATGGTTGTAGCGATGCTGTATGGACAATATTAGTAAGACGGAACTTCTGCATTGATTGCTGCACCGGCAAGCGCCTTTGTTGCCCAAATAAAGCCCGTGAGACCCAAAAGGAAGCCAACGCCGGAAGATATCAGGCAATAAAGATACAATTACACCTGACTTAAATGTATCAGGATTGAGGAAAAACCAGCAGTGAATGTTGACTGGCAGTATGGAGATCGCGCCATACCCGGTTGATGGCCGTAGAAGGGTCTGCCGCAGCAATGCCACAAAAAGGGTACAAAAGATCAACCTGCTGGCGGGCGATGGTGGCCAGCCTGCGGCTCTTATGGCTGATGGATTGTAGCTGTTCATCAGGCACCGATTGCGAAGAAACCATCGTCTCCCAGGCGGAGTGAATGGCTGCGTAGAAAAAACTTCTTGCTGTATTGAGTTCCTGTTCAGCTTCCTGCAGTATCTCCCGAAGCGGGAGAACTGTTGACCTGCTTCGGGAAGGCCGGCTTAGTTTTTCTTCAAATAAGTCCCGGCACAGGTCCAGGAAGTTGACCGCCATACCCGAATAATTAACCGCCAGTGTAGCTTTCGCAAATGCCAGGAAAGGGAAATGATAAACAGGATGGTCCAAAACTGCCTTGCCAGGTTCGAGCAGGAAGCTCCTGTTGGAGGGCACCCTTACTTCTTTTACTTCAAATCCATGGCTGGCCGTAGCGACCATGCCAATGCTGCTCCAGTTTTTAATGATGCTGACTTCTTCTTTGTGAAACCAGAATGAGTACACCAGTGGATCGCCTGCGGCATCTTGCAACAGGATGCCATCTTTTTCGATCATACAGTTAGCGGTGAATGCAGTAGCGTGCAAGGAGCCCGTAGCATAATTCCACTGCCCCGTAATGGTATAACCATCAGGGTTGATCCGGGCGATGCCCGAAGTCCTGCCGCTGCCGGCCAGGCATACTTGGGGATTATGATAAATTTCCTGTGCTGCTGATGGATCCAGGAAACCTACAAACCAGTTGGCGCCACTGCACAGTGTAACCGTCCATCCCGTACTGCCATCTGCCCAGGCCAGCGCTTCTTCTATGCGAAGTGCTTCCGGTAAGGTAAGCTCCAGGCCACCGTATCGTTTGGGTACAAATAGATTAAACCATCCCTGGTCATAGATAATAGCCAGCTGTTCTGTATGCAATTGCCCCAACGCTTCAGCTGCTGCAGCAAAGCTTCTGATCTTATCAGTCAGATCGCTGGCAATAACACTCGATGGATGTCCCGGCATATGCATCATAGATGTAATGGTTAAAATGATAATGCTGTCTTCTGTGCGGTGAATTCTTTCTTCAGGATCTTATTCCACTTAATATATCCCAGTATAGCTACAATGAAAAGAAAAAGCGTGAGCCCTGCATACAAGGGTAGCTGTTTGTGCATCAACAGCGGGATCGCAAAAGCATTTGATACATTCAGTAAGATCCAGTTCTCAATCTTCCGTTTGGCCAGTAACCACATGCCTGCCCATGCTGTTGCACTTACCCAGGCATCCCAGTACGGTACTGTAGAAGGAGTGTATTGCTTCAGAAGGAAAGACAGCAGTACAAATCCTATCACCACGATCAGCAATACAGTTATCCATTCCTGCCGGCTGCTCCTGGTGATCTTTACAGGCGGCTCATTTTTCTTTTTCACCCAATACCACCAGCCATATACACTCATCACGATATAATAACAACTCAGCAGGCATTCTGCAAACAAGCCAGCTTCAAACAAAATGAATATGGAAAGCCCGGTAGCCGCGATGCCCGTTGGGTAAAGCCAAATCTTATTCGCTTTGGCAAAAAGCACTTCCGATATGCCCAGCGCCAACGCTATCCATTGTATTAAAGGGGTTTCGGCCAGTTGCTGGCCAAGCAAGGTGATCCATTCAGAAAAGTTCATACGTAATAAATTAAAATGATCGTACGAACACAAGGGGAAACAGATGCGCGCAATACGCACTGATAATATTATTCCTCTTCCCTACGCCGGTATTATCCGGATCAGGTGTATGAAAAAAGCGGTTGTCAGCAACTTGCTTCTTCCAATGGGTATAATCTCAGCCTGTTTTTCAGTTCCGCTTTGGGCAGAACAAGGCACCCCTTGAGTTGTAAGCTGGCAAAGATAGTGGCTAAAAAGAAAAAATCAGTTTTCTTTTATGGATTTGATCCCCGCTTGCATCCCACCACCATTTGATGCAGGGCCCTGGGGCGCCTGCGCCGATTCCTTTTTTTTAATCAGTGAAATAGTTATGCATAAACCTATCATATCCTGTATCGTCGGTACCCTGCTTGCGTTGATGGCTTCAGCACAGCCTTCCTCGATCGATAAAAATAAAGTACTGGATTATTTTCAGGAACAGCAATTTGATGAGGCCATTGCCTACCTCCAGCCCGTGGTCGCCGGTGATTCTGCCAACCAGCAGGCTTTGCGCTATCTGGCCTATGCTTATTACATGAGCGAAAGTATCAAGCCTGCCCAACAGTGCTATAATAGGATGTTTGCAAATGATTCTGTCAACGTTACCGCCAACCATTACCTCGCTACTATTTATTATAACAGAGATCCCGACCTGGCCCTCGAATTCTTTGCACGCCTCATCCGGCTGCAACCCAATATGGCTCACTATTATCGGGGTTTGGGGGAGCTGCTAAGTCGTAAAAAACTGAAAGACTCTGCCCTCATCTTCCTCAACCAGGCATATGCAATGGCGCCGGGCGATAGCAGGAACCTGGTGTCGCTGACAGAAGTACTCATTGATGTGAAGGATTATCCCAAAGCAGATAGCTTATTGGAAATTGGGTTGGCCAGGGATTCTTTAAATCCTTCATTCTTAAAATCACGTGTCAGGAGCGCCTATGAAGCAAAGGATTATAACAGTGTTCTCCTGCCCGGTGAAAGATTGATCAGTACAATGGAAGTGAACATGAGTGCGCTGACCAAAGTGGCGCTCGCTTACTACAATCTCCAGAAGTATGAGGATTGCATCCGGGTGTGCGAATACATGATGAGCATTGGACTCGAAGTAGAAGCTGTTTACTACTATGAAGCGAAAGCATGGGCAAAACTAAAGAATTACGAAAAGAGCAATGAGTTTCTGGAACTTTGTCTGGGAAAAGCCTTGTCTAAGACGGCCGAAATGTATTATTTCACGTATGGGGAAAATTATGAAGCTACCAGGCAATTTAAGAAGGCAGTAGCAGCTTACGACACGGCATTCTACCTTTTCAAAAATCCACTCGCTCTATATAGCTGTGGCCGTATCTATGAAGTAGAACTTAAAAATGCAACCCTTGCCCGGCAATATTATACCCGTTACCTGGCACTCGCACAACCCACCGCTGTCGATGAAAAGAAAGCCTATGCCTATGTTAAAGAAAGGTGGGGTAAGAAGAAACGCTAAATCAACCACTACGAGCTAAAATCGGTCTCTGTATAACTTTGTTGGATATCCTATATTATCGCCGTAATCTTACGAATGTTTATAATATGTTTTGTCAGCTTCCTGAAATGTCTATAATTTAGGCTGCTATTGACCGTTAATCAATTCTTCTGACGAAAAACCAATGTAAATGAAAATCCAAAAAACTGCCATTACCATTATGGTATTACTTGCTATTGTCGTTATCGCTTCCCTCTGTAATCCCGGTCCACCGTCCACCACAGGAGAAAATACCATCACACCCGTAGAACTTCCTTCCGTGGTTCCCAACTTCCACTTCCCCGAAGATTCCAATGTTATTTACAGCTGGCTCAACAACAAGAATTTCCCCAACAACTATGATTCCGCCAGTGTGTATAACCATGTATGGGGCATCTGGGCTGGCCTCACCACTCAATCAGGACAGGTCTACCAGGGAGATTCCCTGCGTATATTCGAAACCTGGCTCGGCATCACCGACATTCGCAACCTTATCCTCACCGACAGCAGTGCATGCACCCCTTCAGCCAGAAAATCAATGCGTGCACAATTGACCTTTCCACACCAGTTTGAACATGGCTTTCATACCACCGGCAATATCCAGGCTAGAAACAACGCAAGGCATGGAACGATTGACAAGGCAGAAGAATTCTGGGTCACCGTATCCTACGATCCCAATGCCGCCTGTTATGCGACCAACAACCAGATATTGAAAGAAACCGTACTCGATTCCTTCAAAGTAAAAGGAGCCATAGGGTCTATACCTAAATTCCCACAAAAAGCCATGACCATCAAGCCTACTTATTTCGTTGGCCTGGAAAAAGATGGCCTCGTCAGAATTCCCGTTTGGACAGGACCTCCCGGGTCCAACATAGGATATCCTTTCACGATATGGCCAAAATATGTTTATGCCGACGTAAGGAACACACAGCAACCCAATAAGAAAGTAACACCAGTCGATTCTTCAATTACTGATATAGCACAAGCGACCGTCAACCTCAACGATTTCATCCACTTCAAGCTCGATACCGCCATGGCCGCTTTCATGAATGCATCTGATAGCACAGAGGGTGTTAACAATGCAATGACAGGCAATATCGCCATACTCGTTGCCATGCACGTAACCACCAAAGAGATCAGCAACTGGACCTGGCAAACTTATTATTGGGCGCCCAATCCCGATACACCTTATTCGCCAAGTTCCTTACTCGCAGTTAGTCTGCGTCCTGCACAGATTACCGGCGCTGCCGCACACTATGCAGCCGTTAGCGCCTATACCATGGTGCTGCCCAACCAGCCGATCACCGGAGGTACCAATACAGGCGTAACACCCATGATCGGCTATAACCCTTATCTCGAGGCCGGCTTTTCAGGACTGGGCCCTGTGGGCGATCCCAAAACAGATTTCAACATTCCCAGCCTGCTCATACCATCAAAGCCACCTGTTGGTATACAAACCAATTGTATGACCTGTCACAGCCTTGCCACCGAAGATGGAATGATCGGTTATTCAACCGACCAGTACATCAGTATGGATTCTTCATTCTTTATCGATAGAGTGCAACTCGATTTCGCCTGGTCCATACAAGGCAATAAGATCAGGAAGAAACGATAAATTTTGTCAGCCTGTCGAAGGCCTAAGGTGGGTCGCCCTTCAAGGGCGGCTCACCTTAGGCCTGAAAATGCCTCGAAGATTGTCAAAGCCTTTTTAATAATGTAAGGAATTGATCAAAGACCGGTATGTCCGCGCAATGCGTCATACCGGTCTTTATTTATTTATGGGAACCGTCTGGATTGTTTGCCTGGTCTATGCAAAGCAGCCATATTATCTTATCGTAAACTCCCCTTTTTCATATTATCTTGGCATAAATTGCCCGCTTTTATGAAAAAACATACCCTATTCTTTTTAGCCAGCCTGCTGGTCTTAAGCGCAGGCGCCCAGCAAGCCAGGTACGTAGTCCTTATTACCATTGATGGTTTTCGCCCCGACTTTTACATGGACGCTTCCTGGGGCACACCCAACCTGCGCATGATGAAAGACAGTGGCGCTTGCGCCCGTGGAGTTAACAGTATATTCCCTTCGGTTACTTATCCCAACCATACCACCATCATTACTGGTGTGCCGCCTGCCCAACATGGTGTTTATTACAATGCCCCTTTTGAACCCAATGGCCCCAGCGGACAATGGTATTTTGGTTACGAAGGCATCAAAGTGCCTACCCTGTTTGATGCAGTACGCAAGGCAGGAAAGAAATCTGCCAATATAATATGGCCTGTGACGGTAGGAGCGCCTATTGACTACAACGTGCCGGATATATGGTCACCTAAATTAAAAACAGATCGCCGGGAGATCACCGCAGCCAGTACTACCCCTGCCGGCTTGTGGAATGAACTCCAGGAAAAAGCAACCGGTACCCTCGAAGCAGCCGATTTCAACATGGTGAAGGAAGAACTCATCATGGACGAAAATGTGGCGCGCATGGGAGCCTATATCATTAAAACCTATAAGCCCGCTTTTACAACCTTGCACCTCGCCTGCACCGACCATTATGAACATGCGGAGGGTAGGGACGGACGCCTGGTGAGAAAATCAGTGGCTGGGGCCGATAGGGCATTGGGCACCATCCTGGAAGCACTGGAGCGGGCCGGTATCCAGGATAGCACTGTAGTTATCGTAACCGGTGATCATGGTTTTGTAGATATTAAGACCTCTTTCCAGCCCAATGTGATCCTGACGCAAAATGGCCTTATGAAGGACATTAAGAAAGACGAATGGAAAGCACAGTTTCACGCTGTGGGCGGTTCTGCCTTTTTGCACCTGAAAGAAAAGAACGATGTTCAGACCCTCAACCAGATACGTCAACTGCTCAACAGTTTGCCTGCAGACCAAAAGAAGCTCTTCAAAATAATTGAACGCAAGCAATTGGATGCGATAGGGGCCGATCCCAATGCAGCCCTGGCCATTACTGCCTTGAACAACGCAACCATCGGTGGTGGTACAACCGGTGCTATTGTAAAGCCTGCCAAAGGCGGTACCCACGGATACTATCCCGATTTCAAAGAAATTCAAACCGGCTTTGTAGCTTATGGTCCTGGTGTGTCAAAAGGAGTCATCATCAATGAAATGAACCTGACCGATGTAGCACCTGTTATTTCCCAATTACTCGGCTTGGATTTCACGACAGCCAAAGCCCCCGCCGGTATATTGAAAAACAACTAACAATAACAGTCACACCCAACGAGGCCGCCTGAAATTAAATTTTAGGCGGTTTTTTTAATTTTGGCCAGCTTGGTAAACCCTTGGATCGTAAAGAAGTTCAGTTAACTTAGATAAATTAAATGGGTACACGAAAACCATTAGTTATATAATAAGATTAAAAAACTTAATATATAGTGTAGCCGTACCCTACAATATCCTGCCCGCTAATAATTTCCCGCTTCTGCATTCCTTCATCTACAAATACTTCTTATGAAAAAAATGTTATGCTCACTTATCCTTTTATTATCTATCTACACTTTCGCGCAAGACACTTATTATACTTATCATGGTAAAAAGATCCCATTGAAAGCAGACAGTAGCGCTGTTTATGTGGAGTTTGATAATCCCGGATCTGCAAAATTGGTTCATCAAAAGCTCACCACAGCAAAACTGGCAGGCGGCAGCAATGTCACTTCGTTTGGAGGCGGGGGGCTCATGTTTCACAATGCCAGGGAGCAATTTTGGAATAAAGCTGTGTCGAACGAAAAGAACATCTTGTTTGCTTCCCCTGTTCTCAGAACCGAAAGTTCTTTCATTATTCCCCGCCCGATGATCGTTCTGGAATTAAAGCATAAAAACAACTCCATCAATACTGTGCTGAAAAAGTACGTACTCAACGATTCCAAATACGAAAGCATCGGTACGGGGATGTACAGGATAACCTATATAAATAGATCCTGGCAGGAGTTATTAAATATATGTAACACAATAGCCGCAGATAAGAACATGGTAAATTGGTGCGAACCTGATTTCTTTGCAGAAACAAAACCCACTGGTCCTCTTTATCCTTCTCAGTACTACCTGAATAATACAGGTCAATTCGGAGGCACTGCCGGCATTGACATACGTGCGGAAGGTGCATGGCAAATATCAACGGGATCAGGTACCATCCGTGTGGCCGTAATAGACCAGGGCATGGATGCCCACGAGGATTATGCAGGTCGTTTGTTGAATGGATATACAGCCGATAACTCGGGGGGAATAGGTGCGCCACAAGGTGAGGGCGATGGTTTATATAAGGAACACGGTGTTTCCTGTGCAGGAATCATAGGGGCCACGCATAATAATGGTTTGGGCATCAAAGGGGTCGCGCCAGGTGTATTGTTGCTGCCCGTTAATATTTTCCCTTACCATTGGAATATTTTGAATCCTGCGGGTGCAGCTTCTACTGCTTCAATTGCGTTAGCTATAGATTGGGCAGTCAATCAGGGGGCTGCCGATGTATTGAACTGTGCCTGGAAAACGGCTTCCAGTTCTGCAATAGAGACAAGTATCAACAATGCCTTGACCTCAGGTAGAAACAATCGCGGCTGTGTGGTGGTTTTTAGTTCAGGTAATGGCGGTAATACGGATGTTGGGTTTCCGGCACATATGCCAGGGATAATTACCGTGGGCGCTTGTGATAAAAACGGGGCGATTTGGGGATATAGCCAAAGAGGGCCCTCAATGGACGTTGTTGCTCCTTCCGGCGACATTCGGATAGGTAGTGTATTTTATGGCGATGTAGTCACCACCGATAGAATGGGAACTGCAGGAAGTTCCACGGATAATTACATGACTGATTTTGGTGGTACATCTGCCGCAGTTCCCCAGGTAGCAGGTATTGCAGCGCTCTTGCTTAGCGTTAATCCCAATTTAACATCGCAACAGGTCACAGCCCTCATACAGAGCACCGCCACCGATATGGGTACTGCAGGGTATGATAATACTTTTGGATTTGGTAGGGCCAATGCCTGTGCAGCATTGATGGCTACATTCAATATTGCAGGACCTGATTATCTATGCGCTTCAGAATCCTACTCAATATCCGGATTGCCGACGGGCAGTATCGTTACCTGGGGTGCTTCAGTGCCTGGTGTTATTAGTCTTGCCCCTGCAGGGAATAGTGTTATTGCTACCAAAATTGCAAATGGCGTCGTAACCCTCACAGCCACTATTGCCAACGTATGTGGCGGAACCACTATATTGAACAAAACAATAAATGTCGGTTTAGCAGAGGTTGTTACGATCTCAGGCCCTCAATTTATTGTTCGCAATACTACCAACAACGTCTACGAGGCCCTTAATCCCCCTGCTGGCGTTACTCTCAATAGCTGGTCTATTGTACCATCCACACATGGTACCATTACATCCTTAGGTACCGATCGCATTAGATTAAGACCTACCGTGATAGGTACGATTGAAATTAAGCTCAACGGGACAACTTCCTGCGGCACCTACACTGTGGGGACCTACCTGGTAGAGGTGGAGCCTCCATCCCTGCTTGGTTTCAATATTTCCCCTAACCCTGCGCAAAATACCGTGACAATAAAACTTAATGAAACGGAAAACAGTAAGGTGTCGGGCAAGTCAGTAAAAAAGCCTTCCGGAAAGCAAGCTTCCGCAATAAAAATCATCTCAATCTACGATATAGCAGGAAAGCTAAAGAACAGGCAAACCATAACCGGTAGTAATGCAATACAAACAGACATCGACGTGTCTTCGCTGTCAACCGGTACATATATCATTGAAATATCAGATGGGAAAACTAAGAGCACACAAAAGCTCTTCATCCAAAAATAGCCCGTACATCATACAATTGAAAGAGGCGCTTCCTAATGGAGAAGCGCCTCTTTCAATATACAATGCAATACTATTATTTATTCTTTCACAAACCGCTCACTGAATTTTTGCCCTCCCACTGTACCATGCACTACATATATTCCTTGCGTTAAACCGGCCACTTGTAATGTAATAACGTTTACACCTTTCACCACATCCCGTTGTTCTTTTTTAACGAGGCGGCCGTTCATATCCAATACCTGTATCGTTATCCGTTCAGGTTGATTACTATTGACCGACAGGTTCACGTTGGTGGAAACCCTGGTAGGGTACAGATGCCAAGAAGCCTGGCCGGAAGAACGATTCTCCAATTTGATCACTTTGCTTAGTTCCGACCTTCCATCTTCATCCACCATGCGCAGGCGGTAATAGGCTGCAGGTAACACATTCCTGTCTTCAAAAGTATAGGTCTTCACCAGGTCGCTGTTACCACTGGCTGCCACCGATCCAATATTTGCATACTGATTGCCATCGGCCGATCTTTCAATGATGAATTGTTTGCTGTTAACTTCTGCGGCCGTTTTCCAGGTCAATATTGCTTTGTCGCTGGTCAGCGAGCCGGAAAATGACAGCAACCGCACTGGCAACATAAATCCGCTAAAAGAGGCGCGTGCAGGATTATTGAGCAGGTACAAAGGTCCTGTTACAAACTGGTTGTATTCAAACACAGCGACATGATAGCTCTTTCCGGGCAAAAGATTCGTGATCGTCACATTATCGCCGGATCCGCTATGCACCGCATAATTGCCATTTCCCAGTTGATCACCGCTGCCAAAGAAGGTATTGGCACTGTACGAAACATTATCAGTTGGTACTGCATCCACTGCATTGCCCTCTTTTACCAGCACCAGCCTTTTTTGTCCACTACCATTTGTCCAGTTCAGCGTGAGCGCCGTGCCCACACCGGCATTGGTGAATACAATTGTACCGGCAGGAACTGCAGGAGGCCCAAGGGTAGTGGCCGTACCCACAGCTGTGAGCGATTTGTTGTGGACTGGTCCCGCAAGCCCATTGTATTCAAACACTGCAAAATGGTAGGTAGTGCCTGGGGTAAGATTCGTCACCGTTACATTACTGGTGGTTC
The DNA here is from genome assembly GCA_966211765.1 of uncultured Paraflavitalea sp. Taxonomy (GTDB): domain Bacteria; phylum Bacteroidota; class Bacteroidia; order Chitinophagales; family Chitinophagaceae; genus Paraflavitalea. Next base: position 44,757 of record CBIHOV010000039.1, read on the forward strand.
CTTTAAACACACAATAATGTTCTGTCCCAATAAGTGTACTGGCTGTTCCAAAGGAGGCATTGTTGCTATACATCTGGAGGTCTTGCGGAGTAATACTTACAGGAGCATCTTTCCGCGCTATCACCATCCTGCTGGCGCCATTGCCATTTGTCCAGTTCACATTGATACTGTTACTCGCTATTGAGGAAAACTGTACTGTTTTCGCTTGCACCGTTGGCTGGCCGATAGTAGCCTGACTTCCGAAGGCAAAACTGGTGGTCAGGTACCGCGTATTGGCGCCGCTTCCATCATACTCGAAAATGGCAAAATGATAAACCGTATTTGGTAACAGGTTGGTAATAGCTACCTCCGGGAAGATATTATTGTTCAACACAAACTCACCCGGGGCAATTTCCTGGCCACTGCCAAAAACAGTGTTGCCTGTATAGGTAATCCCTTCCTGTGGCCTGGCCGAAACAGGTGCACCTTGCCTGCCGATCAATATCCTTTTTGTTCCGTTTCCACTGGTCCATTTCACTGTCATTTTATTGCCTTCAATACCCTGGTAGTTCAGATCGCTGGAGGCTACCGATGGCCTCTCAAGGGTAACCTGGTTTCCTGTAAGCGCGCCGGCTGTAAGGTATACAGGCGCCGAAGAACCATTGTATTCAAATACCTTAAAATGATACGTGATGCCAGGCTGCAGGTTGGTGATCGTAGCCGTATTACCACTATTATTGTAAACCACAAAATTGCCTGTACCCAATTGTGCACCTGTTCCAAAACTGGCGTTGCTTGTATAACCGGTGAAGTCTGCCGGCGTTGCATCTACTGCACTGCCAGCCTTGGCCAGAATAAGCCGGTTGCCACCATTGCCTTTCACCCAGCTCAGTGACAGCGAACTTCCGTTGATGCTTGTAAAGCTGAGTGCCGTACTGTTGGTGGTTGGTGCACTGATTGTTCCATGGCTACCACTCAAATAAGGGTTGGTAAGATAATAATTACCACCACTGATATTATTGTATTCAAATACAGCAAAATGATAGGTGGCGCCTGGCACTAAATTGCTTAGGATCACTTCATTGCTTCCGCCATTGTTATAGACCACATATTCTCCGGGCGCTACCTGTTCACCCGAACCAAGCATTGGATTGGCAGTATAGTTCGTATTATCCGTCGGTTTGAACGACACGTCTCCCCCCGCGCGGGCGATCACAAGTTTCCTGTTGCCATTGCCCGGCTGCCAGGTCATCTTCATTTTGTTGCCCTCAATATTGGTGAACTGCATACTGGTGGCCGCCTGTGTAGGCGCCTGTGAGGTAGAAATAGATGCCGTAGGATAGCCGGTTGTAATATAAACAGGCTGCGTACTGCCATTGTATTCAAATATCGCCACATGATAAGTGGCGCCACCTGCGAGGCCGGTAACAGTAACACTATTGCCGGTATTGGAGTAAACCGAATAGCCACCGCCGATGGTTGTGCCGCTACCGAAACCCGAAGAGGCTGAATAGGTTTTGAGGTCCACGGGCAGGCTATTCACCGGGTCAGTACGGCGCATCACCACCAAACGCCTGGCTCCGTTGCCATTGTTCCATTGGATCGTCACAGAACTTGATTGCAGGTTACTAAAACTAATATCGGAAGCTGCCTGTGTAGGGGCAGTTACCGTGCTTTGCGAAGCCGTAAGTCCGGTAGCCGTAAGATAAGCAGTACCTGTTCCTGAACCATCAAACTCATATACCGCAAAATGATAAGTAGTACCGGGAGTCAATCCCAATACGTTGTAAGAATTGGAAAGGCCGCTCGACAATACAAATTCACCGGGCTTAATTTCCTGTCCTTGTCCAAAGGTAGTATTGCCTGTATAAGTAATGCCATCCACGGGAACAGCTGTTACGGGCCCGCCTTGTTTGGCGATGATTATTCTACCAGTTCCGTTCCCTCTTTGCATGCTGATGCCCAGCCGGTCACCCTCAATGGTGGTAAAGGAAAATGCGGAGGCTGGCACTGTGGGCCTCGGTAAAGTGGTACCGGAAATGCTGGCCGGGTTCGTAGTAGCATATACATAACCCTGGCTGCCACTGTATTCAAAGATCGAAAAATGATAAGTCGTATTGGGTTTGAGGTTGTCTATCGCAACTGATTCTCCCACGCCTTCATACACCACATAATTACCATTTCCGATTTGCGATCCCGATCCAAAAGAACCATTGGCAGTATAATTAACAAGGTCTGTAGGGTTTACATTTACTGCACTGCCTTCACGGGCAATTACAATGCGGCCACTGCCATTTCCTTTTTTCCAGCCCAGGCTCATCGAGTGCCCAATGATATTGCTCACCGCCGGCAGAGTAGGTTGAGTAGTAGGGGCCGATAGAGTGGCATAACTGTTACGGGCCGGGTTGGTTAGGAGATATTCTATTGTAGCGCCAGTACCGTTGTATTCAAATACTGCTACATGATAGGTATTGTTTGCAGTGAGTCCTGTAAGTGTAAAGCTATTGCCCGTGCCATTAAAAACGATAAACTCACCGGGCGCTATTTCATTACCGGCGCCCAATGTGGCGTTCGCATTATAGTTAATTCCATTTTGAGGAGTAGCCGTTACCGCTCCATCTTTACGCGCAATCACTATGCGGCTCGTACCATTACCTTTTACCCACTGAACAGACATTCTGTCGCCATCAACAGCGGAGAAAGTCACGTTCGTAGCGGGTGTGGTAGGAGGAGCCCATGTCCCGTTGGGAAGATGTGCTGCCAACTCGCCGCCCATCAGCACAAATAATAAAATTGATGTAATAAATGTTTTCATAAAAAAAGCTGTGTTATGGGCGCAAAAGAACTGTAAAGCAGGAGCCGGGAGAATAGCCTGCTGCATGAATTGGGGGTTTAAAAGAATGATTTGCGAAACCTGTGTAATATCATGAGGCAAAGCATCTAGGTAAGGTGAGGCCCAATGAGTGCCTGCCACTGCTGAAAATTCTTTAATTAAAGACTTCCTTAAAACTGATCATAATGGTGCGAACACTGATGTGCTGCCTGCTCTCTTGCCTTCTCTTCGCTTGCCGGTCAGGAAAAGAAATGCCTGATAACAAAAAGGCGACCGTCTCCCTGGCAAGTCTGCGTGATAAATACACGGTGACCGGCATTGATTCCCTCAGCAATGTTTTCGTAGTCTATGCGAAGAAAGATTCAGTTGTATATAAAATTGTATCCCTAAAAGATACCGTACCCTGTAATCGTATAAGCGTTGGACAAGAATACCCTTTTCAATTGTTATCCATTGTCCCCAAAGAATTCAAAGGGATCAATATTTCCCCGGATGTTATCCCGCATCTCAGTGCCATAGACTTTCATGGTGTAAGCATTCCATTCGAAGGGAACACTCATAGGGATGTATTTGTCGTGGTCAATCTGAAGGGGCTTTGTTATTGAAGCATGCGGTATTATTGATTCCCAGTTTTCTCTTGTACATCTCACCGTTTCCCTTGCTCATATCCGCTTCAGTCCCTGCAATCTCAAAAAATGGGGTTAATTTTATACAAACCACCCACATGGAAGAATCAGACAAGCTGAAAAGAGTAGTGGAAGCGCGCATGAAGCTCAAAGCCCGCTTTGAAGACAAGATCCAGTCCACACCTTCCGTGGCCGACAACAAACCACTCGGCTCCGGCAATCCCAATCGCCATGGTATGCCGGTAGTGCCCGTCGGGCAGATCCTGACCAAAAAATGGCCTGTCCTCGATCTGGGCCTGCAACCTGAAATTGCCTTGAGCGAATGGCGACTCATTCTCGATGGCGAAGTTGATCATCCCGTCGAACTCACCTGGGATGATTTTATGGCCCTGCCACAAACCGACGATACCTCCGACTTCCACTGTGTTACCACCTGGTCCAAACTTGACATGAACTGGCGCGGCGTTCGCCTGCTCGATCTCGCGGCCCTCGTGATGCCCAAAGAAACCGCCACCCATATATTATGTTATGGGTATGATGATTACACCACCAATGTTTCCCTCGAAGAAGCACTTAAGCCCGATGTACTCCTGGCCCATACTATAGAAGGTAAACCCTTACCCAAAGAACATGGTGGCCCTGTGCGCATGATCACTCCCCAGCTATACGCCTGGAAAGGCTCCAAATGGATAAACCGCATCCAATTCCTGCCACACAATGTATTAGGCTTTTGGGAAGAGCGTGGCTATTCCAGTACTGCTTATCCCTGGAGAAATGACCGTTATAGTTAAAACATTGGCTTTGGAAAAATTGACGAAGATCATGTAATGGGCGCTTTTCGTACCCCTGTTAGCTTCAGACAGCCAGGATTGCATCACCATTGTGTAAAATCCGTGGTTCTACGTTTGTATGTATTGCATTAACCACTTATATTAGTGTTATAATTCTTCGGCCTGCATTAGTACCACCTTCCTTTTATCCCATCCTTCCTACGAAAATTAACATTGCTGCATACCCATTTCTGTATTGGCTTCAATAGCCTGATTGCCCTGTTAGCACAAGGAGAAGGTTTATTAGCTATTAAACACCTATGCCTGTCAACGACATCATCAATGTATTGCTAGCTGCTGCACTGTTTGTGATAAGTGCCGCAGGCAGTATTGTCTTGCTAATAAAATACGTTAGAAGATCCCGCAAAACACCCGCGCACAATCAGCAAATAGCCGACAATGAGATGGAAGCCCAACTTCTCAAAACCCAGCTTGAATTACAGGAACAAACCCTCCAGCACATCAGCCAGGAAATTCATGATAATATAGGCCAGGCCCTCACTTTTGTGAAGCTCAACATCAATACCATCGACCTCTATAAAATGGAGGAAACGCAAGACAAGCTCACTGAATCCAAAGAGCTCATTACGAAAGCCATTCAGGACCTGCGGAATGTGGCCAAAACCATCAACACCGATTTTATCAAAGAGGCCGGCCTTGCAGCCTGTATAGAATACCAGCTTCATTTTCTGGAAAAAACAGGCTTGTATACCACCAGGTTCCAAATGTCCGAATCATGGTGCAAGAGCCTGCCCGAAACCGAACTGGTATTATTCCGGGTGGTGCAGGAATTGCTGAACAATATCGTAAAGCATGCCGAAGCCACTATCATCGAGGTTAAACTCGAATGCTTTTCCGGCAAGCTGTTGATCACCGTGGGCGATAACGGAAAAGGTTTCCTCCCTTCCGAACAAGTATTGACCGATGGAGAAAAAGGACTCGGGCTCGGCAACATGAACAGGCGCATCGCCATTATTCAGGGCAAAATTCTCATAGACAGTACACCCGGAAGCGGTACCACCGTACTGATCGAGGCGCCACAAAAAAGCTTCAATAGCCACAATCCAGCTAACAAAAGCAGTGATATATACAACTTTTCCCCTGCCTGAGCCCGCTATCTTTGTAGCATATTAATTAAGGCCTTTTACTATTCCTTAAATTTACCCATATGGCAGCAGAAGAACACATCGTGGAGATCCTGGCAGCTGAATTTGTAACCCACAACGTTCGTCGTTTTACCCTGGAGAAACCTGCAGGATATAAGTTTGAGCCAGGCCAGGCCACTGAGCTCTGCATCAACAAGCCCGACTGGATAAATGAGCGCCGTCCTTTTACCTTTACCAGTTTGAATGAGTGGCCCCACCTTGAGTTTACCATCAAGATCTATACCGACCACAACGGCGTCACCAATGAACTGGGTAAACTTCAGCCGGGCGATGAAGTGATATTGCACGATGTATGGGGTACTATCCATTACAAGGGGCCCGGCACCTTTATAGCCGGTGGTGCAGGCATTACCCCCTTTATTGCTATTCTGCGTCAACTGCACCATTCAAACCAGCTCAATAACAGCCAGCTCATCTTCTCCAACCGCACTGAAAAAGACATCATTTTGCGCGACGAGTTTACCGCCATGCTCGGCAGCCGGTTTATCAATACGCTCACACAGGAAAAGACCACCCGGCACGACAACCGGAAAATTGATGCCGCTTACCTGCAGGAAGTAGTGAAAGATTTCAACCAATATTTTTACATCTGTGGACCCGATGCTATGGTAGATGGACTGGAAGCCACCCTGCTGGCTTTGGGCGCGCCGAAAGATAAAGTGGTGAGGGAGCAGTTTTAAGAGGTTAAGCAATGTAAATAGATCAATTTCAATTATTTAACTAATACATTGATTGTCTGTTTAATTGTGACAAATATCAATAGATTTGGTCAATTTTTCGAAGCTAGGTAGTAAGGCGTAAACTATTCTAAGTATGTTTGCGTTATTGTAATATTAATTATATTGCAGATATAACACGCATGTCTAAAGCCACTAAAATACCGGCGCAAATTCCAAACCACGAAGGCGACGAAAACCAATTAAGAGGTTTTATCGCGAAGTACAAGGAGTTTTTTGCGAATAAAGCAGGAGCCATCCTGCATGGGGAACAGATGCTGGAATTGGGGGCAAAGACTTCGGATATACAGGAATTGGAACAATTGTTTTTTAATCCAATTCAAAGTCTTTTAGATGCGCGGAAAAATATTGACAACAATCTCTATCAAATAACCGACCGGGTTGTTTGTTTTTTTATTAAAAATAATATAAAAGAAGGGTTAATTTCTTCTGCCGTTAAAAAATTAGATGAAGGAGCTTGCGTGTTTTATTGCATAAACATAATATACGACACCATTACCAAAAGAGAGTAAGTCCTTAGTTTTCTAACCTTCTATTCATCGTTAGAATTATCAGAAAAGATTCCTGTCCATTTTCAATTTGTACCAGAGGATTTAAGATCGTCATTCAAAAAAGTACAAACTATCGTTTAATTGTATGGATGAATTTGTCATTCACGCAAATCACAATGATGCTTTTCATGTTGCGATTTGCCAGACATTTCCTGATACTTATTATGATTGGAAACTGACGTGTTTGTTTTATGTGGCTATCCATTACTTGAAAGCGCTTGCTTTAAAAAGAAAAAAAAGTATTGGACAAACGCACTATGAAATAAACAACAATATTAGATCGGGTAAGCACCGGCCTGCAATGCCAATCGCTGATACTGCCTTTAACAACTACATGAATTTATTTCATTATAGCCAATCAGCCAGGTATGATGGAGTTGAGGATATTAATATTTTTACTGCACTCAAAAAGGGAGATTATGAACATGCCTTAAAGTGCTTTGGCGACTTTAAAAAGTTTATCATTTCAAATGACGTCAAATTGTCTTAATTCAGTTGTCTCCCCCAAATACCAAATTGTGATATATCATGGATGAAACGACGGAGGGGCGGGATTTTTTGATATCGTCTTTCTGTTATCTCTGATCGACCAAACTAATTATGACTATTTGAAGATGAAATTGAATATTACAACTGCTGCCGAAATTAAAAAGGTAATACTACAGCGTTGCAGTGAGATCGACATGAAGGAAATGGCCAATGATGTACAACCGTTATTATTTAATCCGGGGGATATTAAGAAAGTCCTTTTATTTCCTGATTTTTTAGCACACGTAAATCTTCGCTAGTCATTTGCTGTTCGGGTTATCAGTCTATTCCCTATTTCGATCTATTGACCTGGTGGATCAGCGAAGTTGCATTTGCCAGCCTTTCCATATTCAGGAGTTGGCTATGACCCGCTTCCAGGTGTTGTTGCATCAGGGGGAGTGGATTGCTCTTTTTTACTTTTCTTTGATTTTCTTTTTTGAGTGGTAGGAATTGGTACTACAGATCCTTGCCCTGTAATTGCTGCTCTATAGGTGCGTTCAATTTTTTCAAGCGTTGTACGCAGAGTGCTTTTATCTTCTTCCGTTTGTTTGCTGGCGAGATAATCAAAATGTGCCTTGTCTCGTTCACTGGAGCGGTTTGATAGAGCTTCGTATCGTTCTTGCATCCTAATTTCAAAACAATCTATTCTATTCTCAATTTGTTTTAGCTGTTGCGTAACGTCGTCATCGTTTTCATCATGATTTTTACCCCCATAACCCTTTTTAGATTCTTTGGCTTTATTCGCTTTGTATTCTTTGAGAATTTCGTCTCCTTTAATTTTTAATTTGGAAATCCGCTTGGCATATTTAATGGGATTTTCCAAAACCCGGTCTAAATGCGTTTGGCTGATGCGCAACAGTTTATTCAGAGCTCCTTGTGTTAAGCCTGTCTTTGCAGTTATTTCCAGGTGCTGTGTTCTTATATCGTCCGGTGTAATCAAAATGTTGAAAAATGTTAAATAATGTTTGGTTATGTGTCAAATTTGACTTAGGTTTGCCCTGTTATTATCACTTATTTGATCAAATAGTCATAAGCCCTATGAAGCTTACTGTCATCGCTTTATCCAAAGTGAATACCCCCGCCGTACGGCGCGAACTATCAGGCCTATTGCAATGCACAGAACAAACCATCATCCGTTACATCCGTAAAAACGAACACAACGGCCCCCTCACTACCCTGGGAGCGATGGAGCAAATACGTAAAATGACTAGGCTAACTTACGAAGAAATAATTGAAAGGGGCATCGTTAGGAAGACAGCCTTAGCAGAAAGAAACAAAAAAGCCGGTTAAAATACCGGCTTTGTGTAAGTGCTACGCATCATACAATACCCGTTCGAAGCAGGCGTATGATGTCAAAAGCAATACGGATACACTGCATGGTGTCCACAATGGCCCGGAGGATCTCGCTTAATCTTCCGGCCTTTTTCGTCGGCGTTTCATCCATTATCATTGGTTTTTAGTTCATTGGTGAACTGCTCAGTTTTAAAGAGACAAGTCTCTTTGCGGGCATTTCGTATTTCCTCATTAATGTAAGCACATAACAATCCTGCATCGGACCATGCCATAAGCGCATAGACCAACAAAATGCATTACCACCCGCCAGGCATGGTAAACTTTCTTCTATCACTTCAGGAAAATCACGGAACACTAACAGTAACCGTGTAGTACTGTGCTTTTCTTTTAATCACTGGAGACTCATTGACCGGAAAGGGAATGCTACCATAGATAGGTCAATGCTGAAGCAAGATAAATAAAAATTACGATTGAAAAGATTTAGGCAAGGTCTTTTTTAACGTGTTGTTGAATCTCATAAATCGTGGTTCTTTCAAACGAACCGCTGTAAAGCACTAGCTTCTCTTTCAATCAGTATATATGAAAGAGCCTGCGGGTCCTTCCATATAACTGATCTGATTAATCTTCGGTAAAATGAGCAGTATCAATCCAACGCAAAGGAACGCGCCAACCTGGTCTTCTTCTATGAAAATCTGAAGGATTTATTCAAAGAATTTTGGCAACTACACAACAACCGGCAATATAAAAACGCCTACCAATTGCCATGATAACTTCCAGGATGACACTGTGACTTATCCTCCGGACAATTCGGACAATAAGAACAATACAGACACTTTGACCATTTCCGGACAGGCGCCCTTGGTGATTTACTCAAATCTATTTACGTTTGTTCTGACACCAACAGCGAGGACAAGACGACAGCAGCTGATGTATTTTTGACAGGACTTATACCGTTATTGAAAAGATTCCAACCTAATGGTGGCCTGATGTTGCGGAGATAGAGCACGGATGTTCCATGGATATTCCATAGATACTCCCTGGATAGAGTATGAAAAAGGCGTACTAAGCAAAAACAGCGGTTTTTACCACAAAACAGCCCTGCTTTATCATGCCGGGTCACAAAATTCCTGCCTCCTTTCAAAAGAAGCTGTCCTCATAATTGAGATGTTTGTCACGTTTTTCCTGTTAGATTTGTCTTCCAAAGATTCATGTAAAACGATTGTGTGAAAGATTACCAGCGTACTTTGTTTCCCTATGCTTACAATATTCTCGGCTCTTCCGAGGATGCCAAAGATGCTATCCAGGATGTGATGGTCAAATACATGGCAAGCCCCCAAAAGGAAATTACCGACGAAAAGAATTACCTCATCAGGGGCGTCATCAACCAATCCATCAACATCAGGAAGAAGAAACAACGCATAGCCGGCGATCCCCTCTGGCTTCCCGAACCCATCGCCACAGAAAAAGCCGATACCAGCATCAACCGCGATGAGATTATTTCCTATTCGATGATGGTATTGCTTGAACACCTCAATCCCAAAGAGCGCGCTGCATTCATACTCAAAGAAGCCTTTGACTATTCACATGAAGATATTGCCCAGGCACTTTCCATTACCGTGGAGAATTCCCGCAAGCTCCTTAGCCGGGCAAAAAACAAATTGACTGTTCCCGTCAAACCAATCGATGAAACGCCCCTCAATGCCAATGCTTACATGGAAAACTATATGGCCGTCATCAAAAGTGGTGATGTAAAGTCCCTGGAAAAAATGCTGGCCGAAGAAGTATCCGTTTCTACTGATGGCGGCGGAAAGATCAAAATTGTGAGAGCATTCATCCAGGGTCTATACGAAGCTTCAAAACTTTTGCTCTATGTATTCCAGACCTACCAGCAAAAAAATACCGTCAAACTGTCTGCTGTTAACCACCAGCCAGCGCTCCTGTTTTATGATGGCGGCACATTGGTCAACTGCCAGGTCTTTGACCTGGAGCCAGTTACGGGCAAAATATTACGCATCTATTCCATGGTCGACCCTGAGAAATTAAAAAATATCACACCACTTTAAAAGTCTTGTCACGTTTTCCAGCGCTGGGGTGTTTTACTTGTACAATTCACGATTTAAAACACAAATTTATGATCAGCGTAAAAGTGACCTACACAGTAAAACCAGGTTTTGCAACGGCCAACAAGCAAAACATTCAGCAGTTTATGAATGATTTCAAAACCCTGGGCAATGATTTTCGCTATACCGTACTGACCGCTGAAGATGGCAAAACTTTTATCCACTTGTCGCAATACAAGGATGAAACTATCCAGAAAAAACTGTTGGAAACCCCGTCCTTCAAATCATTCCAGCAACAGCGTGATGATAGTGGTCTTGAAGTAAACCCTCAGATCGAAGTACTCACTCTGATCGGGTCATCCCATGATATGCTGTAGTAGAGATGTAAAAGCGAACGGCCTACGTATCAAAACCGGACAGTAAATCATCCTAAAATCTATAGTAATCCTTTGATTACTATAGATTTATCATTCTGGCATTTTACTGGTACGGACCTAAAGCATAAAAGCCCCCTTATGCTGTTGAACTATTTCAAAATTGCCTGGAGAAACCTTGTTCGTGGAAGAAGCTTCTCCGTCATCAATATTGCAGGATTGGCAATAGGCATGGCAGGTGCTGTGCTGATTCTCCTCTGGCTGCAAAATGAGATCAGCTTCGATAAGTTTCATGCTAATAAAGACAGGTTGTACCAGGTATACGGGCTCACCACTTCCGACGGTAAGTCCAATGCAATTAGCATGACTTCCCAACCCCTGGCGCCAGCTTTGAAACAGGATTACCCGGAAGTAGCAGCAACTACCCGGCTAAGTAATATCAATAGGGTACTCCTTACAGCAGGAGAGAAAAGTTTCACAGGGATCAAGGGCAGCTTTGTTGATCCGGCCTTCCTCACCATGTTCAGCTTTCCATTGGTAGAAGGCAACCTGCAGGGGCAGCTAAAGGATGTTAATTCCATCGTCATCACTGAAAAACTGGCCAGCAAACTCTTTGGAAAAGAGGATGCCCTCCACAAGACCATTAGGATCGATGCCTCTACCGACCTCGTAGTTTCCGGCGTTCTTAGAGACCTGCCTGCCAATACGCGGTTTTCCTTCGATTACCTCTTGCCCTGGGAGCATCTTAACCAACTCGGCTGGAACAACGATAGGTGGTTGAGCAACAATACCACCACATTTGTATTGCTGCAGCCCAATGCCGACATGACAGCATTCTCCGGCAAAATAAAGAACCTTACCAGGCAAAAGTCAGGGCATGCTGAAGTATGGACCCATTTCCTCCATCCCCTCGATAAATGGCATTTGTATGAAGGGTTTGAAAATGGCAAAGCCGTTGGCGGGCGCATCACTACTGTAAGGTTGTTTGGCATCATAGCCGCATTCATCCTGTTGATAGCCTGCATCAATTTCATGAACCTCAGCACAGCCCGTAGTGAAAAGCGGGCCAAAGAAGTGGGTATCCGTAAAGTGGCAGGAGCCGGGAAGGGCATACTCATTCGCCAGTTCATTTTGGAGTCTTTTATGTTGGCCACCGTTGCCGGCATATTTGCATTGTTACTCGTACAGTTTGTATTGCCTCCGTTCAATACACTCATCAATACACAATTGACCATCCCTTACAACAACAGTTATTTTTGGCTGATAGCCTTCGCATTCATTGCCTTCACCAGCTTGCTGGCTGGCAGCTATCCTGCCTTTTACCTGGCATCCTTCAAGCCCGTAGGTATTTTTAAGGGAGCCTTTAAAAAAGCCAACTCAGCGTTTTCTCCCCGCAAGGTATTGGTGGTATTGCAATTCACATTTGCCATCATCCTCATTATTTCTACCATCGTGGTGCGCAACCAGGTACGTTTTGCACAGGACAGGGAAACAGGCTACACAGCCAACAACCTCATCCACGTAGATTTTGTGGGCGATATTGAAAAGAATTACCCCCTTATTAAACAGGAACTCATCAAGGAAGGCATAGCCGCTTCCGTCACAAAGAACATGACCACCATTACCCAGCGGGGTTCCAATACCTGGGGCCTCCGGTGGCCTGGCAGAAACCCCGATGATGATGCTACCATTGCCTTGTTTAGTTCCGATGCCGACCTCGTGAAGACTGCCGGCCTGCAATTATTAGCCGGCAGGGATATCGATATCAATAAATATGCTACCGATTCCCAGGCTGTGCTTCTGAATGAGACCGCCGTAAAAACAATGGGCTTCACCAACCCCATTGGGCAGGTCATTACCCAGCCCTCCGACAACAGAAGTTGGCAAGTAGTAGGTGTAGTGAAGGATTATGTGTTGAATTCTCCCTATGAGAAAGCGCCACCCCTGGTGATTATGGGGCCTGCCAGCTGGTTCACTACCATGCACATCAAATTTAAAGTGGGAAGCTCCACAGCTGCCAGCCTGCAGAAGGCAGAGCAGATCTTTAAGAAATACAATGCTGCTTATCCCTTCGATTACAAATTCGTTGATGGAGAGTATGCTTCCAATTTCGACAACGAACAACGTACCAAAATGCTTGCTGGCTTGTTTGCTTCCCTGTCCATTGCTATCTCCTGCCTCGGTTTATTGGGCTTGTCGGCCTTTATGGCCGAAAGCAGGATCAAGGAGATCGGTGTTCGTAAAGTACTCGGTGCCTCTGCTGTCAGCATCGCCAGACTGTTGTCCGTTGATTTTATTAAACTCGTCATGGTGGCCTTCCTGATTGCCTCTCCCGTAGCCTGGTATGCCATGAGCCATTGGTTGCAGAATTATACTTATAGGATAAACATTGGATGGAGCATTTTTGCCATAGCTGGTGTAATGGCCATCTTCATCGCGTTGGCTACCGTGAGTTTCCAGGCTATCAAAGCCGCTATCGCCAACCCTGTAAAGAGCCTGAGAACGGAATAGATCTGCATACTCATATGGCGAAAAAAATAATTTAATGACAGCGAGGGCGTCGTGTTAGCAGCATTTATCCCTCTTAAAACCCCATCGTAAACACGTGCTGCCCGTCCTCATACTTGTAGCTTATTTCCCATCCGTTTAGCAGGCAGATCTGTTGTACAATGGCCAGCCCCAGACCGGTGGATTGAATATTTTTAGAGCTTTTTCTGAACCGGTCAAACAGGAATTCTGGTGGAAAATCCAAGGGCTCACCTGTATTGGCCAGTATCAGTTGATGGGGCCGTAGGGTAATATTCAGCGTGCCGCCCTGGTCTGAATAGCGGAGCGCATTGGAAAATAGATTCGACACCAATACCTCACACAAGTAAGTGTCCGATACCAGCGTGGCCTGTGCCAGCTGGGTGTTGATCGTAATATGTTTGGCAGCAAACAGGTCTTCCATCATTTGAAGGTGCTGCTGTATTATTTCCTGGAAGGGGATGCTTTGTTTGCCTTCAAAAGCTTTATTGTCCAGCTTGGCCAGCAACAGCAGGCTTTTATTCATCTTGTTGAGCCGCTCCACACCACTCTTAGCCTCTACAATATACCTGGCCATATCTTCACTCACATCCAATTGGCTCAGCCGGTCCAGCTTGGATTGAATAATGCCCAGCGGTGTTTGGATCTCATGCGAAGCATTTTCTGTAAACTCGCGTAGCGCCATGTATTCCCGGTGGCTCCGGTCCGTAAGGTCTTTTAACGCGGCCTGTAATTCCTTAAACTCTGTGATCGGTGAACTTTGTAACTGAAGTGGGGTGGGGGAGCTAACCGTATACTTTTTGAGGTTTTCCAGGTTTAGAAAGAAGGGCCTCCATATCTTTCTGTTGGAAAAATAATTGATCAGTACACCCGAAGCAGCCAGCAGGAGAATGGCCGCCAGCAATAAGTAAAATATAGTCTTATAATAACTACCCCACCCAATATAAGTGGTCATCACTTTGATGTGGTAGTTCTCCCCGCCAATTCTTTTTACCAGGTCAAGATAGTGGTAATCTTCTTTTTTATGCTGCACCAGGTCATATAACAGCGTATCTCCGTATTTGGGTTCTATTGTTACAGGATCAGTTGTTTTCGTCACCTGGGCAAAGGGATACCCGGGCGACTGACCCGTGGCCATTTGCTCACTCACCAACGCTGCCTGGAAAGCCAGTTGCTCATTCATTTCATCCGTTACTTCCTTTTGCAACAGCAGGTACATGCCAATGCCCGTGATCAGCAATATGATTATCGTGGCCGAAAGAAAGTCACGGGTTGTGCGGTGCAGCAGTTTCATGATAGCATGAATTTATAGCCCATTCCATACACCGTCTTAATGTAATCAGTACCGGTATAGGCTGTGATCTTCTTGCGCAGGTTCATCGTATGTACGTATACTGTATCGTAATTGTCGGCCATATCATAATGGTCGCCCCACAGGTGCTCCGCAATAGATTGCTTGCTCACCACCCGGTTCTTATTCACAATAAAGTAGAGCAGCAATTCATACTCTTTCTTAGTGAGTGCAATAATATCGTTCTTCCAGCGCACTTCCTGCGCCGCCGTATCTATTACCAGGTCGTCGATTATTAAGCGGTTGTGACCGCTAAAGGATTTCCTCCTCAGCAGTGCATTCACGCGCGCATTCAGTTCTTCCAGGTGAAAAGGTTTGGTAATATAATCGTCCGCGCCCAATTCCAGCCCCGTCAGCTTATCCGTGAGCGAGTCTTTGGCCGATACAATGAGTACACCCGCATCCTTGTGCTTATTTTTCAGGAGTTCCAGCAATTTCAGTCCATTGCCACCGGGCAGGGTGATATCCAGTACAATGGCATCGTATTCATGCAGCGTGATCTTGTCTTCACCTTCTTCATAAGTCGTTGCTTTTTCACAACGGTATCCCTGCTCTGTGAGGTAACTGTCCATTTCCTCCAGCAGCAGCGGCTCATCTTCTACCAATAATAATTTCATGCGTTCAACGTATAAGAATGATAGTCCCTGTTACGATCAATAAGGCGCCGGCAATGGTTTTCCAGTCAACAGTCTCTTTCAACAGCAATACCGATAACCCGATCGCAATAGGAACACTTAGCTTGTCAATAGGCGCTACTTTAGATACCGGTCCTGTTTCCAGTGCTTTGAAATAAAAGATCCAGGAAAGGCCGGTAGCTATGCCACTCAATACCAAAAATAACAAGTTATTGCGTGTGAGGCTTTTTACTTCCTTCAACTGTCCGGCAGCCAGTACAATACCCCAGGAAATAAATACAATGACCACCGTACGGATAGCGGTGGCCAGGTTTCCACTGATCCCTTTGAGGCCCATCTTAGCCAATATAGCGGTAAGTCCCGCAAAGATGGCCGATAAGACTGCATAGTATTTCCACATAGCTTTATGTTTTAGATGCCGGTTGGTTTTTATAACATATTGTTCAGCAATGATTTACGGTTCACTTGCTTTCCGCCATTGCAGGCTGTAAAAGATACACTAATCTGCAATACGACCAATAAAAGCCTGACTTCAGATCGGAGCATAGAAAGGGGTTTGATACAACAAATCAAGTAGTGAAACCTAAAGAAACTTTGAAGTGGTTAATGAGTTGTTATTGAAAAGGAGTACGCAAGTATCCACCAGCCTTCTATATTCCTCTTACACAATAAAATTTATCATGAGCCTGGCATAGGGGATTCTCCCAATTCGCCGTTTTCTTTAAGATTCCTACAGATTTGCCATGTAGGTTTGCCTTAACCCATTACAGAACTGCCCTAATCAACAGATTGCATGTACAACAAGATTTTCCGTAACAGGTTTTCCTTTATTTGGGTCATCATCGGTTTATACATTATTCTTTCAGCCCTTACCCGGATAGCGCTGCTATTGGCTACCACTTCGGCGGGAATAACCATTGGCCAGTTTTCAGGATTATTCTTCATTGGTTTCCTGTATGACCTGGCCATAGCGTCCTTCCTCATTATTCCTTTCGTGTTGCACCTATGGCTGCAGAATAATTTTATTTACCGGAAAAAGATGCTCCCCTGGGTGAGCCTTTTCTTTATAGTCCTGCTTTCCCTGCTGCTGTTTACCAGTATTGTTCCCAAAGATTTCAGTCCCCAGCTACATACCGCTATCATCGGTTATATCTTATTCCGTTTTGCCGTCTACCTCCTCCTGTTCTTTGTTCCTAACTTTCGGATGCGCTGGCGTACCGGGGTCTTGTACTTCGGACTGGGATTGGTTACTTTTTTGCTGCTCCTGAATGCGATCAGCGAATGGTTCTTCTGGCAGGAGTTTTCTACCCGCTACAATTTCATTGCTGTTGATTACCTGGTCTACACCACAGAAGTATTGGGTAATATCATGGAGTCTTACCCCATTGCCTGGATCATGACTGCATTGGTGTTGACCGCTATCGGTATCGTTTTTATGAGCCGAAGCCTGGTAAGAAGCTGCGTTCATCAGTCCCTGTCTTTTGGTAAACGCTCCCTGCTGGCAATGAGCCTGTTGGTATTACCGGTATTGGTGTATATAGGCGTGCCTGAAAAATGGCGTCATTTCAGCCGTAATGAATATGCCAATTCCCTCGCAGGAAATGGCATCTACGAATTTGCATTGGCCTACACCCATAATGAACTGGACTTTTACCAATTTTATCAAACCCTGTCCGACGAATCCGCCTTTAAACTGCTCAGGCAACAACTGCAATTACCCAATACCCGCTTTGTAAGTAATGATCCCTACAATATTGAAAGAGAGGTTACTTATGCTGAGCCTGAAAGAAAGCTCAATGTGGTATTGATCAGTGTGGAAAGCTTCAGTGCCGATTTCATGAAGGCGTTTGGAAATACCAATTCCATCACTCCTTACCTTGATTCTTTGGCCGACCACAGCCTTTTGTTTACCAATCTATATGCTTCAGGTACCAGAACCGTACGTGGACTTGAGGCGCTCTCCTTGTCTATTCCGCCTACCCCCGGTCAAAGCATTGTAAAGCGGCCGGACAATGGCGGTATGTTTTCCCTGGGTAGCGTATTTCGCTCCAAAGGATATACTACCCAATACATTTATGGAGGATATAGCTATTTTGACAATATGAAAACCTTCTTTGGCAACAATGGCTATACCGTCATAGACAGATCGGCCATCAAACCCGAAGATGTGCACTACCAGAATATATGGGGTGTGGCCGATGAAGACCTCTTTACCCTGGCGCTGCATACACTCGATTCTAATGATGCCGCCCACAAGCCTTTCTTCACCCAGGTAATGACCGTTTCCAATCACCGGCCATATACTTATCCCGACGGTCGCATTGATATCCCCCCTTCCACCCAATCAAGGGAAGGCGCTGTAAAGTATACCGACTATGCGATCAATAAGTTCCTGAAAGAAGCGTCTACTAAAAAATGGTTTGATAGTACCGTATTTGTAATTGTGGCAGATCATTGCGCCGGTAGCGCAGGCAGCGTGGAACTGCCCGTAACAGGTTACCATATACCCATGCTGATCTATGCACCCAAAATACTAGAGCCCCGTAAGGTGACCGGTCTAACCGCACAAATTGATGTGGCGCCTACCATACTCGGTATGCTGAGGTTCCAATACAAGTCAAAGTTCTTTGGACAGGATGTGTTGAATACACCTGCTGAAAAACAAAGGGCGTTCATTAGCACCTACCAGGGACTGGGTTATTTAAAAAATGACAGGCTGGTCTTACAATCCCCTGTTAAAACCGTTCGCCAATTCAAACCTGATTTTAGTACAGGTAATGCCAGCACCGTTAACCTGGATGATAGTCTCGTCAACCAGGCTATTGCCTGGTACCAATGTACCAGCTGGTTGCTGAAGCATAAAAAGCAATCAGAATAAACAAGAATACAAGAGAAAGGCCATCCTAGGCATCTACAAATTCCCAGGCACTTTGCCAGGCATTCCTTTCTTCGGCATATGTAATAAATCCGGCATAAAAGGGTAGTTGCGAAAGCGTGGCGCTGTCACCGATCACTACCAGTTTCTTCCGGGCCCTTGTCATGGCTACATTCATACGCCTTATGTCAGATAGGAAGCCGATCTTATTTTCTGTATTGCTGCGCGTCATTCCAATGTATACTATATCCCGTTCCTGCCCCTGGAAACTGTCAATGGTGTTGACAGAGATCTTGCCATTGTACACCTGTAGGGCAGGGGAGTGTAATAATTGTTCCTTCAATAACTCTACTTGTTGTTTGTAGGGAGAGATCACCGCAATGCTGGGAAAACCTGCAGGCTGGTAATGTGCCGACAGGGTTGCCACCAGCTGAGTGAGGTGTTTGAACAGGAAAGCTGCTTCTTCGGGGTTGGTGGTACTGGTGCCGTCCTGTTTCTCGTCGAAGCCACAGCCTGCCGTATCTACAAAAGCCAGTGGACTATCCGTATCAAACAATAAATGACTGGCCACCGATTCATGTGCCTTCAACCGGTTGTGGTAGAAAACCCCCGACGAGTAACCCATGATCATTTCATTCATCCGGTATTGTTCTTCCAGCAACACTACTGCTTCCGGATGCAGTTGCACAGCTTTTTCCAATAAGGTAGTGGTCAGTCCTTTTTGTGCCGCTTCATTCGATTTTACCGTGGGAGGCAGCTGACAATGATCACCTGCCAGTACTAATTTCTGTCCTTTTAGAATAGGTATCCAGCAGGCTGGTTCCAGCGCCTGCCCTGCTTCGTCGATCACCACTGTTTTGTATTTGAGGTGCCGTACCGTATAGTGGTTGGTGCCCACCAGCGTAGCCGTGATCACCTGAGCCCTGGCCAGCAGGTCATTGACAATGTACTGTTCTGTGTTCTCCACCTCTTTCATGATCTTGTGTGCTTCATCAAAGAGCGCTTTGCGCTGATCCCTTTCCGCTTTGCCAAAGTTCCGCTTATACTTATGCGCCATGTCTTTAAAAGAAGAAGCCTGCTTTTTTAGCCGCTTTACTTCTTTCATGTGCGGATGCTCAGCCACTTTACTGTCCAGTGTAAGCTGCATCAATTTGTCCGACACGCGGGCCGGGTTGCCCACCCGCAGTACATTGAGCCCTTCATCAGCCAGCTTTTCCGTAAGCAGGTCCACTGCAGCATTGCTGGGCGCCACTACCAGTATCTGTTGAGGTTCATCTTTGATCAATGCTTTGATGGCCTGTACCAGCGTAGTGGTTTTACCCGTACCGGGAGGGCCGTGTACAATGGCCAGTTCATTTGCTGCTACGATCTTATGTACCGCCTCCTGTTGGGAAGCATTCAACCGCGTAATGGGGTAGGGGAAATGGTCTATCCGGAAAGTGGGTGATTGCCCACCTGCGAGTATTTGTATCAAACGGCCCTCTTCTTTTTTCTCGCTGCGGGTAATGGCCAGCTTAAGGGCGTTTTGCATTTCGTCATAGCTGTTGTCATCAAACAACAGGTCAATACCCAGCTTCCCGTCACGTGCCCAGTCGGGCAGCTCATCCGTACGCAGCGTGATCTTGAGTTTATTACCACCCTGGTAGGTGATCACCCCTTCTACACGGTCTTGTTTCGCATTGTGGTTGGAAAACAGGGCTGCGGAAGCCCCGAAGCGTAATTGGTGTACAACATCCTGGTTAGTAGTGCGTTCCACCTCTACCGAAAGGTAATCGCCCCGGCTCATTTCCGTATCCCGGATGGCGATGGGGTACCAGGTAAGGCCATAGGCCCTGCGTTCCGTCACCGAAAGGTTTTCTGCTTGTTGCTGATACAGTCTCTTGTCCTCCTCCTTCTCAATTTTCAGTAGCTCCTGTAGCTTTTTGAAATAATCCATGGCGCAAAGGTAATTAGAAAAAGCCCTTCCCGCATGACCGGGAAGGGCTGTGAAAAACCACAATTAACCTCTATGAAAAGTATCAGCCTGAAAATATTTTATCGCATGTTCGTAAAGTAAATCACATTGCCCATCATATCTACCTGAAGAATAATGGCATTGTTGTCCTTTTGAAGCTCTACAAAATAATTGTCTGCATCGTCAAACTGATGGCCATACAATAACATGTCGCTTTCATTGTCTTCATTGTCATCGAACATAATGACTTTCTCAACACTGTAATCTTTGTATTTTTTGTTGATCGTGTTTTGGGCAGAGGCTGGCAGGTCAATAAATGTTTTTACTTCGGTTGTACCCACCAACTGGTTATTATAATCATAAAAAGCTGTCATAGTATGTCCGTCCTTGGTAAACGTAGCTTCATCAAAATAGTTGGTTCTCTTCCATTCTACATTCGTCACATTATCAAAATCCTGGGCAAACTGTTGCTTTGCCTGATAGCTGGCCTGTTTGCCTTCCAGTTTGCGGAGGGCCTTCCTTTCTTCTTTCTTTTCTTTTTTTATGGAGGATGCTTCTTTATTGGTTTCTTTCATGTCTTTTTTAACGGCAGCATAATCTGAAGGTGCTTGTGCAAGAGCTGCTGTAGTAAGCATAATGGCCATGGTGGCAGTAATTAATGTTTTCATTTTTTAATATTTTAATGGTTGTCGTTTTAATGCTGGTATAAAGCTACTGAGAGCGTAAGCGTCTGCAACCAGCTAGTCGGCCAATAGGCTAAAACGATCGTTGACCAGGGGCGAAAGGGAGGTTAACTATAAGGTAGTATAAAAATGCCGGGCTTCTTTCAGTGCGGGAATGCAAACGTGTTGCACTGCTATGATATTATTCCAAAGCGTAGCTTCATCAGTATCTTCCTGTTCAAGTATATCCAGGTAAGGTTGGAGCTTCTCTGTAAGGCCCATTACAGATACCGATGTTTTCATATTGTGGGCTACCACCCGTATCATGATGAAGTCTTTTCTTTTAAAGGCAAGCTCCAGGCTCTTGAGGTCTTCGGGAATCATTTCCAGGAATTGTTCCGTCACCGTTTTTTCATAATCCCTGTTGCCATTGCTCACCTCCTGCATATACCCCAGGTCAATATGCCGGTAAGCGCCCGCAGTGGGTTGATAGATCATTTTCTTTTCCGGGGGCACCAGCTGGTGATTGCCTGTAAACTTGATGAGTAGCCTGTATAATTCCTCTTCATGAATAGGTTTGGATATATATTCATTCATGCCGGCGCTCAAACACTTTTCCCGCTCTCCTGCCAGGGCATGGGCTGTCATAGCTATGATGGGCGTCTTCAATTGTAAAGTATGCCTTATTTGTGCCGTGGCTGTATAGCCATCCATACCGGGCATTTGGATATCCATCAGTATCAGGTCATACTGCTTGCCTTGCAGCCGCTCAATGGCTTCCTTTCCATTGGCCGCCAGGTCAAATTGTAATCCCCAATAACCAAGCAAATGTTTCATCAACTGCTGGTTGATCTCATTGTCTTCCACCACCAGTAGCTGTACATGTTCTGGTACCGTACTTTTTAACAAGGTTGTATTCCACCTGTTGTTGTTGTTGACCACCTCATTGGTTATTTTATAAGGGATCATCAGGCGGAAACTGCTTCCTTTATCGGGTTCGCTCGTCACCTGCATAGAACCGCCCTGCAGTTCTACCAGGTCTCTTACAATAGAAAGCCCCAGCCCAGTACCTCCGTATTTGCGGGTGATGGAATCTTCGGCTTGCCGGAAGCGCTCAAAAATTCCCGGTAGCTTATCATTGTCAATACCTATACCGGTATCGCTTACTGTAATGCCCAGGGAAATGGTATTGTCTTTGATGCCCTCATTGTTGATGAGCACCTCAATCCTTCCTTTTTGGGTGAATTTGGCCGCATTGCCGATCAGGTTTACCAACACCTGCGTAAGCCGGGTGGCATCACCATTCAGTGTGTCTGGAACTGCTTCCTCTACTTCCGTAATGAAGTGCAGCCCTTTTTCTTTAGTTTTTTCCAGGAACATCGTCTCTACCGAATAAAGCAGTTCCCGTATGCTGAAAGGCGTAGGCTCAATGCGCATCATGCCGGCTTCTATCTTGGAAAGGTCAAGTATATCGTTGATAATCGTAAGCAGGTTATCGCCCGACCTTTGTATGGCCTGCACATAACCTTTGGACACCGTGTCCAGCTCACGCTTTTGTAACAGGTTGGTAAAGCCTACGATCGCATTCATAGGCGTGCGTATTTCATGGCTCATATTGGCCATAAAGTTTTCCTTTATGCGGGCTGCTTCCCGTACTTTCTTCTCTGAGGTATCCAATTGGCTGATGAGCTGGTTCTGTTGCCCGATGCGGTTGATGATGAACCAGAATAAAATAGCGCCGCTGATCAATACCAGGATGATCAGCACCATGCCCGAGGTGCGGGCCTCATTGCCATTCCTGTCCACCGCATCTGTCAGGGTAGCCAGGAGTTGTTGCCTGCTGCTGTCTATCTTATGCGCAGTAGCAGCAATATCCAACGTTAGCTGCCGGTTGGCCGGTGTAGCAAATGCCGCTTCTGCGGCCTTCCTGCCGGTCTGGTGAAAAGTGTTCAATACCTGGTGACTGAGGGCCAGCTTTTGACGTACGAGTGCATCCAGCTGATCAATGAATTTGACCGAGCTGTCATCGTCATTTATTTTTTGCAGCATGCCCAGGTCTTTTTCCACCTCGGCTACCTGCTGTTCAATCCCTTCAATATTTACGGTGTCCCGGGTGGTGATTGTATGCACCACACCATTTTCTATAGCATGGATGCCGTTTTCAAGGGCACGTAATTCGTTGTCCACCTTGAATTCATTCACGAGGCGTTCATTGCCGCTAATGAGACCATTGATATTTTTGGCAGAATTGTATTGCAGATAGATCAGCAGTAAGTTGCCCGCAATAAAGGCAGCCAGTATATAATAAATGATCTTTTTACTGGTCATTGCTGGTAAATATTATGCTAATGTAGTTTAAAAAAGGTCATGCTCCTCCTTGCCGGCCCTTACCTGTCGTTCGCAGGAACTGCAGGGCTAATCCTATGAGTAAGAGCGTGTCTGCTAAAAATAATATCGTGAGAAGCATTTTCATGTGTAAAAAAAGAAGGCCCGGGTAGAAACCAGGGCCGTAACCAAAACTAACTGCTTATGAAAAATAGATAAAGAACTTGTGTTTATTTGTTGTCCTTGCTGATGTAAAGTTGCATCGGAATACCCGCCTGACAAAGCCCCGGGCGATGATTGGGAAAAATCAATCGGCGAAAAAGGAAAAACGGTCGTTGGAGTGAATGTGAGCCTTTCGTAAGTGATTGTCAGGCTACTGTCGAAGGGTGGGTCGCCTTTTAGAGGCGGCTCACCCTGGTCTAAAAGTGCCTTTCTCGTTGCCTTTGTGCCTCGTTGCCTCCTGCATTACAGGATATTCATCCGCTTATTCAGTGCGCTGCGGTAGGCATCTGCCACCGGTAAAGGTTTCCCGTTGACAATGAGCGCCCCATCCTGGATCGTCTCGATCTTGCTGATGGCTACAATATAGGAGCGGTGTACCCGCAGGAATTTGCTGGGCGGCAATCTTTCTTCCACGGCTTTTAAAGTAGTATGGATAGCGTAGAATTTACCGGGTGTGTACAGCTTTACATAATCACCCATGGCTTCGGCATACAGGATATCCTGCAGGCTAAGCCGGCGCACAATATTAGAGTCTCGTATGAAGATGAATTCGTCCTCCGTAAACTTCACCTCCTCTTTGCCGCTATCGAGTATTTCCCGCACTTTATCAATGGCCTGTATAAAACGGGCAGGTGTTACCGGTTTCACAATATAGTCGGCCACATTAAGTTCAAAAGCCTCTGCTGCATACTCCTTTTTGGAAGTGGTGAATACAATAACAGGTCTTTTATTGCCAAGGTTCCTGGTGAGTTCAAGACCGCTCATGCCCTGCATTTCTATGTCCAGCAGCAACAGTTCTACTGCCTGTTCCTGTAACAGGTTCCAGGCTTCCATGGCATTGCTGCATTCGCCGGTCACCGTGAGGTCCTTTACCTGGCTGGCCAATTGTTTCAGTGTCGTTCTGGCTATTTTATTATCGTCGATGATCAGGCAATTCATATGATAAATATAATTATTCCGAGTGAATTGCCTGCTACATAGCTCAACAGTTTATTAAGTGGCAAGGTGTTCCATCCGTTTCTACCTGGATCGTAGGATGCTGAACATTTTGCGCCCTGGTAATCTCCCGGGCCTTTTGCAGCAGCCGGTTGAGCCCGGGCATATCCACCGTTGGATTGACTACCAGGTGAAGAGAAAGAATATTTTTTTCGCCATCCATGCTCCAGCAGTGTACATCGTGTACGCCCGTTACACCCGGTAGCTTTTTGAGTTCAGCTACAATCACCTGGGCATCGACTCCTGCGGGAGCGGCCTGGAGAAAGATCTTCAAAGCGGTCATAATATTCCGGGATGCATTGTACAATACGAACAGCGCAATACCTACCGACAGCAAAGGATCTATCCAATACCATTGCGTAAAATACATAAAGATAGCGCCTACCAATACCGCTATCCAGCCCAGCGCATCTTCCAGCAGGTGCAGCATAACTGCCCGTTGGTTCAGCGATTGCTGCTTTCCCCTGCGTAACCGCAAAATAGCCAGCCCATTGAACAGCACGCCTGCGATGGCCAGCCAGAATACCCCGGTTGTTTTTACTACTTGCATTGTAAAGAAACGGGGTATGGCCTCTGTGAGGATAACGATGGAACCAGCTATTAATATTAAAGAGGTGAGGAAGGCTGCAAGGGTGGAGAACCGCCGCTTTCCATAACTAAAAGTATTTGTTCTTCCCTGTCCCGATTGTTTTTCCAGTAGCAGGGCAGCGCCAATAGCGATGCTGTCGCCCAGGTCGTGGATGGCATCTGAAAGAATGGCTACCGAATTGGTATACAGTCCGCCAATAAATTCTATGATGGTAAACAGCACATTGAGCAGCAGTGCCACACGCATATTGTTCACTACCGGGTGAACGTGCAGGGAGCCACCATGATCATGCCCCTCGTGCGGGCAATGGCCATGTTCGTGCGTATGTTCTTGTTTTTCCGCGTGTTTCATACCGCAAAGTGACAACAAAACCCCTTACGGAACAATGCAGGCATCCCGGGAAAGCTTGGACTATTTGCGGTATTTCTGCCTGAATTGGACCGGCGAGAGGCCGGTTAGCTTGCTAAATAGGCGGGTAAAATAGGTATGGTCTTCATAACCCAGCAAATGTGCAATTTCTTTCACCGTATTGCCGGTGTAATAGAGCATTCGCTTGGCTTCCAGTATGATTTCCTGGTGGATCCAGTGGCTTACCGGAAAGCCGGTGGTTTCTTTGACCACTTCATTAAGCCAGGCTGGTGATATATTGAGCGCCGCAGCATACTGCGAAGGACTTTTCATGGTTTTGAATTGCTGCTGGAGAAGGCTGCGGAACTGCCGGGTGATGATCTCTGAACGGGCATCCTTGCGTTCGCCTGCTTTTTCCGGTTCCTGGTAGGCGGCGGCAAACAGGCTGATACAGGCATCTGTGAGGGAGCGCAGCGTATGTTCGTGAAAAGCCGTATCGGTACTGCTTTCATACACATGCTGAAGGGCCAGGATGCAGGCTTTAAGCTGCGAAGTGTCGGAGAGATTGATGCTGATGGGGTCGCGTTGCCTGATAGAGTTTTGAAATACAGCGCGGAAGGTTTCATCCATCCAGGAGACATCAAGAGATATAAACCAGGCAATGGTATTTTTTTCAGCAGCCAGCGATTGGTGCACCTGGCCAGGGAGGATACTTAGAATGGCAGCGCCCTGTACAATGATCTGTTCAAAGTCGACCATGATAGTACTGCGCCCTTTTTCCTGGAAGATCAATACATAATGTTCATCACGGTGGGCAGCATGAGCAGTAGGTTCACCGGCGTTTACATGATCCGCCCGGAGTATCTCAACCCCGCAACTGCTTCTTTCACGCAGGGAATAAGTAGGTATGGAGACAATGGATTTCACAATGCAGCTATGCTTTTTCGGTACTCATAGCGATCTTTCTATGTCGCAGTCCCCACACAGCCATACTATCCAGTACCAGGGTGAGGGATTTGCCCGATTTCGTAAGTTCATATTCTATACAAACGGGAATGGTATCGTATACT
Organism: uncultured Paraflavitalea sp.; assembly: GCA_966211765.1. Taxonomy (GTDB): domain Bacteria; phylum Bacteroidota; class Bacteroidia; order Chitinophagales; family Chitinophagaceae; genus Paraflavitalea. Next base: position 71,287 of record CBIHOV010000039.1, read on the forward strand.
GTACGTTTTACCATGCCATTCAATTCCAATTCTTTAAGCTCTTTCGATAACATACGGGCAGTAATATTGGGTATACAACGCTCCATTTCCCGGAAACGTTTCTTACCAAATAATAAAGTTCCGATAATAGGCAGTTTCCATTTGCCATTCAATACATTGAGTGTGTCGTTTACTGCCAGAATGAATTCTGATGAGCAGCTTTTAACATTTTTTAACTCTTTCTCAAATGTCGACATGTTGAACATATTTAGTATATTGCTATACAAAAATATACCGGTATACTTTTGTATAGTGCTTACTTTTGTATAGTAAAGGTAAGTACTTTTGTGACGGAAATAAGAATTGAAAAAGAAAGCCTTTTTAAAAAAACAAAAACAATCACCCAATGTTCAAAGCAATTACTGCCATAACAGCAATAGCGCTGTTATCATTCACTTTACCTTTCGCCGCTACCTGGAAAGCCGACAATGTGCATTCAAGATTTGGATTCAGTGTTACCCACATGGGCATTGCTACTTTCAATGGTAGTTTCAAAGATTACAAACTGACCCTCAACAATCCCGGTGCTGATTTCACTGACGCAACCGTTGAATTGACTGCCGAAATAAAGAGCATCAATACCGACAACACAATGCGTGATGAGCACCTCCAAAGCCCCGATTTCTTTGATGCTGCTAAATATCCCCAACTCACTTTTAAGAGCACTTCCTTTAAAAAGACAGGTGCTAAAACTTACAAGGTGACTGGTGATCTTACCCTGCATGGCGTTACGAAGAAAGTAGAACTCGATGCCATTCATGTGGGCAACGCCGTTAATCCCCAAAGCAAGAAGGATATGGCTGGTATCAAAGTAACCGGTGTTATCAAACGTTCAGATTTCGGTATCGCTACCGGCTTCCCTACAGCTGCATTAGGTGACGAAGTAACCATCACTGGTGATTTTGAATTTATTAAAGACTAATCAGCAGGTAGATGAAAGGCCCTTTGGGCTTTCCATCAGGCAAGTTTAATTACAAATAAGCACGGATGAAAAAAGTCGTTTTATCTTTTGCAACACTGCTGGCTCTTACAGCAGTGTTTGCCTTTACTATCGCCAGCAATTGGGATATCAAAAAAGACTACAGTATAAAGTTCTCCGGAGAAGATGCTTCCGGCATATTCAAAACTTTTACCGGTAGTATTGTTTTTGATGAAAAGAACCTGGCTGCCTCTAAGTTTTCTGTAAATATTGATGTTGCATCCATCAACACCGGTAATGGTATGCAGAATAAGCATGCCAAAGGTGAAGAGTGGTTTGATGCAACTAAATACCCGCAGATCGTATTTACCTCTTCCAAAATCAGTAAGTCAGCCACTGGCTGGCAAACCACCGGTATCCTGGAAATACGTGGTGTGAAAAAAGAAGTGACCATTCCTTTTGCTTTTGTACCCAAAGGCAATGAGGCTGTATTCTCCGGCACTTTCAATGTGAACAGGAGCGATTATGGTGTTGGAAAACCCGCAACAGGAGCAGCAGCAGTGATTAAGGTTGAAGTGTACGTGCCTGTTACTAAAAAATAAAACGTACCAACATGTTTAAAAGATCATTTTTGCTAGGCATCGTATCGGGGGTATTGGCTGGTGTAGCCGCCCTGATCTATGCACGGGTATACAATAATTCCCTTGGGGCCGATTTCTCCACCGTAGCGGCAACTTCTTCTATCCTGGCCGCATCCCTATTGGGTGGGGTACTGGCAGCAGTAGGTTACTGGCTTTTGACTAAGCTGTTAAAAAGCAAAGGCGAGATTGTATTCAACTTTCTGTTTACGATATTGACCTTTGTGAGCATTCTGGCCCCATTGGCCACCAGGCTTCCGCTGACAGTGGAAATGCCTGAATTATTTCCGGGTTTTACAGTGCCCATGCACTTTTTCCCGGCGCTGGCCTGGTTCACACTCAAGCCATTGTTCATTCAACAAACGATCAGGGATTACGATAAGCCCACCGGCGGCGCATAATCTTGCAATTAGTTTATACATAATGAAGGCTGTCCGGCTAAAGGACAGCCTTCATTGTTTTATGCTTTGTAGCAGAGGTTGTGGCAGAGGTGACACCTTTCCCTTGCGTCGCAAACGAAAGGTGTCACCTCTCTATGGTATATGTTTCTTCACCTGTAGCACCACATGCTTGGAGGTAGGCGTATTGCTTTTATCAGCCACACTATTGATAGGCACCAACACATTGGTTTCCGGGAAATAAGTAGCTGTACACCCCGCCGGAATAGCATAAGGCACGATGATGAATTTTCTTGCTACTCTTTCTATTCCGTCATGGTAGTTGAACAGGTCTACAATATCGCCACTGTTCAAGCCTCTTGCAGTAATATCTCCCTGGTTCATCAGTATCACCCGGCGCTCATGATAGATACCCCGGTAGCGATCGTCCAGGCCATAAATGGTGGTGTTGAATTGATCATGGCTGCGGATGGTCATCATCAGCAGTTCTTCCTTACCCAATACAAGCAGGGCAGGCGTAGCTATATTGAACTGTGCCTTACGGCTGATCGTATCAAAACTTCCTTCGCGGTTACAATTGGGCAGATAAAACCCTCCCGGTATACGCACCCGCTCATTGTATTGCTCAAAACCCGGAATGGTCTTTTCGATATCATCCCGTATATGATCATAATGCTGTAAGTATTTATCCCAGTTCACCGTACTCCGATTGCCCAGCGTGGCCTTGGCCAGCCGGCATACGATCACAGGTTCGCTCAGCAGGTCATCCGATACAGGTGTCAGAATGCCTTTGGAAGACTGTACCACCCCCATGGAGTTTTCACAACTCACAAACTGGTCTTCATTGTGTAGTGTGTCTTTATCACTACGTCCCAGGCAAGGTAATATCAGGGCTTCTTCTCCGTGCACCAGGTGACTCCGGTTTAGTTTGGTAGATACGTGAACCGTCAATAAACACCTGCTCAAAGCTTCCGCAGTATACAAGGTATCAGGTGTGGCAGAGAGGAAATTACCACCCATCGCAAAAAATACCTTTCCCTGGCCGCCGTGCATGGCTTTGATAGCATGCACAACATCCCAGCCGGGCGCTTGCGGTGGAGTGAAGCCAAAGCGATCACTGATGGCTTGCAGAAAACGAGCAGAAGGTTGTTCATAGATACCCATCGTTCTGTCGCCCTGCACATTGCTATGGCCACGTACCGGGCAGGTGCCAGCTCCTTTTTTGCCAATACTGCCTTTGAGCAATAATAAATTAACGATCTCTTTGATGGTGTCTACGGCATTCTTGTGTTGCGTGAGTCCCATGGCCCAGCAGGCAATGATCTTCTTTTTATTTTTCAGCAAGGCTGCTGTATCCTGTAATTGCTGCAGGTCAATGCCGCAGGCCTGCACCAAGGCATCCATGTTTTGCTGTTGCAGGTGCCGCTCCAGGTCTGCAAAGCCCAGCGTATTGGACTTAATAAAATCATGGTCCAGCACTGTGCCGGGTGCTTGTTCTTCGGCCTGCAGTAATAATTTCTCCAGCGCTTGCAGTAAGGCCATATCACCATTGATCTTCACTGGTAGAAATACATCGGAGAGTGGCGTACCTATGTTCAATAAGCCCTTCAGTTGCTGTGGGTTGTTGAAACCCATCAATCCTGCTTCAGGCAATGGATTGATCGATATGATGAGTGCCCCATTGGCCTTGGCTTTTTGCAGGGCCGTCAGCATCCGTGGATGATTGGTGCCGGGATTTTGTCCCAGTATCATGATCACTTCCGCTTCATAAAAGTCTTCCAGCTTCACCGATCCCTTACCAATGCCCAGCGACTCTCCAAGCGCCACCCCGCTGCTTTCATGACACATATTGCTACAATCGGGCAGGTTATTGGTGCCATAGGCGCGTACAAATAACTGGTAAAGAAAAGCTGCTTCGTTACTCGTGCGCCCGGAGGTATAGAAAACTGCTTCATCAGGCGAGGCAAGCCCATTCAATGTGGTAGCGATCTTATCAAATGCTGCTTCCCAGGTGATGGGCTGGTAATGCGTAGCTCCTTTGGGGAGATACATAGGCTGTGCAATTCGCCCCTTCCGCCCGATCTCATAATCCGTGAGCCCTGCCAGTTCCGATACAGCATGTTGAGCAAAGAATTCGGGTGTCAGTTTTTTAGCGGTTGCTTCATCTGCTACCGCTTTGGCGCCGTTCTCACAATATTCAGCGATGCCACTTCGCTCATCATCCGGATCAGGCCAGGCGCAACTAGGGCAGTCAAAGCCCCCTTTCTGGTTCAGTTTTCCCAATGCCTTTAGACCCCTGAACAGGCCTGCTTCGCCAAAAACATGTTGCAAGGCGTGTAATACAGCAGGAGTACCTGCGGCACTTGTTTTCACAGTACCCAGCTTCAACCCCGTAAAGATTGTCGGATTCTCCGCTCCTGGTATTGCTGATGTTTCGTTTTTATCCATGTGTTACACGTTTACCACCACTATAAATATTAAAACGTTGGTTCCTTAAGAACCCCACCAATGTAATGTCATTCTCCTGCGCCAGTTCTACTGCCAGGCTGGAAGGGGCACCCACAGCTGCCACTACTTTTATACCGGCCATCGCCGCTTTTTGTATCAGTTCAAAACTCGCCCTTCCACTCAGTAACAACACCACCTTATTCAGCGGCAATTGATCCCTCAACAACACTGTACCAATCAATTTGTCCAGCGCATTGTGCCGCCCCACATCTTCTCTTAACGTGAGGAAGTCTCCATCGTTGGTAAACAAGGCCGCCGCATGCAGGCCACCGGTACTGCCAAACACGGCCTGATCTTTTAATAAACGGGCAGGCAATCCATGCAGCACTTCTGCAGTTACCAGCAGGTTATCCGTTTCATTCAGGAAAATGGAGACTGTTTTAATGGCATCGATGCTGGTCTTGCCGCATACACCGCAACTGGAAGTCGTATAGAAATTCCTGTCGGCCTGTTGCAGGCGCGGTACTATCTCCGGGTGTAATGTTACGCGCACCGTATTCATATTCGGGGCTACGGGTAAGATGTATTCAATTTGCTGCCGGTGTTGGATGATCCCTTCGGTAAACAGAAAGCCGGCGGCCAGTTCTTCGTCATTACCGGGGGTGCGCATGGTAACGGATACGCTCCTTTGCAAACGCTCCTGTCCATACAACAGTTGTATCTCCAGTGGTTCTTCGATGGCCAGCACATCATCGGATATTGATACCTGCCCGGCCTGCACTTTCTGGATGCTGAAGGTGCTTACTGCAGTGATTTCCATAAAAGCCCTGTTATTGTACCCGAAAGGTACCTCTATTTTAAGACTTCAACCTTAGCCGCTTATCTTTGTTAACATCCTGATACCAGAAAATGCGCAATCCATGAATGTAGAACAAGAACGTTTACAACAGCCTGCCTGGAAAAGATGGGGCTCTTATGTTTCCGACAGGCAGTGGGGGACAGTAAGGGAGGATTATAGCGCCAATGGCGATGCCTGGGGGTATACCACCCATGATATGGCGCGCAGCCTGGCCTGGCGCTGGGGAGAAGAAGGTATTGCCGGTATTAGCGATGAGAAGCAATTATTGTGTTTTGGCCTGGCATTGTGGAATAAAAAAGATCCCTGTATAAAGGAGCGTTTTTTTGGCCTCAACAATAAGGAGGGCAATCATGGAGAAGATGTGAAAGAGCTCTATTATTATTTGGATGCCACCCCCACGCATTCCTACATGAAAATGCTTTATAAGTACCCGCAGCAGGAATTTCCCTATGAATGGCTGGTACGGGAGAATGGTCGTCGCAGCCGCCATGAAGAGGAGTTTGAATTGCTGGATACGGGTATTTTCAATGCCAATAAATACTTTGATGTATTTGTGGAATATGCCAAGGCGGGTACTGATGATATCTTGATCAGGATAACCATCCACAACCGTGGCCCGGAAGATGCCAGTCTGCATGTAATGCCCACTATATGGTTCCGCAATACCTGGAGCTGGGGCAGGCATGATTATAAACCTGCTTTGTATAAAGTAGGAGAAAACAGCATTGGCATATCACACAAAGACCTGGTCGTATCTTATTTGCATTTTGAAGGAAGCGCCCGCACTTTGTTTTGTGAGAACGAGACCAATACCCTGCGCCTGTACAACTACGATAATAAAAACCGCTGGCCCAAAGATGGCATCAATGATCATGTGGTGCACGCCAAAGAGTCAATCAACCCCGGCATGGAGGGAACGAAGGCTGCTATTGATTTCGATATATCCGTGCCTGCCGGACAATCGTATACCATCAGGCTTCGCCTGAACGATAAAAATACAGGGGCGCCCTTTGAACTTTTTGACAAGATATTCGCCCAAAGGGTAAAAGAGGCCAACGATTATTATGCCCACCTGCAGCATACTATTACTAGTGAAGATGAAAAACTGGTGCACCGGCAGGCTATTGCAGGCATGCTTTGGAATAAACAATTCTATTCTTACAAGGTGCAGCAATGGCTGGATGGCGATCCTGCCATGCCCACGCCACCTGGCGAGCGCCTCAAGGGGCGCAATGCCGACTGGAAGCAACTGAACAACGAAAATATTCTATCAGTACCCGATAAATGGGAGTTTCCCTGGTATGCAGCCTGGGACCTCGGCTTCCACTGTGTGACCCTTGGCATGGTAGATCCCGATTTTGCCAAATACCAATTACAGCTACTGACAGAAGAATGGTATATGCATCCGTCTGGTATGCTGCCTGCTTATGAATGGCAATTAGGTGATGTCAACCCGCCCATCCATGCCGGTGCTGTGTATCGCGTATTCCGGCAGGATGCACGCGCAAAAGGGGTGAAGGATTATATATTCCTCGAATCTGTATTTCACAAACTGCTCATCAATTTCACCTGGTGGGTAAACCGCAAGGACAGGGTAGGCAGCAATATTTTTGAAGGCGGCTTCCTGGGCCTGGATAATATAGGTGTATTTGACAGAAGCGCTCCCTTGCCCGAAGGCGTTACCGCCGAACAAGCGGATGCTACCAGCTGGATGGCCGTGTATGCTTTGAATATGCTGCACATTTCACTGGAACTGGCCACCCACAACAAGTCCTATACCGGCATGGCCACTAAATTCTTTGAACACTTTTTGTACATAGCTGGTGCAATGGCCAGTATGGGTAAGGAGCATACCGGCTTATGGGATGAGGAAGATGAATTCTTTTATGACCAGATACGGGTGCAAAACAAAAGCATCGTAAAACTAAAGGTCAAGAGTATGGTGGGGTTGATCCCCTTATTCGCAGTAGAAGTGATCACCGAAGAGACCCTGCAAAACAATCCTGTTTTTGCAGAGCGGATGCAATGGTTCCTGGAGCACCGGCCCGATCTTGCCCTCCTTGTGTCACGCTGGTATGAGGATGGCAGAGGAGATGTGCACCTGTTGGGGCTTTTAAGGGGCCACCGTATGAAGCGCCTCCTGTCCCGGATGCTCGATGAATCGGAGTTCCTGAGCGACTATGGTGTGCGATCACTGTCTAAAAAATATGGCGAAACTCCCTATAGTATAGTCATCAACGGAGGAGAGCTCAGAGTGCAATATGTGCCGGGAGAAAGCGACAGCGACATGTATGGCGGCAATTCCAACTGGCGCGGACCTATCTGGATGCCCATGAATTTCTTACTCATTGAAAGTCTCCGCAAATACCATTTTTATTACAGCGATGATTTTAAGATAGAATATCCCACCGCATCCGGACATTATCTCTCGCTCAAAGAAGTGGGTACCGAACTGGCCAACCGCCTGTTGAAAATATTCCTGCGCGATGAGCAGGGGAGAAGAGCCGTATTCGGAGCCAATGAGAAGTTACAGACAGATCCTCATTTTAAGGACCATATCTTGTTCCATGAATATTTTCATGGCGATAGTGGCAAAGGGCTGGGCGCTTCCCACCAAACCGGTTGGACAGGCCTGATAGCTAACCTTATTATTATGAAAAATGGAATATGATGAGAATGCCCACAGCTTGTTGTGGGGTAGCATTATTTCGAATATATTTGTTTGAGCACCCCATTTATGCAAAAAGCCCTATTCTTTCTTGTAGCACTATTAGTGACTGTTACCGTTGATGCCCAGTTTAAATGGCTGAATCCACAGCCCTCAGGATATATTAATTCAGGCATGACCTTCATAGATCCCTCCCATGGATTCATGATCAATTACAATGGTGATTTGTTCACGACTGCCGATACAGGTACTACCTGGCAATTAAAGCAAAACCTCCCCTATGCCAGGGTCTTAAAGTTAAAAGATTCTACAGGCGTTATCGGAGGTGGTGCAGGTGCCTTGTATGTAAGTACAAACAATGGGGCTTCCTGGACCAAAAAGGATTTTAATAGTAATGTAGCCATAGAATGGATAGATATAACCGGGCGTGATACCATTTTGCTAACGACTACTACCGGTGTTGTCAGGGAATTATACAGGAGCGTCAACAGGGGCGCTTCATGGGAAAAGATGAACGGCACTTTTGCTTTTCCTGATAGGGGTATCGATTTTGTTACCGGTACAATTGGTTATTCAGCCAGTTGGAATGGTATCTATAAAACAGTCAATGGCGGGAAGGACTGGAGCGTGGTGTATCCTATTGGCACCTCCGCCAGAGTAACCAGTTTATGTTTCCTGGATTCGCTCACCGGGTATGCTTACCGCGAAATCTATGGCATGCTGAAGACAACGGATGGCGGTAAGAACTGGACCACCAGCCAGCTTGGTTCAGCAAGAATGTATGATATCTTTATTGTCAATCAGCATACCGCTTATGCCGCCGGTGAAGACGGCGGTGCTTATAAAACAATTGATGGCGGCGATAACTGGAAATGGGTAGGCGCTGGCGGCCTGATTGGTGGAACATCGTTTTACGCCCAACACTTTTTCAATGACAGCACGGGTCTGATGGTTGGTGACCGGGGAAGAATATTAAAAACTTCTAACGGCGGTGCTACCTGGAAAGCTGCTTCTCCCACTTACATCGATGTTACCGCCCTTTCCATGGGAAGCAATACAACCGGGTATGCAGCCACCTGGAATAATCTCTACAAAACAACCGATGCCGGTAATACCTGGCAACCGCTGAACCTGGTGGTCGGCACCGCTTATGCCGATAACAGCAGGTTTGATAACTGTCTTTTCTTCAGCGCAGATACCGGCTTTGTAACTGCCAATGTGAGGCCACGGCTTTTTAGAACCGTCAATGGCGGGATCAGCTTCGATACCATTGATTTTTATAGAAATAATTACGACAATATATTGGGCATAAGCTTTCTTGACCATACTACCGGTTATCTATCTGCCCGTAAGGCCAACGGTTATAATGGCATATTAAAGACCATTGATGGCGGTAAGAATTGGCAGGAGGTTAGCCAGGCACCTGAAGGCCCCGGAACAATTCAGTTTGTCAACGAGCGTACCGCTTACGGATTGCAATACCGTACCTTGCTGCGTACCACAGACAGTGCAAAGACATGGCAGGTGGTTATGACAGATTATGACGCTTCGTTCGCTTCACTTTACTTTATCAATGCCCAAAAGGGATTTGTAGCTGGTGGACAGAGGTATCTAAAGATGACGAACGACAGTGGCCGCACCTGGACCTCTGTTCGTCCGGACGATTTATACGACGATGTATTAAAGATCAGATTCTTCAATGAAACAGTTGGATATGCGACAGAGGAAGG
>CBIHOV010000040.1:0-78033 GCA_966211765.1 uncultured Paraflavitalea sp.
TTCAGAACGTCGCAAGACAGTTCGGTCCCTATCTGTGATGGGCGTTAGAATATTGCGTGGACATGACCTTAGTACGAGAGGACCGGGTCGTACGGACCGCTGGTGTATCTGTTGTGCCGCCAGGTGCAATGCAGAGTAGCTACGTCCGGCCAGGATAAACGCTGAAAGCATCTAAGCGTGAAACCTTCCACAAGATGAGTATTCTTTTAAGGGTCGTAGGAGACTACTACGTTGATAGGCTACAGATGTAAAACTGGTAACAGTAAAGTCGAGTAGTACTAATTGCCCGTACGCTTTAATTTTTTTTTAATCAATTTCAATGTTAATATTTTAATTGTTTGTTCTGTTGCTCTCATTTACAACTTCCCAATATGTAATCTTATTGACTGGATAATATCCGGTATTAACTTCTTATGGTGGTTATACCGAGGGTGTTCACCTCTTCCCATACCGAACAGAGTAGTTAAGCCCCTCATGGCCGATGGTACTGCACAACAATGCGGGAGAGTAGGTAGCTGCCATATTTATTGAGCCCTGTAGTTTACTACAGGGCTTTTTTTTGCCCCTACCCCAACCACGCCACTCCCTCACTCCCTACCCCCTCCCTCATTCCCCGTCGTTTTACCAGACCGATTAACTAATTTTAGTGATTACCAAAACACTAAACAGCCTCCTTGCAAAACACCAGCACATGCCGCCTGTTATGCCTCCTACTGCTGTCCCTGTTCTGCCGGCAGGCAAACGCTCAACACAACACTACTACCGGGCCGCCCCCCATCAATTACCAGTTCACCGAATTCTCCGCCCGCAATGGCCTCCCTTCCTCTGAGATCCTCTCCCTGCACCTGGATTCCCGCCAATTGCTGTGGATAGGCCATACAGCCGGTATTAGCCGCTTTGACGGCTACGGCCTCACCAACTACCTCTTTGCCCACAATAAGCGCATAGGCCGCGTATTCTGCTTCCTGGAAGATACCGCCCGCCATACCCTCTGGATCGGTTCTGCAGCAGGCCTTTTCTACTATACCAACAAGGAAATCATTCCCGTATACTTCAGCGAAGGCAATATGCCCGTCTACAGCCTGCTCCCCGAAGGAAAAGGATTATGGGTCGGTACAGGCAGCGGACCTGCCTGGCTCGATGCACCCGCCATCGAAAAAGTAACAAAAAAAGATACGCTCATTATTACTCCCAGGATACTACCTGTCTGGCGTACGCTAAAGGATGACAGGCGCGTCAAGAAAATGGCTCTCCGGAAGAATGGAAAACTCCTTATCGGCAATTCATACAATGTGTACGAGTCGGATGGAAAGAACCTGGAGCACATCTGGGGAATGAGCCATTCGGCTGATATGTTGAATGGCATCAGCATTACCGACGATGATGAAGTGCTGATCTGCGCTAACTTCAGTGGTGTCAATTTCAGGAAAGATGGTCAATGGAAGAAACTGCCCATAGCTTTCCTCACTGGTATGGACTTTCACCGGGAAGGCAACAACTGGTACTATTACAATGCTGAAGCCATTTATGAGGTGGATATTAAGACCAAAGCATTCCGCCAGGTATTGAATATTCCTTACGATCACCGTGAATGGGGATCGGTGTTCACTTGTGATAAGGATGGTAACTTCTGGGTGGCTACCCATGAAGGGCTCCTGTATGCCCGGCCGGAAATATTCAAGAGCCATCTCCAGGATGAGCCCGATGGGTTTAACGAGCTCTATAGTATTTATCAGTTGAAAGACGGCACTATTGTTACGGGCGCCAATCGGGGCCGGTTGTTCAAAAGGGTGAATGACCATTTTGAAATGGCATTGCCCAATGGCAAGACCATTTTCACCCACGCAGAATTAAAAAGCATTTACGAAATGCCTGATGGCGACCAGTGGTTTGGTAGCGGCTATCAGGGGCTTGCCCGCCTTAACAAGAACGGATGGCAATACTTTTATGAGGAAGGCAGGTCAGGTGATAAGACCTTCCTGCACATGCACCGGGGTAAGAATGGAGAACTGTGGACCACCGGCGATAAAAATGTAACCCGCATCAAAAAGGGAAAGAATGATTCCCTGGAATTCACCCAATATACTTACCGGCAGGAAATTTCAGATAACCCTTTAATCCGTAGCTTAGTCGAAAGCCCGGGTGGTAAAATATACGTCGGCAGTACCTGGGGGCTCGCTACAGTAAAAGACAATTACCTCGAACTGCTCCCTTTGCAAAAGGATCAATCCTTTGCTATTACAGATATGCAAACAACCCGGCAGGGCAAAGTTTGGGTGGCTACACAGGGCAATGGCCTCGTGTTGTGTCACTTTTTAAAGGATAGCCTGGTGATAGAAAAGCAGCTCACCACCAATGATGGTTTGTCCTCAGATATATTCCTGAAAATACTGGTTGATAAAGACGATATCCTATGGGCCGTTGCCTACAATGGCATCAACCGCATAGAACAATCGGGTAATGATTATAGTATTGTAGCCAAAGACATTGACCGCGCCTTGCTGAAAGGCGATTACCAGGGCGTAGACATGATCCAGGACGACAAGGGGACCATCTGGTTGGCTACCTCTTCGGGCTTGCTTTCTTTTGATCCCCAGGTATATGCCAAAACCATCACAGCGCCCGTACTCAATATTGAAAATATCCTGGTGATCCAGGATGAGCAGCGTACCAGCCTGCCCTTGCAGAACGATGTTTTTGCGCCCGCCGTCCTCTCTTACAAACAAAACTCCCTGGAACTTTTGTTTACAGCCATTTACTACAACAATCCGGCAGCTGTAAGATATGAGTACCGGTTACTGGGCCAGGATACCGCCTGGATCAAACTAAGCCATACCAGGCAGGTGACCATCAGGAATATACCGGCAGGTGATTATACCCTGCAGGTAAGGGCTGCCGCAGGGTCAAATCAATGGAGCAATACAGCCACCTGGGCTTTTACTGTAAAGGCGCCTTTCTGGCGTACGGGGTGGTTCCTGGTGTGCGTGGTGGCGGCTGTGTCGGCCATCGTATACTTCCTGCTGAAACAACGCATTAAAACACTGCGAAAGAAAGAAGCCACCAAAAGAGATTTTGAACGCCAGATAGCCCGGGTGAAAATGAACATGCTCAGGGCCCAGATGAATCCTCACTTTATTTTCAACAGCCTGAATTCAATTAATAACTTCATACTAAAGAACGATCCCCAAAATGCCTCAGGATACCTAACCAAGTTTTCCAGGCTCATGCGCATGATACTGGATAATTCCCGCAGCGAATGGGTAACCCTGGAAAATGAATTGAGTGCCCTGGATCTCTATATTCAATTGGAGTCCATCCGTTTCGACAATGTATTTGAATACAAGTTGGTTCTTGATAAAGACATCGATCCTGCCCAGGTGATCATTCCACCAATGATCATCCAGCCCTATGTTGAAAATGCTATCTGGCATGGACTGCTTTATCGTGAACATCCTGGCGGGATATTGTTGCTGGAGATTAAACGTGTGGATGAACAGTTAAGCATAAAAGTGGAAGACAATGGTGTTGGGCGAACGGCATCAACTGAAATGCGCAGCAGGTCGGCATTGAAAAAGAAAAGCCATGGTATGAAAATAACCGGCGAAAGATTGGATATTGTAAACATGACCTATGATGCCAATACCCATATCGAAGTAAAAGACCTCTATGATGAAAATCAACAGGGTTGCGGTACCAGTGTACTGATTACCCTGAATTATATTCAGAATAAAATGGTTTGATACCATGAAAGCCATTATAGTAGACGACGAAAAACATTGCCGTGAATCCTTGCAGGCCATGCTCCGTATGCACTGCCCGGATGTGCAGGTGGTGGCTGTTTGTCCCGATGCTTTGACAGCGATTACCAGTATTGGAACGTACCAGCCTGATCTTGTATTCCTGGATATTGAAATGCCCAGGATGAATGCTTTTGACCTCCTGCAAAAACTGAACAGTATTGATTTTGAGATCATCTTTACTACAGCCTATGATCAATATGCCATCCGTGCTATTAAATGCAGCGCACTCGATTATCTTTTAAAACCCGTAGATGCCGATGAACTGAAACTAGCTGTAGATAAGTTAAAAAGCCGTCCACGGCACAATATGGAGAAGGAACAACTGCAACAAGTGGTCAGCAACCTGAGCAATACAGCACAGCAGGACTTTAAACTGATCATTGCCACCCTGGATGGAAACTATTTCCTGCTGCCCGAAGAGGTCATTTATTGCGAGGGCAATGATAACTATACCCATTTTCACCTCACCAAAGGAAGGAAACTGGTGAGTGCCAAAACACTGAAGGAATACGAGGAAATGCTTGCCGAGCAGGGCTTTCTGCGTATTCATAAATCTTACCTGGTCAACCTGAAATATGCTGTGAAGTTTTCGAAAGCAAATTCCACCCTTATCCTGCAGGATTACACTACACTCGAAGTATCACGGCGCAAAAAAGAAGCGGTGATCAATGCCTTATTCAATAAATGAGATGTCAGCCTGCCGAAGGGGATTCACACCCCCGTTAGAGCTTGTCCCGCAACAGCGGGAGGCAATCCTCTACGTAGTTGTGATCTAAAGGAACCTGTCGAAGTTTCCAGCTAACTGCTAAATCCTAATAGCTAAACCTCGAACTTATCTTCCCAACCGTTTCCTCATCCTTTTTCCGTTCTCTCGCCTGATTAGGTTTAGCATCTTTACTTGTCTTTACTTTACGATGTTATTCATTTCGACTGTTTGAATCCTTTTTCCTGTTTCCCTGGGTCATTCACCTCACACTTCTGATAGTAGCATAGCTATATTGTTTTTACCATAACCTTTAAATATCAACTATGAAGTGTAAAGTTGTTTATCCGTTACTATTATTACTACTGTCAGGAATGGCTGCAACTGCCCAGGACCTCTATTCAGGAGTATGGCGCAAAGGAAATGGCGGTACCTATTTATGGGCAGGCGTTAGCTGGGCCGACTTCAATAAGAAGTGGAGTGAACTGGCCAAACAGAACCTGCGCCTCATTGACATCGAGACCTATGAAACAGGTGGCAAGCGCTACTTCTCCGGTGTATGGGAAGGAGGCAGTGATGGATATGCCCTCACGCCTGCCGGCCTCGACTGGGCAGCTTTCAACAAGTTTTGGACTGATTACAGTAAAACCCTCCGGCTTATCGACATTGAAACCTATACCGAAGGAGGCAAAAGATACTTCCTCGGTGTATTCAGGCAAGGAACAGGTGGGTACGCCCTTACGCCAACCGGCCTTGACTGGGCAGCTTTCAACAAGTTTTGGAGCGACTACAGTAAGAACCTCCGGCTTACAGATATTGAGACCTATACTGAAGGAAGTAAACGATATTTCCTGGGTGTGTTCAACCCCGGCAATGATGGGTATGTATTGTCTCCTTATGGAATGGACTACACACAGTTTACCAAATACTGGGACGACCGTGCAAAAGAGAACCTGCGTTTGATAGATATCGAATCCTATGTAGAAGGTGGTAAGCGCATCTTTTTAGGCGTATGGCGACAAGGTACAGATGGGTATGCCCTATGGCATGGTACCGACTGGCAGAGCCTCACTTCCAAATGGGCTGAGTATAATACTTCCAACCTGCAGTTGGTAGATCTCGAAACCTACGATGGCGATTGTCCCGGAGGTTGCATGAACCAGGCTTTAATGGCGGATAACCCGGCTACATCGGGCCGTGATGGATATGACTATGGTATTTATGCCAGTTCACAGCATTGTGAAGGAGAGCCCGGCAGTTGCCCTGCTAATCCTTCGGCAAGCAGCAGGGTATATTACCGCTGGCCCAACCTGAAACTAGGCAATGATTATTACGTACGCAACTCTGTGCTCTATGACGCAAAGGATAGGTTCCTTACCCTTCCTTTCAAAGAAAAAGCATCCGATATGTCGAAGAATGGCTGGTTGTATTCTCCCGGCGCCTGGCACCATGCGATTGATTATTCCCGGAAGGATGGAAAAACATTCCAATTGACTGCAGCAGCTGCAGGAAAAGTAGTGTTTGCCGGGTATGACGAATGGTCGGGTAATACCATCATCATCAGTCACAATGTTGGCGGAGAAAAAGATGCTTACAGAACAATTTATATGCATGTAAGGAATGGTGCCGATAATGACTGTGCCGTAGCATGGAGCAAAAGCCAACCCGCTTTGTCACAAGCGGCCAATGATCCTACCAGGGTTAAATATGAGAATCATCTGAAGAATACAGGCTGCCCTCTGAAAGCATCAGACAGGAATCCAAACGCGGGGTGGTGGGGAACCAACTCACAAAAGATCAGTAGTGATTTGGTCGGCAAAAATGTGCAGGCTGGCGATGTGATTGGATGGGCTGGTAGTACCGGTCCGGGAGGCCAGGCGGCCAATCACCTGCACATTTTCTTCGCCCACCGCGACCCCAGTGACAAACGTTGGTATTTCTTTGATCCGTATGGGATTTATGGAACGCCTGATTGTTATCCTTCGGCGGTAGATGGGGCTATTAACACCCCCTGCGCGCGCTATCCCGTTGCCTGGAAGAATGGCAAGCCGGATTATGCGCAATAGTATGGCGATTGCGGAATCGTTTGCATAAATTTAAGCGGGTTTCCTCATTCTGCAACCGGGCTTTATTTATATTTGTCCGGATGAGGAACCTGCTTATTTTCCTACCCCTGTTTTTGTGCGGCGCTGTTATCCATAAGGCACAACCCGTAAGGGCTTTTCGTATGAACGGATTTGCACAAGGCACTACCTGGCAGGTAACCTATTATGCAACCGATAGTCTCGTAACAAAAGGACAGGTAGACAGTCTCCTCGCTGTTATTGACAGTTCTCTCTCCATTTACAAGTCATACTCTCTCATCAGCCGCTTCAACCAGGCTGAAACCTCCATCAATATGGATGATCACATGACCCGCGTGATCGACAAATCCATAGAAACTTACCGCCAAACAGAAGGTATCTTCGATATTACCGTCCAACCATTGGTACAGGCCTGGGGTTTTGGTCCTAAGAAAATAGATAAATTACCAGATTCGGCCACCATACGATCTCTGAAACAGTGTGTAGACTCCCGGCTTTTATCCGTGAGTGGCCATACGCTGACCAAAGCAAAACCCTGCGTAAAAATTGATGTAAACGGCATTGCACAGGGTTACAGTGTGGATGTATTGGCTGCCTTTTTGGACAAGCAACACCTGGCTGATTACATCGTGGAGATCGGGGGTGAAATAAGGGTGAAGGGGCACCGGCAGCCTGGTAATGAGAAAATGAAGATCGGTATTGAAGCGCCCGGAGAAGATGAATTCCAGTTATCATTGTTGCAAAAGATCATCTCCATCGATAGTGGCGCTATAACCACCTCGGGCAGTTACCGTAAGTTTTATGAAAGCGCCGGTAAAAAGATATCACACATCATTGATCCCCGCACAGGGTATTCCTCGCAGAGTGAATTGATCAGTGTAACAGTATATGCCCCCGATGCCATCACGGCCGATGCTTATGACAATGCATTAATGGTGATGGGTGTGCAGAAGGCTTTAACATTTATAGAACAGCGGAAGGATATGGCGGCTTATTTTATTTACCGCAAGCCTGATGGCAAGATCGCTGATACCGCCAGCAGCAGGTTCTATACCTTTATCAGGGAACATTGAAAATTGAAATAAAGTAGTCAGTTCACAACTGACCCACACAACGCACAAATATGAGCAGAAGAAAGTTTATTCAACAGGCTGGATTGCTTACAGGAGGTTTCCTGTTGCACAACCAGTTGTTGCAGGCCGTTAGCAGCCCCTACGCTGAGAAAATAAATATTGGCATCATTGGTTGTGGGGATCGTGGTACCGGTATCATGTCTATTATTCGTCAGCTACCCGATCTGTTTAACATAGCGGCCATTTGTGATGTATTGGATTTCAGGCTCGACAATGCCCGCAAGATAGCGGCTGCATCGGCCCCCAAAGAATACAAAGAATACCGTCAGTTGCTGGATGATAGATCCATCCAGGCCGTGATCATTGCTGTACCTCTCAACATGCACTTTCCAGTTGCTTCTGACGCATTGAATGCCGGCAAGCATGTGTTCCTGGAAAAGACCATGACCTACAATATACCGCAGGCCATGAAACTGGTGCAGCAGGTAAAACAACATCCCAATCAGGTATTGCAGGTAGGCCATCAGTACCGGTATGTACCCCTGTATTTTAAGGTAAAGGAGATGATCGAAAAGGGATACCTCGGTAAGATCACCCATATAGATTGCCGCTGGGACCGAAACTGGAACTGGCGCAGGCCCGTTCCCGCCGGCTATACGGACCAGCAGGTGAACTGGCGCATGTACAAAGCCTATTCTGGTGGCCTTGTGGCAGAGTTGCTGTCTCACCAGATCGATTTCATCAACTGGGCTTTCAATACCCATCCTGATGAGATCATAGGTACAGGCGGCATTGATTATTACAAGGATGGAAGAGAAACCTACGACAATGTACAGGTAGTACTCCGGTACAATAAAGAGAACATGATCGGCAACTTTGGTTCTACCTGTGGCAATGCACGCGAGGGATATATATTCAAATTAAAAGGAACCAAAGGCACAGTAGCTTTATTGGTCAATGAGGGTATCTTCTATCCCGAAGCCGATGCTAAAAAAGAACTGCAAACTGTAGATGGCGTAAGCAGCGCTACCAAAATAGAATGGAATAAAGACGGAGGCATACCCATTATTAAGGAACCCATGAAAGATGGTACCTGGTATGCCGTACAGGACTTTCACAAGTGCATTGTTGAGAAACAACAACCCGTATCCAATGTGATCACCGGCGCTACCACGGCAGTATGTGTGCACCTGGCCAATGAAGCGGCTTACACGCACGCTACCCGTAAATGGAAATCAGCGTATAATTTCTCTTAAATATTACTTAGCGATATGAAAAAATTTCCTTTCCTTTTTGCCATGGCAATCCTTGCCCATGGCGCTTTTGCACAGAAGCAGACCGGTGGCTGGACAAACTTATTTGATGGTAAATCCCTCAACGGCTGGAAAAAGCTTTCCGGTAATGCTGAATACAAAATAGAGAATGGCGCTATCACGGGTGTAACTTCTCTGAATACGCCCAATACTTTCCTGGTAACCGAAAAAGAGTATGGCGACTTTATCCTGGAACTGGAAGTATTGATGGAAGATACCACTTCCAATTCAGGCATCCAGTTCAGGAGCCACCTCAATCCTGCAGGCAACAATGGCACAGGAAGAGTATATGGCTACCAATATGAAATTGATCCTTCTTCCCGTCGCTGGTCGGGTGGTATCTATGATGAGGCCAGAAGAGATTGGTTGTATCCCCTGGGACTGAACCCTGCTGCCCAACCAGCATTCAAAAATGGCCAGTTCAATAAAGTACGTATTGAGTGCATCGGGCACAACCTGCGTACCTGGGTCAACAATATCGAAGCGGCTTATGTGGTAGATACATTGGATGCTGCAGGATTTATTGGCCTGCAGGTACATGGCATCAAAAATCCCGAACAGGCAGGTAAGAAGATCTACTGGAAGAATATCCGTATTAAAACCGGTAACCTGGTGCCTGCTCCTCATTTGAAAGGAACCTATGTAGTGAATACCATTCCCAATACATTGTCGGATGCAGAAAAGAAGTCAGGCACCGTATTGTTGTTTGATGGAGTAAGCTCCAAAGGATGGAAAGGTGCTTACAAGCCCGGCTTCCCCGAAAAAGGATGGGAGATCAAAGATGGTCTGTTGAGTGTATTGGGCTCCACCGGTGCTGAATCGACCAATGGTGGCGATATTGTTACGGTGAAGGAATACAGCGCCTTTGACCTCAGCTTCGACTTTAAGATCACTACAGGTGCTAATAGCGGTGTAAAATACTTTGTGACACTAAAGGAGAACAATCCCGGTTCAGCCATCGGATTGGAATACCAGGTGCTGGATGATAAAGTACACCCCGATGCCAAAATGGGCCGCGATGGCAACCGTACCATGTCTTCCTTATATGACCTGATCAAGGCGAATAAACAGGATCGTTTTACCCGCCCTCCCGGCCAGTGGAATACCGGTCGTGTGGTTGTATACCCCAATAACCATGTAGAGCATTATATCAACGGGTTAAAGGTATTGGAGTATGAGCGTGGTTCCCAGGCTTTCCGCGACCTGGTAGCGATCAGCAAATACCAGAAATGGCCCAACTTTGGCGAGGCCAAACAAGGACGCATCCTGCTGCAGGACCACGGCAATGCCGTTAGTTTCAGGAGCATCAAGATCAAAGAATTGAAGTAGCCCCTAACAGCGCAAGCTGTTGATCAGGTATAAAATAACTAAACCTGGTATGTTTGGATAAACATACCAGGTTTTACTTTTGTAGAGCAGATATGAAAACGATACTAGCGATATCAGGTAGCCTGCGGGCAAATTCAGCCAATACCACCTTGCTCGAGATATTGGGTACCCTGTTTCCCGAGGAGGTGCGCTATGCCATTTATGAGGGCATTGGCAATCTTCCGCATTTCAACCCGGATATTGATAAGGAAGGCCCTTTGTTGTCGGTTAAGGCCCTTCGCGATCATATCAAAAATGCCGCAGCAGTGGTTATCTGTACCCCGGAATATGCCTTTGGGGTACCTGGCGTGCTCAAAAATGCGCTGGATTGGTTAGTTTCATCCGGAGAGCTGAACGAGAAGCCAGTGGCAACGATCAGTGCTTCACCGTTGTACAGGGGAGGAGATAGGGCCCATGCATCCCTGTTATTGACCCTGGAAGCATTGGGTGTACAGAAGATCGCACAGGTCACCATTCCTGCCGTTACGACCAAACTGAACGATCACGGAGAACTAATCCACCCGGAAACAAAACAGGAGCTTGCTACCCTGGCCGAAACATTGGTGAAAGCCATTGCCAGCTGATGTCAGGATAACTTTGGGCCCCATTGCATAATCGTAGAATGTTGTGTAGTTTAACAGCCATTTTGGTACTACATCATTTGTATGAAGGAAGATAAAGCCAGCAGAACTGCTCAGTATATGGCCTTATTCAGGGCGCTTGAAACAGCCCGCCCCCAGGGCACACGGTTGTTCAATGATCCCTATGCTATTTCTTTCCTGGATAAAAAACTAAAGAGAACCACCCAGCTGACAAGGATACCATTTGTCAGAGCGCTGGTCCACAAGATCATCCACCGCAAAATACCGGGCGCTCTTTCATCCGGTCTGGCCCGCACAAAATACATTGACGACCTGTTGCTGTATGCCGTCAACAATGGTGCAGAGCAGGTATTGATACTGGGTGCTGGTTTTGATACAAGAGGTCTCCGGCTGGGCTTTTTAAGAGATATTCCTGTAATAGAGATTGATCATCCCAATACCTCAACCCACAAAGTGAATGTACTGAAGGGCCTGGGCAAACTGCCTGATAATGTGATCTATCACCAGCTTGATTTCAATAAGGAAAGCCTGGATGACATGCTTGGCTGGAACCCGATTGATCTAAAAAAGTCTACAGCTATTATCTGGGAGGGCGTTACCAACTACCTTACGGCATCTGCCATCGAAAATGTATTTCGCTTCCTGAGCCGCTTTTCTGGTGGCTCCTATGTCATCTTTACTTATGTGCACCGCATGGTGCTGGATAACCCGCAGTCTTTTTATGGTGCTGAGAAATTACTGAGTGACCTGGAGAAGATAGAAGAACGCTGGACCTTTGGCTTCAGGCCCGAAGAGCTAAAGGATTACCTCAACGATTTCAACTGGGCCTTGCTGGAAGATAAGAGTGCCGTTGAATACCGGCGCAAATACATGCCACGCAATACAGAAAAAGGCTATGAGTTTTATCGCGTAGCATTTGCCAAAAAACGAAAGTATTAATTGCTATAAATAACAATGTGCGAATGTTGCTATGGATCATAGCCGCATTCGCACATTTGTTTTATCTCAACAGTCCTTCCCGAAGGAAAAGCTGTGGGTAAGAAGACTACAGATTAACGGTTGAAAGAATGGTTGCTGTTGAACCGCTTCTTGAAATTACTGTTGCCGTTCCGGTTACCGCCGCCGCCTGCTGATTTCTTTTGAATAGCTGGCTGGTGAGCGATAAACGTTTTGGCAGCTTGAAAAGGATGTTCTTCTACTACCGGAATGGATTGCTTAATAAGCTTCTGAATGTCTTTCAGATAAGCCCTTTCTTCTGCATCACAGAAGGAAATAGCAATACCACTGGCTCCCGCACGACCTGTACGGCCAATCCGGTGAACATAAGTTTCCGGTACATTGGGTAGTTCGTAGTTGATCACGTGCGTGAGGCTGTCTACGTCAATACCCCTTGCGGCGATATCCGTAGCTACCAGGATGCGTATCTTACCATTCTTGAAATTATTCAGTGCATGCTGACGTGCATTCTGTGATTTATCACCGTGGATGGCATCGGCTTTAATACCTGCGCGTACCAATGCTTTGGCGATCTTGTCGGAACCGTATTTGGTACGGGCAAAGACAAGGGCGCGTTCGATGTTGGAATTCTCCAGCACATGGATCAGCAGAGAGCGCTTGCTATCCTTATCGGTGAAATACACTTCTTGTGCGATCTTTTCTGCAGTAGATGATACTGGGGTAACTTCTACTTTAATAGGATCTTTCAGGATCGTATTTGCCAGGCCCGCAATTTCAGGGGGCATGGTAGCAGAGAAGAACAGGGTTTGCCTTTTTACAGGGATACGCGCAATGATCCGCTTTACATCATGAATGAAACCCATATCCAACATACGGTCAGCTTCATCCAATACGAATAATTGTAACTGCTGCAGGTTAATGAAACCCTGGTTGAGGAGGTCAAGCAGGCGGCCTGGTGTGGCAATCAGGATATCAACACCATTTCTGAGGGCGTTGACCTGACTTCCCTGTGCTACACCACCGAAAATAACCATTTGGTTAAGGCCGGTATATTTACCATAGGTCCTAAAGCTTTCTTCTATCTGGATAGCCAGTTCACGCGTAGGCGTGAGTACCAGTGCTCTTACAGCACGGGGGCCTCTTTGGGCGGGTTGCTGGCCATGCAATAATTGTAATACAGGGATTGCGAAAGCGGCAGTTTTGCCGGTGCCTGTCTGAGCACAGCCCAACAGGTCTTTTTGTTGTAATACGATAGGGATAGACTTCTCCTGGATGGGAGTTGGGTTAGTATACCCTGTGTCCTTCAGCGCCTTTAATAAAGGCTCCTGAAGATTCAGTTGATCAAATGTCAAAATGATAGTTTTTAATAAATAATTTGTTAACTATCGGCTGCGTGGATGATAACGAAGGAGAGAGTTAACTGTCTGTCTCATCAACCTATGACTTGATGAGTTTTCTGTGAGGGGAAAAAAAATCCAGTCTGCTAAGAGTGAGAATGATGTGCAAAGATACTATTATTTCCCATATGTACTAATAAGGTATTGTTAAGTTGCTGCAAGAGGCTGGTTAGCAGGCCATAGGCCTGCTAAGGCAGGGTAGTAAAAGGAGCCAGCCGGCTCTTAAGCTCCGAAATAATTTTGTAATCAGGCAGGACCTGCTTAATTTAGTTGTAGATACAACCAATATGAAACCGGAGGGCTTAGATCAGAATATTATCTTCTTATGTGCGGAGTTTTCCCACAGGTTCGGCCAGGTGCTGGCGGCGGAGTTTAAACAGAATAATATTGATGTTACTGCCGAACAGTTCTCCATCCTGGTGGTGCTCTGGTACAAAGACGGCATCAGTCAGAAAGAGATCAGCGAACAACTCAATCGCGATAAAACGACCGTTACCCGGGTATTGATGAATATGAAGAAAAACAAACTGATCAGGCAGGTAACGGATGTTGCGGACAATCGTTCGAACCTCGTTTACCTCACTGCCAAAGGGAAGGAAATACAGAAAGCAGGGGTTAAAGTATCCGGCGAGTTATATGTCAGGGTTTTAAAAGCCATTCCCCAGGCCCAACTGCTCACCAGTATCAATGTTTTACAAAAGATGACACAATCTTTGTAAACTAATAATAGATGTATATACAACTTGTTTAAGCAACCAATTATGAAAGCCTCTTCTTATGTTATGAAAGTCTTGCTATTATTCATTTGCCTTACTGCTTCCGCAAGCCTGCTGGCGCAGGACAAGCAGGTAGCTGGTCAGTTGTTTCCCCGGAAATACAAAGTGGGTGATCGCTACCGCTACCGGTTAACCACCGAACAATTGTACAATGGCAAGTGGAATGCTACCACCGTAGTGGTGATGGAACTGACGGTAGTGTTGGATAGTGCGGGCATACCTTGTGACGAAGTGCGCAGTCTTTCTCAAGTAATCTATACGCCCAGGGATACCACGAATATGGACAAGGAAGCCCTGTCCGTAAAACCCTACCGTATTTCGCTATACCCGGATGGAAGCCTAAGTATCCCGAAGATTGATGTACCGGGTATGACCGGTCCCATTACCGACTTCATCA
Source organism: uncultured Paraflavitalea sp. (assembly GCA_966211765.1). Lineage (GTDB taxonomy): Bacteria > Bacteroidota > Bacteroidia > Chitinophagales > Chitinophagaceae > Paraflavitalea. The sequence continues at coordinate 14,471 of CBIHOV010000040.1, forward strand.
CCTTCTTTGTGGCCGTGAGTCCGCAGTCGCGCATCACCACTTTAGAAAAGAAGGGAGACAGCCTGGTGAAAAAGGAACCGGTGAAGGGTAATTTTGCCAATGGAAAAAGTATTCTGTATGGAGAAGACTGCCTGGCTATAACAGCCTATATAACCGATATTACCCGCAAGGAAGTAAAGCTTCGCACTGCATTTCTCCCTCCTGTACAGCCTTGCCTTACCTTTCTGGTGGGTGATATGGAGAAGCCGGTAGTAGCTGGAGTACGCAATAATTTTCAGATGGTGCAGCCTACCTCACCGGGAAAATACAATGTACAATTCGGGAATGAGTTGTTTTACATCAACAGCACAGTAAGCCGGAAAGATGGAAAGATCACAGGGGCCGATATGTCCAATACGCTTCAGCTCACGCTCCGGATCAACTGCGATAGCAGCTACAAAAACTGGCAAACAGAAATGCCATTTCATATACAGCGGAACCTTAAACTTGAATTGTTGCCTTAAGTGAATGCCTTATAGGTGAATAGCTGTATGGTGAGCCGCCCTCATAACTGGTGTATGGTGGGTCGCCCTCAAAGGGCGGCTCACCATACAGTATAAAAAAAGAGACAGCTTATGGAGGCTGTCTCTTTTTTTCTATCAATAGAATGTGCTTACACTTTAGGTTCCCAACCTTTCTCATATTCCCTTCTCCATAGCTTCATAGCCTGCTTATCGTTGAGGATATGGCCATTGGTGGGGTCGGTGTGCAGGGTTCTGCCGGTACGCTGGGAGATATTGGCCAGCAGGCAAAGCAATACGCTTTTGTAGCCTTCATTGACCGGTGAGTTGAGTTTGTCCTCTCCACGGATGCTGTTGACAAAATTATTGAAGTGATAATAATCCAGGTTGCCTGTAGAGCTTACGAGGTTGCCGGAATCTCCTTTTACATCTGATTTTACTTCCTTGATCAGTTTCTTATTGATGTCGAATATTTTGTAATTATCTGCTCCATAATTAACCAGGGTGCCTTTATCACCATAAATGATGAAGCCCCTGCCGGCGCCTTCTACGGGAAAGTCATTACAGCTCCTGCTTTCCCAGGTAATGGCTTTATCGCTGCCAAATTCAAAAGTGGCTACTTGCGTGTCGGGTGTTTCCCAATCATCTTTAAAAGCATAGCGTCCGCCGGCGGAAGTGATCTTCGTGGGAAAGTCTACACCCAGGAACCAGCGGCAGCAGTCAATTTCATGGGTGCCGTTGTTGCAGGTTTCAGAAGTGCCCCAGTGCCAGAACCAATGCCAGTTGTAATGCACCAGGTTGTCCTGGTAATCCCGTCGGGGAGCGGGGCCTTGCCATAGGTTGAAGTCCAGCGTCATGGGGACGGCTACTTTATTACCATGACCAATGGATTTACGGTTGTTGGCATACCAGCCCTTGCCCAGGTATACATTGCCAATAATGCCTTCACGTACTTCTTTCACGGCATTGATAAGGGTAGGGAAGGAGCGGCGCTGGTTGCCCATCTGGATCAGCTTGCCGTATTTATTCATAGCCTGTACCAGCAATTCGCCTTCATAGGGATTGTGTGCACAGGGTTTTTCCACGTATACATGTTTACCATGGGTAACGCCCAGAATAGCAGCAGGAGCATGCCAATGGTCGGGCGCAGCCACTACCAGCCCATCGAAATCTGTCTTTTGCACCAACTCGCGGATGTCTTTGATAACGGTAGGTTTCCTGCTGGCCTGTGCAAATGGCTTCAAGCCATTCTGAATGGCTTTTTCTTCCACATCACAGAGATAGGCTATCTCTACATTGGGTATTTTGGAATAGCATTCTGCGAGGTAAGCGCCCCGGCTATTGACGCCCATAACGGCCAGCACCACTTTATTGCTGGGAGCGTTTTTGCCAAATACAGGAAAGTTGAGTAGGGTGATGCCGGCGGCTGCTACAGAGGTGTTCTTAATAAAATCCCTTCTTTTCATGAAACGATCATTTAGTAGGTATATTAAAGTTGTTGGGTCGTTAATATCAAAATAACTTATCTTTTAAGCACATTCATTGACTGATTTGCGCGCCTTATGATCCATTCTTTCAACATTGCCATCGTTAGCAATACCCTGGCCGGAAGTGGTTATTCTGCTGTTCTAACCCGTCAACTGCAGGAATTGCTGGAAAGCCAGCATATTCCCTGTACGGTGTTCACGGACGATTGGCCAACTCAATTTACTGGCTTTTCTGATGTCTTTATACTGGGTGGCGATGGCACCCTCAACCATTTCATCAATCAGTATCCAAATATATCTATTCCCTTGTCAGTTTTTAAGGGTGGTTCCGGAAACGATTTCGGGTGGAAGTTGTACGGCAACCTTTCCTTTGAAGCGCAGGTAAGGAAGGCGCTGGAATCTGCTCCCCGGCCGGTAGATGCGGGTAGCTGTAACGGCCGTTTGTTCCTGAACGGGGTAGGAATAGGCTTTGATGGTGAGGTAGTGAAATCGATGGGTAAGAAAAGGATTATCAGCGGCCACCTGGCTTACCTGGTCACTGTGATCAGGAAGATCTTCTTTTACCGGGAAAAAGTGTTGGAACTGGAATACAACGGGCGCAGGGAGCAGGACAAATATTTCCTGATCAGTATTGCCAATGGCTCCCGCTATGGGGGTGGATTTATGGTAGCGCCACAAGCAGTCGTCAACGATGGCTGGCTCGACCTGGTGATCATCCGGAAGATACATCCCTTAAAAAGGTTCTTTTACCTGCCACGGGTGGAGAAAGGCAAGCATATCTCATTGCCTTTTGTGAAAGTAGACAAGGTAAAGCACGTGGTAATAAAGACCGCAGCGCCCCTTCCTGCCCATATAGATGGTGAGTTGATAGAACACCATGAGTTTACGATCGAACTGTTGCCAGGCAAGTTCCTGTTCAGGGGGCAAAAGAGTGAATAGTGAATAGGCAATAGTGAATCGTTTGCTTCGAAGGGAGGTGCAATAAAAAAGCCCTGCCTTGAAAGGGAGGGCTCAAAACATCTAAAAAAAATACTTAAGATGCTGAAACACTTTCATTCTTCTGGTCGACCGTAATAACGGGAATATTTGAACCATAAGACAGTATCTTCCTGGTGATCCTGCTCCACCAACCCGGTAAATGGAATTCTTTGAATGGGTTGGCCATAATGAGATCTGCGTTGATTCGTTTGGAGAAGTCAAGCGTACTCTTGGCAAGGTTCTTTCCTTCCAGCAGGAAGGACTGAACAGGTATGGTAGACAGGCTTTGCACTACTTCCAGTGCTTTATCCATAATATTTTCGGCAGCATTACCATCTTTATCGTTACGAAGCGATACGAGGTATACAGTAGATTTAAAAGAGCGGGCCAGCATGGTAGCCAGTTTGATGCGGTGCATGGGCAGCTCATCGGTCAATGGCAGTACGATCTTCTTGAAATGACTTACCAGTCCGCTGGAACGGATAGCCAGTACGGGTACATTGGCTTTACGCGCCAGCACGCTAATGGATACTGATGAAAGTATACGGTGTATCAGGTTGAATTTTGCCAGTCCCACTACTACAAGGTCCATCTCATATTGCTCAATGTATTTTGAAAGCTGATCACTGGGATTGCCCTGCAACAGGCTGATCTCAATTTTACCGCCACCGCATATATGCTGGCGATACATATCTTTCAATGCTTCCAGTTTCTTGCTGGCATTGTTCATTTCGGCTGCACGCCCGGGCATATTCAAACTGGTTTCTATCGGCAACAACGGCAACAGGTTGTTGGACACTACATGGACCAGGTGAATATTGCAATGAAAAGTATTAGCCAGCTCAATGGCTTTGGAAATTGCCCATTTGTTCTTCCCGGTAAAATCAACCGGCACCAGGATGTTGTAGAAAGTTTTAGGCATGCGCAGTGTTTTTTAAGGTTTACAATTGAGTGATTATTGGTTAGGCAAGGGAAAGCAAGGGTTCAAAACTGTTTTCACGGATGTTCTTCTGAGCAATTGATTCCAGTAATTCGTCCTTGGTACAAAAAGCCACTCCTTTGCCGGCGTGGCCTACCATACAACGGTCGTCCCGGCTATCACCTACTGCCATGCAATTTTTCAGTTGTACGCTGTATTTTTCGCAGGCATATTGCAATGCGTTGGTCTTACAATAAGAGTGACCGCAAATGCTGTCGGGCGAACCAAAGAAATAGAAGGGTAGGTTTACTTCGCCGGTAGCTTTCCCTTCAAAGAATTCGAGTTGGTTGGCATAAGAGAAATCGGCATCGATCTGCTGGCGCACATAGTTCGTGATCAGTGTATAGCTGTTGCTGATGATGCCAATGATATAGCCTTTCTCTTTGAGTTGTTTTACCACTTCTTTAATATCGGGTACCATGTTGATCTTACTGGCCACATCTAACATTTCATCCATGGTGCGGCCCTTGAGCAGCATACCAATACGCTTGGTAAGGATGATAGAGTCTTTTTCCTGTGCGCGCAGGTCTTCCAGCTTGCCCGTGAAACCGAATTCTTTTGCAAAAGCATCGATGGTCCTTCCCATGAGGATGGTATCGTCCATATCAAATACCACCATTTTGTGAAAGCCGCTCAGTTTTTCACGGAGTGTTTTATTCATTTCACGGTTGATGGTTTCGAGGGAATGGATCTCTTCTTCGCTGATCTCTTCCGGATGCTGACGTTGTGCTTTACTGATGATGGCGCGGGATACTTCCTTACTCATTTTGCCGAGTGCCTGCCAGGGCTTGCTCTTGTTCTCTATATAGCCGATATTGACCTCTTTGATACGGGCTTTCATCAGGTACATATCGATCAGGATACCGATGTCGACTCCATAGTCATTGAAGAAGTCAATTTTTTTGAAGTAAGATTTCTTTCCGGCGATCATGCCACTGAGTGGCTGGGAGAAATAAGAAAGGCCCGGATAGAATATATTCAATAAGGGCTTTGCTACCAGTTCTGTTACCCTGCCTGCATTGCGGGCAAAGCTTCCTTTTACAAAATCTGCTTCATCATTGATCAGCGGCGTAGATAAGCCTGTAATAGTGCCTTCGGGATAAGGATCGATATCGCCATCGAGAAATATGATGATCTCATTGGTGGCCTGTTGAATGCCATCTTTCATTGAGATGCCTTTCCCGCGTACCTGGCTGGTGATCAATTTGGCGCCTGCTGCTGTGGCTACCGCTGCCGTGTTGTCTTCTGATTTATCATCTACCACAATAACTTCCGTTACCTGTGGATGTTGCCTGCAAAACTCAACAACACGGGCAATGGTTTTTTCTTCATTCAAAACGGGAATTATAACAGTTAGCACGAGTACCTCCTTTTGTAAATTCTACGATTAAGATTAGTAAAAAATGCAGCTTTTATTCCACAAAACCGGCATGATTAACAAGGTCCGTTTTATAAAGACAAAAGCCATGCCCCGACTGTGGTGATTAGATTAAATTTCTGTGTCTCCAATATGTCCTAATAGCTTGATTGAATTGGAATTCAAGCAAACAATAATATCAGGTTTGCATCTTTAGATGCAATTAAAACGATATTAAAATGGAATTAAGATAGAAGGCAACGAGGGGAGAGGGTATTAGCTATTAGGAGTTGGTAATTAGCAGTTAGGTGTTAGCTATTAGGAGTTAGCTATTGGCTATTAGCAGTTGATTTTTCGCAAGCGTAAGCATTTACCTGTAGAAGAGCCGCGAAGGAGCAGGATCGGCGTGTAAATGAGGCTTGGGGTAATGCAGAGAGGGATCAGGAAGTTATGGGCAATAAAAAATCCTTCTGAGTGATCAGAAGGATTTGTGTGTATACAAAGAGATTTAATTTGATTAATAATCCCTGTTGTAACCGCCGCCGCCGCCGCCGCGATTGAAGCCACCTTTTTTGTAGCCACCGCCGCCGCCGGAACCACCGCCGCCGAAGCTTCTTTTCTTGAAGCCGCCACCGCCGCCACCTTGAGGTTTAGGCTGTGCTTCGTTAACGATGATCTTTCTGCCGAGTACTTCTGATTCGTACAGGCTGCTCAGTGCATTTTGCGCTTCGCCGTCTTCGGGCATTTCTACGAAACCGAAGCCTTTGCTACGGCCGCTTACTTTGTCCTTAACGATTTTTGCAGATGTAACAGAACCATATTGTTCAAATAAGGTTCTCAGATCCTCGTCGGTCATTTGCCAGGAGAGGTTCCCTACGTAAATGTTCATTGTAACTAAAATTTTTAAAGTGCTGAAAAAAACCGATAATGACAATAGTTACTGCAATGAACTGAGGAAACCAGGATATTAGGTAAGACACTTCAGAACACGAGAACTAAGTACATTAATCAACTGTGAAGATAGTAAAATAATTATGTAACCAACAAAATTATTCCGCTATTCCTTTACTGGGGCGGATTTGGGAGGTTTGGCATATTTAAAACGTTGTAAACGTGGAGAAATTGCCCGAATCAGGCATGCAGAATATTAATTCTATTGGGGTATGCACACAATGCCCATCCACACTGATCTATATTGATTTATTTACTGCATCATTGTTTTTGCCAGCCGGCCATCGCGGTTATACACATCCTGCCTGAAATTGATCTTGCCATCTGAAGTAACAAAGGCTGTGAAATAACCAATAAATACAGGCATCGGATCTTTGAGTGTAACGTATTGTTCCTTGCCTGCATTCATCGCTTTTGTGATCTTGTCGGTGGTCCATTCAGGCTGATTTCTCAACAGGTATTCGGCCAGTTTCTTCGGTTCGGCCAATCTGATGCATCCATGACTAAAAGCGCGGTTTTCGGCCCCGAAAAGGCTCTTGGAAGGAGTATCGTGCAGGTAAATATTGTAACTGTTGGGAAAGAGGAACTTAACCAGCCCCAGGGAATTGGCGGGTCCGGGTTTCTGGCGATAAGTATTTCCTACTTTTTCCATCCGGTGGCTGGCCAGGTAGTTGGGATTACGGCGAATGCCGGGCAATACCTCATTTTTCAGGATGCCAGGCGGAATATTCCAGTAAGGACTAAAAACCACGTATTTCATTTCACCGTAGAAAATAACGGTTTTGTGTACTGCCTGCCCCACAACCACATTCATATTCCACAATGCGGAATCATTGTTAAATACATACAGTTTATAATCGGGGATATTGATAACGAGGTATTCGCCCATTGGCCGGGCCGGCACCCAGCGGCAGCGTTCCATATTGACTACGATCTGCTCAATACGCTGGTTCACAGGTATGTTCATTTCCCTGATCACTGCAGGACCCACTACAGCGTCCTCACTCATGCCAAAGCGTCGTTGGAAACTCCTGATGCCCTGCGCGAGTGTGGAGTCAAACAGAGCGCTGCCATCATCTGTGGAGAGGTCGCCGGTAATGTGCAGGTATTGGCGGATCTGTTTGATGGCGGTTCCTGAATCACCTGCCTGGTATTTTTTCTTATCGGCTTTGATGGCCGGCCATCCTCCTTTGCCCGCTATGTTGCGGTATTCTTTCAACTGATCTTTCAGCTTGTAATATTGGTAGTACAAGGGCTCATCGGCGAGGAAGGAATCTGTAGGAGAGCGGAGCAGGGAGTCGAGCAGGGCATCCTTTTCTATTTTTTTGCGGGGCAGGAACCAATCCATAGCCTTTGTCTCTTTTTCGGACAGGCCCTGCCATACATGGCGCGCATAATAAAAATACTGGGCAGTGAGCATGAGCTCTGTATTGATATCAACATTGGGGGCTGTGGTTCTATCGTTGGTCTTATTTTGTTCATCTGCTACCAGGGTGTCGAAAGTGCCTTTGTACAATACTTTTTGGGTGAGGCCTTCGTCGGCTATATTTTCTACGCGGTTGAGGAGGTTGCCCGCCTGTTCAATGATACCCAGGCTATCGAACCAGGCAAAGGTGAACTGGCGCGTGCTGTAGAATTTTTGAATATCGCTGCCATATTCCTTTAGCAAAGGATATTGGGAGAGGAATTGGCTGATTTGTACGCTGTCAAAGCGCATTGTTCTTTGAGGGCTGAAATTACCGGGAATGGAGGGGTCAATATTGCTTTTGACAGGCAGGGTGTCTTTGGCTGTTCTTACATAGGGTTTCTTTTGAGCGTCCTGGCATGCGCCAGTCAGGCAGATCAGTGCTAAGCACAAAATACTGTAAATACGCATTGTGAAGGATTGTAATATAAATATACGGAAAGAAGAATACAGAAGATAGAATTTAGAATACAGAAGCGGGGGGATCGGAAGCTGTGAAACGTGAGATGTGAGGAATCCCGCAGTGTGGAAATAAAAAACCTTCCCGGAGGGGAAGGCTTCTTAAAGAGATTGAATAAGACGAGGATTACTCGGCTACCACTTCAAATTCAACTTCAGTGCTGTTGCCATTACCGAAATCGACGGTTGCTTTGTAAGTACCCAGTTCTTTTACTTCATCCACGATAGAGATCCTCTTGCGATCGATCTCATATCCTTTTTGCTCACGGATAGCGCGGCTGAGTTGTAAAGAGGTAACGCTACCGAAGATCTTGCCACTGGTACCGGTCTTAGCGCCGATCTTCAGTACACCATCTTTCAGTTTGGCAATTACCGCATTTACTTCTTTCAGCATTGCTGCTTCCTTCTTACGGATCTGCTTCATCCTTTCTTCCAGTTGTTTCAGGTTGGAAGGATTGGCTTCAACCGCAAATTTCTGCGGGATGAGGTAGTTACGGGCATAACCGTTGCGTACTTTCACAATTTCGTGAGCGCCGCCCAGGTTGTCTACGTCTTGTATCAGGATGATGTCCATGATGTTGTTTTTGTTCACCGTTTCCCAATCTATCCCGACTTATCGGAGGGGATGACTGTCTACCCGTTCATCACGGGATTAGGGTGAGGTTTACTTTAATAGATCCGTTACATAAGGCAATAATGACATCTGGCGGGCTTTCTTTACTGCCTGCGCTACCTTACGTTGGTACTTCAGGGAGTTACCGGTAATGCGGCGGGGGAGCATTTTGCCTTGGTCATTCAGGAATTTCTTCAGAAATTCTCCGTCCTTGTAGTCGATGTACTTGATACCATATTTCTTGAAACGGCAGAATTTCTTCCGGGGTTTCTCGGTTTTAATGGCCGTCAGGTACTTAATTTCATTAGCTTTTGCCATGGTGTTATCCCTCTACTGCTTTTTCGATCCCTGTAGGTACACCACTTCTCTTTCTTCCATTGTACTCGACGGCGTATTTATCGAGTGCAGTGAACATGTGCCGGAGCACATTCTCATCACGAAGCAATTGAATTTTCAATTGCTCATTGAAGGTGGGTGGCGCAATGTATTCCAACACCCAGTACAAACCAGTGGTTTTTTTCTGGATGGGATACGCCAGTGATTTCAGACCCCAGGGATTGGTGTGCACAATTTGACCACCATTATCAGTAATGAAGGTGGTAAATTTCTTCTGGGCAGCTTTAAAGTCTTCCTCAGAGAGCACAGGGGTAAAAATCACCATCAATTCGTAATTGTTCATGATCCCTGTTTAATTGTTTAGAAAAATTGATTTAATCCCCGTCGCTACCGGATTTCAGCCGAAAAGACTGATATTTTTTGCTAAGGGGCTGCAAAGATACAATGTTACAGGGACCTGGCAAAGGGATACTATAAAGTTTTGACCAGCCGTGGAGGAAAATAATACGATTGATTGTCAATTGATTATGCCAGTTGGAGCAAAGGTAGGCCTATTTAACCCATGGCTAAGGCAGTTTTTAGCTACCTCGCAGACCGGCAATAGGTTCCTGTCGGCACAGCGTATGAAGTCACCGATAATCCTTCAGCTATAACCTTTTAGTAAAGCAATAAACTTTATCTTACAAGGCCTAACGGATTCCTGATAATGAGAACTATGAGAACATCCCTGCACCCCTTTTTTTGTTGCACCCTATTGTTTGTATTGTTTCTGACGCCGGCAGCTCATGCCTACACGCCTGCCAAGCCAGCCGGCCTGAAGGTTGAATACCTGGTCAATCCCATTGGTATTGATGCTATACTGCCCCGCTTTTCCTGGCGCCTGGTGGATGAACGTACCGGCGCAAGGCAAACCGCTTACCAGTTGTTCCTTTCCACCGATTCTCAGAACCTGAAGAAGGGAATGGTATGGCAATCGGCCAAAACTACCGGCACCGCCAGCCTGGCCACTTATGCCGGCAAACCCCTGCAGCCCTTTACCCGCTATTACTGGCGGGTGGATATCTGGGACAAGGATGGCCTCCAGGCCAGCTCAACCATCGCCAGTTTTGAAACGGGAATGATAGACAAGCGCAACTGGCAGGGTGCCTGGATCAGTGATGTGAGCGATGTGGCAGTGAAACCAGCCGGGCAGTTCAGGAAAGTGTTTGAAACAGCTAAAAAAATAAAATCGGCAAGGGCCTATATCGCAGTGGCCGGCTTGTATGAATTATACATCAACGGACACCGGATCGGTGATCAACGGCTGGACCCCATGTATACGCGTTTTGACAGGCGCACTTTGTATGTAACCCACGATGTAACGGCGCAATTGCAAGGCGGCAAAAATGCCATTGGGGTATTATTGGGAAATGGTTGGTACAATCACCAATCAACCGCCGTATGGTATTTTCACAAAGCGCCCTGGCGGGCAAGACCAGCTTTCTGTCTGGACCTGCGCATTACTTATGAAGATGGATCCATTGAAACGATCACTTCGGGTAAGGATTGGAAAACAGCCCTGGGGCCTGTGGTGTTTAACAGCATCTACACTGCCGAACATTATGATGCCCGCCTTGAACAAGCCGGTTGGAATACTGTAAACTTTGATGATAGTAAATGGAAAGCTGTTGTGTATCGTGCTGCTCCTTCCAACAATATTGTAGCGCAGGCCATGCATCCCATTCGTGCGGTAGAAGAAATTCCTGCGCAAACAGTCAACCGGATCAGTGATACCGTATATGTGTTTGACCTGGGCCGGAATATTTCGGGCGTGAGCCGGATAAAAGTGAGTGGGGAAGCGGGTACCATCCTCCGGTTGAAACATACCGAACAACTATATCCCAATGGCCGGGCCGATTTGTCTAATATAGATGTGCATTATCGCCCTACAGATGATAAAGATCCTTTTCAAACAGATATTTTCATCCTGGCCGGAAAAGGGGAAGAGAGCTTTATGCCTCGCTTTAATTACAAAGGTTTCCAGTTTGTAGAAGTGACCAGTAATAAACCTGTAACGCTAACCAGGGAAAGCCTCACCGGTTATTTCATGCACAGCCAGGTACCGGTGGCGGGTCAGATCAAATCGTCCAACAACACGATCAATAAAATCTGGTGGGCTACCAATAATGCCTACCTGTCGAACCTGTTTGGTTATCCGACGGATTGTCCGCAGCGGGAAAAAAACGGTTGGACGGGTGATGCACAGATCGCCATAGAAACCGGCTTGTACGGATTTGATGGGATTACAGTGTATGAAAAATGGCTGGCCGATCATCGGGATGAGCAACAACCCAATGGGGTATTGCCTTCTATTATTCCCACAGGTGGCTGGGGTTATGAATGGGGCAATGGCCCCGACTGGACCAGCACGATTGCCATTATCCCCTGGAATATTTACCTGTTTTATGGTGATAAAAAACTGCTGGCCGATTGTTATGACAATATCAAATTGTATGTTGATCATATCAATGAACAATATCCTTCGGGGCTCACTACCTGGGGCCTGGGCGATTGGGTGCCGGTGAAGTCTAAGAGCCCGGTGGAATTAACTTCTACCGCCTATTATTTTGCCGATGCTACTATCCTGGCAAAAGCAGCTAAGCTATTGGGCAAGGAAGGGGATCATAAAAAATACAGTGCACTGGCAGTCAAAATAAAGGATGCTTTTAATGAAAAATACTTCAATAAAGAAAAGTCCAGCTATGGATCAGGATTGCAGACAGAGCTGAGTGTGGCTTTGTATTGGGGACTGGTGCCGGTTGAGTATAAAAGTAAAGTAGCAGAGAGCCTGGCCAAACGGGTGGAGCAGGATAATTTTCACCTGGATGTAGGCTTACTGGGAACGAAAGCGATCCTCAATGCACTGAGTGAAAATGGCTATGCGAATGTTGCTTATAAACTGGCTGCACAGGAAACATATCCCTCCTGGGGCTGGTGGATTGTGAATGGCGCTACAACCTTGTATGAGAATTGGGATATCAATGCGAAATCTGATTTGTCGCGCAATCATATCATGTTTGGAGAAATTGGAGGCTGGATGTACAAAGGGCTTGGCGGCATCAAACCTGATGAAAAAAAACCGGGCTTTAGTAATGTTATTCTGGAACCTCATTTCGTAGAAGGACTGGAACAGTTTGAAGCAGTACATGAAGGGCCTTACGGAAATATCATTGCTACCTGGAAAAGACATGCGGGTTTGATCAACTGGTCGGTAACGGTGCCTGCCAATTCAACGGCCACTATTTATCTGCCTATAACCGACGGCCAGCAATTGTATGAAAATGGAAAGCTGGTAACAGGCGTTACTGGCGTGATACGTGCTGCCGGAAAAAATGCGACGGGTAAAAACGCATACCAGGTGCCTGCTGGTACTTATCATTTTGAGATCAGGTAGGTGTATAGTCAATAGTGAGTCGATATAAGAAATTAAATGGCCAGTAACGGAGATCCGCTACTGGCCATTTTTATTTGCGTGGGGCTATTTGATCATGATCTTCTCTGTTCTCGTGCCATCAGCTCCGCTGATCTTCAACAGGTACATGCCTTTGGAAAGGTTGTTGACCTTGAAGTCAACAGTTTGACTTACTGAAGCAGGCAGGTTGCGCTGCCGGAGCAAGCGACCATTCAGGTCAGTAAGCTGGATGCTCAACGATGCAGGGTTGTTTTGAATGTTAATGGTTAAAGTATTGGTTACAGGATTGGGGCCAAAGCTCAGGGAGAAGTTTTTGTCCATTATAACTTTCGCTATTGCAGACAGTTCTGCGCGGCCATCGAGGTCTACCTGGTTGAGGCGATAATAATTGTTTCCCTGCAATGGTTGCACATCTGTAAAAGTATAACGGGTAGTAATGGTTGTATTACCGCCTGCCTTTACTTTTCCGAGGGCTATAAAGTGAACACCATCAGCGCTTCTTTCTACAATAAACTCCTTGCTGTTATTTTCCTGCGTTGTTTTCCAGGTCAGTTCTGCCTGATCGTTTTTCCTTACTGCTGTGAAGCCTGCCAGTCTAACGGGCAGTATAGCACTAAGGTCGAAACGGGCTATTACAGGATAATGGTCGGAAGTGGTATTGGCATAATCAGGTATTACATCTTCCACATCCTTCCGCAATTGGGTGGAGCCTGTTACGAACAATGCCTGCAATTCGTTGGATACCACAATGTGGTCAATGACATCACTATTGGCCTTGGTGCTCCTCAGTCCTGCTTTGCTCAATGGCAGGGAAAGGGCTTTGTAGCTGTCTGCATCGGTTGAATCGCTGATGATGGTGGTATAAGAAGTAACAGGTCCACCACCGGCAGGCGCTGAAATAGAAATATCCAGGTCGTCATTGTAATCGCCAAGTATGATCACCTGGGCGTTGCTGAATTGAGCATCGAGGGTATCTTTCAATTCATCGGCGCCGGCCTTGCGTGCATTGTAATCACTCAGGGCATCGCCCGATTTGCCATGCAGTACAAGGAAGTTGATATTTCTGGTGGAGCCATTGATGGTAGCATCTGCATTGACCAGGAAAGGAAAACGCCCACTGGCCCAGTTAGAGCTGGCGGAGGGGCTGGATTGCATCAATCCGCGGGCGGTCACGTTGCTCAGTACAGATGTTTTGTAAACCAATGCCAGTTTTTGCCCGGTTGCATAGTTGCCGCTGCTGGGGTCGGGTGCAGAGGATGTGTAGTAAGATATCTTATAAGCATAGCCGGGCAGGTTATCTACCACTGCTTTCAGGCGCAGGGTATCGACTACTTCTTCGAGGGCAAATACATCGGCGCTCAGGTTTTGCAGTACCTGTTGTACATTGGTTTGCTGAAGGTCATTGTCCGCGGGCCCTTGTGAACCGCCAAACCATTCCACGTTCCAGCAAATGATATCGAGTGTGCCGGTGCCCGTTTGTGAACTTCCAAATACAGGAAAGCTGCGGGAAAGACCAGTAGCTTCCAATGTGACTACCCCGGCATAATCTGCATTGTTGGCAAGAGGCGCGAGGCGGGTGTAAAATGCATGGGCGCCATTGGCCTGTGCTGGTGTTAGTACTATGGCAGAGGAGCCAGTGATACCATCTGCTGATACTTCAAAGCCTGCAGGCGCATTGATCGTAAGGTTGTCGGTTATATCGGCTGCTTCATAATCAATCTTTCTCCAGGGAGAGGGACTACCGGTGGAAGCTATCCCAAGATTCTTAAAATAGTTGAATACTTTGGCATAGGGGACTGCCGCCGCCGCCGCATTAAAGATCTGGACATCGTCAATACTCCAGCGTGGCCCTTCCAGCGAAGTGGAGGTATATACCCAGGCCAGGTATACGCCGGCCTGTTTGTAAGCCGAAAGATTGATGCTGTCAGACAATGTCCATACATCACTGTTCTCATTGGGAAATTTACCGGCCAGGCTGGTCCAGGTAGCGAGGGCGGGATCGCCGGAACCAGTATAGTTTGTCGATACTTTTAATTGGAGGGAAGGACCTTCAAAGCGGGTGCGACTATAAAAGCGCAACAAGGGAATATTGTAAGCGGAAAGATCGAGTGCAGGAGATATCAGCCAATCCTGGTTGGCCAGTGCGGTGAGGCCGGCATTCATTTGCACGGCTTTACCGCTGCCCCTGCCAAAATCGGAACATACCCAGGTAGAATCGAGGGCATTGCCGGTTTCATAACTGTATTGGGTAAATCCTCCATCCAGGCCAGGATTGGCGCAGGTGTTGAAAGAATAGCTGAAGCTGCCACCTGGGCCCTGGGTTTGGAAACGCCAGTAGGTGCTATCCGTAATACCGCGGAATGCATTGGCCGCAAAATCATTAAATACGCCACTATCCATTTTGATATAATAATCGGTAAGGGGAAGGAGACCGCTAACAGGGAAGGAACCTTCATTGCCTGTAACGGTGGCTGTTGCTGCCGGGATAGTTTGTACGATGCTGTTATCCGATGCCAGGTGCACATAGATATTACCCAGGCCAATGGCAATATTTTCGGAGAATGCGAGGGTAAACAGGCCGCTTTGTGGCACGCCTACGGAGCGATTCAGGGGCGTGAGCCTGGTGATGGTGGGTGGGTCCACATCAACGCTGAATGTAAAAGTGAGATCGAGGCTGTCGATGGCCAATCCGTGATCATTACCGGCATCGTTGATGTCTTCCCAGCGAAGCATGATCTCCTGACCCGAACCTACCGAAAGGCCGGTAATGGTAAAATCGAGGTTGGTAAAGTTGGCATTGCCATCCAGCGCAGCGGCAGCAGCGCCGGTGACGGGGCTGGTAAAGGTTAAGGAGGGTACGGCCGTATAACCTGGTGCGCTGATATTGGTAACCGCGGCGCCGGATAGCCAGGAGAAGCTGAGGGGTTGTGCAGTTGCATTGCCGCCATTGCGCCATTGCTCGCCCCGGTATTTTACCCGGATGGAACTGATGCTTTGCAGGGAAAAGTTTTTCAGGCGAACACCATAGTATACCGTACCGGTACTGCCCGATGCTGCGGAGCCCAGGGCTCTTTCGGGATCGGTGCCAGTACCAAAGCTGTAGAGTGACCCGGAATTGCTGGCGCCAGCGCCGGCATTGTAGGTGGTGCGGGAGGAATACCAACCGGTAATGGTCAGGTTGTCGGCCCAGCCATTGTTGGTGCCGGAGGCGGCCAGACCATCGAAGTTTTGGGTGTAAGTGGGGCCGGTTATACTTACCTGTGCCCATAAAGGTTTGGCTGCCAGGCATAAGAATGCCAGCATGATCAAGTAGCTTTTTTTCATGTAATAGTTTTTGATTAACAGTGATGGGGTACTGATTGGACCATAGGGTATTTCACTGGATTGGATGGAGTGTTGAGGGTGGGTAGTACCCGCCAAAGATAAATGGGGGAACATTAACTCAATGTTATGGATAGACGGAAGTTTTCAACAGGTGCCCTTTTGAGGGTAAGTGGGTATACATGGCCTGCCTGATGGGCAACTGTTTTTGATGGGGCCGGTAGAAATGTACTTATTGAGGGGTATATGACCCTAATATGGCGTTGATGGGGAGTTGCAATAGACTTAAGATGAAGGAACTACGGAGGCATATCGCTATAAGGTCGCTGAAAGGTCGCTATGAGGTCGCTGGAACATCGTTGCAATGCCGCTATGGCAGTGCGGGGACAGTGTGTCGATTACGCAATGACAGGGTTGGCGGGAGGAAATGAATCCTGGCTGGTGAGCATTGACCGCGGGAAAGAAAGAACTGGTGACAGGTATTAAGGTACAATAAATTTGGCAAAATCTGATCTTAATCAAACTGACATTTTTACCGGTTTGGAGTGGCTGGCATTTTCTTTGGTAGCTTGTGAACAAAACCTGCTTAGTATATGCAAAAAGGAACGATACGGGTACAAACAGAGAATATATTCCCCATCATTAAAAAATTCCTGTACAGCGATCACGATATTTTCCTTCGTGAGCTGATCAGTAATGCGGTAGATGCCACCCAAAAGCTAAAAACACTTTCTTCCATTGGTGAAGCCAAGGGAGAATTGGGTGAGCTCAGGATCGATGTGAAACTGGATGCCGAGAAAAAGACCATCACAATCTCCGACAGAGGTGTAGGGATGACCGCCGAAGAGGTAGAGAAATACATTAACCAGGTGGCTTTCAGTGGTGCTGAGGAGTTTGTAAAAAAATACAAGGGCCAGAACGAGAACAATATCATCGGGAAATTTGGTCTTGGCTTTTATTCCGCCTTCATGGTGAGTGATAAGGTAGAGATATTTACCAAAAGCTTCCGCGAGGGTGCTACTGCGGTACGTTGGGAATGCGATGGCAGCCCCGAATATACCATCGAGGATACAGAAAAGGCCGACCGTGGTACGGATATCGTGCTTTATATCAATGAGGAAAGCAAAGAGTTTCTGGAAACAGAAAGGGTTGAAGCGGTATTGCGCCGTTTTTGCCGCTTCCTGCCGGTACCTATTTTCTTTGAGCCCAAGGCCGGCGAGGAAAAGAAAGAAGATAGTCCTGTGCCAGCGCAGATCAACAATACGCAGCCTGCCTGGACACGCAAGCCTTCTGAACTGACACCTGAAGATTACCAGAACTTTTATAAAGAATTATACCCTTACCATGAGGCGCCGTTGTTCTGGATCCATGTGAATGTGGATTATCCGTTCAACTTAACGGGTATCCTGTATTTCCCGAAGATCAAGCAGAGCTATGAAATTCAGAAAGACAAGATCCAGTTGTACAGCAACCAGGTATTTGTAACAGATGAAGTGAAGGACATTGTGCCGGAATTTCTGATGCTGCTGCATGGTGTGATCGATTCACCGGATATTCCGCTCAACGTGAGCCGCAGCTACCTGCAGGGTGATCCGAATGTAAAGAAGATCAATAACCATATTACCAAAAAGGTAGCGGATAAGCTGGAAGAGATCTTTAATAAAGACCGCGCTTCCTTTGAAGATAAATGGGATAGCCTGGGATTGTTTGTGAAGTATGGGATGATGACGGATGACAAGTTCCAGGAAAAAGCCAATAAGTTTCACATTTTTGAAACAGCTAATTCCAATGCCGGCGATAAGAAATTCTATACACTGGATGAACTGCGCCTGGCTACAGAAACTTTGCAAAAGAATAAGGATGGCAAGCTGGTGATCCTGTACACGACCGACCCTGTACAACAGGATGCTTTCATTAAAACAGCCGAAGGCAAGGGTTATGTGGTGGTGAAATTGGATACCATGGTAGATGCAGCCTTCCTGAACCAGATGGAGCAGAAATGGAGCGATGTACATTTCAATCGGGTAGATGCGGATATTGCCGAAAACCTGATCGACAAGCAGGAAAATACTGACTCTGTACTGAGCAAGGATGATGAAGGTAAACTGAAAGACCTGTTCAACGTACAAGCCGCCAACCTGCACGTAACAGTGGAAGTGAAGGGATTGAGTGCAGAAGCACCTCCTGTGGTGGCTACACGTCCCGAATTCATGCGCCGGATGAAAGATATGGCAGCCATGCAGGGACCAATGGGCGCTTTTTATGCTAACATGCCAGATGAAGTAACTCTCACGGTAAACGGCAATCACCCTATTTACCAGGGAGTACTGGCAGAAGGCGATAAGGATAAGCAAGCCAAAACTGTGCTTAACCTGGCCGACCTGGCCTTGTTATCTCAGGGATTGCTGAAAGGAAGTAACCTTACCAACTTCATTAACCGCAGTGTGGAACTGATGGGCGGAGAGAAGAAGGGGAGTGCTGTGGCAGAAGAAGTGAACGGTCAGTAACTGTTGATTAGGTAGAATCGCTATAATAATAGAAAAACCGGACGAACATTATTCGTCCGGTTTTTTAATGCCTTTAATAGCGGGATGATTTCATGCCATTAAGAATCTTGTTGGATCAGCTGTGAACCGGCCGGGGGTATCAGGCTTCGGATAGCCTGAGGTCAATTACTTTCAGTTGTAAATGTTTTTCATCATTCCACACGTTCTCATCGAGGGTGAAAACGATATCCAGTGGCTTTTGTTCCTGCAGGAGGTGGAATTTGCGGGCCATATTGAACCCAATGCCGTTGAACAGGATATTGTCCTGGCGAAGGGAGAACTTAATATGATTGTCCTTCACCACTCTTGAATAACCGCTGTTCATTACATTTTTGGTTACCCATATCGGCTTCAGGTTATCGGGCCCGAAGGGTTCCATCTGGTGTATGATATTGTAAAAAGCTGGCTTCAGGTCCTTAAAAGGGATCTCCCCATCTATGATGATCTCCGGGATGAGCAGGTCGGGGTCGATGGTAGCGGCTACTACTTCTTCAAAGCGTGCGCGGAAAGCATCCACATTGCCTGGTTCCAGGGTCATGCCGGCCGCATAAAAATGGCCGCCATAGCCCAGCAGGAGATCTTTGCACTGGTGGATAGCTTCGTATACATTGAAACCGGCTACGCTGCGGGCGGAGCCCGCTACATATTCGCCTGATTGTGTGAGTACAATGGTGGGCCGGTAATAATGATCAATAAGCCGGGAAGCTACAATGCCTACTACGCCTTTGTGCCAATGGGGTTGATAGATCACGGTTGATTTGCGCAGCAGGAATTCGGTATTTCCTTCAATAAGGGCCAGCGCTTCATCGGTGATGTTTTTATCTGCTTCTTTGCGGTTGGTATTGTCCGAATGCAGCATTTCGGCATATTGATGGGCTTCTTCCTCGCTGGAAGCAATGAACATCTGTACTGCTTTGCGGGCATCGTCCATTCGTCCGGCTGCATTGACCCGGGGGGCGATCATGAATACCAGGCTATTGATAAACAGGGCTGACTCCAGTTTGCTGAGTAGCTTAAGGGCGCTGATGCCGTAATTGGGCCGCTCATTGGCCTTCTTTAACCCGAAAAAGGCAAGAATGCGGTTCTCACCGGTCATGGGCACAATGTCGGCAGCAATGGCGGTAGCTACCAGGTCAAGGTATTCCTCTGCTTCGGCTGCCGGGAGGCCCAAGCGCTGGGTGAGGGCGGAGATCAGCTTAAAGCCTACTCCACAGCCACAAAGTTCTTTATAGGGGTAGGGGCAATCCGATTGTTTGGGATTGAGGATGGCTACTGCCGGGGGTAGTACTGCATCTGGGGTGTGGTGATCACACACCACAAAATCAATTCCCAGCTGTTTTGCGTAAGCGATAAGGTCGACCGATTTGATGCCACAGTCGAGGGAAATGATGAGGGTAAACCCATTCTCTGCGGCGAAATCAATACCCTGTTTGGAAATGCCATACCCTTCGCGGTAGCGGTGGGGGATATAAAAGTCTAATTTTTCGAGCTCGTAGTGCTTTTTCAGGAAGCTGAACATGCAGGAAACGGAGGTGATGCCGTCTACATCATA
This sequence comes from uncultured Paraflavitalea sp., assembly GCA_966211765.1. Taxonomy (GTDB): domain Bacteria; phylum Bacteroidota; class Bacteroidia; order Chitinophagales; family Chitinophagaceae; genus Paraflavitalea. Next base: position 34,466 of record CBIHOV010000040.1, read on the forward strand.
ATCTCCGAAAACCAGTATTTTTTCTTTTTGATCAAAGGCGGCCAGGATGCGGGCTACTGCCTTTTCCATGTCTTTCATGAGCCAGGGATCAAAAAGGTCTGAAAGTTGGGGGCGGAAATATTGTTTGGCGATGGTAAAGTCGCTTATTCCACGCTGTACCAGCACTTTACACAAAGCTGGATGTATTTTCAGGGATTCGTATAATGCTGTTACTTTGCCTTCATCTGCTGCCAGTATATTCCATCGTTTCTGCATGGTTTCAATTAGCTAAAGTGTTGTTGCCGCAATGCGGTACAAGTGGTGATAAGGAAGTTGTTGCGATCCGGATTGCTTTACTGGCAGCTTTACCGGACGACAACTTCGGATCCAATCGTCAATATTTTCTGTCTGTGGTAAACCGAACCAGTTCTTCCAGGCCCTGCTGCACTTCCGGGTTATTAAATTCCTGTAATATACTCAAAGCCTCGTCACGATAGGCAAACATCTTTTGTTCAGTGTATTCGATGCCCCCGGCCTGTTTTACGGTTGCGATAACCTCCTGAACCTTCCCGGCATCCTTATTGTGGTTTTTGATAATGTAAATAAGTCTGCGACGGGTAGTGGCATCAGAATTGTTAAGAGTATAGATCAGTGGCAGGGTGAGCTTTTTTTCCTTGATGTCATTGCCGGTTGGTTTCCCGATGGAGTCGCTGCCATAGTCGAATAAATCGTCTTTGATCTGGAAAGCTATCCCCACTTTTTCGCCGAAAAGGCGCATTTTTTCAGTTATGGTCTCATTTTGAGTGACCGACCAGGCACCAGCGGCGCAGGCTGAAGCGAGGAGGGAGGCGGTTTTGCCGGTTATGATCTCAAAATAGATGTCTTCTTTGAGGTTGAGTGTCCGGGATTTTTCCAGTTGCAGCAGTTCTCCTTCACTCATACGCCGGATCGCGTCGGAGAGTATCTGGAGGATCCTAAAGTCTGCATGGTCGAGCGACAGGAGCATCCCTTTTGCCAGAAGATAATCGCCAACGAGCACGGAAATCTTGGTTTTCCAGAGGGCATAGGTGGAAAAAAAGCCCCTGCGTTCCAGTGATTCATCGACCACATCGTCGTGTACAAGGGTAGCGGTGTGGAGGAGTTCAACCAGAGAAGCTGCCCGGTAAGAGGAAGCTGTGACAGGGCCACATAACTTGGCGGAAAGTAGTACAAACATGGGCCTAAGCTGTTTGCCTTTGCGGTTTACAATGAACCGCATAATACGGTCCAGTAAGGGCGTCTGGCTTTTAACGGCTTCCCGGAATTGTTTCTCAAATTCAGCTAATTCATCGCGTAGTATAGCCTGTGATAATTTCATTTATTCGAAAAGGAACGGCAAATTACTATTTTACTTCGTAAGTCGGAGAGTAAATTGGCCGTACATATAGAAGCCTTATTGAATGATTGACAGCAAGATAATACAGGTGAGGTTGGTTAAAAAAATTTGGTATTTAGTTTTCAATTAATATTTTTGTGACTAATTTGGACATTGGTTTTCTTAATCCTTCACATAAACTTTAGTTATGGCAAGCAAAAAGTACACAGGTCTGTTTGGCTTACTATGCCTGCTCGCGTCTGGCTCGTTTGCCCAAATAGGCGGCAGCTACGATGTACAGGATTCCTCTGTAATACCATCAAAAAGACTACCTCAGCACAGTGAATTTATGGCAAACAATTATCCCTTTCCTGCTAAACCCAGGAATCGTTGGGAAATTGGTATCAAGGGCGGCCTTGGTAATGTAATCGGTGACGTACGTTCCAGGTTTGGTTGGGGCGCAGGTTTACATGTTCGTAAAGCACTGGGTTATGTTTTCTCTTTACGTGGTGATTTCAACTACCTGAACACGAAAGGCCTTAATTTCCAGCCTTCCAGTCAGTATTCAAAGAACCCAGCCTGGGCGCCATACACTGCGTCAGGATCAAGGGTATTCTACAATTACAAAACGAATATCTACGATGCGAGTCTGCAGGCTGTATTCACTTTGAATAACATCCGCTTCCATCGTGCTAAAACAGGGTTTAACGTATATGCGTTTGCCGGTATTGGTGGAACCATCTTTGATGCGAAAGTAGATGCCCTGAATAGCAGCGGCGCTCCGTATCTCACCGAGTTTGCAGCGGTTATTGCAAAATACGGCGGCAATCAGTTTGCCTATAAGGACCGTAAGGATATCCGCAAAGACCTGAAAGATGCCATGGACGGCAAGTACGAAACTGAAGCCCAGGAAGATAATGGTCAGGCAAAGCTGTTTGGTGAGCCTTTCCGTCCTAACCTGAATTTTGGTCTCGGTATGCAATTCAAACTCAGCAAAACAATCAGCCTGGGTATTGAAGACAAGGTTACTCTTCCCAAGACTGACTTGCTGGATGGTCAGCAATGGCAGGAAAATGGTCCTGGTGTAGCTACTGCACAAACCAGGGACATGGATCTGTACAATTTCTTCTCAGTTGGTTTGAACTTTGCTATCGGTGGCAGCAAATCTGTGGAGCCACTTTGGTGGATGAATCCGCTGGATTATGCTTACAACGAGATCAACAAGCCCCGTCACATGAAGCTGCCAAAACCAGTTTTGGATGATGCAGATGGCGACGGAGTTACCGATCAGTTTGATAATGAACCCAATACACCAGCCGGTGCACCAGTTGATTCTCATGGTGTTAGCCGTGATACTGATGGTGATGGTGTTCCTGATTACAAGGATAAAGAACTTATCACACCTACTCAGTGCCAACCAGTTGATGCTGATGGTGTTGGTAAATGTCCTCCTCCAGCTTGTTGCGATGAGCTCCGTGAAGCAATGAAGAACCTTCAAGCTAAGTCCGCTTGTAACGTAGGTAGCCTGCCAAGCGTAACTTTCAAGGGTAAATCTGTGACATTGAGCAATGATGCAAAAGCATTATTGGCCAGCGCAGCTCAACAAATCAAGAGCAATCCTGATTGTAAGATCGCTGTAGTAGGTTACTGCTCTACCAACAAATCCGAGCAACAATTAAGCTGGGATCGTGTAAATGCGGTAATCACTTACCTGGTTGAAAAAGAAGGTATTAGCTCAGATCGTTTCATCTTCAAATATGGTGAAGCCGGTGGTGAATGCACTACGGTTGATCTCCGTGATGGAAGCAATGAACAAGGTCCGAACACCGTACCTGCTCCGCATCCGAACTTGCGCCGCAGAGGATAATACTTTTGCTGTCAACTTTATAATAAAAACCCCTCCTTGTTCAAAGGAGGGGTTTTATATTTATCTTAACGACTGGTTTGAGCCCATTATACAATCCTTTCCTATTTTGCAGGTAATACCTTAACTTTGCCCACCTTTATGAAGTCAGCGCTGATAATTGTATTTTTCGCTTTAGGGATTGTATCCTGTTCGAAGTTTGCCAAAGTGCAGAAGAGTAATGATTATGATTACAAACTGCGGATGGCGGAAAAGTATTACGTAGCCAAGAAGTACAATTATGCCAAGCAACTGTATGAAGAGCTGTTTCCCCTGTTGAAAGGGCAGCCACAGTTTGAAGATCTTTTCTATAAGTTCGCCTATTGCGCCTATTACCTGCGCGATTGGATGAATGCTGAAAACCTGTTTAAACAGTTTGTAGAGGTATTCCCCAATAGCCCCCGGGCAGAAGAAATGGAGTACATGCGGGCCTACACTTATTACCGGCAGGTTCCCAAAACTCCCCTGGATCAAACCAATACGGAGAAGACCATCGGGTTGATGCAGACTTTCATCAATACGCATGCTGGTTCAACGAGAATAAAAGAAGCTACCGAAATCATTGATAAATGTCGCCTGAAATTGGAAGCGAAGGAACACCTGAGTGCAGAGTTGTATTACAACATGGGTAAATACAGGGCAGCGGCCATTGCTTATACCAGTTTGATGAACGACTTTCCCGATTCACAAAGAAGTGATGAGTACAAGTTCCAGATCATCAAATCCTATTACCAGTTTGCGTCTAATAGCTATGATGATAAGAAACCAGCCCGTTTTGAACAGGTAATTACTGAATGCAATGATTTTGTTGACCGTTTCCCGGAAAGCAAACTATTAAAAGAAGTAGAGCGTTATACTACCTTATCGCGAAACAATATTAAAGAAATCAGTAAAGTCACTAAATAATGAGCAAGTTAAGAAGACAAATCAGCGCTAACACCGCTAACACAGCGGAAACCAAAGATCTGAACGTGATCAAGGGCAAAACCGGTAATGTGTATGAATCCATTGCCATCATTGCCAAACGCGCCAACCAGATCAATATTACGCTGAAAGAGGAGTTGCATAACAAGCTGGAAGAATTTGCAAGCCATACTGATAGCCTGGAAGAGATCCACGAGAATAAAGAGCAGATTGAAATATCCAGGGCTTATGAGCGTATGCCCAATCCTGCTTTGCTGGCTACCCAGGAATTCCTGGACGACAAGATCTACTACCGTAAGAACGAAGATGACCTGTTTAGCTAATCAGATAGCCAGGTAAAAATAGTAAGCGATGGGGTTATCCTGTCGCTTTTTGTTTTGAACGAACTGGCCGGCCACAAGTGAGCACAGACAGCAATTAAGTAGTAGTTTTGGTCTGACTGAGAAACCGATATCGGTAAAAGAAACCAGAAACTTTTAACCATGTTCCAGGACAAAAAGATCTTGCTGGCCATTACGGGAAGCATTGCCGCCTACAAATCCATCCTGCTCACCAGGCTGCTGGTAAAGGCCGGCGCCGAAGTGAAAATAGTAATGACACCTGCTGCCCGTGATTTTGTTTCTCCTTTAACGCTCTCCACGCTCTCCAGGAACCCTGTAGTAATAGACCTGGCCAATAATGAATCCTGGTCCAATCATGTGCAATTGGGCCGCTGGGCCGATATCATGATCATCGCTCCCCTGAGTTGTAATACCCTGGCCAAAATGGCGCATGGCTTATGTGATAATATGCTACTGGCTACTTATTTATCAGCTACCTGCCCGATAGTGGTAGCCCCAGCTATGGATGAGGACATGTGGCACCATCCAACCACGCAGGCCAATTTGCAAAAGCTGGTGTCTTTTGGTAATAAAGTGATACCGGTAGAAAGGGGTGAACTGGCCAGTGGCCTGTACGGAGATGGGCGGATGGCCGAACCGGAAGGGATTGTACAATTCATACAGGAGCATTTTTTTTTGAAGCAGGACCTGGCCGGTAAAAAGGCATTGGTAACGGCCGGACCTACTTATGAACCTATTGATCCTGTTCGTTTTATAGGCAATCATTCCTCTGGGAAAATGGGACTGGCCATTGCCGAAGAACTTGCCCGCAGGGGCGCCCAGGTGCAACTGGTGCTGGGCCCGTCTTCCGTTACTACAGCAGTATCGGGTATCAAAGTGCTGAAAGTGCAAACGGCCGACCAGATGTACCAGGCCTGTATATCAGCATTTGCCCAAACAGATATAGCGGTTATGTCGGCTGCGGTGGCAGATTTTACACCCACCGTCACCAATCCGGAAAAGATCAAAAAGACGGCCGGAACGCTCACTGTAGAACTGACCAAGACCAGGGATATCCTGAAAGCCCTTGGACAGGAAAAACGCAAGGGGCAATTACTGGTAGGTTTTGCCCTGGAAACCAACAATGAAAAGGAATTTGCCCGGGAAAAACTAACTGGCAAAAATGCTGATATGATCATCCTGAACTCGCTGAATGACGAAGGGGCGGGCTTTGGCTATGATACCAATAAGATCACTATTTTTGAACGCAGCGGTCATGAAATTCCGTATGACCGAAAACCCAAACAACAAGTGGCTCACGATATCGTTGATAGAATTGTAAACATGTTGTATGCGCAATAAACTTTTTTTACTGGTTTTAATGATCTCCGGACTGCAGTTCACTGCAGCTGCCCAGGAATTGCAGGCCCGCATTAGTATCAATGCCAGCCAGGTTAGTTCCCAAACCGATAAAAAGATATTCTCGACCTTACAGAACTCCCTCAATACCTTCCTCAACAATCGTAAATGGACCAATGAAACTTTTCAGACCAACGAAAAGATCGTTTGCCATTTCCTGATCGTTATCCGGGCGGCGCTGCCGGGAAATGTGTACCAGGCCTCCATCACGGTACAGGCGGCCAGGCCGGTATTCAATACCAGTTATGAGTCGCCCCTGATCAACTTCCAGGACGAGTCGTTTAACTTCAAATACGTCGAATACCAGCCGGTGGAGTTTAATGAAAACCGTGTTTCGGGATCAGACCCCCTGGTATCCAACCTTACTGCTACGTTAGCGTATTATGTATATGTAATACTGGGTCTTGATTTTGATTCTTTTGCATTGCGTGGCGGCGACCCTTATTTTCAAAAAGCACAGGCCATTGTGAACAATGCACCTGAGAACAGGGATATCGCTGGCTGGAAAGCATTTGATGGACTGCGAAACCGCTATTGGCTGATGGAAAACCTTACCAATAACCGGTATACACTCATGCATGACGCCATTTACAGTTATTACCGGCTGGGTATGGATGCGATGTATGAAAATGAAAAGGAAGGTCGCAATGCGGTCCTCAATACACTGAATATCATCAACACGCTCAATACGGATATCTCCAATACGATGATCATTCCGTTCTTCTTCCAGGGCAAGAGCAATGAGTTGACACGTGTTTTTAAACGGGGAACACCGGAAGAAAGACAAAAGGCCCGCGAAATCCTCATGAAAGTTGATATCACAAACGCCAATACGTACAAACAGGAGTTAAAATGATGGGAAAGAGGCAGCATACAGCATCCAGCATTCTGCATTCAGAATCGTTGGGGGAAAAGGGTAAAGCCTTTAAGAAGTTTGTGTTCCTGGGCAGCCTGCTGATGCTGGTGTTAATTGCCTGCACGAATAAGGATAAGATACCCAATGATGTGTTGCCCCGTGAAGAGATGGAAAAAGTAATGTGGGATATGGTACAGGCCGACCGCTTTTCTACTCAATTCCTGGAGCGGGATTCTGTTGCCAAAAAGGATATCAAAACAGAAAATCTGAAGCTGTACGAAAAGGTGTTTCAGGTGCATAAGATCACCCGGGAGGAGTTTATTCACAGTTTTCAGTTTTATCTTAGTCGCCCCGATATCAATAAGGTACTCTTTGATACCATGGCTGCCCGCGCCAATCGCCGGAGAGCCGATGTCTATACTAATCCAGATATGACCAAATGATGTGATTGTGTAGTAAGATACCCATTTGCCTCGCCGTACAACAGGATCGTAAATGATGAATCATACACTTTATGAATAAAGTTGTTGCTAACGCTGATGCTGCCATTCATGATATTCCCGATAGCGCCACCATTATGCTCGGTGGCTTTGGACTATGCGGTATTCCCGAAAACTGTATTGCCGCCCTGGTGCACAAAGGCATCAAAGACCTGACCTGTATTTCCAATAATGCAGGGGTAGATGATTTTGGGCTTGGCCTGTTGTTGAAGACCCGGCAGATCAGGAAAATGATGAGCTCCTATGTAGGAGAGAATGCAGAATTTGAACGCCAATTACTGAGTGGTGAGCTTGAAGTAGACCTCATACCCCAGGGCACATTGGCTACCCGCATACAAATGGCCGGTATGGGCATCCCCGCCTTTTTTACACCGGCCGGTTACGGCACAGAGATCGCCAATGGCAAAGAAGTACGTGAATTCAACGGGAAAATGTACCTGATGGAACAGGCGCTGCACGCTGATTTTGCCATTGTGAAAGCATGGAAAGGCGATCATTCGGGTAACCTGGTATTCCGTAAGACCACCCGCAATTTTTCTACCTCTATGGCCAAGGCTGGCACCATTACCATTGCAGAAGTAGAGCACCTGGTAGCGCCCGGAGAGCTTGACCCGGACCATATTCATGTAGCCGGCATCTATGTACACCGGATCTTCGAAGGAAAGGACTATGAGAAGCGGATAGAAAGAAGAACGGTTCAGATGAGCTGATGAAGGCAAGGTTTTAGGTATTGGCTTTTAATACTGAGAAGATAATAGAACTGCTCGTTCACGATAACAACTAACAGAAAATTATATACTATGGCATTGGACAAATTCGGTATTGCCAAACGTATTGCGCAGGAGTTGCGTGATGGGATGTATGTCAATCTTGGTATCGGCATTCCTACCCTGGTATCCAATTTCATTCCTGGGGGCATCTCTATTATGATGCAATCGGAGAATGGCATGTTGGGCATGGGGCCTTACCCGGTAGCGGAAGCGATAGATGCCGATCTGATCAATGCCGGTAAGGAAACAGTTACTGTATTGCCTGGTGGCGTATTCTTTGACAGTGCAGAAAGCTTCGGTATGATCCGTGCCGGTAAGGTAGACCTAACTGTATTGGGCGCCATGGAAGTGTCGGAGCAAGGGGATATCGCCAATTGGAAAATACCGGGCAAAATGGTAAAAGGCATGGGCGGGGCCATGGATCTGGTAGCCAGTGCCAAGAATATCATTGTAGCGATGATGCACACCAATCCCAAAGGTGAATCAAAAGTGCTGCCTGCCTGTACTTTACCGCTCACTGGTGTACGTTGTGTGAAACGTATTGTATCAGACCTGGCGGTGATGGACGTATTGCCGGAAGGTGGGTTCAAACTGATCGAAAGAGCACCAGGTGTTACTGTGGAAGAAATAAAGGCCAAAACCCTGGGAAAGCTAATTGTAGAAGGTGATATTCCGGAGATAAAGATCTAAGAAGCTATCCCCTTTGTTGGTTTACCTGAATGGTTCTTCCACGGAATCACTTTTTGGCCGGGCACTATAGGCTGCCACTATAAAAAAGACAAAACGGATATCATTGATCACAGAGAGGAGGATCATTTTCTCCTGTTGTAAAGCGGATGTTGCTTTTCCCTCTCCCCCCACCAGGCCGGTGAGCAGGAACATGCTAAAGTAGCAGATATTACCTCCCGCTATCCAGAACATCGGCGACTGGAAAATAAACAATTGCTTATCCCTGATCAGTTGCAATAGAGCGGCTACTGCTATCAGCAGCAGGATGAAAGCTGCTGTCATGGCCAGCCCGGCGGCATGGGTTTCTGTTCCCCGTAGTGAAAAGATGGTAATGGCCACTGAGGTAAAGGCAATCAATACCGTATAGATCATTTCCCTTAGCCATACAGGTTCTATGACCAGCCTGAACAGGTACAACAGCAAGACAAACTCGCCAAGGCCAAAGATGCTGTTGATGAAAGTGGTATTGACGGGAACCAGTTTGGGAATGTATACCATCAGGTGTTGCAGAAAGGCAAGCAGGCAGATGGTACCCAGGAAGATCATAATGTCCTGCTGCCAGGTGCGCCGGATGAAGATGATCAAAATAGGAACAACAGGCAATAAGATTGCCAGTAAGGAAAGTACCTCAGGTATGCCAATACCGGTTTTTACCATTGTGATAGGTTCGGAAACCGGTTTTCCATAGAAAGAAAACTACCCCGGTTAAGTAACAGATGAGTTATTGAGATTTCTTAGCTGTATATATCAGTGGGCTAAACGATCAGTAGTTTGATATATGCCAGCAGTGGAGGATAAAATTAGTCAATTAAGTTGTTTTTTACCGCAAAGAAAACCAGTCCGGCTGTATTTTTTGCCCCAAAGCGTTCCATCAGCCTGTCTTTAATGGCTTCCACGGTACGTGGACTTACTTCCAGTTTTTGGGCAATTTCTTGAGCGGTAAATTCCATGCAGATATACTTGATCACATCCCTTTCCCGGTCGCTGAGGGTGATCTCACTGTTCAGGGTAGGTACCACTTTCTGCCGGGCATGTGATTTCTTGAGTAATATCCTGTTTACGAAGTTATTAAGGTAGTAGCCTTTGCTCATGACTTCCATGATGGCTTTCTTGATCTCGGCGGGGTCGGCGCTTTTCAGGAGATAGCCATTGGCGCCAATTTCCATCATATGGCTTACAAAACGCTCATCCTCATACATGGTAAGCGCTATTACATGGATCTGGGGGTATTGTTTGGCAACTACTTTGGTTGTTTCAATGCCATCTTTCTGGGGCATGCGAAGGTCCATCAGGATCACGTCGGGTTGTTCCGGTGCTGAAGGGAGTGTATCTAAAAGCTCCTGTCCATTTTCTGCTTCAAAAACAAATTTGATATTGGTATAGGGCCGTAAAGACAGGATAACACCCTTCCGGAAAATTTTGTGGTCATCAGCGATAGCAACTTTGATCGGTCCCATTGTTTTTATGATATTGGCAGCTCAATTTACTGAAAATTGTCCGTTATCACTACTCCCCACCTTCCTTAAATCCGGGAGACAGTATTGATTGTCAATTCTTTTCAATACCCGCTGATAACGAAACACAAATGTAATTAGTTTTAATGCTTCAGCGTCTGATTATTATCGGTTGTAAATAGTATATCTATTCGCCTGCCGGTTCTTCCTCCAGCTTTGGTATTTCAATCGTCACCTTGTAGTAGGTCTGCGACATATCCTTTTCAAAGAATATACGGCCCTGCAATAGCTTCAAACGGCTTTGAATATTCTTTAATCCCAGTCCCACATTACTTTTATTGAGTTTCTCAAAGTCATTCTGAGTGATACCGCGGCCATCATGGTGCAACCGGATATACAATTTGTTGCCTCCCAGGTTTTGGGTAAGGTGGATGAAGCTGGCGTTGCTGTGTTTGAGAATGTTGTTTACCAACTCCTGTATAACGCGGAAAATGATCAATTCCTGATCGGGATGGAGGCGTTCGCGGTAATCATGGAAGCGGCAGCTGGCATTCATGCTGCCTGAGCCGCTGATCTTCTGGAAAAGGTCATTAACAGCCGATTCGAGACCGAAGTTCTTTAAGGTTGGGGGCATCAGGCTGTGCGATATATTGCGGATCAGCTGTATAGTATCATCAATGATCTGTTTGGCATTGTAAATGCTCTGCAGCTGTGTAGTCTTGTCGAGGTTTACCAGGTTTTCATTCAGGTACAGGCGGGCTGTAGCCAATAAGGGGCCTGCATCATCGTGCAGGTCGGCGGCAATGCGCTGGCGTTCTTCTTCCTGGAGGCGGATGGAGGCATTCAGCAACATTTTTTGCTGTTCCTGCTCCAGTCTTTGCAGGCGCATCTGGTAGCGGATAACCTTTCTTTGGTGGAATATGATGAATACAATAAGCCCGATGGTAAGTGCCAGCATGCCCACTGTACCAAAAAAAAGTACCAGGGATACTGGGCTGTCGGGGTTATTGATTTGCAAAAAGAACATGGGTGGTGCCTGATCGGGCTGGGTTATTTTTAGGTTTAGTGGGCTGGTTCTTCAAAATCAAATAATCCGTCATCATAAGGTCGCTCATTTAAAGGACGTGGCTTATAATTTGGAATTATAAATGCAACAGTTAATAATATATGTTTAATTAAGTTAGAGATCGAATTGATAAACCAATAGGAACGCCTTTCCTCCTGTGAAACGAATTCGGCTGATACGAACAAAAAGAAGGTCGCTGACATGTAAACGAGGATAGCTACAATGATCCAGAAGCTTTTGGAAGAATAAATAAATGATACTTCCATATCCTTGATCTGTTCAAAAAAGAAACACACAGAGAAAATAATAATCAGTATTGATTCAAGGGAAGCCGGGATAGCGTCAAAATAGTTCGATTCGTTCTTATTGATGATGTAATAGGACACTATGATATAAAAGATTGGAAGTGTACCGAGGATAAGTCGTTTTATTTTTACCGACTTAAAATTGAGGTAAAGGAATATGGAAAACACGGTGTATTCTACTACCGTAAAAAAACTAAAGAAATAGAATTTTACCTGTGAGTCTTTCGGAAAAGAAATGATTGCATTATCGGTAATAAAGGACAGTACTACGTATATAAAAATTACCCATAGTTTTTTCTCATTATTCCTTTTTAAGAACAGAAGAAAAAAAACTATGGGTAGAATTCCCGAAAATCCACTTAATATTTTAAGTAACAAGGCCTTTTAAAGTTTCTCAAATATAAAAGGCATTTGCTTAATAGTCAAGTAATCAGGAAAAAGAGTTTTTTACCAGCCGAAGATCCATTTCCACCATGATTCGCCGTCGCCGTCTGTTCTGTCGCCTACAGTACCAGCTTCGTTCGTAATATTACCTTCGTTATTTACGGCTGTGTATTCGAAAATGTTCTTGCCGTCTTTGTCGATACCTACGTAAACCAGCGTCTTTTTACCATGCTCGTTGATAGCATTGTAAAAGTGGATGCCTTCGCAGCCGGGTTGAGCCAGGATCTGCTCGATGATGTTTTTGCCAATCACATAAGAAAGTTGTGCATTTGGGTTGGCATTCCGGAAGTTAGAGATGAATTCAGTGCCCAGTTCGTAACCAATTTCCTCACCAATTGCCGCCGTGGGGCGCTTGGTAACGAGTTCATTTTGGATCATAGTAGTAAGTTTTTAGAGGTTTAGAATAGTAGTTTGGAGCACCAAAAAACCTCCAAAAAAAAAAGGTAGACAACGGGTAGTATTCATGCCTAAAATGCTTTAAATTGCCTGCAATTCAATAGGGTAGTGGATTTGCGAGGATTTAGAGCGTAACTGTACGAGGCAAAAATGGGTAAAAGCGCGAAATATATCTAGTATTTTTACTAACGTATAAGACGCAAATTAGGTAGGTAGAGTTACTAGAGCAAGCGTGATTATTAACAATTCGAGTTGAAATGTGGATAAGTGGGAACCCTTAGTTGAATGATGGATTTTAAAAACGGGACTGCCTGGTCAGGATATGCTACAAATATTGTGCTGTTTTTTGCTTCCCGGCTTTTGAACAGCATTTTCCGGAAAGATGACTATTTTCAGTGGCTCAGAACCTAAGGAAGGATACGCTCAACAATTGCGATTAAGGCAGCATCAACAAACAAGAAGAGGAAGAAGTTGACTGATATTGGATTTGACGGTGGTTTTCATAAGATAAATGGAAATTATTTCTGGACGGTAACTCAGGACATTGGATGTGAGAGGTTGCCTATCCATCAATCAATCAACTTCAAAACAAAAATAACCGGATACATTATAAGGGTCAAGCGCACTTTTGCTCATTTTTATACGTTCAGTAATTACACGGTCGGACGTAGAAATTCAATATCCCAGTTCGAAAAACTCCGATTGATAATAATCAACTAACTATTGTTGTGCAGCTCAGGTAGTTTTTTTATACGAAATTGCCTGCACAGGGAAGCCTTGTGAGTTTGTAGCGGAATACCCCCTGGCAATTATAGTACCGTACCAAAACCTGGATATAATGTAGCCTGATAACCCGTTAATAAGCCAAACCCGCCTACAACTATGAGTGCTGAACTGGTAATTAAAGTTTCACTCGCGGATGACCACAAAATCTTCCGTGATGGTATTAGAATGGCTCTGAAAGGTAAGGATTACCTAAAAATCCTCTGGGAAGCCGAGGATGGCAAAGACCTCATGCATAAAATGCAACTCAAAAAACCCGATGTACTGCTGATGGACATTCGCATGCCGGAAGTAGACGGGGTAAATGCCATTGGGATCCTCCGGAAGGAATACAGCGATGTGAAGATCATTGTCCTCACCATGTATGATGACCAGGAAATGATCACCAAAATGATGGAAATGGGCGCCAACGCCTATCTCACCAAAACTTCCGATCCCGACGAGATCTACCAGGCGATTCTTACCTGCATGAACGATGATTTCTATTTTAATGACCTGGTCAACAAAGCGGTACTGTCGAAGCTCCAGACCAAGAAACAGGTACGCCAGTTCTATCCCAATCCCGTTAAGTTTTCCGACAAGGAGATCCGCATTTTGAAACTGCTGGCCGAAGACAAAACCACGGAAGAAATATCCAAGGAGATCTTTTTAAGTCCACGCACAGTAGAAACCATCCGGCAGAATATGAAGTCCAAGGTTGGAGCTAAGACTATCGCCGGCCTCATTATGTATGGTATGCGTAACAAACTAATCGATTAAGTATAGATACTATTTACTCTTCCTTTTTTTAGTGTAAAAACAAAAGGTACAAGCTACAGTAACTGCAACTTGTACCCAGTCCCACCCCTCCGCCTTTGATCAGGCTTTAGGATTCAGTTTGATCTGTAATTCGTCGAGTTGTTTATTGTCAATTGTTGCAGGTGCATCCAGCATCACATCCCGGCCACTGTTGTTCTTGGGGAATGCGATAAAGTCGCGGATGCTTTCACTGCCACCCAGGATCGCACAAAGGCGGTCAAAACCGAATGCAATACCACCGTGGGGAGGAGCGCCATATTCAAAGGCGCCGAGCAGGAAACCAAACTTGTGCAAGGCTTCTTCTTTACTCATACCCAGTGCGGCAAACATCTTCTCCTGCAGATCGCGCTGGAAAATACGGATAGAACCACCACCGATCTCATTACCGTTCAATACCATATCATAAGCATTGGCCTTGATATTGGCATAAGGATGCTTCAGGTACTCCGCTGGATTTTCAATAAGCGGGTTATTGTTGATCATCACCTGTATCTGGTCGGGCTTGGGCGCTGTGAACGGATGGTGGCGTGCCACCCAGCGGTTGTCTTCCTCACTGTATTCAAACAGCGGGAAGTCCAATACCCACAACAGCCTGAATTCATCTTTCTTACGCAGTCCCAGTCTTTCACCCATTTCCAGGCGCAGCTCACTGATGGCTTTGCGTGTTCTTTCTTCCAGGCCAGCCAATATCAATACCAGGTCGCCGGCTTTGGCGCCCGCAGCATCGGCTATGGCTTTCAGTTTATCTTCCGTAAAGAATTTATCTACACTGCTCTTATAAGTACCATCCGCATTACATTTGATGAACACCAGTCCCTGCATACCGATCTGGGGCCGTTTTACCCATTCTGTAAGCTCATCTGTTTGCTTACGGGTATATTCCGCACAGCCGGGAACTGCAATGGCTACCACCGTTTCAGCATCGTTAAACACTTTGAATTCGGTGCCTGCGATCAGGTCTTTCTTTGCCAATAACGCATACTCTTCTGAGAAAGCTGATTTGATATTGAGCAGGGACATGCCAAAGCGGATATCCGGTTTATCATTACCATATTGCCACATGGCTTCTTCCCAGCTCATGCGTTCTACCTTATCGGTATAGTCAATACCTTTTACTGCTTTGAAGATATGTTTGATCATTCCTTCAAACATGTTGAGGATATCTTCCTGCTCTACGAAGCTCATTTCGCAGTCAATCTGGGTAAACTCCGGCTGGCGGTCTGCACGAAGGTCCTCATCACGGAAACACTTTACCACCTGGTAATAACGGTCATAGCCGCTCACCATCAACAATTGTTTAAAGGTTTGTGGTGATTGGGGCAGTGCATAGAACTGGCCGGGGTTCATACGGGAGGGCACCACAAAATCGCGTGCTCCTTCCGGCGTACTCTTGATGAGAAAAGGCGTTTCCACATCCATGAATTGCTGCTCATGCAAGTAGTTCCTGGCGGCGCGGTTTACTGAATAGCGCAGCTCCAGGTTCCTTTTAACGGCATTGCGACGCAGGTCGAGGTACCGGAATCTCATGCGCAGGTCATCACCTCCGTCGGTATCATCCTGTATGGTAAATGGTGGTGTTACTGATTTATTGAGAATCGTAAAGGCTTTTACCTTGATCTCAATATCTCCGGTAGCCAGGTTGGCGTTCTTATTACTACGTTCGGCTACCAATCCTTTCACCTGGATCACAAATTCACGACCCAGTGGTTGTTGGTCCAGCTGGCCATTCAGCTCTTCTCCGAATAACAATTGGGTGATGCCGTACCGGTCGCGCAGATCAGCAAAAGTGATGCTGCCGAATTTCCTAACCGTCTGTATCCAACCGGCGAGGGTTATTTCCTGGCCGGCCTGTGCTAACCGTAGTTCGCCACAGGTATGCGTTCTGTACATGCCTATTGTTTATTTTATGTTTAGCTGTTTACAATGAATAATGAAAACAAAGCGTTGTTTACAATACCTGCCAATGAAGCTGATATGTTCAGCCAGGGAACCATAAACAGTTAATATTCAGTATTCAAATTCAAAATGGTCCATTTTGACCAGTGAGCGGCAAAGGTAACAGAAAACAGGCATCCTACCGCTGCTGACAGGGGAGACCGGAAATGATTATTTTCACAGCTCATGCCGCAGGATTCAACCTATATATTCCTTGGTCCTAATGGAGACACCGTGTACCTGCCATTGAAGGATTCTTCTCAGGCTTTAATTTCCAGCCACCTCAAGTCTGTACAGGTACAGATCGCAGAGCAGGAGCGTATTGCCCACCGGTTTGGAAACTGGTTTTTTGCCATCATGATCGGGGTGCTGCTGATCATGTTGGTTTTTCCCCGCATTATCCGGCGCTTACGCTTGCTTTTTTATTCGCATAAGGCAAAGGCCGTTTTTGATGACCGCCAGCCCGATTACCATGCCATACTGCAGCAATACCTGCCTTATTACCGTAGCCTGCCACCTGTACAGCAGGAAAGGTTTGTACGCCGAACGGTGATATTTATGACTACCAAGCAATTTGAATATGTTGAAATAGAACCTGAGGAAAGAATGCCCTTATTGATCAGTGCAACTGCCGTACAACTCACGTTTGGCCTGGAGCATTACCTGATGGACCATTTTGAGAAGATCTATGTGATGCACCATGATTATCACTTTGGTTTCAACAGTGTGCCTTTTCAGGGGCATGTGACTTCTGAAGGCATTTACCTGTCATGGGCCAATTTTCTCAAGGGGTACGACAATTATATGGATGGCGATAATGTAGGCCTTCACGAGATGGCACATGCGCTGGCCTATGTGAATTTCAATGTGGAGGATGGGCGTGATGATGGTTTCCACAACAGGTTCATCCGTTTTTCAGCGACCGGCCGTGTTGTATTTGAAAATATGCAATCTGATGCGTCCGGCGGTTTCCTGGGTCGTTATGCTGCCAGCCGGTACGAGGAGTTCTGGGCAGTATGTGTCGAGAATTTTTTTGAGCGTCCTACCTCTTTCAAAATACAATTGCCTGAGTTATATGCAGCTATGTGTTTGGTGCTGAATCAGGATACACTGATCCCTAATATACTTCTTAGTCCGGTGGAAAATGTTTAAATTCAGGGTATTATAATCAGCGTAGAAATATATTAGCCAAGGCTTTCATTTATGAACTATTGTTTATACTTTGTTCCCGGGTTTAAGTGCCCGCTTACGAATTGCCCCCAATTGATCATATAACTTCCATCTCCCGAAAGACCGTTTTTTCTAATCCAAACTTTGTGAAACCAATCCGTGGCTCGCGTACCTATTCACAAAAAGAAAAAATGGACCCTTATGGAAATTTTGATCATTTTCCTGGCGGTTTCAAGCATCCTCATTCTCCAGAATCCGGTGAGTGAATGGATCAACCGCCTGTTAGTTAAACGTCAGTACAAGACCTTCCTCACACAAGAAACATTTTACCACGCTATTGTTTCCCGTTATATACGTTATTATAACAGGTTGAGCCTGGAAGAACAACACAAATTTCTGTTTCGCACCTACCTGTTCCACAAGGCTAAAAAATTCCATTATATAGAAGTAAGTGAAAGCGCTGAAATGCCCATTTTGATCAGTGCAGCTTCTGTACAACTCACTTTTGGACTGGAAAAATTCCAACTCAACTATTTCAGGGATATTTATGTGATCAAGGATGATTACCATTATGGGTTTTATTCCCGTCCTTTCATGGGCCATGTGGACTTAAGTGGTATTTATTTATCCTGGGATAATTTCCTGAAGGGCGTGAAAGGGGAATCACCCAATTGTAATGTAGGCTTGCATGAGATGGGACATGCATTGGCGTGGGTTAACTTTATTACACAAACAGAGGAAGACAAGCATTTCAAGAAAGAGTTTAAGAATTTCTCCAAAGTAGCCCGTCCTATCTTTGAATCCATGCAACAGGGCGCCAGAAATATGCTGGGTGAATATGCCGGCGTTAATTACCATGAGTTTTGGGCAGTGAGTGTGGAAGTGTTCTTTGAGAATCCTATCCGCATGCGCCATGAACTGCCTGAGCTTTTCAAGGCAATGAGCCTTTTACTGCGCCAGGATCCTTCCGTAGTTGTCAATACTGCCAACAAAAAAATTGCTGCCTAGTGATTTGATGTTTACGCCCCTCTCAAGCATTTAAACTTCTTCCGCTACAGGTGCTACCGATACCTGTAGCGTTGTCGTATTTTCTTTCTTGCGTTGCAAGGGTGCATAAATAAGGTAATAATAAAGGAGTATCAAAATGCCCAGCGAGAAAGGGATAATACAATACGGTTTTACCTTTTCATCAACTCCGTAGAACTCTGCGATCATCCACATAGAGTTGGCAGTGATCCAGATGGAAATGGCCAGGTTATGCGCCAGCTCGGCCACAATATGCCGGTTTTTCCAGGTGATCCAGATAGCTACCAGCAGGGTGGGGGCAATCATGACCATGCCCAGTGGTTTGAATGCCAGGCACCAGCATAGGTCTTTTACCAGCCAGAAAAGAATGTGCAGGTTTTCCAGCTTGCGGAATTTGGCAGGAACTACATAGAGTTCATTTGATTCCTGTGACACGGCAGTAAAGTTTAAAATGACAAAGGGTGGTGAACGGTGCAAAAATATAAAACGATACAAATAAATACCCCCTCAAAATGAGTGATTGGTTATCTATTGTGTGTGAATGACTTAAGTTGTAAGTAGAGAATTACCTGGCCAATACTCTTTGGAACCGTTTTACATCCGCCAGCGGATCCAGCGGAGTACCTGCCTTGATGGATTGTACCCACTGGTGGGCAAACCAGGGGCCTAATGAACAGCCCTTGGTACCCATGCCATTAAATATGCCTACTGCTGGATGTTGTGGGTGAAAACCTACAAAAGGCCGGCGCTCCAGGGTGGCAGGCCTCACCCCCGCTTTATGGTCAAGTATTTTGAAAGGAAGTTTGATGGTTTGTAAGAGCCAGTTATGGGCAAATTGGCGGAAGCCCGGCGAGGGCAGGTCGTTGTCAAACTCCCAGAGATAGGTAGATCCCAGCCAGAAGATATTATCCTTCCAGGGTACCAGGTTAAATCCTTTTTTGAATATATGGGTAGTTGGCAGATCGTTGATCTCCACCCACACTGCTTCGCCTTTATTGGGAGCGAAAGGGAGGTTCTTAAAATAAGGATTTTGAGCGGCTGCAATGCCGTCGCTAAAGATGATGCGCGAAGCGGTCATGTCTTTATAAGTAATACCATCGGGCCTTACCTGCAATTGGTCTATTTCGAATAATTCTTCCCGCAGTAATTGCTGTTGTTCCAGCTGTGTACGATATGCTGGCAAAATATCCTGTAGCTTGATGAGGTAGCAGGGAGTGATCTCTCCATAACCAAAGTCGTAGTTGAACAAAGAATGCCAGTGATAAAGATCTTCCGGCAGTGATAAATACTGGGGATCTTCTTCATACTTTTTTTCAAAGGCGATCTTCATTTGAGGCGTTGCATAAAAATCAACGATGCTCTTTTGTTCAATGGTTGTGATATCCAGTGCTGCGCCCAAAGCTGTGTAGGCTTCCTGGGCAAAAGGCATCACTTCATCAATAAGCCATGTTTTTACGATGCGCCTGCCGGTAACGGGATTGATGATACCTGCCGCTACTTTGGAAGCTGTATTGGACTGTGGCTGATCAATGACCATGAACGAATACCCCGCCTGCTGCAGATACCAGCTCAAAAAAGTGCCGCAGATGCCCTGCCCTACGATGAGGAAGTCTTTGTGCATGGTGCAAAAATAAGCAGGCCACCCTTTCAAAGAGTGGCCTGCTTATAAAGATAACCGGTTATTTTCTATTCAGAGGTGGCTCCTTTCGTCTTCTGAGGTCGTCTTCAGAGGTGACACCTTTCGTCTGCGTCGCAAAGGAAAGGTGTCACCTCTAAATGAGCCTCTTGAACTTATTTCGTTTCTACATTCACTTTAACGCCTTCTGAATGACTGGTAAATTCAGGGGCATACATACACTGGATGCTGGTTACCCCATTGCTGAAGGTGCCGGTATGGGTCACAAACAAACTGTACTCAAATACCCAGGTGCCCTTGGGTAGGTAACCAAAGAAGAAGTTGGTACTGGCATCTTTGGTGGTTTCATAATAACCCAGTCCGCCCTGCCATTTGTAGATGCTCAACACATTGATTGGTTCCATACAAGCTCCCCGCATATCTTTCATGTGTACATATTCCATATTGCGGTCGGCCCGCAGTTCAATGCGCACTTTCACTTTATCGCCTACATGCAAGGCATCTCCTTCATTGACCGGTTGCAATACCGGCCCGCGGTCAGTGAGCTTTTCTACGAACAGTTTTTTGCTCAGCTTGAGAGGCGTAGCAGCCGTAGTGATCTTGTCCAGGTTCTCAAAGTACTGCCAGTATACAGCTCCCCAGGATACTGATTCTCCGGCGGCAGGTGAAGTACCCGATACCGCAACTTTGATAGTACCCATCTCTGGTTTTACATCTTTTCCATCGATCACTTTTTTGAAGTAACCCGTTCCGGCCTCCTGTGTCTGGTCGGCGCTGCGGATGGAATAATTGCCCAGGCTGATCTGCACTTCCGGGGTATTGCTCAGCCAGTCGGTGCCTTGCAACAGGAGCGCATAGCAGGCATCGGCAGTGGCTTTGGTGGTCTTCCAGTTCTGTGTTTGCTTCTGCTTCAGCAGCCAGGCCTTCATATCGGCTACTGCTTTGGCATCCTTGGTTACCTCAGTGAAGGTCTCTATTAACAATGCCTGGCTTTCAATGGGGCTTTGGTACCAGTAATAGCCGCCTGACAGGTCTTTCCAGTACATGCCCATCTCCTCATTGACGAGGGCATTTTGCTTCAGGGAAGCCACAATGCCTATAGCTGTTTTAGCATCGCCGGTGCGGTTCAAAGCCAGGGCGATCATGCCTTGCATGTACTTGCTTTGTTTTAACCAGTGCAGTTGCGCCTGCTTGCGGAAATAGTTATAGGCTTTGGATGCCTCGGCTGGTACGGCCGTTTCCGGGAAGAAGCTGCGCATGTACAGGTATTGGATCTGGATGCTGCTGAGTGCTTCCACCGGCTCCTTTTTCTTATTGTTCTTCAGCAGGTCCTCATAATCCTTCTTCAATGCCTTATCCAGGTAAGGAATGGCGGTTTTTACGATAGCAGTGATCTTATCATTGGCCTTCAACGCTTTTAACTTGGTAAGATGACCAATGCCCGTAAGAATGTACTGGGTAATGTAGCGGTCATCCGGCCCACCCTGGAACCATACAAAACCACCATTGGTGCTTTGCATATCCTGCAGCTGACTGAGGGAGGATTCCAGTTCCCTGCTCATCCTTACCATATCAAATAACAGGGCGATATTCCTTTTCTGTTGTGCCTCTGTTTTGGCTTCCAATACCCAGGGTGTTTCCTGCAATAAAACCGATTTGAGTTCTTCGTTCTTCTGCAGGTTGCTGAGCAAGGCAGCAGTATCAGCCGTCTTCCAGCGTTCAAAGATGGCTTTGATGCGGGGTGATGAGCTGGCAATGGAAGTAGCCAGTGCATTGGCATAATAGCGGTTGAATACCTGTTCGGCGCACTCAAAGGGATATTCCATGAGGTAGGGCAGGGCCTGTACCGCATACCAGGCCGGGTTGCTGGTAAATTCAACCGTGAGCGCATGTTGGTTCAGTGTCTCACTTGCCCCGCTTTTCAGGAGCTTGTCAAAAGTAAAGTTCTTAATAGCATTGCCGCGTACGGGTAATGGCAGGCTTTCTGTGACCAGCATCCGGTTGCTCACTACGGGCAGCATATTCTCTTCCCCATCACTCAGCGCAGTTTCATTGGCGCCTGCCTTGGTGGATGCCACCAGGCGGTAGGTAACGGGTTTGTTGTATTGGTAGGGTATCTCCAGGGAGAAACTCACAGGAATGCTTTGTCCTGCTCCTACAGTAAAGAACTGGTTGGGAAATACATTGCGGAACCAGCCATCCACCGATTGGTTGGTGGTGGGATCGATGAGTTGCAGTTCCACCTGTCCGGTGAGTTCCTTACTGCTCAGGTTCACGATCTTGCCGCTGAAGTCCATCCGGTCGCCCTCGCGCATAAAGCGGGGAGCGTTGGGTTGTACCATCAGTTCTTTCTGGGTGATGATGCTTTTCTCACTGTAACCAAAGGCCAGTTCATTGGTATGGGCCAGGGTCATCCATTTCCACTCGGTAAGTGCTTCGGGCATGGTGAAGGAAAACTCCACATTGCCTTCCGCATCGGTATGTAGGTCGGGAAAGAAGAAGGCGGTTTCGTTGAAGTTTTTGCGGGGTTGTATAGGAGGTGTTGTAGCTTCCTCTTTTTCTTTAATTCCTGTTAAGCCTACCCCGCCCATCCAGCCCTCGCTTATCTTTTTTATTTTTTCTCCCTGAACAAACATTTCACCTTGTGTGGATGCCTCATCCATTTGCACACCAGGCACTCTTTTCATTAATTCTGCTGCTACGGGCGCTACGCTTGCGGCAAGCTCTCCTTCACCTTTCTTCATCGACCTCATTCCCCTCAGCCTTATCTGCTGACCGCCACCCATCGACATATTGTTGCTGATCAGGTAATCATACGATTTATCAAACCAGGCCGGGGTTATATCCCTTTCATAGTGTTCCTGCGATTGTACCTGCCGGAAGCATACATCTCCAGTCCAGTAAGTCTGCTGGTTGTAATAGTTCCAAATGGAAGGTGATTGCCAGTTATGCGGCTGGAACTGATCGAGCGAAGCATCATACATCGCCGTCAGCATTTCGGCTGCCACCTGATCGCCTTTATAGCCACTGATCTTTACCTTCCATTTTTCTGCACTGCCCGGCAATGTTTTATCACGGTAGGTGGTATAAGAAACGGTCAGATCCTTGTTGCTATAGGGAACACTGAATTGCAGGTTGTTGCTGTACACCCGGTTGTGCTTCACAAAGGCGATCTGTACACCCAATCCCCCACGGTCATTTTCCGTGATGGGTATTTCGAAAGAAGGACTGTTCTGGTTCAGCGTAATGAACTTCCTTTCTTCTTTGGCATCTTTGCGGCCAATATCATGGATCATGAACACATTATCCAGGTTGCTCGTCAATTGATAGCTGGCAGTTTCTCCGGGTTGTAAAGTTGTCTTATCTGCTTCAATATTGCCAAAGGCCAGCGGATTGCTGGCAATTGTCTTATTGTACAACTGCACATATTGGATGTTCTTTACCGGCTCTCCAAATTTATCTTTGGTAATAGCTTCTATCACATACCAGCCGGCAGGTAAAGTAGTTTTGCTCCCGCCAGCTAGCGGGACAAACTTTCCACTGGCTGTAGTAGTATCTGTCGCCTCCAGCACTTTTTCGCCTTTTTCCCAGGTAGCTATTTCATTTTCATTCTTGTAAATATCATACGGGAAGACGGCGTAATATTCCTGTTGCGTCATCACAAATTGATCGGGCTGCTCCCAATAACGGCTGCGGAAAATGCGTGTGGGCACTTTCAGTTTGTGTATGGTGAGGGTTACAGTGGCCTGCTCAAACAGGTTATTGAAGTTGGTGGTATTCACCTTGATGTTCTTAAGGCTGTCTGTATACAGTTTGCCGGGCGCGTCCACGTTCAATTGGAGTGCCTGGTAAGCTACTGATACAGATGTGCTGCCACTTCTTGTTTCTCCATTGATATCTGTAACATCGGCACTTACTTCGTAATGGAAGGTGGGCTGGTCTTTTTTATCAACGCTCAGATCGGGCAGGGCTTTGAAGACAATGTCAAAGCTGCCATCCGTTTTAGTGGTAGTAGTGCCATGGGCAATCTCTACTTCTTCGCGGCTGTACGGAGGCCATATTTTCCTGCCGTAGCCATACAACCACATCGGCATCACAGTTTTGCGCACCACCCGGTATTGTACCGAAGCGCCATCTATATTATTGCCCGCGTAGGCCTTGGCTGTACCCGTTACTTTAATACTGTCGTTGAGGCGGTAACTGCCGGCAGGTTTGGCGATCTCTGTCTGGAACTTAGGACGTTTGTATTCTTCTACGGAGAAATTATTACTGCCATTGGTCTTCATATCCTGGATGCTGAATGAACCATTCAGAACGTTGGAAGGCAGGGTAAATTTACCGGAATAGGAGCCATAGGAATTGGTGGTTACCTTGATAGAGTCTACCTGTTGTCCGTTTACATCAAAGAGGGCCAGGGTAGTGGAGAAGTTGGCTACAACGGCGTTGTGGCTGGATGCCTCCCGTTGATTGATCACAATGCCTTTGAAATACACGATTTGACCTGGCCTGTAAATAGAGCGGTCGGTAAACAGGTAAGTCTGGTTAAAGGCTTTTGCAGGCCCCTGTACCGGCCGTTGATAGTTGTACTGGTAGTCATCCAGTGATAGGTGATCTTCTTTGGTAGATACCTCTATACGGAAATAGTTGTTGTTATTGGTTTTAGGAGGATACAAGGCAAAGAAGCCATTCTTGTCGGAGAATACATTTTCTCCCTGGCGTTCTACATCCTTACGGGCATTGGCATCATAGGCACGGTACCATACCTGTACCGCTGCCCTGGCGATGGGGGCGCCGGTTTCACGGTCCAGTACAAAATAATCATTGTCCTTATGGATGTATGAGAGGTTGGATACATAAAACGATTGTACGGCCAGCGGGTTTTTGGCGAGGCTGAAGCTGTTGGTGGCACTGATCAGGAAAGCATATTCTCCCACCGGAAGGCCTTCTGCCTTGATCTCTGTACGGTGCTGCTGGAAATCTTTGGTATCGGGTAAACTTTGAGTAAAGGATTTGATCACCGGCAGGCCGATCAGTTTTTTCCAGTAATCATCATTCCAGGTATCGGTGCCCAGACTTTCCCTTGTTTTTTTATCCATCTTCACTACCCTGAAATACAGCTGTTTTACATTGCGGTAAGTGACAAGCACCCTAAAAGGCTGGGCTGGGATGTTTACCCGCTCAGTTTGCAGGTTGATTTCCTGGCGTTGTATGCTGGTGAGCAGGTTGATGCAATTGGCCTTGCCTTCACTGGAATCTTTCTGTTGTACTACCTGTTCGCAAATCTCTTTGGCTTTTAAATAAGCATAGCGATGGGTGGTATCTTTTAAGGGATCGTACTGGCCGCCTTCATCTGAATAGGTGCTGGCCAGCAGGTACCAGGCCTGGGCTGCAATGGGTAAGCTGCCATGGGCTGCTGTAACCTGTTCCAGGGCTTTCCGGTACAGGGCCTGTTTGTTGTCCAATACGGCATAGCTGTTCACAAAAACAAGCCGTTCGAGGTTAATATCTATGAGGGCATCGGGTTTGGTATCGTTGAGGTGAAACTGGATCAGGCGCTGGTATAGTTGCAATGCTTTGGCGTGGAGAGAACTGCTGTCTGCATTGGTAAACCGGTGTGTGGCAAATGAACGGGCATCTGCAAAAGCAACGGGATCATCAATCTCAAAAGCATTGGCTGGTTTGGTGATATTCCTTTCATCTGTTTTGAAATAGGCCAGTGCATGGGTAGCCAGCAGGTCAAACAAGGTAGGGCGCAGGTAACGGGACTTGCCTTTTAAAAGGATGGGATCAAATGGTTCCAGTTTGGTTTGCTGTAATAGCTTTTCATTTTTTAGAGAAGCCAGGTACAGCTCTCCGATCTTCTTATGAAAATCATCCGTACCCCAGGTGGCGATATCGGCTTTATTGAAGTTGACGGTAGCAGTGCGGTTGTAAAACTTGTAGCGATTTTGCTGGAAATAGCTCCAGTACATACCGGCGGTAATGCTTTGAATGATGGAACGGGCCGGTTCAGCGGCTTTGGCTATTTCCGCTTCCATATCGGCAATACTTTTAGGGCCGGCTTCTTCTTCTTTTGCTTCGCGCAACTGGGCACGGTATATCAATGCTTTGATCAGCTGCGCATCGTTCTTTTCTTTTTGTGCTTGTGCATATACCTTATTCACTTCCGTGAGGGCAGATGCAGGCAGCCCTTTTTCCTGAATGAGGCTGTCGATCTTCTTCCAGGCTTTGTCGTAGGTATTCATTTTTTGCTGAGCGGTTACGGTAAACAGAGATAATGTGGCTAATACTAAGAGAAAGACCTTTTTAACAGGCATACCATCAAATTTTATACAAGTTATACAATCTGCAATATTTTGCGCCTTTGGGCGTTTTAAACTGCGTGCTACCCAGTTATGATGCAGTTTTTAATCCAATTTCATACACCAATCAACCCTATGGCTGAAATAGCAATCCTTTAACATATTCTCGCTAAACGATCTATGCGTCCTGGCATCAAACCCTAAACAACCAACAGGAGGTCTATATGAAAAAGATTTTTACCCTTGCTTTACTGGTGATCACCTATACCGCTTTTGCTAGTCCCAATGATGGAAAAGTGAGTGTTACCAACCTTGGCAACAACCGCATTGTGGTGGAAGTGGATGGGAAACAGGTCAGCAATCGTACTAACGATGATGACAATTTTCTGCTCATTCCCGCTTTGTCAGCAGGTTTTCACGCCATCAAAGTGTATACGGTCCCTCCCAATAAAGGAGCTGTGCGTTATGGCATCAAAAAGCAAACCCTCATCTTTCAGAAAAATATGAACGTAAGACCTCAATATCATATTGATATTGTGATCAACCGCTTTGGAAGGGTATTGTTTGATGAGTTGTCCATGAAGGATCCTAATTATGTGGATACCGACAACAATGATTGGACTAATGATCGCGACCGCGATCGTGACCGCTATCCCGATCGCAACCCCGACCGCAATCCTGATCGTGACACTTATCCTGATAGGGATAACAGGTATGGTCGTCCCATGAGCGATCAGTCTTTTTCAGCCCTGAAAGCTACCCTTGCCAATGAGCGTTTCGACAACTCAAGGGTTACCATTGCCAAGCAGGTGATCGACCAGAATTATTTTACGGCCGACCAGGTAAAGCAATTGTTGCAGATGTATTCTTTCGACAACTATAAGCTCGACCTGGCCAAGTATGCCTACAAGAATACTGTGAATAAACAGGATTATTTCATACTGTATGAAGTATTCACTTTCAGCAGCAGTAAAGATGACCTGGCCAATTTTATCCGGCAATTCAAATAACTGTTTCTACGTGTTTAAAGTGATGGATTAAATCGAAGGCCCTGGCACTGTCCGGGGCTTTTGACATTTGGGGTGTGGCAAAAGTAAAGTAAAGAAATGACACCTTTATACGAATAGAGGTGACACATTTCCTCTGCGACGCGAACGAAAGGTGTCACCTCTTAGTAAAACGAAAGGGTGGACTGCTTTTGAAAAGCGACCCACCCTTTGCTTATTGAAAAAACGTTGATTTACTTCTTGATGATCTTGGCCATGGTAGCGCCAATATCTGCGGGGCTTGATACGACGTGGATACCGCATTCTTCCATGATCGCCATTTTAGCGGCAGCTGTATCTTCTGCACCGCCTACGATGGCGCCGGCGTGGCCCATACGGCGTCCGGGAGGAGCGGTTTGACCAGCGATGAAACCTACTACAGGTTTCTTCACCTTTTGTTCTTTGTACCAGCGGGCGGCTTCTGCTTCCATGCCACCACCGATTTCGCCGATCATGACGATACCTTCTGTTTCGGGATCGTTCATAAACATTTCCAGGGCTTCCTTCGTAGTAGTACCAATGATGGGGTCGCCACCGATACCTACTGCTGTAGAGACGCCTAATCCGGCTTTGGCTACCTGGTCAGAAGCTTCGTAAGTAAGCGTTCCGGATTTGGAAACGATACCGATCTTACCTTTTTTGAATACGAAACCGGGCATGATACCTACTTTGCATTCGCCGGCAGTGATCACACCAGGACAGTTGGGGCCGATGAGCCTTGTTCCGGTACTTTGCAGGAAAAGTTTGGCTTTTACCATGTCCTGTACAGGAATACCTTCTGTAATACAAACTACGAGGCTAATACCAGCTTCAGCAGCTTCCATAATAGCGTCGGCAGCAAAAGCAGGGGGTACAAATATGATCGATACATTGGCGCCGGTAGTTTTTACGGCTTCTGCTACAGTGTTGAAAACGGGGCGGTCCAGGTGGGTAGTACCGCCTTTATTGGGCGTAACGCCGCCTACCACATTCGTTCCGTATTCGATCATTTGTGTAGCATGAAAAGTGCCTTCCGTACCGGTAAAGCCTTGCACCAGTATCTTTGATTGTTTGTTAACTAATATGCTCATAGTCGTGATTTATAAATTCAGGAGGGGCAAAAGTAAGGCATAAAGTGCATATGTAGGGAGGTAAAATCCGGCGACCGGAATCGTAAATCCTGAGCCCTAAAATACCCTCTCGAAGCCGCTTAACGAGGTGAAAGCGAGTCTAGTATGTTCGATATTAATAATAATTTAATACCAGCGATATGGCAGCCATTTACAGCCCTATTGATAGCTTTTTACAGGTGATCAAAGGCAAATACAAAGTGAAGATCTTGATCTATTTGTCTGATAAGAACCGTCGATACAGTGAGATCAGGCGAAAATTTCCTTTGATGAGTGAGCGTATCCTGATCAAACAATTGAAAGAACTGGAGCTGGAGGGAGTCATTACCAAGGCCATTACCGGCCATAAGCCGCCGCTGAAAGTGCAGTATTCCATTACGCCCTATGGTGCTACAGTGTGCCCCATTATTAAACAAATGTGGTTCTGGGGCGAACAACATGAAAAACAGCTTCGTTAAACCATCACCATTTGTTCGTTATTGTCCATCTTTTCCATCACCGGTAACTTTGCATCAAAAGGGAAATATGCGTACAGCAACAGATCAGCAGTTGGAGATTGTGCCTTATGAAACCAGGCACCGTGAAGCTTTCCGCCA
This sequence comes from uncultured Paraflavitalea sp., assembly GCA_966211765.1. GTDB lineage: Bacteria > Bacteroidota > Bacteroidia > Chitinophagales > Chitinophagaceae > Paraflavitalea. The sequence goes on from CBIHOV010000040.1 coordinate 63,286, forward strand.
ATTGAACCAGGCCTGGATCACCCGTTATTTCCGCCTGGAAGAGGCTGATAACCGGGCGCTCAACGATCCGGAAGGATACATCATCGATAAGGGAGGGTTTATTTTCATGGCCCTTTGGGAAGGCGCTGTAGTGGGCACCTGTGCACTCATTAAGATCAATGAAGAGGTGTTTGAACTGGCTAAAATGGCTGTTACCGATACTGTGCAGGGAAAAGGGATAGGCTATGTATTGGGCAAAGCCTGTATTGATAAAGCCCGTCTATTGGGCGTTAAGAAGGTTGAGCTATTGTCTAATACCCGTCTGCAGCCTGCCATCCACCTGTATAGAAAACTGGGTTTTAAAGAAGTACCATTGCCCGAAACGGAGTATGAGCGCGCGGATATCAAAATGGAGATAGAACTTACTTGATCAGCTCATCCATATTCCTGTCGTTGTCGATCTTGCCGGTTTGTTCCAGCATACGCATGTCTTTGGCGTCTTTTAAGAATTCGGAAGCGAAGATGAATTCATTGAGCAATTCATTTTTGCTGAAGATGATCTCTTTATTATTGCCTTCCCACTCTTTTTGACCCTGGTGCATGTAAATGATGTGATCACCAATTTCCATTACACTGTTCATGTCGTGCGTATTGACGATGGTGGTAATCTCATATTCCATAGTGATCTCTTTGATCAGCTTATCAATAACCAGGGATGTTTGGGGATCAAGACCGGAGTTGGGTTCATCGCAAAACAGGTATTTGGGATTGAGTACAATGGCACGGGCAATACCTACCCGCTTTTTCATACCACCACTTAGTTCAGCCGGGAATTTCCTGTTTACATCCTTCAGCTTTACACGGTCCAGCACTTCGTTCACCCGCTTCAGTTTGGTGGCATAGTTGTCTTTGGTGAACATGTCCAGTGGGAACATTATGTTCTGTTCCACCGTCTGGCTATCAAATAAGGCCGAACCCTGGAACAGCATGCCGATCTGCTTGCGAATGTCTTTGCGCTGTTCATCGTCCATGGTGAGGAAGTTGATCCCGTTGTAGAGGATCTCGCCTTCATCGGGTTCAAAAAGGCCTACCAGGCATTTCATGAATACCGTTTTACCGCTGCCGCTGGCGCCAATGATGAGGTTGCACTTACCGGCTTCCATTTTCACATCTACGCCTTTAAGCACCTGCTTTTCTCCAAAGCCCTTCTTGATGTCTTTTACTTCTATCATAGAATAAAGATGAACTGCCGGGCATCCGGCAGTTCATCTGTTTTACCGTTAATTACTTAACAAGAGTGCTGACAATACATAATCAGCAAACAATATCGCGATACAACTTACTACTACCGATTTGGTACTGGCCCGGCCGATCTCCAGGGCGCCGCCGCTTACATGATAACCATAAAAAGCGGATATGCTGGAAATGATAAAAGCAAAAACATAGGCTTTTACCAAAGCAAAGAACACATTGTACGGTACAAAGGCATTTAACAGACCGGTATCGAATTCCTGGGGAGAAAGAATGCCAGATAAAGTTCCCGCCAGCCTGCCCCCCCAGATGCCCAATCCGCCTGCAATAATGATCAGCATGGGGATGGTCAGTAATGCTGCCAGTATCTTGGGCAGTACCAGATAAGTCTTGGTATTGATACCCATGATCTCGAGCGCATCGATTTGCTCACTCACGCGCATATTACCCAACTCACTGGCTATTTTACTGCCAATTACACCGGCCAGTACGATACAAACCAGGGTAGGGGCAAATTCCAGGATGATGGTATCACGCACGATCTGTGCAATGGTGCTTCTGGGAATGAGCGGGCTTACCAATTGATAAGCTGTTTGCAGGGTTGATACTGCTCCGATGAAGAAGGAGATCAACACCACGATACCCAGGGAGCCAATACCTATTTCTCCGCATTGGTGCATGAATTCCTTCCAATACATCTTGCCGTTCTCCGGCTTGGAGAACATGCCTTTTATCAACAACAGATAGCGGCCAAATTCGGTAAATAGTGTCATAGAATCTTACTACAATAATAAGTCAACTAACTGAGTAATGGCCACTTCTCCTCGTTAAATGTGCAAGAATGCCCTTCTCAGGCAGGCTTGTTTATTTTTTAGCCTTCTTCCACCAATGTGGTTTTTGGTTGCCATCACCAGCATTACCCTTGCATTTCAGTTGTGCATCAATAACGGTTATCAAAGCCATATTGTAAATGCTCCTTACTGAGCTGCCTAATTGCAGGATGTGCACCGGTTTCTTTAATCCCAGCAGAATGGGGCCTATCGCTTCTGCACCCCCTACTTCTTTCAGTAAATTGTATGCCACGTTGCCGGCTGCCAGGTTGGGGAAGATCAGCGTATTCACTTCCTGGTCGATCAGTTCACTGAAAGGATAGCTTTCTTTCATGATCTCCTGGTTAAAGGCAATGCTGGCTTGCATTTCACCATCTACGATCAAAGTGGGGTCTTTCTGCTTCACTATATCACGCGCCCTGGATACCAGCCTTGCCTCGGGTGAATCACTGCTGCCAAAGTTGGAATAGCTGAGCATGGCGATTCGGGGCACAAGGTTGAAATTCCTAACTTCCTGGGCTGCCATGAGGGTAATATCGGCCAGCTCTTCGGCTGTAGGGTTGAAGTTGACCGTTGTATCGGCCATAAAAATAGGGCCTCGTTTGGTGAGCAACAGGTACATACCGGCAATCTTCTTCACACCAGGTTCCGTTCCAATTACCTGGAGGGCCGGACGAATGGTTTCGGGATAGTTGCGGGTAAGGCCCGATATCATACCGTCTGCATCGCCGGTTTCCACCATCATGGTACCAAAATAGTTGCGGTCCTTCATCATCTTGGTAGCCTCATAACGATTTACACCACGGCGTTTTCTTTTTTCGAAGAACAGGTCGCCATAGATCTTCCTGCGCTCTTCATAATCATCGCTGCGGGGATCAATGATGGGCATATCATCGAGATCGATCTTCATGGAATTGGCAATGGCGCGAATCTTTTTCTCATCGCCGAGCAGGACGGGGAAGGCGATGCCTTCCTCAAACGCGATCTGGGCAGCTTTCAGGATCTTCTGATTATCTGCTTCTGCAAAGACTACACGTTTTGGATCGCGGCGTGCTTTGTTGCCCAGGATTCGCATTACCTGGTTATCCTGACCAAGGCGTTTTTCCAGTTCAATACCATAGGCTTCCCAATTGTCGATCGTGATCTGCGCTACACCGCTTTCGATAGCGGCTTTGGCCACTGCCGGTGCTACGGTACTCAACAGGCGTGGGTCAACTGGTTTGGGAATAATATATTCAGGTCCGAATGCCAGGTTATTCTGGTTATAGGCCAGGTTTACAATATCGGGTACCGGTGTGCGTGCCAACTCGGCCAGGGCTTTTACAGCTGCCAGCTTCATGGCTTCGTTGATCTGTGTGGCACGAACATCGAGGGCGCCGCGGAAAATGAAGGGGAATCCCAGTACATTGTTCACCTGGTTGGGATAATCACTGCGGCCGGTGGCCATAATGATATCCTTGCGGGCGCCGGTAGCCGCTTCGTAGGTGATCTCCGGATCGGGATTGGCCATGGCAAACACGATAGGGTTTTTGGCCATCGGTTTGATCATCTCAGGCGTCAATACATTGCCTTTGCTGAGCCCTATAAATACATCGGCATCCACCAGTGCTTCCGTAAGCGTAAGGTTTTTGCCGGTGGAGAGAAATTCTTTCTTCATATCATCCAGATCCGTACGGCTTTCATGAATAAGCCCCTTACTATCGAACATCCGGATGTTTTCTTTTTTAGCGCCCAGGGATATGTACAATTTGGTACAGGCCATGGCAGAAGCGCCGGCGCCGTTCACTACAAACTTTGCCTTCTCTATTTTCTTCTTTTGGATCTCCACGGCATTCAGCAAAGCGGCTGCGCTGATGATGGCGGTTCCATGCTGGTCGTCGTGCATCACCGGTATCTTCATCTGCTCTTTTAGCTTTTGCTCAATGTAAAAGCATTCCGGCGCCTTGATGTCTTCCAGGTTAATACCACCGAAAGTGGGTTCCAGCGCTTTCACGATCTGTACAAACTTCTCGGGGTCTTTCTCATTGATCTCAATATCAAATACGTCGATGTCGGCAAATATTTTGAAGAGTACACCCTTTCCTTCCATCACGGGTTTACCGGCCTCAGGGCCTATATCTCCCAGGCCCAGTACGGCTGTGCCGTTGCTGATCACGCCTACCAGGTTGCCTTTGGCGGTGTATTTATATACTGCTTCCGGGTTTGCTTGAATTTCTCTGCAAGGTTCAGCTACTCCGGGAGAGTAGGCAAGAGAGAGATCTCTTTGGGTTTTGGTCTCTTTGGTGGGGATTACTTCTATTTTACCGGGTCGTCCTTTGGTATGGTACTCCAGCGCCTGTTCTCTAATAAATTCTTTTTTCATACTTATATTTTAATCAGAGGGCTGAGAAGGATGGTTTGGGATATTTGGTTGAATGGCCTTCCCGCCATAAAAACAGGCGTGCAATTTAAGGTAATTATAATAGACAGGTGTTAATCTGCCAGTTAGGTAAAGATCAGGGTAATATTGGTAAGATTACCAGTGCACTTCTTCAGTACTGGTTCGTACATTATTAACCCCTTGTTTCATGATAAGTTGTAATTAACCTGAACCTGACATGCTGGTAAGCTGTAGATAAGCCGTATCTAATAGGAACAGCTTATCTACAGCTTATATACGGCTTATATACAGCTTATCTACGGCTTAACCTACTTTGAAAGGCGAAGTAGGGGCGAATGAAAAAGGCACTGGATGGCTAAAGTATATGCCTGGTGGAGAGGGTAGCCGATGCGCCATGGGTTATAAGACCCTGGATGGGTGAATTAAAGAAAAAGTTATAATTGATTGATTATAAGTCAATAGTGAAATAAATGGATGAACGGAAAGAGAAATAGCAGAAAAAAATTTGGAAGTTTGAGCAGTATTGGTATGTTTGTGTACTATTTAAGTAGTACACTAAAACACCAAACATGGTCAATATTCAACAATTGCACTTTGGCTACCGTAAGAAAAAGGTATTTACGGGATTGAGCCTGCAGTTACAACCCGGCCATATTTACGGCTTACTGGGCAAGAATGGCACGGGTAAGTCGACCCTGCTGCGCAATATTGCCGGCCTTTTGTTTCCCGATCAGGGCAGTATTGATGTAATGGGCTTTGAACCCGGCAAACGCCAGCCGGCCTTTTTGCAGGAAGTATTTATGGTGCCGGAAGAATTTTACCTGCCCAATATCCCCCTTCAGCAGATGGTAAACAACCTGTCGCCCTTTTATCCCCGCTTCAATCAGCAACAATTTGGCAAATACATTCTGGAGTTTGAGATACCAGTCGATACCAAGCTGGAAAGCATGAGTTATGGACAGAAGAAAAAGGTACTGATCAGTTTTGGACTGGCCTGCAATACTTCCTTGTTGCTGATGGACGAGCCTACCAATGGACTGGATATCATGAGCAAAAGCCAATTCCGCAAGGTGATGGCCGGCGCTATCGATGAAAACAAATGTGTGATCATCAGTACCCACCAGGTAAAAGACCTGGAAAACCTCATCGATCGCATCACTATTATTGATGAAGGAGCGATCCTGTTTGACCAAACAATAGAAGATATTTCCCGCAAGTTGTCTTTCCGCATCTCATTCGACCACGAGGAAGTGAGACATGCTTTGTACAGTGAAAGTTCCCTGCGTGGCAATGCGATCATTACGACCAATATGGATGGTGAAGAAAGCAAGATAGATCTTGAGCTATTGTATAAGGCCATCGTCACCAATCGTCAACCCATCCAATCCGCTTTTAATTCTTAAACAATTAACATGAACCAGGCTTTTGATCTTCAACGCTGGGGGCTGCTGGTGCGCAAGCACTGGGGCGATAACCGGAATAAATATTTGCTCTCATTGGGTGCTATCGCCGCCTTACTTTTATTGTGGTATGGCTTCCTGCTGTTGGTAGATGGCAGTGGAGCGATGAGGCCCGAAGGGCAAATTATTACTTATTATGTAGGTCTTTTTCTTACCGGCTCTTTATATGCCAGTCTTCTTTTCAGTGATCTTGCCAATAGATCCAAAGCACTCAATTTCCTCATCGTACCAGCTTCGCATCTGGAAAAAATACTGGTAATGGTGCTTTATTGTGTACTGATCTATTTTGTTTGTTACACCCTCATTTTTTACGTCGTGGATTTCATCATGGTAAAGGTGTCAAATGTCGTCAACCTGGCCAGATGGGAAAAAAATCATGAAGTGGGTAGTGTGTTTGTACCAGAAACCATAGCCAATGTCTTTTATAAATTTGAGGCACATGACAATAGTAATCCTTTTAATACGCTGTCGCTTGTGTTGCTGATCTTCTTTGCTGTGCAGGGGGCCTATGCGTTAGGATCTATTTATTTTCCGGCCTATAGTTTTATTAAAACAACCATTGCCTTATTGTTGATCATTCTGTTCTTTATTTTCCTCGTGGCTAAAATATTGTTGCCCATCTTGCCCGATGGCGGTTTTCGCGCCAATCTTACCCAGTTCAATTTACCGGAACCGGGTGGTATGTGGGGGAGCCGGGTCATTCTGCTGCCTTCCTGGACAGACGATGTGTTTTTCGGATTTTTCAAGTTTGTGCTGGCGCCGGTATTCTGGTTGATCACGTATTTCAGGTTAAAGGAAAAAGAGGTTTAACCAACGTAAACAAATTATTATGCAATTCAGAGAATCGCAAGCTATATACTTACAGATCGCAGATTATGTGTGCGAGAAGATACTGCTGCAGGAATGGAAACCCGAAGAAAGGGTGCCTTCCGTTCGCGAGCTGGCAGTGCAGCTGGAAGTAAACCCCAATACCGTAATGCGCACGTTTGAATTTCTGCAACAGCAGGAGATCATTTACAACCAGCGGGGCATTGGTTATTTCGTATCACCCGGCGCCTTGAAGCAAGCTATTGGGTACCGTAAACTGGAGTTTACGGAGAAAGACCTGCCACAGCTATTCCGCAATATGTACCTGCTGGGTATGACGCCGGAAGATCTGAAACCCTGGTACGAAAAATATAAACAACAACATTTCGCTTAACCCGCATAACTCAGTAACATGAGAACGAGTAATAAAATTTTACTAGGATTAATTCTTACCGCTATCCTTCTTTTTTCCGGCCTTTTTATTACGGTTCGGGTGAAATACGCCAACGGTGCAATCGTAAAAAGAGAACAGGTCAATAGGTGGAGTGATGTGCACAGGTTACAGGGAACCATAAAAAGTATCTCTATCAGCCGGCTCAATAATATCCTGATCGTTCCTTCCGATTCAGCAAAGCTGGAAATTTGGAAGGGGGGTGAAGGAGATGTGAAATGGCGATTAGAGAATGGGGTATTGTATGTTGAAGGAGATACCACCAGGAATGACAGGCGAAATGGCAAGTACATTGCCTATGGGCATATTGAGCTTTTTATTCCCAATGTAGACAGTATTTATGCTGCTAACAGCCATATTACCGTAAAAAATATAGCCGATAGCGGCGCCTTGAAGCCAACGTATAATTTCCAGCTTACTGAAACAGAGCTGGCATTTGAAAATGGCCAGCGGGATGCAGATGCTACCTTCTATGATGCCATCAGTGTAAATGCCGGAAATGGTTCGCTCTTGCGGTTTGATGGCTTCATACGTGTAAATACCTTACAGGCAAACCTGCGGAATTCCAGACTGGAAGAGGCAAATACGGATTTTGACAAACTCAGTATAAAAACAGATAGTATTTCTTCTATTGAATTGAAAGGAAAAAATCTTCGCAAAGCAACCATTACTTCAACAGAATAACATGAGTAACTATATTATCGAGACCCAGCGACTGGACTTTTTGTTCCGGTCCGGACAACCCATCCTTCAACAGTTAAGTTTACAAGTACCCCAGGGAAGTATTTATGGTTTCCTTGGACCCAATGGGGCCGGCAAAACTACCACCCTGCGGCTGATACTGGGTTTACTTAAGAAACAGGAAGGCAATATCACCTTGTTTGGAAAAGAACTGTCTAAGCAACGGCTCGAGATCCTGCGCAGGCTGGGATCATTGATTGAGCAACCTTCGCTCTACCTGCACCTTACAGGGAGGCAGAACCTGGAAATATTCCGCCTTACCTATCAATGCCCTAAGAAAAGGATCGATGAGGTGCTGGAGATCGTAAAGCTGAAAGATGCTGCGAATAAGAAAGCCAAAGCCTATTCATTAGGGATGAAGCAAAGGCTGTCGATTGCCATCGCGTTGTTGCATGATCCTGAGCTGTTGATCCTGGATGAACCCACGAATGGATTGGATCCCAGCGGTATCATTGAAACGCGTGAACTGATCAAAACGCTGAACCGGGAGCAAGGGAAAACCATCCTGGTATCCAGCCATATGCTGGCCGAGGTAGAAAAGATGGCCACCCATGTAGGGATCATCAATAAAGGAAAGTTGTTGTTCCAGGGCGCTTTGCAGGAATTGCAACAATTGAAATCGAAACAATCGGCCATCGAAATAGAAGTAAACGATACGGCGAAAGCGCAAAAGGCATTGAACGGGCATTTTCCGGTGAAGGAAGTGAATGGCACCAAATTGCTGGTCCATTTTGAGAGCAGGGAAAAAGTAGCGTTGTTGAACAGAACGCTCATTGAGCAAGGGGTGGAAGTGTATCACCTGGGACTTACCCAAAATGACCTGGAAAACCTATTTATTCAAATCACATCCGAATAATCATGGCTTCTTTTATTATCAATACGAAAGTAGAATTGTGGAAATGCCGCAAAACGGCTGCTTACTGGCTTACTTTATTGGCTGGTGTATTTGTACCAGGCGTTTCCTGGCTCATGCTGATATCAAAGCCGGAGCATTTTATGCAAAAGCTGAAGCCAGATGCGTGGCGTATTTTCATGAATATGAACTGGCAACCTGCCGCGGCTTTCTTTTTGCCCATGTATGTCATTTTAGTGACCAGCCTGGTGGTGCAAATTGAGTACAGGAACAATACCTGGAAGCAGGTGTATGCTTCTCCCCGTAGTTATGCTGATGTCTTCTTTTCTAAGTTCCTGGTAATTCACCTGCTCATATTGGCTTCTCTATTAGTGTTTAATCTTTTTATGATCGTATCGGGCGTTGCTGCCAATATGGTGGTGGGTGGCTATTCATTTTTTGATACTTCCATTCCCTGGAAAGACATGCTGACGATCACCGGTAAAATGTATGGCTCTATCCTGGCCGTGACAGCTATCCAGTACTGGATCAGCCTGCGGTTAAAAAACTACATCGCTCCGGTAGGTATTGGGTTGGCTTTGCTGATCACTGCCTTGATGGTCATCGAATGGGAAAAGATCCATTTTTATCCTTATGCCTATACAGCACTTACTTTTTTCAGAAACCTGAATAAGGGTGATCAAACGCACCAGTATTATTCTTATATATGGTTTGTGGGTGTGTTGTTGCTGGCCTTTTGGGATACGGTTAAGCGAAAAGAGAGGGGTTGATTTTTATGTTAAATCATAAACGGTTTGTTATGAGATTCCTGATACCAATTATTGTGTTGCTGGTGACCTCCTTTTTTGTGCAACGCGGAGGAGAAGAGGGAAAGGCAGCAATCGACCCTGCGCCCTTTGGATATGGGGAAAAAGGGATGGAGGCAGCAAGTGCAGCGAACAGTGAGCAGGATGATTCGTATGATGTGATCATCGAATCCTCGGGTATGCTGAACAGACTGGAGCTGCTTAATTTTTGACCTGCCATTGGCCTTGTTTGTCATGGCATTGGCCAGGTTGGTGGAAAGAATTCCGTGGATTATGAAATTAGCTGTAACCTAGAGTCCGAAATGGTTGTCTCAGCACGCGAACGGATACATGCCCGGGAATACCCGGGTGCCATTGATACTCAAAACTAAAAGTATAGCCATGAAAAAAATGCTCTTTTCACTTACAGTGCTTCTGCTGGCTGCAACAGCCGGCATGGCCCAATGTGACAAAAAAGTCACGTACACTTCCGACAAACAGGAAATGATCAGCCCGGAAGGCGAAGTGGTCAACAACAAAACAGATGCGTTGTCCATTGATTTTACCAAAGAAAGCATAACGATCAATGTGGGAGAGCGGATGGGAGCCATGACAGCAACTATCAAAGAAACCACCTGCCAATGGAAGGAGATCTACAAGGAAGGTAAAGCGATCTACAAAGTGGAGTTTCAAAAACCGGATAACGGAGAAACCTCAGAAGGTAGTATGACGGTGGAAGCCAAAGAGGGGAAGCTTCAGATACTGGTAGAAATGGCCCGCCTGGATGGGAAGAAGATAAGGGTGCTGGTCAATAAATACGAAGAAAAATAGACCTGGCAACATGAGAAAAATAATCATCAGCTTATTACTTCTTGGACAGGCATACCTGGTTCAGGCGCAATCAACCATGTTGATAAGCGGGGTCATTGAAAACCTGGGCAAGGATAGTATACAAGTGGGTGTGTTGCTGGATGGAGTAACCAGGCGATTTCATACGCTAAAGGTAGCGGTAGTGAACAAGCAGTTTGGTTGCCGGATACCGGTTAACCAGCCGGGCCTGGTTTCTATCATGGACGGCGAAAATTATATCAATGGCATTATAGAGGCGGGTGATAGTTTGCGCATCGAATATGATGTGAAAGATGCGCTGCGGTCGTTGGTTGTTGAAGGAAAAGGGAAAGAGAAGTTCCTGTTGTTGCAGGACCTGAGTCATGCAAAGATCAATGCCTTGTTGAATGCATTGCCTGCGAAGGCGAGAGAAGCGAAGCACCCTTTTGATTACCTGCATCATTTTGTAGATTCCTGTGAGGAGCATTACCTGGGCCGGCTTGAGCAGGTAAAGTTGTCAATGAGCCAGCCTGCTTATCAATTGCTGAAAGGGGAGATCAAAGGTACTTTTTTATTTAAACGTTATTATTCGATCGGGCTTGTGCACCAGGAAGGGATTGCCCAAACGCTGCAAAACAGAAAGGCTGAGTTGACTCCGGCAACGGAGCAATATCTCCATCATGCAGTAGATGTTGAAGGGGCATATGTTTCATCACCCACCTATGTACAAGGGGTGCGTAGTTTATTGGAAGCGCATTATGGTGAGCTGATCACTGATAAAAAAGCAAAAGGGTCATTGATGAAGAAATATCAATACCTGGATAGTCTGCTGCCTGCCCCTTTGCGCGTATCAGTGCTCACCCTGCTTTTGGCATATGAGGTAGATAATGGGATCAGTACAGCCAACTTCCAGGCATTGTCAAAATTCATTTATACTTCTCCTGCCGATTCGGTATACGCCGGGTATGTAAATAATAAACTTCAACAATCCCTTGCTTTTAAGAAAGGTATGCTTGCTCCTGATTTTTCGGTGGAGGATGAAAATGGAAAACTGGTAAGTCTATCGTCTTTTAAGGGAAAAGTAGTGTACCTGGATTTTTGGTTCAGCGCCTGTGGTCCTTGTCATGCGTTGTTTGCAGGCATACAGCCTGCTAAAGCCTATTTCCGGAATAATAACAAGGTAGTTTTCCTGACGGTATCAGTTGATGATAAACCGGTATGGAAAAAGGCGCTGGCTACTTATAAGATCGGCGGCTATCATGTATTTACGCAGGATAAGGGCCGGGAGCATGCCATGATAAAAGACTACCAGGTCGATGGCTACCCCACTACCTATATCATTGACCCCAATGGAAAAATGGCTGTAGTAAGGCCGGCACATTCTGCTGAGGAATTAATCAGGGAGATTGAGGTGGTATTGCCGCATGAGTAAGGTAATCACATTGCCTGGTATGGGCGCCAGGTTCATTTTAAAGTATATACAGCATGAAAAAAGAAATTGTAGATCACATCGGTTGCCTGCTGTTTGGCAACCAGGTTCAGAATGGAATGAGCGAGCCCCTGCACCTGCATAGTGAAAAGCAGTTCAGGGTAGGCGCGGGCGGCAAGCTGGAAAATACCGCTTCGGTGCTAACAGATATTTGGGTAGACCAGGAGGCTATTTACCTGCATTATTTATTGCCCGATGGCAGAGAGGTTCGCTTTGCCAATACGGTGAAACAGGTGGACTGCACTATGAACAGTGATTATACTATCCGTACCATTGTGTATGAAACGGAACCTGCGAAAAGGGAGCAGGCAGCGCAAGGCGGGTGCCGCCTATTATTTACCCTGCATTGTGAAGAGGATGGTGTTAAATTCTATGAAGACAATGAAGGCGAAGCAGGTATAAGCAACAAGGTGTTGTTTGAAATATGCTAAGCCTGACTGAGTATACAACGAAAGCTAAGAGGTGACACCTTTCGCTTTCGAAGCAAAGGAAAAAGGTGTCACCTCTTTTGAGCATATCGATAAACGATTTATTTCTATACGCAGTTGACTTTTGTTAACACGGGGCAGGTTTTCACCTGCCCCTTTTCATGTCCAACAGGGTGGGTCGCCTTACAAAGGCGGCTCACCCTGTTGGGACTTATTTCATTACTGATATTTCTATATGTGAAGGGAACTGCGCCGAACGGTAAATGGAATGGGTGGCCGCCTGGAAGTCTGTTTCTTTTGCCTCAAATATATTGGGTACATACTTCTGCGGATTGCGGTCGATGATAGGGAACCAGGAGCTTTGTACCTGTACCATGATCCGGTGCCCTTTTTTGAATACATGGTTGATGGTGTGCAGGTCGATGTTGTAGGTTTCCACTTTGTTGGGAACAATGGGTTCCGGATGTTCAAAGCTTTTGCGATAACGGCCACGGAATACATCGTTGGACACCATGAACTGGTAGCCTCCCATTTTGCGGTCCTGGGGATATTCAGCAGGATATACATCAATCAGTTTTACTACCCAGTCTGCATCGCTACCGGTGGTTGCGGCAAACAATTTAGCCCATAATTGACCGGTAATGGTAATATCTTCCTGCAATACGTCGGTTTGCCAACTCAATACATCGGGGCGATTGTGCACAAAGCGCTGGTCTTCGGTAAGCCAGGTGCGCCAGCGTGAACCAGGGCCATAGGTTTGTTCTATTGGTCTTGAGCGATAAGGCACGGGATGGGCGGGATCAGACACATAGCTGTCCAATGCTTTGGCTGCCGATGGCTTCTCAAAGGAGAGTTGTCCATTGGGATGGAAATACAGGTTTTGTTTGACGGCCTCTGCAGGTGGCCAGCTGGTATAGTTCTTCCAAACATTAGAGCCGGTTTGAAAAGTGATGGCTTCTGCAAAATTGCCATCTCCTTTTCCCTTGAGGTGATAAGCAAACCAGCGGGCCTGGATGTCTTTGCGGTAAGTGGGGCCGGTTTCTTTTTCAAAACTAATATTGCCCAGGCTACTGCCGGGGCCACCCGACCAGCCTCCATGATTCCAGGGGCCGGCTACGATATAGTTCTTGTGATTGCGGTCTTTTTTCTCCAATACTTCATAGGCTTTTTGAGGGCCATAAAAATCCTCCTGGTCCCACCAGCCGGCTACATGCATGGTATACACCCTGGGCGAATCGAGCCGGTAAGCCAATGACTGCTTTTGCCAGAAGGCATCATAATTGGGATGGCTGGCAAAATCATTCCAGGTAGGAATATGGTTGTGGAAATACTTTTTATTTACGTTGGCCAGTGAACCCAGTTGCAGGTACCAGTCGTAGAGGTCATGCATACCGAATGGGAACAGGCTGTCGGTTTTGGCAGCCTCCTCCATAAAGGCATATTCAAAGCCGTAGCTGAGGCGGAAGGCTCCATTGTGGTGGAAGTCGTCACCCAGCCACATATCGGAAGGGGTGGCCTGTTCTGATACGGCTATAAGGGCAGGGTGGGGGTCAATAGCTCCCTGCATGGTTGTCCATCCATCGTAGGAAATACCATACATGCCTGCCTTGCCATTGTTGTTGGGAATGTTTTTTAACAGCCACTCGAATGTATCATAGGTGTCGGTACTTTCATCAATGGCTTTGGGGTCTTTCTTATCGCGGCTGAAGCGCTGCATTTCAAACTTGCCTTCGCTTTTGTAGCGGCCACGGATATCCTGGTATACGAAGATGTATCCATCATCGGCCAGGTCTTTTACATAAGCACCTTTATCCGGTGCGCCGGCGCCGCTTACACCATAAGGAGTACGCCGCAGCAGGAAGGGATATTTCTCTGTAGCAGCTTTGGGTGTAAAGATCACGGTATTGAGCTTCACCCCATCGCGCATGGGGATCATTAGTTCCTGACGTTCGTATTTGCTATCGGCCGGGTTTTGCGCCTGTGTGATGATGGCGCATAGCAATAGCAGGAAAGTGGAGGCAGTTAGTCTTGACATAAGAATAGGTTGTATAGATGACTTTGTGTCTTTACCTGTAAGGTGGGCCACCCTGCAGCGCTGCAAAGCCGCCCGGCAGGGTGACTCACCTTTATTCCATATGCGCACTGGCGCCCAGCCAGGCCATCATGCCCATACCTGTTTCAATCGCACTTTCATCAATGTTGAAGGTAGGGGTATGTACACCGGAGGTAATGCCTTTGGCTTCATTCATCACGCCCAGCCTGTAAAAGCAACCGGGAATCAGTTGGGTATAGTAACCGAAGTCTTCTGCGCCCATCCGCATTTCGGTAGTCTCTACATGTTCTGTACCCATGTAATCCTCTGCCAGTTTACGGGCTGTGGCATTTAGTGCCTCATGGTTGTATACAGTAGGATAGCCCACGTCAATGTGCAGGTCTATTTCTCCACCCATGGCATGTACCAATCCC
>CBIHOV010000041.1:0-76741 GCA_966211765.1 uncultured Paraflavitalea sp.
ATTTATAAGTTGTATCATTCACACATTTAACGCGTTTTAACATATATCTCTTCATTGCCACAATATCTCCGTTTTTGTTGCTTCTTTAATGCTCCGGATAAGGGGGGTAATAATAGGTGCGGTTTATTGAGAAATTTTGACTATCTTTAGAGACTTCCCTAAATCTTCTGTATACGCTGACAACGCACTTCAGAACTACTTTCAGTAAAACAATTTCTTTTGAAGCTCTTCATCAAGAACATGGTCTGTATTCGCTGCAAAATGGTAGTGAAAGAGGAGCTAATTAGGCTTGGATTACATTGTACCATGGTGGAGTTGGGGGAGGCCGAAATTGTAGAGACCATTACTGCAGCCCAGCGTGATCAGATCCAGATTGCCTTAATGCGATCGGGCCTGGAATTGATGGATGACAAAAAGAGCATGCTTATTCAGAAGATTAAAAATGTAATCATCGAGTTGGTTCACTATTCTGAAGAGCCATTGCGCGTTAAGTTTTCTGAATACCTAAGTCAGAAATTAAATTACGATTATACCTATCTCGCTAATATTTTCTCAGAAGTACAAGGCACCACCATTGAAAAGTTCATTATTTCCCATAAGATTGAGCGGGTAAAAGAATTACTGGTATATGATCAGTTGAATCTCTCCGAAATAGCTTACCTCATGCACTATAGCAGCGTTTCCCACCTCTCTGCCCAGTTTAAAAAAGTAACCGGTCTTACCCCCTCCCACTTTAAGCTCATCAAAAAGAAAAGGCGCAATATGCTGGATGATCTGTGATCTGGTCCTTTTCGGGTATTCTATGTATTCTTTTATCCTGCCACCTAAGACAGTTACACAAATTACCCGATGTGTGAATGTTACAACAGATACTGTAGATCGTATAACACTTATCACTTGCAAGGCCCACATCTTTGTAGCAACAACTATTGTGAACTACTGGCTGGTGATCAATTTGGTCAATAGTTCACTTGTTGACTTCTAGTATGAACATTATGAAAGTATTATTTATCACTACCTCACACAACAAGCCCGGGCAAACCGGTGGATGGCTGGAAGACCTGGCAGTTCCTTACTACGTGTTTATGGATGCCGGCGCCGATGTTACGATTGCTTCTCCCAATGGAGGAGCGTTGCCCTTGCCCCACCAAAGCCAGTCTATTATCATCGTAACCAGGAAAGCCAGGCATTTGCTGAATGAAGCGATGGCCATGACCTTTCTTTCCCGTTCCATTATGCTGAAAGACGCAAAGGCGGATGAATTTGATGTGGTATTCATGTGTGGTGGACATGGTGCTTTATGGGACCTGGCCGGCAACAAATCGGTAAAGAGATTGCTGGAAGCATTTAACAACAGCGGCAAACCCATCGGGGCCGTGGGCCATGCAGTAGCGGGTTTGTTATCAGCTCAGAATAAGGACGGCATGTTATTGGTTAAGGGTAAGCGACTTACAGGTTTCAGCAATAGCGAAGAAAGGCTTGCGGGATTGACTGGTGCAGTACCTTTCTTATTGGCCGATACCTTACGCTCCCTGGGAGCCGTTTATACCAACACCACCGATTGTATCAGCTATGTGGTGGCGGATGACAATATCATCACCGGCCAAAACCCCGCCTCATCAGAAGAAGTAGCCAATAGAATTGTTGCTTGGTACTCCATCATAAAAAAGCCCAACCTTGTTGCAAAACCTGAAAATGTGTGAATTATACAAAATCATTATGGGATTCAATAATAACGATTACAGATTAGCCATTTATCTTTAATATGGTTTTTCATAGGATATTGGATTATAAAAACGGGGCTGGATCTTTATCCTGGCCCTTTTATTATTTTGATCGAACACCTTGAGTTGGTACAGTTGATAAAACAAATACTATATGGACAAAACAGATGGAAATGAAAGATTGGACAATGGCGAATTGGAAAAATTAAAAGCGCACATTATTGTCGAAATCATCGAATACCTACCTAATTCAGTGGTCATTAAGACCATTCTCAGGAAGTCAACCGGTAATATCAGCGTCATGTCTTTTGACAGTGGAGAAGGGTTAACGGAGAAAACCTCACCCTTTGAAACTTTTGCCCAGATCATTGAGGGCAAAGCCGAGATTGTGATCGATAAAAAATCCACTTTGCTCGAGTCCGGGCAGGGAATTGTCATCCCGGCGCATATGTCCAATTATATAAAACCCAATGGGCGTTTTAAAATGATCTTAACTACGATTAAAAGCGGATACGAATAATGAGATGCCGACACCTGGTCTGATAAAGCTTGCTTGTTACAAGCCATGAGGAGTG
Source organism: uncultured Paraflavitalea sp. (assembly GCA_966211765.1). Lineage (GTDB taxonomy): Bacteria > Bacteroidota > Bacteroidia > Chitinophagales > Chitinophagaceae > Paraflavitalea. The sequence continues at coordinate 2,300 of CBIHOV010000041.1, forward strand.
TGCAAATGCACTGGCAATAGCCGGGGCATTTGTTGTTTATACCCCATCCTCAGCAATGCGTATCAAACGTGTATTCATGCCCCATCGGGGCTACAGCTTTGTAGCAAGCAATACGTATTAAAAGGTATTCATGCCCCTTTAGGGGCTACCCTTTCTCGTTGCCTCCAAAAAACTCACGGAATAAAATCTTCTTCCAGCCACAGCGACCGCGCTTTTAGCTGCAGCATTCTTTTCCTGAGCCTCCTGATTGTATAAAAGAGAACCGGAATCGCCGTGGCCGACCCAATCAGCCAGCTGTAGTCGGCGATAGCTAATCCCCATAAGAATGCTGCGAAAGGAAACATTATTGTAATATATCCCACTAAAATAGTGGACTTTAATCAAAATCTGAAATTGTTACCTACTAATTTAGTGGACTAATATGAATTCTATATTATCTTTACCCCGATACGCTGTACCGGCGTGGAATGTATTGCTACCTGTTTAACCAAAACGCAATTGAATTTTAACCCTGAATGTTCTTATCTATGAGAAAGTTATTACTCTCCCTTACATGGCTCCTTTCGTTTGCCGGCATAGTGTCTGCCCAAACAGTAGTACATGGTGCGATTAAAGACAGTGTAGGAAATCCTGTAGCCGGTGCTACCATTGTGGTAAAAGGCGCCAACAGTTATGCCATTGCAGATGGTAGTGGCCAATTTACCATCAGTACAAAAAAAGTATTCCCGCTCACCCTTCGCATCACTTCCGTTAATTTCAAAACCCAGGAACTGGAACTGTCTGCAGCACCTGCTGCTCCCTTGGCAGTGATCCTTACACCCGATAATAGTTTGACCGAGGTTGTTATCACTTCCCGCCGTCGTTTAGAGACAGCGCAAACCGTGCCCATTCCCATTTCAGTGGTAGGCGGCGCACAGGTAGAAGCCACGGGCTCGTTCAATGTGAACCGGTTAAAAGAACTTGTACCCACCGTACAGCTTTATTCTTCCAACCCACGCAACACCACGCTCAATGTACGCGGCCTGGGATCCACCTTTGGCCTTACCAATGATGGGATTGACCCCGGAGTAGGGTTCTATGTAGATGGCGTATACTATGCCCGTCCGGCCGCCACCACCCTCGACTTTATTGATGTGGAACAGATAGAAGTATTGCGTGGTCCACAGGGTACCCTGTTTGGTAAAAACACCACCGCCGGTGCTTTCAATATTACCACCCGCAAAGCCAGCTTTACACCCGGCGCCAATTTTGAAGTAAGCTATGGCAACTTTGGTTACATCCAGGCCAAAGCATCTGTAACCGGGCCGATCATTAATAAGAAATTGGCAGGACGGCTGTCTTTTTCCGGTACCCAGCGCGATGGACTGATCTATAATGTAGCTACGCAGAAGTATACCAACGATATCAACAACCTGGGTGTGCGCGGACAACTGCTGTTCACGCCCACCGACAAGATCAACATCACCGTGGCAGGTGATCTTTCCCGCCAGAGGCCCGACGGCTATGCCCAGGTGGTAGCAGGCGTAGTGACCACAAAGCGCCCGGCCTACCGGCAGTTTGAACAGATCATTAAAGACCTCAACTACGACCTGCCAAGCCGCAACCCTTTCGACCGCCTCATTGATCATAATACAACCTGGCGCTCCGGTAATGAATTGGGCGGTGCATCCGTCAATATCGACATCAAGGTGGGATCAGGCACACTCACCTCCACTACCTCCTGGCGTTATTGGAACTGGGATCCCTCCAATGACCGCGATTTCACCGGCCTGTCTGTATTGCAATTGTCACAGGCTACTTCCAAACACCAGAACTGGACCCAGGAAATACGCTATGCCGGCAATATATCTTCCCGCCTGAGCGGCGTAATCGGTGTATTTGCCATTGGTCAGGACCTGAAGACCGATCCCGTTCATATTGAAGAATCCGGTTCGGCCCAGTGGCGCTTTTCACAAAGCACCACAAGCGATAAATGGAAAACACCCGGTCTTTTTGATGGTTTTGGCATCAAAACCAAATCGAGGTTGAAGAGTTTGGGTGCGGCTGTATTTGCGCAGGTTGATTGGGCCATCACCGATCGTATTCACCTCTTGCCCGGCCTCCGCTTCAATTACGACAAAAAAGAAGTGGACTACGACCGGCAAACCTACGGCGGCCTCCAAACTACCGATCCTTCCCTGATAGCGTTGAAAAACCTGGTCTATACCAACCAGGCATTTACAGCCGATGTGGATGAGAACAACCTCTCTGGTCAACTCACACTGGCTTACAAAGCCACCAACAATATCAACGCTTTTGCTACTTTTTCCACCAGCTACAAACCCGTAGGCGTAAACCTCGGTGGTTTGCCCACCGGCAACGGCGAAACCTTGATCCAGCTGGCCCAGGTTAAACCAGAATATGTAACCCATTATGAAGTGGGCGTGAAAACCAAACCAACGCCCAATTCTATCGTAAATATTACATTCCACCACACGGATGTGGAAGACTATCAGACCCAGGTACAAACGGCGGAAGTGGGTGTAAACCGCGGTTACCTCGCCAATGCAGAGAAAGTGCGCGTATTTGGAGTTGAGTTTGATGGCAATATCACACTCGGTAAGCAACTGTCCTTGTATGGTGCAGTCGCTTATACCGAGGCGGAATATGTTTCTTTTAAAAACGCCCCTGTTCCCCTGGAAGAGACCGGCGCTGCCAACGCTTTTAAAGATATTTCGGGTGGCGATCTCCCCGGCATTTCCAAATGGGCAGGTTCATTGGGTGGAGAGATCACCTCCAAACAAGGGAAAGCCCTTGGCCTGGTAGGCAAGTTCTTCCTGGGATTCGATACCTATTTCCGTTCTTCCTTTTCTTCCAGTCCTTCTCCTTCTCAATACCTGAATGTGCCTGGCTATGCATTGGTCAATGGCCGGCTCGGCTTCCGGGCATCTACCGGACTGTCCTTCTTTGTATGGGGCCGCAACCTGCTCAACAAGGATTATTTTGAGCAACTATTGCCGGCAGCCGGCAATGCAGGTCACTATGCAGGCGTGTTGGGCGACCAGCGTACCTACGGTATCACCGTTCGTTATTCCTTATAACCAGAGACCCACCATAACTACAGTCAGGGGTAAAGTCATACCGGCTTTACCCCCTTTTTTATTAGGGTGGGTCGCCCTTTAGGGGCGGCTCACCCTAATGACTTCTTCAGCTCGTTGCCCAATGCCTCGTTGCCTTTCACTTGCACAACCGTTTGCGCTAATTGAAACCGGTACTTCGATCTTCTGTACATTTAACCATCCTTTATACCTGGTTAATATGATGAAGAAGCTCTGTACAGCAGTATTACCCGCAATCATCTGTTGCTTCCTGGCTTATGCCTCCTTTTCGCAGCCAATAAACCTTCCCTTATGGCAGGAACAACAGGAAGGTATGCCCGGCTACGATTGGTTGATAAAACCCAATACTACAAAAGCACAGATATACCGCTCCGGCGACCAGAAAGACATTGTCCTGTACAATGGGCTGGTAAAAAGAGTATTCCGCATTGGCCCCAATGTGGCCTGTGTAGATTATAAGAATATAGCCAATGGACAGCAACTACTAAGAGCTGTAAAGCCCGAGGCCCGGCTCACCATCAACGGCAAAGATTATAATGTAGGTGGGCTCTATGGACAAAAAGAGAATGCCTACCTGTTGCCCGAATGGGTGGATGGCTTCAAAGCGAATGAAAACGATTTTCAGTTTGTATCCTATACGGTAAGCGATATTCCTGTTTATATGCAATGGAATGCCAGCAAAACCTGGGCTTCTGCCAAACAACCACCCAGTGGTAAAATGATCTCCTTTACCTATCAGGCCGGACTGTCGGCGCTTAAAGGATTGGTCGTTACGGTCCATTATGAATTGTACGATGGTATTCCATTGATCGTAAAATGGCTGCAGGTAGAGAACAAAAGCAATAGCCTCTTTACCATCGATCAGGTGGTCAACGAAATACTGGCCACTGTAGAAGAAGAAAGTGCCGTAGTAAGTGGCGTTGGAATGAAAGTCCCGGCCGGTCTGTACATCGAAACCAATTATGCTTTCAACAATGCCATGCGTTATCCCCTCAGCGATCAAACTACGCATTGGAAAGTAGATACCGCCTATACTTCGCAAGTGAACTATAACTATGAAACACCCTGCCTGCTGGAAGTATATCCGGGGCAGCCCATCGGCATGCAACTAAAGCCGGGTGAGGTGTTGAAGTCGGTTCGTACCCATGAGCTGTTGATGGATAGCTACGATCGCGAAAGGAGAGGGTTGGCCATTCGGAAGATGTACCGCACCATGGCACCCTGGATCACCGCCAATCCCATATTCATGCACCTCGTAAGCCGTAATGATGAACAGGTGCAGCAGGCCATTGACCAATGTGCCGCTACCGGGTATGAAGCATTGATACTAAGTTTCGGCAGCCATATCAATATGGAAGATACATCGGCCGCCAATATTGAACGATGGAAAAACAATGCGGCCTATGCCCATAGCAAAGGCATATTGATAGGGGGATATTCCTTGTTCAGCAGTCGACGCATCAGCGATGAAGACGATGTGATCAGCCCGGCTACCGGGAAACCCGGCGGGGCTTTCTTCGGTCACGCACCTTGCTTTGGCAGCAAATGGGGACTGGCTTACCGCGATAAGATCAAGTACTTTTTCACCAACACCGGATTTGATATCTGGGAAAATGACGGTCCCTATCCCGGTGACGTATGCGCATCTACGCAACATCCGGGACACCAGGGACTGGAGGATAGCCAATGGCGGCAAATGAATATCCAAAAAGAATTGTACCGCTGGCTCAATGAGCGGGGAGTATACATCAATGCACCCGACTGGTATTTTTTAGATGGCACCAATAAGACCGGCATAGGATACCGGGAAGTAAACTTCTCCCTGCCAAGAGACAACCAGAAGATCCTGAACCGCCAGAATATTTTTGATGGTACCTGGAATCAACCCCCTTCCATGGGCTGGGGTTTTGTTCCGCTCACCCGTTACCAGGGAGGAGGACCGGAAGCCATACTGGAGCCCTTATCGGAGCACCTGGAGGATTATGAACAGTTGATGATGCAATATTATGGCGCCGGCGTACAAGCCTGTTACCGTGGCCCGCGATTGTATGATACAGAAGCTACCAAAGAGACCGTGATCAGGGTGATCAGCTGGTATAAAAAATACCGCGACATCCTCAACAGCGATATCATCCACCTCCGCAGGGCCGATGGCAGGGACTGGGACGGTTTTCTCCATGTGAACCCTCAATTAAAACAAAAAGGATTGCTTATGCTCTTCAATCCAACGAAAGAAAAGATTATACGCACCATACACCTGCCTTTGTATTATACCGGGCTAAGCCGTGCCGTGAGGATACGGGAAAAGGAAGGAGCTCCTAAAATTGTTGCTTTACAACAGGACCAGGCAATTCCCCTGACTATCACCCTCCAGCCCGGGGCATATTCCTGGTGGGTGATCGAATAAGTGTAGCCGCAATTACCCATGCTATTGAGGTTACTATATTTTAATATGAAAATCCGGTAATTATTTATTATTTATTGTATTTTCATACAGCAAGTATGCATACGATCATTTCCCTCCATTCATCTTCCTGAAAGACTTTCTTCTGTAGCCTTCATGTAAACATCCTCCCGGAAAACGTATTTATTAATAATTAAACCTTAAGTATGAAGCATTATTCATTAATGTTATGGCTATCCCTTGCCATCTGTTTAGCTGCCTGCAACAAAAACGATTGTCCCCCCGGCCAGGAACTATGGCAGGTAACCAAAGTCGAAAGAAGTTACGGCCAGTACCAATACAAGTACGACAACAACCGATCGCTCATCCAAATCACCAAACTGCCCTGGAGCTTTGGCCCCAATTTTATATTGACCAGCGACCAGCTTAAAAGGCCTCTCACCCTGCGCGACTCGATCGCTACAGGATTCGATAAGCTCATTTACCAGGGCGGAAGGCTTATCCGTGTGGATGGCCATCCGGGCAATAATACCACCGGCACTCCTCATACCTTTTTCAGTTACGATAACAAAGGCCGTATCATTAAGAAGCAGGGTAGTGCCAATTATTATGCTTATGTGAAGTATGAATACGAAGGCCATTCACGCAATTTTAAGCGTGCCTTGTTTTACAACGATCCTCCGGCGGCAAAAACCAGTCAGGAGCTGGATGCTTCGCTTATATTGGAGTATACCTACGATAATAAGATAAACCCATTCTCCACCCTCCTCTATACGGAAGTGATTCCTTTTTGGAGCACGGAGTACATGGGCCCTACTTTTTATGATCCCATTGTGCCCAATAATGTGGTCAATCAGAAGTTCTGGGGAAAAGTAGATACCGGCTACTTTAAGTTCATGGAATATGATTATACCTACGTGTACGATCACAACTACCCGGTAAGCCATACCCTGCGGCTGGTCAATTACAACTATGATGGTACGATCGGTTTCCAAACTACCCAGCCCGGCGCACATACTTACGATAAGTTTCCAAAATAAATATGAAGGATGATCTGAACCCGGACTGAATACGCAGTTCGGGTTCAGATCATCTATGAGTATTTGCCAGGTATTTCGTGATTATTGTAAGCTGGGGCTTAACACTTCCGTATTGCTGACCTCGGGGGTAGGCCTTAGCTCATTTTTCTTCACCCTGGCTACGTCAATTGGATCGCCAAACAGGAAGAACAATTTCTTTTTTAAGCCCTTGGCTCCTTTTATATCCTTCCATATATCGGAATATTCATGAAAGTTGAGGTACAAGGGGTTCATTTTATGTTCGATAGGGCTGGTGAGGCCGTATTCTGCCTGCTCTTCCTCCGCCTGGTAGGTGCCAAACAGGCGATCCCAGAAAATGAAAGTAGCACCATAGTTTTTGTTGATATACTTTTCCTGCGATCCGTGGTGCACCCGGTGATTGGAAGGCGTGGCAAACAGGTATTCGATCACGCGGGGTAATTTGCGTATATACTCTGTATGAACCCAAAACTGAAACAGTACCGCGATCTGGCTCGTGATGAAGAATATGATGGGGTGAAAGCTGATCACCATTACCGGCATAAAGAAGATAAGCTTCAGGTTTTGCATCCAGCTCAAGCGGAATGATACCGTAAGGTTATACTGTTCACTGCTGTGGTGTACTACATGCGTGGCCCACCAAAACCGTTGTTGGTGCGATATACGGTGCGACCAATAACTGGCCAGGTCGAAAATCAGGTAACAAGGTATAAGCGTCCACCAACTAAAATGCATCCGCCAGGGGATCGCATTATAAATTAATATAACAATATAGAACAGGCTTACCTTTAGTAATGTGTTAATAATGACATTGCCTACCCCTACACAGATAGAGCCAATAGAATCTTTTTTGTCATAAAGATGGTGACTTTGTCTTTTCGAGATATACCACTCAATTAATACAAAAAGAAACATGACCGGGGCTGCCCAAATGATGATGTTAGGGGTATGCTTTTCAATCTCATCCAAAGAACTAAATTCAATCTGGGGCGCACGGAAAAGATCACTAAAACTGAATAATTTTAAAAACATAGAGCAATTCGTTGATCTTGTTTATAGGGTTAAAATAATATCCTATACATGTATAAATTACAATAATAAAACCTGGGTATCATTAACCACGCACATTAAACGTAGGTAAAGAAAGAATGTTGTGATTCATGGCATCAGTAGGAGAGGAGATTAAACCAGTCAACTGTTGGCTAACCGGTATGAAGGTGTATTGATAAATACTATGGGTGTCTCGTCACTGCCAATGGCCCCAAGATACCCAAACCCGGTATTCCGGCAAAATAAATGATTTGTTAAGAAGAATTATAGTGGGAAATGCTGCTTATTCTCCCCAGGCGGTAATGACGATCCTCCTGCTGCCGCCCCTGTTGCGGTGTTCACATAAATAAATGCCCTGCCAGATGCCCAGTGCCAGCTCGCCGCCAACAATGGGGATCATTACTGAGCTCCCCAGCAAGGCGGCTTTCAGATGCGCCGGCATATCGTCGGGCCCTTCATCGTTATGTACATAATCGGGATCGTTTTCGGGAATGGCTTTGTTGAACCAGGTTTCGAAGTCCTTGCGCACGGTAGGATCTGCGTTTTCGTTGATGGTGAGCGAAGCCGAAGTATGTTGAATGAACACCTGGCATATACCCGACTGCAGCTGGCTGATGGCTGGCAGCGCCCTAACAACCTCCTGCGTGATCAGGTGAAATCCCCTCGGCCTTTCCCTTAATGCCAGTATTTGCTGATAGATCTTCATACTGCAAAATAGGATATTCCTGTGTGGCGGGGTGAGCAGACGGCTTTACTTGTCTGAAAGAACTCCGCAACTACGCCCGGTCCGCTCATATCCCAAAGATTATCTATTCCACACACGTCAAGCATATACGACTCATTTTTTCTCTATCCATACAGCAATGGATCCTGCCGGTACCGGAAACTCTCCCCAGCCTTCATCATTGATCTTCACTTCCGCAGGGTGCTTGCCCAGCCAATCGATGAACGTTTTGCCCCGGTGTTGAGCCCCCATCTCCATGCTCTTAAATCCATCTTCGCTATTAGACAGCAACACTGCACAGCCCGATCCTTCTACATCCCCATGTCCTTCCCGGGTCCAGCCTATACAGTTGGGATGATCAAAATAGTCCCGTTGCACACCATAGGCATACCGTTTCCGCGCTTCCAGCAATTGTTCTATATGGGCACATTTGTCCAGGAATATTTCATGGTCCATTCCATCCTGGCCTTTGTCTACATAGTGTGCCCCATACAGGTCAGGATAAAAAACACAGGGGTAGCCTCCTTCCCGCAGCAGGATCAAGGCATAGGCATGTGGTTTAAACCAGTTCTCCACAGGCGCCTCCAGCGATTGAAGGGGCTGCGTATCGTGGTTGTCAACTACCGTCACGGCCAGTGCTGGCTGCACTGCCACAAGGCTGTCCTGAAAGATCGTTGTCAGGTTATAATCCTTTCCTTTCAACGAAGCATGGTAAAAGTTATGGTGAAGCGAAGCGTCAAAAAGCGACATCCGTCCCCCAGTAGCATCAATATACTTCTCAAGCAGGGGCAATTCACCGGGAGCCCAGTATTCACCCACGGCAAACAGGTCCGGTTTTATACTTCGCAGGTGGTCCAGCCACTCATTGTAAAAAGCAGGCGATATATGTTTCACCGCATCAATGCGCACCCCGTCAATACCCGTTTCCTGCAATAGCCAGGCGCCCCATTTTTTCAATTCTTCCCGCACCGCAGGATTACGGAATTCGATGTCTGCAAACATCAGGAAATCATAATTCCCTTTTTCCTTATCGATCACTTCTTGCCAGCCTTCGCCATATTCATTCAGGATCGAGAAGATCCCATTCTCATGCAGGTCATTCGCATAATCAACACCCGTAAAGCAACGATGATCCCAGATAAAATCTGAGTACTTCCCCTGCCTGCCGGGAAAGGTAAATTTGGTGTAGGCTTCAATTTCAAAAGGTTCACTGGTAAATTGAGTGCGGTTCTCAGGGTCCACCCGTCTTACCCACATCCGTTCCGTTTCGTCTGCACCTCCTTTATGGTTCAATACAATATCCGCATATACCTGTATACCATGTGCATGCAATGCGCCGATAGCTTGTAGTAATTCTTCTTTCGTACCATACTTGGTACGTACCGAGAACTTCTGATCAAATTCTCCCAGGTCAAAAAGATCGTACACATCGTAGCCACTGGCATTACCTCCTTCCTTGCCTTTATAGGCGGGTGGCAGCCATACCGAATTGACCCCCAACTGCGCTAAATGTTCAGCTTCTTTGGCCACCTGGGTCCATAAGCTCCCATCAGCAGGGATATACCAATGAAAAAACTGGAACATGGTACCGTTGAGCATGGATTATTTTTTTCTGATAATAGCAAATCCAAAGCCCTGCAATGCCTACTTTTCTTTATCGGAAGCAAAAGGCGGGTAAAGCACTATTTTCAGACAGACCAGCCTACCAATTGCGTATTTATGTACACATCTTGCGACAAGTCTACATAGACATTTGCATAAAAATATTTAAAGGGATAAGCTCAGGCTGTTATTACCGGCATCTTACTTTTCATCCAGTAATCAATGATCAGCATAAAGGTCTTTTTAAGTTCCTCAAAACTGTCATCCTTGATAAAAAAGCCATGAACCGAAAGGTCATAAGCCCGCTTCACCTGAGCGTCGGAGGCCTGCGTACTCCAGAAAATAAAGGGAACACTGTGAAACTTCGGTGATTTGTGGTCCAACATCATCTGCCGCAGTTCAAAACCATCCGTACCGGTAAGGTTGGCCGAGCAAATAATGATAAATGGGGCAAGCGTTTCATGATTTAACTGTCGAACAACATCCGCTGCATTATCTAAAAAGCGCAATTCATTGGAGAGCTTTAATTCTTCCCATGCCTGCTGCACCAATTCCCGGTCATCCTGGTCCTCGTCTATGATCCATATTGCTTCTGATTGCATGTCGGTGGGTTTGGTTCGTGTAATAGCTTTAAAATAGTATGCCATTGGAGGAGTAAGCCCTTTCTATATCAAGGATTTCAGATGAAATCGCCAGGGCCAGGTCGAAATTAAGTAGGAATACCCATGCACTGCCGGGCAATCTCCAGTTCCTCGTTGGTAGGGATCACCAACACCTTCACTGGTTTCGTTCCGCTATGGATAGCGCGGATACCTGTAGCAGGCAATCCGTTCAGCACCGCATCGATCTCGATCCCCAGGTGCGACAGACCATCGCAAACCAGGGCACGCATGCTGCTGTCATGTTCACCCACACCGGCTGTAAAGATCAGGCCGTCCAACCCATTGAGCACCGCCATATAAGAACCAATGTATTTTTTAATGCGGTAAGCATAAAGCTTCCGGGCAAATTGCGCGGTCCTGTCCCCTTGTTCAGCTGCCTTGTCTATATCACGCATATCATGATGCCCCGTTAACCCTTGCAGGCCCGATTGCTTGTTCAGCAAATTGTCAATATATTCCGCACTATAACCATGGTGCGTCATCAGGTGCAATAGCACCGTGGGATCAATATCGCCGCTACGTGTACCCATTACCAGTCCGCTCACCGGACTAAATCCCATGCTCGTGTCCAACGACCGGTCGCCCTCCACTGCAGCCACACTACAACCATTGCCCAGGTGCAGACTGATCAATTTCGCCTGTGGCAGGCCCAAAAATTCCCGGGCTTGTCCGGTCACATACTTGTGACTGATGCCGTGAAATCCATATACGCGTATTTTATCCTGCTTGTAGTAAGAGCGGGGTATAGCGTATTGAGCAGCTTCAGGCGGTAGATCATGATGAAAGGCCGTATCAAAGACCGCTACTTGCCTTGCTCCCGGGAAAAAGGCCGCTGCTACTTCCAGGCAACGAAAGTTCACAGGGTTATGAAGAGGCGCGAAGGGAAACAATTGTTTGATCTTCTCCTTAACTGCCGGAGTAACAATCATAGCCGATGAAAAAGATTCCCCGCCATGCACTACGCGGTGCCCCACCAGTTCAACTGCTGACGGATCTTGAATCACACCATGTTCCGCATGGCTCAACAGCAATACCACCTGCCGCATCGCGGCTGAATGATCGGGTAAGGAGAACTGCTGTTTGATGCTTTGTTCCTTTTCGTCGGGAAAGCGCGTGAATTGGATCGAAGCCTCCTTTTCACCGATCCTTTCAGCAATGCCCGAGCAAAGCACCTCTTCAGCAGGCATTTCAAAAAGCTGGAATTTCAGCGAGCTGCTGCCCGCGTTGATCACCAATACTTTCATTTGTTCATGCTCCTTTGTTTATAATTTCCAGTTCCAATCCCTGATCTCAGGCATATCCACACCATGCTGATTAATATAATTGCGGTGTTCGATCAACTTATCCTGCATAGCCTGCTTCAGGTACGAAGCATGACTGCCTAAGTCCGGTAAACGGTCAATCACATCCTGCACCAGGTGAAAACGATCCATATCATTGAGCACCGTCATATCAAAAGGAGTTGTGATCGTACCTTCTTCCTTATAACCACGCACATGAATATTGAAGTGATTGGTGCGTTTATAGGTCAGCCGGTGAATAAGCCAGGGATAACCATGAAAGGCAAAGATCACAGGTTTGTTTTGGGTAAACAGTGCATCAAAATCATTGTCATTCAATCCATGCGGGTGTTCTGTTGCTGCTTGCAGTTTCATAAGGTCCACCACATTCACCACCCGGATCTTTAGATCGGGTAGCTGTTCCCGCAGGATCGAAACCGCAGCCAGTGTTTCCAGCGTGGGCACATCACCTGCGCATACCATTACCACATCAGGGTCTGTTCCGGCGTCATTGCTGGCCCAGGTCCAGATGCCGATGCCTTTTGTACAGTGAATGCGCGTCTCTTCCATCGTGAGCCACTGCGGTGAAGGGTGCTTACCCGCCACCACCACATTTACATAGTGCCGGCTTTTCAAACAATGGTCCATAACCGATAACAGGCAATTGGCATCCGGCGGTAAATACACACGCACCACCGATGCTTTTTTATTCACCACATGGTCTATAAAACCAGGGTCCTGGTGCGTAAACCCATTGTGATCCTGCCGCCACACATGCGAGGCCAGTAAAATATTTAGCGAAGGCAGCTTCCTGCGCCAGTTTAGGTGAGCAGTCATCTTCAGCCATTTCGCATGTTGGTTGAACATGGAATCCACTATATGTATAAAGGCTTCATAACAATTGAATACCCCATGCCGCCCGGTTAGCAGGTATCCTTCCAGCCAACCTTCACATTGATGCTCACTCAGCATTTCCATTACACGACCATCCCGTTGCTGAAACTCATCACCAGGCGCTGTTTCCCCCAGCCATTGCCGACTGGTAGTCTCAAATACTGCATTCAACTTGTTCGACAAAGTTTCATCCGGCCCAAATAACCGGAAATTGCGGTGGTCAGCATTCAGTTTCATCACATCGCGGATAAACGCCCCTAATACCAGCGTATCGCCAGGCCCCATTTCACTTCGTTTATGAACAGGCAGACCATACTTCGAAAAATCAGGCATGCGCAGGTCCTGCAATTTGCCGCCATGCGCGTGTGTGTTGGCCCCCATTCTTTTTTCTCCGGCAGGCGCCAGGGCAGCCAGTGAGGGGAGCAAACCACCTTGGGTATCAAATAACTCTTCGGGCTTATAACTCCGCAGCCAGGCTTCCAGTTGTTGTAAATGCTCCGGATTATGGGCCGGATCATTCAACGGTACCTGATGCGATCGAAAACTCCCTTCTACCGGATATCCACCAACTGTTTTCGGACCTGTCCATCCCTTGGGCGATTGTAGTATGATCATTGGCCAGCAGGGGCGGGTAGCATCCGGGTGTTGCGCAGCATATTGCCTGATCGCCTGGATCTCGGCTACAACAGCATCCAACGCCTGCACCATTTGCTCATGCATAAGCATGGGTTCATCACCCGCTACCCAATGAGGTTGCCAGCCATAACCTTTGAAAAGACTGGTCAATTCATCATGTCCGATCCTGGCCAGCAGGGCCGGATTAGCGATCTTATATCCGTTAAGGTGCAGGATAGGCAATACCACCCCATCCGTTACCGGGTTCAGGAATTTGTTGCTATGCCATGCCGTCGCCAACGGTCCCGTCTCCGCTTCACCATCTCCTACCACGCAGGCAACGATCAACGAAGGATTGTCAAATACAGCCCCAAAAGCATGGCTCAGCGAATAGCCCAGTTCTCCCCCCTCATGCATAGAACCGGGGCATTCCGGCGATACATGGCTGGGAATCCCTCCGGGGAAAGAAAATTGCCTGAAGAGCTTTGTAAGTCCTTCCTCATCACGGGTAATATCAGGGTAGATCTCCGAATAGGTGCCTTCCAGGTAAGTGTTGGCTACCATGGCAGGCCCGCCGTGTCCCGGGCCGGAGATATACAACATATCCAGGTCATATTGTTTGATCACCCGGTTCAGGTGCGCATAAATAAAATTTTGACCAGGCGTAGTTCCCCAATGGCCCAATAACATTTGCTTAATATGCCCGATCTTCAGTGGCTGTTTCATCAATGCATTATCGCACAGGTAGATCTGGCCCACAGATAAATAATTGGCTGCCCGCCAATAAGCATCAATCTTGCGTAAGAGTTCCTGTTCCATAGCTATTGCCATTATTCGTATTTAGTGCTTGAATTTTCCAGGTGGAGTAAGTATAAATCTCATGCCCTGATGACCCTTCCGGCTAGCGCAAATGCTTATTCAGGTTTCGCCAGGCTCCCACGACCGTACGGGCTGGTACAGGATTTATATAAACACAGTAAAAAACATGCGTACTACTACATTCAAGGTCGTAGCGGTAGAAGATGATGCGGATGACCGTATGTTACTCGACGAGGCTTTTAAGGAGATCGGTTATGAAGCCGATATCAAAAAACTAGCCGATGGCGACGTTTTGTTCGATTACCTGGGTAAGATCGACAAAGAATTATATCCCTCCCTGATTGTATTGGACAATTCCCTGCCCCGCCGCACAGCATTAGATGTCCTGATCCAGCTTAAAGGAAATAAGGAGTACAATCACATACCCGTGGTTATCTATACCACCATGGTATCGCCCCACGTAAAAGAACAGCTATTGGCGGCGGGTGCACTGGCCTGTCTGCAAAAAGGAGGCGCTATGCAGGAGATTGTGGAAAACGTAAAATGGTTCAGGGAGATTGCAGAGGCGCAGGCTGCTGGCAAACAATTGCCCCTGGCATAGGGGCGTATTTATTTTATTATTTATGACAAAAGGACCAATTATCATTGTAGACGATGATGCAGACGACCGCGAGATCTATGCAGAAGTTATTAGAAGCATGGGCATACCCAACGAGATCAGGTTTTTCGATGCCGCACCCGAGGCGCTTGAATATTTGAGCGTCACACCTGAACAACCCTTTGTTATCTTATCCGACATCAACATGCCGAAGATGAGCGGGCTTGAATTTAAAGAAAAGATACAATCCAATGAATTCCTCCGGCTAAAAGGTATTCCATTTGTTTTTATCTCTACCAATGCCGATCCGGCTGCTGTTCGAAAAGCGCATGTCCTCAGCGTACAAGGGTATTTTTTGAAGCCTACTAGTATGTCCGAAATCCAGTCCATGCTCTCCAAAATATTTGCTTACTGGGAGCTTAGCAAGCATATTAATAATGTGTAGAGTAGGAAAGAGAAGGTGTAGAGGAAGAAGAAGAATATCGCTGGAAATCGGTGTACACAGATACAGGCCCTACATTCAAAATTATCTTTTCAGGTATCCAGGCAGAAAAACGATGGAAACGATAGAGTTATCGTTATTGTGGCATGGTATTTTAAGAGAAACGATAAATTATCTTCTTATACATGAATACAATACAGAATGTATTACTGGCAGATGACGACGCAGACGATCGTATGTTATTTCGGGACATCATCAGAGACCTGGGAATTCGACTCTCACTCCATACCGTCAATGACGGGGTAGAACTCATGGATTACCTGAATGCTGCTGCACAATTGCCGGAGGCCTTATTTCTCGACATCAACATGCCTAAAAAAGATGGCTTGGGCTGCCTCCGCGAGATCAAAGCCAGCGAAAGATTGGCATCCCTTCCGGTTATTATATTCTCCAATTCTGAAAACTACATGTTGGTGGAGTTGATGCTGAATGAAGGCGCCGCTTACTTTGTACGTAAACAGCCCGGCTATAATAAAATGCTAAAGCTGATCAACAAATTGTTTTCTTTGGATAAGCAATCCCTGCTACAGAAAAAAGAAATGAACGAGTTTGTGATCAATGCATAGGCGGCTGCCACCTTAGGGGTCGGTTATTGCTCTTAATTGTGCCATGTGGTTTTTATCAGGCCTTACTTGTAAATCTTTCTATGGCTGCTGCTACTGATACCACAAAATTGACTTGGCCACGCTTATTGCTTTCAACAATAAACTCGTGTAAACTATTGCTCTGGTAATTACTAAAATCGCCTACAATGGCCAGGCGCATCCGGTAGTTGGAGAATTTTTGCAATATTTCACCGGCAATGCCTGTTTTCAGATCAAAGAAAGCTGCTGTAATATTCTTTTGGTGAAGGATGATCTTGTCAATATCCTGGTAGTATAAATTTCCCAATAGGTCAAGCCCATCTTCCGCATTGGCTATGACCGTATTGTCTGAAACTATTTCCGCTATCCTTGTATCGTTGACCTGATGTATTTCGATGTGCATCTTTCCCAATAGGTTTTAACCTTTACTGCTCAAAGATAGGCTATCGGGTGCTAATCGTCCTGGCCTACCCGTTTTAAATTGAGTTTGGTTATAGGTGCTACAATTAATGGAAATTTCTCTACGGTTACGTTGCTCGGATCCAGGCCAAATCCCTTTTCTTCTGAAAGACTGATCTCCTTTATCCAAAAATGAAGTTTCATCATCATACGCTCCCACAACGGTAGTTCATTGTCTTCGCTAAGGTACTTTTCGAGCACTATAAATTGAAAATCGCCTACTACATTGTTTTTTTCCAGGCTTTCATACCGGCTGGTTACATTTACTTCTTTATTCTTCACAAGATCTTCAACTACTTTTCGAAACAACACATTGATACGAGGCTGAATACGGAACCCCAGGCGTAGATCGATCCGGATAATATCATTAGGAATGATGTGATCTACTTTATATTCTGCAGTATAAGGATCATCCAGCGTATCAACATGCACAAACCAATAGATGTCAGCCCGTTTGGGTTTTTTGTTTAAGATCGAATAGATAATTTTATGTTCAATTTCCTTTGGGTTGTCAGCGCTTGTCAGGAAAACCAGGTGGGTAGCAAACTTAGGAACGGTTTTGTCATTGCTCAATTCCTGTATCTTAAGCAGGTAATGTTCAAGCTTTATAAATTCAACATACCGGTTTTTGATCTTTCTCGCTTTGAACCAATTGTACATCACCAGGAATAACAAACCTCCTACGAGTACGGCAACATAGCCTCCATGTGGAAACTTATCAATATTGGCAAAAAGAAAACTGCATTCTATCGTCAAAAAGATGAGAAGATACAGGTAAATAAACAAAGATTTTCTTCTTTTCAGCACCAGGTAATTAGCAAATAAGATCGATGTGGCGATCATGCACAGCGTTATCGCCAACCCATAAGCTGCTTCCATATTAGAAGCTTTTTTAAAATAAAGGACAATGCTCACACATCCAACATATATTAGTAAATTAATGCCTGGAATATAAAGCTGGCCACGCGCTTCTGTAGGATAGCTGATACGGAATTTTGGCCAAAGATTTAACCGCATAGCCTCACTGATCAGCGTAAATGATCCCGATATCAGGGCCTGGCTGGCAATAATGGCTGCAGCCGTAGCAATCGTGATCCCAAAATATAAGAACCATGCAGGCATTACCCCATAAAACGGATTGAATCCGGCACTGATCATTTCGTCTGTGATAGTCTTCCCCGTGTTATTATGCAATAACCAGGCTCCCTGGCCTAAATAGTTAAGTATCAAACAGGTCTTTACGAATATCCAGGAATACCGGATATTCCATTTCCCGCAATGCCCCAGATCAGAATAAAGCGCTTCTGCACCCGTTGTACAGAGAAATACACCCCCCAGAATATAAAACCCATTGGGGTAATTTTTCAATAATTCAATGCCATAGTAAGGATTAAATGCCTTCAAAACCTGCACGTCATCGGAAACATGTACAATCCCCAGTATGGCAAGCATAAAAAACCAGCAGGTCATTATAGGACCAAAAAGTTTACCGATACTGGCAGTGCCAAATTGCTGTATATAAAAGAGTACACTTAAAATTCCAAGAACAATATAAACGACCGTAGATTGACTGATATGCGAAAATACAGGTACCTGTTTTAATCCTTCAATGGCTGAAGTTACTGAGATCGGTGGCGTGATCATTCCATCCGCCAATAAGGCCGCCCCGCCGATCATGGCTGGAATGACCAGCCATCGCTTCCGTCTTCTGACAAGGGCAAACAAGGAAAAAATTCCTCCCTCACCACGGTTGTCAGCATTGAGTGTCAGAATAACATACTTGATCGTGGTTTGAAGCGTCAGCGTCCAGATAATTAAAGATAATGCGCCAATTACCAAATGCTCATTGATCACTTTCCCGTTGGTGATCGCATTTAAAACATATAAAGGAGAAGTGCCTATGTCGCCGTATATGATCCCGAGTGCTATCAGTAACCCTGCAAAACTTACCTTATTGTGTGAACCCATGGAGAAAAAATAAGTGGAGTCAAAAGTAGAACACGAAATATAAAAATGCCCGGGAAACCATAGGTTGAACAAAATCTTTATAAAATCTTTATACGGCCTGGCGGTTCTATTATACGTCTACATATCATTACTTTGCGAGTTAAATAAGCTTAATATGGCCAGTTTTTTTGCCAGTAAGGTGAAAAATGGAAGGCAATACCTGATCAGTCTGCTGCTTGTCCTGGTAGTGGCCACTTTGTGTTATGCGCTTTCAGCATATATGGGTTATCAGGTGGTGGCATTGATCTTACTGGTCACCGTCTCTGTGATAGCCGTTTGTTTTGACATTTTTCCCGTCCTGCTGGCGGCACTGGCCAGCGCCTGTATCTGGGATTTCTTTTTCATCCCACCCCGGTACAATTTTCATGTAAGCACTACAGAGGATACCATTCTTTTGATCATGTATTTCATCATCGCCATGGTCAATGCCGTGCTTACTTTTAGGGTAAGAATGGCAGAAAAAAACGCCAGAAAGAAAGAAGAAAGATCAAACACAATAAAACTATATAACACTTTATTAAATTCGTTGTCACATGAACTCAGAACGCCGATCGCTACAATAATTGGTGCGACAGACAATTTACAGGCCAACAATACAAAGCTTACAGAACAAAATAAAGACCGGTTAATAGTGGAAATTTCTAAAGCCGCCTTTCGGTTGAACAGGCAGGTGGAGAACTTACTAAACATGTCACGCCTCGAATCGGGCTTTATTAAGCCCAGGAAGGATTGGTGTGATGTAAATGAGGTAGTTTATGAAACAGTACGAAAAATAGAGGACAATAAAATAACGCAGCGAATAACCATCAATATCAATCCGGGTTTACCACTATTCAAAACGGATAAAGATATGCTCGAACAGATTATTTATAACCTGCTCAATAATGCTTGTCTTTATACGCAGCCCGATGCCTGGATTCATATTTCTGCGATCAGTCATGCTGATATTTTACAACTCATAATTGAAGACGATGGTCCTGGTTTTCCCCAGGAAGAAATACAGCATGTATTTGATAAGTTTTACCGGTTAAAAAACGCGAAAGCAGGGGGCACGGGCCTTGGCTTATCCATCGTAAAAGGATTTACAGAGGCCTTGGATGGCAGCGTTCAACTCGAAAATATTACAAGGGGAGGTGCAAGGTTTACTATTGAAATGCCTTGTGAAACGTCCTGGTTAAAAGTTGACTAATGAATAAAGCAGAAATACTGATCATTGATGACGAAGAACAGATACAAAGGCTGTTGGATATTACCCTGCAAGCTAATAATTATACAGTAGCTATTGCCTCTTCAGCGAAAGAAGGTCTTATTTTGGCATCTAACCACCCGCCTGATCTGATCCTGTTGGACTTGGGCCTGCCTGACAAGGATGGTTTAAGTGTTTTGCAGGAATTGCGCCAATGGTATACAAATTCGGTCATTGTTTTATCAGTGCAGAATGATGAAGAAATAATTATCAGGGCACTCGACTGTGGGGCCAATGATTACCTGTCAAAGCCATTTCGAACCGGCGAATTATTGGCCCGTATAAGGTCCGCATTGCGAAGTACAGCCTTAGAAGATAATGATCCGGTTATGATTTTCGATGAATTGCAAATAGACCTAAATGTAAGGGTGGTAAGAAAAGGCGGAGAACTGGTGAAACTCACCACAACTGAATACAACTTATTGACCTTGTTGGCAAAGAATGAAGGCAAAGTACTAACGCACCAATATCTTCTGCGATCCGTATGGGGACCCGGTTTTATCAGTCAATCACAATATTTAAGAGTGTTCGTCGCTCAAATCAGGAAAAAGATCGAGACAGATCCCAATCGTCCTGAGTACCTTATAACAGAATCAGGCGTTGGTTATCGCTTTATCCGCAAGCAATAGATTTATCGCTTATTCCTGTGAACGCTGACCCGCAGCCGCTTCCCTTGTTTTTCTGATCAATTCTTCTACTTCCGCCAGCAAGCCCAGTTGCTCACAGGTTTCCCGGAAGTAGGCATAATTGCCAGGCTGGTTGTTTTGCTCGGCCAGCGATACCGCATCGGCCAGCCACGATAGATAAGTTTTCTTTGGCGCATTGGTGTATTGAAAACAAAACAATCCCACCAGGTAACAGCACTCCGGTTCAAATACATTGATCTTCTCTACCACATACTCGTTGATCTTCGATTCAATATCAATAAAGATATTCAGCAACAGTTGTTTATCCGTGCCAGCCTGTTCAAATCCCAGCATGAGTATTTTTAAATACTCTACGATCGTCTCTACATATTGCGGTATTCTTTTTAAGGCAGCATAATTTTTTTCGGCCAGCTGAATATGCGCAAAAGCCGTATGGAAATCATTCTCCTTCCGGGCCAGTATCGCCATCGCCAATGCCGATAAGGCCAGCAAATGAGGCTCATGGTATTTCTCTGCCAGTGCTTTTGCCCGCAGTACATCCCCACGCGCAGATACTACCGCATCCGGGTGATTGATCCTTAATTTAAACATCGCCCGCCGGCTCAGCAGTTGCGACACCCGCGGTTCATCAAAATCAGCTTCCATTTCCTGTATCGCGTGGTGCAAGAATTGAATGCCTTCCATGTCCTGCTGTACCAGTGCATGAAACGAATAATAATAAAGGATATCAGCCAATTCGGTGGGGGTAGGATCCCGTTTGAAATAAGGTGTCAGTTTACTGGGGAAATTTTCAAACAGACCCGTAATGCCGAAATAGGTTTGCGCCAGTCCGATCAGCGCAGGTGTCTCCGGAGAAGTATTGGCCGTATGTTTCAGGTTCATCCTGGCCGGATTCGTAAACAGGTCTTCCATGCCCGGCGGCGGCGGCCCCACTTCCGCCTGCTCTATATGAACACCTACATGCTGAGCCCTTTCTATCCGGTTCTGGAAATTGAAAACATAAGAGCGGCCATGGTTCAGCAGGAACCGCGACAAAGCTTCTCCTTCATAGTCCGATTGGTAACGTTCGCGCCAGGCCTTGTCATAAATAAACCGGGCCGTCACCTCATCACCATAAGATTCTGCCAGCGCTGTCAGCATATTGATAGCATCCATGGGCTCCAGCAACGCACTCTTTTCCCGCAGCCTGTCAGCAAGCGGCGTATTCACATGTCCTGCTGCTGAGAATGGCTCAAAAGGAGCGCCTGCCGTAGCAACCATTTCTCTCAGTAACTCCGCCGGATCGTATTCAACTACCTGTGCTTTCCCTGCTCCGTAAAAACCGATCACCTCGCTCATACTTTCCCGCACTTTGCTCCCCGGCATATAGGTATAGGTAAACCCCTTTGCCGTGGCAGCTGCATCACGCAAACCCAGGTAATTCCGGTTATCGTCGAAGTCCTGGCCCGAAAAACCACAGAAAATAAAATGATACTGTTCCAACAGTTTCAGCAGTGCATCCTGCAGCGCTTTGGCCCTTCCTTTCAATCTTTGTTTGCGCGTATCAACCATTGAGGCGGGGGAAGAACAGGAACCATGTATCTTGATAATGGGGATGGTATCGGAAGATGATTGTGCTGCCAGGGCATTGAAACCCGCTTCATCATAATAAACGGTGTAAGGAATATTGCTGGCAGCAAAGGCCCGTTCAAAATTCTGGTCGAAGTTGGTGGTCACCACGGCTTTTACCAGACCTGCTTTGGCAAGCCCCGCCGTATAATATTGAACGGCATTATAAGTATCCGTATCTACTGCGCTCAACAGTTCAAAATAACGGATACCTGCACGTTCCACCATCCGTTGCGCCTGGTAATCGGGCGGGAAAGTATTTTCCCCGCGCTTCTCCCGGATAGCGGTGAGCAGTTGTTCCCGGAAGCGCGTCCTGATGCCAAATTGTTCCATCCGGTCCCACAGGGTTTCCAGGATGGCATCATTCAATTGGTTCCAGCCAGGCAGGGAGGAAGGAGGAGCCATCGAGCAGCCTGCACCGGCAAAGACCACTACACCCTCCTGTATTCCGGGTATACTTACCATAAATTTGATGTTAACTAGTGCGAAGAGAAAGGGTAGCGGTGGGATAGATCAGCAATGTTGTCCTGCTCAATCTTTGGGTTCCCACAATTGAACTTTGTTTCCTTCTCCGTCAAGGATATGCACAAATTTGCCGTAATCATAACTTTCGATAGTGTCAACAATGGTAACGCCTTCCTTTTTCAATTCCTCTACAAGCGCTTCCAGGTTTTCCACTCTGTAATTGATCATAAAGTCCTTAGTGGAAGGTGCAAAGTATTTTGTCGTTTCAGGAAACGGAGTCCATTGCGTCTGTCCTTTTTTTGTGCTGTCGGCACCTTCATACCACTCAAAAGTTGCACCATATGGGTTGGTGTCTAATCCAAGATGTTTTTGATACCACTCTTTCACTTTGTTAGGGTCTTTGCATTTGAAAAAAATGCCACCAATGCCGGTTACTTTTTTCATTGTTGTTGTTTTTTCGTTTTTTCTTGAAATTACTGTCTTAAATGCGAAACCAAAGCAAAATGATGTCGCAGTGAGCAAGGTTATTAAAGCCGCTTTTTTCATTGTCGGGTTCATTTAATCTGTTATCTAACTCCTGTTCAGTTGAGCAATGGAGCGCTGCAATCCTTCCTCCGTAGCCTGCCGGGTAAGGTGCAGCAGTATTTTTTTCAGAGTGCCATAATCGGTGGGTTTTGACAGAAAGCCAAGGGCCCCAAGACCGGCCGCCGTATCCCGGTCTTTTTTTGCAGAAGAGGTCGAATACATGATCACGGGAATATGCTTTAGATCTTCATGGCGCTTAAGTTGTGTTAGGCATTCCCATCCGTCCATACCCGGCATGTTGATATCAAGGAATATCAGGTCAGGCTTACTGATCCCATTATGCTGCAGCTTATTCAATGCATCCTGCCCGTCGATCGCACTGTAATAGTTAATGGAAGCATCTATTTCTCCCAGTGCCTCTGCAAACAGCTCCGAATCATCTGCATCATCATCCACAAATAAGATCGTTTTGTACATGGTTAGTTCGGTATAATGGTTTAGGTAGACTCTTTTACCTGGCTGAGGGGCAAACGGATGATAAAGCTCGCCCCTTTGTTCTTGTAGCCCCTGGCGGTAATCGTTCCATGGTGCCGCTCCACTATTTTTTTGCAGAGCGCCAGCCCAAGACCTGTTCCTTCATAATCACTGGCAGGGTTCAGCCTGGCAAAGGTATCAAAGATTTTAGTTGCATGCATTTCATCAAAACCAATTCCGTTGTCGGCAACCGATATTTCCAGGTATGGTTGATTATCAGCTTGCGTTGTGGTATGGGCGGTGATGGAAATAACAGGCCGTTGCCCTTCCCGTGAAAACTTCAAGGCATTTTGAATGATATTGTAAAAAAGCTGGTGTATCAAAATGGGCGCCCCTTCAATTACCGGCAGTCTGTCCGATTGTATAATGGCCTGTTTCCGCTGAATCACCAATTCCAGGTCCGATTCAATACCCTGAATGATCCCGTTGAGATCGATAGGCTTAAAGGGCTGATCCGCCGCACTGATCGAAGAATAGCTTAATATACCGTCTACCACCGCCAGCATTCTGTCGGTGGCAGTCATTACCTTGTTTATATACGACTGTGCCTTGTCCGGCAACATACTTGCATACTCATCCAGCAGCCGTTTTTCAAAGATCCTGATCTTGCGCACCGGCTCTTTCAGGTCATGACTGGCCACATGGGCAAACTGCAGCAGGTCTTCATTGGAGCGTTGCAGCTCGGCCGTTCTTTCCCGCACCATCGATTCCAGTAATATTTCTGTCTGCCTCCGGCTCTCCGCCATTTTGATATGCATATCTACCTTGGCCACCAGTTCCTTCGAAGAAAATGGCTTTACCAGGTAATCATCTGCCCCGCTGGCAATACCGGCTATTTTGGCTTCCTCACCGGCCCTCGCCGATAAGAAGATGACAGGCATATGCCTGGTGGCCCCATGATTTCGTATCTTTTTCAACAGTCCAAGGCCGTCCAGCCTGGGCATCATGATATCTGACAGCAGCAGGTCGGGTTGGTGGAGTAGGGCGCTGTTGAAGGCTTCTTCTCCATCAACAGCCGTAATAACGTCAAACTGATCACTCAGCAAACGATATACATAGGCCCGCATATCTGTATTGTCATCCGCCAATAATACTTTATACCGGGTGGCCGTTCCGTTACCGTTGTTTACAGGTGACTGCAAACCTGCTTCCGCTATCTCCGCTGTATTGTCCGCCCCTGTTGGCAATATCCATTTTTGAGCCTCTTCCACAAAAGCAGTTGCATGGCCCGCTGCCCTCGCGCTAACCGGTATTTCCACGATCTTGTCGGCAGTCAAATGATCCTTGCCCAGGGGGATCGAAACGGTAAAGACAGAGCCCTTTCCCAGTTCACTGCTCACCTGTATAGTACCCTGGTGCAATTTTACCAGCTCCTTTACCAGCGCAAGCCCGATGCCTGTTCCTTCCTGACTTCTTCCGCTGGTGTGCTCAATGCGGTAAAAGCGGTCGAATATCTTATCCAACTGGTCGGGGGCAATACCTGCGCCCGTATCACGCACTGATACATGAATCGCTGCATCCACCTGTTTGACCCCGATGCTGATCTTGCCTCCAATACTGTACTTGAATGCATTCGATACAAGATTCAAAATGATCCTTTCCCACATGTCTATATCAACATACACCTCTCCCTCGATCACTTCAGTCCGGATCTCCAGTTGCATACCTGCATTTTCGATAGCAGACCTGAACACACTGGCCAGGTCGGCCGTGAGCCCGCTGATATCAACCCGCGAAAACCTGCCTTCCATCCGCCCTGCTTCAATTCTTGAAAACTCCAGCAGGGTATTGACCAGTTTTTGCATCCGGAGCGCATTGCGCTGGATCAGCTCCAGCCTGGCCTTATTGGCTGGAATGGTCTGTGGGTCATTCAATGCTTCTTCAGCAGGACCCAATAACAGCGTAAGTGGTGTACGGAACTCATGACTGATATTGGAAAAGAAAGTGGTCTTGGCCTTGTCTATTTCTGCCAGCGCTGCCATTCTTTTCCTTTCTTCTTCCATGGCGTGTACGTTGGCAAAACTGGTAGCCACCTGGTCAGCGATCAGCGAGAAGAAGCTGCTGTATTTTTCATCCAGTAAGCGATAGGGATTTTGTCCGATCACTAAAAAACCATAAGGGGCCGCAGAAGCCCCTTGTATTACCGGTAAGATGATGGCCCTGGCAGTAGCTACTTTCCATATCCCTTTGGGCATGGCGCCAAAGGCAGGCTGCAGGTTCTCCAATACCTGTAGTTGCCGGGTGGCAGCGGCTTGTTGAAAAAGCAGCGCGAGCGCGCCAGCCCCATCCAGGTCAATTTCCCGGGGTAGGGTATGTGCCGGAAGTTCTTCATGCGTATAGCTGGAAAGAATGGCTTTATTGTCCTGTAAGGCAAAGTACAAGGCAAATGGAAAGTCATAAGGGTTTTGCTGTAGCGTGGCGATCGTTTTGCCTGCTACTTCCGTATTGGATTTGGGAACCGTCAGGTTTTTACCCAATTGTGTCAGTGTCCTCAACTGGCGTTCACTAATGATCCTATCCGTATCATCGGTATTGGCGCAGATCATTCCGGCCGTCATACCATCGTCTCCCGGAATGGGCGTATAAGAGAAAGTATAATAAGTTTCTTCCGGATAGCCGTTGCGCTCCATGATCAGTAACTGCGATTCTACATAAACCCCTTCATCCTGCTCCATTACCTTTTGCAGCATGTGACCGATATCATTCCAGATATCTTTCCACACCAGTGAGGCCGGTGCGCCCAGCGCCCAGGGATGTTTTCCTCCCACAATGGCTTTGTAAGGATCATTGTACAGTTTGATCAATTCTTTGCCCCATCCCAGCCAGATGGGTTGGCGGGAAGTAAGCATGATGCGAATACAGGTTCTAAGGCTTTGGGGCCAGGAGCTGCTGGGGCCCAGGGGCGTTTCGGACCAGTTGAATGCCCTGATGCGTTCTCCCATTTCTCCGCCACCCGATAAAAACTCAGGTAAATTGTTGGACATACAAAAAAGCTATGTATAAAACTACCACTTGCAATAGTTGCGCCAGGGCAGTTACGCCTAAATATACATGCTTTCGCTGATCCTCATTCCACAATCACATCTTTCAGCGGCGACACCAATTTCTTATATGGATTGGCCAGGAACATCTTTAAAAAATCAACACCTTTCATAGCCAGCCTTGCGCCATGACCGTTGTTGTGAACGGTCATCAGCTGTGCATTGGGCATGGTGCGTTTGATGAGCCGGTTGTAAAAAGGCCGGCACCAGGGGTCTGCATCCCCGGCTGCTATCAGCGCCGGCACATTGGAATAGACGGGTGTTTTGGCAACAGGCGCTTCCGGCTTTACCTGCCAGCAGGCGCAAATGGCATGATCCACATTGTTGAAGGGATGCCCTGCCAGCCAGGGCAATAGGGTATCCTGTTTTTTGATCAGGTCTTTGTCGGCATAGGCAATTTGTTCCGAACAATAAATGCTGTAACGCATGCCGGCTGATAAACTTTGATTACCACGGAATACACCGTCCACTTGTTCCCGCACATACGACGCATGATTGCCATTGATAATATCCGTCATCACAAAAGGAACAGTTTTTAGTTGCCCGGTGTTGAGCCGGTCGATCACCGCATCCGTCAGTTCATTTTTACTATATCCGATCGTAAAACTATCGGGCTT
This sequence comes from uncultured Paraflavitalea sp., assembly GCA_966211765.1. Lineage (GTDB taxonomy): Bacteria > Bacteroidota > Bacteroidia > Chitinophagales > Chitinophagaceae > Paraflavitalea. Next base: position 29,339 of record CBIHOV010000041.1, read on the forward strand.
GCCTGGTTCGGCATACTGCAGCCTGAATCGCTTACCGGCCAGATCTGCAAAATATTGGTGAAACCGTTCCCTCAATCCGGTATACCGCGTATCATGGATTGAGTCGGCTTCCACATTATCAAACACCTGGTTCAATGCTTCATTGAAGTTGAACAATGCGTGCTCTTCATAATTCACATAGCCGGGTAGGGGAGAGTTTAATATCAATGCTTTTACTGCTTCCGGGTGGTTTCTCGCTACAGTGAGCATCAGCCCGCCGCTGTAAGAGATGCCAAACAACGTGAGCGAGTCGAGCTTCAATGCCCGGCGCAGGTCGTTGATGTCTGCAGCGCTTTCTATCGTATTGTAAGCAGAAAGATCAATGCCTTGTGCTGCCAGCCGTTTGCGGCATTGCTTAACAGCAATAAGTTCCAGGCTGTCCTTCGACAGGTTTTCCCGGTAAGCCCTTTTGAAAGCTTCGCCCACTTCCGGACAATCCAGGCAAGGGAGCGACTTTTTAGTGCCTCGTTGATCAAAGGCAATGAAACCGCCAAATTGAAAGAAGTCCGAGTTGTAGCGCAGGCTGTCGAAATTGGCGATCGTACTATAGCCGGGGCCGCCGGTGGTAGTAAGGAATACATTCTTCACCGAATCCATACCCGGTTGCCGGGCATATACAAAGGGTATTTTGATGGTGGGGCCCTTGGGTTTTTGCCTGTTCTCAGGCACCACCAGGTAGCCGCAGCGGGCAATTAATCCATTGCCTATCTTAAACAGGCAGGCGCCCGGTTCAATTTTGGGCGTATAGCCCTGCGAAAAAAGGCGGGCAGTGCTCATGCAGAGAAGGCATACAAAGAGGAACAGCGATTTCATGGCGCTAACTTTTGTGCAAATTACGCAGGACGGCAAGAGCAGGAAAGGTAAAAATCGGACATTCCGGCTGCTGGAAAGCTATCAGCGTTTTTCCCGGACGTATTGATCGCTGGTATTTTTTCGAACGAAGCGCAGCGGAGAGAGAACTGCTGTCGCAGCAAACGCAACATAGCAAACCTGCATTCTTCTGTATTCTAAATGCTGTCTTCTGTATTCTTCTCGCCAAGCCTCCGGCCAGTAAACTTCACCACATCCTTGTAGAAATGACTAAGGTCGTAGTACCCATGTAGGGAATGATCAAAACTGCTTTTGTTCTTAATGTAATCTGTAAGGGCTGTACGTGCCCGGAGCGTGCCGAAGAAGTTTTTGGGATTGGTGCCGATGGCCTGCATGAAATAGCGGTACATGGTTTTTTCTGTGAGGTGTTGCCGGCTGGCCAGCTCATAGTTGTTGAGTTGCATTCCTGAAGAACAGAATGTATCAATCACCTGCTGTACAGATGACAGGTAATGCACTTGTGTATGGGTGGCCGCCAGTTTGTCGAGCAGGAAATTTTCAAGGAAACGCAGGCGGCTGTCAAACCCATCCAGCCTTTTCAACTTGCGCAGCAGGGTGCCGGAAATGATCTCGTTTACTGGGATCACACCATGCCCGATCTTTGTTTGTGGAATACCAAATACCGCTTCGAAACCACCCGGATTGAATTTCACCGTAAAGATATTATCCGTAGGCAGGTTGCGCCGCTCCACAATATCACTGCGCAGCACCAATATATCCGTATCCTCCTCTACCTGGTGCATCGCTTGCCCCGTCTTCAACAGATAGCGCGTACCCAGGTTGAGCCAGATGGTAGGGGTGTAGCTGGGAAACATTTTAACCGTGAAAGGCGCTTCGCCAACATGGTGAAGCATGGCATCAGGAGAAGTTTCTGAGAAAAACTCAATATACGGCGCCAGTTCAGCACAGGGCATTTTGAACTGGTACAACTTACGGATATTATCGAAGATCTCCACCATACAATATAGACGCGTGTAAAATACAAAATGTTACAAAAACACCAAATGCATCCGGGAAGCCCCTTAACAGCAGTTTCCATCCTTTCAACGTAAGATAATAACAGATTGGAGCCTTTCATCGTTGCAACACCCAAATTTTCCAAAGCAACGTTCCTGTACACGAAAAGATCATTTAAGCTAACAGCTAACAGCTAACAGCTAACAGCTAACACCTACCACCATGCATCATCATATACCACTCCAATTCCACAGAACCTGGTGTGTCTGTTTTATCATCCTGTTTTTACCAGGCGCTCTGCATGCTCAAAATAAAAAAGCAAGGGTGTTGTTTATTGGCAATAGCTATACCTACGTAAACGACCTGCCAAAAATGGTGGCCGATATGGCGGCTTCGGCCGGCGATACGCTGCAATACGATGTGAGTGTGGCGGGTGGCGTTTCTTTTTACAACCATATTGATCCACGCATAACAACCTTACATACATTGAAAAAGCTGCGGGCCGGGGGATGGGACTATGTAGTGTTGCAGGAACAGAGCACAGGGTTTTCGCTGGAATCATTTCGATATTATGGTGGCACATTTACTGACGCAAGACGGATGATCGACACCGTAAAGCGATATAACCCCTGTGCGGAGATCATTTTTTACATGACCTGGGGCAGGAAGAATGGATTGCCTAATAGTTGCAATTATCCCCCCTGGCCCTATCAATGTACTTACCTGGCTATGGATAGCGTGATACGCGCTCGTACCATAGAACTGGCTTTTTTTACGAAAACTACCATATCCCCGGTATCAGCCGTATGGCGCTACATGAGGAACAACTATCCTGCAATAGAGCTCTATGATCCCGACGAGAGCCATCCGGCTCCGGCGGGTTCTTATGCAGGCGCCTGCAGCTTTTACACTGCTATCTTTAAAAAAAACGCTGAAGTTATCCGCTATAATTTTTCTCTTCCGGTACAAGTTGCTGCCAACATCAGAGCAGTCGCTGCTAAAGTTGTATACGACAGCCTGAAATTTTGGCGTATCGGAAAAAATGAAACGATTGCCGGTTTTGAACATCATGCGCAGGGCATGCAGGTTACCAGCTTTACCAACAGATCCGTCAATGCCAGTCAATACAAATGGGATTTTGGGGACGGGCAAAATTCAACAGCAGTCAGCCCTGCCCATACCTGGCTGGTACCGGGCATCTATACAGTACGCTTGATAGCCACCGGCACATCCTGCAGCGATACGGCTTATGCCCGCGTCAGCACAACGAATGACCCGCAGGAAGGGATGTTTGCCATTGGCCCCAACCCGGTCAGAGATAAACTTTACATAACGTCCAATCTGTTTGAACAGGACTCCTATCGCTTACTACTACTAAATAGCAGGGGGCAGCCCGTACTCCAACAACGGGCCTCTCCTGCAGTGACCCAATCCATCAACCTGACAGGATTGGCGAGTGGTATGTATACCCTGAGCATCTGTACAACGAAGCGGATATATCGTAAAAAAATTATTGTACTCCCATGAGCCAATACTTACTTAATAATGCTTGCAGGGCCTTGCTGGTTTATTTTGCTTTATTCCATACAGCAGGCAACATACATGCGCAAAATAAAAAAGCAAGGGTACTGTTTATTGGAGACAGCTATACCTATACCAACGGCCTGCCGAAAATGGTGGCCGATATGGCGGCATCAACCGGTGATACCCTGGAGTACGATATGAGTGCACAAACTGGAGTAAATTTCTTTGAGCATATTGACACGCGCATAACAACATTACACTCTTTAAAAAAGCTACGGGCCGGCGGATGGGATTATGTAGTGTTGCAGGAAGGGAGCATGGCTTCCGCTGCTGTGCAAGATCCCAATTTCTCTGGTTATTACACTTACTCCTTTGGACCTGCGAAAATGCTGGTTGACTCAGTGAGGCGCTATAATCCCTGTGCCAGGATTATTTTTTACATGACCTGGGGTAGGAAGAATGGGGCGACAGAGGCTTGCAGGAATTATCCACCCTGGCCCTATTTCTGTACTTATCATGCCATGGATAGCTTGATCCGAACTCGTTATATAGAGCTGGCAGATTTTAATAAAACGGCCGTATCACCCGTGGGAGCCGTATGGCGGTATATTAGGAACAGTTATCCAGGCATAGAATTGTATAGACCCAATGATAGCGATCCCACCCTCGCAGGCTCTTATGCAGGCGCCTGCAGCATGTATGCCGCTATCTTCAAAAAGCCTGTTGAAGGCATCCCATTTAATGCTTCCCTGCCCGCAGATATTGCTGCCAACATTAGAGCCGCTGTCACCAAATCTGTATACGACAGCCTGCAGTTCTGGCGTATTGGCAAATACGAAACGAAAGCTGCTTTTGGCCATCAGGCAAACCGCCTGCAGATCATCAGCTTTACCAACTTGTCAGTGAAAGCCAGCCAATACAAATGGAATTTTGGGGATGGGCAAAGTTCATCAGCTGTTGATCCTATGCATACCTATCAGATGCCGGGCAGCTATACGGTGCGACTGATTGCCACCGGCAGATCTTGCAGCGACACCGCCTATGCCAGCATCAACGTGGCGGATGATCCGGATGCAGGAATGTTTGTCGTGGCGCCCAACCCGGCCATAGATAAACTGTACATCACATCCGGGCTGTTTGAACAGCGCCAATACCAGTTACAACTATTCAACAGCATGGGGCTGCTCTTACTCCGGCAACAGGCTTCCGGCGCACCGGTTCAGTCCCTCAACGTATCTGCATTGCCCGGTGGCATGTATATATTGAGCATCAGTACTACGAAGCGCATATATCATAAAAAAATTATAATACAGTAATATTTCTCCCTATCGAAGCACATGTCGAAGTCAACGACTGCCGACTGCCGATTCACAACAGTTCCCAAATTAGTAAACGGATTTCCTGATCCCTATCGCAATAACAGATGCGATCCCTCACCTTCGCGCAAATTTTAAGAACTGTTATGAAGAAAATTGGGTATTTGGTATTATTAATTATTTCATTTGTATCCCCGGCAACGGCGCATGAAGCTCCTTCAGGCACGATCAAAGGACGGGTGACGACCAACGATCATCAACCAGCTGCTTTTGTTTCTATTGTAGTGATAGGTACTGGCCGCAGTGTTGTCAGCGATGAAGAAGGTTTTTTCACCCTTTCCAGGGTACCGGCAGGTGCACAGGAATTGGAAGTGTCCCTCATTGGCTATGAGACCCTTCACCAGAAAGTGGTGGTCGAAGAGAATAAGACCGTTGCTGTTGATCTTCAGATCACGATTTCCAACAGCCAGCTGCAGGAAGTGACAGTTACCAACTCCAAAAGCAAATTTGTTTTCAAGTCCAGCGAATTTGTTGCCCGTATGCCCCTGCGCAACCTCGAAAATCCCCAGGTTTACAATGTTGTGGGACGCGCCCTGATGTTGGAACAGGTGGTCATTGAACGTACAGATCTCTACCGTAATATTCCGGGTGCTGTACCCAATTTTTCAGCCGGAGGCTCCATGGGTTTAAGCATGCGCGGGTTTTCCACCACCATCGGGATGCGTAATGGCATGGCAACAAGCGCCATCGTTCCCCTCAATCCCATCATTCTCGAAAGGGTGGAATCTATCAAAGGCCCATCCGGTACTTTGTTTGGCAGCAACCGTAATGTGACATTCGGAGGCGTTTACAATTATGTCACCAAACGTCCCTATGAAAAATTCGGCGGTGAGATCAGTTTTGCGGCAGGTAGTTATGAATTCGGCCGCGTAACAGCCGATATCAATACCCCCATCAACAAGGAAAAGACCATGCTGGTCCGCCTCAATGCAGCCGCTCAATCCGAAGGCAGTTTCCAGGATCAGGGATTCAATAAGAACTATACCATCGCCCCTACCTTTTCGTACCAGGTCACCGACCGGTTGAAGTTCATCCTCGATATGGAAGCAACACGTGGTAATTACACCGTCGTGTCATTCGCATTGGGAAATCTTGCCAATATCAGCGCCCGTAACTTCAAAGACCTTCCTTTGGATTACAACAAGGCCTATATCAATAACAGCCTGGATGTAAACAACGGCATCAACAATATCCAGGCCCAAATTGAATACAAGATATCCGATCAATGGAAGTCGCAGACCAATTACCTCTATTCTGTGGGGTTTTATAAAAACCTGTACTGGACCGCATTGAGCATGATCAATGATTCCACCTATGCAAGGGTGGTGAGAAACCAAACGCCCGAAACCTTTGGAAATATAGAAGTACAGCAGAACTTTATTGGTGATTTCAGAATAGGCGGCGTGCGCAATCGCCTCGTTGCCGGTATTGATTACAATTATAACTACAATGAACTTTACCGGGCCACCGTCAATTTTGATACCATCAATATTCGCCGCCCGCTCAGGGATATTAGTTTGCCGGCATTGGAGGCCGCTTCAGCGCAACGTGGCTTTGCTACTACCACTACCGTTTCAAAAAATGCCAGTATCTATGCTTCTGATGTGGTGAATATTACCACCGAATTAATGGCCATGCTAAGTGTGCGCATTGACCGGTTTTCTACAAAAGGAACCCTCAATCCATCCACCGGTGTATATACCGGCGCCTACGAGCAAACTTCTGTGTCGCCAAAGTTTGGACTGGTATACCAGCTGATACGGAACAAGCTTTCAATATTTGGCAACTATATGAATGGATTTGTGAACCTTGCTCCTGTTACACAACCCGACAATACCATTCTGGTACTGAAACCCCAATATGGCAATCAATACGAAGGGGGTGTTAAATTCGATCTCTTCAATACACAGTTGAATGGCAGCATCAGTATCTACCATATCGACGTGACCAATTCTACGAGGACCGAACAGGTCAATGGCCGGAATTTTACTTTCCAGGATGGTACCCAGCGCAGCAGGGGCATAGAAGCCGAGGTGATTGCCAGTCCATTAAAAGGGATGAGCATTATTGCAGGATATGGCTATAATGAAAATGAATATACCAAAGCCATACCTTCATTGAAAGATAAAAATGTAACCTTCAGCCCCAACCATATCGGCAATATCTGGGTAAGCTATAACGTGCCGGCAGGAAAAGTAAAAGGCCTGGGTGTGGGTGCTGGTGCCAACTATGTTGGTGCATCATGGTTTGATGCAGCTAACTCCTTTAAAGTTCCGGAGTATACTTTGCTGAGCGGAACTCTTTTTTATGATGCGCCGAAATTCAGGATATCACTGAAAGCCAATAACCTGTCCAACGAACGATATTGGAATAACAACGGCACTCCACAAAAACCATCCAATTTTGTGACGAGTGTTTCGTTCAAACTCTAGTCCTGCTACCGGCCCGGGTTGATGCCCGGGCCTTTTTTTACGGTTTCCAGATTGCTGCCCATCATCCCTGCGACCCAGGATCCGGACAATTCCCATAGCTTATTATCTTTTGCTTCGCTCAATGCCTTCTTTGACTTTCTTCGCTAACAGCTAAAACCTGATACCTGATACCTGATACCTAAGCAAGTAGTATTTTTGCCATTGATCAGCTTAAAACCCCAAATTCTACTTCATGATCCGAATGGCAGTTTTTGATATGGCAGGAACCACCGTTAATGAAAACAACCTCGTGTATAAGACCGTACGCAAAGCCATCAATGAAAAGGGTTATGATTTTACCCTCGAAGAAGTATTGGCAGAAGGAGCAGGGAAAGAAAAACTACAGGCCATCAAAACGGTACTGGCCTTGAAGAATATACACGACGAAAAGCTGGCGGTTGAGATCTTTAAACGCTTCATGGTATTGTTGGAGGAAGGCTATAATACAGAGCCTGTCACAGAACAGGAAAATGCAACCAGGCTATTCCATGCACTCAGGCAAAAAGGAGTTTTGGTAGTAATGAATACCGGCTACGACAGGAATACGGCAGAAACACTCATTAAGAAGATCGGTTGGCAGGAAGGTATTGATTACGATGGATTGGTAACTGCCTCGGATGTGAAAGCAAACAGGCCCAACCCCGATATGATATTGCTGGCAATGCAGCAACACGGAATCACCGATGCGCAGCAGGTACTAAAAGTAGGCGATTCCATCATCGATATTGAAGAAGGCCGCAATGCCGGCTGCCGCTTCAGCATCGGTATTACCACAGGCGCCCATACCTTCGGTCAATTACAAACCGCCAATCCCGATTATATTCTTAACAACCTGGAAGAACTCTTACCCGTAATTGACGCCGCCAATTGAATATAAGGCAGTCTGTCGAAGAGGTATTCTTGCCCCTTTAGAGCTTGTCCCGCAGTAGGCGGGAGGCAATCCTCTACATTGTTGTGATTTAAGGGAGTTTGTCGAAGCAAATTCATTGCCGATTGCCGGCTCACTCTTTCGCAGTCAGTGTTGTTTTCAATCGTATATCCCTTGAAGAAGCGCCGATCATGATCCTGAAATCCCCCGGTTCTACCACCGTTTTCATTTCCAGGTTCAGCATTTGCAGCATGCCGGGTGTAATCGCAAATACCACTTCACGGCTTTCACCGGGCTGTAGTGTGATACGCTGAAAGCCTTTCAGTTCCATCACCGGCCGGGCTACCGAAGCCAGCAGGTCTCGTGTATACAATTGTACCACTTCTGCACCGGCCCTGCTGCCCGTATTTTTAATGGTGCAACGCACCGCTGTCGAGCCAGAAGGAGTTATTACTTGATTATCCAGTTGCAGGTTGCTGTATTCAAATTGCGTATAGCTCAATCCAAAGCCAAAGGGAAAAAGCGGCAGGCCGCTCAGGTTGTGGTAATCATCACCCCGGCCGGTAGGCTTGTGGTTGTATACCAACGGCAGTTGTGCTTCATGTACCGGAAAAGTGATGGGCAACCGGCCAGCCGGGTTATAGTCTCCGAACAATACATCTGCCACCGCATGGCCACCTTCCTCACCTGGATACCAGACATCCACAATGCCCGCTACCTTGTTGATCCAGCTGCTCATGGTTATGGCGCTGCCGCCAACCAATACCACCACCACCCGTTTGCCGGTGGCTGCTACCGCGTTGATCAACGCTTCCTGGTGGCCCGGCAGGCCCAGCAATGCACGGTCCTGGAATTCTCCTTCATGAATACCCACAGCGATGACGGCTACATCAGCTTTCTGTGCAATGGCCACCGCCTCCTGTATTTTTTTAGCCTGATAATTTACCACCCCTGCATTCCATACCAGTTTGAGATGGGCATTGCCCACGGGTTCAAAAAACTCTATCCGGATGCTATAAGACTTCCCTTTTTCAAAGAATACATTACCCGTCATCGTCTGGTATGTTTGCTTTTGCCAGTTGTCCACCACCAGTTTATTGTTCACATACAACCGGTATCCGTCATTGCCTTCCAGACCGATCCGGAACTGGCCCGTTTGCGGGCTTTGAATATTGCCTGTCCACCGGGCCGAATAAAAATCAAGGTTCACCGATGGGGCAGGGGAGAACAAGGTCCAGTGAAAGTTGATATCCTTATCAGTTCTGGTAAGCACCGGTGCGCCACTCAGCGTGAGGTTGTTGAAGTATTCTCCCTTCAAGCCTTCCTGCTTATTGCCATGTTGCAGATATTGTGAAGGCACTACTACATAGTCAGTGCTGTTGATACCGGCGCCCGGGGCATACAAGATTTTCACCTTACTGCCGGCCCTTTGTCGCATGCCTTCCAGCATATTTACTTTGCCATTACCCGGTCCACTATAGCCGCCCAGCCGGGCAGCCGTGGCTTCTTCACCGATCAGGGCAATCGTCTTCACGCCAGGCGAGAGCGGCAACACTTGCTTTTCATTTTTTAATAGGACGATCGATTCCTGCGCGGCTTTCCGGGCCAGTGCTTTGTGTGCCGCAGCATTGAGCGCAGCAGCTCCATCCGTTCGCACATAGGGATGTTCAAAAAGCCCCAGTTCAAACTTGGCCCTTAATACCCTGGCAACTGCTTCATTCAACCGCGCACTATCTACACGGCCATCCAGGAAGGAAGGGATGAATAAAGGGTGATGATCATAACTCGTTTGAAAGATCACATCCAGTCCGTTGTTGATCGCATGGCGTCCCGCATCTGCATAGTCAGTAGCCGTATAGTGCAATACCAGTTCACCGCCTACTGCATTGGCATCTGATATCACAAAACCTTTGAAACCCCAGGCTTTCTTCAACTTCTGTTGCAACAACCAGCTGTTGGCCGAGCAGGCAACACCATCCAGCGAATTGTAGGCAGTCATCACCGAACGGGACCCACCTCTTTCAATGCAGGCCCTGAAAGGTGGCAGGTAAATTTCTTCCAGCAACCGTTCATTATAATGTATAGGATAACTGTCGCGTCCACCATCGCCCACATTGGCCACAAAATGCTTAGGCGTGGTGATGATACCTGTTTCCTCAAAGGAGCGTACAAAAGCAACGCCCATTTCTGATACCAGGAATGGATCTTCGCCATAGGTCTCCTCTGTACGGCCCCAGCGCACATCACTGGCGATATTGACTACCGGTGTTAATATTTGGCGGATGCCACGCACCCGTGTTTCTGCAGCGATAGCTGTTGATACCTGTCGCATCAGCGCGGTATCCCAGGAGGCGGCCAGTCCGATGGCCTGGGGAAAAGCAGTAGCGCCATCACGCACCAAACCATGCAAGGCTTCATCAAAAGCGATGATGGGAATGCCTAGCCGGCTGCTGTCCACAAAGTAGCGTTGTATCCTGTTTATTTTCGTAGCCAGTGTCAGCGCATTTTCCGTGGTCTTGTATTGCAGCAGCTGACCGCCTGCATCGCCCTGCGCCGCCGCACTCACCTGGAAGCCGAAGATGCCATGACGGTATTGTTGCGGACTGGCCTTGTCCAGGTCGCCGGGTATCATAAACAATTGCCAGAATTTCTCTTCTGTAGTCATCCTGCCCAGCAGGTCTTTCACCCGCGCTTCTACAGGCAGGCCTGGATCTTTGTAAGGCGGCGCCACCTGTGCATGGGTGGTCAATGCGATCATGAGCACCAGCAGGTGCAGTACATTCTTTTTCAGCATAGCACCGTAAATATAAGTCGCTTCCCCGATTGCGTAGATCAAAACGCATCATTCAGTCCAAAGAAGATGCCCGATGCGCCATACCGGCCCCGGGCAATATCTGCACACAGGGTAGAGCGGGTTTGTTTCTGGAAGAGGATGCGCAGGCCTGCCCCGGCGCCCGGTTCCCAGTATTCAAAGAGTTTTCGTTGCAGGCCGTTGCTGGCGCTTTGCAGGTTGAGGAACACCACGCCGCTGATCAGTTTGTTGCGCGTGATCGGGTACCGGTATTCTGTTTCAAAGTAAAAATAAGAGGGCCCTTTGAAGCGGCCCAGCGTATAGGCCCTGCCAATCCTGTTGTAGGTATCGTCTGCTGTATAGGGAAGTGCCAGATAAGGCAGATCGCCACTGAGTGTATAGACTGCCCAGTTCCAGATGGCCAGTACATGCTCGGGGTTGCGGCGGCTGAGCGACCAGTACTTGCGGAAGTCTGTCATTATTTGTATAGAATTCTTCGTGCTGCCCATCCAGCGTTGGTTGAAGCGGGCGCTCAGGTCAGCATAGATACCTCCATAGGACCGGATCGGATGCTCCCGCGTATTGTATTGTACAGCGAGCAGCATTCCATTCATGGAGTATTTTTTCAGGTCGAAGTCTTTGTAAAGACTATATACTTTATGTGGAGTATACCGGCCGCTTTCGGCTTTTATATCATCTATGTTCGTATAGATATCGAACCACAGGCCAGCACCTACAAACCAATGCGGCGTGATATTGCGGTACACTTTTTCAAAGAGTTTAATATAGATGTATTTGATCGGAAAGGCGCTGTCGGCATTGGTGGTGGGAAAGAGATCGATGTTAAAGGCATCACTGCGGTAAGCGCTGTTGCCGGTGCCCAGGCCATAGTCCACCATACCGAATTTTGACAACTGCCAATCGCCCTGCAGGTTCCAGCGGTTTTCTTTGGTAAGTATATTGTGCCGGGCTTTCAACATCGTGATGTCCTTGGTGCCATAGAGAAATTCCAGCCCGAATACCGACAATCCCGTATTGATCGGATTGCCCAACTGCCGGCCGCCCGATAGCTTGGCTCCAATGATAAATCCAAAGCTCGGATTGTAACCGAGTGAAGGCAATACAACGGCGCCAGGCTTTTTACTTTCTTTGGGAATACTGTCCTTCTTCTTAAAGATCAGGTGGAGCAGGTCGCCAACATCAACTGCAGGAATGGTGTCTTTGATTTGACCAGTTGCCGTACAACAATTAGTCAGCAACAGCAGTAGCAGTAATTGCCGGGTCCTGGTCCATTGCAGTAAATACCTCTTCTGTTGAATAACTGTCATGACCTGTCAAAAGTCACCATTATTCAAATAGGCGGGAGCCTTAGTTTGCCCGGAAATATAAATGGGGGAAGCTATTACACGATAACGAGGTTCCTGGCCTTGTAATCCTGCAGGGCTGCATCATCGGGTGATAGTTCAGTAACGAGATAGTCGATCTCTGTAAGATCGGCGATCTTCATTTGCATGGAAGAGTTCAGCTTCTCCGAAATCGTAAGCACCGCTACTTTGGCCGCAGCCTTGATCATGGCTTTCTTTACCTGGATCGTTTCCCAATCAGAATCCGTCAGTCCGCTGTGTACATCGATGGCATTGATCCCTACGATGCAGAGATCGGCTTTGATATTGGCGAGGTATTCGAATACTTCACCGCTCACTGTCATCTGGCTATAAGCGGAGATCTGTCCCCCGATCATAATGGTTTTGATCAGTGGCTTGTCCAGCAGTTCTACCGCCGTCATAGGGTTCACCGTAAGAAAAGTAGCCCTTAAAGTATTGGGTATTCTTTTAACGAACTCACGGATCGTAGTACCTCCGCCGATCAGCACGATCATATCGTCTTTCAGCAGGCTCAGCGTTTTGTCGGCGATCACCAGTTTATTGTTGCGGGAGTAAGTCTTCGAGTCATCACCGATATGGTAAGCTGCCGACATGGCGCCCCCTTTTATCCGGATCAATTGCCCTTCTTCGGCCAACTCATTCACATCACGACGGATAGTATCTTCCGATACGTCGATCAGTTTCACCAGGTCGGCAAACAGCAAACGGGTATGAATATTCACCTGTTTAATGATCAGTTGTTTCCGTTCCTTCTTTTGCAGTGCCACCGGTACTGGTGGTTGTTGCTGGTTGTCTGCCATCTCTCTTTGATTTATTGATCAGGGTTATCACCCTGTATTATCTCATTGCCTGTTGCCTTATGCCTCTTGTCTTTTCTTGCAAGATTTGCAATAATACAACAATTACCTGATTGATGGCAATTATTGAAGTGCAAACGACATTAACCCCTCAAAAATTCAGGGGATAACTCCTTTTATAATGTAATTAACTGGTTATTAAATTGTTAACTGCGACTTGTTGAGAAATAAGGATTGCCTGCTATAATGATTTAGTCAGGCAGGATTTGCAAGTCGGCTAACTATTTTCTGCATATTATTTGCAGTATTTGAAATATTTGCAGTAGGTTTGGTTGCTTTTTGCAATTATTAACGCTTCTCAATAACTAACGCTCATGAAGAAAATTACATCAACGAGGCTACTATTGCTATGTTTAGCCTTCCACCTGGCAGCAGTCTTTGCCGGCTATGGCCAGGCTGCCGGGGAACCGGCCTCCCTTACCGGTACCGTGAAAAGCGGTAATGATCCTGTACCCGGTGCTACTGTGATGTTGACCACCAATAAAAGAGTGGTGACCACTACCGACAATGCAGGGACCTTCTCCCTCAAATTGCCCGCAGCCGCCAGGCAGGGTACGGTACAACTCACCATCACTTCCATTGGGTTTGCCACCCGCACCGTGGCCCTGGCTGCCGGTCAAACTACCTTAGACATCCAGTTGCAGAAAGATTCCGGCGCCGTGCTCACCGATGTAGTGGTTACCGCGCTGGGTATTCGTAAATCAAGGAAAGCAGTTACCTATGCGATGTCCGAAGTGAATGGCAGTGAATTTACCCAGGCCCGCGAAAACAACGTTGCCAACGCATTGACCGGAAGGATTGCAGGTGTCAACGCTACCGGTTTATCTACCGGCCCCGGCGGCTCCAGCAGAGTGGTCATCCGCGGTAATGGCTCCCTTACCGGCAATAGCCAGCCGCTCTATGTGATCAACGGCATGCCCATCGACAACAGCGTGCCCGGCGGCGGATCTACGCCCAACGGCTCTACCATCAGAACCAGTACCGACCGTGGAGATGGCATCGGCGCCATCAACCCCGATGATATAGAATCCATGACTGTATTGAAAGGCGGTGCTGCTGCAGCTTTGTATGGCTCCCGTGGCGCCAATGGCGTTATCCTCATCACCACCAAGAAGGGCCGCGCACAGAAAGGCATCGGCGTAGAATACAATGGTACTTTTACCCTGGAAGATGTATCCGTATTCCCCGACTACCAGTATGAATATGGTCAGGGTGACAATGGTGTAAAGTCCACCACGCTTGCTCAGGCACAGGCCACCGGCCGCCGTTCCTTTGGCGCTAAGATCGATGGCTCCACCGATTATATGGCGGCTGATGGAAAGAACCATCCCTATACCGCGCAAAAAGACAACCTTAAGAATTTCTACAATACAGGTACCACCTTCACCAATACCATTGCCCTCTCGGGTGGTAATGAATCGGTGGTATACCGGTTCTCCCTATCCGACCTGAATGCGAAAAGCATTTTGCCCAACAATAAGTACAACCGCAAAACGGCCAACCTGAATATCTCCGCCAAATTGAGCGAGAAACTCAGGCTGGAATCGGTGATCCAATACAATTTTGAGAAAGGCAATAACCGCCCCATTGCAGGCGATGCCCTGGGCAATCCCAACTGGACGCCGTACGAGGTGGCCAATACCGTGGATGCACGCTGGCTGAGCCCCGGCTATGATGCCAGTGGCAACGAGATCGTGTGGAATGATGCCGGCATTGTGACCAATAGTTATTTTGTAGTGAATAAGTTCAAACAGACCGACAACAAGAACCGCTTCATCGGCCAGGCTGCTATATCCTACGATATCCTCAAGAACCTGACGGTGAAAGGAACCATCACCCGCGATTTCTACAATTACAACTTCACCAGCATCGTGCCTACAGGTACCCAATACTGGCCCAATGGTCAGTATGATGGTATTAAATCCGATGTGTCGGAAACCAACAGCATGATCACAGGTACTTATAAATCCAGTATTGCCAATACCGTTGGATTTACCGTACTGGCCGGCGCCAACACCCGCCGCTTCAAATCGGATGAACTCACCCTGGCAGGACGTGATTTCACCACCCCTTATTTTTACAGCTTTTCCAATCTGTCCACCTCTTCAGCCGTACCCGTGGCCAGTGATGTAAAGACCAATTCTATCTTCGGCTCCGTTGACCTGGATTATAAGAACCTGCTGTTCCTCACAGCATCCGGTCGTCAGGATTGGTTCTCTACCCTTAGTCCTGCCAACAACAGCATTTTCTATCCCAGCGTAGGAACCAGTTTTGTCCTGTCGGATGTACTGCAACTGCCAGCCATGTTCGACCTGGTGAAGCTGAGAGCTTCCTGGGCGCAGGTAGGTGGTGGCGGTCCTGATCCTTATGCCATCAACCTCGCCTATAGCAGTGTGCCCAGTGCAAGCACTGTGCCCCTGCAGAATGTAAGTTCCGTTGCCATCACCAATGCCAACCTCAAGCCTTTTACGTCTACCACCTTTGAAGTAGGGTTTAATACACAATTGTTTGGTGGCCGCCTGGGCGTTGACCTGGCCTTGTACGATCGCAAATCATCCGATGATATTGTAAGCGTGCCCATTTCAACTTCCTCGGGTTACACCAGCGCCATCCTCAACTCTGGCGAGTTAAGCAACAAAGGGATTGAATTGCTGATAGATGGTACACCCATCAAAGAAAAGAACTTCAGCTGGAATACCAGTTTCAACTTTGCTTACAATAAGAGCGAAGTATTAAAGCTGGCCGATGGCATCAGTACTTTTTCCCTGGGCAATTCAGTCAATGGCAATGCCTTTATCAACAACCAGGTGGGTAGCACTTATGGCGCTATTTATGGTTTCCGCATGTTGCGCGATGCTGCAGGCAATATCGTTTATGATCCCAATTCCAACCTGCCGGTACAAACAGATGTGAACCAGCAGCTGGGTAAGGGTGTACCGCCACTTACCATGGGTTTCTCCAATCAGTTCAAGTACAAGAATTTCTCCCTCGACATCCTGGTGGATGGCAAATTCGGTAACAGCATCTTTTCTGTAATGGAAGTATATGCTACCCGTTTGGGCCTCATGAAATCAACCCTGGCTGGAAGAGAAAGTGGTTTGAAACTGGATGGCGTAACCCAGTCGGGCGCAAAATACACCTATACCGTTCCGGTAGCCAACCTGCGGGCGGCTTATTACAACAGCCTCAACAGGTATACCGAACTGTTTGTGCATGATGCGAGCTTTGTAAAACTGCGCCAGGTGATCATTTCTTACCGCCTGCCCGAAGGCTTCCTGAAAGGCCTGGGTGTGCAATCGGCCAATCTTTCACTGGTGGGCCGCAACCTGCTCATCCTTTATAAGAAGACCGACAACTTCGATCCTGAGCAAAGTCTCACCAACGGCGCCGCACAAGGTATTGAGTCCATCGGATTGCCCCGTACCCGTTCTTATGGCGTAAACCTGATGCTCAAATTTTAACCACTAAAAGCAATTGCGATGAAACTATCAATGTCAAAATATACCAGCTTTTTACCCGTGGTGCTTTGTATCGGTCTCCTCCAATCCTGCGATAAGGATTTTGAAGAGATCAATACCAATCCCAATGCCGTATCGGTTCCCACCCCTCAATACATATTCAGCAAAGCCGTGTATGATGGGGCGCTCAACAGCGGCAATGTGAGCAAGCTTTTATTCGGCACCATGCAATACATGACCAGCTTCAATGATGTAGAAGGCTTCGGTTCGAAGTATGTGGCTTCCCAGGTCAATCTTTCTGCAGCTATTTTTACGGCGGCCTATCCCACCCAGATCAATGAGATTGGTGAGGTGATCAAAGCAGTGAAAAGCGATCCCACAAAGATCAATATGTATGCAGTAGCACGCATCTGGCGCGTATATTGTTTCAGCCGCCTTACCGATGTATATGGTGATATTCCTTATTCCGAAGCAGGACAAGGTTATAACCTATCTGTCTTTCAACCCAAATACGATCAGCAGAGCGCCATCTATGCAGATATGCTCAAGGAACTGGAAGAAGCGGCCGCCGCACTCAATCCGGCCAACACTACCACCTTTGGTACTTCCGACCTTATTTACGGAGGCAATACCGATCGTTGGAAAAAGTTTGCTTATTCCCTCATGTTGCGCCTGGGTATGCGGCTTTCCAAGAGAGATGCCAACCTGGCAAAGACCTGGGTCACCAAGGCCATCACCGGTGGCGTGATCCGCGACTATGCAGACATTGCCAAAGTAGATTATGTAGGCTCGGGCCAGAACATCAACAAGAATCCCATCGCCCTGCAGTTATTCAACGACAATTATGTGAAGGCCGATGGCGTAAGCAATCCCGAAGGCGGCAAATACCACCAGGCATTTATTGATTCACTCAAGGTCAACAATGATCCCCGCTTACCCGTCATCTCCGTGGTATATGTAGGTGGTGTGGCCAATACGACCGAAAGTATACAAAAGGGATTGCCTGCAAATATCAATGGTACCAAACCTGCGGATTTTGTCACCTATTCAGAGCCCAAGCAAACTACCGTATTGCGCCAGAATGCGCCCTTATTGTTGTTTACCGTGGCAGAAGCCAATTTCTTATTGGCCGAAGCAGCTTTGAATACTTGGTTTGCGGGCGAAACAGCCTCCGCCCTTTATGAAAAAGGCATACGGGCTGCTATGCAGCAGTGGGACCTGATCGCCGGCACCACCAATACTGTCGATGGGGCAAGGATCAACACCTATGTAACAGCCCATGCACTGAGGACCAGTGCTTCTATAGCGGTGCAAACAGAACAGATCTACAACCAGGTATGGGTAGGTTTGTTTCCCGATGCGCAGGAAGTGTACAACAATTACCGGAGAACAGGTTATCCTGCACTGGTGCCCAACAATTACCCGGGCAATGCAACTGGTGGCAAGATACCGCGCAGGTTCATCTACCCGGTAGTAGAACAAACCCTCAACAGGACTTCCTATGGTGAAGCGATCACCAGGCAGGGCGCTGATGACCTGGTAACGCGTGTATGGTGGGATAAACAATAACCAAAAGGTCTATCGCAGGGTGGGTCGCCCTATAAGGGCGGCTCACCCGATTTAAACAAGCTGTCAAACTCTTTTTCATAAGTCAGAGATTTTATAAGTGGGGGGCATTTCCATGCCCTCTTTTTTCTACCTTGTTCGTTTCAAATAAGTTCATGAAGAGAAATCACCTGTACATTGTTGCCATATTTTTCTTAGTGAGTAACCGTCTCACCGCGCAGTCCATCATACCTTTGCCCGTATCCATTAGAAGCACTGGTCAGTCTTTTACAACTAATTACAATACGCTGATCTATTGCCAGGATACCAGGCTCTTTAGTGCCGGTGAGTTATTACAGTCATTCCTGATGGCAGCAGCCATTCAAAACCATAGGATAATAGCTAAAAAACCGGCTGCCAATTATATCTCCCTGCAAATTGATTCCGTATCCGTTCCCCAAGGCGAAGGCTATCACTTACAGATCAATAAAGACCGTGTCGAACTCATTGGCCACGATGTCGCCGGCATTATTCATGGCATTCAATCCCTGCGGCAATTGTGGCAACCCGCCAATGGAAACGCATTAACCATTCCTGGCTATACCATCACCGACTATCCACGTTTTACATACCGCAGCATGGCCCTTGATGTAAGCCGCCACAACTTTCCCGTATCCTTCATTAAGAAGTACATCGACCTGCTATCCCTGTACAAGTTCAACACCTTTCACTGGCACCTGACCGATGATCAGGGATGGCGTATAGAGATAAAAAAATATCCCCGGCTGCAGTCCGTAGCGGCCTGGCGTAAGCAGACATTGATCGGACATAAGAAAGAAACACCACACCGGTTTGATGGTATCCCTCATGGAGGCTATTATACACAGGAAGAGATAAAAGAAGTAGTGCGTTATGCTACCCGGCGGGGTATCACCATCATACCGGAAATTGAAATGCCGGGCCATGCCCTGGCAGCCCTGAATGCATATCCATCATTGGGCTGCACAGGCGGCCCTTATGAAACGGCTACCTTCTGGGGAGTATTTGATGATGTGTTCTGTGCGGGCAACGACAGCAGTTTTGTCTTCCTGCAGGAGGTGCTGGATGAAGTGATACAGCTTTTCCCTTCCCACTATATTCATATCGGGGGCGATGAATGTCCCAAAACCAGGTGGAAGGTTTGCCCTAAATGCCAGCAACGCATGAAAAACCTGGCATTGAAAGATGAACATGATCTGCAGTCTTACTTTATACAACGCATAGAAAAATACCTGAACAATAAGGGGCGCGACATTATCGGGTGGGATGAAATACTGGAAGGTGGCCTGGCGCCCAATGCCACCGTGATGAGCTGGCGCGGGGAGGAAGGCGGCCTCACCGCTGCACAACAAAAACACCGCGTGATCATGACGCCCGAGAGCCATGTGTACTTTGATTATTACTTGTCGCGCAACAAAGCCGAACCGGTGGCGGCAGGCCATTATACACCATTGAGTAAAGTATACAGCTACCAGCCGGCTGCCAGCCTGCCCGATTCCTTACAATCGTATATTGCAGGTGTGGAAGGGCAGGCCTGGAGTGAATACCTGGTGGATGAGCGACAGGCGGCTTATATGATCTTTCCCCGTGCCATAGCCCTGGCCGAACTGGCATGGACACCCGCCGCCCTACGTAATTATGATCAGTTCCTGCAAAGGCTCCGGCCGCAGGCTGCCTTATTAAAGCAACTGCAGGTGCCTTATGCCGCTAACTTTGATGAAGTAGTAAGCGCCGGTATCAAACCGCTGAAGGGAATGGTAGCGCTATCACTGTACAGCAGTTATCCCGCAGCGCAGATCCGCTATACAACCGATGGTACTGCGCCCTCTATAAACAGTACTTTGTATACAGGGCCGGTGGTCATGAAAAAGACGGCTACCCTGAAAGCCCTGGCTTTTGATGAACGCCGGAAGCCTATCGGAAGAACTTACGAGCAATTAGTGACCGTACACAAAGCCATTGGCGCTGAAGTAACGCTCACCAACGCACCCATGGCAAGATGGAATCCAGGCAAGGAAGCATTGGTCAACGGCATTGCAGGGGTGGCCCGCTACAACGATGCCCAATGGCTGGGCTTTAGTGGCGATAACCTGGAAGCGGTGATTGACCTGGGCAACGCCCAAACCATCCGATCCGTTGAAATGAACCTGCTCAGTTATCACTGGCAAAGAGTATGGGCGCCGGTACTGTTGAATATTGAGGTGTCGGATGATGGGGCAAATTTCCGGCAGGTGTTTACACAAAAAGATTTTCCAGTCAACGGTATTAATACCCTGCGTGCAACATTCAAGCCGCTCCCAGCAAGGTATGTGAAAGTGACCGGCATCAACAAAGGCCTCCTGCAGCCCGGTGACTATGGTGCTGGCACAAAGGCACTGCTGATGATCGACGAAATATTGATTAACTGATCCTGTCGAAGGGTGGGTCGCCCTCAAAGGGCGGCTCACCCGGATTCGGATGAAATATTGATAACTGAACATAAAACCAGTTTCGCATGGCTTTTATCATTGTATTGGGATGCATTGCGCTGCTGATCCTCCTCACTACCTGGGGAAAGTTCAATACCTTCCTGGCCTTCCTGCTGGTGTCCATACTGGCGGGCATCCTTTTGCAATTGCCACTCGACAAAGTGATCGGTTCCGTACAGAAGGGCATGGGCGATACACTGGGTTCCCTGGTGATCATCATCATGTTGGGCGCTATGCTTGGTAAGGTGGTGGCCGAAAGCGGCGCTGCACAAAAGATAGCGGGTGTGCTCATGAAAGCCTTTGGCCCCCGGTATGTGCAATGGGCGCTCATGCTTACCGGGTTTATCATAGGTATACCCCTATACTATGGGGTTGGGTTCGTGCTCATGGTGCCGCTTATATTCTCCGTGGTATATGAATACAAATTACCGGCCATCTATGTAGGATTGCCCATGCTGGCGGCCTTATCAGTTACCCATGGTTTCCTGCCTCCGCATCCTTCACCCATAGCGCTGGTGGGACAGCTTCATGCCAATATGGGACTTACTTTATTATATGGTGTTATAGTGGCCATCCCTACTATCATCATCGCAGGTCCTTTGTTTGCCCGCTTCCTGAAAAGAATACCCTCGCAACCACTACAAACATTTCGCCCTCCGGTTATTGCGACTGCTAAACTACCAGGCACCGCCATTAGTTTCGTCACTGCATTGTTGCCGGTATTCTTATTGATGCTGACCACGGCTTTACCTTATTTATTTACCGACAGCTCACCTGCATTGAAGGCAGCCCTTGCTTTTGCCGGAGAACCCGCCGTGGTGATGCTCATTGCTGTATTGGTAGCTACCTTTACATTGGGAACAGGTACCGGCAAGCCGGTGAAAGTAGTGATGGATCTTTATGCCGATGCTGTAAAAGATATCGCCATGATCCTGCTCATCATTGCGGGAGCAGGCGCGCTCAAACAGGTGTTGTCCGACAGCGGTGTAAGCAATGAGATTGCAGCAGCTTTGCGCTCCTGGCCTCTCCATCCCCTGGTACTGGGATGGCTAATGGCGGCCATCATTCGCGTATGCGTGGGATCGGCTACCGTAGCAGGATTGACCACGGCAGGCATCATCGCTCCGCTGGTAATACAATCGGGCGTTAATCCCAACCTCATGGTACTGTCGGTGGGTGCAGGCAGCCTGATGTTCTCCCATGTGAACGATGCAGGATTCTGGATGTTCAAGGAATATTTTAACCTGAGTATAAAAAATACACTCAAGACCTGGTCGGTGATGGAAACCATCGTTTCCATTGCCGGACTGATCGGTGTAATGATTTTAAGTTTATGGATCTAAAAAACCTTACAATGAAGCACATGACAATTAAAAGCGCAGAAGAACAGTTTGCAAAGTTAGGGTTAAGCTTACCTCCGGCCCCCACACCATTGGGTGTGTACAAACCTTTTTTAATTGATGGGAAGTATCTTTACGTTTCTGGTCATGGCCCGGTGCTCAACAACCGGACCCTGATCACGGGGCGTATCGGAAAAGATATGGACATAGAGCAGGGCAAACAGGCCGCCCAACAGGTAGGGCTCACCATTCTCTCCACCATCCGCACACATGTGGGTGACCTGGACAGGGTGAAGCGCGTGATCAAGATATTGGGGATGGTCAATTGCACGGCCGATTTTGAGCGGCATCCTTATGTGATCAATGGATGCAGTGAGTTGTTCGCAGCCATCTGGGGTGAGGAGAATGGCATCGGTGTACGCAGCGCGGTGGGCTTCGGCTCCCTGCCCGATAACATACCCGTGGAAATAGAAGCCGTGTTTGAATTGCATGGAGAATGATTTATTTCGTGTCAAACGTGTATTCTGCCCCATAGGGGCTACAGCTTTGTAGCAAGCAATTCATATCAAACGTGAATTTTGCCCCATAGGGGCAACCCTTGGGAACATCGAAATATAAATCACAAAAGCCAATGGCAAGCAACATAAAAACAGGCGCTACAGAATGGTATGCTATAAGCAACATCGCCGAGATCGATTCTCCCGCGCTGGTGTTGTATGAAGAAAGGATCAAAGAAAATATACGATTGGCAGTAGCGCTATCGGGCAATGTCTCCCGGTTGCGCCCGCATGTGAAAACAAACAAGATAGCAGAAGTGTGCCGGCTGATGCTGGAGGCGGGCATCACCAAATTCAAATGCGCCACCATTGCAGAAGCAGAAATGCTGGCACAGGTACAGGCGCCCGATGTAATGCTGGCTTACCAGCCCATTGGCCCCAAGGCCCGGCGGTTCCTGGCACTGATCGAAACCTATCCTGCTACGCATTTCTCTTGTCTCATTGATAACCGTGAGGTAGCCACCGATCTGTCGGCAGCAGCGGCAGCCCTTCAATTGACCGTCGATGTATACATAGACCTTAATGTAGGCATGAACCGCACAGGTATTGTACCGGGCGATGATGCATTTGCTTTGTATCAGCAGGCCCTGGCTTTGCGGGCTATCAATCCCGTTGGCTTACATGCGTATGATGGGCAGATCAAAGCAGTGGATCCTGTGCTCCGGCAACAGGAAAGCGATGAAGCATTTGCAAAAGTGCAGGCCCTGGCCGACAAGATACAGTTGCGCCTGGGCATTACCCCCCTCCTTGTGGTGGGCGGATCACCCACTTTTCCCACCCATGTACACCGGGCAGGCGTGGAATGCAGTCCCGGCACTTTTGTGTTCTGGGACAGAAGTTATGTACTGCAAATGCCGGAACTGCCTTTCGAATATGCAGCACTGGTGGTTACCAGGGTGATCTCTATTATTGATCACCAGACCATCTGTGCCGACCTGGGACATAAATCGGTGGCGGCGGAAAGCCCTTTCCCCCGGGTGTATTTTCTCAATGCACCGGAAGCTACACCCGTTGGACAAAGCGAAGAACACATGGTATTAAGAGTACCCAATGCAGCCAGCTATAAAATTGGTGATGTACTGTACGGCGCTCCCATTCATATTTGTCCTACAGTAGCGTTATACGAAAGAGCGCTCATTATTAAAGATCACAAGGCCGTAGAAGAATGGAAAGTAGTGGCCCGCGACAGAAAAATAACGATATAAGTAAACGGTAAAGGTGGGTCACCCTGAAGCATGGCTTTTGCGGGCTGTAGGGTGGCTCACCTTCACGGAAGATAAATTGTAGTACATGTTCACCATCGACGCTCACTTAGACCTCAGTATGAATGCCATGGAATGGAACCGCGATCTGCGGCAGCCCGTGATGGACATTCGCAAAAGGGAGGAAGGACTGACAGATAAACCCGACAGGGCAAAAGGCACCGTCGCATTGCCCGAACTGCGCAAAGGGAAAATAGGATTGGTAGTCGCTACACAAATAGCACGCTATGTAGCGCCAGGCAATAACCTGCCCGGCTGGTATTCACCAGAGCAGGCATGGGCGCAAACACAGGGCCAGCTGGCCTGGTACAAAGCCATGGAAGCTGCCGGTGAAATGGTGATGATCAAAGATGCTCAGGCATTGGAAAAGCACCTCGCCTTATGGATGAATGAGGAGCCGGACGATAAAAAGCCCGTGGGCTATATCCTCAGCCTGGAAGGCGCCGATTCAATGGTGACACCAGATTATCTCGAAACGGCCTGGCAATATGGATTGCGTGCCATCGGACCTGCCCATTATGGCCCCGGCAGGTACGCCAATGGTACCGATGCCACAGGTGGCTTGCACGCCATGGGCAAAGCATTGTTGAAAGAAATGGACCGTCTGGGCATGGTACTCGATGCTACCCATCTCTGTGATGATGCTTTCTGGGATGCCATGGATATCTTCCAGGGGCCTGTATGGGCCAGTCACAACAATTGCCGTGCACTCGTTAATCACAACCGCCAGTTCAGTGATGAACAGATCAAAACATTGATCGGCAGGGGAGCGGTGATCGGCGGTGCGCTGGATGCCTGGATGATGGTGCCCAACTGGGTGCGGCAGCAGTCTACTCCCGAAAGCATGCAATGCAACCTGGATAAACTGATCGATCACATGGACCATATCTGCCAACTGGCAGGCAATACCTTACACATCGGTATTGGTACCGACCTCGATGGTGCTTTTGGTAAAGAGCAATGCCCTTATGATCTGGAGACCATCGCCGATCTGCAAACCTTGCCGCTGCTATTTGCTAAGCGCGGTTATTCAGCCAGCGATATTGAAAATATTATGCACGGAAATTGGTTAAGGTTCTTACGTAAGGCGTGGCGATAAAAATAAAAGCGGGCAGCTACGCCTGTTCCATTAGAAAACAAAGGCCCGGTCACTGTTATGGCAGACCGGGCTTCACTTATTGTAGAATTTCGGCCTATTCCTATACGGAAATTTCCCCGCATTTGGAATGTTTTTTTAGCACAGATGTGCGAAAGCACTCATTAATTCGCCTCTACTTATTCGTTATTTTTATCAGTGGAATTTATTTTTTATAAAAAGCTAAACCCATTAAACAATGGCAAGCAAAAAAAACGAGTCGACGTCTGCCTCTGTTGCCTCTAAAGCATCGAAGTTGTTGTCTGATCCTAAGACTTCGAAAGCTGTTAAGAGTGTAGCAGCGTCAGCGTTAACTCAAGCAAAGGACAAAAAGAAGAAATAACTTAGGCTGGTAAGATTAGGATGCTTCTAAGTTTATTTATTTCTTTGGGTTAGTAAGTTGTGGTTTTGCCAATTGGCTATATTCCACAACTTTTTTATTGTGATAAACTATACTCTAGTCATTTATCCCCCTGCTCCACTTGTGATACTTCATATTTGTTCTTGCCATCTACCTGTACCGGCTGGTAATAAGTCTCGCCTACTTTCACATAGGTCTGATCGCCGATCTTCACTTCCTCGCCACCTTCCGGCAGGTTGTCCACCACTGCGCCTGCAGGAGGCGCTACTACCTTGTATCCGCTTCCTGATTTTTCATAGTAAGCCCCGCCATAATAATAGTTGGTCACATTGTTTACTACCACTGGCTGGTTGCCGCTGGGAATAGTGGTCACTGTGCCTCCCACAGGTGCCTGTACTACGGTGTAACCATTATTGGCCTGCGAATACCATACGCCCTGGTCATAATGATACTTTTCATTCTCTACGGCCACTACTATAGCCGTGGTAGCCAGTGCTGCAATAAAAAATCCCCAGGGATGCCATACCGGTCCCCACACAAACGGGCGGTAGGGATGATATACATAAGGATGATAACAATAGTAACGTCTGCCTCCATATACATAAGGCGGTCTGCGGTAAGTGGCAATATTGTTGGGGCGTACCACAGTATTGCGGTTATTGACCACATTAACGTCCCGGCTCCGGTCTACATTGATGTTGATGTTCTTTTGGCTATTGTCAACATTCACCTTATTACCAATATTCGTTTTGTTGCCAATATTATTATTGCTCCGGTTATTGTTGACCGTACGGTCGTTGCGCGAGGGTGATGGATTGCTGCGCACACTGCGGTCGGGCGATTTCACAGCGCCGCCATTGATCGATCGGTTATTGCCGCCCGATGGTCTGGATGCACCGCCGCCGGCAGGCCTTCCGCCGCCCCCGCCTCCAGGTCGGCCTCCGCCACCACCGCCGCCGCCATGACCAAAACGCTGGCCGACTGCCTGTTCGTAGTTCAGCACCAGTACCAATAATCCCAGGAAAATAGTGCGGTATGGATGGATCTTCATGATCGTACAATTTAAAAGTTAACGTTCATTGGCTGCCATGATCCTTACTTTGGCCGATCCCGGTGGTGGCTGAAAGTCAAACATGGCC
This sequence comes from uncultured Paraflavitalea sp., assembly GCA_966211765.1. Classification (GTDB taxonomy): domain Bacteria; phylum Bacteroidota; class Bacteroidia; order Chitinophagales; family Chitinophagaceae; genus Paraflavitalea. Next base: position 55,781 of record CBIHOV010000041.1, read on the forward strand.
ATGGGCAGGTTGGGATTGACCTGCCAGTTGGAGAAGGCGGCTTCATATTGAGGATTTCCTTCCTTAGAAGTATAAGTAATGGCAAACCTGGCCGGCAGGTTATATGCATCATTCGATATCCAGAACTGCATCGCCATTTCCTTGTTGGAAGCCAGTATATGAAAACATTCCTTTCCGTTGATGGTCACGATACCGAGAAACTTCAACAGATCAGCATGTGCCAGCAGATCATCTGTAAAAGTGGGATAGAAGAAATCCGCAGCCGGAAATTCCATTTGATAAAGTTTACTCACACTGTCGATCATGTCAATCGTATTGCCGGGCACCTGTAGTATACCATAATTGTTTTCGGCCTGGTTATAATGCGCCAGTTGCCCGGCATGGTACCAGAATTCCCGGTGGCCCTTTTCTCCATAGGCATTGACCAGCATTTTATCATTACCCGATAGATAGACCTGGTATTGCGTAAACTGTTTCACCACCAATGCCTGCGAGTCGGTAATATCTCTTGCTGTGTGCAGCGTAAAGCTGCAGGACTCCAGGTCGCCGATCACATCCGTCATACGGTCGATGATCAGGATGGCCAGCGAATCCTGTTGTTTGGTTTGGGCTGTGGAGCCGAGGCAAAGCAGGGCCCCCAGCGAACAAATGATTATTCTCTTCATAATAGATGATCCACAAACGGGACCATAAGAAAGACACTGCTCAGCCGCCGAAGCCGCCAAAAGCCCGTCAATTTTATGCTTCCCGGCGCAGGCAGCCCCGCAAACCACAAACATTAATAATAATTAAGGGAAAAACTGGCGTATTAGGCCCTTGGTAAGTGTCTTTATGGGTACAAACCATAACCATCCAGGCATATGATTAAGCAATACCTGATAGGCATATTGATCGCCGGCTTGATTTTCTCCGCCTGTTCTTCCCCCAAAGAATCAACCGGCTCTACCAGCGTATGGATCAATAAGGAAGCAATGCAGGGCAAATCATTTCAGAAAATATTCATCGTGGTCATGACCGCCGATATACAGGTGCGGGTAAAACTGGAGAAGGACCTTGCTGCAGCCGTAATAGCAAGAGGATTCCAGGCCGTTAAAAGCATTGACGTGATGCCGGGCTCGCTCGACGATCCTAAAAAGCCCGATAAGGATACCATTATCAGTAGAGTAAAGTCCACCGGCTGTGATGCTGCATTTGTAGCTGCCTTATTAAAAAAGGACGAAGCCATGCACTATACCCCCGGTTCTACCACCTTTACCTGGATGGGGGAAGTTACCGGGTATTATGACTTTATGTATTCAACCGTCACCCGTCCGGGCTATTACACCGATGAGAAAAGTTATATCATGCAAAGCAACTTGTATGATGCGGCTTCCAGGCAGATCATGTGGTCGGTAATATCTCCGGTATTCAATCCTTCCGACTTGGATAAATTCAGCCAGTCCTACATGAGTGGACTGGCGAAGCAACTGGAAAAGGAGAAGGTGCTGAAAAAGTAACGGCAGCAAGCCTGACCATGGTGAGGCTTGCTGCCGCTGGGCAACTGCTGTATGAACAGCGCAAAACTATTGATCCGCTTTATCGCTGATCACTGTTCCGTCTGCACTAAAATGTACTTTCTTTTCATCCTTGTCTTTCTTCAGTTCTACTTTGTAGTACTGCTTGGTGCCTTCTTCTACCTTTTCAGGATCCTTTATTTTATAACCGGCATATTTCGCAGCGATCGCTTTTGTGATGGCAGCCGGTAATTCAGTATGCTTGATATCCGTTTCATGTTTAAGTACTTTTCCCGCAGCATCTATTTTAGCCTTGTGGTTGATCTTATTGATCTCAAACTTGACCTCATAATGCTCTTTCTTTTTCTCCCATTTGGCATCTGTGGTATTTTTGAATTGCTGCTGAAAGCCTGTCACTACAGCCGCCGGAACCTGAGCCTGTGGAACCTCCTGGCCTTGGGTAGCTAATACTGCTATACTTAATCCTACTACAAAAAGCATTTGTTTCATTATCATATGTTTTAATGGTAAAGTTAACGCGGCCCCTGGTCGGGGGTAGGGGAGTTGAACGGTGCAAATATAGGATTTACCGGACGTTTTTTCAGCTCCCAACGAAAGAAGCTGCCCCCTGAGGGAAGCAGCTTCTTATTGTAAATCAATCGCTTCTGTAGATAGCCAATTCGGAGTTCAGCAAACCCCGAATTAGAGCCATTTACTTCTGCGGCACAAAGATCTGTTTCAACTGTTCTATCAGCATGCCGTTGCCGCTCACGCTGATATTGCTGATCTTCTCGGCGATCTTTTCCACGTATTCCATTTCCTTCAGTTTCCACAACATCGCATTGTCTTCCATCAGCTTGGCGGTATTCAGCAAACTACGGGTGCTGGCGGTTTCTTCCCGACGCATGATGGTATTGGCCTGCGCTTTCTTTTCCGCGATCAATACCTGGTTCATGATCTCTTTCACATCTCCCGGCAATATGATATCACGGATACCAAAGCCACTCACCTCAATACCCAGTACGGCTGCCTTGGCTTCTACCTGTTGCACAATGAAAGGCCCGGCACTGTCTTTCTTTTCCAGCAATTCATCGAAGTTCAGTGAAGCGACATATTCACGCAAAGCCAGTTGAAATACGATGTACAATTGCATATCATATTCCCTGTTTTGCAGGAATGCTTTTTCAATATCGGCCACCCGGTACTGCGCCCAGGCATTGATACGCAAAGCCGCTTTATCCCTGGTAAGGATCTCCTGGCCATTGATCTCCAGTTTTTGCTGACGGGTATCTGCCTTGCTGATATGGATAGAGATGCTGTTTTTGTACCAGAAATAAACCCCGCTCGACAACAGTTTCACAAACTTTCCGTCAATAAACAATATACCCTGTTCATAGTTGTCCACACTATAGCTCCGTACATAAGGAGCTACCAGCTTGTGCTGCAAAGTGGTACGGTCAATAAGTTCTGTGATCTCCACTTTACTGGTATCCAGCCGCACAAAGTCGTGGGTGACCACGCTTTTCCAGAAAGTAAACCGGCCGGCAGTTAACACTTCTTTCAACAGACCGTTTTCATAGTGCAATACGATCTCGCTGTCTTTCACTTCCACTACCTGCAGCGATTCGGCCAATGCAGTATCCTGCAACAGTATATTCAATTCCACCGGCGCCACAAAGGGTTTGGTCACATCATAGATGTTCACGGCCCTATTGTCCCAAAACCAGTAGTTCCCTTCTTTTATCATTCGTTGGTAGGTTCCACGCTTAAATACCAGGCCTACCTGCCAGGTATTAATGGTTACATGTTTCATGTCGATTGTTTTATAACATTTTTCTACTTCTTATAAATACGAAACAGGTAGTGGTCTTCATGTTGTATTCCTCCTGTATTCTATATTCTATTTTCTGTATTCTTTTTTAAAATAAAGCCAGCATTATTTCCCATCCCGTAATCACGGAGGAAACAGTGCTTCCTGCTTAAAGGGATCAGTTTGCGCCCAATTTGGGGTGTTTCCACCACCGGAACCCAACAAAGTGATACCTGTCACAGGCGCTGTTGTTGCCCACAGGTGTTTACCGGATTGCGTCTTCCCTTCCATACCGGAGCCCCGGTTTGTGTCCCCACAAACCGGAATAATCCCAAAGGAAAAGGCGTAAGCAGGATCTGTCCCGTATGTCGGGGAAGACAGCCGGCAAATAATCCTGGCTTTAAAAGAGTCACCATTTGAGAAGCGGTGTACTTCTTTCGCTACATTAAAAGTGTAGTGTTCTACCATTGAACTATCACGCTGTGATGCATGAGTGGGATTCGAACCCACAAGAATCTGCTGCTCTTCCGCTGAGCTATCCCGCTGCAAAGGGGGAGAAGGAGTCGAACCTTCGACACACAGAGTGTAGAGGGCATTACGCTGCGCCGCAACAGCATACAGAGCGTTACTACGTCTGCACTGTACTGCTTCTTTGAAACAGCCACCTGGTTTGCATCTCAACAGGTAAATACCCTTCTTGCCGTGAAGCAAGCTTTTTTGTCATCAGACAACTTTATCTGCACAGCAGGAACTGGCAAAAGCATAAGGCTTGGCCCGGAAGGCAAATCCCATTCCCATAATATAACCCATCGCATCTTTCAAAGCGTGGTTACTTTTAAAGTTGGGATTGGTATTGATGTCTGCATGCACTTCCATGTCGATGCTGTAGGAAGTAAAGAGCCCGCACAGCTGGTAGGCTACCTCGATACTTTTGCCTACCTCCGTGAGCATCCGTTCCTTCACACTCATCGTTTGTCTGGAGTTGTCACTCAGTACATACATAAAGCCCCCTTTACCCTGGCGGATGAATACGATCACCGTAGCGAAGGCGGTGCTGCCCGCCCTTACCTGGCTATCCGTACCGATGCACACCTTCAGTTGGTGTCCCAGGGCTGTTTCCCTTGCCAAAACCGATCTTACTTCTTCTTCGATCGGGCGGCGGATGGCAGTACCATCCAGCCGCTGCCATTGCTGTTCCATTGTGTTGTTTGTTTTTATGCTTCTCTGATTAGATCCATGATCTGACTAAATGATTTGTTTTTGAATTCATATACATCCGGCTTTTTCCACCCGCGCCACCTGCTATACCGATCGTTTCCATATAATAGTTTGTTCAACCTGTTTCGGTTCAGGTCCTGATTGAACCAGGCCCAGAGGGCATTAATCCTGGCTTCTATTACGCTGTCACGTTTCCTCACTTTATCAATCATATTGGGCCGTACCCGCAACACAAAACGCCAGGGATCATTGAACACATACCGTTTTATAATGACCCCTTTTTTATCGGCTTCATACACTTCATGAAATTGCTGCTTTTCAAGGTCTGAAAAACCAAGCTTCGCAAAATGGGAAGCTTGTGGCTCCAGGAGGTATTGTTTTTTTACCACATACTTTTTGTACCGGGAGCCTCGCCTTTTCTTTACCTTAAAATCTTTCCGGTCACTCTGAGCATAAGTATTGATCTTCTTTAAAATGCGTTCATAAAAATCAGCCTGTTTACTCCTGGCCACCTCTTCCCGCAATACAAAAAAGCGTTTCCAACCTTTTTGTATGGGTGGTGTCAAGGGCTCCCAACCGAGATTAGCTCTTTGCTTCCATAAAGTATCTTCTTCCCGGTGCAGCTTTAGCAGCTGTTTGTCAAAATCCTCATACTGCATCCTTTTCTTTTGGCGTGCAGTACGGAGCCTGTAGGAGAGGATATCCTCCCCGTATTGCTCAATAAGTTTCCTGTCCATAATGAATTAATTTGTTGCGAACGAAAACCGCGGTGCCATTGGCTGTCCGCGCATATCCTGCCTGTCATTATGAACTGTTGACTCCTTTTCATGTTAATCGTTTTTATTGTTGGTCCGGTGCGATTCGAACGCACAACCCTCCGGTTAAAAGCCGGATACTCTCCCGTTAAGCTACGGACCATTGTTAGTGATGACTGACGGATTCGAACTGTCAACCGGTATCGTATCAGGATACTGCTCTGCCATTGCGCTAAGTCATCGGGTAAGGGCACAAAAAAGCCCGGTCGTTTGGGGCGACCGGGCTGTTCTTCTGCACAACTGCTCTTACACAGCGTACTTCTGTTTACAACACGGTCGAATGGCTATACTCTCCCTGTTCATGATGAGCCACATACCCTGGCGGATACACGCATACTGATCACTGCCGGGGAAAAACGAATGTTTCCGCAGCACTGTCAATGGGGTATGGCCTGGTAATACTTGCTTCATCTGTAAAATTTTGTGACAAAAAAAGCCCCGCAATCTCTTGCGGGGCCTGTGTTATCTTGAATTCGTTGTTTCAACTTATTCCGCAGTATAACCCGCCCCGCTTCCGGTATCTCCGCCTTTGCGGCTGAGTCCGTTTGCTGTTTCAATATGTAATTGCAGGCTTGTCATCTGTTGTTTTAAATTTGTTTTGCGTTGCAAAGATGGAAATAATTTTTCGTTGTTTCCAAATTTCAGCGCTCTTTTTTTATACTTTCTTTAACAAGCTGTTAACTGTGCCTCTCTGGAAGCCTTGCCAGGGCTGCATTTGCAGGTAATTGGAATTGTTCGGTATGAGCTAAAATTAATATACAGCATATTGCGGTAAAATAAGACTACCTTTAACGAACCTGCTGCCCCATAACACCTGCCATTTTGCAGGATCGTTTTAAACCGGCAGTGGGGAATGAGTGAAGCTCTCTGGTAAACATTGGGTATGCTTACGTTGCACCATGCTCGTGAAAGAAGCACCTGCACAACCATAATTGTTCGCATCAGAATGTCCCCTTGTCTATTACGTCTCAGCTAATTACATCAATAAAATAAAACAAACAAATGAGAAGTGCAGGAAGGCCGCCGCTTACACCGGTACAATTGAAGAATGGATTTTACATCGAAGTATGTGACAAAGGTGCAAAGAAAGGAATGAAGATATGGAATGCTACGGAAAAAGCCATGCAGGATGCTGCCCGTCTCTATGCAGGATATAAGACCGTTCTGGTCCTCGGTGAATACAAAGAAGGAAGCTTTGCTAAAGAAGCTGGCTCCCGCAAGTAGCCAAAGCATCAGCGGCATAATAACCACTTTCCCTTTTGCCGGACTTTTGACCGGGAAATATTTTTTATTTACAGATAGCAGGAGCGAAGGTTTGTTGCCGATGCTTTACAAAACATTTTTTATACATGACAAAGCCAATCAAAGTTCTATTCGTAACCACTTCGCATGATGCATTGGGTGCTACCACCGAAAAAACAGGCTTGTGGCTCGATGAGCTGGCTTCCCCATATTTTATTTTTAAAGAGGCCGGAGCTTATATTTCTATTGCTTCCCCCAAAGGAGGCCCGGTGCCAATTGATCCCAAAAGCGAGTCCATCATCTCTGTTACCCGGAGTTCAAAACGCTTCAGGAACGATACAGAAGCCATGAATCATCTGTCGAGGTCTATCCCCCTGTTGGATATAAAAGATGAAAATTATGACCTGTTGTTTATTGCAGGTGGTCACGGCGCCATGTGGGACCTTGCTTCCAATCCATTGCTGAAACAATTGGTGGAAAATTTCAACACCAGGAAAAAGCCCGTAGGGGCGGTATGCCATGGTGTGGCTGCCCTGTTGACGGTGATGGAAGGAAAGGAAAATCTCTGGGTAAAAGGCAAACCGGTGACTGCTTTCAGCAACAGTGAGGAAGAATCAGCTGGTATGACAAAGGATTTGCCTTTCTTATTGGAAACCAAACTGGAGTCTCTGGGAGCCACCTATACCAGTGGCACCAATTACACCAAACATGTGGTGTCTGCCGGTAATGTCGTTACAGGCCAGAATCCTGCTTCGGCCGAAGAAGTAGCTAAAATGACACTCAACCTGATCAGACCTACTTATAATGTAGTCAGAAAATAAGCGGGTAAGTACAAAGAAATAAAGCATTCGCTATAATCAAGCCCCGTTCCGGATCTGCCGGTACGGGGCTTTTTGTATAAAAAAACGCTACAGCGATTTGCGCACGATCATCCGGAAGGGGTTCTTCACCTGTTTCACCTCTTTATTGAGTAGCATCTGCGCCGCAGTTTTACCCATGCCCTCAAAATCAGTGGTGACCACCGTGATCTCCAATAACTCCTTCAGTACGGTTTCATTAAAGGAAATAATACCTACATTCTTGCCCGTCTGAAGATCCGCTTCCTTTGATTTCTTGATCAGTTGCGCCAGGTCCGATTCGGCGGTAACGATATACACCGTACCTGCCTGCGGCAATTCCTTATCGAGGCTCGACACCACCGCAAAGTCCTTTCCATGCTTCTGGCAAAATTCACTGCAACCCTCCACAATATCGCGGGGGTGATTGCTTTGCATGGGAAACACAATGATGATGCGTTGGTACTTCTTCAGCAGTTTGACCGACGATTCCAATACATCATGAATATCCTGCTTGAAATCCTGGTACACCGTCATATGGTGTTTGCCCAGTTCCGGCACATGTTTATCCATGATCATCAGTTGGGAGGATGGGATGGACTTCAATACCTTCAGGTAGCTTTTCTTACTCGTCTTGTGAAAGAAATGGGGCATGATCACATAGTAGTGGTACTTACCCATATTGGCTTCCAGTATCTCCTCCAGCCGGCGTATGTCATAATGATGTACCTGCAGGTCTACCACCGCTTTGTCCTGCAGGGTATCTATAAAACTATAATAGATGATCTTCTTATAAGAACTGAGCTTGTTGAAGATCAGCAACACTTTCAGCTTCTTGTCCTTTCTGCCTACCACATAATAACCTTTGGCTGCCACGGCATATACATAGCCTTCTTCGATCAATTCACGGTAGGCTTTTTCTACCGTATCGCGCCCGTAATGATAGGTTTTACTGAAGTCATTAATGCTCGGCAGTTTGCTGTGGGGCTTCAGGCCGCCATTGTCGATGGCCATGGATACGGCATGAACGATTTGCTTGATCTTACTGGGTATATGGCTGGCATTAATGCTGAAAGACTTCATGGGCTTTTTTTAATATGGGTCCGGCACATCATATGATGGAGCTGCACACAGCCTCCGCTCCGGTAATATGACCGGAATCATAAATAAATATAAATCACCTGGGAGAAAAAAAGACAAAAAGCTTTGGGAAGAACGAAAAGTGATAAGATTAAGCCAACATGATTTACTATCCGATAGGCTGTTGAGCAGTGGCGGATCCCCCACCTCAGCTATTTGGTAGACTGATAGGGACCGGGATTATCAGGGATTGGCCCGGGGCTTATTCCTTATTTTGAGCCATTGCTGCCGGGTGAAGTACAACAACAGCACCCAGGCAAAGAGGGTAGCGAAGAGGTTGGTATGATCGGGACTGTGGTTGATGGACATCATATCATTCAGCTGACTGTTGTAATATACCTGCAGCGGGGCGCCGGGCTTTAATATCCTGTAATCTTCTTCTTCAATAGGGATCACCCTTTCCTGTTTGCCATGCTGTACCGTGGCCTCATAGGTATAGAACCAGTTGCTGCGCCGGGATGTGTTGCGGCGATAGGTGCTCAATACCTGCACGGTTTCTTCATGTGCGCCCGACTTTAGCTGGTTGTAATAGCGGTAGTATTGCCAGGTATTGTAGCTGAGGTAAGCAACGCCTGCCAGCAACAGCGCAATAAAAACAATCCTTCCGGCTGTACGTACGATCGTCGATCCGGTAAGGGTGGCCAGCAGGCCCGACAGCAGCAGTACGAAGATGGAACTGAGGAGCACAAGAGCCACCAGCCATTTCCTTCCATCATTCCAAAAACTGATGATGGTAAACTTCACCAGCTTCGACTGGTTGCTATTGTCTTTGAAAGCGCTGTAGGTGCGCGGCTGGCGGAAAACATCCGTGCCGGGGTGATAAAATAAAACGATCCGGTCGCCGGAGCTAAGCCAGCTTGTATCCTGTTGATAGCGGAGGGTGTATGGTTTATTATTGTAGGTAAACCGGAGGTAAGCGATATTGCCGAAGGGGTCCTTCCAGGACCGGTATTCCCGGCTCACATCATCGGTTCTTACGGTTACCCGCTGGCCTTTGGTACTGATAAGTTGATATTGTTGCTGGTCCAGGTATTGCTCCCGGCATTGCCAGGCAAGCAGGCCAATGATGGCGGTTATCACCAGCATGACGATAAAGCCTGCCACAGCGCCCAACCGTTTTAGAAAAGACCGAACCATGCTACGAAGATGCAGCTAATACAGGATGGATAATATCACTCAAATGAGGGAGGAAAACAGCTGTGAGCTGCAAGTCGTTAGCTTCGGGGCACGAATTGTTAGCTTTTGCCGGATGGCAACGATGTATAGGCTCGAAGCTCAAAGCTCGTAGCTTATTTCAGCACATCAAAGTCTACAACCCGGCGCAGGTATTTTTTATCCTGGATCACCCAGGTATATTCATTGCCTTTGTAGGCTGTATTCAACAGGTAGATATAAAAAGAACGTCCGTCGGTGGATACGAACACGCCATTGCGGGTTTTGGAACTGCCGTCCTTATCCTGGTAGAAAAAGCTGGGTTCATACAGGTCAAAATAAGCAGTAGGGGGAATGACTACCGTATCCTTGCCCATCATTACCGTAATGGATTCGATGGTCACGCGGGGCATTTCTCCATAGTTGCCATAATAGGGTTTGCCATCCACTTTTACCACATGCTTTTCTTCCAGCATGATCTTGTGTTTCCCTGGGTCAAATACGCCGGTCTTGATGGTCACTTGTATCTGGTCATTCGACCAGGTCATATAATTACTGCCGTATGCTTTGACGGGAACCGATTTCAGGGGCAATTTGGTAATGCTTTCGTCTATGCCGGCCATGAGAAAAGAAGCCAGGTCGGCCCGGATATCCTTTTGCGACACTTTCACAAAATTGTCTTTCTTGTTGCGGAAGTCGCGAAACTCATCATCCTGTGCCAGGGCAAGGGTGCTGCAAAGGAGTAATATCGGGAGTATGATACGCATAGTCAGGAATTTGGATGAAACACGAATTTAATACGTGATCATCATACCAGCAAGATGCGTGTTATTGTGTGGTTTTGCAAGGAAATTGTGTTAAAAAAAGCATTAGATGTCTCTAAAGAGTGAAAGCTACGAGCCGCGAGCTGCGAGCTACGAGCGATCGTTGTGGTTTTGGCTCGCAGCTCGTTGCTCATAGCTCGTAGCTATGTTTTCCTACGGTTCCGTAGCTCCATTCAATATCCAGGGCAGGTTGAACTTGTGGAATTCAATGGAGCGGTGGCTGGTAGCATTGTTGCTCACATCTTCATTGATCTCAATGAGCGCGCCCACGGCATAGTCGGCTGTCTTGGCCATGCTGGAATAACCGCCTTTGCCCTGGTCGCAGGTTTCTTCATCCGTCAGCCAGTCATGGGTCCTCCGGCTGATGGGCCAGGTAAGGCCTTCATCATAACTGATGCGGATACGCATCTTGCACCTTCTTTCCGTGCTGGCAGGGTTGAGGAAGAAGATACGGCTGGGCTCGCCCGTATACCGCAGTACCGAGCCTTCGCATTTGGGATCCAGCAGTACATCGTGTGGTGCAAAAGCGCTGAAGCCGTTCTCAATACTGCCTTTGGAGATCCAGCGTCTTTTGGCTGTCTCAAATTGCGCCGTGCCGGGCCGGTCATTGCGCATGAGGGTGCCATCCATCAGCTCAATGATAGTAGGTTCGCCCGATCCGCTGGGCACCAGCTGGTAATGCCAGGTGGCGCCATGGTCATCACTGTAAATGTTTCTCCGGTTGGCGGGAATGATGAGCCTGCCGGCGTGCGCATTGCTGGTCTGCAGTCCCACACCCGGACCCATCGCATCCCAGGCAAAGCCGGGCGGCAGCAGGGAGCTCGTCTTGTCGACCGGAGTAGCCCAGGTAATGCCATCGTCGTCGCTCCAGGAAACATACACTTTGCGTTCGCCCCAGGTGTCGATGGGATCATAGCCGTCCGTGCCGCCCTGGTTGGTGGTGCCGGAGTTCCAGGACATCCAGAGCCAAATCCGACCGGTGTTGCGGTCTACCACAGCCGTGGGATTGCCCCAGGTGCCGGGGCCTACGCCCACTACTTCTCCCAGGGCGCTCCAGGTGCTGCCATTGTTGGTAGAGCGCTTGAATACCAGGTTGATATTACCATAATCCTTGTTGTCGGCCATGCGGCCTTCTGCAAAAGCGATCAGTGTGCCGCTGTTGGCCCGCACGATCGAAGGGATACGGTAAGAGTGATAACCTTCCGAGCCGCCGTTAAACAATACCATAGTGTTGTGGTAGGGGGCTGCGGCAGCGGCTGCATTGGTAGCCAACTCTTCATCCGAAGCGGCAGCAACGACTGGTTCTGTGGGAGCGATTGACCGTTTACAGGAAGTGCCGGCCATTAATAAAAAGAGGAGAAAGGCGAAGTAAGCCCTCGCAGGGATTTGCATCTTTTTCATAGACAAGTTAGGTTAAGTGACTTTTATGTTGTTATGTAATACATAATAAATATAATGGTTCTCGCTGGGAATTCAAAAAGAATAGCGGGTGCCTATGTCCGGAAGCCATGTGGAAGTCACACGGAAGCCTACCAAAAGCCGGGCGGGATACTCTGAGAAGCCACCGGATACATACCCGGGACTCTATAGGAACATACTAAGCTGTAGTGAATACCTGGTGAATACCCAGTGAATACCTGGTGGCTTTTTAGTGAACTAAGTACGTTGTGGAGGAGATATCCAACCGGAATAGCGGAGGGAGTCTGGAGAAGCTGCCAACATGGCCGGGATATCCTCAGAAATAGCCCATGTAATTGCACTGCGCCCGTCTAAAATAGGCCATCTACAGAGAGGGCCAGTGCAATTCGGAGTCGATGTGTAGGCCATGTGCAGGCAATATACAGGCCATTATGGCATAAAAAAGGCGGGAATTCCCGCCGCTGTATACAATGCCAAAGTGATTTTTCCTGCATGCAATGCTAAACCTAAAGGTTAAAGCTAACTCCTGTATTCCAATTCTGTATTCTGTCTTCTGAATTCTATATTCTCTCCCTACAAATGCTCCAGGTGGGGCAGCAGGTGCTGGCGCATGGCATTGGGGAAAGCTTCGGGTTTATCGCCATGGAGGATCTTGACCAGGTCGGCATGGGTGACCGAGCCTACGGAGGTATGTTCCAGTTTGGACTCGTATTCTACCACATATTCAAATACCGGCATCAGGATCGTCTGAAAACGCTTTAGCGTCTCATTCCCGGCCATTTCGTAGAGGGTGGAGTGAAAGTCTACTTCGCAGCGAACGCGCTCAATGGCGGTGCTCGCACGGCGCTCACGCTCCACGATGGCGTCGAGTTGCTGTAGTTGCTCCTTGGTCTTGCGGCGGAAGAGCAGGTCGCCGAGACCTATTTCCAGCACGATACGCAGTTCGAAGAGCTCTTTGCGCACGTTTATATCCAGCATGTTGGGGTGCAGTATACGTTCCAGCCCCTTCATCACATCGGGCTGGGTGAGGATCATGCCGCGCTTTTTCCTGGACTCGATCATGCCCAGCATACGCAACCGGCTCAAAGCCTCCCGTACTACATTCCGGCTCACCCCCAGGGCTTCGGCAATCTCCATTTCCTTGGGAATGGGATCGCCCGGCCGGATGGACCGGTTGATGATGTAATCACGCAATTGGGTCTCCACCTGGTCGGCCATGGTGAGGGAGGCTATAGGCTTCAGTTTAAATAGTTCCTGATCCATTTTCATAACAGCAAATGTAGTAAAGAGTGTTGATATGTAATACTTAATGAGTCGTTTTGTTGGCCTCCCGGCCCATCGTGTGGCAAACGCACCATTCACGAATTTTCCCTTATTTCCACCGTAATCATCTATCTATCAGGTCTATGTCGCCATATTAAATTTTTACCCAAAAACTTGGTCAAAAACAGGAGTTCCCTATATTTGTGATATGTAGTACATAATAATCTACTAACAAGCTAACGCAAGCCATTTATGAAAAAACTGATCTCCTGCCTCACACTGGGCTGCTGGTTATTGCTCTCTTTATATGCCACCGCCCAGGATACTGAACTGACTGTGACGGGAACCGTTACCAGGGCAGCCTCCTCCGAAAAATTGTCCAACGTTACTGTCTCCCTTAAAGGTACATCCCGGGCTACAGCAACCGATGCCAACGGACAATATTCCTTAAAAGTAAATGATCCGAAGGGCATATTGGTGTTTACCTACGTGGGCCTTGGGGAAAAGGAAACCGCCATCAACGGCCGCAGCCGGATCGATGTAGGACTGGAGCCTGCCAATACCACCCTCACGGATATCGTGGTGGTAGGATATGCGCAGCAATCCAGGACCAAGATCACCGCTGCCGTATCCAAACTCAACCCGGAAGAGTTGAAAAATACCTCCAACCCCAATCCCGTGCAGGCTATGCAGGGAAAGATAGCGGGGGTATCCATCCCAATTGGTACCGGTCAGCCAGGCGCCGGGGCTCCCAATATTATTATCCGTGGCGGTACCAAGCTTAATACCTATGGCTCGGGCCTGGGCAACAGCAACGGTAATCCCCTGGGCGCTTCTGAAGGCACCAGTCCGCTGGTGATCATCGATGGCGTATTCAGATCGCTCAATGATATCAACCCCGATAATATAGAGTCGCTGCAGGTAATGAAGGATGCGGCTTCTACCGCGCCTTATGGGGCCCAGGGCGCCAATGGGGTTATAGTGGTGAAAACAAAAGGTGGTAAGTTCAACAGCAAGATGGGCCTCACGGTCAACCACCGCACCACCTGGGAAACGCCCGCACGTGATTATGAATACCTCAATGCCGATCAATACCTGCCACTGGCGCGAACTACGGTAAAAAATACCTTTGATGGCCTCGATAAAAACAACCTGCTCAACAACGGTGGCTTTTCTGCCGGTACAAGAGTATACACGGCCAAAGGGCAGTATGGCAATAGCATCAACCTCACGGCGCTGTACGATAATATAGTAGCGATTGAAGGGCAAGCTTATGTAGACAACCTGCTGGCCCATGGTTATAAGACGATGGATGATCCCATTAACCCCGGCACCAAACTGCTCTATGCCGATAACCATTACCAGGATATGATATGGGTAACGGGGCTTACGAATAATACCAATGTATCGATCGATGGGGGCAGTGAGAAAGCCAGCTATAATCTGAACGCCGGTTATACCGACCAGGCCGGTAGTTTTGTAGGCACCCGCTACAAGCGTTATGATGTGTTGGGCAATTTCAGTTTCAAAGCGTCGGAGAATTTCCGGATCGATGCCATGATCAATTACCAGAATGTGTTGCCCAACTTTATTGATGCTTACCAGAATGAACTGGTGCGGGGTACGCGCATCACACCGCTGATCCGTATCTATAAAGATGACGGCAATCCTACACCAGGTGAATTATACACGGTGCGCAATCGCTTCCATACCCTGAAGTATGATGATTTCCGTGTGAATACAGAGCGACTGATCAGCAGGGTAGCCGGTGACCTCACCATTATCAAAGGGCTGCACTGGAAACCCGCTTTCTCCTATGGGATGCAGGACTACCGGGAATTGTTCATGCGCAAGGCCACGCCTTCCAATGAAATACAACCTGGTACGCAAAGACAAAAAAACGAGTACACTGATAATATGCGTGACCTGATGACTGATCAGATCCTGCAATATGATTTCAATATCGGTGGGGATCACCAGTTCATGGTGCTGGGTGGGTTTAACTTCCGCAAGGTGACCAACAGCATTATCAGCATTGGTTCACAAAGGGCCAATAACGATTATATCTATACCATTGTAGAACCCGCTACTTCAGTGATCAATGGGGTGGTTACTTCCAACGTTACCAATTTTGCCACCACGCTGAAGGAACAACGTTCTGCCAGCTTCTTTGGCCAGTTCTCTTACGATTACAAAAATAAATATTTGCTGGCTGGTTCACTGCGCTATGATGGATTTTCCAACTTTGCACCGGGCAACCGCTATGCTACTTTCCCCTCTATCTCTGCGGGCTGGAATGTGCACAAAGAGAATTTCTGGAAAGTGAAACCAGTGAGCTCCCTGAAACTGCGCGCCAGCTGGGGCGGCAGTGGATTGAGCGGCCTTGATCCAACAGACACTTATGGTGGCTATAGCGCTACCCAGTATGCGCTGGGTTCGGGTATTCTCCGTACCAACCTTTCCAATCCTACGCTGGTTTGGGAAAGCACGGAAACGACCGACCTGGCCCTTGATGCCGGCTTCCTCCAGGACCGGTTTACTTTCTCTATAGATTTTTATAATAAACTCACTAAAAACAGGCTGGCTTCCAAACCCCTGCCTTCCGAAGCACCTTTCCCTTCTATTACCTATAACAATGGCGTATTGCAGAACAAAGGGGTAGAAATAGAATTGGGTGGTACGGTGATCCGTAGCAGGTCATTTACCTGGAGAACCAGTTTCTCTTTTGCATACAACAAAACCACGGTGAAGGAACTGCCGGGCAATGGCCGGGCTAAGAACCGTCAGGGGGGTGATTTGGTATACGATCCTGTTTCCAAGACAAACATTGAAGCCGGCGGCTTTGCCGAAGGCGAACGTCCTTATGGTATGTGGGCTTACAAGGTGCTCGGTGTATTTGCTACCGAAGCGGAGGCCGCTGCCTGGAATGCAACTACCAAAGATAACCTGGCTTCACCCTCTGGTATTGCCGTTAAGAAACATGCCGGTGATTTCAACTTTGCCGATATCAATGCGGATGGGGTAATTGATAGCAAAGACCAGGTGTTTATGGGTTACCGTACACCCGATAAGATTGGCGGTATGCAGAATACCTTCACCTATAAAGGTATTTCACTGCGCATCGCTGTTGACTATGCCCTCGGTCACCTCATCAGCAATGGTGCGCTGGCACGTTCACTGGGTACTGGCCGCGCCTTCAATGAAGGAGCGCCTGCTGAAGCCCTGGGTGCTGATATCTGGCAGAAAGAAGGGGATGCCGGTAAGAAATATGCCCGTTTCTCTTTTGCTGATTTTGATTTTGGTCAGCGCAATTATCTCCGTGGCGCTACACTGGGTATTAACCAGTCTTATTCTTCCGATGTATCGGTCATGATCGAGAAAGGTGATTTCCTGGCTTTCCGCGAGATCGCGATCTCTTATGATGTGCCTAAAACATTGCTGAAGAAGATACGTGCTACCAATATGAATGTATTTGCCAGTGTGTTCAACCTTGGCTATATCACTAAATACAAAGGACTGAATCCTGAAAGCTATGCGGGTTTTGATCCCGGTGGTTATCCCAGGCCAAGACAGTTCTCATTGGGAGCGACGTTGAAATTCTAGGAATTAGGTGTTAGGTATTAGGAGTTAGCTTTTAGGTATTAGCTATTAGCAATACAGAATACCAAACACTCATGGCCACGAATTAATCGCTAAAGGCTAAAAGCTAACAGCTAAGGGCTAAAAGCATTATTCAAAACAGAAAACATTGAGCTATATGAAAAATATTATTGGAATAAGTATCCTGCTCATGAGCGTGCTGCTGAGCGGTTGTGATAAATTACTGGAAGTAGATCCACAGTCTACGATTACGGAAGAATCCTATTGGCAAAATGAGGGTGATTTTGAGCCCTATGTTACCGGTATCTATACCTATATGCGCAGCTTTGCCAATAATATAACCTATGGTACGGAGCGGGGAGAAGAACTGATCTCGGCCCTCAACTCCCGCTTTGGTGTGGCCTGGGCGCAAACCATTTCCCCTTCTTCTGGCGCCATCAATTACAATGACTGGTACAAAGCCATCGGCCATTGCAACCTGCTGCTGGAAAAAATAAAAGGATTTGATTTTGCCTCCAACCCCGATGCGCGCAAAAGGATCATTGCAGAAACCTATAGCCTGCGCGCCTTTTGCTATTTCCATTTAACCCGCATTATTGGTGATGCGCCGCTGATGCTGCAAGCCGTCGTCAATGAGAATGTGCCCCTGCTGCCCCGTTCAAAAGCAGCCGATGTGGTAAAGCAGATCAGGAGTGACCTGGATTCTGCCATCACCCTGTTTGCTGCTGTGAACGGCTTCAATGCGAAGACCTATCCTTCCAAATACCGTTTCGCCTATGGTTCGGCCCAGGCGCTGAAGGCGGATGTATGCCTGTGGAGTGGTAAAGTAACAGGTGGTGGTGATGCAGCCTTCAATGATGCCATCACAGCCATTAATGAAGTGGAAGCTTCGGGTGTAACGCTCAATGGCGATTTTAAGAATGTAACAGGTTTGCGGGCAGGCGCCAATAGTGAAGTGGTGCTGGCTGCTTATTTCATGCGTGATGAAAGTGGCACCAACTATGCGTTGAATGCACTGCCTTATCTCCTCGGCGTACAGGGGGCACTGAACCTCGACAGTCTGCCCTGGGTAGCAGCTGTTGGTAATGGCCAGGGTGCTTACCAGATCAGCCCCAAATCAAAAGCCTTGTTCGATGCTTATCCCAACGACAAACGCAGGCCCTATACCTGGATCACGGAACGCCAAAGCTCCGGTTCTAAAATATCCTGGATCACCAAATATCCCGGCACCAAATATCCCGACGACCGGATCTCTGATAACGACATCCTTATTTACCGGCTGGCTGATATTTTTCTGCTGAAGGCCGAAGCCTTTGCCGCACTAAACAATACCAATGATGCCATTACTTATTTAAACAAAGTGAGGGTGCGTACCGGCAATGGCGACTATACGGGAGCAACTGATAAAGCGAGTGTAGAGAAAGAGATATTGAATGAAAGGGGTAGGGAACTGTTCTTTGAGAACAAACGTTGGTTCGACCTGGTGCGTTTTCATAAAGGCGGTACTGTGAACGTATATACCTATGTGCCCAACCTCGTAGGAAAAACAACGCCTTTATTCTGGCCATTGAATACAACGGTACTGGCCAACAATGATAAACTACTTCAAACTGATGGGTATTGAGGAAGAAGAATACAGAATGTAGAACACAGAATACAGAATTTGAATACAGTGTTCACGATTGGGAACCCCTATAACCTATATAACTGACGGCTATGACCTACAAAACGATTGCTTATTACACCTTGTTGCTGGCCCTGCTGGCGGTGTGCAGCCTGCCTGCTCATGCCCAGGACCGCATCCTGCAGGTAACCGGTAAGGTTACCGATGAGCTGGACCGTGCACTGCCCGGCACCAGTGTTAAAATTACCGGCACTAAGATCGTTACGGTGGCTGGTACGGATGGACAATACCGCATTATCGTAAGTCCGACGGACTCTCTGGAGTTTTCTTTTACCGGTTACAAAACCGAACAATTTGCTGTGCGCAACCGGGTAGACCTGAGCGTGAAACTGACGCCGGTAGCCGGTGGCCTCAATGAGGTAACGGTAGTGGGCTATGGCCAACAGAAAAAAGTGAGTGTGATCGGCGCCCAATCGACGGTAACGCCGGAAGACCTGAAGTTGCCCGCACGGGATATCGCAGGTATGCTGGCTGGTCGTATTTCCGGTATCATTACCACCTCGAGGGGTGGTGGCCCGGGTCAGGACAATGCCAGTGTACTGGTAAGAGGGGTAGCTACCTTTGGCACCAGCACCCGTACGCCCCTGATCATT
Source organism: uncultured Paraflavitalea sp. (assembly GCA_966211765.1). Lineage (GTDB taxonomy): Bacteria > Bacteroidota > Bacteroidia > Chitinophagales > Chitinophagaceae > Paraflavitalea. The sequence continues at coordinate 74,870 of CBIHOV010000041.1, forward strand.
ATTGATGGGGTGCCCGACAGAAGCTTTAATGATGTAGATCCGGAAGATATTCAAACCTTCACGGTGCTGAAAGATGCCGCTTCCACCGCTGTATATGGAACCCGTGGCGCCAATGGTGTTATCCTGATCAACACCAAAAGAGGGGTAGCTGGTAAACCTGCCGTGAATGTGGAAGTGAACCAGGGTATAACGCAGTTTGTGCAAGTACCTAAATTACTGGATGCGCCTACCTGGATGGAGACCTACAACGAAGCGCTCAAAACAAGAGGCCGCGATGCTTTCTATACGGATGAAAGGATTGCCTTGCACCGCAATGGTACCGATCCGGACCTCTATCCCAACACAGATTGGTATAAAGAACTGTTCCGCGATGTTGGTCTTACCCAGCGTGCCAATGTAAATATCAGCGGTGGTTCTGAAAAAGCCAATTACTATATCTCTGCCGGTTACTATGGTGAAACAGGGTTGCTGAAAACACAGCCGGAAAGAAGTTATGATACCAAAACTTATTACCGCCGGTATAATTTCACTGCCAATATTGGTGTAAGTGTTACCAATACTACCAAGCTCGACCTGGGTATTGCTACGATCATTGACCAGCGCAATGGACCTTACGATGGTTCTAATAACCCGCAAAACGGTGCGTTTGAACAATCCCTGCGTGTGCCTTCGCATATTATTCCAGCCAGGTATTCCAATGGGGATTGGCCCTCTACGCCCGACGGACGCAGCAGTCCCGCGCGTATTATTTTTGGTATTGGCGCGGGCAACGAATATTCTGCCACCCTGCGGCCCAATATCCGGGTAAAGCAGGAGCTGAGTGCACTCACCAAAGGATTGTCAGTATCCGGCCTGTTCTCTTTTGATGTATATACGGATGCCCTGGTGGCTACTACCCATGCATCTCCTACCTTCTATGCAGAGGGCAGGGAAGCGGATGGCAAGTTGATTACCCGCCAGGTGAATACCAGCAATGATATCCTTTCCTTTGCTTCTGCCCGGAGCAGCAACCGGCGTATGTATACGGAAGCCTCCTTAAACTATCAGCGTACTTTTGGTGTGCATGAAGTAGGCGGTTTATTCCTGTTCAACCAGTCGGAATATGTAGATGGCAACGCTACTACTTTTACCACTGCTGTTCCTTTCCGCAACAGGGGTATTACCGGCCGTGCTACTTATGGTTATAACAGCCGTTATTTTGGCGAGGTGAACTTTGGTTATACGGGTTCTGAAAACTTCAGTCCTGATAAACGCTTTGGCTTCTTCCCATCTTTTGGTGTAGGCTGGCTGGTATCGAATGAGAAATTCTTCGAGCCGGTAGCCGATGTGCTGAACTATTTTAAGGTAAGGTATAGCTATGGTTTAACCGGTAATGGTGGTTTTGCCACCCGCTTCCTGTACCTGAGCCAGTTGAGCAAGGCCACGAATGTATACCAGTTTGGTACGCCTGCTTCTCTTTCTCCCAGCTATGGCGGTTATTCTGAATCGCAGATCGCTACCGATCCTTCCTGGGAAACTTCTTACCGTCACAACCTCGGTATAGAAATGAATTTCCTCAACAATGGCCTGAAGATGGTGCTGGAACTGTTCCGTGAAATGCGCAAAGGTATATTGAGGGCCGATCAAACCATTCCGTTAACATCGGGCTATGGCGGTGTGAACCCCACACGCAACATTGGTATCGTGCTCAATAAAGGAATTGACCTCACGCTTTCTTACAATAAGTCCTTCAGCAAAAACCGGTGGATCAATGTGACCGGTACGCTCACGTACAACAACAATACGAATATGGAAGACTGCCTGCCGCCGCAACCCTATCCCTGGATGCACTGGAAAGGCAAGGACGTGGATGCAAAAGAATTGTATACCACC
>CBIHOV010000042.1:0-75681 GCA_966211765.1 uncultured Paraflavitalea sp.
TGTTAATTCAACTTTTTATTTTTTATATATTTATCCCACTCCATTTTAATTTTTTATTTTTGTGGAATTCCCCCCCGCCCCGCGGACCCAAAGCCCACTTTTCCTGATCACGATGCTGTCTTTAAAATGATAATTGCCGGCGGGGATGTACACTGCTCCTTTGGCACCGCAGTGTTGTAAAGCAGTACGGAGTGCTTTTGTATTGTCGGTTATGCCATCGCCTTTACCGCCATACTTAGTGATATCTTCCATTACCGGAAAGTTGGGAAGCGGCACGCGATTTTCACCATAACCTGCATGCGTGAAATCGGGTAATCTTTGCCTGTTCCACAACTCTCCGTTCTTTCCCCAGAGTGCAGAGTAGATCCACCCGGTATCGCTCCTGTTGTCATTGACAGCGGGACCGTTAACCTGGCAACAGGTTACAAGCGGCAGCCAAAGAAGAAATAGTACTAATGCTTTCATGTGTTTATTTTTTGATCACCAGTATGCTTTGTGCCCGGCCTCTCCACCTGAGTACTACCATATAATTGCCGCCCGGCAGGTTCTGCATATTGCAATCTGTTGTAACAGTTCCTTCTCTCACGGGTATTACTTTCACCTCGCGTCCATCCGCAGTGACCAGGCTAATGGTGGTACCGGATTTTGCTGCAGGGTGTTTGATGGTCATACTTTGTTGCACAGGATTGGGATACACTGCAAGGGATGATTCTTTTGTGTCACGTAGTGTAGAACCAGCCATTGGTCTTGCAGCCCCTACGTATTCATAACAACCTACATCATAAGGTGTCGTGCGCAGGTTGCTATCCAAATCGATTGCTGGCGCGTTGACCGACGAGCCTGAATCAACTGCTATGCTGGTTGATTTTAAATGAAAGTCGAAATTGGCATAGTCAACAAAGTTTGATGTGTATGCAGTAGATACGATATTATTGCTCTGGGTGACGCCCGGTCCGATAGAACCCATGGCCGATGTGAGATTATTCTTCAATACTGTGCCGGAGCCCGGACCGCGGGTTTTGTGGTTTACTACTGTAATAAAGGGGATGTCGGGCCGCAGGTTCAATGGATTGGTCATTACCGTATTGTTTGCGATCCGGCAATTAATGGCGCCATTAAACCCAAGTGTATAAGGATAGTCTGCCACGATCAGGTTATTTTCCACTACCCAGTTCTCATAGAAACCATCGTAGCAGCCAATGCCGTGGAAACCATAGGCATCATTGGCAAAGGGCTGGCCCGCGTCCACGCAATTGATGAATACATTACCCCTGAGCTCAACATTGTAGAGGGTCCCTGCGCCCGGTGTGCCTGCACTGTCTACCGACCAGCTTTGAAAACCATCATCGTGTTTTTCATTAATACTATAGCAGCGTTTGACGAGGTTGTATTCGAACTTGCAATAGCTGGCCAACCCACGCAGGGCATCTTCATCAAAACCCTCCACCGTATTATAGGTAACATTGGTGCCGATAGAAGTATTGTTGATGGTAATGCCGTAGTGCACTTCTTTAACGATGTTGTTTTTGATACGGCAGTTGGGGCCGTTCACCACAATGCCGTTGGCAAACCGCGCCAGCACCGTGTCGCCGCTCCATCCAGCAATGCTTGCTGCTGAGAATACGCGGCAATTTTCGATGGTGATATAGCTTGCTGTTGGATAGATGTACACGATATTCCCTTTCTCATAAGATCCTGCATACTCAGGACTGATCGATAAGCCTTCAATGAACCAACGTTGTGCCTCAAAAACAACCAGCTTTTTCAACATTGGCACTTCTCCGGGAACAGCCCTGATGCTTACATATCCAATGTTATTGCCTCTTACATACGGCGTACCATGATAACCGCCATATAACAAAATGAGATCGCCGGTTACAAATGTTTTATGGGCTGCAAATACTGCTTCCAATGTACTCCAGGGACTACCGAAAGAGCCGTTGTTCGTCATACTGCCCGTGGCAGGATTGCAATAATAAATAGTAGCAGAAGTTTGCTGAAAGGAAAAACTCATAAAGACAAACAGGTAAAATAGTCGCTTCATGGCAGGAAGGTTTTTTTTCATATAGTAATCGTTTAATTAGTGTAAGGTTGAATGGACTGCGTTTGGATATTGTTGCTGTCGATAATCGTTTATTTTTTCCCTGCGGATAGTTTTTCAATAAGCCATGAATTGACCTTACCCCATTGTGTTGCGTTGGCAGTATGGCCTGTTTCAGGTGCAGGGTAAAATTCTTTTGGCGCGTTAATGCTGTTATACACAGAGAAAGTAGAAGTAGGGGGGCAGGTTTCATCGTTATATCCCCAGGTATAAAAACCTGGAACCTTTAACTGTCGTGCAAAGTTCACCACATCATAATAACCCATCGTTTCCAGTTTCTTTTTATCTACCTGCTCCAGGGTGTTCCTGTAAAACATGTGTGGCCAGCCACCGGCACGACCATAGAGATAACCGGTAACATCACTTAAGGCGGGGAATAATGCCACCAGGTACTTAACACGATGGTCCAATGCAGCGGTAATAATAGACAATGCTCCACCCTGGCTGCCACCCAACATAGCCAACCTGTTGCCATCAAACTGATCGAGGGTATAGAGATAATCAATGGCCCGAAGGCAGCCCAGGTATACCCGCTTATAGTAATAATTGTCTTTGTCGTCCAGGTTAAAAGAGGAGTAGTTGTTCAGTGCCCCGGTATTGAGATAGTTGTAAACGCTGTCGGCCATATTGACCGGAATACCATGTATACCTATCTCCAGTGTAATGATGCCGCTTTTAGCCAGGTCCATGGCTCCTTTGTAAGCTCTGACACCAGCACCAGGTACTTTCAAAATAGCGGGGTATTTGCCGGCTTTTACAGGAACACACAGCATACCGAATATGCGTGAGCCCGGTTTGTAGTTCTGGAAACTGATATGATATACATTTACTTCTGGCGTACTTCTTTCCGGCACCAGTGTCATACGGGAATCAAGCGGAAGTTTGATTGCTTCAGCTCTCGCGGCTTCCCAAAAGCTGAGGAAATTATCCGGCAGTTTAGCAGTAGGTGTAATCTCTAATGGTGCATATCCGCCGGTGGCCATGCCGGTATATTTTTGACCGTTTACCTCCGCCACTACTTTGCAACGCAGGAAACCGGGGGCTGCAAGGCTGCCACAATCTATCGTTTGCTCTCCATTGTCCAACACCAATGTGGCATGGGAAGTGGCTGGCATTTTCTCGGGTCCTACCTCATAATAGATCTTAACTTTTTCTACGTTCTTACCATTGTTCTGCACTTTTACGACACAGGTCATCTTTTCTCCCTTTTGATACAGCCAGTCGCTATGGTTGGGTGTTACTATCACCGTTACAGGAGCATTACCAGCAGGCGATTGGGCATAACTGTATAAGCTACTCAACAGGTATGCCAGCAAAAGGAGACAGCAGGATAAGTTGCTTTTTTTCATGGGTGTTATGATTGTGCGATGTACTATTAATATCCTTCGTTTTGTCCAAGATTAGGGTTGATCGTACGCTCTGTATCCGGTATTGGAAAGAGGAATTTTCGTTTCTCCATGCGCGCTACTGCTCCGGTTGACTCGGCAATGGGGTAGGCGGCAAAATGTGCTGTCATCACTTCTGAAACCCTGCCAGTCCTTACCAGGTCGAACCAGCGATGACCTTCACCACTTAGTTCCAACCTGCGTTCCAACTCAATAGCAGTACGTACCTGAGCTTGCGTAAGCCCTGATTTAGTATCTACATTGGCCCTTGTTCTTACCTTATTTAATTGGAATTGGGCACTTACGGAATCTTTTGTTTCATTGAGTGCTTCTGCATACAACAACAGCAGGTCGGCATAGCGGTATATTATCCAGTCGTTCCCTGCGTCATTGCTGGCCACTTGTTCAGGATCGATATACTTACGGGTATAATATACTTTGGCAGATCCCGATGTAAAAGTGGCTGCTGAAACCGGCAGTCTTTTATCGGTAGCTTCAAAAGCATTAAAGAGAGAAGGCGATATCTGGTTATAGCCATACGCAGTGCCTGCTTTTACTACGGAAGTGCCACTGCCAATGGGCGCGAAATAATTAGACCATCCGCTACCCTCTATCGGCGTTCTGCCCCGCTGGTATTGCACCGCCCAGATCATCTCTATGTTATTGCCTTTGGTAGGATCAAAGATGTCTGCATAATTGGTCATTAATCCAACGCCGTTTGCCGTGCACAGATCATACGCTTCTTTCAGCTTGTTCTTTGCTGCCTCCCAGTTTTGCTGTACCATCAATACTTCGCCCAACATGGTTTTAACAGCAATGGAAGTGATCCTGCCGATCTCATTGTTCAGTTTACCATCATACCTGGCAGGCAGCACTGCCTCAGCTTCGGTAAGGTCTTTTTTGATCTGGTTATAAATCGCCTCTACACTTTCCCTGTTATAGGCGAGGGCCTCATCCGGAGTTTTGATCGTAACGGTAATTAAAGGAACCGCGCCGAACATGCGCACCAGGTTATAATAAGCCAATGCCCTGATGCTTTTTGCTTCGGCCATATATCTATCTTTTAAAGCATTGTCCATAGGTATGCCCGGTGCCTTTTCCAGGATGATATTGGCGGTGGCCATCGTTTTATACAGTGCTTGCCAGATAGCAGGAATATTGGCGTATGTAGATCCCAGGGTAAATACATCGATCTGGTTCTCGCCGCCGCCGTCGTTCCTGCCCTGTGTATTGTCGGAGGGTATTTCACTCCAGCGATACCAGAAATCATATACCGGCTGCAGTGAGCTATAGGAAGCCGTTAACGCACCCTTCAGGTCGTCGGCCGTTTTGTAATAATTGTTATCTGTAAGTGCACTTGGATTGGTAAGTTCTACAAAGTCTTTTGTACATCCGCCCGCAGTAGCCAGCAGGACGATCAAGAAGCAATTGATGGCAAACTTTTTCATTCGAATATGTTTAAGGCGAACTGATTAAAAATTGACATTAAATCCCACAGCCAGTGTTTTGGCAAACGGATAGCTGCCCTGGTCTACATTTGTTCTGAAAACACTGCTGCCTTCAATATTTACTTCAGGGTTATAACCAGGATATTTTGTAATAGTAAAGAGGTTTTGTGCGGTAACATTGAAACGAACAGACCGGATACGCAATGGCCTGAGCAACTTTTCGGGTAAATTGTATCCCAGGGATATATTCCGGAAGCGTATAAAAGAAGCGTCACGCACAAAACGGCTGGAGAAATCCGAGCTATTGCCCGATGCATTGTACCTGGGCACCACACCGTTGCCTGGTTTGTCTTCAGACTGCCACCGGTTCAACATTTCGGCTGAGGCATTATAGAAACCACCTCCGCTTAATATAAACCGGTCTAATCCATATACGGCTTTAATGCCCTGCACACCCTGTATCAGTATGCGCAACTCGAAGCCTTTCCAGGAGAAGTTGTTGGTGATGCCGTAAGTAAACTTTGGCTGCGTATTGGCGAATACTACCCGGTCTTTATCGGTGATGGTTTTATCGCCGTCTGTATCCTTATACCGTACATCACCCAGTGCAGAGCCGGTTTGCCATTTGGGACCTCCGTTCAGTTGGGCTGTGTTGGTAAATACACCGTCTGCGATCAATCCGTATACATCTCCAATAGAGCCGCCTTCCTTAACCTGGAATACCGTGTTCCATCCAAACACCGCTGCGTAATAATCGCCGCTGGCTTTATAGTAACTGGTTATTTTATTCCGGTTCAATGAGAAGTTAATATCGGTCGACCATTTGAATTTACCCACCAGGTTCCGGGTATTCAGTAGCAGATCAATCCCTTTATTGCGAATGCTTCCTACATTACGCAGGTACGCGGTAGAGAAGCCAGCCAGTGAGGAGATAGGAGTAGAGGTAAGTAAGCCAGTGGTATTACGTATATACACGTCTCCTGTAAAATAGATCCTGTTATTGAAAAGCCCCAGTTCTATACCAATATCTGTTTGTTTGTTGATCTCCCAGGTAAGATCGGGGTTTGTAAAGCCCGATGGGTTATAACCATACACAGGAGAACCTGTGCCACTGCCGAAGGTATAATTCGATTGGGCGAGGGTGGCCACAGAATTAAAATCACCAATATTATTGTTGCCGGTCTCTCCATAGCTGGCTCTTAATTTAAGTTCGCTGATGACCTTGTGATCTGCCAGGAATTTCTCCTGCGATATCCGCCAGCCGGCGGATACGGACGGGAAATTGGCGTAACGTTTATTAGCGCCAAACCTGGAGGAACCATCACGACGGAACGCGGCTGATAACAGGTATTTTTCACCGAAGCTGTAATTGACACGGGTGAACATGGAGATCAGGGTGTTCTTGCTTCGCTGCGCAGAACCTACAATGTTGCTGGAGGTACTGATATAAGGAACGGCATCGCTGCCAAAGGAACCGGCTTGGGATGCTATGCCAGACGATTCAGAGGTGTTCTTCTGGCTCGAATAACCGCCCAGCACGGAAAACTGGTGTTCATCATGAATGCTGAAATCATAATTGATCGTGTTTTCCCACAACCAGTTGTAGTTCTGGTTGGACCGCTGTTGTGCTACTATACCGTTGAGTACAGGATTGCTGTAAGTAGCCAGTGGTGCAGACAAATAGGCCATATTCGAAGGGATGAACATATTGCGGCGATTGTTAAAGGTTTCGCCACCAATATTCATCTTGAATCGCAGGCCTTTGATAATATCATAGTTGATGTTGAAGTTTCCCAGTAAACGCATGGCTTCGGAACGGTCAGTCATTTGTTTTCCCACCCCTACCGGGTTAAAATAATTCACGGCCAATGAAGTGCCTTTCATATAAGGATCGGTAGTGGGCTGATCATAATCGCCATTGGGCAATTGTACCGGTATAATGGGTGGCAGGTAAAGCGCATTCTGTACCATTGCAATGCTATTGACCCCGATGGTACCGGAAGAGAGCGGCATGCCCTGCATATAATTGCTGACGAATTGGTCAGAGCTCACCGGCCTGTCGTTACGTGTAGTAAACGAAGGGGCTATATTGAAGCCAATCTTGAGTTTGGGGGTTAACTGGGCATCGAGGTTGCCTCTGAAATTATACCGTTTGTAACCGGTTCCCAATACAATGCCTTCCTGGTTATTATAGCTGGCAGACAAAAAGAATTGTAGGGCGCCGTTGCCCCCGGAGGCAGACAATTGGTGGTTTTGGGTAATACCGTTACGGAAAATTTCATCCTGCCAATCAGTATTGGCCCAGGTAGCCGGATCGTTGAGATTGGAAGGCGGCGTTACACCTCCGCGGCCAGGGTAGAACAATGCTTCTTTGATGTAATCAACATATTGTTCACCGTTCAGCAGTTCAATTTTCTTCGCTACCTGGTCTATGCCTACATAAGAGGAGTAACCAAAACTGGTTTTACCAGGCCGGCCTCTTTTGGTGGTAATGATAATTACCCCATTACCGCCTCTTGAACCATAAATAGCAGAAGCGGCTGCATCTTTCAATACTTCCAGTTTCTCTACATCTTCCGGGTTGATCTGGTTAAAGTTCTCACTGCTGCTGAGTGGGTATCCATCTACTACATAGAGTGGTTCGTTGCCTGCGCCAATGGAGCCGAGCCCCCGTATTTTGATGACAGGTGCGGTGCCGGGGCTTCCGCTGGTGGTTTGCACATCTACACCGGCCAGTTGGCCTACCATTGCTTCTGAAATGTTGCGGATGGGCTGGTTCTCGAGTTGCTTCGATCGAAGCGAGACGATGGAAGAAGATACAGTACGGGTGCTTTGGGTGCCATATCCAATCACCACTACATCGTCCAATGTGCCATCGAGCCTCGTAAGTGTGAGATTAATCACTGTAGCATCACCTACCTGTTTCTCTTGCGTGATATACCCGATAAATGAAAATTCCAGTATGCTCTTTGGATCGGGTACGTCGAGCGAATATCTCCCGAGGCTGTCGGTAAATGTACCGGATGAGGTGCTTCTGACTTTTACACTTACGCCCTGGAGTGCTTTCCCTTTATCATCCGTCACCATCCCTTTAACAACCCCTGCATATAGATCACCACTGAATAATAAAAGGAAGAATAGCGAAACATGACAAACAAGCTTCATAATAGTTAGTTGAATCGTTAGTGTTTATAGGGACAGCGATCTTTTATGGCAGAGACGTTCGCTATCTAATCAGGGTCAAAATAAAGGGAAGTTTCTCAAAATGCAAGCGCTTGCATTGTCTTTTTTTAAAAAAATAACCTCGTTTTCTTCATTCTAGCGTAATTTTAGGCTTTAAAGCGACTGCAATATGAAGGAACAGGAGGTCAAGCTATTGGATATTGCCCGTGAACTCAATATTTCTGAGTCCACGGCCAGCAGGGCTATGAAAAATCACCCTGGCATCAGCCGGGTGACCATCGAAAGAGTTCAAGCGCTTGCAAAGGAGAAGGGATACAGGACAAATAACTTCGCCAGTAACCTTGCGCGCAATAAGAAAACAAAAACGATCGGGGTGATCGTGCACAAGCTGAGCAGCTATTTTATTACCTCCGCTCTTTCCACTATTGAAAGGCTTACTTCTGAAGCCGGTTATGATCTGATTATAGCTCAATCATCGGAAAACGATAAAAATGAGATCAATAATGCGATCAATCTTTTTCAGAAAAGGGTAGATGGGCTCATTGCCACACTGGTGTATACCACTGAAAACCTGGAGCATTTTGATCCTTTCATCAAGAAAGGCATTCCGGTGGTGTTCTTTGACCGGGTAGACAAGAACAGCAAGGCCACTAAAGTGATCATCGACAATAAAAAGGGAGGATACGATGCCACGGCTCACCTGATCGAGCAGGGATGCAGGCGGATCGCCATCGTAACAGCGGGTATCGATGGTAAGGTGCCGGAAGACCGGATTACAGGTACCGCACAACGCTATGCCGGCTACCGGGAGGCCTTGAAGGCGCACAAGATCAAGTATAGAGAAGACTACCTGGTCGTAAAAGATTTTAATCATGAACAGGACGGTATTGAAGCGGCCGCAGAGATCCTGAAAATGGACCCATTGCCAGATGGTGTTTTTATCTCTAACGACTTCCACGCGATCACCTGTATGAAGGAGTTGAGAAAGTCGGGTATCAGGATCCCGGAAGATATCGCGATTGTTGGTTTCAATAACGATTTTATGAGCAGGATGATAGAGCCTGAATTAACCACCATCGATAACCCTGCTATGGAGATGGGCGAAATCGTTGCCAAACACCTCCTGCAGCAACTCAACGGCAATATCCCCGTTGCCACAAACAATCAAATACTGCTTGAGTCAAAACTCATTGTACGCGCTTCCTCTTTACGCAGGGGGCGTTAGCCTGCGCTGGTTATTTCTCTCTATTGCTATTACCTTTTTGTTTTCCGGCCCGCGAGATCATTAGTTAGCGCTCCATATCTCGGTTTGACATCCGTTAAACTGCATATTGGGGGACAACGAAATATGTCAAAATTCCTTCACTGCTTAATAGCAAATCGTATCTTTATACAAGCCAAGTTCTTTCAATCGTTTAGCACACTTCGTGAAATTTTTGGTGGAATCTGGGTAAGATAGTGCTGTTTGAACTAATTCACATATACAATTCGGCGTTTCGACCTATTCATTGACCTCAGTATTGTTCTTTTGATTTAAAATACTGATTATCAAATAAATCATTAGAGCGGTTCGAATCCTTTCTCCCCGACTAAAAAAAGGCAATTTCGTAAGAAGTCGCCTTTTTCGTTTTACTTATACTCCATGCTATTTTTTCCTTTACTTTTTCAGGGATCAAGTTGATAAGTTGAGGGATTTGATTGAAAGAAATTGTTTTGTATCCAGATGAATAAAGAAATCTTCCTTCCGCAGAATACACATGTCAGAGAATAACTACAGTACATTCAAGAAATTAGCCATTTGATTTTGGGGCATTTTTCGCAGAAAAAACAAAAGCGTCAGCGAGCATCAGCAGGCTTAGCAGAAGGTTGTATAAGCAGGCGTTTAACCAATCCTGGCTTGCATGGCCGGCCAGATAGAGAACAATGGCCACGATCCCAATACAAGCGTTGAGGGTGCCTGCTAAAATATAAAGTAACGATTGCGGCGGGATCCATTTAAATAACCGAAGCAAAAACAAAGCAATCCCGGCAAATAAGGATACCTGCCGGGTAAGAATATAATATACCCAGGGGACATACAAGATATGTGAATGGCCCCCGGTCATGAGGATTAGCAAGGCCCAGCCTGCAACAATGCCGAGAGAAATAAAAACGTATTTAACAGCTTGACTCATAGTTACTGCTCATTAAATTGCTCCTGGCAGGTACGTAAAAAATCAAGCCAGTCCCCTTTCTTATCGTCCGTTATTTCCAGGTATTGCCTGGAAGTTACGTCAAACAGGAAGCCCCCATAATTGCTGGCGAGTAGTTTATGGGTTTTCCTGGAGCTGGCTACATAGCTTAATACATAAGCTCCCATCCAGGCTGGCCTTTTATCATCGTCCCAGTACCTGGCATCTTTTAAATAATACAGCAGGCTGTCGCCGGGCAATGCCCTGCTTGTTATATTGGGAAGGCTATCCGGTGAGACCTTGATCGCCTCTCTATCAACCAGTATATATATTTTCCAATTCCTTGTTTTCGGCCAGTCTATATGCTGGCTATAGGCGCCAGGTAGAAAGAAAAAAATCATCAACGCTAATAAGGTAATTTTCATAAGCTTTATTGACAGGTTCCTTTATTGGGGTGAGTGCCATAGGTCGTAGTGCGTGCCATATTGGAGCCAAGAGGCATCTCTCTTATGTCTTCTCCAAGATCCCCGGGATTATTACCCGATCCATTGAGCCAGTTTCCCCGCGTGGCCGGAATCCGGAACCCGGCTCTTGTGAGTGCGTTTATCGCAAAAGTCGTACAGTTATTTGAATTGAGGTTGTACGGATAGGCATTCGCCAGTGAAATATAGTTCAGTACGTCGAAAAACTGCGAATTGTTCATGGTGACCGTGAGCTTAATATCATATCTATGCAGCCCATCATTATTTAATACCCCCTGACCGACAGGTGTAATTGGGGTGACTATACCCTGTGGGTAAAAGCCAATATTACGGATAATAGTTTGGGTAGGTGTAGTTTCTGTGAGGATCAGGTAGGTGTGGCCGACATAAAAAGGATTGTTATCATTTTCCCAGTAGTAAGTAGTTTCCCAAGGAGTTCTGGATCCGGGCTCAGGTTGGCTGACGCATAGTGCAACCTGGTAGTGGTGGTCATTTCCCGGGACATTTATAAAGCATTTTATATAATCTTTGATGTTCCCAATGGGATTATCAGCACCCGTCACGCTAAAATCACCATAGGGATTGAAGGGTGCACCTCCGCTTCCTCCGGTCGATCCATCTCCGAGCCCCCCTATTCCCCCATAATCTGAGCCGCCAGGACCTGGTTGGCCACCTTGTGATTCGGAATAAAAAGTTTGGCAACCAAGGGATTCTGACCAGTAATAACCCGTTGGATCGTCGGCTGAGTAGTTATAGCCCGTTACATAAAGACAAATAGTATTGGACTGTGGTCCTGAAGCCGGAGCTAATTTAGCCTGCGGGCTATCAGCATTCCCGTTTCGCTTTTTAATTACTCCTCCTGGCTGGAAAAGGTAAGAGGTAATGCTGTTCCCATACCAATCTTCAACGAGCGCAAGGCCGGTAAACCCTTGCTTATATTGCCGGGGGTATGCGCTATCAGGAAAGAAGGTGACCAGCTCTGTATGGAACTGCTGACCTGCATCCTGGTAGATCAGCAGTTTGCTGACCTCGCCGGCGTTATAGGCATTATTCCCGGAAATGGTGTTTTCCATCAGAAATGGCTGCCCGTATGTTACGGGGATGAGCACGGCTTTACTGCCGGAGAATTGGACAACCCGGGCCTGATCCCAGGCCGGCAGGTGTGGGACGTATTTACGGGGATGATTCAACCGGGTGCTTTCGTCTATTGAAGGACGGTAAACTGCCGGTAGTACAACTGACTGAAAATGTGTTCTTGCCTGGCTGATCAGTAAATCGGGTGTCTGAGTATGCGAAGGAAGCTGCTTTTGGCAAGCCACCAGACAACATCCCCCAATTAGCCAGAGTCCCAGCACTGCCTGGCGGGACCAGTTGGATTTTAGATTGTGTTTCATAGATGGAAGGATTATGTAGGTTAACAAACTACCGGGAATACAAAATACGGAGAAAGGCTGGGGGAAGAATGCCTGACCGCTAATAATGCAGGCCGAAATTCATGTCTCAATACACAATTCTTATAAAGCCCCGCATAACAATACGGGGCGACACTATTGTAATACGTTAACCACTAGACAAAGGGTATCCTTTATATTAAAACAACTAAACTGTGTTTTTGTACTAAATAAGATGGGCTTTTTTCTCAAAAAGAAAGATAGACCCCAACTGGACCATCCTATACAATTTACAGGCAGGTTCGAATCCTGTCTTCCGACGAAATAACAAAAGCGCTGGCAATAGCTAAGGCATACTGTTTCAAACAAGGCACCTCGCTATAGTTTGAGTCGCCCCTTGTTCGGGTATTGTTCGGAGATAATGCGCATTCGCCTAAGCGGGTTCCGAACAAGTCCCGAACAAGACCAAAACAAGACACGAACAAAACCCCGCTCCCCCCTGTCAAACCCGTCTTTGGGGCGGTACTGGCGCTTATTAAAAGGTGACTTTAAACGGTTGTTTCCAACTTTATTTAACTGAATGCGACAGAACCTACCCATTTGCGTTACCAGCCTGTTGAACATCCAGGCCAACGCTCTACCTTCGGGAAAATAAATGTTATGGCACGACTTACTTCTATTCCTCCGTTTACGGGCACCAGGGATTCCATCACAATATTCTGGATGTTCGGGAAGCCTTTCATGCGCTCCCGCAGTTCACTTACCGGCAAGCGGGTGAAAAAGGACCCCGCCTTTCACAAGACCATGCAAAATGCCGCCGTGATGGCAGCAGCCTCTCCTATTGCGTTGAAGGTGTATGCATTGATGCTGCCCCAACATAAAAATCATAAGCTTCGCTGTAAACTCACCGGAGAAGTAATGACCTGGCTGAAATATGGGTGGAAAGAAGAAGACATCATCGAATGGCTTAGCAAAAAATATGTCCCGCAGTATGGCGGGATGCAACTGCTTGTGGAAGCTCCTGTAACCGTGTTGCGGCCATCTTATCGCCGGTCAAAGCCAGTTGTGGGACGCACCACCAAAGGCCAGGCTAAGAATACTCCTGCCGGGAAGCACTTTCTTGAACTTTACGCCTGTCGAAGACGGGATAAGCAATTCAGGCGGGAGCTTTATAAAGAGCACCAACAAAGATCTACGCAGGAACCCTGGCAATTTGACCTGGCTTCTTAAAATTGGCGGCTCTGAAAATGTAATCGTTTTTGTAAGGCTGGTTAATCTTACATGCTTCAATCATTACTGCAGGCGGCTGCTCCTTACCTGATCAATGTGACCTTACCTTTCGCAGTCTTTACCGGCTCTCCTGCCAATTGGTATTTACATATCCATACAAAAATGGCAGTGCCTGTTTCTTGTCCGTTGAAAGTGCCGTCCCAACCTTGCAGTGGGTTGTTTGTCTGGAATACGAGGTTGCCCCAGCGGTTGAATACCTGGAGCTGGAATTCCTTTACGTTGGCGGGCAATTTTGCTGCTGAGGATGCCATCCGGCCTAACATTTCCGCATGGTGACATTGCTGATCAGCGGGGTCTTGTTGATCAGCCGGAGGGGATCGGAGTTGCGTGCAATGATGTATTTATCAGCCTGGTATAAAAATAGAATATATACCGGGCACCGGCACTCCCATAAGCATGGGATATTGTTTAGGAAAATGTACAGCTTTTTGCCACGGTTTGGCGGAGACCTTTGTCAATGATCAAAACCTGATCGGTTATGAAATCAACTTTATCACGCTCACGCTTCCTATTAGTCCTCTTTTCGTTGTTTCTGCTCACAGCGGGCTGCAAAAAAGACAACCAGGATACTACGATTACCATGTACGTGGCATCTAAACCAGTAAAAGCAAGGGCCCTTTTTTCGAATGTGGAAACAGATCACTTAAATGTAAAAGAAGAAGGCAGCAGTGAGGGATGGCGACCTATGCATATGGGTCAAATTGAAGGGTTTGATTATGAGGAAGGGTTCGAATATGTGCTTAAAGTGAGGAAGTACCATATTGCCAATCCGCCGGCAGATGGTTCTTCAATCGGGTATTCGCTGATTAAGATCAAATCCAAAGTGAAAGTGTAGTACCTACGGGTGAGCTTCCGCCTGGCTAATACCCGGGCAGGCACCAATCTGCCAGTTGCTAATGGCCAAACAACAGCCCCTCAAATTGCTTGGTAAGCGCTTCCACATCCACTGATCCAAAGTTTGTCATGATGATAATGGTGTATTGCTGTTGGGGATAATACTCATTCCAGGTATGCCATGCCGAGCTGCGCCCCAGGTGCCCGATACTTGAATAATCACCTTTCACTGATGTTATCCAGTTATAGCCAAAATAGCAGCAATCCCATGGGTGGGTATGCCGGGCGATCATTTGTGCCAAATAATCTCTGTTCACTAGTTTTCCTGAAAACACGGCTTTGTCGAATTTGTAGAGGTCAGCTATGCTGGTCCAATCGCCGCCTGCCGATAAAGGGATGAACCCATTGTCATAGTCATATGCCTTCCTTTTGTACCCCGAATCGGATCTGGTGTATCCAATCGCATATTGTCGTTGGGATTCATTCAGGGTATAGTAAGGCGTAAAACCAGTGTTTTGCAGACTCAGGGGACGGATAAACAATTTCGTAATATAATCCTGGTAATTCATGCCCGTGACCTTTTCAATGACAGCCCCGAGTACGATCAAGTTACCGGATGAATACTGGCAACTATCGCCCGGATTAAACAATAAAGGTAATGTTCGCATAAAGGGCATGATATCCGTACAGTTTTTGACCTTATGGTAATCAAAACCTTTGGCGTTATTAAAAAAGTCGAGGCCGGAGGTATGTGTCAGTAACTGATGAATGGTGATCCTGTTTCCGCCAGGTAAACCTTTAATATACTTATCAACGGTATCGGTAAACTTTAGTTTCCCTTCTTGGGCCAGAGCGGTAATGGCGGTGCCTGTAAAAACGTTGGAAGCAGTGGATACATCGAACCTTGTATCGGTTGTGTTTTTCACTTTGTTTTCCCGGTCTGAATACCCATATCCTTTGGCCAATAACACACGGGTAATATCTGCAATGAGTACGGCTCCGGAAAACTGGTCACGGTTTGTCATCACCGTTAATATACTATCAATTTGTGCTATGGGCTTTGTTTGCCCCCATGCGTGCAGGGTGGCGATGAAGAGGGTAAAGATGGAGAAGGCTGTTTTCTTCATGTCAATAAGGATTACATCCTATCAAATTTAAAGATATTGACAGCAATAAAACAGGTGTTTTCAAACCGGTTTCGTTAAACTTCTGCGCTGCCTGCTATATCCTGTGCTTCCGCATAGCTTCTGAAGGTCTCCAGTACCCCTGCACAGAAAACCTGCTGATCTTGCGCAGGCAGTCCTGGTTCAGGATCAAAAGTTTCGGTGATCGTAGTGCCTGTACCGGAGTTGACAAACAGGTTCATGGTTCTTCTTCCATCGGTAAGGGTGTAGCTGATCAATTGATGGGTTATCACTTCATCATATACCCCCTTAAAATCAAAGCCGTCACTCCCGTCTTTGGCCTCCATTACAAATAGAAACCCGCCGCCGGGTCGCAAGTCGTTCTCTACCCTGGAGGTATGCCATGCTTCTGAAGGCTGGTTCCATTGGAGGATGTGATGGGGCTCTGTCCAGCATTTCCAAACAGTTTCGATGGGAGCATTAATGAAAACTTCTATTGTGATTGCATTCTTTTTCATACAACAAAACTAGCTTCTTCCAAGCAAGGACATGCGGGGCTAATGGCGCATAAAGAGGGGGCATTTGCGGCAAAATGCCTGCTCCGGACAAGACAGGAAGGTGGACCCATCATGCCCGGGAAAGATGTTTCACATTTTTGTAGGCAAGCTTGCCGCCTTGCCCGGCGCAGATGCATTATCTTGCCCCTGGAATTCAGCCTGTGTATACGCTCAAACATACATTATGCCGCTACAGTTCAATAACCTCCAGCAAACAACCTTTTACCGGAATCCCATTTCGGGCAATGACCTCAATTCCAAAGAGCTGGTGGAAAGCAATGAATTGATCAGACTTGAGAAGGCCAATATAACCTTTCAAAACTGGTGTTTCGACGGGTTTCGCCTGGCCTATAATGTATTGGAACAACAGCAGGAAACCACCTATGCCATCAGGAATGACATCGATGCAGTGAAGATCTACTTTAACAGGAAAGGCCATTCGCATATCCGGTATGAACAACTGTCGAAAAGCTTTTCTATCAGGGGCGGACAATACAATATGCTTTATACGGCTGAGCTGGATAGCCGCCTGTCGCATATTGACTACCAATCGGCCATGTTCTCGCTGCAGATCACCCGGGAATGTTTCCTGAACCTGATCGGAGAAGGCGGAATCCTGCCCGATCCGTTTACCAATAAGGTGGTGGGTCAACAACCAGCTTTATTCGCCAACGAATGGCTGCCAATAAATACTGCTATAGAAAGATGTATCGATGATATCGTTCTTTGTCCATTTGCAGGGGATATGAAAAAGCTTTACCTGCGATCGAAAGCAGTGGAACTTTTTATATTGTTTATGCAGGCCAGTTCGCAGAGGGCTGGCGCAAAGGAAACGATTGTGAAAAATGCAGCAGACCGGGAGAAGCTTTATTTTGCCAGGGATTATCTAACCAGCAACTTTGCTGACCCTGTGTCGCTTTCGGAACTGTCGAAGGTTACGGGACTCAATGAATTCAAACTAAAGAACGGTTTTAGGGAACTGTTTGATTCATCGGTTATGGATTTCCTGATCAACTACCGGCTGGAAAGGGCCAGGGAATTACTACTAAATACAACAAAGAATATCAGCGAAATAGCCTATGAAACCGGGTATTCATCGCCTTCCTATTTCAGTAAAGCATTCAAAAAAAAGTATGGCACTGGTCCTAAAAAGTAAGCCTTTCCTGGTATTACTATTCACTCCCGATTTTGCTGGTTTTTATCCCGATTTTACAATTAATAAAGACTGAAGTTGCGCAGCTTTGGTGCATCATTTACAAAGCTCATTTTTACCCATCCAATGCATGAAGTGAATACCACAACTAATTCAACCATTCATCTCAGGAATGCCAGTGCCGAAGATATTCCTGCGCTGTGCACCATGGCAGGCAAGGCTTTCCGGGATGCGTATACCGGTAAAATGCCGGAAGAAGATCTGCAGGCTTATGTCATCAAGGCATTCAGCCAGGAGCAGGTGCTCGCGGAATGGCAGGATGCCGGAAATACATTTCTATTAGCGTTTGATGGCCTGGAACTGGCCGGGTATGCCAAGATAAACACCAACCCAAGGCCGGAACGGCAGGAAGCTGATCGATACATTGAGCTGGAAAGATTGTACCTGCTCAGGCCATTCCAGGGCAGGCAAATCGGAACAATGATGATGGAGCACAGCGTCCGGCATGCCACCGGCCTTGGTTATTCAGCGCTTTGGTTAAACGTTTGGGAACAGAATACAGCAGCCATTCAATTTTACCAGCGGTGGAATTTTGAGTTCATTGACTGGACCATTATGATGCGGGGCAATGATCCACAAAAAGCATTGTGGATGAGAAAATGGCTCTAGCGCATAGGCCAGCAGGGCAGTATTTACGGGGCAGGGTAAAATGACTTAATAAATTGCAAGAAGACGGAACCAGGGATTAAAATAATATGCGTTAGTTGTAGGACTAAAATAATCGCATATGAAAAAAATTGTACAATCCCGTTCCTGTGTAAACCTTGCTACACACAGGGGCTTTTCTATGAAAGACCTGGTAAGGCAGGCACTGGCCGGCATACTGCTTACAGCCTGCCTCTCAACAGCCCAGGCACAGCTGGGTAATGGCTGGAAATCCTACACCCCTACCAAGAAGGTGCACCTGGATGATGAAGCAGGTTTACAGACCTTCAATTATACTACTTACAAATCGGTATGTGACCCTATCTGCGCTGATTATCGTTACGATGCGGATACGGATACAGAAACATTCCGGATACTGACCACCAAATCCAACCGATCGGAGATCCGGCTGCAGAATGACTACTCTACGGGCAGCCGGCAATTTGAAGGGTACGTTACATTCAATGCACCACTGAATGACGAAAGCCTGATGCAGATATTCGGCAGCACGGAAGGCGCCACACAGATGATGATCCGCGGATACGCGGCAGAAGGTGGTTCCATGCGTGGGGCCGGGCAAACGCTGGCCACCAATATTTACGGAAGGGAAGTAAAGGTCAATGTGATCCACATGCAGGAAGATGTAGGCAATAAGATACAGATCTACATCAACGATACGCTGCGTGCTGAAATACCGGACAACGAACCGGTTTCCAATTACCATAAATATGGCAACTATGGCACGATGAAAACGGGTGAAGCGGTGGTTAAATGGAGGCAGGCGCGCTTCTTCAGGGATGGCGTACCTCCAGGCGAAACGCCTCCACCGGTTAATACCAATTCATTTGACATTACAGATAACGGAGGGATCATCACCGCGCAGTTTGCCAATACCAGCAAGCCTGCAGAGAACTTTCCCAGCCTGATCGATAACAACAGTGCTACCAAATATTATCAAAGTGGCAAAAAGGCGCTGTGGGTACAATATGAATCAAGGGTTCCTGCAGCGGTAGTGAAATATACGGTTACCTCGGCCAACGATGTACCGGAGCGTGATCCCAGGGACTGGCTTTTATTGGCTTCCCATAACGGCACCAATTGGGATACATTGGATGCCAGGAGTGGAGAATTATTTGCCAGTCGCCGGTTGAAGAGAACTTTCTTAATTGATAGCAACACGACGCTCTATACTTATTACAGGCTGGACATTACGGCCAATAACGGGCAGACGGGCACCCAGTTTGCAGAGTGGGAATTAATTGAGAAACGCTATCAGACAGTATCCCTGGATTCTATTCCAGATAAGACTTTTGGCGATGGGCCTTTCGAATTGACAGCTGGCAGCAGTGCTGAATTGCCAGTAACGTTTGAGGTGGTCGGCGGTCCAGCTACCATCAATGATAATGTAGTAAGCATTACTGGAGGAGGCCTGGTAACCATCAGGGCCATCCAGGCAGGTAATGACAATTATTTTCCCGCCACTGCTGAACGGACATTCGCCGTAGCGAAGGCGGCTCAAACGCTTACGTTTGCTGCCATCACGGACCAACTCAGGGGTGCTGCCGTACTGCTGAATGGTATGGCATCCTCCGGATTGGCTGTACAATATATTGTAACGGAAGGCCCCGCTTATGTGCAGGGAGATACGCTTCGCTTCAATGGGGAAGGAAAAGTAACCGTTAAGGCCGTGCAGGAAGGAAATGAAAGTTACCTGCCTGCCAATGCCCTTACGCAAAGCTTTATGGTGTATGGCACGGAAAATAAAACCAGCGACTTCCGCCTGGTGATTGCACCCAACCCCACCAGGGGCCCTCTAAGTGCGCTCATCATCAATAAGAAGCGGGATAAGCAGTACAACTTTTATTTGTATGACTTCAATGGCCGGTTGATACAAACCTGTGTTATTGCCAGGAACAGTGTTATCAGCATTGCCCTGTTCAACCTGAGCCATGAACCCAATGGACAGTATTATTTACAGGTAACCAATGGCACTGAAAACCTGGTAAGGATCATTATCAAACAATAATTGTTGATTGCATAACCAGTAAAAAGGTCGAAGCACTCATTGAAGTGCTTCGACCTTTTTAGTTAGGCTATTTTATTGAATGTTTTGTCTTTTGCCTGCCGGCCTGGTTTATGGGATGTATTAAGTGGTATTTATTTACCGGGCAAAGCTTCCAGTATTTTACCGATCATATCGCCCACTGACCTGTTCTCTATCCAACGCACTACAGCTACCAGTTCATGTTCCGGATCTACATAGATGATATTGGTACCATTACCTACGTGAATGAAAGCGGTGACAGGTGCTTTAGCAGCCATTTTATGATCGGTGTTGAGGAACCAGTTCATGTATCCATAGGTTGTATTGGCAGTGGTAGGGGTAAGAGCTTGTTTTACCCACTGCTCCGACAACAATTGTGTACCATTCCAATTGCCTTTATGAAGGGTGAGCAATCCAAAGCGCGCCATGTCGTACGCATTGATGTACATGCCACCGCCCCAGTGACCACCGCCACTTACGGACTGCACGGGCACACCATCCAATACGATCCAGGAATTATGATAACCCATCCAGCGCCAGGTATTGGATGCACCGATGGGGTCCATGATCAGGTTCTTAAGTACTTGTGGTAAAGGCTGGCGCCATACGCTGGTGGCGGCCAGGGCCAGGGCATTCACCCGTACATCATTGTACTTCCACACGGTACCGGGAGCATTTCTGGCACGCGTGCGCCAGGTATTGAAACTCCCTTCGGGCCGGTCGGCCCAATCGGGCTTGCCCCATAATGTTCCTTCCCAGTCGCTGGTCTGGCGCAACATCACCTCCCAGGTGAGGGTGCGGTTATGCGCCGAAGCAAAGGGCCTAATGATCTCCGATGCCCCACCGGCATGGTATACTTCAATGGGAGGAATATAAGCAGCTACGGTATCATTCACACTTTTTATAAGGCCCCGATCTACTGCCAGGCCTACTACAGAAGATAAAAAGCTTTTGGTTACGCTATTGGTAATATCTACCCGCGATGGTTGTCCCCATTCGGCTACGATATAGCCCTTATAAATAATAATGCCGCCAGGATCGGCCCGGTCTACCAGGGCGCCTATGGGATCACTGTAAGGTTCTTTGCCAAAGGATTGCACCTGGGCGGAATCCATATTACGGGATTGCCTTGATTCGTTGCGCCGGGCAAACGCGATGGCGGAATCAATTTTCAGGGGATCGAGGCCAAAAGAGGCGGGGCTACGGTGTTCCCAGGCTGAGCGGGGAGGGAAATAAGGCTTGGGTGCTTTTTGTGCATGGCTTGCTGCAGTGATCAGCAGCAGACAAAATAAGAACAGTCGTTTCATAGGCTTAAAAATAGATCAATCTCCGTAGGAAGCAAAACCATTCAGGGAAGAGGATCAGGCTGTCACAGGAGTAACCGCTACCCTGTCTTATATGTATTGGCTGCAGGCAGCCTGCCATTCATCACCATAAATAACATAAATATGAACAACAAGAAAATAAGGAGAGAGAAGATCATTTACTGGACAGCTACGGGCATCATTGCCGCTGTGATGACATTTAGCATCATCAGTTTTACCTTCTTTGATGGCTACAATTATCCGGAAGGAGCTTTCACACACCTGCATTTACCGGAATACTTCAAAGTGGAACTGACTATTGCCAAAGTATTAGGTCTACTTGCCTTGTTGATACCGGGCATCCCCCCTAAAATAAAGGAATATGCTTATGTTGGATTTGCCATCACGCTGGCATCGGCAGTGATAGCCCATTCTGCAGTGGGCGACAGCATCATGTATATTATTGACCCCTTGTTGTTCCTGGGTGTATTAGTGGTGTCGTATATTTATTTTTCCAGGTTGCAGAGATATAAGCATTCTATCAGTTCCAATATCGAAGTGCTTTTATCTAAGTAAGCCAGCTCCTATTTTACACGAACGTACTTTTCAATATTGATCCTGTTGACCCCTAAGTTGTCAATCTTCTCTATGCCCTGCTGGGTAAGGGTATCGCCCTTAAGGGTAATTACAAATTCAAAGCTATTACCTTCCCACTGCCTTGCAGTACAGTACTGCAGGTGTTCGGTGTAAAGACTGTCCGTGAGGGTATAGGTGCCGCCGCCGGAAGAATAGATGGCTGTAGAATCTTTTGCTTTACTCAGGTCGTGGTGAAGAAAAGCAAAATGGGTGTCGTTGATGATCTTGATAAACTCCTGGCCCCTGGTGTAATCGGTAACGGTGGTATCGCCTTTTTCAATAAGGGTACCGGCAAGGAGTTTCCAGGTTCCTGTAATAGGAAGGGCGGTAGTTTTTTTGTTATCAGGCTTAACTTCAGATTGGCAGGCAACAAAGATGGCTGTGACCAGGATCAACCCGGTACATTGCAATATGGCAGTCGAGTGTAGGTTCATAACCTAAAGTACAACGCTTCTACGAATTAAAAAAGCCGGCGCAAGTTGTCGATACATCCGAATAACAGTTTATGTTAGTTGTTATCATACTGTATGGGTAGCTGTGTTTGTCCAACCCAGTCTCGAAATGGGACAAAAAAATCCCGCTCACTAGGAGCGGGATATCGTTATAAGCAATTAATGTTGTTATCACATGGCGGCTAGCTGAACTTTCTGTTGCAATTCCATCACGCTTTCGCGGAAGGTGCTGTCAGTATCCATCAGGTCTTTTACAGTTTGGCAGGAGTGGATGACCGTGGTATGGTCACGACCGCCAAAATGCTCACCAATTGTTTTCAAGGAATTTTTAGTAAATGCTTTGGCAAGATACATAGTGATCTGCCTTGCCTGTACAATTTCCCGTTTGCGGGTTTTTTGCAGCAATTTGTCGTATGATACATCGAAGTATTCACAGACCATTTTCTGTATAGTTTCGATGGTAATTTCTTTGCTACTTGTTTTCACAAAATTACGGAGTACGCGTTTAGCAAGATCAAGGTCGATTTCCCGCTTATTTAGCGAAGATTGTGCCAATAATGAGATCAGTGCGCCTTCCAACTCGCGTACATTGCTATTAATATTATAGGCCAGGTATTTCACTACTTCACGTGGCATTTCGAGGCCATCGTTCTTCATTTTCCTGTCCAGGATCTCTATACGTGTTTCATAATCAGGCACCTGCAAGTCGGCACTCAATCCCCAGCGAAAACGGCTCAGCAAGCGTTCCTGTACGCCTTCCAGGTCTTTGGGAGGCTTATCGGAGGTAAGAATAAGCTGTTTGCCGCTTTGGTGCAGGTGATTAAAGATGGCAAAGAAGGCATCCTGTGACTTTTCGGCCCGGTTAAAGAATTGTACGTCATCGATGATCAAGACATCTACCAACTGGTAAAAATGGATAAAATCATTGATGGCATTGTTGCGGCTATGGTCCTGAAACTGGTTGATGAATTTCTCGGAGCTTACGTACAAGACGACTTTATTGGAATGCAGGCGTTTTACATCATTTCCGATGGCCTGGGCAAGGTGGGTTTTACCCAAACCTACACCACCATATATAACTAAGGGATTGAAGGAGCTGGCGCCTGGCTTTTCACCTACCGTTTTACCAGCACGGCGGGCAACGCGGTTGCTATCGCCTTCAACGAAGTTTTCGAATGTATATATAGGATTTAACTGCGGATCAATCTGCATCTTCTTTAAACCCGGAATTACGAACGGGTTTTTGACGGGATTGTGTATGATCAGCGGGAAATCCATTTCATTGCTGGAGTAAGTTTTATAACCATGTGTGGGGATATCCATTGTCAATGGCTTGTTGTTGTGATTACCACTATCCACCATGATGCGATACTCCAGTTGTGCTTCTTTGCCTAATACCCTACGCAAAGTCTTTGCCAATAAATTTACGTAGTGCTCTTCAAGGTATTCATAAAAGAATTGACTGGGAACCTGTATCACCAACACATTGCCTTTTATCTCAACAGGCTTAATCGGCTCGAACCATGTTTTGAAATGTTGCCACTCAACGATGTCCTTTATTATCTCCAAACAATTTATCCAAACTTTATCAAAAGACTTTGTCATTATGCTAACAGCAGTTTATTATGTTGAGTTAAGATTATTCTGAACTAATCATGCCGCCTTGAACCGTGTTTTTCTATGGATGTTGGATATTGCTATACTTCCAAAAAAAGTTATGCAGGGGGGCGAATATCAAAATTTTTTATTGAATAAAAAATTTTTTATTACTTGTTTTTTTAAACCTCTGCACAGATGCAACTACTGCAAATTTGCTGCCCTTATTTTTTTAGAAGAATATGTTTATTTGTAACTGTTCACCATGTTATACAACATGCCTGTACCACAATTAGTTCTTAGGGTTTTAATCGTCTTTTACTGCAATTGAATTGCATGAAAAGCTAAACGAACAGATAAAAGAAGTAAGCGGTGCCAACTTATTTTATTTCACTACCTCCATCGATACTTTGCTACTGGCGATACAGGTTTTAATAACCGGCTAATGTCACCGGTAAAAGGTTGAGCGGAACATTGAATAAAATTTCTACACTGTGCTACTAATAATGTCCGGGTGGTTATGCAGGAATTCCTTATGAAGAAAGAAAAGGATGCCATATGGAATAAAAACGCTTTCTTCATATATAAGCTGTGATGCTATTGAAGATACAAATAATTTAATACGGACCGCATATTGTACCAACTTTTTTTACGCCTCCTTTTCAAAATATATATTTTGTCAGATAACCCCTGATTACAGGAAAAAAAGTTAACTTCTATACTCCCCATTTCCGGGTATAATTACGCGCTATTTTGCTGCTTTTCCCAACATAACAATAGTTAGACTTATTGGTTCATTGATCATATCTATAGGGTGTTACAGTAGTAATGTTTCTATAATTTTTAGGGATGAACTTATTATATATAGCTATTTTTGCGCTTCAGCCCTATGGCTGCTATTTGCCCAATTTTGTAATCACCGGATTTTTAGGTTAACTGCCTAACATCATGCAACAACAATGTACACTCAAAGTGCTGCCAGCCGAAGCAGCCACTGCCTCCAAAGTGCAGCAATATGCGGCCTCCCATTTTGGCATTCCCACCACAGCCATCACTGGTTATCATGTACTCAAGCAATCCATTGACGCCAGGAGTAAACAACCCTGGATCCAATTAACAATACGTGTATTTATCAACGAACCTTTCCAGGAGCGTGCAGTACAGGAACTGGTATTAAAAGATGTGTCCAAAGCTCCCCATAAGGTGATCATTGTGGGAGCTGGTCCTGCAGGCCTGTTTGCCGCCCTGAAGCTTATTGAGCAAGGTATTCAGCCTGTTTTGCTGGAACGCGGCAAAGATGTCCGCTCCCGCCGGAGAGACCTGGCCTTATTAAATAAGGAAGGGGTGATCAACCCGGAGAGCAACTACTGCTTTGGCGAAGGAGGAGCCGGCACCTATAGTGATGGTAAACTATATACGCGCAGCACCAAACGGGGTGATGTAAACCGAATCCTGAATATACTGGTACAGTTTGGCGCCGAAGAAAAGATATTGTATGAAGCCCATCCCCATGTAGGCACCAACAAACTACCCCAGATCATTACTGCCATCCGTGATAAAATAGTGGACTGTGGGGGGCTCTTCCTCTTTGAGAAGAAGGTGACTGATCTTATCTTAACAGACAGCCAGGTAAAAGGCGTTAAAACCGCGGACGGAGATAGCTTTGAAGGAGCTGCGGTGATCCTGGCCACCGGCCATTCGGCCAGGAATATCTTTGTATTGCTGCACCAAAAGAAGATATTGATAGAAGCCAAGCCTTTTGCGTTGGGTGTACGCATAGAACATCCCCAAACATTGATCGATAGTATACAATACCATTGTACCACTCGCGACGTCTTTCTGCCTCCCGCTTCCTACAGTCTTGTACAGCAGGTGGAGGAACGAGGTGTATTTTCTTTTTGCATGTGTCCCGGAGGTATTATTGCTCCTGCCGCTACGGATGCCGGAGAACTAGTGGTAAATGGGTGGTCTCCCTCCAAACGAAATAATCCCTTTGCCAATTCGGGCATGGTGGCTTCGGTAGAGTTGCAGGATATTGCAACAGCCGGCAAAAAAAGGGGAGCATCGCCAGCGTATGATGTGCAAAACCCCTTATCGGCGATGTACTTCCAGCAATCGGTGGAAAGAAAGGCATATGAATATGGTGGAGGCAAGTTTGTGGCCCCCGCTCAACGCATGGCTGATTTTGTACAGCAAAAGGTATCCACCAACCTGCCTGACTGTTCCTACCTGCCTGGCCTGCATGCCGCACCACTCAATGAAGTATTGCCCGGCTTTATTCACCATGCGCTTAAGAAGGCTTTCCAGGAGTTTGGCAAAAAGATGAAAGGTTATTATACGAACGAAGCGGTGGTAGTGGCGACGGAATCAAGAACATCCTCTCCGGTGCGTATTCCCCGGGACGCCCAAACCCTGCAGCATCCCCAAATAAGCCGGCTATATCCCTGTGCCGAAGGGGCTGGTTATGCCGGCGGAATAGTAAGTGCCGCCATGGATGGGGAACGGGTTGTAGACGAAATTGTTAAGATATTATAACAAAAAATTAGGACCTCTGTAATAAATTGGCCTTTTTGGCTACTAAATAGCAGTTTCATTAGCTTTCCGGCCCTTGGCCTGTTTCCAACTTAAAACCGTAATACATGAATATACTGGAGGTACAAAACCTTAAGAAGTATTATGCTACGCAAAAAGCCGTAGATGATATCAGCTTCACCCTTACCCCGGGCAGCATCTTTGGCTTATTGGGCCCCAATGGCGCCGGTAAAACAACGCTGATCCGTATGCTCACCGGCATTACTTACCCCGACGAAGGTCAGGTTATTTTTCACGGCCGCCCTTTTGATCCTGTCAACGACATTCTGAAGATCGGCTATATGCCCGAAGAAAGAGGACTGTATAAAAAGATGAAGATCGGGGAACAGGCCATCTACCTGGCCCGCCTGAAAGGATTGAGCAAGCTGGATGCCATGGAAAAGGTAAGGGAATGGTTTGTCCGCTTCGATATGCAAAGCTGGTGGACCAAGAAGGTGGAAGACCTGAGTAAAGGTATGAGCCAGAAACTCCAATTTGTAACCACTGTATTACATGAACCTAAGCTCATCATACTGGATGAGCCTTTCAGCGGTCTGGATCCTGTGAATGCCAATCTTATTAAAGATGAGATCTTTCGTCTGGCCAAAAATGGCGCCAGCATCATCTTCAGTACGCACCGCATGGAGCAGGTAGAAGAGATCTGCGATCATATCATTCTGGTGAATAAAGGACAGAAGATATTGGATGGTACAGTAAAAGGCGTGAAACAACAATTCAAGGAGAACCTCTTCAGCATCAGCATCGACAATATTCCAGATAATATTATAGCTGCAGCTTTTGACGTACAACGCAAGGCAAGTGATGGCCTGGTAGTAAAGATCAAAGAAGGACATATTCCCAATGAGGTATTGCAACACTTTTTGTCGGCAGGTAATAATATCTCCGGCTTCTCAGAAGTACTGCCTTCTTTGAATGAAATCTTTATCAGGCTGGTGGGAGACACCGCTACTGCGAGACAATTTCAAAACATAACCGCCTAAAATCATTATATGAATAAGACCTGGATTGTTGCACAACGTGAATTTAACAGCAGGGTAAAGAAAAAGACCTTTCTGTTAAGCACCATCTTATTACCCTTGCTCATTTTCGGCTTCTACGCCTTCATGATCTACTTTTCTGTGAAAGGGAATGACGATCTTACCATTGCAGTAGCGGATAAAGCCAATATACTGAACGGAAAGCTGGACGGCGACGGTGATGTGAAGTTTGTATTTGTAAACAATGAATCGAAAGAGTCGCTGGCAAAGCGGGTAGAAAAAAAGGAATACGGCGGATATATATATATTCCTTCAGATTACAATATTTTGTCGGATGATACGATGAGCCTTGTTTATAGCAAAACGATCGGTATGATCAGCCAGGAGCGAATAGAGCGCCGCATCAATAAGCTGTTGGAGCAAAAAAGGTTACTGGCGCTCAACATTACGCAAACACAATTGGACAGCGCACGTCGCAGCTCAAACCTGGAGTTCAAACCCATGTCGGGCGAAAAAGAAAACTCTAAATCAAGGGCCGGGCTCAGTTATGCTGTAGGGTATGCCTCCGGCTTCCTGATCTATATCATCCTGTTTATCTATGGTACAATGGTAATGCGGGGTGTAATGGAAGAAAAAACAAACCGCATAGCGGAAGTGATTGTGAGCAGTGTAAAGCCTTTCCAGCTTATGATGGGAAAAATTGTTGGTATTGGTGCGGTTGGACTGCTGCAATTCATTATCTGGATTGCACTGGGGATTACGGTCACCGCTTTAATTCCGCTGTTGACAGGCGGGGCTGATGTCAGTTCGGTGCAAAATGTACCGGGTGCTGGTGCGATGGTACAGGCGTCACAAAACAATGCCTTTACTGCTGCTATGGCGAGTATCAATTTTCCACTCATTTTGTCCTGCTTCCTTTTTTACTTCCTGGGTGGCTACCTGCTCTACTCATCCCTATTTGCTGCGGTAGGCAGTGCGGTGAATGAAGATCCGCAGGATGCACAAAGTCTGCTGCTGCCGATCATGATGCCTATCTTCTTTGCCATTGTGATCATGACGAAGGCCGTGAACGATCCTACCGGCAACCTCGCGGTTTTCGGTAGCTTATTTCCCCTCACCTCCCCCATTGTAATGATGGCGAGGATAGCGCACGGTATACCGGATGGGGTAACTGTTTGGGAACTGGCATTAAGCATGGCATTATTGATTGGAGGTTTTGTGGGCACAACCTGGCTGGCCGGTAAAATTTACCGTACCGGAATCCTGATGTATGGCAAAAAACCTACCTGGAAAGAAATGTGGAAATGGGCTTTCAGAAAGAGCTAGTGAAAGGCAATGAGGTTTGAAAGGCACGAAGGCAACGAGTGTAAGAAATATGCTATATCAGATAAAGGGTGGGTCGCTTCCGTAGTGGCCCACCCTTTTACTTTGCTGCCCTTTGCCAGTCCTTCGTTGCCTGGCCGTCTCGCTGCTTCGATACCTGGTTGCCTCGATGCCTGGTTGCCTTCCTTAGCTTTTTCCCTTCCCTTGCAAGACACCCTGGCCAAAAGCGTCTATATATCTTTACAAACCACCTCAACTTATTTGCTCATGCGAAAATGGTCATTTGTATTTTTACTGACTGCCTGCGGCAGTTCGCTCTTCGCCCAAACTATTGTACAGCGTGATCCTGCCATCGAAAAGATGGTATCGGAAGTAAGTGCCGACAGTCTGAAAAGTTACATTACCCGTATGGTGGCTTTTGGCACCCGCAATACGCTGAGTACGCAAACAGATCCTAAAAGGGGTATCGGCGCTGCACGGTTATGGGTATTGGGGAAATTCAATGAGTTTGCTAAGAAATCAGGCGGAAGGCTTTCCGCCATCATCGATACCACTACGCTGCCACCCGATGGCCGGCGGGTAGATGCCCCCCTGGTACTGGGCAATGTGGTGGCTACCTTAAAAGGCAGCGATCCCAAAGACAACAGGATATTTCTTATCAGCGGTCACCTGGACAATATGCGCACCAGTGTAATGGACCGCACGGGCGATGCACCCGGCGCCAATGATGATGCCAGTGGTGTAGCAGCGGTTATAGAATGCGCACGCATTATGAGCCAGCGAAACTTCCCGGCTACGGTTATTTTTATAGCTGTGAGCGGTGAAGAGCAGGGCTTGCTGGGTGCTAAGTTCATGGCAGATAAAAGCAAGAAGGATAGTCTGTATATTGAGGCGGTGCTGAACAATGATATCATGGGCAGCAACAATAGCAGCGAAACCAATATTGTCAACAATACCAAAATACGGGTGTTCAGTGAAGGGCTACCGGCCTGGGAGCTGGACAAGGCAGCCACCAACATCCGCAACCTGGGCCTGGAGAATGATGGCAAGGCGCGGCAACTGGCCCGCTATGTAAAGGAAACGGGTGAGCGCTATGTAGACAACCTGGAAGTGGTATTGATCTACCGCAATGACCGGTTCCTTCGTGGTGGAGATCACACGCCCTATGTACAAAATGGTTATGCGGCAGTACGCATTACAGAAATGAATGAGAATTATTACCACCAGCACCAGGATGTAAGGGTGGAAAATGGTATCCAGTATGGAGACCTGATCGAATTCATGGACTTTGAATACCTCCGTAAGAATACGGCGATGAACCTGAGCAACCTGGCCAACCTGGCCAAATCTACGGGCATGCCGCAGGAAGTAAAGATAGAAGTGCGCCGGCTTACCAACTATACGCTGCTGAGCTGGAAGGCTCCCAAATATGGAAAACCGAAAGGGTATTATATACTGATGCGCGAAACCAACTGGCCTTTCTGGCAGAAGAAGATCTATACCACACAAACTGATATACAACTACCTTACTCCAAAGACAATTATTTCTTTGCCGTTCAATCGGTAAGTGATGACGGTAATGAAAGTTTGCCGGTTGTACCGGGGGTGGGAAGGTGATGCAGTAGTGAGTGCGGAGTCGGGAGAAATACATAAGTCCGAAAGGAGCTTCGATAGACGGAGCTGCTTTCGGGCTTTCCTTTTGGGCGGTCTCCCGAAAGCATATTTGTTAAAAAATTTCCAACCCGGTATACCCCCATGCAACAATTTACGAAATCAATCGTACATTTATACGAAGCATCTCGTATTTCATCACCTGACAAAACATTTTATAGCATGAGACGCATTAAAAAGCATTTGCACTGGGCGGTTCCTGTATTGGGATTAACCGCTGTTATCGCCCTCGTAGCCTGGACAGGCGCCCCTCAACAGGGCACACAAGACCAACAAATTGTCCAGGACACGGTTCCTGCCAAAAAGAATAAGGCCATCCGTGAAAAGGATGAAAAAGACCTCGACAAAGAGATCCGTCAACTGGATGAAGCCAAAGAAAGGTTGAAAGAAGTAGACTGGGACCAGATCAAAAAATCTGTGGAAGCGGCCCGGAAAAGCATTGATCCTGAACAGTTGCAAAAGCAAATTGATCAGGCAATGAAATCGGTCGACATGGAGAAGATCAGCAACCAGGTACAGGAATCGTTGAAAAGCATTGATTTTGATAAGCTACAAAGGGAGATCAATGCATCGATGAAGGAGTCTTTTTCCGGCCTGGATAAAGGCGAACTCAAAAAACACCTGGATGAGGCAAAGCGGGAAGTAGAAAAGGAATTGAACAGCAAGGACTGGAAGAAGGAAATGGAGGACATGAAAAAGGAGAACATGAAAGAGATCCAAAGGGAAATGGAACGCTCCAAAGACGAGGTCAAAAGGGCGATGGAAGAATTGAATGAAGAGAAGTTTGACATGAAAGAAAGCATGAACCAGGCCTGGAAGGAAATTGATAAAGCCAAAGATGAATTTAAGGGCTACCAGGAAATGATCTACAGCATGGAAAAAGAGGGATTGCTCAGCACTAAAAATGATTACAGCATCAAATACAAGAACGGCATTCTGACGGTAAACGGCAATAAGCAGCCCCAGGAAGTGCTGGACCGGTACAAAAAGTATTTCAGCCATGAAAAAGTGACCATCCGGAAAGAAGATGGTGATATGGACATCGATTTTGATTAAAACGCACCCATCTCATGTGACGTTAGCGGGACTGTTCTCAGTCCCGTTTTTTTGCGGGTAACTGTAGTGATATTGGATGGGATTACCCTGATATGAGTACTATATGGTAATACCTTAGTGTTATATGAGTGTGATATGCCGGAGATATACCGGAACCCTTCCGGAGATAGGAGAGAGATATGGATGGAACAGGGATGGAATACGGGTGATCCAGGAAGCAAATACGGGTGAGATCCTCTGTATGTCCACTATATATCCTCCATAGGTCCTCTATAGGTATGGCTATATATCTATTTTACATATTTATAATTAATTGATAAATATACAATTACTTCTCTATCAATTTACGAAAAAAGCACAAAAAAACGGTCCCGCCAGGCGGAACCGCTTCAATATCTTGTGGTTAGGTAGGATCGGATTATTCGCTATCCATCATGCGCAGGGGGTGAAATACATCGCTCTCATCATCTGCTCCTTCATTGCTGATGTCGAAATTCAATTTGAGGGGGACACCTTCTTTCAGGGTAACACCTTCTTTTCTAAAGGTTTTGTAGCCCTTTTTTTCCAGGATGATGATCAACTCGCCTGCCGGCATTTGGGGCACTTTGAAATTACCCGCAGCATCGGTAGTAAATAATTCCTTCTTGTCCAGCCCTTTGCCGGAAATAGAAACTGTTACACCCTGTACTGGTTTTTTGCTGCCTGATTCGGAAACAAGGCCGGAGATGGCTGGTTCAGGTTTACCGCGCTCGTCATTGCCGTTATTAGCTTTGGTTAACAAGGCAAGAGGAAGCATTGCCAGAAGCAATAGCATTTTTTTCTTTCCTCTCATAAATTAGCGTTTAAAAGGTTGGCAAAGATTGATTGCTGCCACTCATCACGGGAATCGGGAACCCCATCCTCTACAAAGACACGTAGCTCGTAAAGAATGTTGCACAATTCTCCAGAAAGTTAGTCATTCTTCTTCAGTTCCTGAAGCCGCTCCTGTAAATTATAGGGCAAAGTTATCAAGATTCGCCCAAATCGATCTCTGTATTGTCGCCGATATTGAGGCTGCGGCTTTCTCCTTTTACTTCTGTATCGCTGCCGATAAGGGAAGTGGTGAGTACAATATCATAGAGGTCGGCAAAGGAGCCGATGATGGAGTCCTTGATAATGGAATAATTAATGGTTGTTTTCTCTCCGATGGTCACATTGGGGCCAATGATGGAGTTTTTGATATTACAACCTTTAGCAATACTTACCGGGGGTATTATAATGGTATTGTCGAGACTGTGTTCCGGGGCAATGATGCCGCCAAATTTCTTGAGCAGGGTGGCATTCGATTCCAGCAGGGTTTCCTTTCTGCCACAGTCGAACCAGTTCTGCACCTTAAAGGCCTGAAATTTGGCACCCTGGGTGATCATACATTCCAAGGCATCGGTAATACTGAACTCGCCGCGGCTCATGACCTGGTTTTTGATATTGTTTTCCAGGCAGTTAAACAACAAAGTGGTCTCTTTGATGCGGTAAATGCCTACCAGGGCCAGGTTTGATTTGGGGATCTGTGGTTTTTCCACCACCCGGCTGATAAAGCCATCCTCACCCATTTCGGCCACGCCAAAATTGCGTGGGTCGTCTACTCTTTTCACGCCCAGGGCCGATCCTGGCATATCCAGAACCTGCTGTACATCGTATTCGGCAATGGTATCGCCCAATACAATAAACACTTCATCATCGGCCACGATGTTGCGGGTAAGTGTGATCGCATGGCCAATGCCATGGCGCTCGCTCTGGTATACAAAATGGGCTTGTAGTCCGGGATATTTTTCCTTTACGTAGTCCTGTATCTTCTCACCCAGGTAGCCAACAATAAAAATGAATTCATTGATACCGGCTTCTGTCAACTGATCAACAATTATACTTAGAATTGTTTTTCCTGCAAGAGGAATCAGTGCCTTGGGTTGTGTGTATGTATGGGGACGTAACTTAGTGCCTGCACCAGCTACGGGGATGATCGCTTTCATTGAAAAACAACTAGTTTGTTTTTACCAAGCCGTGAAAATAGGGAAAATTATTCGTACGCCTATTTTTGAGTAATTGTCACTTGACAATTGGCAATTTATTTCCGGTTTCTGGCAATTTTTAAATCGGAACTCTTTACCTCATTTATTTGATTTGAACTACTTTTGCGCCATGCAAAAAGATACCTTAGTTTTTGACCTCATCAACCAGGAACTTGAACGTCAACGCAATGGCATTGAACTCATCGCGTCCGAAAACTTTACCTCTTTACAGGTAATGCAGGCCATGGGCACGGTAGCCACCAACAAATACGCTGAGGGATATCCCGGCAAACGTTATTATGGTGGTTGCGAGATCGTTGACCAGATTGAACAGCTGGCTATTGACCGGCTGAAAAAGATATTTAATGCAAGTTGGGCCAATGTACAGCCCCATAGCGGCGCCCAAGCCAATACAGCTGTATTTGTAGCCTGCCTGAAGCCCGGCGATAAGATACTGGGTCTGGACCTGAGCATGGGTGGTCACCTTACCCACGGAAGCCCGGCCAACTTCAGCGGCAAAAACTATGTAGCCCTTCATTATGGAGTAAAAAAAGAGACCGGTCTGGTAGATTATGACCAACTGGAATCGATCGCCCGCAAGGAAAAGCCCAAAATGATCATTTGTGGCGCTTCTGCCTACAGCCGTGATTGGGATTATGCCCGGATCCGTGCGGTAGCCGATGAGATCGGAGCGCTGGTGTTGGCAGATATTGCCCACCCTGCAGGCCTGATAGCCAAAGGATTACTCAATGATCCATTTGATCATTGCCATATTGTAACTTCTACTACGCATAAAACATTACGCGGTCCCCGTGGCGGTATCATCATGGTGCGCCATGATTTTGAAAACCCATTCGGCATCAAAGATCCTAAGGGCAATACGCGCACGATCACTTCGCTGCTCGACCTGGCGGTATTTCCAGGTATTCAGGGCGGTCCGCTGGAACACGTGATCGCAGCCAAGGCAGTTTCCTTCGGAGAGATCTTAACAGATGAATTCAAGACCTATGGCCAGCAAATATTGACCAATGCGCAGGCTATGGCCAAATCATTTGTGAACCGTGGTTATGACCTCATTAGCCAGGGAACTGATAATCACCTGATGCTGATCGACCTGCGCAACAAAAACCTGACGGGTAAAAAAGCACAGGAAACATTGGACAAAGCGCATATCACGCTCAATAAGAATGCGGTTCCTTATGATGACAAGAGCCCATTTGTAACAAGCGGCATCCGTGTAGGGGTACCTGCCATCACTACCCGCGGCATGAAAGAAGCAGATATGGAAACGATAGTAGGTCTGATAGACAAGGTATTGATGAATGCAGATGACGAGAACACGATCAAGTCGGTGAAAGGAGATGTACAGGCATTCATGAAGCAATTCTCTTTGTATCCTGAATTAGGATAAACTTATAAATGTGAGCCGCCCCCGCAGGGCGAACCACCTTAAAATATTAGTTGTGTGAAAAGGATCGGGCAAAGGAGCATTGTAAAATGTTCTTTCGCCCGACCTTTTTTATGGTTATCTTACTATTGTAATAAAAGCCTTGTGATCCCGACTAATTTATAAAACCTACAACCATGTTTTTCTCTTTTGGACTACTCGGAATCTTGTGCCTCATTTTATGGATCTGGGCATTGGTGGATATTATCCAAAGCCGCTTCCGGGAAGAATCTACCAAGGTGATCTGGTGCCTGTTGGTTATTTTTCTTCCTTTTATAGGAACCATTCTGTATTATGTAATAGGCAGAGAACAAAGGCTGTAATAGCCGGTACACCTTTCCGCGCCCCGTTGTTTCCAACTTCAACTTCTTTTTACGCGCCCACTACTTTCAGAAAGCCTTGTTTATAGGATCTGCCCAGTGGCAATTCATATCCCTCGATATTGATCAGGTCATTATTGTATCCTGATATCCTGTCTATGGCAATGATATAGGATTTGTGTATGCGCAGAAATTTATTCTCCGGCAGTTTTTCTTCCATGTAGCTCAATCGCTGATAAGTGATCAGGGGCTTGTCGGTGGTAATGATCTTCACATAATCTTTGATGCTTTCAATGTATACAATATCCTTCAGGAATACTTTTCTCACCTGCTTGTTTTCCTTAAAATACATATAGGCTTTTTCAAAAGCGTCGGTTGCCTGCTCCGGCGTTTCTGTTTGGCGGAATAAGGCATATTGGTTGTACTTGGCTATGGCTTTTAAGAAACGCTCGAAAGAGACAGGCTTTACGATATAATCCAGTACATCGAGGTCAAATCCATCTGCAGCAAACTCCCGGTAAGCAGTGATCACAATGATCCTGGGCCGGTCGTGTAAGGACCTGATCAGATCGAGCCCTGTCATCTTGGGCATTTGGATATCCAGCAGCAGCAGATCTACTTTTGTTTTTTGGAGAAAACCAAAAGCTTCAATGGCATTGTTGCACTTGCCCACTATTTCCAGGTCGCCCACCCTTTCAATATAGGTGGTCATCAGGTCGACAGCTGGTGGTTCATCATCCACCAACAGGCACTTGATCTTCATGTGCAATCATTTTAATTTTAAGTACGGCCAAAAAGGTTTGGCCTTCATCGATGCATTTGAACTCATGGCGCCCATCGTATAATATGTCCAGTCTTTTCTTTACATTCTCCAGGCCGATACCATTGCGGGAGCCATTGTATTTCCCATTGGGCGATTTGCTATTCTCCGCCTTAATGATGAGCCATCCATCTTTGGTCAGTACATCCAATCTTATCCAGCAGGTATCAATTTCATTGCTTACACCGTGTTTAAAACAGTTCTCCACCAGGGGCAGCAGCAGGAAGGGCGATATGCCAATATGCCTGGTATCGTTCAGGACATTCACGGCAATATCCAAGCGTTCGCCATAGCGTATCTTCTCCAGTTCGATGTAATTATTGATGTATTCAATTTCCTGTTCCAGGGGAATAATGGTCTTACGGCTATCATACAAGGAGTAACTCAGGAGGGAAGATAGCCGGTAGATGAGGTCAGATGTTTTGGGACTGTTCTGGGTAGAGAGGGAATAAATATTATTGAGGGTATTAAAGATAAAATGGGGCTGCACTTGTGATTTGAGCATTTCCAACTGAGCTTCTATTTTATCTTTCTGCAATGCCTGGGTGATCCTTTGCTGCTCGTACCAGGCCGATAAAAAATAAAACATGGCATAGAGGGCTACAATAAGATAGGTGCCTACGATCTCAAAGACAATTTTCGGAGGGAACAGGAAGGGCTGGGTCTTCATCCAATCCGGCGTATATATCTTATAGATGATAAAATAATTGATGGCCCTGCGTCCAATACCAAACACCAGCATGCTGACGATCAATCCCACCCAGAACTTCACTTTCTCGCCTTTGAAATAATACTTTTTGATCAACACATAGATCGTAAACAAGGTGGCAGACAGGAGCAATGGAATGTAGAGGACGGCGGCCAGCAAGTGGGACTCATAATGGCTATCATAGGCGGCATTGGCCAGCCATTCATACAGCAGGAAGCAGGTCCAGAAGATCAAATGGTTGCGTAATATCTTATTTTTCAGCATATGGCGCTTTACGATACTAAAGTTACCAAATTGTCAAGGTAGCTTTTGTTTTATTCGACAAACGCCGTACATCGAAAACCTGGGCAGTAGCTTGTTTAATATGGGCTCCGGATGTAATACATCTAAAACCTTCGTGAAGCACTGGAAAGATGATGTTACTTTATCTAGTTATTAATTTAACACAGCCATTTGTGCAACATTAGTATTGGATGAGCGTCATAATTACAATTACAATGTATAGCCATGAAACAAAACACCCTCACCGGCACGCTGCTGCCGGTCAT
This sequence comes from uncultured Paraflavitalea sp., assembly GCA_966211765.1. Lineage (GTDB taxonomy): Bacteria > Bacteroidota > Bacteroidia > Chitinophagales > Chitinophagaceae > Paraflavitalea. The sequence continues at coordinate 37,365 of CBIHOV010000042.1, forward strand.
TCTTATCTTGCTACAGGCTTGTGCCTCCGGCAAGGTAAGCAGCAGCAACAACCACGCAAGTGCACCGGCCAGTTTGCCGGATGGTATTCCGGCTGCCACAGGCAGCATGGTTTACCGCAATGACATTCACATCAAAGCGGTAAGGCATTTTAAACAAAGCTTTCCTGCAGCACAGGATGAACGATGGTACGTGATCCAGAATGGATTCATGGCCAAGTACAAGGATGGCGATACCAATTTGCGCCTTGACTATGACCGCCATGGCAACTGGTTGTACACGATCCGGTACATCAATGAGAAAAAGCTGCCGCGCGAAGTGCGAGCGCTTGTCAGAAGTACCTGGTACGACCACCTGATATCGAGTGCTGAGGAAATACAGGTGGGTGAGCAGTTTATTTACATCCTGCACATTCACGAAGGCGATGACTGGAAATTGATCCGGGTAGCAGATGGCGAGATGAATGAGATCATACCGCCGGGCAAGGCAGGCTGAACGAATGGCTCTTATCAGTTAGGAGTATAAAATGGAAAAAGTGGCAGGAGTAGTTACCTGCCACTTGTCTTTTGAAGGGGTGCTGCCAGGATGAGCATCCACTATGGGCATGTGGTCTTTCGATCAGGAGGCAGCTCCTGAGCGGATATACCAATCAGATTACTTATTTTTGAGATAATAATATTTATCCAAATGATCCAGCGTATACAATCTGTTTGGTTATTACTGGCTGCAGCAGCCTCTTTCCTTTCCCTGAAATTGTCTTTTTATACCGGTAATATTATTAAGGAGGGACAGCCCAAAGCGATATCCTCGGTGCTGGGTACAAGTGGTATATTGCTGACCATTTCTGTTGTGGCTACGGGGTTGCTGGCACTGGTAGCTATATTTCTTTATAAGGACCGGAAGTTTCAAATGAGGCTTAGCCTGCTGGGTTTATTCCTCTCCTGCCTCAACCTGGTGCTTTTCTATTTACAGGTAAAGAAGTTTGTGCCCGGAGAAGGCAACTATGATCTTACAGCTATTGTGGCTATCGTGGTTCCTATACTATTTATCCTGGCACTCCGGGGTATGTACCGTGATCAGAAACTGGTGAAAAGCCTTGACCGTCTGCGGTAATTATTTTCCCAATTCCAGTTCATAAGCTATAAAAGTGCGCTTGTCTTTCACAGTGGTGATCACTTTGAGGCGCAGCTCCTGTGTGCCATTGCTGTACAGGGAATGTTTGGCCTCGTCAAAATCAAACTCGTTTGTCTTTTGGTAATTGTTGGCCAACAGGTAGGAAGATATATCGCGAAACTCATTCTTATCATAGGTACGGTAGGAGATCAACCTGCTTTTCAATTCGCCTACGGTAGCATCCATAAAAGAAAAGGAACGTACTGTGGCAGGACCATCCTCCAGCCGGGTGAGCATGGAATACAGAAACAGGGAGCTGGTGGAATCCACCTCTTTCTGCATTAACAGGTAACCTTTCTTTTTCAGGGTGGTGTCGATCTGCTTACCAGTCCAGTCCAGCATCTTTATGAGCTCAGGTACCCCTACCCTGGGCAACATGGCTTTTTCATTGGCGGTGGTGGCTACCGGCGCGGCAGTCTTCTTTTTGCCGAAAGGGACCCTGACCTGCGCGCTAAGCTGTGCGCCGAATCCCAAAACCACCAACAAAAACAGCATGTAACGCATAGCCTATATACTTTCCTGCAAAGAAAGGTGATGAAATGTTAATGCACTTACAAAAACCGCCCTGTATGGCTCTCTTTTACCTTCTTTAAGCCCGTTGGGATGCCTGCATAAACCAAATTGCCTCCCATGTCCCCGGCTTCGGGGCCCAGGTCGATGATCCAGTCGGCACTCTTGATCACATCCATATTGTGTTCTATCACCAAAATGGAGTGCCCCTGCTCTATGAGGGCATTGAAGGAGCCCAGCAGTTTCTTGATATCGTGAAAATGCAATCCGGTAGTAGGTTCATCAAAAATGAACAGGATATGCCCCTGCGCCTTGCCTTTGCCCAGGAAGGAGGCCAGCTTTACCCGCTGCGCTTCCCCACCCGACAAGGTATCGGAGGATTGGCCCAGTTTCACATAACCCAGGCCCACATCGCTCAGTGGCTTTACTTTCTGAATAATATCCTTTTCTGCTTTGAAAAACTCCAGGGATTCATCCACACTCATTTCCAGCACATCATAAATACTCTTGCCATTGTATTGCACTTCCAGCACTTCTTCTTTGAACTTTTTGCCGCCACATACTTCGCAGGTAAGGTGTACATCGGCCAGGAATTGCATCTCTACTACTTGTTCGCCTTCCCCTTTACAGGTATCACAACGACCTCCGTCCACATTAAAGGAAAAATGCTTGGGCTGAAATCCACGCATCTTGCTTAATGGCTGTTTGGCATAGAGATCCCTGATCTCATCATATGCTTTGATATAGGTGACGGGGTTGCTGCGCGATGATTTACCGATGGGGTTCTGGTCCACCATCTCGATCTGCGACAGGTAATCCACATCACCGGTGATCGCCTTGTGCAAGCCCACTTTATCAGCAAACTCGCCCTTGATCTTCTGCAGACCGGGATACAGTATTTGTTTAACCAGGGTGGTTTTACCACTTCCGCTCACACCACTTACTACGCAGAGGGTGTTGAGCGGGAATTCCACGGTGAGATCCTGCAGGTTATTTTGCCGGGCACCCTCTACCTTGATGGAACGGTTCCAGTTGCGCAGCTTTTTAGGCACTTCAATCTGTAATGCTCCGCTCAGGTATTGGCCGGTAAGGCTTTTAGGGTTGCTGATCAATTCATCATAATTGCCACTCGCCACCACTTCACCGCCCAGATGGGAAGCCAGTGGTCCCATATCGATAATATGATCGGCTTCGCGCATCATCATGTCATCATGCTCTACCACCACTACGGTGTTGCCAAGGTCACGCAATTCTTTCAACACACGGATCAATCGCTCAGTATCTCGTGAGTGCAGTCCGATGGAAGGTTCATCCAGGATGTACAATGAATCTGTTAGATTGCTACCCAGTGAACGGGTAAGCTGTATACGCTGGCTCTCGCCTCCACTCAATGAATTGGCCAGGCGGTTCATGGTTAAATAACCAAGGCCTACATCCATCAAGGTCTTTAAACGGTGATGTATCTCTATCAATACTCTTTTAGCTACCTGCTGGTCATATTCACTGAGCTTCAACTGGTCGAACCACTTCACCAGGTCTTTGGTAGGCATTTCGCAAAGCTCTCCAATATGCTTACCGCCTACCTGCACGTACAGGGCTTCCTTGCGCAGGCGATAACCTTTACAGTCCGGGCACTCGGTACGGCCACGGTAGCGTGACAAGAGCACGCGGTATTGTACCTTATACAGATTCTGTTCTACCTCCTTGAAAAAATCATTGATGCCCAACACACCACTGCTGCCTTCCCACAGCATTTTGTACTGTGTTTTAGTAAGATCAATGATGGGTTTATGAATGGGGAAATCTATTTTCTTAGCGCCCTTGATAAATTGCTCTTTCCACATGCCCAGCTTCTCGCCTTTCCAGGGAGCTACCGCACCTTCATATACACTCAGGCGTTTATCGGGAATGACGAGATCGCTATCAATACCCAGCACCTGGCTAAACCCTTCACAGGTAGGACAGGCTCCAAAAGGATTGTTAAAAGAGAACAGATTGGGAACGGGCTCTTCAAACTGGATACCATCCAGTTCGAATTTATTGGAGAAGGATAATTTCTGCGTACCATTTATTTCCAGCAGAAGCGCACCTTCACCTTCATAAAAGGCAGTGCCTACTGAATCGGCAATCCGGTGCTGATCATCCTCATCAAAATCCTTGACCACCAGGCGGTCTATTAATACGTAAGTGTCTTTTGCAGCTTTCCATTTGGCATCTTCGAGCAGGTCCTCAATGCGCAGCACGGCTCCATCATAAAGACGGGAGAAGCCTTTTTGCATCAGGATATTCAACTCTTCCTGCGCATTGCGATGGGTATGTTGCCTGAAAGGGATCAGGATCAGCACCTTGTCGCCCATGGTAAGTTTAGACATGGCTTCCACCACATCTTTTACATCATCTTTTTTGACCTCCCGTCCGGAAACAGGTGAGATGGTTTTACCGGCCCGTGCGAAAAGCAGGCGCAGGTAATCATATACTTCTGTCATGCTACCCACGGTGGAACGGGGTGTGCGGGTGATCACTTTTTGCTCGATAGCAATAGCAGGGCATAAGCCTTTGATGTAATCCACATCGGGTTTTACCATGCGCGCCATAAACTGGCGGGCATAGGCACTCAGACTTTCTGCATACCGTCGCTGGCCTTCGGCAAAGAGGGTATCGATGGTAAGGGAAGATTTTCCTGAACCGGAAACTCCGGTTACCACAATTAATTTATTGCGTGGAATTTCTACAGAAACATTCTTCAGGTTGTGCACCCGTGCTCCTTTGATAAAAATATTATCAAGAGCTTTTAGTGGCCGGATGCTTTTTACGGTGTCGTTTTTTTTCGCTGTATCAGGCATAAGAAGGATCACAAAATTATTGCAATGTGGGATAACAATTTCAGATAACTTTTAACAGTTATATCACTTAATAATAATATATAGTTTTTCTAATAAACACTGTTGATTATTGTCAATAGGTATAACTATTTACCGCTGAGTGAGTAAAAAGTTTAAAAGTTCTCTTAAAGTTTTGTTTTTTGAAAAAAGTCTATATCTTTAGTTGGTAATTTGTACAATAAATCAGAAAACTAAAATTTTACTGCCTATTGATGTTGTCACTTCTACACAGAAAAGCCGTTCAAAAATAAAATCCATTTCAATTTAAATATCCTATCACCTTCAAAACCGTAGAAGTTTATGAATTTACTACGCAAAAAGACCGACCATGAACTCATCCAGGATTTCCAGGATGGAGACCTTTATGCGCTTGAGACCCTAGTCCTTCGTCATAAGGACAAGATGTACACTTCAATTTTATTCCTGGTAAAAGACAAATATCTAGCCGAAGATATTTTCCAGGATGTTCTCATCAAGATTATCGACACAATTCGTGGAGGCCGTTACACAGAGGAAGGTAAATTTTTACCCTGGGCAATGCGTATTGCTCACAACCTGTGCGTAGATCATTTCCGTAAGGTGAAGCGTACCCCATCGATCCGTACGAGCGATGACCGCGACATTTTTGAAGTGATCAACTTCACTGAAGAAGGTGCCGACATGAAAATGATGAAGAAACAAAGTCATGACCGTGTTCGCCAAATGCTTGATCTTTTACCCGAAGACCAACGCGAAGTAATTATTCTCCGTCATTACGCAGACCTGAGCTTTAAAGAGATCGCATCGCTTACCAATTGCAGCATCAATACTGCACTGGGAAGAATGCGCTATGGGCTGATCAATCTCCGCAAAATGATGATGCAGAAGAAGATCGCCTTATAATATTAATCCTCGTCTCTTGACAAAAGTTTAACGGTGACCGTAAAAATGGGAACGGATAACTACTTAGCTTTGAGAACCAAAATAGAGACTGGAAAGATATTGTCATTCTGGCCCTCCCTCCGACATTTGAATGATGACATTGCTTGCTAGCCGGAAGGCTGGAACAGAATGACGCCTAATTAAGATCCCCGCTAGTAGAAGAGCGGGGATCTTCTTTTGTATCCCCGGCAAGCTATTCATGAAGGCACTACCCTTCTGTAGCCAGCCTACTCCAAAATAAAAAAGGACCCTTGCGGGTCCCTTCAACTAAAAAATATCTTAAAGCTGATCTGTTACTTACTTATCTTCTTATAGGCTTCCAACCCTGCCTTTAGCCATGTGGCATATTCTTCTTCATTGGGCGTATAACCCACTGGCCTCGTCAACAGCTTTTCATCGGGCGAAATGGCCACATACAATGGTTGAGAGACACTGGTAAAGTTTACACTTTGTAAGGTGGCAAAATAATCGCCCACGGTTTTGATCTCTTTCTTCGAGCTATCCGGGAAGGTGTGAACGAAGGTTTCATCAGCGGGCAATTTGGCACGGTCATCCACATATAGCGACACCAATACATAGTTGTTCTCTATCAGTTCCTTGATCTCGGGGTTGGGCCATACATTTTCTTCCATCTTGCGGCAGTTCACACAAGCCCAACCGGTAAAATCAAGCAGCAAGGGTTTGTTTTGCGCCTTGGCCAACTGCAATCCTTTCTGGTAATCATTGATCACCTGGGCCTCTACTCCTTTAAAGGCGTTCTTACCATAAATACTATAAGTAAGTGGCGGTGGAAAGCCGCTGATCAATGCGCGGTTGGCATATTTTGTGGTGGTTAATCCTGGTATCAGGTAAAGTGTGAAAACGGCTACAATTCCTCCCAAAGCAAGACGGATCTTAGTGAGCTTAGGCTTGCCCTCATGTTTGAATTTCAGGATACCAAACAGGTATAAAGTGAGCAGGATACCAATGATGATCCAGATGGCCAAGAAAGTTTCTCTTTTGAGGATTCCCCAATGCTCAACCAGGTCGGCATTGGATAGGAATTTCACCGCCAGGGCCAGTTCCAGGAAGCCCAATACGATCTTCACAGAAGTGAGCCATCCACCCGAGCGGGGCAATGATTTTAACAAACTGGGGAATAAGGCAAATACGGTGAAGGGTAAAGCCAGGGCCAATCCAAAACCAGCCATACCCATGGTGAGCTGCATAGCACCTCCATCAGTAGACAATGAGCCCGCCAGCAAGGAACCCAAGATAGGCCCCGTACAGGAGAAGGATACCAGGGCCAGGGTAAGCGCCATAAAGAAGATACCCACGAGCCCTCCTGTGCCTGCCTTTGAATCTGTTTTATTGGCCAACCCACCGGGCACGCCAATTTCAAACAGGCCAAAGAACGACAAGGCAAACACTACAAATACCACAAAGAAGAATAAGTTCAACCAGATATTGGTAGAGATCGTATTTAATATCTCCGGATTATTGGAATCCAGGAAGTGGAAAGGAATACTCAGGATCACATAGATCAGTAATATAAACACCCCATACATCACCGCATTGAAAATGCCTTTCGAGCGTGTGGGAGACTGCTTGGTAAAGAAAGAAACTGTAAGCGGGATCATTGGGAATACACAAGGTGTAAGCAACCCGATCAAACCTCCCAGGAAGCCCAGGATAAAGATGCCCATCAGGCTTTTGGAGCGGTCGTCCTCAATACCCGTTCCTCCTACAGTACTCACGGGGTTGTTCAGATCAATGGCAGTTCTTTTCAACTTCTTTGATGCTTCAGCGGAAGCCAGAATGCCACCGGCCTGTACACTTATATTTCCTGCAGGGTCTATCACAAACAGGAAGGGGGCTTCTATGGGGCTGGGGATCTCCTCCCCTTTCATGATCGAATAAGTTACGGTACCCCGTAGCTTTTCAAAACCTTCCTTCACGGTAATATTGGCTATTATTTCAGCTTCCTGCTCCAAGAACTTTATTTCCAGACCGTCTAATATCGGTTCCTTCAGTTGCTGTAGTTTCCCGTTTTCTGTGATGGAATGGACGGTTACATTGGCTGCCGTGGCGCTGTCAAATACGATCCTCGTATTCAGTTCATCGTCTTTGGCTGTCGTAGAAAAAAGGCGCCAGCCGATGCTCACCGCTGCTTTGTAGGTCAGCACATATTCATGGGTTGCTTTTTTAACCGCACTGAATTGCCATTGCACATGTGTAGCCGTCGTTGAATCCTGGGAAAATAGGGAAATAGGAGAAAAGAGAATGATTAGAAGCAGGGGGTGAATATATCTTATCATGTCTATCGCTGTAAAAAACAAACGAGTTCCCTCAGCAGGAACCCGTTTGTCTTGATCAATTATTTTAGATTGTCATACACTATTATCCGCCGATGTTAACAGAGAAATCAACTTCTACAGGAGGGAGGCACTTTTCATCGTTACACACCATGAATTCTACCTTACCGGCAAGATTGGTTTTTGCAGTTCCCCGCACTTTTACCACTTGCACAAAGCTTACATTCTTTTCATAGTAGTTTACCACACCATCCCACACTTCTTCTTTCTTCTTAATGACCTTACCTACTTCTTTGGTTTTGCCATCGAGTGTAAGCAAAGGGTTCTTGGTGAAAGTAAGCGTGGTAGGCACCGGACCATCTACGCCTACATTCTGGGAATACAGGTGCCAGTCACCAGTAATATTAGCGGTAGCGTATACTTCGTAAGTTTTATCTGCGATCTTTTTAGCACTGAATGTCCAGTTAACCGGTTTCTCCTGCGCCCATGCGCCGGCAAACCCAATAACAGCCAAAGTAAGTAACAAGTATTTCTTCATCATGAGCGTTTCTTATTAGAACACAAAATACGGAAGAATGTACTAAAGCAATCTGCTAATTATTATTTAAAAATTGGCGACAGCTGCGGCAGTGCGGGTAGCATTAGTTTTGGAATGTATTAATAATGAATCCATTATGATGCGACCGTCAATATTACCCAAGGCATCGCTGGTAGCACGCTCGGGGTGGGGCATCATACCAAAAACATTCCGGTTTGCATTACAAATACCGGCAATGTTGCGGATGGCGCCATTAGGATTGGCAGAAGGGATAACAGCACCGGTTTCATCGCAATATTTGTAGATCACCTGGCCATTGGCTTCCAGTTCATCCAGCACGGCTGCTTCTGCATAATAGCGGCCTTCACCGTGGGCAATGGGCACTTTGAGGGCTTTATCGGGCGATCCAACGCCTTTGATATAAATGTTCTTGCTTATAAACTGTTGGTTTGCATTCCTTAATAAGGCACCGGGCAGCAAATGGGCTTCACAGAGCACCTGGAAACCATTACATACACCCAATACTTTACCTCCTCTGTTGGCAAAATCGATCACACCCTGCATTACAGGACTGAAACGGGCGATGGCGCCACAACGCAGGTAATCTCCGTAGGAGAAGCCGCCGGGCAATACAATACAATCATCTGTAGTGAACATGCCGAGGTCATTATCTTTGTGCCACAGCATTATAACTTCCTGATCCAGATCATTTTGCAGTGCATCCTGCATATCGCGGTCACAATTCGAGCCGGGGAAAACAACTACTCCAAACTTCATTATTGGTATAAATTTGAGGAACTGCAAAGATAGGAAAGAATGGGCAACTGGTTACTGTGTCCAATAGCCAATATACATCGCCCAGCCAAAAATGATCCAATGCATGATGAGCGGAAATATCCGACCGGAGGGGTAAAAATAGGCCGCAGCATGGAAGGCGGTGAGCGGCACCGCACACAACAACCAGTTTACATAGTTATTGCCGCCATTGGCCACAATGATCAGCATCGATACGATCAGGAATACCAGCAGCAGGCTCCAGCTCTTGCGCACCTGGATCAACATCTTCGTGAGGTTGTTCTGCACAAAAAAACCACCGATTATAAAAGGTAATATTAACAAGGTAATGCTTACCAGCACAGTCATGGAAGAAGGCATGGCTGGCAGGTTGAAGGAGATATTGGGCTGCAGCTTTTTCCATTCCCACTGATTGGAGAGGTACAGCACGATGGCCAGGAAATAATAAGGTGTAGTAATACCCAATATACCGATCAGCCATTCCCGCACCCGCAGGGGGCGCATGATGAACAGACTCATGAGCAAAAAGATGGAAAATACAATGGCCGGCTGGTACATGAGGGTAACAATACCCATGATAAGCCCCACATTGAAAATAGCAGCCCCCGGCTTGTTGGAATTGTATAGGATGCTCACGCGGTAGAATATCCAGATCAGCAGTGAGTTGATCAGCAGTGGCGCTGAAAAATGGTTCCATTCTATAAACAGGGAAGTGATCAGCATATAGGCCATCCCCGCCAGGTAGTTGGGCTTGGCCATCATTTTCTGCTCATTACATACCCGGTTGAACATGATGGCCTGACTGTACAACAGAAAGAAGGCGATCAGTGAATAAATAATAGGTGGCAAATGCAGGGGCGACAGAAAATCAAGCAGCCATATATAGAGAAAATGATCATCTGGCTGCCTCAAAGGTGGCATGGGATGCAACAGCATCCCAAACTTGAGTATCAATCCGTAAATCAGCAACACTAGAATGTTGCCAGAGTTTTTCTGTTTAAAAAGGCCTGTCACTGGATATGGATAAGAAGGGTTTAGAAATCAACTTTGGCAAACGTAAGATAATTACGGTACTGGCATGGAATAATAATAGAACGCGCGCTGATCTGCTTGCCATAACGGGGCATAAACTCTACTGCCCTGTCGAGCCCCTTCAAAGTCGGCCGCCGGGTGATCTGCCCCTCTGGTCCGATACTCTGGTCATTCAAGAGCAAGGTGCGGCGCTCGTACAAATTGAACAGGAAATGCAATTCTCCGCCTGTATTCATCACCTGGTGGGAAACCAGTCCTTCGCTTTCATCATCAAACTGGCTTTTGGGGATCACATTGTTCCATTCCATATTGCCGTCCTTATCAAACGAAAGGATCATAATATTTTCCGCATGGTACCGGGTAGCCTGTGAATTGCCCCAACGGTTCCAGGGCGATCCCCAGGAATTATAATACGGTGAATAATAATAATCCATTGGCGAAGCCCAGGGATTATTGCCGTACATATAATCCCAGCGGTTAAAAGTGCCCCCGCGGGAAGTAGAATACATGGATTCGGCTACCATGATGTAGCCGCCATCCTTCTTAACGATCATATTCTTGATGAAATAATCATTAAAAGCCAGCCGCAGGTTGGCATCAGGTCCTTTTGCCAGCCTCCTCAGGTCCTCAGAAAAAGCCATCGTCGATTCTCTTAACATCGCATCCGACGCCTTGTCCCAGATTACCGTATACAGACCTTCCACATTGCCCCGTTTCTGCTTATAATACAATGCCGTAAATAAATAACGCCGGTTTGTATTATCTATTTTGATCTTCACCTCATCCAGCACTCTTTCTCCTGTTTTAAGGTCGGTAATACTGAATTTTTCCTCCTCTGCCTTTTTCCGGATCAGCCGGACATCTGAGATATTGTCGCTCCCGTTTTTCCGGATAAACTTGCCAAATACCATATCCCCGTCATTATCTACCAGGAAGTCGGTAAAATAATCGTTGCGCTCTTCCATGGCAAGGCTCATGCGGTGCTTTTGGAGCAACTTCAGGTCATTATTGAATAAGAGGGTGGTAAACAGGAAGTTGTTGGGATTGCGGCTATTGATCTTGAATACCATGATCTTCTGTTTGTCATCGCTGAAAACAGTGGTATATATCTTATTGCTGGCCGACCAGCCAATACGGGTGGTGTCCAGCTCAATGGGATCGGTCAGCATTTTTGCCGCCTGGTTGAGCTTCACCCCCATACAATATACAATTCCCTTGCGCTGGAACTGGTAGATCATCCACACATGGTCGGGATAAGGCACAAAGTCCACATTGATCCAGCGGTCGTCCATATAATCGAGCTTCACCCGCTCCACCAGCTTCATATCGTTGTCATATACACTGATGGCGTTATCAGACCGGTTATTCTTAAATACCAGTATGTTGGCGCCTACCCTGCCAATGATCTCAAAGTTGGTACGACGGCTATCGTCCCGTTCAGATTCTGAATAGGAAATTTTCTGTGCTGAAGATACCAGCGGAAGCCATGCTAAAACCAGGACAATGGCCAGCAACCTGCCTATAATTGGATAATTCATCATGGTGCTGCAATGCATTAATACATTCTTACATGCCAAATTAAGCATTGTAATACGGTCACCCAAACTTTCCATACAATTTTAAATATTTGGTTTTCGATGTAACTGTTAGTGAATGAAAGCCTTTTGATACCCCCTGGCATCGCCGGTAGTACCGCCCGCACTCCCCCTCTGTTAAGACGAGGTTTTGGGCCAAAAAGCTGTCACCCTTTCGCCCCCGGGAATTGATCTTTAACAAAAGATGTTCAAGTTTCGTTTATTGCACAGATCCACACAATAAAACATTACCTCAATTAGTTTTTTTACGTATACCTTTGTTCCGCCGGGTTCCTATAACCCGGCATTGTAATTGATAATATTGTTAAACCCTTTGAAACGGGATAAGCTACACTACAGTGAGCAGACAGATTAATAAAGTTACTACAGCGGGGTTAGTTGTTGCATTAGGCATTATTTACGGCGACATCGGAACATCCCCCCTCTACGTTTTCAACGCTATTATCAATGACCGTGTGATCAGTGAGGAGCTCATTATTGGAGCACTTTCCTGTATTATATGGACCATCACCCTACAAACAACCATTAAGTATGTGTTGTTGGTATTACAGGCCGATAACCGGGGGGAAGGTGGCACTTTTGCCCTCTATGCCCTGGTGAGGCGACAACGAAAGTGGTTAGTCATACCCGCCATGCTCGGAGGGGCAGCACTACTGGCCGATGGCATTATTACACCTCCTATCTCAATCACCTCAGCAGTTGAAGGCTTGCAAAAAATACCTGCCCTTGAAGGCAGGATAGATAGCTATATTATTTATATCGTAATAGCCATTCTCGCACTCTTCTTTTTCCTGCAGCAGTTTGGCACTGCTTCTATCGGCAAACTATTTGGTCCCATCATGCTCGTATGGTTTTCCATGCTGGCCATCCTGGGTACCTGGCACCTGTTTGATGACCTGTCCATCCTACGGGCATTCAGTCCCTGGTATGGTATTAAATTTCTGAATACCTACCCCAATGCCCTATGGCTGCTGGGCGCGGTTTTCCTCTGTACTACGGGGGCGGAAGCTCTTTACAGTGACCTCGGTCACTGTGGAAAAGGCAATATCCGCATCTCCTGGATCTTTGTAAAGACCTGCCTGCTGCTCAACTATCTCGGACAGGGAGCATCCCTGCTGAAACACCATACCGGTCTCCAGATCACCGCTGCGGTAAAAGAATCTATGGGGATCAATGCATTTTATGACCTCATGCCCCAATGGTTTGTTATTGTAGGGGTTGTGATAGCTACTACGGCTGCCATCATTGCCAGCCAGGCCATGGTATCGGGTTCCTTTACCCTGATCAGTGAAGCCATGCGCCTCAACCTTTGGCCCAAATTCAAGATCCGCTATCCTTCAGAAGAAAAAGGACAGCTGTTTATTCCCAGCCTCAACCTGATGATGTTCCTGGGATGTATTGGCATGGTGCTCTACTTCCAAACCTCCTCCCGCATGGAAGCTGCTTATGGCCTTGCCATCATCCTCACCATGCTCACCACCACCATTCTTTTTGCCAACTACCTTGTTGCCAAAAGAGTAAAGGCAACCTGGATCTATATTTACCTGATTGGCTATATCACCATTGAGATCACCTATCTCCTGGCCCTGTTACAGAAATTTACCCACGGCGGTTACATTACACTTATTGTTGGCGGCATCATGTTTGCCGTTATGTACATCTGGTTCCGCAGCCGTAAGATCAAGAACCGTTACGTGGAGTTTGTACGCCTGGAGCATTATATTCCCCAGATCCAGGAATTGAGTAACGATAAAACCGTTCCCAAATACGCTACCCACCTGGTATACCTTACCAGTGCCAATAACCCCAAGGAAATTGAGCATAAGATCATTTATTCCATCCTCAACAAAAAGCCCAAACGGGCGGATATCTATTGGTTTGTACACGTAGATACGCTGGATGATCCCTATACCTGCGAATACAAGGTAGACCATATCATTCCCAACGATATTATCCGGGTGGAATTCAGGCTTGGTTTCCGTATGGAGCCCCGCATCAACCTCATGTTCCGTAAAGTAGTGGCCGATCTGGTGGCCAATAAGGAAGTGAATATCACCAGCCGGTATGAAAGCCTGGAAAGGAACAATGTGGTGGGCGACTTCCAGTTCATCGTGATGGAAAAATACCTGAGCCAGGACAATGAGCTTCCTTTTACAGAACGACTGGTTATGAAACTGCACTTTACCTTGAAAGACTGGAGCCTGTCGGAAGAAAGAGGTTTTGGTCTTGATACCGCCAATGTAACTGTTGAAAAGTTCCCGCTCATTGTAGCACCGGTTACTGATCCCAATTTGAAGCGGGTGTACGGGCCTGAAGACCAGTTTTAGCAGCTGGTAGTGGCAACTGAGCTCCTACCGGAAGTTTATTGTAACTTCAGGTAGCGCCAGCCAACATCAGTAAACCAAAGCCAACACCCATATTGCCTGTTTTCATCTGGTATATACTCATAGGTATTGCTATCCTCACCATAGCCGCCTGGATATTTCAGGACCGGTTTATCTTTAAACCCGAACGACTACCAGCCGATTTCAAGTTCAAATATGATGTACCTTTTCATGAACTGTTTTTTGATGTAATGCCCGGCGTGCGCATCAACGGGTTACACTTCTTTCGCAAGGAACCAAAGGGCCTCATCCTCTATTTCCACGGCAATAGCCGCAGCATCAAGGGCTGGGCCAAATATGCCCGCGATTTCTACCGCTATGACTATGATGTGGTAATGGTGGACTACCGCGGTTTTGGCAAAAGCACGGGCAAGCGCAGTGAAAAAGAAATGCTCTCCGATATGCAGTTTGTGTACAATACGCTGCTGCAGGAGTACCCGGAGCACCACATTATTGTATATGGCCGCAGCATTGGCAGTGGTTTTGCCTGTAAAATTGCGGCTGATAACAAACCCCGTTACCTCATACTCGATTCGCCATATTACAACTTCCGCAAAGTGGTCACCCGCTTTCTGCCCATCCTGCCCGTACGATATGTATTGCGTTATCACCTTCGCACAGATAAATGGATACGTTATGTAAACTGTCATACCTATATTATCCACGGCACCAAGGACTGGCTCATCCCTATCCGACACAGTGAGAAACTCCAGTTAATCAACCCGTCAAAGATCACCCTCATCCGTATTCATGGCGGAATGCATAATAACTTACCTTCGTTCCCCGAGTACCACAATTTCATCCGCGATATTCTGCAATATTGAGTATCAGCAGCGGGAATAAAAGTAAAAATGAAGAAGAAGAAAATATTTCGCTGGGCAAGTATCCTCATCATGATCTATTGCATTATCGGCATCGGTATTTATTACGGACAGGAGAAGATCATGTTTCACCCCGAACCCCTGGAAAGCACTTACAATTACAATTTTCACACGCCTTATAAAGAGCTCAATATCCCTTATGCCACGGGTGTAAACATGAATGTGATACAGTTCACCACCACCGATTCTGTACCGCGGGGTGTGGTATTGTATTTTCATGGCAATAAGCAAAATATTGGCCATTATGCGCAATATGCGCCCAGCTTTACGAAACAGGGATATGAAGTATGGATGATCGATTATCCGGGCTATGGCAAAAGTACCGGCACTTTCACCGAGCAACACCTCTATGATTGGGCGCTCACTTTTTACAAACTGGCCCGTGCCCGTTTCAAACCCGATAGTATTATTTTGTATGGAAAGTCAATGGGAACTGGTATTGCCACGCAACTGGCTTCCATTCGCGACTGTAAACGACTGATCCTGGAATGCCCTTATTACAGTTTCCCCTCCATTGCCGGTTCTTATTTCCCCATCTACCCGGTAGAAAGAATGATACGCCTCAAAATACCTACCTGGCAATATATGCAGCAGGTAACAGCGCCTGTAACCATTTTTCATGGCACCGATGATGGTGTGATCAGGTTCAGCAATGCCGAAAAGTTGAAACCCTACCTTAAATCAACCGATCAGTTCATAAGCCTTGAAGGGGGTAGTCATAACAATCTCTCTGAATATCCCGTTTACCAACAAAAATTGGATTCTTTATTGAGGTAGGAAAAGGATCCATTATCCAGAAGAATACAAGACCTGGCTGCTCCTTCTGAATGCTGTATTCTGGCTTCTGTATTCTCTAAATAGGTACCACATTCGCGCTTTTGTTCTTCCGTACCTTCTCCGGTACGGCCGCCGTGATCTCTTCTTTCAGCACTTCTATCAGGCGTTTCTTTACAAAATCGCGGTGTACAACAATGCTCACCTCCCGCATGGGCGCGGGCTTTTGAAAATGACGAACCAGTTGTAAGCGTTTGTTGTCCATATCAAGCGTGGTAAGCTCGGGCAGTATGGTAATGCCATCATTCAGTTCCACCATCCGGCGAAGTGCCTCAATACTGCCCGCTTCGTATTCAAAATGACTGCTCATTTCACTGGATTTGCGCAGCTCACACAGGTTTACGATCTGCGAGCGGAAGCAATGCCCTTCTTCCATCAGCCACAATTTCTCCGGGTCAATATCCTGCGCCAGCACATAGGTCTTTTTATAGGCTGCATTCTTACGTGATACGTAAGCCAGCAGTTCTTCATAAAAAAGCACATGCTCTTTGATCCCTTTCTCCTGCAAGGGCGTTACCACAATGCCTACATCAATACGTCCTTCCCGCAAGCGGGTAATGATATATTCCGTCAGCATTTCCTGTACGATCAGCTTTACATGGGGATATTTCTTAGCGAAGCTCTGCACAAACAGCGGCAGGAGGTAAGGAGCCAGGGTGGGGATAATGCCTATCCGCAATTCTCCCGTGAGAATGCCTTTTTTATTCTGAACGATCTCCTGGATCACATTTTTTTCGGCCAGTATCTTGCGTGCCTGGTCAATGATCTCGATCCCTGCTTCCGTAGGCACCACGGGCTGTTTGCTGCGGTCGAAGATCTTGACCCCCAGCTCTTCTTCCAGCTTCTGTATCTGCATACTCAAGGTAGGCTGCGTCACAAAACAACGACTGGCAGCCAGGGCAAAATGCCGGCACACATCCACCGCTACCACATATTCCAACTGAACAAAGGTCATAATATAGAGGTTATGTATGATTGAATGCTAATTTGGATGCAGGATAAGTTTTCTACTCCTCCAGCACCACTTTCCCCTTCCCTACCTTCAACTTATACCCCACACCTACTTTCAGTGCGTAGTTTTCTTTTTCATGACTCACCGGGAAATTAAAACAGATCGGATAATCGTACTCTTTTACGACTTCGTGAATGATCTCGTAGGCCGTTTTGCCAAAGGGCCGTTCGGTATCCTTACTATCTGTAAAGCCACCAATGATCAGGCCGGCCAGCTTATCCAGTTTACCACTCCTTTTCAACTGGTAGAACATACGGTCTATATTGTACAAGTACTCTCCTATATCTTCCAGGAACAGTATCCTGCCTTTGGTCTTAATATCTGAGGGCGTACCGATGCTATGGGCAATCAGGGAAAGGTTGCCGCCAACCAGTTCTCCGATCGCTTCTCCCTTGTAATTGAAAGGGTGTACTTCACATTGGTACCTGGCGGTTTTCCCTTCCAGCGCCTTCCTGAGTGATTGTATGTATTCGTTGTTGAAACCTTCGTCGTTGAAAGCCGCAGCCATGGGCGCATGCAGCGAAGCGATCTTATAATTGCTGTAAAGGTGTGAATGCAATACGGTAATATCGCTAAAGCCAATGATCCATTTGGGGTTCTTCTTAAAAGCTTTGAAGTCTACCTTGTCAATAATTCGTCCCATGCCATACCCTCCGCGTCCGCACAGAATGGCTTTCACTGTATCATCATCCAGCATTGCCTGGAAATCACGCAGGCGCTCTTCATCTGTACCGGAGAAATAAGTGTCGGAATCGCTGCCCAGTGTGGCGCCCACCTTTACTTTATAGCCCCACTGCTGCAGGGTGTCAATACAGGTTTGCGCTTTGGCCGCAGCCATATAGCCCGCCGGGCAGGTGATGCCGATGGTGTCACCGGGTTCTAAATATCGGGGAATAGTTACCATTATGCTTATAGTTTTAACAAACAGCGAATAGCTAAGACATTCCAATTAATATTGCCTTAAACTCTGCTGTATTAATAACACGATTAAATCCTTTTCGCCTTAAACCTTTGTAAAGCTTTAGATCACCTGTCCAAAATAAGGCATCCAGTTCTATTGAAAAAGATACATATAACGAGTCGTTAGGGTCAATAGAAGACGTCAAAGCTTCAGCTTGTAATAGCGTCTCATTATTCAACATCTCAGTAGAAAAAGCAAGCAATCTAAATGTGATCTTGTCAAGCATTTCAGTGAAGAACGAAGATGGTATACCTCTTTCATGGCATATTCGGGATCGATGTCTTTTTATTTCCTCCAGTGCATAGTCCGGGATGACTAATTCAGCTTTTGTATTTAGGAGTAGTAAGCTGGCTATCTCGCTTTCAGGCTTTATAATAGCACTGATGATAATATTTGCGTCAACAATAACTGTCACAGGATATTATATTCCTCTTTCTTTTTTTAGTCTTTGCCAGGCAGCCGCAGTAACCTCATCGCCCAGTTTATTGATCGTAGCCTGGGAAACCTTTTTCTTTTTCCCCTGATTACCCTTTTCAAGAAATTCTATATAATTCTTAATGGTTTCCAGCCCGGTTTTACCAATGCTTCCGGAAAAGGAAACGGTGATCTTATCTTTTGTTTTTTTCTCAATTATCATAACGCCTTCTTTATGCTATTAAAATTATGCAATTTCCGCCAAATCAAACAACCTCAACCTATCCCTGCCATTATACCTCGGTGAGTGTTACAGATTCCGGACTCACCACCAACCGGTGCACCGCCCCACACTTCAACGCATAATTATTCTTCTGATGCCCTACCGGGAAATCAAAGCAAACCGGGTAATCATAGTGCTGAACCTTCTCCATCACGATATCCTGCAATGCCCGGCCAAACTCATCACCGGGATCATCGGGTTTTACTTTAAAACCGCCTACGATCAACCCTTTCAACTCCTGCAGTTTGCCGGTGCGCAACAGGTTCCAGAACATGCGGTCGATGCTATAGAGGTATTCTCCTGTATCTTCCACAAACAACAGCTTGCCGGCTGTTTGAATATCTGACTTACTGCCCGCCAGGGTTTCAATGGTTTTCAGGTTACCACCCACCAATACACCCGAAGCCGTACCTGCCCGGTTAAAAGCAGAAGGCAGTGTAGTATATTTCATCGTTTCCCCGGTAAGAGCCTGTTTAATAGAAAGGATCGTTTCTATCTGTATTGGCTCTGCCTTACTCCAATCGTCCGGAAAAC
The DNA here is from genome assembly GCA_966211765.1 of uncultured Paraflavitalea sp. GTDB lineage: Bacteria > Bacteroidota > Bacteroidia > Chitinophagales > Chitinophagaceae > Paraflavitalea. The sequence continues at coordinate 56,406 of CBIHOV010000042.1, forward strand.
TATTAGTCATTTTGGAATGGATGGAAGCGATGCCATAATTGCGGTTGAGGTGCCCATGCAATACCGTGATATCACTAAAACCGATGATCCACTTAGGCTTTGATACCAGTTTTGAAAAATTGAGCCTGTCCACGATGCGTACAAAACCATAGCCGCCCCGGGCACACATGATGGCCTGTACCCCTGTATCATCCATCATTTGTTGAAAATCAGCTGCCCGGTCTGCATCGGAACCCCCAAAGGTGAAATCACGCTTACCCACTGTATCGCCCACTTTAACATTGAAGCCCCAGCTCTTTATTTGCTGGATAGCAGGTTCAATATCCTTTAGCATGATATACCCTGCCGGACAGGTAATACCAATGGTATCGCCGGCCTTCAGATAGGGAGGGATAACAGGTTTTTTGGAGATACTTTCAGGAAACCGATCCGAAGCCATGCCCGGTAGGGAGGGCAGTAAGGTACCCGTAGCCAGCATGGAAGAAAGAAAATGTTTACGATTCATGTAGGTTATTTTAGACCTGTTTTCCCAAAATGGCAATAACGGCCGATGATGGTCGTTTGTAAAGCCGCTACTGGCAGAAAAGTCACAATTTACAGCCAGATAAAATATTTTATAACAATTAAGCAGGATTGTTGTTACCTCAGGTGTCTTGCCATATGTCATCCGGAAAGGGATATCCATCACTTTTTTGTAATCTGAGTGTTAATATCCCTTTCTATATTCATAATTCGCATAGTTTTGCGGCCCAAAACCTTTTAGCAAGGAATAGATAGTATATATGGTAAGGAAATATTGTATCGTACTCGTTGGCGTTTTATCCTTTTTCCAACAAGCTGCAGATGCCCAACATAAGGGCAATTGGTCTTTTGTAAAAAATGGAAGTCTTTATTTTAGCTGGGGCTACAACACCGAATGGTATACCCGCTCTACCGTACATGTAAAGCAGGGATCCCTTGGAAATGATTATAAACTGGTAAACGTGCGGGCCCATGACCGGCCAGGCTGGGACGATGGTCTTTTCGGCAAACCCATGACCATTCCCCAATACAATTACCGTATCGGCTACTTCTTTAACGAGAAGCAGGACCTCGCCTTCGAGATCAACTTCGATCATACCAAGTATATCATCGCCGATGAACAGGATGTACAGATCAAGGGGCAATTCAATGGGCAAAAAGTCAATACCACCAGGCGCTTTTCAGAAAAAGAAGGCTCTTATTATTACCTGAATAATGGCGCCAACTTCCTGTTGTTTAACCTGGTGAAGCGTTTCAGGCTGGTGCAGCCGGGACCCCGGAATAACCTGAAGCTCGACCTGCTGGCCAAAGCAGGGGTGGGTCCGGTAATACCTCACGTAGAGAACAGCTTTTTCGGCCTTGCCAACAAGCCAGGCTTTCAGATCGGCGGATGGAATACCGGCATTGAAACCGCTTTCAAGCTCACCGCCTATAAATACGTCTACCTGGAATTTGCCCAGAAGTTTGACTATGCCCGGTACAGCAACCTGAAAGTATACGAAGGAAAAGCACGCCAGGCTTTTGGCAGTTATCAACTGATCCTGAACCTGGGCTTTACCCTCCCCACTGGCAAAAACAACAAAGAGTTTGCGAAAAACCTGTTGGATGCAAGCCCCGACAAAAAATAAGTATCAGATCATATAACAATAAAAAAGGGATCATCTTTTACCAGGTGGTCCCTTTTTGTTGATTCTTCCCCAACCTTCCCCTTCCTCTCCTACGTCAATATAAAGTGTTACGATAACTGTGCAGCCTGCCCAACCAGATCCTGTCACCATCTATTAAAACCAATCGTGCTAACAAACCGGGATGATATCATAGAAGGTTGTAAACAACAAAATCCTCAAAGCCAGGAAGCCCTGTACCGTGCCTGTTACCCGGGCATGATAAAACTCTGCGCCCGTTACGCAAGGGATGCAGACGAAGCCGCCTCCCTGTACAATGAGGGCATGTTGAAAGTGTTCACAAACCTTCACCAGTACGAAGGCCGGGGTGATTGGATGGGATGGGTAAGGCGCATTATTGTCAATACCTGTGTTGATCATTGTCGCCGGCAGGCAAAGTTCAACCACCAGTCACTGGAAATCGTATCGATCGACGGCAATGGCATCGACCCGGATATTTACAATAGGCTTTCGGCCAATGATGTCATGCGCCTCCTGCAGGAGCTACCCCGCAATACTGCCCTCGTCTTCAACCTTTTTGTACTGGAAGGATTTAAACATGAAGAGATCGGGCAAATGCTGGGCATCGCTACCGGCACTTCCAAATGGCACCTCAATGAAGCCAGGCGCCTCCTAAAACATAAACTGGATACTTTATTGAAAAAAGAAATCTACTCCAATGCGATCTGAACAACAACATATTGACGACTTCTTCCGTAAAAAGGAGGAAGAATTCCAGCAGGATACCGGCCAGGCCGATGCCCACTGGGAACAAATGAGAGGATTGCTGAAACCAACCATTGGCCCCGACCCGGTTCCTAAAGGATATCGCCTTTCTACTTCACGGCGTATCATCAAATACCTGGGCGGATTTACCGTGGTAACCGTTATCACCCTGGTTACCCTCACTACTATCAGGTCCAAAAAGAAAGCCTCTCCCAAAGCACTGGCTCAGAAAACGATAGTAGCACCTGCGAGAAAGCAGCAGGCTGCACCGACAACTACAGACAGGGAAGATACCACCATACGGCCTGCAACTAAAGCCATTCCGGCAACAGCGCCCAAAGCCGCTACCGCAAGCATTGTAGCAGCCAAAGCAACAACCCGGGTTAAAGTCAACACTGTACAACCAGTAACCACCAGCCTGCGCGTAAACGCAAAACCTGTGCAACCCACAACGCGGCCAAAGGCTGAAAAGGTACAGCCTGCACCAGTACAGCTACAGGAAAATCCGACATCGTTGCAACCTAGTACGGAAGAACTGGCCCTGAGAACAGAGCAACTAACCATTAAGACCGAAGTACCGGAATTAAAACCTTCGACACTGGAGATTACCTCATCCAATAGCACAACACCATCCGTCGCAGCAGCCCAGGTCAATGCATTCTACCAGCAATTGCAGAAACCCGGAGAGCAGTTTGTGATCGAAGTCAACAGGGATACCGTGCTCACCGGTAAAGAAGGTACCCGCCTGACGATCCCGGCATTTGCCTTTGCCGGTAAAGGAGGACTTATAAAAGAGGGCCTGGTAACCATTGTACTGCGGGAATACTTCACCTATGATGATATTCTCGCAGCCAAGCTCTCCACCACTGCTGGTGGCGAACAGCTGATCTCGGGTGGCATGGTATACCTGGCTGCCCAGATAAATGGAGATCCCGTAAACCTGGCTGGCCGGAAAAGCATCAGGCTCGAAATGCCCACTGCTAAACCTGACGAACAAATGCAGTTATTCCGGGGTACCAGGAGCAGCCTGAAGAAAGCTTTTGTCGCCAAATTCATGGACAACCGCATGATCGATACAGTCCGATTCATGAAGCGGGAAGCCGATGAAAATGGCGATATCGACTGGATACCCGAAGGCCAGGAACAGAAATTCAGCGATCCCCTCAACCGCCGGATCACGGTACTCGACCCGTATGCCGACCCTTACCATGTATCGCATGGTAAAAAAATAAAAGCTTATTACTACGTAGCCAAATCCTGCCCCTACTCCGATGCAGAAATGAAAGAAAAACTGAGGGCTTACTCCAACAGCTATTTCGAAGTGATCAAAATAAAACGGGTAAATGTAGTGCCGATGGCTAAATACCAGGTCAGGGAAGACAGGGTATCCATCGCAGGCGACTCAGTAGTCATGACCTTCCGACAGGCGATGCGCAGGAAATTACTGACACCGGAAGACAGCATCAAAGTATTGGAAAAGTTCCATACCGATAGCATCAACCTGGACAACCGCCACCAGCTCATGAACAAATACAGCTTTACCATTACCAACCTGGGCTGGTACAATTGCGATAAGTTCAACAACAATGTACCCAAAGTTCTCTTCGCCTTCAACCCGGGAGATGGATTCGACCCCGGTAGTATGGTATCCCATATCGTTTTTACAAAATACAAATCAGTGATGGCCGGCACCTACAAAGACAATAAGATTCAGTTTGGCCGCGTACCCAAAAACGAATCCGTCAAAATTGTTTGCATCGGTATCAAAAACGGCAAAGTACTGGCCTGTATCCAGGAACTTAATACCGATAAGGAAGAAATAGGAACCCTCGCCTTTGAGGAAACCACCCCCGCAGCCTTCAAACAAAAATTACAGTCGTTACGCCTTTCTCTACCATAAGCACCTGCCCTATGTGCAGATAACATCAGGTGAGCTGTCCCCGGGGCAGCTCATTCGTTTTAATTGTCCCCCTAATTAGCTATTTTTGCAATCCTTTGCCTTGTAAGTAAAAAAGGCGCTTTCAGCTGTATTTAGCCAGGCGCCTGGCTACCCTGCAGGTAAAGTAAATCAAGCTATTAAGAAGAATTGACAATGACAGACTTTAAAAGATACCTGGTAACCGCCGCTTTGCCTTATGCCAATGGCCCTGTACACATTGGTCACCTGGCAGGTTGTTACCTACCGGCCGACATTTACGTACGCTACCAGCGTGCCCGCAAGCAGGATATTAAATTTATCTGTGGCAGTGATGAACATGGTGTGCCCATTACCATCCGCGCTATGAAAGAAGGCGTTTCTCCCCAGGAGATCGTTGATAAATACCATAAACTCATGGGAGATAGCTTCCAGGAAATGGGCATCTCTTTCGATATCTATTCCCGCACTTCCAATAAGATCCACCACGAAACAGCCAGCGCCTTCTTCAAAAAGCTGTACGATGATGGACTGTTTGAAGAAAAGGAAACAGAACAATACTACGACGAGAAGACGAATACCTTTCTCGCCGACCGCTACATCATCGGCACCTGCCCGGTGTGCGGCAACGAAAATGCATACGGCGATCAGTGCGAACGCTGTGGCTCATCCCTCAGTCCCGATCAATTGATCAATCCCCGCAGTGCATTAAGCGATGCCGTGCCGGTAAAAAGAAAGACAAAGCACTGGTACTTTCCTTTACAGAACTACGAGGCCTGGCTCAAGGAATGGATATTGGAAGGACACAAGGAATGGAAGAACAACGTGTACGGTCAATGCAAAAGCTGGCTCGAAAGCGGCCTGCAAAGTCGTGCCATGACCCGCGATAGCAACTGGGGCGTAAAAGTGCCTTTACCCAATACAGAAGGCAAAGTATTGTATGTATGGTTTGATGCCCCCATTGGTTATATCAGCGCTACCAAAGAGCTTACAGATCAATGGGCCGATTACTGGCAAAAGAGTGACACCAAGCTCGTACACTTTATTGGCAAGGACAATATCGTGTTCCATTGTATTATTTTCCCCGCGATGCTCAAAGCACACGGTGCTTATGTAGTGCCGGATAATGTACCTGCCAATGAGTTCCTCAACCTGGAAGGCGAAAAAGTATCCACCAGCCGCAACTGGGCCGTATGGATCAATGAATACCTGAAAGATTTCCCTGATCAGCAGGATGTTTTGCGCTATGTATTATGCGCCAACGCACCGGAGACCAAGGACAATGATTTTACCTGGAAAGATTTCCAGGACAGGAACAACAGTGAGCTCGTATCCATATTCGGCAATTTTGTCAACCGTGCTTTTGTGTTGATGCACAAACTCTGCGGCGGTAAAGTACCACCATTGCACGCCGATGTAGCGGATAAAGAAGATGAAGATATGATTGCAGCGTTTGAAGCCACCAAAATAAAAGTGGAGAACCTGCTGGAACAATATAAATTCCGTGATGCCTTGTTTGAGATCATCAGGCTGGCCAGCGACGGTAATAAGTATTTGCAAAAGAAAGAACCCTGGATCGTAGCAAAAGCCCTGGCTGAAAATCCCGATAAGCAAAAGCTGATCGACAATTGCCTGCACATCTGCCTGCAATTAACGGCCAACCTCGCGGTATTGATCAATCCATTCCTGCCCTTCACTGCAAAGAAAATGTTGCACATGCTGAAGGTGGTGGACAAAATGCTGGATTGGGAAAATGCCGGTAAGAGCAAGCTGCTGAGTGTAGGGTATAGCTTAAGAGAACCCCAACTCCTGTTCCGTAAAATAGAACCGGAAGAAATACAGGCACAGATTGAAAAACTCAAAGCGGGTTCCATTAAACCCAATTCGCCTGTAGCACAGGTAGCCACAGATAAACAGAAAGCAAGTATGGAAAAAGCCCAGGAAGCAGCGAAAGACGAAGCGAAAGAACCCACTGCACCAGCGTCACCGGTAAAAGCTGAGATCGTCTATGACGATTTCGCCAAGATCGATCTTAAAGTAGGTACTATACTGACAGCGGAGAAAGTAGCCAAGGCCGATAAACTGTTGAAACTGGAAGTAGACCTCGGCTTTGAAAAGCGCACCATCGTTTCCGGCATAGCCCTGCATTTCACACCCGAAGAAATTGTGGGCAAGCAGGTAGTAGTGGTCACCAACCTGGCGCCGCGCAAAATGAAAGGCATTGAAAGCAATGGTATGATCCTGATGGCCGAAGACAAAGCAGGCAAATTGCATTTCGTGAATCCCGACAACAAAGTAGATGAAGGGTCAGGGGTAAGTTAATCTTGTCAGGCACCACCTGGTAATCAAAAATATCACTAAAGCTCCGCCAACAATGGCTGGAGCTTTTTTGTTATTCGTACACTAATTAAAATCATTATAAATGACTTACGGATTCATCGGGCTCGGAAGCCTCGGTACACCCATTGCACTTAATCTACTGGAAAGCGGTCACCAGCTGCAGGTATACAACCGCACCATTGCCAAAGCCCAGGCACTGACAACAAAAGGCGCTATTGTTGCTCAAAGCGTGGAAGAACTGGCCAAAGCCTGCGATGTTGTTTTCACCATGGTGGCAGATGATGCAGCATTACAAAACATTACTACCGGCCCCCATGGCCTCCTGCAACACCTGAAACCCGGCAGCATTCATATTTCCATGAGCACCATCCTGGCACAAACTGCGGGCACCCTCGCCGCACTGCATGCAGAAAAGGGACAGCATTACCTGTCGGCGCCCGTATTCGGCCGGCCGGATGCCGCCGCTGCCAGGAAACTCAACTTCGTAATATCCGGCGCTACAGCTATCCGCGAAATAGCCACGCCCCTGCTGAAAGAAGCCGGCGGTGCGGGTGTATGGGACTTTGGCGATGATATCCTCACCGCCAATACGGTGAAGCTCTGTGGCAATTTTTTAATAGCCACCGCCCTGGAAGCCATCGGAGAAAGTGTTTTTTTGGCAAAGCAAAGTGGTGTGGACGCCCACAAAATGTGGGAGATGTTTGGACAAACCATCTTTAACACGCCCCTCTACCAGAACTACAGCAAGATCATTCTCAACCAGCAGTTTGAACCCGCCGCCTTCACCGCCAGGCTGGGCCTCAAAGACCTCAACCTGGTATTGCAGCAAGGCGACGCTGCCAAACAGGCCCTGCCCCTGGCCGACCTCCTGAAAGAGCACCTGACCCAGCTGGTGAACGATGGTAAAGGGGCAATTGACTGGAGCGCTGTTTCACAAGGGGCAAAAGGATGGTCTTCAATAGGTAAAGCTTAACACCAGGGTGGGCTTTTTTATTCCCGCTTTTTTATTACCTTCGGGTTAAATAGTTGTTTAACTAACTAATTATTCTATGTCAAAGCGCCTCATCAAGAAAGTAGCCGTACTGGGTAGTGGAGTCATGGGATCACGCATTGCTTGTCACTTTGCAGGAGTAGGTTTACAGGTATTGTTACTGGATATAGCTCCCACCACACTCACCGATGCCGAAACAGCCAAAGGATTGACCACCGATCATCCGGCCGTTAAGAACCGCATCGTGAATGAGGCGCTGGCTGCAGCCATCAAATCCAACCCCTCCACCGTTTACACCAAAGAAGCCATCAAGAAAATAAAGACCGGCAACTTCACGGACAACCTGAAGGATATTGGCGGTTGCGATTGGGTCATCGAAGTAGTCGTAGAAAGGCTCGACATCAAACAACAGATATTTACCGAAGTAGAAAAATACCGCAAACCCGGCACCCTCATTACCTCCAATACCTCGGGCATACCCATCCACCTGATGGCCGAAGGCAGGAGCGAGGACTTCAAAAAGCATTTCTGCGGAACGCACTTCTTTAATCCGCCCCGCTATTTACGCTTACTGGAAATTATCCCTACCCCCTATACCGACCCTGCTGTAACGGATTTCCTGTTGCATTACGGCGACCTATACCTTGGCAAGACCACCGTGCTCTGCAAAGACACACCGGCCTTTATTGCCAACCGTATTGGCGTATACGGCATCATGGCCATCTTTGGCCTGGTAGAAAAAATGGGATTGACCATTGATGAAATAGATGCCCTCACAGGCCCCATCATTGGACGACCCAAATCGGCCACCTTCCGCACAGCCGATGTAGTGGGCATTGATACCCTGGTGAAAGTAGCCAAAGGGGTGCACGACAATTGCCCCGAAGACGAGGCCAGGAATGCCTTTACCATCCCCGCCTGGCTCGACAAAATGGTAGAGAACAAATGGCTGGGCGATAAAACAGGCCAGGGCTTCTTCAAGAAGACCAAAGGCGGTGGCGGGGAAAAAGAGATCCTCGTGCTCAACCTCAAAACAATGGAGTATGAGGCGCGCAAAAAGCCAAAGTTCGCTTCCGTAGAGGCAGCCAAACCCATTGACGACCTTAAAACAAGGTTAAAAGCAGTATGTACCGGCATGGATAAGGCGGGCGACTTTTACCGTCATTTCCATTATGGTCTGTTTTCTTATATATCCCACCGCATACCGGAGATCAGCAATGAAATATACCGGGTGGACGATGCCATGATGGCCGGCTTTGGCTGGGAGATCGGCGCTTTCGAAAGCTGGGATGTACTGGGCGTGGAAGGTACGGTGAAAAAGATGCAGGAAGCAGGCTATGGCGTAGCTCCCTGGATACAGGAAATGCTGACCGCCGGCATTAAAACTTTCTATAAAGTGGAGAACGGGCAAAAGCTCTACTATGATATAACGTCTAAATCATACAAATCCCTGCCCGGTGGCGAAGCCTTCATCGTGATGAAGAACTTCGAAAACCAAACGGTGTGGAAGAACAGTTCCTGCCGCACCTACCACCTGGGTAATGATGTAATTGGCCTGGAATGGTATACCAAGATGGGCAGTATTGGCGGTGAAGTGTTGGAAGGTATCCAGAAATCCATAGCACTCGCAGAAAATAATTACAAGGGTTTGGTGATTGCCAATGAAGGTACTAACTTCAGTGCCGGCGCCAATGTAGGCATGATCTTCATGCTGGCCATCGAACAGGAATATGACGAGCTTGATATGGCCATCCGCCTCTTCCAGAACACCATGATGCGGGCGCGTTATTCCGGAGTACCTGTAGTTGTAGCGCCACATGCCCTTTCTTTGGGAGGCGCCTGCGAATTAAGCCTCCACGCTGATAAGGTATGCCCGGCTGCTGAAACATATATCGGATTGGTGGAACTGGGCGTAGGCCTCATCCCCGGTGGCGGCGGTACCAAAGAATTTGCGTTGCGTGCTGCCGATGAAATGCATGAAGACGAACCCGAGACCATTACCCTGAAAAACCGCTTTCTCACGATTGCTACAGCCAAAGTAGCCACTTCTGCTGCCGAAGCCTTTGACCTCGGCATCCTGCGTAAAGGCCATGATGAAGTAATTTTAAACCAGGGCCGCCGTATAGCAGAAGCTAAAAAAAGTGTTTTGGAAATCTATGATAGCGGCTATGTTACACCAGTACAACGTACCGATGTAAAAGTATTGGGCCGTTCGGCACTCGGCGCCTTGTATGCCGGCATCAACGGTATGTGGAGAGCAGGTTATGCTACGGATCACGATGTAGTGGTAGCTAAAAAACTGGCCTGGGTAATGTGCGGTGGCGACCTGAGTGAACAATCGGCCGTTTCAGAACAATACCTCCTCGACCTCGAAAGGGAAGCCTTCCTGAGTCTCTGCGGGGAAAAGAAAACACTCGAAAGAATACAAAGCGTACTTAAAGGCGGAAAGCCCGTACGCAATTAACAACCAGGTCTGTTACACGTTCACTGATACAAAAGGGTCACATGAGAAAGCCCCGGGCGCAACCATCACAGTTGCGCCCTTTTTTATTAATTCCCCCTTACAAATTGGCCGTTGCCCCATTAATCAATATCTTGATCATCCTTAAGAACCTGCCACCACCTCATGGGAGAAGCCGAACTCAATACATCGTCTCTTGAACTGATCATTCATTCCGTATTTTACTTTTACGGAAATGCAGCCTCCCCTGAGCTATCCATCAGGATCGCCGATGACATCAGCCATTGCTGGAATGAACCCCAGGCTATCATCCATATGAAACACCAGGATTACAGGATCAGGTTTCAGATAGAAGGCTTTTATGCACCCGACCTGGCACCCGAAAAAGTGTGGTACAACGACCAGCCGCGGCTCAATTACTTTCGTGTGGAAGAATACATCACCGGCAATATTTCTTTTGTAGATGAAATTGGCTGTAATACTGGTTATTTTAAACTGGCCAATCTTTTACAAACACCTACTACTGCCGCCCACGAATATGGGCATACCCTCGGGCTGGTACACCCTAAAAACCTGGATATCCGCGGAGGCGGCATTCCCGGTATCATGTACCCCCGGGGCACCATCGTCGATCCACAATACCAATACTACCCCACGGCCCTGCCAGGACAGGATGGCGGAACCCTCGATCCGCAATACCGCAAAGTACTGCCCGCCGATATAGCCGCACTGAAACTGCACAAACTCGATTTTAACCAGCAGGGCATGGCCATGGTAGGCGAATTTTCCAGCATGTACCACGAAAAACATGTTCCGGAATAACTTTCAACAGTAAAAAGAAAACACCATCTTTATAGCATAAACGTCCTTACATGGCCATTCTAACCGTCGAAAACCTTCATAAGAACTTTGGCATTATCCAGGCACTCAAAGGTATTTCCTTCACAGTTCCTAAAGGATCGGTATTCGGCATATTGGGACCCAACGGAAGCGGCAAGACCACCTTGCTCGGTATCATTGTAGACATCCTCCGCGCTACTTCAGGTACTGTTAAACTTTTCGATGAAACACCCACCCGCGAACACCGCAAACAGATTGGCACCTTCCTCGAAACGCCCAATTTCTACCATTACCTCAATGCCGTTCAGAACCTCGAGATTGCCGCCGCCATCAAGGGCCATGGCAAAGAAGATATTGACCACGTGTTGAAAATGGTGAGCCTCGATCAGCGCAAGACCTCCAAATTCAGCACCTACTCACTGGGTATGAAACAAAGGCTGGCCCTGGCTTCCTGTATGCTCGGCAACCCTGAGGTAATGATATTCGACGAACCTACCAATGGCCTCGATCCCGTAGGTATTGCAGAAACAAGGGAACTGATCAAAAAACTCAACAGGGAGGGCAAGACCATCATCATGGCCAGCCACCTGCTCGATGAAGTGGAGAAAGTATGTACCCATGTGGCCATCATGCAAAAAGGAACCCTCATCACCCATGGGCATGTAGATGAGATACTCGTGCAGGAAGATATTGTGGAAGCGGGCGCTGCCGATGCACAACAATTGCTTACCGCAATGCAATCCTATCCGGGAGCCGGCAAGGTAAAAATGAATGACGCGCATGTGGAAGCATTCTTCCCAACTGGCGCCTCCGACCTCGAAGCCGTTAACCAATACTGCTTCAACAAAGGCATTACCCTCAACCACCTGCGCCTGCGCAAAAAGAGCCTGGAAGCCAAATTCTTTGAACTCACCCAAAACAACAAATAGTCATGCTGCAACGATTATCAATAGAATGGATGAAGCTGAAGAACTACCGTACCTTCTGGATCTTGTCCATACTGTACGTGGTGAGCATATTTGGTGCAAACTATATTGTATACCGCATTCAGCAGGCTATATACGAGGAAAGACAGGCAAAAGGAATGGCCGAGCTGGTCATTGGCGCCCCTCCATTCGCTTTTCCCAATGTATGGCATACAAGCACCTATATCAGTTCCTTTCTTTTATTGCTGCCAGGCTTACTCATGATCATTTCTGTTACCAACGAATACAGCTTTAAGACCCACCGTCAGAATGTAATTGATGGCTGGAACCGTCGCGAATTCATTTCTACCAAGATGATGCTGGCTGCTATCAGTGCACTTTTCTCTACCATTATAGTGGCGCTTACAGCCTTGTCGTTTGGCCTTTTACAAGGAGAGCCCTTCTCTACCGAGAAGATCATTTTTGTCTTCTATTTCTTTATCCAGGCTTTGAGCTATTCCCTGGTTGCGTTGTTGTTTGCCTTACTGTTCAAACGGGGCGGACTGGCCATCGGGATATTCTTCCTATACCCCCTGGTACTGGAGAACCTGATTGGTGCACTTATGAACCGTTACCTCGATTACAGTGGGCGGTATCTTCCTTTGGAGTCTGCCGACAACCTGATACCGTTTCCCTTGTTTGAGAACGTACAACGGCAGATCATCAAAGCGCCGAACTTCACAGCCCTGTTGATAGTAGCCCTGGTATACCTGGCATTATATGTTTACTTTATCAGCCGTAAATTCGAAACAGACGATCTCTGATCGTAGAGTAAGTTGTCGGCCTGTCGAAGGCCCTCGTTGCTTCAGTGCCTTGTTGCCTCGGCGCCTTCTTTAGTCAGGTTATTCAACGCAGCTTCAATGGTAGGATACAGGAACTGAAATCCTGTATTGCTTATTTTACTATTGCTCACCGTGGCGCTTTTCAACACTTCCACACTGAGCCCACCCACCACGATCTTCAACAGGAAGGAAGGAACATAGAAGGGAATATAGAACCGGCCCTTGATCTTCTCTGCCAGCATTTGGGTAAAGTTCTTATTGGTGACCGGTTGTGAGGCTACGGCATTGTATACGCCCTGCAATTGATCATTTTCGATAGCGTATAAGAACAGGCGCGCCAGGTCGTCGATATGTATCCAGCTGAGTACCTGTTTGCCACTACCCAGTATGGTAGCCACGCCAAAACGCACCGGCTTCTTAAACTCCTTCAGGGCGCCGCCTTCTTTACTCAGCGCTATCCCTATCCTGAACTTCACCAGCCTTTTTCCCAGCGCTTCCTGTATTGCATCCACACTCGATTCCCATTGCTGACAGGTAATACCCAGGAATTCATTATCAGCCGGATCATCTTCTGTAAAGGCACTCTTACCGCGTGCCCGTTTTACATCATCGCCATACCAGCCCACACCCGAGGCACTGATCACCGCCTTTACCTGGTTGGCATTTTCTTTCAGCGCCTTTACCAGCAACGCACCACTTTGCACCCGGCTATCAATGATCACCTGTTTTCTCTTTTTGGTCCAGCGCTTATCAGCAACACCCGCTCCTGCCAGGTTGATGATGTAATCAGCCTGCTGTACCGCAGTCACATCGATCTCCTGTTTTTCAGGGTTCCAGTGCGCAATGGTATAACCACCGTTACCGGCAGCAGCCTGTCCCCGGGAAAGAATAATAACCCGGTGTCCATTATTGATCAATAAGGGGGTGAGCGCTTTCCCTACCAATCCTGTTCCGCCGGTAATGAGAATGGTTGCCATGCAAGGTGGTTTTATGCTACTTTTCGCTGTTCAAGGTACCAAAAAAAATCCCTCCTGAGGAATCAGGAGGGAAACAACTAAAAACAACAATCGCTGCATTTTTAAATAGACTTCAATTTTTGCAGGGACTTGAGGTACAGAACTATTTTAATCGGGATTCTTACCATCCAGGAAAGTGTTGATGGTGGTGATCTGTCCGTTATTATTTTCGTCAGCTTTAACTTCAACGTTACTGTAGAAACTTTCTACATTGGTGATGGTGTTGTACAATTCCAAATTGCGGCGGATGTAAGCCGGCACAGTTTCAAACTCATTGTTAGGATCGGCAGCGTTGATATTGAATGACAGATTACGTAATTTCTGTATCCGCTCAGCTGCCCGGCGCTTTTGTTCCTCTGCTTCGTTCCCGGATTGGGACTCCTCAACAGAGGCATCATTTGCTATAACAATAGGGTGAGGTTGATGGGCCCGAGGCTCCTCCGCCGCTGGAATGTCATCTTTGAATACGAGTTGCATGTCGTTGGAAGATTCATCTTCCTGGGATGTTTTTGCATTCGTATGCAAGACTGGTTCCTTCACAGAATGATCGGGAATGGATTCATTTGTTTTTGGTTCTGCATAAATATTGGTAGGCCTGGCCAGGTATCCTCCGGACGCTGCAGACGTCGAAGAATTATTTTTACTTGGTTGAGTGGCTGATGTTGACTGGTTGGATACGTTTGCGGGAGTTTCGGCAGGTTTGGATGGTTGCGAAAGTACCCATTCAATCTTTTCCTCTTCTTCCTTTTTGTCCACAGTATTTTTACTATCATCTTCGTTCGTAAAAAGTACTAACGGAGTGAACTTCGGAACAGGCTCCGTATCTACCAGTTTGGGCGCCAGTTCCTCTTTAATAGGGGGTTCGGACACTACCGGTTTCTCTTTCTTAGGCTCGGGTGCAGGCTTGGCTGCTTCCTTTACCAGGGTGGTCTTAGGTTCCGGCTGGGTATTTAAAGACAATACGATCTTTTCTTCCTTTTTAGGAGCTACCTTCTTCTCTTCCTTTTTGGTAAAAGGATCCTTGTACTCAAAGCCCGTTGCGATCAGGGTAATACCGATCTGGTCGCCCAGGGTATTATCATATCCCATACCCAGTATCACATCCGTTCCTTCTCCCGCAGATGCCAGCAAATAATTCTGGATCGTATCTACCTCGTCCATGGTAAATTCATGTTCACCTTCCGCTGAATTAATATTGATCAGTATCCATTTGGCCCCACTGATCTCATTGTCATTCAGCAATGGAGAACTCATGGCTTCTTCAATGGCACGTTGTGCCCTTCCTTCACCACCTACTGAAGCATTACCCAGGATGGCCACGCCACCGTTGCGCATTACCGTACATACATCCGCAAAATCCACGTTGATCTGACCGGTACTGTTGATCACATCCGTGATACATTTAGCAGCCGTTGCCAATACGTTGTCGGCTTTCGCAAAAGCCTCTTTCATTTTCAGGTTACCAAACTGGTGACGCAATTTATCATTGCTGATCACCAGCAGCGTATCCACATATTGTTTCAGTATCCGGATACCTTCCTCGGCCTGCAACTGCCGCTTCTTTCCCTCATAGGAAAAAGGCGTTGTCACAATACCCACGGTAAGGATACCCAGGTCCTTACATATCTTAGAAATAATGGGAGCGCCACCCGTTCCGGTGCCACCGCCCATACCAGCAGTAATAAATGCCATCTTGGTATTTACCTCCAGTATGCGCCTGATCTCTTCCAGGCTCTCTTCCGTAGCCTGCCGGCCAATATCAGGATTGGCTCCTGCACCCAGTCCCTGGGTCAGGTGCGGTCCTAATTGTACCTTATTGGGCACTTTGCTCGTAGCAATGGCTTGCGCATCTGTATTACAAATAATGAAGTTAACCCCATCAATCTGCTGACTGAACATGTGGTTAACTGCATTACTACCACCACCACCTACACCAATGACCTTGATGATAGATGATTTTTCCTTCGGTAAATCAAAATGAATCATAGCTTTCTATTTTTGTCTCACCAGGCCTTGCTCTCCTGAAAGCCCATCTGGAGACTATTAAAAATAACAGGTTAGTAAATAATCAAGGAACCATAACCAAAACCACTCCAATTTTTCAATAGGTTGAATTTCCCGATGCTAAACATTGAACGCTCCATTCCAAGTACTATATCCTGTCTGCTATCTCCTGTAGGCTATTTCCTGTCTTCTGAATTCTGGATTCTATATTCTGTATTCTTGCCTTTACAACGCGTGATCTTCTTCTTCTTTGAACAGATCAATAATGCCGTCCTTGAATTTGCCCCAGAAATCTTTAATGCCTTTCCTGTTCTTTACTTTTTCTATTTGCGTTTCTTCTGCTGTTGCGAATGTTTCTTCTGTTTCTACTTCTGCTGCCTTTCTTAATGCTTCGGGCACTTCTACTTTCCGGAAGCGGTGTTCAAACTGCTTGCGGTTATGTTCATAATCACTGTATCCTTTTAAGATCAGACCAATACAGGTAGCATAAGTTGGCTTGGCCAGTTCTTCAATATGTCCGCCAGCCAGATGCTCCGTAGGGAAACCAATCCTTGCATTCAGGCCTGTTACATATTCAGTAAGCTGGATCAGGTGCTTCAGTTGTGAACCTCCACCGGTCAACACCACACCACCATTCAACATACGGTTGTCCAGTCCTACCTGCTTCAGATGATAGGTTACAAAGTCCATGATCTCACTCATACGTGCCTGGATGATATTGGCCAGGTTCTTCACGCTGATCTCTTTCGCCGGCATACCGCGCAAACCAGGGATGGTAATAAAAGCATTACCCCGGGCTTCGTTGGCCAGGGCACTACCAAACTGCACTTTCATCTGCTCGGCCTGCGTCTTCAATACACCTAATCCTGTTTTGATATCGTTGGTGATATTTTCACCACCGAAAGGGATCACCGCTGTATGCTTCAGGATGCCTTCATAAAACACTGCCAGGTCCGTAGTACCACCACCAATATCTACAATGGCAACACCAGCTTCCAGGTCCTCATGTCCCATTACAGCAGCGGCAGAAGCCAGCGGTTGCAATACCAGGTCTTTCGTCACCAGTCCGCTTTTCTCTACAGAACGGCTGATATTGCGAATGGCATTCTTATCGCCGGTAATGATGTGAAAGTTAGCGCCCACTTTCACACCGCCATACCCGATTGGGTTAGGGATGTTCTGGAAATTATCTACAGTAAATTCCTGCGGTATTACGTCAATGATCTGATCGCCCGCAGGGATATAGGTTTTATATTGGTCAGCAATCAGCTGATCAATCTCACGCTGGGTAATTTCTTCATCGGTTTGGTGACGTACGATATCACCACGGGTTTGAAGGCTCTTGATATGATGACCTGCAATACCTACATACACCTCGCTGATCTCCAGGTTGGGGTTGGAAGTGTAGCAATTGTCCAAAGCCATCTGGATGGCCTTGATCGTTTCATCAATGTTCAATACCTGTCCATGCTTCACGCCATTGGAATTGGCCCGGCCAAATCCAATGATCTCCAGTTTGCCGAATTCGTTCTTCCGGCCGGCAATCGCTGCGATCTTTGTCGTGCCAATGTCCAGTCCGACAATGATGGGTTGTTGCTCGTTGTTCATGCTATCCTGTTTTTAGTTGTTGTTGTGGTATATTGATTAGGTGCTTTTTCCCGGTTTATGGTTTTCTTCTGTATTCTACGTTTTCTTCGGCATCACCGCCTTCGGTGTCGGTTTCTTCACCGGAGGAGGCGCTTTCTTTACTTGCTTTTTTGAGGTTTCATAGGATAGGCCTTTCACAGGAGAATTTTTACGGGAGTTGCTCGTACGCTTCAGGGCTGTCGACACAGGTATGGGTGGTTTTTCCGTTGTTGCTGGACTTTTAGCTGGTGAGTTGTTCACCGAAGACAACATTTCCTGCGACCGCGCATCCTGCTGCTGCCTGTTGGCAGAATCGCTCATCGCCTTTTGTGCCGATGCGATCAGGGCTTGAACACTCCTGGCCGCCTGCACAGAATCAACCCTGGCTACATAACTTCCTTTCTTTACCCCGATCACCTGGCGGTCATACTGTACATTCAATCGTTCATATACATCCATCCCCGTTTTACTCAACACCAGACGATAGAATTGCAGCAATCGTCCGAACTTCTTATCAAAGTCCGTACCATCACCAAACTCGATCACATGGTTACCTACCATCGGTATCATTTCAAACTTTCTATCCGGCAGGATATCTGTTTGCGCTATCTGCGCCATCCAGAAAGGATCGTGCTGAATAAAAAGACTTACCTGCTTTATATGGTGCAGCAAAAGACTATCAGCTTTACCCACTTTTACTTTCTCAGTAGGAAACCCCGTAAATACCGGCAGTTTGGCCGATACTTTATCGGATAAAGGAAGTCTTTCGCAACTGCTGTCAATGTAAAAGCTGTTGCCCATGGCCGTAAATATCCGTGCAATGGGTTCCCGCTCTTTGATCTTTACCTGCAGCACCTGGTTATTGTCAAAGAACAATTCTGCATCCCTGATCCATACATTCTTTTGCAGCCGCTCTTCCATGGCACGCAGGTCAAAACGCTTCAGCGACCTGCCTTTCAGCGGAATCGACCCATTGGCCGTCAGAATGTCCACCACTTCCTTCTTGTTCATGAACCATTGTCCACCTGTGCCAGCCATGCTGATCGCATATCCTTCACAGGTTTTATCCTTCCTGTTCCTGATAGCCGCCACCAGCAATACCACCACACCGCCCCCGATGATACACCAGAGACCGACAAACAACATTTTCCTGATATGACGGTTCAATTTCATTTTACAATTCAATGTTCCCAACCAACGGCCACCAATAACTAATACTTTTGTTCGATGATCTTTTTGATTGGTTGAACCAACGCATCAATATCACCCGCGCCAGCTGTTACCAATAACCATCCGCCACTGTTCCTGTCGCCGTGGTTCTTGTCCTCACGAACCACTTTCCTTTCTTCCACCCATTTCAACAACTCCTCTTTATTCAGCAATTGCTTGTGCTCATTTTTCATGCGCTCCAGCAGCATCTCACTGGTCACCCCTTCCATCGGTAATTCCCGGGCTGGGTAGATGGGCAGCAAGATCACTTCATCGGCCATGTCCAGCGTTGCGGCAAAAGCATCCGCAAAATCCCTGGTCCTGCTAAACAGGTGCGGCTGAAACACTACCGTACAATGCATGTTCGGAAACAGGTTCTTTGCACCGGTGATCAATGCCCTCAACTCTTCCGGGTGATGTGCATAATCATCTACAAATACCAGCGCAGCTTTATCCTCTTCCAATACCGCCGGCTTCTTTACAATGTATTCAAATCGCCGCTTCACACCTTTAAAGTCCGCTACAGCTGCTTTGATCTTCTCGTCTTCTATTCCTAACTGATGCGCCACCGTAATGGCCACCACTACATTTTCAATATTGTGCAGTCCTCCCATATTCAATACCACGTTTTCCAGCTTCCAGTTCTTCATCACTACGTCAAACGTGTAGCTCCCATACTGGTTGCGGATATTGCTGGTATACACATCCGCCCGGCT
>CBIHOV010000043.1:0-71144 GCA_966211765.1 uncultured Paraflavitalea sp.
CTATATAGTAAGTAAAGATTTTTCTTTGCAACAGGTGTTTAGAAAAATGAAAAAGATTTAGCACATTTCCATTCTTTCGGTCTGAAAATGCCAAAGCCCATAAGTGAAATTTTGCACATAAACTATATAGTAAATAAAAAATATAATTGCAACAATTCTTCAGACAAGGGCATAAAAATGCCCCCAAAAAAGGATCTAACTTTTTGGGGGCAGTTCAGCTGGTTGCAGTTTGTTTGCTGGCGGTTAAGCGCTATTTATGTTTTCCCTACCCGTCTTTTCCAAAGGCTTCGAAATACTTCGATCGGCGTCGCTGCCATCAGTAGTGGGGTGTTCACCATGCCCGTAGTGCTTACGGCTATAGTGATTAAAGTTGCAGGCTGACTCGCAGTGGCCGGAGTCGGGCTTTCTCCTAATGATTAATATTATTCAATCTTTTTAGGTTTTCATTAATATACTCCTTCCAGGAGTCGCGGTCACTTTCCACTACTTCATAATATTTTCCGGAATTTTTATCCATAAAAAAACTTCCGCTTGCACTTACAAACATCTTATTCTTTTTTCCATTTCGTGTTTCGTAGCTAAATAAATAAATCCCATTCCAAACAGGTGGGTCTTTTATTGTTAGGGGTAAGCTGGATTGTAAAAAGTGCAGGATTTCCGTTTTATTTAGGGGCATGTTATGTGCATTCTTTAACGAGTCTTCTGATAGATTGATAGCTTTTGAGTTCTGGATACTATATACACGCCAATTCTCTGTTTTCCCCCAATCGATTGTTTGTGATTGGGTATGACAACTTAAAAGAAAGAAAAAAAACACTACCATTAATCTTGCCATAACTTTAGTTTTATTGACAAACGCCTTGGTTTAAATGTGGTGTGACATTGGTATTACGAAACATATTGCCTTGAAGAGGCATTGACCTTAGATCCTCTCCCAGATCGCCCGGATTTAATCCTGAGCCTCCTGGCCAGGAACCTTGGGTGTATGGAAGGTTTATCCCTGCAGCTTTCATACAATCCAATACAAAGTTGGTGCAATTATAAGAATTTAGATTATAAGCTTTTCCCGCTGCCATTTCGATGTACGCTAATAACATGGAAAATTGTTGACCAGACAATCCAACCGTTAATGAAATATCATAATCTCCAGTTTCGTCATTGTTTAACATTCCTGGACTGTTGGGATTGTTTGGCGTTACGAGACCTGATGGATAAAAACCAACATTTCGCATTACATTTTTAGACCCGGACTGTGTTAAAAACAGAAAAGCATGCCCAACTAAAAGGGGATTTTTTGTAACTGCAGAAGAAATAGGATCGCTTACATACCAGGAATTCCTTTTACCTGGAATTGGCTGAGCAACGCAGATTCTCACTGCAAAATAATTATTAGCATCATTAACCTGAAAACATTTCAGGTATTCCTTCGGATTGCTGATGCGATTGTGCCCGGATTCAACTACAAAATTCATTTTCGTAGGAACTGGAGCAGGAACGACGTTTATTGGCTTACCTCCTCCTCCCCCAATGCCTCCTAGCTCAGGAATCTTTTCTGATGTATAAGGTTGCGGATTACTTCCTGCACCAAAATCATAACAGCCAATTAATGTTGTCCAACGAAATCCATTTGGATCTGCGGCCGAATAATTCCATCCTTCAGAATAAATACAGATAGTTTGTGTCCGTAATGCTGAACTGTAATTAGTCGACTTATTGTCATATAAATTGTACTTTTTGTGTTGCCCGTTTCTACTTAGATGGTAAGCTTGTTTCTGAGTTCCATCCCAACCTGCTATGAGCAACAGTCCGCTAAATCCAGCATCATTACTCAAGCTATCCGGTAAATAAAATGCAACAGTTGCTTCATATACCCCTTGACCATTTTTAAAGATGTAAAGTCTACTTATTGTTTCTGAATTGTAAAACTGATTTCGGCTAAGACCAGTGCTAATTAAGAATGGTATTTTGTTCTTTACAGGAACAACAATAACAGGCCCATAGGTCCCAGGTTGCGCAGTTGCTTTTTCCCAGTCTGGCAACTTGCTTCGGTTAAGCAAAGATTGGTTTGAAATAATATCTCGTACTACTTCAGGATATGTTTTTTCAAAATAAGATTTAGCAGAAAGCATATCTGCCTGTTGAGCTGAAGGCCCTAAAGCATTCTTCTTACATCCTCCATTTGCTATGATAATAACAAACAGCATGTAGTATATTTTTCGCTTCATAGATTACTATTTTGATTTGTAGCTAATAACGATAAT
Organism: uncultured Paraflavitalea sp.; assembly: GCA_966211765.1. Taxonomy (GTDB): domain Bacteria; phylum Bacteroidota; class Bacteroidia; order Chitinophagales; family Chitinophagaceae; genus Paraflavitalea. Next base: position 2,262 of record CBIHOV010000043.1, read on the forward strand.
AGTGTTTCCATAACAAATCTATTGTTTCAATTATTGAACGTTTTATTCTATGGAATAAGGTCAGAAGTATACTGAATAGACAAATGGGGAGGGTTGCCAGGTGTTCATATACGGATAAACAATATTTTCAGATTTGTAAAGAGTGCAACTTCTTTTTTACAATATTGCGGTCTTATATTACCGTTTATCATCAGGCTTTGGCCTTTCTCAAGACCTTCCATCACGCTATCGCGGTCGGCTTTGTGATCCCGCCGATACAATTTTCGAGCTTTTTCTTAATGGATCTAAAGTGGCTGGCAAACATTTCGGTCTGGTACCCGATGTGCTACCAGGGCAAACACTCCTTGTTATGGAATGCCCGGGATTATGCATCTAATCCTGTTTTAGGCTGATATTTCAAGGCTGGCAAATAAGGGTAGAACCAAAAAGACATGAAAAGATATCTCTTTGCAACACTTACTTTTTTGGGGTTAATGACTAACTCAGGCAGGTGTCAGAATATTGACACATTAATAGATGTTGGCGGTTACCGGCTCTTTTTTCATATCATAAAAGGAAAAGGGATGCCCATTTTGTTTGAAAACGGAAGCGGCGCCGATGTAACTATTTGGGACACCATTCTGAAGCCGTTGGCTGATATTACGCATGCAACGCTGATAACCTACGACCGCGCTGGTTTTGGGAAAAGCGAACTGGACTCTACAAACCAGGACATCAATAAACATGGAATTTTAAATGGTATTGAAGGGCTGGAAACAGGCCTTAAAAAACTGGGCTATGATGGCAACATCATGTTGGTTGCCTGTTCCTTCGGCGGCTTTTGTGCGACGCTCTATGCTGCAAGGCATCCTGCTATCGTAAAAACAGCCGTGTGGATCGACATTAATCATGTTTCCTGGTTCATCAATTCCTTTGTTGATACGGAGATGAACGAAAGAAAAAGGAATTCGGAAATCATAAAAAACAGAAGCCTCTCCTTGTATTACCAACAGTTAAATCTACAGAACACGATTGAACTGATGAGAAAAACACCTTTCCCGCCAACCATTCCCGCCATCGATCTGGTTTCTGAGTTTAACTTTCCTGATTCCATCAGTTCAGCCAGATGGAGAGACTGTCACAGGCAATTTGCAGCGGCACAGCCTAACCGCGAGGGCATTACTGCTCATGGGTGCAGGCATGTTATTTTTCAAGATAACCCCTTGCTTGTCATAGGCGCCATTGTAAAAGCTTATGAGGGCACGCTGGAAAGGGGACAAGGCGAAGAAATAATGAAACGGTTTCTCTCGTACAGCATTGAAGCATCTAATAATGAGAAGAGGGAGGAGGTCCGGTATCGTCATTCGATCGATGATCTGATCTCCTGGGGCAGTTCTTTGTTGCAACAGGGCAAGAAAGAAAAGGCAATCGAAGTATTTAAGCTAGGTACCCAATTATACTCCGAAAGTTCAGAAATGTACGAAAACCTGGCAGAGGCATATGAAGCTGCCGGAAATAAGGAGCTTGCAATCAAAAATTATCAACGGTCTCTTCTATTAGGCCCTGACAATAAGAAGGCTGAGGACCATCTTAAAAAACTCCTTCCTTGACCCCATCTGGATTACCTGCAGTGATCCTATGCGTATGTAAAACCGGACACTATCAATTATTTTAGTTATCTTACTATCATGTCAAAGTATAAAGATGTAGTAGTAACAATCTCTAAAAAACATCCCGAAACCGGTGAACCAGTGCCGGCCGGACACACCTATGTGATTGGTGTATTGGGCAATAAAAAGAAATGGTATGAAATTAATTCTGAGTTATTGAACGGATTGTCAAACGACGATTTACAAAAGGAGCTGTTTAAATTATTGCATCCGCAAACACACCATTAACCACAAACCTCCTGACACCGAAGATTGTTTTATAGGGAGAACATAAAATGACCCTGCCTGGATTACCTGCAGTGATCATTGAAACCGGTACTCATCCAAAGGCCGCTTCTCTTTCACGGACAATCATATCCGATTTTTTAAAGCTGGGTTCATGACCACGAAGATCGGCTTCACCTGGATCATCCTGGCATTGAGGGAGATCCGTTACGTGGTCGTATAACAGATATCGAAGGCATGTTACAGGAATTTTTATTGCAATATCTCCCGGAGTTTTGGTACATTTATTAAAAGACGTTGTCTTTTTGGGACCAAACATCAACGATACCGAAACTAACCTCTTGTCATTACTAAGAGCAGGAGATGAGCAGGCTTTTACCCAGATATATAACTTGTATTGGGAAAAGCTATTCTTCATCGCTCATAAACGATTGCAATCAGCCGAAGACGCCAAGGAGATCGTGCAAAATGTATTTTTTACACTTTGGCAAAAACGCGCTCACCTGGAGATCCAGCACCTCTCTTTTTATCTTGCTGCAATGACCCGCTATGCAGTATACCGGCACCTGGGTAATGAAAAAAGAAAAGCAGGACTGCTCAGCAGGTTCCGCGGCCAGGGACAGCACGCCGATCCTTTCGATATAGACAATAAGCAATTGCTGGACCTGCTGGTGCGTTTTTCGGAAGATCTGCCAGAAAATTACCGCATCGTATTTCTACACCATAAATTGTTGGACGAGCCCCTGGAATCAGTGGCCAAGCAATTGGGCGTTTCTCCCCGGACCGCCGAAAGATATGTTGGCAAAGTAATGAGTATCATACGTCATCGCCTGCAAAAATCAGGCGCCCCCCTGTTTTTTATATTTTTATAAATTGCTGCGTACGATCTGTCGGCTGATGTCTCTTTATAGATATGGGCAGTAAAAATCTAACGGACAGGCAGCTCAGGCAGCTTGCGAGAAAATTCATAGCAGGGACGGCCACTGCAGAAGAAAGTGCCTTACTGCATGAATGGTATAATTCAGTGGATCCAGATAATACGGAAATTGTACAGGTTGATTCCCCCACTTCCTCACAGGAGATCGGTGCAGCAATTTTTGCCAGTCTACAGGAAAAAATGGAGCAGGAAAGGGCCAGGGTTTTGGAAATGCCCCACCGGTCCTTCGCCTGGAAGTGGGCAGCCGCGGCCATTCTGGTATTGATTGCCGGCCTCTCCGTTTATCTGAACCTGAAAGTAAAGACAATAGACGAGCAGTTGGCAACAACCATCCTTTCGGTAACGGAGGTGGTTGCCCCACAGTCCACGCGCGCAGTGATCACACTTACGGATGGAACCAGGTTGTACCTGGACAGTCTTTCCGATGGCATCATTGCCCTTGAAGGAAGTGCCCGTGTAGTAAAAAAGGCTGATGGCGTGGTATACGAACCCACGCCCGATACGAAGACCATTCACTACAACCTGCTGACCGTTCCCCGCGGAAGCCGGGTGGTGAACCTCACGCTCTCAGATGGTACCAGGGTCTGGGTCAATGCAGAAAGTTCCATGCGTTACCCGGTTAATTTTACGGGCGCCACAAGAAATGTAGAGATCACGGGCGAAGCCTATTTTGAAGTGAGCAAGGACCCCCAACGCCGGTTTTATGTGACCTCCCGCGAATTGACCACGGAAGTACTGGGCACGCATTTCAATGTAAATACCTACACCGACGAACCGGCGATGAAAGTAACCCTCCTCGAAGGAAGTGTTCATATTAAGTACGCGCGTGGTGGAGATACGATGCTCAAACCCGGTGAACAGGCCAGTGTAAGTGGATCCTCCACCCTGTCGGTCAAAAAGGATATAGATACACAGGCGGTCATTGCCTGGAAGAACGAAAACTTTATGATGAAAGGAACAGACCTCGGCGCATTGGCCCGGCAAATGGCACGCTGGTACGATATCCAGGTAGTGTTTGAGGGCAAGGTACCCGATCGCAAATTCGGCGGATCAATCAGCAGGAACGTGAACCTCTCTACCATGCTGAAAGCACTGGAGGAAAGTGGGATCGAAAGCCAGTTTGAAGAAGGCAAGGTCATTATCAAGTGAATCCGGAATGGACTAAAAAAGCCAGAAATGAAGCAACATTTCTGGCAGAACGTTTAGGCTATTCCAATAAATACGCAAGAGCATTTATTTTATCTAACCAAAACTTAGCGAAGTTATGCAATTTATGGCTTCACCACCCCCTTTCCGGACGGGGTGTGCCCAAAATCGCGGTAATTCAGACGGGATACGTCAAAAACCGTCTTATACCCCACTCAAAAAAACATTTCTGGCAATGAAACTAACAGCTATTCTTCTGTTTTGCTTTGCCATGCAGGCCAGCTCAAAAGGCTTCTCGCAGAAAGTTCACCTGACTGTTAAAAATGTTCCGCTGGCCGAAGTATTTAAGGAGCTAAAAAAGCAAACAGGTTATTCCTTCATGTGGGACGAGCAAACCATTCGTTTAAGCAATTCCGTAACCATCCGGGCTAAAGGAAAACAGCTCCGGGATGTACTGAATGAATTGATGAAAGATCAGCCTTTGTCGTACACGATCATCGATAACATGGTGCTGGTAAAGATCCGAACGGAGAAGCCCGGGATCGTTGCCCCGCAGCCTCCTTCAACACCGCGCGATACCGTCCAGGTCAAGGGACGTGTGCGGAACCAGGATGGAGAACCGCTGGCCGGCGTTACGGTTTCCGTGAAAGGCAAAAGCACTGTTGTGCAATCCAACGATGACGGCACTTACAATATTCCTGCAGCGCCAAACGATGTGCTCATCTTCACCTATACAGGCCTTGGCAGCAAGGAAGAGCGCATCGATCGCCGTACGCAGATCGATGTTTCCCTGCAAATTGCAGCCAATGATCTGAATGAAGTGGTCGTGATCGGTTATGGATCGAGGAGGAAGAAAGACCTGGTGGGCGCCGTTGGTGTTGCCAACCCGAAGGATTTTGGGGATGTGGCTACCAGTAACGCTTCACAATTGATACAGGGTAAAATGGCAGGGGTGCAGGTACTGGACAATGGTGGTAATCCCGGCGCCACCACCAACATTGTGGTGCGCGGAACGGGCTCTTTCACCAATACCACTCCGTTATATGTGATCGACGGGATCCAAACGGATGTGAATGTTTTCAACTCGCTCAGCCCTTATGATATCCAGGACATCACCGTTCTGAAAGACGCTGCCTCCGTAGCTATCTATGGGGCCCAGGGCGCCAATGGCGTAGTAATGATCACTACCCGCCGCCCCAAAAACCGCAAGGCCCGGATATCATACGACAGTTATGTTGGTGCTACCAGGCCCTGGAAAACCTTCGACCTCATGAATGCTGAACAATATGTTGGCATCGTGAAAGAATGGTTTGCCAATTCCGGCGCCACCATGCCGGGCAATCTGAACAATCCTGATGTATTGACCACGAGAACCGATTGGCAGGACGTCATGTTCAGGACGGGTAAGCTGCAGGAACATCACCTGAATATAGGAGGTTCAACGGACAACATGAATTACACCGTTTCCGCAGGGTATACAAAACAATCCGGCCAGGTGGTAGGCGCTGATTTTCAGCGTATGAACCTCCGCGTGAACCTGGAAGAAAAAGCCGGTAAAAGATTCAAGTTCGGCCAGCAGCTCAGCACGCGGTACCGCGTAGGCAGGGGTGTATCGGCCAGCCTCGTGAATGGCCTGAGAATGCCGCCTTATATTCCGGTATACGACCCTTCCAACCTGCTTGGTGGTTTCGGTATCGCCACCAGTGCCAAAGATGCCAACGATAGCCAGAATCCGCTGGTGGCCACCACCTACAGAGATGTACGGAACCGCGGATTCAACAGTTACCTGCAACTGTACGGGGAGGTACAGCTCATCGAGGGACTTAAATTCCGTTCGCAGATGGGAATCACATTCGACTTTACCCAAAGCTATAATTATAACCCTACCTATGCTGCCAACCAGCTGATAACACAGAACGGAATAACAGAGGCCTATGGCTATAGCCTGGGCTATATCTGGGAGAATTATTTCAACTATGACAAGACATTTGGTATGCATGGTCTGAACCTGACGGCAGGTATGTCGTACAAGGATGAGGGCCTGCTCAGAGGGCTCAGCATCAACGGCAGCAATTTTCCCAATAACGAGATCCACCAGATCGGCGCCGCCCAGACTGCTGTTTTGGGCAGTGCTTATGCCAATTCAGGATCCCGGTTTATTTCCTATTTCGGCCGTTTGGGTTATACCCTCAACGAGAAATATATCCTTTCGGCAACCATCCGGAGAGATGCCACCTCACTATTTGCCCGGGACTTCCGCGTAGGTTATTTTCCTTCTGCAGGCCTGGCCTGGCGTTTATCTGATGAAAAATTCATGCATGCTGTATCCTGGATCTCCGAACTTAAACTTCGGGGAAGCTGGGGCAAGACGGGTAACTCGAACATTGATGGATTTGCCTTCCAATCCAATGTATGGACCGGCGCCAACAATAGCGTAGTGTATCCCTTAGGCCCAGGTGAGGCACTTTTTAATGGAACAACGATCGCCATTCCCTTCTCACCTGCTTTACAATGGGAAACCACTTATTCAACGGACATCGGTATTGATGCAGGATTCCTCAAAAACAAACTATCCCTGAGCATCGGTTATTATAACAGGGATAACAGGGACCTGCTTGTAGGCGTTCCCTTACCTCCCTCCAGGGGATATGGCGGTGTTGCCGGCGCCCCCAATTCACAGGTGATCAATGCGGCCTCTGTTTATAACCGGGGAGTCGAAATTACTGTTGGATATGCGGATCGTAAGGAAGACTTTTCCTATAGCCTGAACCTGAATGCCGCCTACAATAAAAACGAGGTAGTATCACTGGGTACACAGGGCGCTGTGCCGATCGTGGAAGGCGCCTTCTATGATGTACCTAACTCTACCCGTACGGCAGTTGGTTCGCAGATTGGCGCCTTTTATGGGTTTGTATATGATCATGTGGCAATAGATGATAAGGATGTAGAAAAATACAATGAGATTGCCAGGAAGGCGACCGGAAATGCCAGCGCGGTTTACCAGGATGGGCTTTTGCCTGGCGACCGCATCTATAAAGATGTAAATGGGGATGGTGTTGTAACAGATGATGACCAGACGGTGATCGGTAACCCTATTCCCAAATGGAGTTATGGCGGCAATATTAACCTGGCTTATAAGAACATTGACCTGATGATCGGTATCCAGGGCTTCGCCGGTGTAGACCTGGTCAATGGCCTGAATTTTTACATGCAGGGATTTGCGCTCCCCTTCAACGGGAAAACAGATATCCTTAACCGCTGGCAGAAACCCGGCGACATTACGGACATTGCCCGGGTTGGTCAGAATGTACCCGGCAATGTACAGCGGATGTCTTCCTGGTATGTAGAGGACGGTTCCTATCTCCGGTTGCGCAACCTTACCCTGGGTTACACTTTCTCTCCTGCAAAATTAAAAGCCTTTACCAAAAATACACTGACCAGTCTCCGGTTCTATGTTACCGGTCAGAACCTGGTGACGCTTACAAAGTATACCGGATTTGATCCTGAAGTGGGTGGTGGAATTTTCGACCGTGGCGTAGATACGGGTGGTTATCCTCATGCCCGTAGTTTCCTGGTAGGTGTACGGTTGTCTTTTTAATCATCTAAGCTTATTCAAAAATATTTATAGGATGAAAACGACATTAATTTTAATAGTATGTACGCTACTGGTCGTATTCACGGGTTGCAGAAAAACCCTGCTGGATACCAAAAATGAGAATGCGTACGATGCGCTGACGTATTTCAAGACGAAGAAGGAGTTCAATGAAGCGATCATCGCAGGTTATGCAGTACTGAACCATGGAGGGATGATGTCGCGCGAATGGTACTTCAACTTCGACCTGATGGCCAATGATGCTTCTCCGGCATTTTCGCTGGTAGGTACGGAGTTGCAGCTTTCGAACTATAGCTATACCAACGCCAATGCAGATATTGTCATGATGTGGGCATCGCTGTACCGCATGATCTTCCGGGCCAACCTGGCGCTGGAGGTGATGAAGAAATGGACGCCTGCCACGCCTGCGGAAGAGGGGTTGAAAAAGCAATATACTGCTGAAGCACACTGGCTTCGCGGCTTCGCTTATTTCTACCTGGTATCCTGCTGGGGCCGTGTACCGGTGAAGCTGGATTTCGAAGCTTCTCTCCGGAACTCGGAACCGCGTGTTGCCGTGGCTGATGTATGGAAACTGGTGGAAGACGAGTTTTCTGCCGCCATTCCGGACCTGCCTGTCAATTATGCACCGGGTGATCTCGGCCGCGCTACGAAGGGAGCAGCGATCGCTTATCTTGGAAAAGCCTATCTCGCTCAACACAAGTACGCTCCTGCAGCCACACAGTTCGAGAAACTGACCAAGGCTCCTTATAGCTATAGCCTGGACCCCGACTTCGACAACCTATACTCCGATAACAACATAAATTCTCCGGAAGTGGTATTTGCCGTGAACCATGTGTTTACCACGGATAACACTACCTACTATATGTTTGAGGGATGGGAAGGTGATGATGGAAAAACGGCACATACCGGAAGGTCTCAGGAATATGGGTTCAACGACTGGTATAATGTGGACCTTTCGGATGCGCTGGTGGCGGCCTTTACTTACGGCAACCCGGCGTTACCCGGCAATCCGCCCTACCTGGATCCCCGTGCACCACTGACCTATTATGGCTCTGCCGGTTCAGGAGGCGATGAAGAGATCTGCGACCATTGCCCCGGTGGCCCATTGGAGTACACAGACCAGGAAATATGGCATGGTCTTCCTGCTCCGCTTCCGAACACCTGGCGAAAATATGAGCCTTACGAATTTCAACAATTTACGGAGGCCCCCAGAAGCGGCATCAACACGCATGTAGTGCGTTACGCCGATGTAAAACTGATGCTGGCCGAATGTTATATTGAACAGAATACAAAACTACCGGAAGCTGTAGGCCTGATCAATGATGTGCGGAACCGCCCTTCGATCATGGCGGCGAACTATTCCACCAGCCTGAGCCAGGCCAATGCCCGTATTGCGCTCAGGCGTGAACGGCAGATAGAGCTGGCGGGGGAACAATCCCGGTGGTTCGATCTCAGGAGATGGGGTATCGCCAAAGCGACGCAGAATTCAGAACGTCCTCCGGGTGCGGGCCAACGTGCTTTCGAAGACAAACATCTGTTGCTTCCCATTCCACTGGGAGAAATACAAACCAACCAGGCATTGGCAGGTGATATTGCAAACGATTGGAATTAATCCTAAAAAGGAACTATGAAACTTAATTGGTGGCTGGTGGGTTGCTGGATCCTGATCCCGGCAATCTGCCTGGCGCAGCAAGCTGTGCCTGTAAAGAAAGGCAATGACTATGAGCTCAGCCCCCTCAAAGGTCAGTTGATGGGGATAGATCCGGATAAGGGTGGAAGGATCACGTTCCTTACAATAGACGGCATAAATTTTCTCACCGATAGTTTGGTGAACAACGATAATTGGGGGTCCACTTTTTGGCCCAGTCCTCAAAGTGACTGGAACTGGCCACCGCCGGCGGCCTGGGACAACAAACCTTATACAGTACAATTGGAAGGTAACAGGTTAAAAATGCAAGGTTCGGTGGACCCGAAATCAGAACTGGCTGTCACCAAGATCTTTTCGGCGAATGTAAAAGAAGGGCTTTATGAACTTGAATATGTGATCACCAACCAATCGGCCGTTGTTAAAAAGGTAGCACCCTGGGAAGTAACCAGGGTGCATCCCAACGGCTTTTCCTTTTTTCCGATGGGTAAAGGGGATCTCCGCGGTGGACTGATGCCCCAGACAAAACTGGAGAATGGGATCTGCTGGTACACCTACGAGCAGCAAAAAATACCTGCCAAGGGAGATACACAACTTTACACAGATGGCAGCGAAGGCTGGTTTGCAGCAGTGAACGGAGATGTGATCCTGATCAAAAAATTCCCTGATATCGCATTTGAAGCAGCCGCTCCCAAAGAAGGGGAAGTGGAATTGTACGCCAATAAGGACATACCCCAAAAAAGTTATGTGGAGATCGAACACCAGGGTGCTTTCACCGAACTGCCACCCGGACAGTCGTTCTCCTGGAAGATGCAATGGTTCTTAAGAAAACTTCCACGCAATATCAAGGCAGCATCGGGCAATCCGAAGCTGATCGATTATGTGCGTAAGGTGGTTAACTAATTTACTCTAACCTTTTAAGATTGGGCTATATGAGGATATTGAATCGATTATATAATCTACCTATAATAACAACTTATGGCTGCCTTTTCCTGGCAGTGCTTACCTACGCTTCCTGCGACAATAAACAAGATCGGTCCTGGGGTGCTTACAAGGCGGATGCGGCCAGCACCAGTTATTCTGCGCATGACCAGATCAACCTCGAAAACGTAACCAAACTGCAGGTTGCCTGGACATTTTACCCCAATGATGCAGCAGAAGGTTCGCGCTTCAATGGCAGTCAGTGTAATCCGATCATCGTGGATGGGGTGATGTATACAGCGTCTGCCAGGCACAGGATCTATGCGATCGATGCAAAAACAGGCCAACAAAAATGGGCGTTTGATCCCTTCGACGGCGGTCCCGGTGGCGGTTCCTTCCGTGGTGTCACTTATTGGGAAGACGAAGGGGGAGAAAACAAAAGGGTCCTTTTCACCGGCGGCGATGCGCTGTTTGCCGTGGATGCCAAAACAGGCAAGGTTATTCCCGAATTCGGCGACAGCGGCCGGGTGAGCATGAACGTGGGCATGCGGGATAATCCGAAACTGATCTCCATTAAACCCACTTCGCCTGGTATCATTTACAAGGACCTGATCATTATCGGGAATGAAGTATCGGAATTGTATGGGGCGCAGCCCGGTTATGTAAGGGCTTACAACGTCATTACCGGAAAACTGGCCTGGACCTTCCACACCATTCCGCTGCCGGGCGAGATCGGTTATGAAACATGGCCAAAGGATGCCTGGAAATATGCAGGCGGGGCCAATAGCTGGGGCGGCATGAGTGTGGATGAAAAAAGGGGCATGCTATTTTTTTCCACTGGTTCGCCTTCCTATGATTTCTATGGGGCGGACCGGGAAGGAAAAAACCTGTTCGGGAACTCTGTGGTGGCGCTCGATGCAGCTACGGGCAAACATATCTGGCATTTTCAAACTGTTCACCATGATCTGTGGGACTATGACCTGCCTGCTCCTCCCAACCTGATAACGGTAACCCACGATGGTAAACAGATCGATGCGGTGGCGCAAACCTCCAAAGTAGGCTTCCTGTATGTGTTCAACCGCGAAACGGGTGAACCACTGTGGCCCATCGAGGAAAGGCCCGTGCCTGCTTCGGATGTGCCCGGCGAGAAAGCCTACCCCACACAACCTTATCCAACCAAACCAAAACCCTATTCGCGGCAGCTGCTGACGGAAAACGATCTTTCTGATTTTTCACCGGAGGCGCACGACTCCCTGGTACAGGTGTTCAGACGTTCCCGTTACGATGGCCTGTTCACCCCTCCCTCCGTGAAAGGCTCTATCAATTTTCCCGGCACCATTGGTGGATCGGAATGGGGCGGTGCTGCGGTGGACCCCCATACGGGTGTGATCTACCTGAAGTCGAACGAATCTCCCGAGATCGACTTGTTGGTCAAGGTCGACAATTCTAAACTAGATGGCCCTGCTGCAGAACAGGTGAATGGAAGGGAGGTGTATATGACTTACTGTGCCTCCTGCCACAAGGCGGACCGTACGGGTATTGAGCCCCAGTTCCCGTCGCTGGTTGGACTGAACAAGCGCATGTCGGAGGAACTGGCGTTGCTGCGTGTGCGTGAGGGGGCTGGCAAGATGCCTCCCTTTAAACAGATCCTAAACGGAAAGGAGCAAGCGGTGATCGACTTCCTTTATAATAAGAAAAGAGACCGTTCTGTACCGAATAATGAACACCTGCAAGAGATCCAGCAAAACCGTACTTCGATGGGGCAGGCGAAAGCTGACCCCAGCGCGCGTAAAGACACAGGCGTGCTATACCTCAATACCCAGGCTTATTACCCGCTACGGGACATGGAAGGGCGGCCTTCAATCAAACCACCCTACGGTACCCTGAACGCCATCGACCTGAATACCGGTGACTTTCTGTGGACCGTTCCGGCTGGTAACCTGGCCGATCTGCAGCGAAAAGGGGCACCTCCCACGGGTTCTACCGGTTCACCGGGCCCGATCGTTACGGGTGGAGGACTGGTGATCCTGGGCGGCGGCAGGGATAAGCAATTGCAGGCCTATGATAAGAAGACAGGTAAGTTGATCTGGTCGTTTACCCTGCCTGCCTTCTCTTCCTCCTCTCCTTCTTCGTATATGGTAGACGGTAAACAATATATCGCTGTTTCTGTAGGAGGCAATGCAGCACATCCTGCAGGGATGATCATGGCCTTTGCATTACCCAACTAAAAACATCACTTCATGAAAATTACCATTCCTTTTATTGCCTTATCAACGCTCACTCTTTTGTTCGTGCTGCCCTCCTGCGCGCAACAAAAAGCCACACCAGAACTGTTCAAAGCTACTGTGCTCACGCCTGTCAACAGTTTTACCAGTGATGTGGAAGGTCCTGCTGTGGATAAGAACGGGGTGTTGTACGCCGTGAACTTTCAAAAGCAGGGCACCATTGGCAAGGTACTGAACGATGGCACGGCGTCCATCTACGTCACTCTTCCTGAAGGCAGCACGGGCAATGGCATCCGTTTCGACAGTCATGGTAATATGCTTATTGCCGATTACACAGGACATAAAATACTGAAGGTTGATCCCAGGACACTGGCTGTCTCTGTACTGGCGCATGAACCGACGATGCACCAGCCCAACGATATTGCCATCGACAGCAAAGACAGGCTGTATGCTACCGATCCTGATTTCAAGGCAGACAAGGGCCGGATCTGGCGGATCGATCCCAATGGCACCATCACCCTGCTGGATAGTGTGAGCGAGGGGGCCGCCAATGGCATCGAGGTAAGCCCGGATGAAAAGACGCTGTACGTGAATGGAGGCAGGTTTATCTGGGCCTACGATCTGCATGAAGGCAGGATCAGCAACCGAAGAGTGTTGATCGAATTCCCTGATCATACAGTAGATGGTATGCGCTGCGATATCAAGGGCAATATCTATCTCACCCGCTTCGGAAAAGGTGTGGTAGCGCAGATCTCACCGGAAGGCAAGATACTGCGGGAGATACCGACAGCCGGTAAACGGACCACCAACCTGGCCTTTGGCGGGCCGGATGGCAAAACGGTTTTCGTAACCCTCATGGACAAAGGAAATATTGAAAGCTTCCGCGTGGACGAACCCGGCCGCGAATGGAAGATGCTGAGGAAAAAATAAATCAATCACCCTCTATTGTTTTTATATGAAAAGAAGAGAATTGATCAGGAACCTATCCCTGCTGCCAGTGGCAGCAGCCGTTCCCATAGAATCTTTGTTTGCCGCCCCTCCCAAGGTTGTTTCGGCTGCGGCCAACACCAGCGGGTTTGATCCCAACACCAACCTGTTTACCGAACTGGGCGTTACCCCCATCATCAATGCCCTGGTGACGATGACCTTCCTGTCGGGTTCGCTGATGCTTCCGGAAGTACTGGAAGCCATCAAGTCCACTTCCGGTGATTTTGCCAATATGTATGAACTGCAGGAGAAAGCAGGCGCCAGGATCGCGGAGATGTTGCATGCAGAGGCGGCTATGGTGACCTCAGGAGCCGCCTGCGCCATGGTGCTGGGCACTGCAGCCTGTATCACAGGCACGGACCCCCAAAAGATCAAAGCACTGCCCAACCTTGCCGGACCGCAGAAAGAAGTGATCATGCAAAAATCACATCGGTACCTCTTCGATCAGCAGATCACCACCTGTGGTGTGAAGATCGTGGATGTGGTAGGCCCGCAGGAAATGGAAAAAGCCATCAATGAAAACACGGTGATGGCCTTGTTCTTCAATGCCGCGGATGAGTCCAGCGTCACCCGCGAAGATTTTGTGGCCATTTGCAAACGTCATAATATCCCCTCCTTCATCGACGCCGCAGCAGATGTACCACCCGTAGAGAACCTGTTCCGGTTCCAGAAAATGGGATTCGATCTCGTAACCTTCTCCGGAGGAAAAATGCTCCGTGGCCCGCAAAGCGCCGGTCTGCTGTTGGGAAGAAAAGACCTGATCGAAGCCGCCAGGCTCAACCATAGTCCGCATGAGTCTCCCATCGGCCGACCGATGAAGGTGAACAAGGAAGAAATCTTCGGTATGTATGCCGCATTGAAAGTGTATCTACAGAAAGACCATAAAAAAGAATGGCAGGACTGGCTGGACCGTATCAAATTCATTGGCGATTACCTAAAGAGCGTTCCTACCGTTGTGGCAGAGACGCGTCTTCCAAAGAGTGAGGCCAACAATTTCCCTGGTATGACACTGGGCTGGGACCAACAAAAAGTAAAGATCACGCCGGAAGAAGTATCCAAACAATTACTGGCCGGCAAACCCAGCATTTTTGCTTCGGGAAGAAAAGATAAATTATCCATTGGCGTGGTATTGCTGAAACCGGAGCAGGTGGAGATCGTGGCGCGACGGGTGAAAGAGATCCTTACGGCCGCAATAGTATAGGAGGCAACGAGGCATCGAGGCATAAAGGCAACGAGAAAGGCTTCGACAGGCTCAACCTGACAAAAGGTTCCAATCGTATTTATTATTCAACCTAAAATAGTGTTTATGCAACAAAGGAGATCCGTTTTGAAAAAATTATTGGCATCGGTAGCAGGCATCGCCGGCGTGAGTACCGTGGTAAAAGCAGCCGGCAATTCTGAAGCAGCCACGCATTCAGCCGAAAAAGAAGCAGGGAATATTACTTATGAGCAAAATGTGCCGCTCTTCTCCGGTCATACCAAACATAATGGACTGGTTTATATTGCCGGTAAAGGCGCCCACGAAGCCCCCTTCGAGATCAAGGCACATACGGAGATCGTGCTGAAAGAACTGGAGAAGGAGTTGATCAAGGCTGGCAGCTCGATGGATAAGGTGCTGAAGGTAACTGTCTTCCTGAATGATATCGCAGATTACAAGGGAATGAATGAAGTGTACAAAGGTCGCTTCGGCAACAACCCACCCGTACGTACAACCGTGGCTGTGGCCAAAGGTGGTGTTCCGGGCGACTCGCTGGTAGAAATGGATTGTATTGCCATCGCAGGCTCTTAAGTAAAAAAGGCACATGAAGCAATTATCTATCCTTTTGCTGTTCCTCCTGGGAACGGGTTATTGTTTTGCGCAGCCCTATGCCCTTGTCATCAAGGGTGGCCATGTGATCGATCCAAAGAACAATATCGATGGGTTATTCGATCTGGCCATCAGTGACGGGAAGATCGTGCGTGTGGCCAAGGATATCGATGCCAGCCAGGCGGTACAGGTAGTGAATGCAACAGGTCTGTACGTTACACCGGGGCTCATCGATATTCATGCACATGTATTCGCGGGCACTGAAGCCGACCGGTACCTGAGCAATGGGCCCGATGCCCTCCCACCCGATGGATTCACTTTCCGTGTTGGGGTAACTACTGTGGTAGATGCGGGTGGTGCGGGCTGGAAGAATTTTCCATTGTTCAAAAGAAATATAATCGACCGGTCGAAGACGCGGGTGCTGGCCCTGCTCAATGTAATAGGGGAAGGCATGCGCGGCAGCGTTTATGAACAAAACCCGGCAGACCTGAGCCCTCCCGATATTGCCCGGATAGCTGCTGCCAATCCCGACGTTGTCGTGGGTATCAAGGTAGCCCATTATACAGGGCATGACTGGCGGCCAGTAGACAGTGCGGTGGCCGCAGGCAGGCTGGCAGATATTCCGGTGATGATCGATTTTGGCGGCAGCAGGCCGGCGCTATCGCTGGAAGAATTGTTCATGCAGCATCTCCGTCCGGGAGACATTTTCACCCATGCCTATGCCAACCTGGGACAAAGCCGGGAGGCCATCGTTGATGAAAGCACGGGCAGACTGAAGCCTTTCGTATTGGAAGCCCGCAAAAAAGGGATCTTCTTCGATGTGGGCTATGGTGGCATCAGCTTCCGTTTTTCACAGGCCATCCCTGCGCTGAAACAGGGATTCTATCCCTCTTCCATCAGCACGGACCTTCATGTATCCAGCATGAACAATGCCATGAAGGACCAGCTGAATGTGTTGTCTACATTCCTGGCGATGGGTATGGACCTTCGGGAGGTGATCCGCGCGAGTACGGTTACACCTGCCCTTATGATCAAGCGGGATGGGTTGGGCAACCTGTCACCTGGCAGTGTGGCCGATATAGCCATTCTTCACCTGCGGGAGGGGAAATTCGGGTTCTATGATCATACCGGTTACAAGATCGAAGGTAACAGGCGGCTCGAATGCGCTATGACCATCCGCAACGGAAAGATCGTTTATGACCTGAATGGTATTGCTACTCCTATTTATCCCCCGCGCCCGGAAAGGCCGGGAGATAAAAGAACAGACAACAGCCATTAATACTCAACGTACCGAAATAAAACTAAGAAGCATGTCTGCACACGGAACAGTAACAACTAAAAACGCGTATCCTGCATTAAGGACAGCCATCTGGCTGTCCTTAATCCTGCTGCTTGTGGCGCTTGGTATCACCTTATCCGGGAAGGTACAAACTGCCGGTCCCTTCTACATTCTGTTCTTCCTTTTACTGGCCGTTGGATTCCAGGGCTATGACTCTTTAAAAGGGTTCTCCTATACGGTGATCATTTTTGCAGCGGTCACCACAGCGCTTTTCTATCCCCAGTACTTCAGATCCTATAATGGATTCAAGTTTGCTGTGCTGATCTCACCGCTGATCCAGCTCATCATGTTTGGGATGGGCACATCGATGAGCTTCCAGGATTTTGCAGGCGTGGTAAAAATGCCCAAAGGCGTATTGATCGGTGTGATCAGCCATTTTATCATTATGCCGCTCGTGGGTTATACCCTGGCCAATCTCAGCGGGTTTCCCCCTGAGATCGCTGCGGGGATCATCCTGATCGGTTGTTCGCCGAATGGCATGGCATCAAACGTGATCTCGTATCTGGCCAAGGCCAACCTGGCGCTATCGGTGACCATTACAGCGATCTCCACCATGCTGGCGCCCTTCGTAACACCAATGCTGATGAACCTGCTGGCGGGGGCTTTTATCAAGATCAATATAACAGACATGATGCTGGACATTTTCAAGATGGTGATTGTGCCTATCCTTGCCGGACTGATCTTCAATAAACTGTTCAGTGGAAAAGCCGGCTGGCTCGACAGGGCCATGCCCAAGGTCTCTATGGCGGGGATTGCCTTCATCATTGTGATCATTACTGCTGCAGGCCGCGACAGTTTGTTACATATCGGTCCTGCATTGGTACTGCTGGTGTTGATCCATAACCTTTCCGGCTACCTGCTTGGCTACTGGAGCGGACGGCTCTTTAAAATGAGTGAGCGGGATTGCCGCACGATTGCCATCGAAGTAGGTATGCAGAATGGCGGGCTCGCTTCGGGACTGGCGAAAGCCATGGGCAAGATTGCCACCGTGGGCCTGGCCCCTGCCATTTTCGGACCGCTGATGAATGTTACGGGCTCGATCCTGGCCTCTTACTGGCACCGCAAGCCACCGGTTGAGGAGGAAAGGCAAGGAGGCATAAAGGCAACGAGGCATAAAGGAATCGAGGCAACGGGGCAACGAGGCATAAAGACATAAAGGCAACCAGAAAGGCTTCGATAGGCTCAGCCCCGCGAAGCGGGATAAAATCTGACACCTTGCTTAACTATACGACATTGAATAAACACCCGCTGAAAAAAAGAAAGCATGCAAAAACTATTTTGTTTTATACCGGTATTCCTGCTGGCAGGGAAGTTAGCTGCCCAGCAGATCGCAATGCCCAAAGAGCAGTTGACCGCCCTCACGGCCAAATGGACGGGCGAACGCTTTCCCGACGGAAGACCTAAAGTATCCGACAGCCTGATCAAACGACTGGCGCATATTTCCCTCGAAGATTGCTGGCAATATCTACAGAACCTGGGATATACTAATCAATTCGAGTCGGGCTGGAAGAACGTGCATCCCGAAAAAGTGCTGGTGGGCCGGGTGGTCACGGCACAATTCATGCCTTCGCGCCCGGATGTGGACAGTATCATCAAAGCCAAAGGAAAAGCGGAAGGGCGGATCGGCGCCACCAATTCCTGGCCTATCGATGTTTTGCAATTGGGCGATGTATATGTAGCTGATGGTTTCTCGAAAGTGATCAATGGTACGCTGATCGGGGACAATCTGGGCAATGCTATTTATGCGAAAACGCAAACAGGGGTCATCTTCGATGCAGGGGTGCGTGACCTGCAAGGTCTGGAAGCGATCGAAGGATTTGCCGGATATGTAAGGGGTTTCGACCCCTCCTTCCTGAAAGATGTGACCATGACCGGGATCAATTACCCTATCCGCATCGGAAGAGCAATTGCACTTCCCGGTGATTTGGTGCTGGGAAAGAAAGAAGGGGTAGTTTTCATTCCGGCGCACCTGGCAGAAAAGACCATCGTTTATTGTGAGTTCATTGCGCTGAAAGATGAATTTGGGCATACCCGATTGAAAGCCGGCACTTACACTCCCGGGCAGATCGATGCCTCCTGGACCGATGCCATCCGCAATGATTTTTTGCAATGGTTGAAAGATAATCCTTCGAAATTGCCCATGACCAGAAAGCAATTGGATGATCTTATGAAGGAAAGGACCTGGTGAACTGCATTTTTTATTTAGATAACCTCCTTTTAGTATGTCGCGTAGTTCATGGCGGTATTCTGATCAACCTGATGCACCAGTTAGTTGTAATTGACCTATCGCCGATGAAAGTATACTGAAGGGAGGAAAGAGCAATATCACTTTTTTAGTAACGATATTCGAGATAAGCAATACCGTTCAAGAAGCAAGGCTTCCTGAAGAATGTCCTGCTCCTGAAAGTATTTAGCGATAATTTCCTTCATACGGTATATGTATTTTCCTATTATGCCGCCCCAACCGTGCATCATGAACTTCCTGATGTTCTGGTGGTCGGCGGCTTTTGGTGTATTCAGAGCCAATTGATAGTGTTCTGCAAATAGGTAGAGGGGGTCTTCTTTGCTTAAAATCGACCAACCCGCCCAAAGGGGTGATTGAAATCGATCGGTACGTTGGTTTCCGGATGAAAATACACATGGTTTTCACCTACTTTTTTATAGTTGGTAAATAGAAATTCTACTTCCACATCCATAAAACTGAACGTGATATAACCTAATTCGTACGTCATGTCGATCTCTATCCGGTACCGATTCCCATCAGTTTGAAGGCGAGACCCGTACGCAAGGTAGGTGCCTGTATTTTTTTCAGCAAAGAAGCTACTGTAGTTGTGGGTCATGGTCTTGCCAGCCCCTGGATCGGGAAAAGTGTGCAGGTAATTAAGAACACCGGTAAAATGCACTTTAAAGAACGGATTTCGAGACCAGTCTATCTCAAAAAAGTTACCCGGTCTGCCCACCCAGGTAAAAGTGGAGGCTGCTTCGTCATAATAATATTCAAGGAGCAGGCATTCCTTAAGAATGTCCTGCTCCTGAAAGTATTTATCGATAAACTCCTTCATATGATATGTGTGTTTTCCATTGATACTCCAAAGTGCCTTCGGGGACTATATTGCCGTCACCTGTCCGACTCGGTGACCCTGTCTGGATTACCTGCGGTGATCCTTTTCGCATTGGCCTTACTCAAAGTCTTCCATCACGCTATCGCGTGACGAGGGCTTTTTCGTTGTTTCGCTTGTGAAAGCAAGCTTTCACCGCTACACAACAAAAAAGCCTCACATTTCTGTGAAGCTTTTGTGACCCCGTCTGGATTCAAACCAGAAACCTTTTGATCCGTAGTCAAATGCTCTATTCAATTGAGCTACGGGGCCTTTTTATCCCCTGTCCTTTCGGACAAGTACCATTTCTCTCAAATGGGCTGCAAAAATAAAGATATTATACATTGCCTCCAAACAGAAATTCATGAAAATCCGGTATTTAACTAAAAAAATATCAACCCCCGTCCCGCCTGTATTTCAGCACCTTCTGATTATGACCATCTCCCGCTGTAAAGGATTTTAGGCGCCACGTATTGGCATTATGCCTTATATTAGGGGCTTTGACTGCCCAACCATTACATAACGAGCAATTATTGTTGCAACGCGTCGCAGCAGGGGATCAACAGGCTTTTACCACCCTCTATACCCATTACCTGCCCAGGCTCTACCGCTATGTCTATCCCTTTGTACGTCAATCGCATGAGGAAACAGAAGAAATACTGCACGACATCTTTTTTAAGATATGGCTCAAAAAAGAAACCCTCCCGGCCCTCGCCGCTTTTGAACCCTACCTTTTAAGGATGACCCGCAACCGCGTCATCGACATCATCCGGAAAAACAAAAAACACCAGGAATACCTCCGGCATGAAATGACCACCACGCCCCTCCTGTCAACCGATCCGGAAGCCAACCTCACTTTCAAAGAATACAATAAGGCCGCCCAACAGGCCCTCAACCAAATGACGGATAAGAGAAGGTTGGTCTTTGAATGCCACACCCAGCAAGAAATGACGCTCGAAGAAATAGGTCGCACCCTGGGCATCTCCCGCTCTGCTGCCAAAAAACACCTGCATGCCGCCACCAGGCTCATCAAAGAAGCCCTGCTCAGGCATGGAGAATGGATGGTCAGTATCTGCCTCCTCCTGACCCATAAACATCCAATGTCGTTGAATTAAGGGGGGAGGGCTTTACTTTGTAGCTACTTACTTAGCTTTACCGTGACAGTTTTTGTATCTTTTACCGCTTTTGCATGGACAGAAAGCGTTCCTTGAAGTTTTAGGATCTATAATCGGCGTCCCGTTGACATCGGTTTTATGCATATTTTTTGGCAAACAATCTTCTTCCAGTTTTATTGGTTGGACCGAGGGTGTCCGAAACGAAACTGTAGTTTGACCCCCGCTATTACTTATTGCAAAATCTCCCCTTGTAATAAGATCCATCCCAATAATAATATCAAATCTACCCACAGTTTCTTCGCATTCAGTTACTTTTATGAAAGGGAATCCTACATTATTAGTAAGAATAATATTTACTAAATAAACATTTACTGTAGACGTGCCTCCAGCGTGATGAGTTTGAGTCTTTCCTATAGGAGTTAATCCTAATTGAGTAGCAAGCCTTTTTGTAATCACACAGCCAGTAGCACCAGTGTCCCATAAACCTTTGGTGTGAAGGACGGTAGGGTGTTCCCCCATTCCCGGACGGTGAGGTAAACTAACTCCACATTCCGTAATTATTTCGTTAGCGATACTTGGGAGGGTTCGCGTGAAAGAATTGATAGTTACATTCATTCTGAAAAAATGACCCTGCTATTAAATGTTTGAGTATATGCGTTTTTGCCGGGTAGGCACTGTTGGATAAGAAAGGTTCCAGGTGTGAATTTTTTAGTGGAACTCTCATAGGCATCCCCAATTGAGTCATATTCCCCTACGACAGCTTGCCCTACAATGACTATGAATTTGCCATTATATCGTTTCACCAGCTCATCTTGGTGAGAAATAAAGAAATCAAACTCTTTTTTCAGGTCAGCCATAAGGATGCATTGTTTAAAAGGGAAATGCAAGGTACAATAAATATACCACCATGCTATTACAATAACAATACCCTGAACTGGGTATTCTTTTCGCATCATAAACGAAAAAGCCGCAGAACTGCGGCTTTTTGTCCTCCGTTCTGGCTGATTAAACAAGGGTACGGATTAAAGCAGAAAAGACCCCCACAGCCTTGGTTTTGCGTCACGGTAAGTTTTCCCCACGATCCCCCATGGATGAAGGAAACCCTCCGTCTTAACTAAGACCTTAACCGGGGAGTCTTTCTGATTTCCCATTGTTCTTCCCTGTGAAGGGAATTGCTCATCGCCTGTGCAAAAAATGTACTGTGAAGCTGCTGTGGTTGGGTATCGAACAAAAACGCGTAAGTATCTGCCTTGACTAGGTAAATGTATGCAAATACTACATAATATGCAATATTATACTGCATATTTAGTAGTTATATACTTATAATAGAGTAGTGCATAGCATCCGTTTAATAAGTTTGCTATTTCTTTGAATAATGGTAAAGGATAAGCGATATAAGACAGTGAAAATTCTAATTGAAGGTGGTCATATCACTGAATTCCAGCAAATCTTTGAACATATCTCTAAAACTACAGTAGCGGAACAATTGGGAATCCACTTTACCAGAATGAATAAAATGATTGAGAAAGTACCGGACATGAAGCTTAATGACTTGTTTTTGTTAAGTGCTTATTTTGAAGTCGATGCGAAAATTATGTTTGAATTGATTTACAACCAGCATAATACAGGCAAAAAGACACCCCGTAAAAAATCATAAACACCATTCTCCTGGGATAGCAAGAATCGAAGAAAGGCTGCGTAATTGCAGCCTTTGTCATTTATTCCTCTTCAATGGCGAAAAACCCTATTACTGCCCCCACAAGGGAGGCGACTACTTCAATTATGCTCATTACTCTTGCCTTACTTAATACTACAAAGAGCGCTCCCCCTATCAATAATGTTATGACAATAAGCAGGACTAAGCCAGTATGCTTTTTATGATAAGGAGCAGTAAATACGCCACTGCTTACAAAAGCGTATCCCGCTGCGCCAGCAGCGATAATTGGAATAATGTAGAGGTTATACCAGCCGTCAGGGGATTTCCCTTCAAACAAAACATTCAACAAAGAAAGGAGTCGTAATAGATTGTAGGCAATAAGATAGGCGGCAATAGCAATAGGCAATACGCCGATCCAGCGCAGCCATGCGTACTTAACTGTGGTCATTTTAAGGTAATTGGTGCCGATGGTCCCGCATAGGCTATTTAAAATAAAAAAGCGTGGGACTTATAGCCGCCCCGTCTTCAAGGCACGACCAAGCGCCCATACACAGAAACGACAAAGCACCCACGCGTAACGTGGAGCTAGTCCCTGTGTATTTCTTAAATTGGTCGTTTTTGAAGACAGGATCAGCTAACGCAATATTTTATGTCGAGGTAAAAGTATAAAAAACTGAATACTAATACAATTTAGTAATGCGGTCAGTAGTTAATTGCTAATTCGCTTAGCAGCTATAGGAGGTGTAAATAGAAATATTTGGCTGGTATTAGGAGGCTCATTAGATTTGCATTCATAAACGTAGACCTACATGAGTTATCAACTTACAGTTACTCCTCTTACTGCCCCCCTTTTCAAAAAGGTTTTTTTGGAGCAGTTAAACGGGATGGAGGCTGAGATAGAGGCGAAAACTAATGAAATCACCTTATTAAGGGCAGCTAAGACTGAAATAGAAAAAGAATTGAAAAATCTTGAAGCTATGGTGGCTTTTAATGGAATTGGGGATTATGACCAAGGAGCCACAATCATTGATAAGATCAAGTATGTTTTACGCAATAGTGAAGACCCTCTTACTTCCCGTGAGATTTCAGAAAGGTTAATAGCAATAGATAAAAGGTTAGCTGAAAACAAGACGACTACGATAAAGAACGTATCGACTTTATTGAGTGTATATAAGTCTGAGGAGAATGGAGATGGAAAGCCTTTCAAAAGAATAGTAAGAGACAAACAAGATAATGTGTTCACCTTGAATTAAATAAAAAAAGCTCCATGAGTTTTGCCGACGCAGGAGCTTTTTTTATAAGGTTGAAAAATATGGGGGTATCAGGTTGAGCGGTGGGCCTTAGAAACTTCGCCGCATGGGTTCAAGCCCCATTACCTCCACCTTTTCTATTGTAAAGTTACGGTAGGAAGGGCTAAAATCCAATTAAAAGTATAGCCAGATGAGCCGTAACCAACAGACAGGAGATTTTCGGGAGCGTTATTTACAGAACATCGCTTCAACAATTGAAAGTGAATCATTTATAAGGCAATTCTCAAATGGGAATGCCTTTGTTAGGGAACGAAAACTTAAATTTGTCTACCTTGTTATCGTAATTATGACGGGAGTATCAAGATCAATACAGCGCGAATTGAATAGCTTTTACCAGAAGGTAAAGGGCGGCGATTTTGCTATCCAGGAGGTGACTAAAAGCGCTTTCTCCCATGCCCGTAAAAAGCTCAAATGGGAAGCCTTTCAATACCTGAATAAAGTAGGTATTGACAACTTCTATAAAGAAGCTCCTTACCAAACATGGAATGGGTTCAGGGTATTGGCTATTGATGGCAGTACGCTGGTATTACCAAACCATCCTTCTATCGAACAAGAGTTTGGGTCTGTGTTAGTTGGACCGAATGCAGATGTAGAGAAGCCAATGGCACGGATCTCTATGCTGTATGATGTTCTCAACTTCACCACGCTGGACGCACAAATTGGCACTTACGATACCAGCGAAAGAGATTTAGCCAGAAAGCATTTATCAGCAACAAAACCCGGAGAAGACTTAGTGATCATGGATAGGGGCTATAGTGGTTTCCCTTTAGCTTTTGAACTGCAACAACAGGGAGTTGACTACTGTATAAGAGGGCGCGAAGATTGGTGGCCAGAAGTGAAAACTATGCTGAAGGACGGAGAAGTAGACAAAGTTATTGCCATTAAAAGAAATCAGCAGTTCCAGCTATTCCCAAAAATGAAGCTATTCTATGATGAACTTATTTGCCGTATTGTAATAGTATCTCTCCCAACTGGCGGTCTGGAAATCCTCATTACTTCCCTGCTGGATCAAGAAAAGGTGCCTTATGAATCCTTTGTTTCCTTATATGGGTTGAGGTGGAATATCGAGGAGGGCTATAAGCTATACAAGTGCCGCTTACAACTGGAGGCATGGTCTGGTAAAACAGCACTGGCTATAAAGCAGGACTTCTATGCTAAGGTGTTTATTATGACCACCACGGCTGTATTAGCCTTCCCCTTGGAAGAACAGCTAAAGAAGGAACAGGAGGCCGAAATGACCACCAAATATGCCTATAAAGTGAACCGTACCAAAGCCCTGGCAATGGTGACGGATTCTGCTCCCAAAATGTTCATTCATAAGGCCATTGCAGGGGCCTTGGCAGCATTTGATAATATCCTTAGAAAGACAGTAGAAGTGGTACGACCCAACCGGAAAAACCCACGAAAGAAAAATCCAAAGAAACCACCTTCCATGAATTATAAACAACTGTAATAGGAGCAAGGAGCTGAAACCCACACCATAAACTAATTGCAATTGACTGAATTTTATTCCACCAAATCAAGCAAAATAGGTGAACTTATAAAGTTTACCCGCGAGAACGAGGGCGAATACCAGGAGATAAATTTTAGCACAATCCCTAATTTTTTAGCGCAACAAATTAATCAGCAAACCACTGTCCGTACTAATGGGGCATTAAAGATACTATCTACCCATGCTATTGCTCATATTTTCAAGCAACATGGAGCAGGGACAGGCCAAGAAGCCCGGGGACAGAAGACCATTACCGATGCTGATTTAGAGCTAATTCCTCAAATATTTAGCAGTCCAGATACGATAGAGAAAGGGAACCAAAACAGCAAAGGAAAACAGTGTGTGCTTTTTAAGAAGAAAATCAATGGCTGTACTTATCACTTAGTAGCTGCGGTCCACAACAAGAAAGACAGGGAAACAGGCAAGGAAGAGGTGAAGCTGTTTGTTAATACCCTTTACGCAAAAAAATAAGGGCTACTAATGTAGCCCTTAAAAGTACTTTTAACTGCAATCGTGATCCGTGGTACGCATTGCTGCGCCTTCGTTCAGACGTCCTTGACGTACGATTACAGAGCAAATGTAAAATATAATTACTAGAAATTAAAGTTTTGGCTATTAAAATTATACTAAAACAATAGTAAAAAACCAAATATATTATTCCTATAAGGTTGACACTTACGCACTTACGATCTCCTGCCCCTTAATTCAACGACATTGCATAAACATCCCTGATTTTTTTCAAACCAGGGTGTCCATTCTTCTACTTCGTTCGTGTACTATCCGAATACCTGTTTATGGCTCAAAAGGAACTGCTCGAAAAATTGGCATCTGGATCAGCTTCACAGGCTGACTATCAACATTTTACCGAATGGTTCGAGGCCCTGCCCGAAGGGGAACAACAAACAGTCATTCAACAGTACGAAGCAATCATCCTCCTGCAGGAAGGAGGTACCGTTCCTTCCACCATTGCACAAAAAATAGCCCAACGCGTTAACATTCACGAGCAAAAAAGGAAAAGGGTAAAAGTCATCACCCTGGTCAGGTGGACGGCCGCCGCGGCCCTTGCCGCAGGCCTGGCAGGCATTACCTGGCTATCCTGGGGGCCCGGCCAATCAACCAGGCAGACTTCCAGCCAGGTGGCTACCGCAGGTGTGGTGCATGATAAACAACCTGCTTCCCAGGGCGCCACCCTTACCCTGGCAGACGGCTCCACGGTCGAGCTCGACTCGCTCACCAATGGCAATATCGCCACACAGGGCAATATGCAAGTCACCAAAAAAGATGGTCAGGTCATCTATACGGCACCACCCAATAGCGCCAACACAACCATGACCGCCGTTGCCTATAATACCATGGCCACCCCCCGCGGCAGGCAATTCAAGCTCATATTGCCCGATGGCAGCAAGGTATGGCTCAATGCCGCCTCTTCCATCCGCTACCCTACCGCCTTCACCGGAACCGACAGGCAGGTGACCATTACCGGCGAAGCCTATTTCGAAGTGGAAAAAATAGCCAACAAACCCTTCAAGGTTCGCTTTCATACCCCTGCAGCGGGATCAGGGGAAGTAGAAGTGCTCGGCACGCATTTCAATATCAACACCTATGCCGACGAATCCGCCAGCCGCACCACCCTCTTCGAGGGCAGCGTAGCCATGCGCCCCGTTGATACGGCCAGCACCTTACCCATGGTCGCCCTGAAGCTCACTCCCGGCAGGCAGGCAGTACTCTACCGCAAAGCTGGCCAGGCAAACCTTCAGGCTTTCGATGCCGATCTTGATGCCGTGCTTTCCTGGAAGAACGGCCGCTTTCGCTTTCACGACGCAACAATCCAGGACATCATGCGGCAGGTTGCCCGCTGGTATGATGTCGATATCATATATCCCAAAACCATCCCTGAAAAAAGATTCACGGCCGACCTATCCCGGCATACCAGGTTATCAGATTTCCTGAAAGTATTAGAACTAAGCGGCTTCCGCTTCACCATCGATGCAAAAACGCTGACGGTTACGATGTGATCGTCAACATGGGTTGACTTGCCATTTATAAACCTTATAAACAAATTCTGTACAGGAGCTTGTAAACAAAAAATCCGCCCCGGCTGCCACCGGAGCGGAATACGTTCAGGCTGCCTGCCGATCCCGGAAATGAATCCGGTTTATCGGCCGCATCATGCATCCCCCAACCGGGAAGATTGACATTTATAACCCAAACTAATCGAAGTTATGCATTTACGCGCAACCATAGCCCCGCGTACCAAGGGGCTATTCTTAAAAACGCTGGTGATCATGAAACTGACAGCCCTGCTACTGCTTACAACTGCCCTCCAGGTCGCAGCCACCGGTTACTCCCAAACAGTAACCCTCAGGGAAAAGAACGCGCCGCTGGAAAAGGTCTTTAAATCGATCCAACAACAAACCGGATACGACTTCTGGTTTGAGAGCGCCCTGCTCAAAAAAGCAGGTCCCGCGCAAATAGACCTCAACAAAGCTTCCCTCACGGAAGCACTCGATGCTGCTCTGAAGAATGGTCCGCTCACCTACGAGATCGTTGGCCGCATCATCGTCATTAAAGAGAAAGCAACAACACCCGCTCCGCGCACCTTTAACGTGGTTTACATCACTGTAAAAGGGAAAGTGATCGATGACAAGACCGGTGAGCCCATCGTGGGCGCCAGCGTCATGATCAAAGGTTCGCAACGGGGCACCTCCACCAATAAACAAGGGGAATTCACCATAACCGCCATCGATGGCAACCGCCTCATTGTAAGTTTTGTAGGGTATGAAACGAAAGACCAGCTCGTAAAAGACGGTGAAACCGTCACGGTTCGACTCACCACCTCCTCCAAATCCATGCAGGAAATGGTGGTAACAGGTATCTTCAACCGCCCCAAGGCCAACTTCACCGGCGCAGCTTCTTCCTTTACATCGGAAGACCTCTCCAAAGTAACCAACGGCAATGTGCTCAACGCCCTCCGCGCACTCGATCCCTCCCTGCAATTACCCGAGAATATCTCTCTCGGCTCCAATCCCAACGCTATGCAGGAAGTAGTGCTGCGCAACGGCAACAGCCTGGTAGATCTCAGCCAAACCAGCAGGCCCAATCCCTTCAACTACGCCAACTCACCCAATACCCCCCTCTTCATTCTCGATGGTTTTGAAACTACCCTGCAAAGGATCAACGACCTCGATATGAACAGGATCATCAAAGTAGACATCCTCAAAGACGCCGCCGCTACTGCCATCTACGGTTCCCGCGCGGCGAATGGCGTGATCGTGGTAGAAACGCTGCGCCCGCAAACCGGAAAGCTCCGGATTACTTATACCGGTAACCTCGAAGTGGAAACACCCGATCTATCCGGCTACGATCTGCTCAACGCAAAAGAAAAGCTCGACCTCGAACAGAAAGTAGGCGTCTACAACGACTCCTGGGGCAGCAATGAAGAGAACCTCGTTTATTATTATTCCGCCCGCCACAAAGCGGTGGAAGCAGGCGTCAATACCGATTGGCTCGCACAGCCCCTGCACACCGGCATCGGCCACAAACACAATATCTATATCGAAGGCGGCTCTGCGGATGTTCAATACGGCATCGGAGGCACTTACCAGAACCGCGCCGGCGTAATGAAAGGCTCCTACCGCGAAAACATCACGGCCAACTCCTACCTGGCCTACAGGCATGGCAATTTCAATATCCGTAATGATTTCTCAATTGCTTTCAACAAAGGAGTAAATTCTCCTTATGGCAGCTTCCAGCAATACGCACAGCTCAACCCCTACTGGTCGCCCTACGACTCCACCGGCAACTACGCCATTTATCTCGAAGAGGTAAAGAACAATGTAGGCGCCCGGCTCAACAACTTCGATCAGTACAATAACCTGAACGGACAGGCAGCCGGCCGCCCGCTCAATCCTTTGTACAACGCACAGTTGAATTCCAAAGATCAAAGCAATTACCAGAACATTTCCAACAACCTGCAGCTGCAATGGCAGGCCACACAATGGATGCGTATCTCGGGCAGGCTCGCCTATACCCGTCAGGCCGACGAGTCCGATCTCTTCCTGCCTGCACAGCACAGTTCGTTCTATGCTACGCCCACTTTTGAAAAAGGTTCTTATACCAAAGGTTATGGTAAGATGACGCGCCTCGAAAGCATGCTCACCGCCGATGTGAACAAACGGTACGACAAACACCTCATCTTCGGTACAGCCGGCGTGAACGTACAGGAAACCAAATACAGCACCAGCAGCTATAAGGTCATCGGTTTCCCCAGTCCCAACCTCAGCCAACCGATATTGGGTAACCGCTTTGTCGATGGCAGTAAACCCACCGGCAGTGAATCCATCAGCCGCCTCGCAGGTTTCCTGTCCAACCTCAGCTACGCCTACGACAGCCGTTACCTGCTCGATCTCTCCTGGCGCCTCGACGGTTCCTCACAGTTTGGCAGGTCCAATACCTTCGCCCCCTTCTGGTCTACCGGTATCGGGTGGAACCTGCACAACGAATCCTTCGTGCGCAACCTCAACTATGTCAACCGCCTCAAGTTGCGTTACTCCGTAGGGTACACCGGCTCGCAAAACTTTGCCAGCTTTCTCGGTATACCTACCAGCCAGTACTATACCGGGCGCGATTACCGCGGCGTGATCGGCACTTACCTGCTCGGTTATGGCAACAAGAACCTGCAATGGCAAAAAACACTCAAACATAATATTGGTGCAGATATCACCATCTTCAACAAGCTCGATATCACCGCCAACTATTTTATCGAAAACACCGAAGGAAGCATCGGCGCGGTGACCACCGCCCCTTCCAGCGGTTTCAATTTCTATAGTGAGAACATCGGCGACATCGCCTCCAAAGGATGGGAAGTACAGGCCCGCTACAACATCATCAGCCGTCCCGCCACACGCGACAACTGGTCGGTGTTTGTAAACATGATGCACGTACGCGGCACCATCGAGCGGGTATCCAATACCCTCGAAGAGATCAACAAGATCGCCAATACCACCAGGACCACCACACCGGTTACGCGTTATGCGGTTGGACAATCTACCACCGCCCTCTGGGCCGTACCCTCGCTCGGCATCGATCCATCGACCGGACTGGAGATATACATCAACCGCGAAGGCAAGCTTACCAACGTCTATGATCCGCGCGACCAGGTAGTGGCCGGCGACACACGCGCAGATGTGGAAGGCGTGTTCGGTACCAACCTCGAACTGAAAGGCATTGGCTTCAATGTATTCTTTCGCTTCCGTGTAGGTGGTCAGGCTTATAACCAAACACTCGTTGATCGTGTAGAGAACGTTTCTTATAAACTCTATAACGTCGATCGCCGCGTGTACCAGGAGCGCTGGATGAAACCCGGCGACCTCGCCTTCTACAAAGGCTTCATCAATGCAGCCGGTTTCACCACCGAAGCTACCAGCCTCACCACCCGCTTTGTGCAGGACGACAACCTGCTCACCTGCGAAAGCCTATCGGCTTACTATCGCTTCGCCGAAAAGTTTAATAAGAAATGGGGATTACAGAACACCAAGCTGACATTCTACACCAGCGACCTGTTCCGTTTGTCAACCATCAAGCGGGAAAGAGGTATCCTCTATCCCTTCAGCCATACCTACACCCTTCAATTCCAAACCACCTTTTAATTGAAGCACATGACAAACAAGCACTTTTACGTATCATATATGATCGCCGCCACCCTCGCAGCAGGATCGCTATCCTCCTGCAAAAAATGGCTGGCCGTCGATCCGCAAACCATTGTCAAGGAAGAAAAACAAT
This sequence comes from uncultured Paraflavitalea sp., assembly GCA_966211765.1. Lineage (GTDB taxonomy): Bacteria > Bacteroidota > Bacteroidia > Chitinophagales > Chitinophagaceae > Paraflavitalea. The sequence continues at coordinate 33,209 of CBIHOV010000043.1, forward strand.
TCAGCAACCAGCAGGGTTTCATAGAAGCGCTGGCAGGGGTGTACATGAAAGCCGGTACGGACTCTCTCTATGGACGCCATACCAGCTTTGGCACCCTCGATGTACTGGCGCAGTATTATGAGAACAAGGCCAGCACCAATAATGTCTATGGCCAAACCGCCCGCTACAACTTCCTCAATGAAGGCGTTAACGGCACCGAGAATACCCGCGTCAATATCAACAATATCTGGGCCGGCATGTACAACGCCGTCGCACAATGCAATTACATTTTGCAAAACGTTGACAATGGCGCCATCCAGGGCAATGCCTACAAAATCATCAAAGGAGAAGCACTCGGCATGCGCGCCTTCCTCCACTTCGATCTCCTGCGCATGTTTGCCCCCGCCTTCCTCGAGGGCGCCAATGCAGGCAAGCCAGCCATCCCTTACCTCGACCAGTTCACCGTCATTCCCCAGCAAAAAAAGACCGTGGGGGAGATACTCAACCAATGCGAACAGGAACTGCTCCAGGCCCAGGAACTGCTGTCGGTCCATACAGATATCGACCAGATAGCACTCAACCAGGGTTCCACTTCGCTCGACCTGTTCCTGATGTATCGTCAAAATCACCTCAACTACTGGGCCGTGAAAGCCACCCTCGCCCGCCTCTATCTCTACAAAGGCGATAAGACCAAAGCCCTGCAGTTTTCCAAAGAAGTGATCGATAGTAAAAAGTTCAGCTTCATCACTACGGCCGAACTCAATACCGATCCCACCCATATCAATTCGGACATCACGTTCACGAAAGAGCATATCTTCTCGATCTACGTATCCGGCTTGAAAACGAATGCCGATAATTTCTTCAAACAAACCGGCGTATCCGTCGAAACCAGCGACCTGTTCAGCACACGCGCTAAACTCGACGCTCTTTATGAAACCACCGTTACCGGCTATGGAGCCGATTACCGCCGCGTGGATCTGGGCCGGCTTTGGACGCAGGTCACTACCAGTGTCGTGTACACCAAAAAATACCTGGTAGAGAACCTCAGCAACGTAAAGCAGCGCCTGGTGCCCAACCTGAAACTCTCCGAAATGTACCTCATCGCAGCAGAAGCAGCACCCTCAGCCGCAGAAGGGGTTACGTATCTCAATACGCTTAGAGCGGCCCGACTCCTTCCTGCGCTCGATGCCGCCATCACCCCGGCCAACCTCGACAACGAGATCATGAAAGAGTTCCGCAAGGAAATGTACGGCGAAGGACAAGCCTTCTTCTTCTACAAGAGAAGAAACACCGCCAATATACCCGATGGTGTGGGCAACCCCATGTCGGAAGTCAAATATGTATTCCCCTTCCCATTGGCCGAAATCCAGTTCGGAAAATAAAACCAACAACAATGAAGACATTAACATACATCCTTTCATTCATCACCGCAGTAGGTCTCCTCGCAGCCTGCAAGAAGGCGCAGGAACTGAAATACCAGGAAGATCCACGTGTGTACTTCACCAAGTATGTCACCAATCCCGATAGCATCATCTATTCATTTGCTGTACAGCCCGATGATGTAAAGACTACCACCGTACCCCTCACCTTCCGCATCATGGGCACCGCCGTCAACCGCGACCGCATCATCAACCTGCAGGTCGATGATTCCAGCACAGCCAAAGCCGGTTACCATTTCAGCGTAGGACCATTGGTGATGCCGGCCAATGAATACCAGGCTGTAGTGCCTGTAACCATCTACCGCAGACCGGGACTCAAGGACAGTCTGCTGAATGTGTACTTCTCTGTGATAGAATCGGCCGACTTTAAGCCCGGTTACGATGATTATGCCAGCAGCCTCAACAAAAAAACAAGGCTGCAGTATAAGATCACCATCAATGATTACCTGCTGAAGCCATCCAGTTGGGAATGCTGCATCGCCTCCTACCTGGGCGCCTATTCGGAAACAAAATTCCGGTTCGTCATCCTCGTTACAGGCAAAATCTCCTGGGATTCCGGGCTCGACCGCACACCGGGCATCATGAATTTCGTGACCAGCACGGCCAAAAATGCCCTGCGCGATTACGAAGCCGCCAACGGCCCCCTCATCGATGAAAACGGTCAACCTGTAACCTTCCCCTAAGCCAAAAACATTAAGCATGAAACAGATTCAAACACTATATATCACGCTGCTGGCAGCCTTCCTGCTGCTCGCTGCCACAGGCTGCTACAAAGACAAGGGCAATTACAGTTATGCCGACACCAACACCGTCTCTGTGGCCATCAGCGCCATCGAGGCCAATGGCACCCTCAATGTGAACCAGGCCGACACCCTGCGCATCGAGCCGGTCATCACCCAAACCCTCGGCAAAGACGAAAGCCGCTTTAGCTACGAGTGGAAGATATTCGACAACAGTCCGACCTCTTCCTATGCCGAACCGCGCACCGTAGTATCCAAAAGCCGTAACCTGAAGATCGCCATCGTGGCTCCCAATTTCACTTTGGGACAACGCTACCGCATGGCCTATAAAGTAACCGATACGGTTACGCAGATATCAGCCTTATATACTTTCAATGTGCAGGTGGTGAACCGCTTCGCTACGGGATGGGTGGTGCTGCAGGACCTGCCCGACGGAGGCGACTACTCCATGATCCTTCCCGGCGACGTGGTAGACCACAAGATCTTCGCACAAACCAATCCCGGCATCGCCATGGGCAGCGGCACGCCCGTTCGTATGGATATACCGTTTCCTTCGGTAGATGATGCCATTTCATCGGCCGGTAAAAAGTTCTTCATCTACCATCCCAATGGTGGCATTGAACTGGACTACACCACGCTGAAGAAGAAACACAACCTGCAGGCCCTCTTCTTCAATCCGCCGGCAGCGCTCAAGCCTCAGGGTATCTCTTATTGGACCTACCCCAACCAGCCCGGCTATGCCTCCTTCGGTACCTTCGTGAGCGACCGCAAAGTGTATATCTCCGAAATGGGTGGTTATCCCGGCGCCAAGAAGTTTGGCAGCGCCCTCGCCATGGCCAACAACTCCCCCGACTACGAAGCAGCGCCCGAAGCCTGGCAGGGTATCAGCTGGCCCATCGTGTTCGATCAGAAGAACAGACGCTTCCACATCGTGCGCCCAACCAGGCTCGACAACTTTCCGGATACCGTGAGCACTGTTGCCAATCTCAACAACCTGGGCAAAGACCTCGTGTACATGGATGAGTCCAATATCGTGCGCGCCTACAACACCATCCTGAAAGACGATGCCGGTCAGCGTCACCTGCTGCGCATCACTTTCTCCGCCACCGATTACGTACTCACCTCCTTCATCCAGGCGATGAACGCACCCAATATAGAGCAGGGCACCGCCTTTGCCTCCAACCCCACCAGCCCGCACATCTTCTATGGAGCCGGCAACCAGCTTTACCGGTACGAAGTAACGTCTAACAGCAGTACCCAGCCCTTTAGCTTCCCGGCAGGGGAGAACATCACCCATATCCGATTCCGCGGCGGACCCGAAATGCTCGTCGCTACCTGGAATGGCACGCAAGGCAAGCTGTATCGCTTCACCATCAGCAATACCGGCGCCATTACCACTGGAACATTTATAAAAGAATACACCGGCTTCGGCAAGGTCATCGACCTGCGGTATAAAGGATAAACAAAAAAAGACCTCCTTATATTATTCAATAAAACCATCAACCATTTTATGAACAGGCAAATCGCAGCCATTTCACAGATTACGCTTTGCGCCCTTATCGGCACAGCTGCTATGGCACAAAAAAAGACAGCAGGTTATACGATCACCGGCAACATAAAAGGACTGGCCGATCAGAAAGTATACATCAGTCATTCCGTAGAAGGCGAACAATTCCTTGACTCTGCCGAATCGAAGAACGGCGTCTTTGTACTGAAAGGCACAACACCCGGTCCCTACTGGCATTATATCCGCGCCGAAAAATACCGCGCCGGTATTCCGCTGTTTGTAGAGAACGCCGCCATCACGATCAATACTGATACTACTTTCCGGGATCCGCAGATAACCGGTTCGGCAACACATCCTCTCTACAAGGAGTTCACCGCGATCTTTGGTAAGATCCACGATAAAGCAGCATCTCCCCATTATAAGTTCATGGAGTTTGAAAAGACGAAAGATTCCGCTGTTTACCGCCAGGCCAAAAAGGAATGGGATGAAGTAGGACAGGAAGCAGACAGCCTGTTTACTGAATTTGTAAGAAGGAATCCCGTCTCACCGGTATCGGCATTCGTGATCCAGGATCGTTTTGTCAATTACAACAATCCCATGAAGATTGAGGAATGTTATAAGCTGCTGAAGCCAGGCGCCCTCAACAGTACCTACGGCAAACAGGTCACTGCTTATCGTAAAATAGCAGCCCTCACGGCCATTGGCGTTAAACCTTCTTTTACCGTTACCGATACTACGGGCAAGAAGGTTAGGCTGAAGGACTTCAAGGGACAATATGTACTCGTCGATTTCTGGGCCAGCTGGTGCGGACCCTGCCGGAAAGAAAACCCCAACATCGTGAAGGCCTATGCCAAATACCACGACAAGGGATTTGAAGTGGTAGCCATCTCACTCGATGATAAAAGAGCCCCCTGGATCAAAGCCATTCATACCGACAAGCTGCCCTGGATCCACCTGTCTGATCTCCAGGCTTGGAAGAGCGACCTCGTGGTACAGTATGGCATCAAATCGATCCCTACCAGTTTCCTGGTAGATAAAGAAGGAAAGATCATTGCGAAAAACCTCAGAGGAAAAGACCTGGAAGCAAAGCTCGAAGAGTTGACCCAATAACTTCCCGTTTACACGTAGTCCCTACCCTTATAAAAAAGCCACCGGAAAGGTGGCTTTTTATATTTATTTATTCCAATCCCAGCTTCTTCATTCGGCCCCGCACTGCGCCCTTCGTACAGCCAAAATGATCAGCCATAGCTGAGAGGCTGACCCCATCACCATGCATAATGGTCAGCTCATCATCCAACTCACTCGTCCAGGAGGTATACAATTGCTGGTAATCATCCTGCACGGTTTCATAGGATAAGCTACGATTCGTCAACGCTGTCCTGGACACTTTTACAGGTGCTTTCCTGCCTTTCGGCACAGAAGCTGCAACGACAGGCTTTGCTTCCTTTTGGAAGAGCAGCGCCCTTACCTGTGCCGAAAAAGGAAAGCCTTCCGGCATCATGGCATCCGGTACAAAAATGTGTTTTTTAGCACGGGTTACTGCTACATACAACAGGTTGATCTCCTCATTGAGCTTGGAAACATTGATGTCCTCCTTCTTCTTTTCCTCCTTGATCTTCTTCAACCTTTCCTCCGTAATAAAGTCATCTGCCAGTTGCACCTCATCATATTCAATGCCCTTACAGCGGTGCACGGTAGAAAAGATCATATCAGCCTTGCTCTTGTCTTCATCCTTTACGTGCTTGTCACGGATAGACTTGAGAATGGCCGGTATCTGGTTCCCGTATTCCTTCACCACTTCCACCATCATCGACAATTGCTTGTCTTCTGTTTTATCAATGTACTCCTCCAGGTCCTTCATGTCCTTCATACTAGTGATAAGACTATCCCGGATGAGCGCCCGCTTATCATTATAAAGATTAAGCACATCATACAAGGAAGCACCCTCATCGGCGTAGGTATAAGAATTGATATTCCCTTCGAAGTAAATACGCTTTAATTTCCCCTCTGTTACATAGTCAATGGCTGCAAGCAGGAGGCCCAGGTTGGTACGGGCGATCACCGCTTTCGACTGCAACGCCTTCCCCTTGCCTTCTCCTTTGATGGACACCACCACCTCCTGGTCGATCCATTTTTTGAATCCCAGTACACGCACGGCCAGATCGGCAATATCCTGTCCAAACCGGAAACTGCTGGACAACTGATAGGTCTTGAAATCGGCTTTCTCCAGGGAGTTGACCGCAAATCGCCAGCTATAGATCTGTTGATGCGTATCTCCCACGATCACTTTGGTGGCAGTTTGCTGAAAGAACACATCGAGCATTGCAGCAGAAGCATCCTGCCCCTCGTCAAACAAGATATAGTCATAAGGAAGGCGCGCGCCCAGCAACTGGAATTTCTTCAGGTAGAAATCATGGATCACTTCGATCTCTCCCTTATCCATTTTCGCAAGGAACAAGCGCGTTTGTTGTTCAATAAGGTCATAGAAGGTCGTCACAAATGCTTTTGCCGCCTTATCGGTTACAATGTCCAGGTAATTCAGGTCCTGCACCCGCTTTTTGTCGCTGTTGCAGAAGTATGATATGAACTTATTAATATGATTGGCCAGTATATGCTCCGCATGTCGCTCTCCACTACCCGGCAGTCCCAGCAATGAAACGATGTCTGCAGTCTTATAACCCTGCGCCCGCACTTTGTATTGATGCCTGAACACAATATGCTTATAGGCCAGCGAGTGGGCTGTTTCCACTTTCACATGCTCAAGCCCCGGCGCTGCAAATTTGCGGGCCGCCTCCAGTTTCACCGCTTTGTTAAACGCCAGGTACAGGATGCGGCTATCCGGCCGCGCCCGGGCATACTCCATAATGGTAGTAGTCTTACCCGATCCTGCTACCGCATTGATCCGGATATCCCCCGTCGATTGCACAATAGCCTGCTGTTCACTCGTCAATTGCATAAGGCGGCAATTTATTGAATAATAATATCTTTAAACGGGTTAACTATCCACCTCAATTTCGCAACAGCCTGTTGCGAAATTACCCCGGGCCACACAGCCCTACCCTTTTGTACCACCCTCCCCGCAAAAACCAGCAGTAATAAATAATGCATACTTAATAAACCTGTCATGAAAATTGCCCTAACTTTTGCCCCTTAAAACATACATTCCAATGCACAAATTGCTCTCCCTGGTTCTTTCACTCGTATCCTTTGCAGCAATCGCACAAACTGAGGAAGGCCCGCATAGCCACCGCATGGGCCGCAGCCTTCAATTTCCCCATGTACCCGGCTATAAGGTCATGAAATGCGACCTTCACATGCATACCGTATTCTCCGATGGCGCCGTATGGCCCGATATCCGGGTAGCAGAAGCCCTGAAAGATGGGCTCGATGCCATCTCACTCACCGAACACCTCGAATACCAGCCACACAAAGCGGATATCCCCCACCCCGACCGCAACCGCTCTTACGAACTGGCCCTCAAAGAAGCCAAAGACCACCACCTCCTCATCATCCGCGGATCAGAGATCACCCGCAAAATGCCCCCCGGCCACAACAATGCCATCTTTATAGAAGATGCCAATAAAATGTTGGTGGATGATTCGGTTGCCGTATTCCGCGAAGCCAAAAGGCAAAATGCCTTCACCTTCTGGAATCACCCTATGTGGGTAGCCCAACGCCCCGATGGTATCTCCACCCTCACCCCCATGCACAAAATGCTCATCAAAGAAAAGCTGCTCGATGGTATCGAAGTGGTCAACGACAACAGCTATTCTGATGAAGCCCTGCAAATAGCCCTCGACAACAACCTGACCATCATGGGCACCAGCGATGTGCACCAACTGATCGACTGGACCTTCGGCGTGCCCCAGGGAGGTCACCGCCCCATCACCCTCGTATTCGCCAAAGATTCTTCCATCGAAGGCATCAAAGAAGGCCTGATGAACAGGAGGACGGTAGCTTTCTTCAAAGACCTCCTCATCGGCAGAGACGAGTACCTCCTGCCCCTGCTCAAAGAATCATTGAAGATCACCAGCGCTACCTATACAGCCAAAACAACGGTATTGAAAGTGGAGATCGAAAATGTTGCCAGCGCAGCTTTTACCTTAATGAATAAATCGAAGTATACCTTTCATGGCCATTCAGACCTGGTAACCATTGCACCCGGTGAGAAGGTGGTACTGGAAGTAAAAACAAAAGACAAACTGAATACCATTGACCTCCCCTTCGAAGTGCTCAATGCCATTCATGCACCCAATAGCCATCCTTCCATTACACTGTCCGGAAAGACTGTACTGTAATTGATCATACCCTTCTTAATAAAAATGACCGGGCCTGTTACACCAACAAGCCCGGTCATTTATTTATACCTTATCATAATACCCTCATCATGCAAAGCGAAAGCGCTAACAGCTAAAGGCTAACAGCTAATACCTAACAATTGACTTATAACAATTAATCTCATTTTAATAATGCCATTCCCTCACTGGGAATAAATCATTTCCGCCACCATCCATAAATACCTGGGTAGTAACCATCTGTATTCTGGCACAGGGATGGCCTCATTCATATTGTACCCAAATCAATATGTCATGTACCCTTTTTACAAATTGTTTAAACCCGTTTTCTTCACCCTCACCATCCTGCTGTCAACAGCCAATGTGTTTGCCCAGTCCTGCACACCGCAGGGAGATGAGAGTACTTATGGCGCCAACAATGTTTGGATAGGCTATGTATACCAGGGAAAGAATTTCAACAACTATAAAGGCTTTGTAAACAAAGGAACCGCTGCCAACCCATCTATTGATGAAAGCTTCGGCGGCAACCAGGCTAATTACGCAACCAATGGTTGCGCTATTTATACTGACACTTTCAGTGTTCGTTTCAGGCTCAGCAAAACATTTGCAGATTCTAATTACAGTTTTACCGTAGGTGGTGATGACGGATTTCGCCTGAGCCTGGATGGCGGCGCTACCTGGTTCATCAACCGCTGGAATGACCAGGGTTATACAACCGAGCAACGTTCTGTTGCTCTCACCGCCGGCACCTACAACCTGGTGTTGGAGTTCTACGAGAACTTTGGCGCCAACCGCGTCACCTTTGATGTAACAGGCATCTGCACCGGCAGTGGCAATACTGCTACCTATGGCGCCAGCAAAACCTGGATCGGCTATCTGTACCAGGGCAATAATTTTGAGCAATACAGGGGCTTTATCAACAAGGGCAATGGTATCAATATGGACTTTGATGAGAACTTTGGCAGTTCCAATGGCGCTTTCGCTACCAGCAATTGCAGCATTACCACTGAAAACTTCAGCGCCCGCTTTCGTTCCCGCACTGCACTCACCGGTAATTACCAATTTACCGTGGGAGGAGATGACGGTTATCGGCTTAGCCTGGATGGCGGTGCTACCTGGGTCATTAATGAATGGCAGGCCCAGTCCTACAAGATCACCAACCTCACCATCAACAACCTCAATGGCATCTACGATATGGTGTTGGAGTATTATGAGAACGGTGGAGATAACCGCCTTTCCTTTGCCGCTGTCAATACCAACGCCCCACTCTCACTTTTACCAGTCACTATTATTGACTGGAGCGCTAAAGTGATTAATACAAACAGCGTAGCACTGAACTGGAAAACAGCGGATGCAGTAAACTTTGATCATTTCATTGTTCAGAAAAGCACGGATGCGCAAAACTTCCGTGACCTGGCACAGGTAGCAGGCAAAACGGGCAACCAGGTGCAATCCTATACTTATACAGAACAAAATGTGCACAGCAGCAAAACATGGTACCGCCTGGCCATGGCAGATAAAGATGGCAGCATACGTTATTCAGCCATCGTTGCGGTATCCATACAGCAGGCCGATGCCATCCGGATCTATCCCACCATCGTGGAAAGCAACCAGGTATTTATTGAAAGCAATAAGAAAGTGGGTCGTGTAATGATCGAACTGGTAGACATGAATGGACGCATTGCACAAACAGAGCAACGCTCACTGTCAGTAGGACGGCAAAGCCTTGGCCTGAATGCCGTAGCTGCACAAACTAGCGGCGCCTATATGATCCGCATTACCGGCGATGGCGGCATCGTAGCCAAACAATCAATTATTATCAGATAGAGGAAAGGCGAATCAACAAGTAAGTCGTCGGCCTGCATGCCGGCGGCTTTTTTTATTTTTTGCCACCCATGCGGGCAATGATCCAGATCAGCAAGGCCACCACGAGTACCACAGCCAGTACACCTACCCACACACCTGCCTTAAAAATACCGCCGATCAATTCACAGGACGACAAACTTGTGACCATTCCCAAAAGAGCAATACTATAAATAATGCGGTTCATAAATAGTGTTTTCAGGCAGCTTATGCAAAACCATTGCCACGGGCACAGGAATTGATGCGGAATAGGTAATTAACCGTAAATCTTCTGACACCTAACCATTTATAATGACACAACAACAACCCTTCTACTTCCGGTTCACCATGGTATTGCTGATGCTGGCCCTGATTGCCCTGTTTATTTTCTTTGGCAGCGACCTGGTAGTACCCTTTGCCCTGTCCATGCTGATCGCCATACTGCTGATGCCGGTATGTAATTTTTTGCAGCGAAAAGGATTACCAAGGGTACCGGCTATCCTGCTGGCATTATTGGTGGCGGCGCTTTTTGCAGGGGGCATCATTTATTTTCTTTCCTCGCAGATCGCATCCTTTTTGAATGATTTCGATCAGATCAAAAAAGGCATCAACGGACACCTCAATACCGTGCAGCGTTGGATCAGGCAGCAGTTTGGTTTTAGCTTTCGCGAACAGGAAGACATGTTCAACAACTTCCTGGCATCTATGAAAAATTCGGGTCAGGGAGCCATCGGCAGTACTTTTTCCTCCATCACAAGTCTGCTCACCAGCCTTACTTTGCTTCCTATCTATACTTTCCTGTTGTTGTACTATCGTGGCCTTATCAGGCAATTCTTTATCGATGTGTTCAGCAAAACACCAAAAAACGAGGTAGCTACCATACTCAACGAATCAAGGATCGTGGTACAAAGCTATATGGTAGGACTGATCATTGAACTGATCATCGTAGCCACTATCAATTCCATAGGCTTCCTTATACTCGGTATTAAATACGCGATTTTCCTGGCCGTATTCGCCGCCATATTGAATATACTGCCCTATATCGGTATGCTCATTGCTTCCATTTTTTGTATGATCATCACCCTCACTACCTCTACCGACATCAGGGAGCCCCTCTGGGTATTGGTTGTATTGCTCATCGTGCAGTTTATCGACAACAATATCATCATGCCCAAGATTGTAGGCTCCAAGGTAAAGCTCAATGCCCTGATGACAATTGTGGGCGTGATCGTGGGCGGACTGCTCTGTGGCATTTCCGGCATGTTTCTATCCATACCTGCCATTGCTATTCTGAAGATCATCTTCGATCGCATAGAAGACCTGAAACCCTGGGGACGCCTGCTGGGCGATGAAAACGACAGTGCCACCAAAAGCAAAGCCAAAAGAGTTAAAGTAGCCAAACCCAAAACCAGTCAGGAATAGGGGCACTCAAGATCAGAGGTATACATCGGAAGGTTGCTTAAAGCATGTAAGAAACAGTATTTTCCTATGCTGTATTCTGTGTCCTGTATTCTGTATTCTTATTCTGTATTTTTGCCCCATGAAGATCCATTTCTGGGCAGTAGGAAAAAAACACGAAAGCTATGTAAACGCCGGCATAGAAGACTTCACCGGTCGCATTACAAAATATTTCCCCGTACAGTGGACCATTATCCCTGTGCCTAAAAATGCGGGTATGCTCAGTGAGATGGACCTAAAGAAAAGAGAAGGCGAAACCATCCTGGAATGGCTCGATAGCAGCGATTACCTGGTGGCGTTGGACGAAAGGGGTAAATCAGTCAGCTCCGAGGGCCTGGCCAAATTCATCCAGGCAAGGGCCAATGAAAGTGTTAAAAAACTGGTATTCCTGATTGGCGGAGCCTACGGCATCGACGAAGCCGTGCTGAAAAGGGCCAACTATACCTGGTCCCTGTCGGCCCTTACTTTTCCGCATCAATTGGTAAGACTGGTACTGGCCGAGCAGGTATACCGCGCCTGTAGCATTATCCGCAACGAAAAATACCACCATAGTTAATAAGGTGCTAAACTGTCAGGTTTTTGATTAGATTTGAGCCCAATAGCAACAGCAATGAGTATTACCCTGATTATTATCATTATAACGGCGCTTGTATCTATCTCGGCATTGTCCAGCGACAAAATATACAACGACCTTATCTTTTATCCGCCAGCTGTTACCCACCAGCGGCAATGGTACCGCTTCTTCAGTAGCGGCATCATCCATGCAGATTGGATGCACCTGATCTTTAATATGTATGCCTTGTACATGTTTGGAGACACTGTGGAAAAGATTTTCACCAACACCCTGTTCCAGGAAAAAGGGAAACTATTTTATATGCTGATGTATATATCAGCCCTGGGCATTAGTTTACTACCCACCTATGCAAAGCATAAGGATGATTCCTACTATCGTGGTCTGGGAGCCTCCGGTGCAGTGTCTGCCGTGATCTTTGCTTTTATTTTACTTAATCCCATGGCCAACCTCGGCCTGATCATTCTTCCGGGCATTAAAATTCCAGGCTTTATTTTCGGCTTCATTTACCTGGCTATTTCTTCTTACCTCGATAAACGCGGTGGAGGCAATATCAATCACTCAGCGCATATTTGGGGAGCTTTGTACGGAATGGTCTTCGTGGTTATACTATCCGCTGTCTTTTCAGATTACCCGGTGGTGCGTATGTTTATTGAGCAGGTTAAAGATTACCTGCACCTGGGATAAACTCCAGGGTCAACAGGGTATGAGAGGATGGAGTGACCTTAAACCGGTCATCAATACGCATGCCCACTACCCACAGAATCCTTTTATTACTTTCCACTACCCATACTTTTTCCTTGTCGGTTTTGGAGACTTTTTGATCAATGAGAAACCGCGCCAGTTTCTTTTTCTTCTGCATGCCCAGTGGGTAGAAATAATCACCTGCCTTCCAGCGACGCAGGATAAGTGGGTATTGAACGTGCCGGATATCTATACAACCAATAGCAGGATCAGTAGGCAGTTGCCAGTGGCTCCCATCCGTAGCGGGCGCCGCTTGCTGGTCCTTTGGCGCTAAATGCTTAATCTGCAAACTGCCCGCAGCAAAATTTATTGACTTGTCTTTTTCTTCTACAAGAACATGATCAGCCGCTTCCGTGGCCACCGGCGCAATGATGAGCCAGTTGCGGTTCCTGATAATACGGTGCGAGGCCGAAGCTACATACCGGCCCGATTCACTGTCCAGCAAATGAACAATGTCGGCTGTTTGCGCGGCAGAAAAACCATAAGGTTTGGCGATCTCATATACCAGGGTAGACAGCGGGGCTGACTTTTTCAGTTTCAATACCGGTATATGTATTTCATTGCCCTTGTATTCCAGCAACTTTTTTTGATGTTGTTCTATCGTTTGGTGATACAGTACTTCTATCTCCCGGAATCGCGTAATATTATTGGCCAGGTTATCCACTACTTCCGGATAGAGCTTTTGCAGTAATGGCACTACCTGGTGGCGCAGGTAATTGCGTGCATATTTATCTTGTAAATTCGAGCTGTCTTCTACCCAGGCCAATTGGTGCTCTTGCGCAAACTGCAGCAATTCTTCCTTTTTGGCAAACAACAAGGGCCGCACAATTTTCCCCTGCTTAGGTAAGATGCCCCGCAATCCGGCCACCCCCGTTCCCTTAAAGAATTTCATGAGCAGCGTCTCGATATTGTCATCCAGGTGATGGGCTGTAAGAATATGAGTAGGAAATACTGAGTGCAGCGTTCCCTTGCCGCCACTAATCGTCGAATCTGATTGCCGATTGTTCCCGCCCGTTGGCGGGACCGATTGCCGACTCAGAATCTCCTCAAACCACTCATACCGCAACTCCCGCGCCGCTACCTGTATAGAACATTTTTGCCGGGCTGCATAGGTGGTGGTATCGAATCGTTTTACCAACACTTCTTTTCCATACTTTTTGCCAAGCCCACGCACAAACTGTTCATCCCGCTCACTCTCCGCTGACCGCAGTTGAAAATTGCCATGCGCGATCACAAAATCATACCCTGCCTGGTGACAGAGCTCAACCAATACCACAGAATCTACTCCGCCGCTCACCGCCAGCAACAAAACATCCTTTGCAGCAAAAAGGTGCTCCACCTGTATATAATCAACAAACCGCTTTAATAAACTCATGGTATATATATTTATTCACAGATCCATCGCCTCCTCATAGGCCCCCTGCAATTCCCCGTACGCATGCCGGTCGCCCGCAGCTTTGGACGCTGCCATCCCCTTTTCATACCATTCGATGGCCAGTTGGAGCTCCCCTGTGCGCTCCAGCAGCTTGCCCAGGTGGTAATAAGAACCAATATAAGCAGGGTCCTGGGTCAATATTTCCTCGAATAATTGCCGGGCGCCTGCCTCCTCCCCCAATTTCACATATTCCAATGCCAGCGCATGTTTCAAAAAAGAGTCATTGGGGCTCTTCTCCAGAAATGTTTTTAGTTTGTCAATTCGTTCCATCTTTTTCCCCCATTAAATATTTCAAAACTATCTTTGCGGCACTTATATTTGTATAACGATTGGTTGCATAAACAACCATCGATACCCCCTGATAACTAAATAGGGACAGGGCTACAAAAAATAAACGTTATGAAGATTTTAGTTTGTATCAGCAAAACGCCGGACACAACGGCAAAAATAGCCTTCACAGATAACAATACGAAATTCGCACAGGATGGCGTACAATGGATCATCAATCCATACGACGAATGGTATGCCCTGGTACGCGCCATTGAATTAAAAGAAAAAGACCCCTCCACCGTACTGCACCTGGTAACCGTTGCCGGCGCAGATACCGACCCCGTTATCCGCAAGGCATTGGCCCTGGGCGGTGATGAGGCCTTCCGTGTAAATGCCGATAGCCACGATAGTTTTTATATCGCTTCCCAGATCGCTGAAATAGCAAAAACGGGAAACTATGACCTTATTTTCACCGGTAAAGAGACCATCGATTACAATGGATCTTCCATCGGAGGCATGGTAGCAGAACTGCTCAACCTGCCCTATATTTCATTGGCCATTAAGTTTGACCTCAACGGCACCACCGCCACCATTACCCGCGAAATTGAAGGTGGTGAAGAAGTATGTGAAGTACAACTGCCGCTTGTAGTAAGCTGTCAGAAAGGAATGGCAGAGCAAAGGATCCCCAATATGAAAGGCATCATGGGCGCCCGCACCAAGCCCCTGAAAGTGATAGAACCAGTAGCTACCGAAGCCCTCACCTCCATTGTAGGTTTTGAGCTTCCTCCTGCCAAAGCAGGTGTGAAACTGGTGCCTGCTGATAACCCGGCAGAACTGGTAAGGCTCCTCCACGAAGAAGCCAAAATGATCTGATCCTTTCCACATTTCATCACCAGTCCCGCCCGGCGGGATCTCAAATCGTCAAATTCTTATGTCAGTTCTTATATTCATCGATCAGGCCGAAGGCCATGTAAAGAAAGCATCACTGGAAGCCCTGAGCTATGGCGCCAAGGTAGCAGAACAACTGGGCACCACCGCAGAAGGCGTAGTGCTGGGTACCGTAACAGAAGACCTGGCCGCACTGGGCAAATATGGTGTCAAAAAAATACACCATGTAGCCAATGATACCCTCAACCATTTTGATGCGCAGGTATTCACCGCAGTGATAGCCCAGGCCGTAACAGCTGCCAACGCTACTGTGGTGATCTTCTCCAACAATGTGGATGGAAAAGCCATTGCTCCCCGCCTGGCCGCCCGCCTCAAAGCAGGCCTCGTATCAGGCGCAGTAGCCCTGCCCGATACCAGCAATGGATTTGTTGTAAAAAAGAATGTATTCTCCGGCAAGGCTTTTGCCAATATAGCACTCAGCTCCCCCATCAAGATCATTTCTCTGAATGCCAACTCTTACAAGATAGTGGCCGGAGAAGGTACTGCTGAGGTAGCGCCCTTGAATGCTACCGTAGAAGCTTCGAAGGTAAAAGTAACCGCCGTCAACAAAGTGACCGGCGAAGTGCCCCTCAGTGAAGCAGAGATCGTAGTGAGTGGCGGCCGCGGATTAAAAGGACCCGAAAACTGGGGTATGGTGGAAGAGCTGGCCCACCTGCTGGGAGCCGCTACCGCTTGTAGCAGGCCCGTAGCCGATGTGCACTGGCGTCCGCACCATGAGCACGTAGGACAAACAGGCCTGGCCATTGCACCCAACCTCTACATTGCGATCGGTATATCCGGTGCTATCCAGCACCTCGCCGGGGTCAACAGAAGCAAGGTGATCGTGGTGATCAATAAAGATGCTGAAGCGCCTTTCTTCAAGGCCGCTGACTATGGTATTGTAGGCGATGCTTTTGAAGTAGTGCCTAAAATCATAGAAGCTGTGAAGAAAGTAAAAGGAATAGCGTAAATTTAATATTCATATACAATAAAAGTTGTAAATGCGGTTGAGCTACAACCGCATTTTTTTTAAGTAAAAAACCCTTAGTTTCGTGCTTTCGTATGAAAAAAATTGAGCTGGAAATAGTTGCGCTGTCACACAGCATTACCCAAACACATTCATATGCAGTAGTATTGGGTGAAGTAAATGGGCTGCGCCGCTTGCCCATTGTGATTGGCGGTTTTGAGGCACAAGCCATCGCCGTGGCCCTGGAGAAAATGCACCCCAGCAGGCCATTGACGCATGACCTGATGAAGAACTTCATGAATGCTTTCAACATAGACCTGTCGGAGATCATTATTTGTGACCTGCAGGAAGGCATCTTTTACTCCAAACTGGTGTGCGTAAGTGAACATGATACGGTAGAAATAGACTCCCGCACCTCCGACGCCCTGGCACTCGCCGTTCGTTTTGGTTGCCCGATCTATACCTACGATAATATCCTCGAAAGCGCAGGTATCTTAATGGAAGATCCTACCGGCAAGAAAAAGCAACCCAAAGAAGCAGTAGCAGCTGAAACCGGCGGCGCCCATGATGACCTCCGGGGTATGACGCTGGAAGAGCTGAATACCCTGCTCAACGAGGTGCTCGACCAGGAAGATTATATCCGCGCCATTGCTATACGCGATGAGATCAATAGCCGTAAAAGAGGCCGGTAATGATCCTTTTCCCAAATTGTAAGATCAATCTCGGTTTACACATCACCCGCAAAAGACCGGACGGGTACCACGACCTGGAAACAGTGTTCTATCCCCTCCCCCTGCGTGATGCCGTAGAGATTGTCAGCAACCAGGAGTACAGGGCCGGCAACACAGCGGCGCCCATTTATGCCGGCCAGCCTGAAGCTATGGAGCTAATCCTGACCGGACTGCCTGTAAAAGGTGCCACAGCCGATAATCTTTGCGTAAAAGCCTGGCACCTGCTGAAAAAAGACTATCCCCAATTACCACCGGTTCAATTGCACCTGCACAAGGCCATTCCCATGGGAGCAGGCTTAGGCGGTGGTTCTTCCGATGCCGCATTTACCCTGCACCTGTTGAACAACAAGTTCAAACTCGGTATTTCCACAGAAAAACTGCTGGATTATGCCTTAGAATTGGGCAGCGACTGCCCCTTCTTCATTATCAACCAACCCTGTATAGCCACCGGCCGGGGCGAGCTGCTGCATTCCATTCCGCTTGACCTGTCGGCCTGGTCATTCCTCCTGGTCTATCCCGACGTGCATATCAATACCGGCTGGGCCTTTGGACAGATCACACCGGCCCTTCCCGGGAAGCCCATCAGCGAGGTCATTGGCCAACCTGTAAGCTCCTGGAAAGACACCCTGATCAATGATTTTGAGGCCCCTGTATGCCGCCTGCATCCCGCCCTTGGGCACATCAAAGAGACCTTGTACGCTTCCGGCGCTGTTTACGCTTCCATGACCGGCAGCGGCTCCAGCTTTTATGGCATTTTCCCGGCAGGAAAAGTGCCCGACAGCTTATTTCCTGCCTATAAATGTTATATCTTAAAGGGATAAATGTTCCAAAAGAAAAAACTCCTGATTACCCTGGCCATTGTTTGCGCCAGCGTTGTTGGCTTGTTTGTAGCCGGCAAGATAACCGGTGCCCTCAGCTATGCTACTGCCCGGTCAGGCTCCAGCGCACCAGCAATAAAGCCCGGAGATTTTTTCTTCACCAGCAACCTTATCACGCCCAAACAATTTGACTTTATTGCCTACCACCGTACCGATCCTATGCTGGGCAAAATGATCGTCGTACACAGGGTTTGCGGTATGCCCGGCGACACCATACAAATAAAAGACGGCAACCTGTATGTGAATGGCCAATCTGCCGATGATTCGACCAACCTTAACCTGGCCTACCTGATCCCTGCTAAAAAAACACAGGAGGTGATAGAACGATTCAACCTCAGCGGCAACAACGAACCGATGCAGGCAGACAGCGGCAAAGCCATTGTTTACCTGAGCCGACCACAGGTCGCAACACTCACAAGACTACAGATACCTTTCGAAAGGTGCCTGTTAGGTAAAAGATACCCCGCCCCCGAAATTGAAGCCCTGTTTAATCACCCCTGGACCATTGATGATTTTGGCCCGGTGGAGGTGCCAGCCAACCACTATTTTGTATTGGGCGACAATCGCTATTTCGCACAAGACTCCAGGTACGTAGGATTTATTGAAAAAAGCCAGCTATATGGCGTAGTGCTCGGCATCAAATAAACAGCCCGCCATTAAGCTATTCTCCTTCCTGCACCCCTTTTGCCACCAGGCTTCCCGGTACCGCAAAAATTGTGTAACTTTGCACTCAAATCGCACGGTATTAAACCAGGTACCTACATAACACATTTCCTGTTGCAGAACCTTGATCTGCTCAACCACTAAGGTTGCTCCTCACTGCCGGCATCCCTCATGCCGGGTATTCCTGTTATCATGTCCACCCCATTTCTTCACCCTTATTTGTATTTGTATGCAACCCACTACTATGTTATCCGATAAAACAAAATATTACCTCGACCTGGAAGAAAAATACGGCGCACACAACTATCATCCCCTGCCTGTAGTGTTGAGCAAAGGATCGGGTGTATTTGTGTGGGATGTGGACAATACGCGTTACTATGATTTCCTGAGCGGTTACTCCGCAGTGAACCAGGGCCATTGCCATCCGGCCATTATTGCCGCCCTGCTGGAACAGGCGCCCCTGCTCACCCTCACTTCCCGTGCCTTTCACAGTGAACTATTGAGTGAGTATACGCAATTCATCACCCAATATTTTGGGTATGATAAAGTGTTGCCGATGAACACAGGAGTAGAAGCAGTGGAAACAGCCATCAAGCTTTGCCGCCGCTGGGGCTACGATGTAAAAGGCATCGCGGCCAACAAGGCGAAAATATTGGTATGTGCCGATAATTTCCATGGTCGCACCAGTACTGTTATTTCATTCAGTACCGATCCTTCTTCCTACGATCGCTTTGGTCCCTTTATGCCGGGCTTTGAAGTGATCCCCTACAATGACCTGCCTGCGCTGGCCATCGCTTTACAGGACAAAAATGTAGCAGGCTTGTTGATAGAACCCATACAGGGCGAAGCAGGTGTAGTAATACCCGACGAAGGTTATCTGGCTACAGCCAAACAATATTGCGAAGATGCACAGGTACTGTTTATGGCCGATGAAATACAAACCGGCCTGTGCCGTACCGGCCAAATGCTGGCCTGTGATCATGAAGGCGTGCATCCTGATATACTGATCATCGGCAAAGCCCTCAGCGGAGGAACATTGCCCGTATCGGCTGTACTGGCCGATGATGCCATTATGCTGAACATCAAACCAGGTGAACACGGCTCTACTTATGGTGGCGGGCCCCTGGCCTGCAAAGTAGCCATGGCCGCGCTCAGCGTGTTGAAAGAGGAACAGATGGCAGAGAATGCCGAAGCCATGGGACAATTGTTCCGCCAGGAATTGCAGGCACTGAACTCACCTTATATTAGAACCATTCGTGGTAAAGGATTATTGAATGCTATCGTGATCGATCATCCCAATCCACAGGCGGCCTGGGACGTTTGCCTCTCCATGAAAGAAGGCGGCCTGCTGGCCAAGCCTACCCATGGCGATAAGATACGTTTATCTCCCCCGCTTGTCATCAACCGGGAACAGGTCCTCGAATCTGTCAATATCATAGGCAACAGCCTGGACATATTACATTAGAAACAATGCGGGTGGAATTGCCCGCATTGTTTCTAATATACGAACCTGGTGAGTATATTAGAGCACTGGTACCAATGTACCGGTCAGCGTACGCAGCCCTATGTACCGTCTTGTCCTTTTCATGTCGTTGAGTATAGCTATTGCCCGCCTTAGCCAGGCACAGCAGGCGCCCTTGCTCCAAGCAGCGATGGCGCCACCCGATGATTGCCTGCCTACTTACCAGAAAACCTACACTGCTCCCGGCAATCACAACGCCTTTTACATCCACACAACACCCGATGGTGGTTCGGTCATTGCCGGCAATGTTAACCCGGTGATTAATGACCCTGACCAGCAAAGCCTTGCCATGGATGCTTTTGTAATGAAGCTCAATGCAGCCGGCTCCATCCAATGGGCCAAACGAATAGGTGGCAGCAAATACGATGAATTCAGAAAGATCAAACCCACCAGGGATGGCGGCTATATTGCTATTGGCGCCTCCAATTCATTCAATACCCGCTATAGTATTTACCTGGTAAAACTGGATGCGGCTGGTGAGATCCTGTGGTCAAAAAACTTTGCCTCTCAGGGCTTTTACCAGAATATAGGACGTGATGTGATCGAAACAACAGATGGCGGATTTGCTTTTACCGGGACCACACAAGCTGTACTTCCCGCAGCAAGGGGCCTCATTGTAAAAACAGATGGCAATGGCAATATGATCTGGGGCAAAGAAATATATCAGTACGAAGGGACGGACCTTCACAGTGTAGTAGAGGATGCCGGCGCCTTCGTATTGGGCGCCGACTATTGGATGAGCCTCGAACAAAAGTATTATGGAAGCATCATCAGGATCGATCAGCAAACCGGCAATATCCTTTCTTCCATTGGTTTTGTCTCAGATGACAGGAGTACCTACGGTACACAGTTATTTAAAACAGCCAAGGGATGGATGGCCGGTATCCAATTGATCGATGGCAGCAATTTCAACACCAAACAACAAGGCATTGTGCAGCTGGATCCATCCTTGCGTGTACTAAGCAATCAAAAATTGGTGAGGCATGACCTGAATCCCTGGTCATCCATCGCGCCAACCATCGATGGCGGCTTTATTGCTTCTGCGGGCCGTCTGGCTTTTGGCAACAGTTATTACCTGTACAAAGTGGGCAGCACCGGCGCCTTCGACTGGCAAAAGGCCTATGGCAATTTTGCAGGCATCATTATGCAGGTGGCGGCCAATGTGCAGCAATACACCAACGGCACTTATATCAGCGCCTGCACTTACTATGACCCCGTAACAGGAGCCGATGGGAAGATCCATGTGATTAAAGTAGCACCCAACGGCACCACACCAGGCTGCCGGGTAGATGACGAGAACAATACCATCAATCATGTTGCCATCCGCACCAGTACCATCAACTGGAACAATGTGTCTGACTTCATCAATTTTGCAACTGCCGATGTACTATCTGCCAGCTCCGGACTTTCCTTCACGGTTACGCAACAGTGCGCCCCTGTTCCCTGTAGCGTTACAGGCATTGATGGAAAGGATAGTATTTGTCTCCGTTCAGATACAATGAGCTATGTACTCCAACGGAGTGGCCAGTGTATACAACCAGCCACCTGGGCCATCGACCAGGCTTTTGCACAGATCACAGCCGTTACCGATTCTACCGTGCAGATCGTTTTCAGAAAAGCAGGTACAGTAAAGCTGTATAGCTATATGGCAACCACCTGCGAAGTATTAAGCGATAGCCTCCTGATCACTGTTTTTGATAACCCGGCCGCCGTAACCCTGGGCCCCGATGTTCCCTTGTGCGATACAGTCCACCAATGGCTGCATGCCAACACAGGTTTCGCTGCCTACCTATGGCAGGATGGCTCAACCGATGCCAGCTTGCGCATAAAGACACCGGGGGCTTATCATGTACTGGCAAAAGATCATTGTGGTCATTTTTACAGAGACACCATAGCGGTGATACAGGTATCACCGGTGCTCATTCGCCTGGGCAGGGATACCCTGATCTGTGAGGGCGGCGAGGTGCTGCTTTCGCCGGGAAGTGATTTTACCAATTACCAGTGGCAGAATGGCGCAGTTAATCCTGTTTTCAGTGCCAGCCAGGCTGGTACCTATTGGGTACAGGCAACAGACCAAAATGGTTGCACCAGCCGCGACAGTATCCAGGTAAGCACCAAATGGTGCAGACAATACCTGGTGCTGCCCAGCGCCTTTTCTCCCAACCATGATAGCCGCAATGATTCATTCAAACCAGTGGTTTCCGGAGGCCTCGATCGATTCAGCATGACCATTTACAACCGCTGGGGTGTTAAAGTATTTGAGACGACCGATATACGTAAAGGCTGGGACGGCACACTCAAAGGCATTCCTCAGCCCTCTGGCTCCTATGTATGGATCTGCCATTACCGGTTCACCGGCGCCCCACAAAAAGATGTAAAAGAAAAAGGGATGATCACACTGCTGCGCTAACAGTTGTTATTATTTCTTTGGCTCACTCACCTTCATATCGGGCAATAGGGCCATGGCCAATATGCCTGCCGCACCCAACAGCATGACCCACAGTCCGATCTGCTTGGTTGGACAAATGCCCCGGTAACAGCCGGAAAACACGATAAAGCTCTTGATAGCAAAAGCCATCGTCAAGGCACCGATCAACAGGTTCCAGCGCTTGGCCCAGATACGGGGCACCAGGAAGAAGATAGTGGCTACCACTGCCAAAACGATAAACACTTTACCAGGTTTACCGTAATTGTTGTTCTCAGAATAGAACCCGGTGAAATATTTGTTGAGATCGGGATGGAAGGTCCAGGGTAAAAAACTGGCTACTACAAGTACTACAGCGGCAGCGATGCCAATCCATTGAGAGTATTTCATATTGAAAAAAGAGGGGCGAAGATAGGCAAAAAATAGCCCGGGTAGACACCCAGGCTGACCAAAACTAACTGCTAATATGAGAAAATGCTCTTGTTAGACTCTATTCGATGGGGCAGCATTGCGCCCTCAACACATTAAAAATTACGGATATTTTTTTAATATGGTTGGGTAAAACCGGTTTATGGCCGGTATTACTGACAAGCGGTATTATTTCCAGGGGTTTATACCCCTATGGCCATCAGCAGGGCCTGACCTGCCTCAGCCAACGCGTCCATTAATACATCTCCTCCCGCAGCCGTATAAGCTACTTTGGTACCGTACACGATGCCATCGGTGGTGCCGAAAAGTTCCTGGGATACTTCGCCTGCACTAATGCCGTCCGGAACGTCAAGAAAAGACGCACAATAATTGGCTTGATTCATCGACATGGCGTTTGCAAAGGCCTGTACATTGGTAGCTTGCTGCTCCAGGCTGGCACCCCAAAAATTATACGTGATCGTTGTATTTGCTACCTCACACACCCACTGGGTGTTGGTGGGGCAAGTAACTAATAAAAAAGCCATAATTAGCTGTTTAGATCTGTGATAACAACCTGAACGGTCAAACTGGTATGCTCGGAGGTGGGTGTGGCCACAATATTATAAGGAATGGCTGATGTACTAAAAGTATATGGATAGGCGGGGTCGCTGCCCGACAACGTCCAGCCGCCTCCATTATAAGCGACTAACCAATAGGGACGTTTACCAATGTGTAACACTTGTACAGGATATTCTATCGTTATACCGAAACTGTAATACCCTGTTTGCTGCCAACACAGCCAGATAAGTGAGTCGCCATGTTCTAAGCCGCTTAACAGTTGGTCGGCGCTCATAGATTCTTGCCCTGAATTAGCCTGTAAAACAGGTCCTGGTGCGGTGATCAATCCCCCCGTTCCCTTTTGGAGGTGGGAGCCATTGGTACTAAGATCGAAACTTGTGCCGGAATAGTTAATGTAATTGATCTCCATATAACCTTTACCTGACGCAGGTGCAGGCTCCTTACTTTTTCCCGGATCAGGCAACTTTAGTTTACCCTCAAACTCGGGATGAGGGGCGGCTATTTTACACACTACTGTTTCAGACCTTACTGGCCTGCCATTCTCAGCAGTACCAATTGCAAAATAACTTTCTCCTGCTTTAAAATGGTTGGTGTGTTCGCCGTCGAGCTTCAGATGAGATTCAAAAGTGGAATTGTTTAATTGCTGATCGAGGGTTCCGGTGAAATCGTTTGCCACCAGTTGGTCCTTCAGGTTGTAGATGGACACCTTGGTTAGTCTTTGCATAGCTGTAAGTTTAATAGTGAATATTGGATGACTGCTATAAATGTATAGTGCAATCACATATACAACCAAATAAATATCTATTATTGACTGGTTTTATGGCAAAAGGAATAAAAATACCAAAATCAGCACATAGGCCTGTGGGTTAACGTGGTACACTGTGGTAATGAATAACCGCTCCATTCACATCTATTGAAAAGCCCCGTTCGTTTGAACAGGGCTTAGGTGGAGATCATTGAAAACTAAAGAAATGTTTGCCGCTTTGCGGAAACCGGGAAGAAGCCTCCAGTGCTTCTTTGAAATTGTCCAGCCGATGCCAGCCACCCACCGGCGCTTTGAAGGTTGCACGACCAGCCAGTTCAATCAGTTCCTGCAGGAATACCGCATCAGCTGCCGGCGGCGGATCGAAGAAATAACGGTATACATAAGATCGCATGTGCAAACCACTGAGCAGGATATCAAAATTGTGTAGCGTAAAACGTTCTTCACTCATTCCGCCATTGATGATCACCTGGCTGCCAAAGTTGAGGGAGCGGATCAGTTCGCCTGTTACAGGGCCGCCTACATTGTCGATGATACCGCTTATCCCCTTCCCTTCCGTAATAACCTGAATGGCAGTTTTGATATCCGTTACTTTTTCAGTTTCAAGAACAGCAGCGGCGCCCAGTGCAGTAAGGTCTATATCCTTATGCGTCTTCCTTACCAGCGACAATACCCTGATGCCTTTGGCCCGGGCAAATTGTGCAGCCATCAGAGATACCGAGGCATTACCAGCCGTAATAGCCAGCCAGTTGCCGGGCGCTACGCCAGTTTCCTGTACCAGGTCGTATGCCGTTATAAGGTTCACCATTTGTGCCGCTTTTTCCAGTTCATAACCAGCAGGCAGCGGGATGAGCCATTCTGCCGGTATGATGGCGTATTCGGCCCAGGTATTGTAATAGCTAAAGAATACCAGGGTGTCTTTTGCCATGGTGCTACCAGCACCTGCTTTGTCTACCCATCCTGCACCATGGTTACCGGCAATCTGTCCGGGAAACACCGGACGTTTTGGCTCGGGATACAGGTTTTGTACAAAAAGAAAATCGCCGGGATTGATGGAAGCTGCTGCCATGCGGATTCGCACTTCTCCCTGTCCTGGTTCAGGCAGGGCCTTTTGCCCCAATTGTATTACCTCCAGGGGATGGCCCACCTGGTTAAAAATTAACGCTTTCATTGGTGTTGATATTTATGTATGCAAGCTATCGCCAAACAATTTTGGCGCCTGTGTCGGTTTTGACAATCTTTGTGCAAAAATTGCCAGTATGCATTTTGTCCTGTACCTGCCCCGGAATTTTTATGCAGGCGTAGCTGCTTCTCTTATAGAAATGATCGGCGCCATTAATGAAGTGAGCAAGAAAGAAGTACTTACACTGGAAGTAATTGCCACTGGCAAAAGCGCCCGGTCAAGATCGGGCCTCACCATCGCTACGCAAACCCGTACCAGCCGTAAAATAGATGTATTGCTCCTGCTGGCAGGGGCCGGCGCGGAACTGCAGCCGGATGCAGGGCTGCTGAAAAAGGAATACCGACAGGCAAGCCCACTCATTCAACAGGCGCAAAGGAATGGAGCAATATTGGCAGCCACCTGCGGAGCTTCTTTCTTCCTGGCCTATGCGGGACTGTTGGATGGAAAAAAGGCTACGGTATCCTGGTGGTTGAAGACATTGGCGGCCGATCTGTTTCCGAAGGTAAAATGGGATACCGCGCGCCTGTTGGTACGAAGCGGCAAATTATTTACTTCGGGTGGCGGCTATGCTGGCTTTGAATTAATGGCAGCCTTACTCAAAGAGAAAGGTTTTTCGAAGGAGTTGCTGCTGGCGCGTAAACTGATGGTATTGCCGCCGGCCCGAACATCACAAAGTCCGTACGACCTGGGCGAGGTAACCACCCTGGCATCTACACCTCCTTTCCTGCAGGAGCTGGAAAAATACCTGCGTACACAGCTTGCACAGCTCTCCCCACCTTTCCTGGCGGCGCGGCTGCATCTCTCTCCCCGCTCACTTCACCGTAAATTCATGGCAGAAGCCGGCATGACACCCGGCAAATGGATACAACAAAAGCGGCTGGAAAAAGCAAGGGTCTTGCTCGAAACCACTACCACCCCGATCGATGATGTGTGTATGGAAGTAGGCTACGAAGACCTGTCTTCCTTTTCGCGGCTATTCAAAAAGACGGTTGGGCTCTCGCCTACGGAGTATCGCTTGCTTTTAAGATAGCTATCTATCTGAAAGGTATCACCGCTGTTTATTTCGCAGGCATATCGATCACACTCATTTCATGTATGGAGGGTGGTGCGGTGGCTTTGGTGATCTTCAGCCTTAACTTCTCTGTACGGTAGCTGCGGGCCAGCCTATGGTGCCATCGGACCATTCTACATCGGCAAAAGTGTTCACGCCAAAGTGAATGAACATGCCATAGCCGCGTTTGATCATGGCCTGCTGCGCCGCATTGGGCTTTGTGGCAGGCTGCAGCACTTGCGCCCTGGAAGCGGCGGTTATCAATAAAGTACAGAGTAATAAGATCGTTTTCTTTTCGGTAAACATGCTGATGAATGTACTGCTTTAGGCAGTTTGCCTAAGGTACGCTGTCAGCCTCAAATAACAGCCGTGCAACCGGGTGCGCAGCTGGATTTTCTGTTAAGTGTATAGCCTGAACAACCGCTATCAGAAAAGCTGCGCTTGTATACTTGTAATAATCTATCCTGGTTCCCGGAACCGTTGTATCTTTAGAATATCTTCCCTGCCGTTAATCCGCCCGTTTATTCACTGCTAAAATGTCAAATGGTATGAAAGTACGTTTCTTACAACGGGCGTTGGTCATTTTCCTTTGCGTGACAGTTTTATCCTGCCAGGAAAAAAGTAAAACGCCTTCCCCGGAAAGCATCGGTGCATTGAACCTTAAAAGAGGAGCACTGATTGTTTGCGGACCAGCCACACAACAATTGGGTTCCCTTGCCTTCAACATTTCGGGTCCCGATTCTATACAGCCAGCTTTTATCCTGGGAGTGAAATTGCTTCATTCATTTGAATATGACGAGGCTGAGAAAGTATTTGCCGGCATAATTGATAAACAACCCGATTGCGCAATGGCTTATTGGGGAATAGCCATGAGCAATTTTCATCCGCTGTGGACGCCCCCTTCTGTGGCCGAACTTACCAAGGGCAGTAAAGCCATTGCCATTGCACAAAGCATTCCGAAGGTATCGGATAAAGAAGCTGCCTATATTGATGCTATCAGCGCATTT
The DNA here is from genome assembly GCA_966211765.1 of uncultured Paraflavitalea sp. Lineage (GTDB taxonomy): Bacteria > Bacteroidota > Bacteroidia > Chitinophagales > Chitinophagaceae > Paraflavitalea. Next base: position 60,593 of record CBIHOV010000043.1, read on the forward strand.
TATACCAACTGGGATAAAGTAGACCATCGCAGCCGGTGTATCAACTTTGAGAAAGCCATGGAACAATTGCATACCACTTACCCGGATGATCATGAGGCGGCGGCCTTGTATGCATTGGCCCTGGATGCAGCTGCTGATCCCACAGATAAGACCTTTCAAAAACAACGGAAGGCCGGCGAAATTTTGAAGGCCCTTTATCCGGGGCAACCCGATCACCCCGGCATCGTGCATTACCTTATTCATACCTATGATGCACCGGAGCTGGCTACACAAGCCTTACCGGCCGCCAGAAAATACGCTTCCCTGGCAGCTTCTTCGGCACATGCCCTGCATATGCCTTCTCATATTTTTACGCGCCTGGGATTATGGGATGAAGACATTCAATCCAATCTTGCTTCCGTTTCTTCTGCTCAGTGCTATGCACAGGCCATCGGCAAGCCGCATTGGGATGAAGAATTGCATGGGATGGACTACCTCGTTTACGCCTACCTTCAAAAAGGTGCCAATGAGCAGGCCAAACAACAATTGGACAAGCTTTTGGCCATGCAGGAAGTGCATCCGGCAAATTTCAAAGTGGCTTATGCCTTTGCAGCCATCCCTTCACGTTTTTTATTGGAAAACAAACAATGGGCAGCAGCGGCGGTTTTGGCGCCACCCACTGCCAACCTTGTATGGACCGACTTTCCCTGGCCACAGGCCATGGTACACTTTACCCGCCTGATGGGTTCCCTACACACCGGCAATAAAGCAGCCGCCAATACTGAATTGCAGGCGCTCAATCGGATTCATGATACCCTGATAGCACAAAAAGATGCCTACAAAGCCAACCAGGTGGATATACAGATCAAAACAGGTGAAGCCTGGATGTATTGGAAAGCAGGCAATAAAACGGAAGCATTGGCACGTATGCAACTGGCAGCTGAGCTGGAAGATAAAACCGAAAAACATCCTGTAACGCCGGGTGAAGTGATCCCTGCCCGTGAATTCTTAGGCGATCTGCTGCTGCAAATAAATGAACCCCGAAAAGCATTGGAAGCGTATGAAGAAGACCTGAAGAAGCATCCCAACCGGTTTAATGGGTTGTATGGAGCGGGACTGGCTGCGGAGAAAACGGGTAATAAAACCAAAGCGGATCAGTATTACCAGCAACTGCTGTCCATTGCAGACAGTACCGGAAGCAAGAGGCCGGAACTGGCAGTTGCCAGGACATGGATAGCGAGGAATTGATCTTTCCGCTATCGGTTAGCCATTTCCGAAATCAATGATATTGGAATTAGAATAGGGAACAGCGGCCTGGTTTAAAACGGCGTATATAATTACTACGAATGATGCAGCAAAAGGGCCTTAATTTGTTATCTTTATAGTGGATGATCTTAATGCTCAATCATTTGATATTGATCTAATTTGTACAAGAGTTGCAAAGTAATGAAACCAGTTAAACATATCAGTTTCGTATACCACAAACCCGGTCAAAAGACCGGGTTTGGACTTTTACCTGCCAGCCGCCCGGCTACTAAACAGCTACTATTAAGCTACTATCAGGCTACTGCTGATCTTCTTCTGACCATGGTTTACTATTGACTTACCTGCCTGCAGATCAGACGCTGCTACGGGACTTCTATTCCTTTGATCAAACCAAAGGATGAGCTATTGTAGTCTCCTTCCGGTGTCATCTTACACTTTCCGCACCAAAGGGTACCAGTATGCGCTACGTATTGCCCATATATGCTCTTCCGGCATGTGGTATCGAAATCGGACATATCTGTCGATTTTGGAAAAATAGGTCGATTTCGGACATCTACGACCTGCTTTATTGAAAAGCGTAGTGTAGTAAGGGTTAGGTATTGTAAATTTACTTAAATCGTTTTTTCTATGGCAAAGCAAGTTGGACCCCTGCCATTTACAGGGTCAATCGGTGGTGTTACCGGTTACAAACGCAATGGTAAATATTGTTTGAAAGAGAAGAGCGGCCCCAGCCGGGAGCAGGTGCTTACCAGCCCACGGTTTGAGCGTACCCTGGAGAATGCGAAAGAATTTCGCCGGACGGCGAAAGCCGGTAAGTTGGTGCGCGGCTGCCTGCACAACCTGACAAAAGTTATGAAACTGGCCGACAATGAAATATCGGCCAGGCTTAATGGGCTACTTAGCAAAATAGTGAAATCGGACCCGGTGAGTGACCGGGGAGAAAGAATGGTTTCAAAAGGACAACTGGAATGGCTGGAAGATTTTAGCTTCCGGAAAGAGCAGCCATTCAGCAATGTATTCATGGCCTGCCCGGCCAGTACGATGGATACCGATACGGGTTATATGAAAGTGGAAATACGTGCCTTTGATCCACAACAACGGATCAATGCCCCGGAAGGTGCAACCCATTTTAAGGTGGTAGCCAATGGTGCTGCCATTCACTTTGAGAAAGAACGTATGGACTGGAGCTATAAAGAAACAGGTTATATATCGTTGTCGGAATTTATAGAGGAAACTATCCTCCTGGAGCAAACGCTCACCCCCCGGCCGGGACAAGCACTGTTGCAAGCCATCGGTATCGTCTTCTACAGACAGGGTAAGGATGGTCATTTTGAGCGGGTGCCGGGAGGGGTGATGCGGATATTGCAGACGGCCTCCCCCATCCTCCCACAGGAGCGGGAGGAGTTGATAGCTCCCGATGTAATTTGCAAACAACGAGAAAAGGCAGCGGGGGTTCCAGCAGTGGCGGCGGATGCAGCATGCCGTATTCGGGGTCTTGCTGCGAAGGAAGTGGTTGATGAAATAAAAACAGGATCACAGGAAACCGGGATTCCGGATGCATCTTACAATGTAAAAGCGTGTACCAATGATTTGATACACGCTCCCTGATCATCTATGCAATAATCATTAATTACAGGCACTCTTATTTCTCTGTATTGATGCCGGTATTGCTCTTATCATCTTTTTGCGCAGCTTTCATATCGCGGGTATTCTTTTGCACGGCAATGGCGGCAAAAACGCTGAGGGTATAAGACATGGCATAAAAACCTTTTTCACTTTTGGTGAGGTCGGCATTCCATAACCCAATGGTGAGCAAGAGGATTGATAAAAGGGTGGTAAACCAGGCAATACCATAATAGAGGTTGGTGACAGGTATACCTTCCAGTTGGTCACGTACCGCCTTCTGTACAGAAATGGCAGAAAAGAGACCAAACATCAAAACGGTAAAGTAATATCCTTTTTCATTGAGTTCCATTTGAGCATTCCACAAACCAATATTGAATGCTATCATACCTGCCAGGAGGGCTATCCAGGAGGCGGCGATAAAGGCGTTGGAAGGTTGCATGGGGTTCTTGGGTTCCATATGTTTGTTTTATGGCAACAAAACTACCAGCCCTCCCCGGTCCTTTTTTTGACAAGCGTCAAAAAGGTGCATTGTAAATGTTAAAGCCTGCCGCGGATGCGGCTAAGTGTCTCCTGTGATATGCCGAGGTAAGCGGCTATGTATCCCAATGGTATTCTGTCGATTATATGGGGTGTTTGCTCCAACAGGTCCTGGTAACGCTCGGTAGCGGTCTTGAAGCGGGCGTTCACAAAACGTTCTTCCAGTCGTATATAATATTTTTCGTAGGCAATGCGCACCAGCCGCTCTATTTCATGGTGTTGGTTGAAGAGGTTGAATAAACTGTCTTTTGAAATGGCCCACAATACACAGCCTTCTATCAATTGAATGTTTTCTACTGCCGGTTGCTGGGTAATGAAACTGTGAAAAGAAGTGACAAAATCATTTTCAAAACCAAACCAGTGGGTATTCTCTTTCTCTTCAAGGTCGTAATAGCCACGCAGGCAACCCTGCTCCAGGAAATACAAATGCCTGCAGATTTTGCCCTGCGTGATGAGGAGCTCATTTTTGGGCAGCACCATTTTGGTAAAGTAATCGGGCAGCACCTGCTCGGCCGCTTCACTTAACTGGTAAAAGTTTTTGAGGTGTTGTAAAAGTTGCTCCATGGAGCGGTAAAAGTAGTAAAGAATACAGAATACAGGAGACAGAATACAGAAGAATACACGGATGCTTCGATAGCAGCCCTCTCACTCCGCTTCGTTCGAAATGACAATCAATGTTAATACAGTATCAAAGTTTACTTTGTAGTGACGGTTATTTTACCACCGTATTTGAACAGGTCGTGGGAAACGAAATAGCCTTTATTCTCCTTTCCATTCACCTTGATGCCGGTGAGCTTTCTGCTCTTGCCCGACTTTGTAATGGTGAGCAATTTACCGGTGCTCGTCTTCCATTTCACTTCATCAAAAAGCGGCACGGTAACGAGGTATTCGGGATCGGTGGCCGAGAAGGTGTACAAGCCCAATGCAGTCAATACATACCAGGCCGACATTTCACCCGCATCATCCATGCCCGACAATTCCAGGCCCTCCTCTCCTATTCCATACAAACTGTTTAAGATCGTGTCGAGGATCTTTTGTGATTTCTCAGGCTTGTTGATGAAATAATAAGCAAATGGCGCTTCATGGTCAGGCTGATTGCCATGACAATACTGGCCGATCATGGTCTCTACATTGCGGGCGATATGCTTTGGATTCCAGGGCAGGGTAAAGAGTGAATCCAGCTTTGATTCAAATCCCTTGGGTCCGCCATACAATGCTACCAGTCCCTTCATATCGTGGGGGGCAAAAAAGGAAACCTGCCAGGCATTGGCCTCACGGTACATGTATTCGTAATAAGGGTATTGCGGATCGAAAGGGGTGATCCAATCGCCATTTGCCAGGCGGCCACGCATGAACCGGGTAGAAGGATCAAACATGTTTTGATAGTTCTTCGACCGGGCCATCAGTATCCTGTAGTTGGCGGTATCACCAAGCTTTTTAGCGATCTGCGCCACGGAATAATCATCATAGGAATATTCCAGGGTTTTGGACACACCTGCATTGGCCTTGGTCTCTACATGTGGATTGGGTACATCCGGATCGGAGATAAAACCCTTCTCAATATACTCTGCAATGTGTGGACGGGCGCCTCCGGGTGTATTGGCATTCTTCAGGAGGATCTCATACGTACCTTTCACATCAAACTGATCAATGCCCCGGAGATAAGCCCCTGCAATGGAAGAAGCGCCATGATCACCATGGAAGAAAGTAGGGATAAATCCTTTTTTATCCCCCACATCTTTCATGGATTTGATCACATCGAGTGTAACCTGTGGGGTAATGAGACCCAGGAGCACATCTTTATTGCGGTAAGTATCCCATAAAGAAGGTTCTGTATAGTAACTAAAACCGGTTTTTACTACATTCCTCTTTGCATCTGTAAACTCACCGTTTACATCACTGCGCAAGGCTGGCCACAACAAGGAACGATAGAGGCAGGAATACAGCATTTCCTTTTGCTTAGGCGTACCGCCCTTCACCTGAATGGATGACAGGATGGTTTCCCATTGCTGGTTGGCTGCTTTGCGGATGTCGGCAAAACTCCTGGTACCTATTTCCTGTTGCAGGTTCTGCCTGGCATTCTCTGTACTCACAAATGACAAGCCTATCTTCAATTCCACAGGCTTTGTGCTGCCATTGGCCAGGTGGATGATGGCATAGCCGCTGCGCAACCCTTCCTCTTTCTTTTCCAGCTTATCGATCTTCGTATTGAGTGTGGCGTAGAAATAAACATTCTCACCGCTCTGAAATCCTTGCACAGCAGAATCCCCCGCCTGCTCTATACGCCAGGTGGATACCCTGCTATTGGCTCGGGCCAGGTCGAACAGTATCTGTCTGTTGTTATTGTTTTGGTAAGTATACTGGTGGTATCCGCAGCGCAAGGTAGAGGTGAGTTGAACGTCGATATTGTAATCCTCCAGGTATACCTGGTAAAAACCCGGAGAAGCGGCCTCTTTCCTGTGGGTGAAGCGGGAACCAAATGGCGTGGCCGGGTTGGTCATGGGCAGGATGGGAATATTACAAAGGTTCCAATGGCCTTTGTTGGTATGGGTGAAGCCAAGGATCACAGAATCCTCGTATTCATAACCGGCGCCGGAGCCATATTCTGTCATAGGGCTCAGCTGTACCATGGCATTGGGTAAGGAACTGCCGGGAAAAGTGAGTCCGGCCCAGGAGCGCCAACCATTGGGCAATTCATAACCCAGTACTTTGGGATCGGTAAGGGGCGCAGTACCAATAAATGTATTCACATATTTTGTATGGGCCGAAGTTTGCTGACTCTTGGTTGCCATGGCAGTAAGCAATAGCCCTCCTACTAAACCTGTAAGCCTTTTTAAATGGATCCTCATTGGTGTAAGCACAGATTGATTGGGCAATCTGTGTTGACAATATTAAGCAAATTTTCCAAACAACAAAACACCGAAAGCCGCTAACTATAACAATTTAGCAAGAAACACAGGAAGAATAAAGAAAAATAGGCGACAGCCTTCCTGTCCGAAGCTGGCGAAAGCTGTCACCTCTTCTTTATTGTTTTACGCCTACTAATTTGAATACTTTGCCGGTAGCGCCGGAAGGACCTGCCGTGGTGGAAACGGTGAGGTAAAGTTCGCCTGCCTCATCCTCTCCAAAACCTTTGAGGTAATATCCCAGGTTATCGGGCGCACTCTTGAGTGATATCTTTTCAAAAGTCCATAAACCACTGTTGGATGCATTGGCCACAAAGATCTGTCCATTGGGGGTAGCACCTGGCTGGGAGTAGATACCAAAAATGTATTTTCCTTCCATCGAAGGCAATTCCTTTCCACGGTATACATTACCCCCAATGATGGTGGTAGCAATACCACCGGAAGGGTTAGCTGCATTTTTCATTTCTATCACAGGGTCTGTCAATGGTGTGCCTGCCGGATCGGCCAGAGGACAGGAAGGTAGTTCCTGTGTGTTGTTGGCGGCATTAAAGCAATGGGTGCCTTCTTTTACATTCCAGCCATAATTGCCTCCTTTGGTAACAATGCTTACTTCTTCATACAATACCTGCCCTGCGTCGCCAGCGAATAACTGGTGGGTACCTCCCCTGTCGAAGGAAAAACGATAAGGGTTTCGAAAACCATAGGCATAGATCTCATCTTTGCCGGCTTTGTTGACAAAGGGATTGTCGGCCGGAATACTATATGGTGTTCCGCTGTTCACATCAATGCGTAAGATATTTCCGAACAGGTTGGCTTCAATGTCCTGCCCGTTGCCACCGGCATTGGCCACATACCAATCGTCCACATGTCCGGGCGCTACATCATTGGCAGAACCACCATCACCAATAGCGATGTACAGGAAACCATCGGCGCCAAAGGCCAGGGTGCCTCCATTGTGGTTGCTTTGGGGATCATCCATTTCCAGGATCACCTGTTCTGAATTCATGTCGGCGAGATTGGCATCGGCAGACACTTTCCAGGCAGATATCCGGCTCAGGTTATTCCAGGCCGTACCACCCACAGGAGCACCGGCGCGTGGCGGCAGGGTGTAATAAATAAAGAAGCGGCCATTGGTCTTGTAATTGGGATGAAAGGCCAGTCCCAATAAACCTCTTTCATCGTATCCCGGGTTGAGGGCCACGAGCTTACTGGTTACATCCATAAAAGGAGTAGTCAACTTTTTACCGTCGGCGCCTATGATCCAGATCTTACCTGCCTGGTCAATTACAAACATTCGATTGGTTTGATCGGGCGGTGCTACCACGCCCAGGGGGCTTACCATATTGTCGGCCACCAGTTGCATGTCGGGTATTTTAGGAGACATGTCATCATCATCATCGTGCTTTTTACATCCATAACCCAGGATCAACAAGCCTGTTACCATTACCATTGACCGCATGTACCTTCCCAGTCGTCCATTGCTGCGCATGGGTCTGCAATTCGTTTTCATAACAATTAAATTTTAAATGATTATCCGGGCAATCAGTGCCCTTGTTTTTCATGCAGCACAAAGACTTAAATAAAGGCGGGAATGAGGAGTTAATGAAAATACGTGAAGTAGAGGAGAATGGTTGCCAGAGGAGGAATTAAGAGGTAGCTGTTAGCATTGCTACCGCGCTTTGATGGTATTAATAAAAAAAAGCCCGCCTTTCGGCGGAACCTGGCAGGGTATCAGTATTATTATTGATCTTTCAGTTTTTCGTGACTATTGCGCAGGAAAGGATAGGTCAATTGCTGAAAAAAGTAACGGATAGAAGGAATTGTTTTTTTAAGTGGGGCCATCATGCTGCCTATACTGAACCGTGGGATCAATACAGGTGGTTGTACCAGTATTTGCTCAGTATATTTTTTCGTTTCCTTAAAAATACGTGTGTTCAATTTAAAAGCGATATGCCTGATCTTATCGAGGGTCCGTTTGTCTGCATCGTTGACCAGAATGTTACCTCCGGCATAATCAAACATCACTTCCCTGATTTCCGTTGCACCGGGCTCTCTGTTGAGCCAAACTGCCGTTCCGGGGCTGGCGTACTGATAGACTTCTCCACTGGGTAATGTAACAACAGTATAATTGTCCAGGCGCATTTCCGGATCGTTCTCCACAAAATTGGTCCATTCCTGCAGACTGATGCCGTTACCGGATGAATGATCCAACAAGTCCTGTTTTCTGGTAATGTAAAATTTACTTTCCATAGTAGTTCGGTTGTACTACAGGGAGTGCAAAGGGTTTGCCATTCTTCCAACATGCAGAACAGCATGATGCTCAATAGAAGAATGTTAATAACCGATAAAAGCTGAGTAAAAAGCACCCCAGTTAATGTAGCATTTGTCCTACTGGTCTTTTAATTTATCCTTCCTGTCGTTGATCAATTTTTCGGGACTGTTCCGGAAAAAGGAAAAAGCGACATGCTGCAGGAGGTGCCAGACAGCCAGCATTACTTTTTTGAAAGGAGCGACCATATTATTAAAACCAAAGCGTGGGATCAGTACGGGCTGTTCTTCGAGGATATGCCCGGTATCTTTGGGAGTCTCTTTAAAGACGCGTGTATTTAATTTGAATGCTATATGCCTGATCTTTTTGAGGGTGTTTTGATCAGGGTCAGTAATGATGATATTACCATCGACGTAATCGAAAACAATTTCACGAGGGGTAAACTCGCCTGGTTCCCTGTATAGCCAGATCGCTTTTCCGGGGCTTGGATACCGGTATTGAGCGCCATCGGGCAGGGTAACGGTAGTATAATGTTCTAACCGCATGTCGGGATCGTTTGCCACAAAGGTGGTCCATTCCTGCAGGGTGATCTCGGTATCACCGGCATGATCAAACAAATCCTTTCTCCTGGTGATGTATAATTTATTCTCCATAGCAGGTAGGTTTAAATAGACCGGGTGATCCAGCTGTGTAAAAATCACCCCAACTTGTCTGAATTGGCCACTGGACCTTCACTTAAAATTATTTAATAAATATCGCATATAAAAATATAATAATCCAATAGCACAAACGTACCAGCCTTCAATGATGAGCAAACAGATGACCGTTATGCCGTCCATTTCCGGCCCTTTTTGAGGCAGCGCCGGCCATAACGGTCATGTATGTATTTATTTTGAGCTGAGGTCGGCCCGGTAAAAAAGCATTTCACTCCAACGGCGTTCTACGTTTGCAGCATAGGCTTTCAGCCAATCGGTCCAGGAATTCGCGCCATTGGCCTCATTGAATCTTTCAGGCATGGGCTTCCGGAAACCAGGGTCCAATTCTTTGAGTCCGCCTTTCAGCCTGGTGACAATAGCCAGCTGGGGTTCACCGGAATAACTGGCTTCGTATACAGCCACGCTTTCATTGCCGGCCTGCCATACTTTTTTCATCTTGGTTACCATTTCCTTTACTTCATTGACCATGCCGGGTTTGGGATACATATGGTTGATGATGATCTTATCGGCATAGTCTGTTACTTTGACGGTGCTGTATTCTTCCAGGAAACTAACATAGGCCTGGGTGCCCAGTCCGGTCGTAAGGGGCGCTACAGTATTGTTCCAGTCGGCCATATGAGCATCGCCCAGGTTGCCACGTTTATCATAATCTTCCCAGCTAAGGGGACCTTCTATCACTTGCAGACCGCCGGCATCGGGCCCTGTCTGTATCTCAAATACCCGCCACTTCCAGTTACCGGTATGGTATTTCTGTCCATGGGCGGCCAATGCTTTTTCCATCTGGGCGCCTTTATCGGGTTTGGCAAATACCCTGAAAAAATTAACTACATTTTTTTCCTGGCTTGTTCCCAATAGAGGAATAAGCATGAAGAAAAGAAACATCTTTCTCATGTCAGCTCATTTTTAAATGATGAATAAATGGCGGGTAGAGACGAGATAGGTGAACGGAGCGATAAGTGTTTAAGAAAGCGCCAATAAGGAAATACGGAATGGTAGATACTGGAATGAAGGATATGCTTTTTTTCGGAAAACGAGCGGAAGGAATTGTACTTAAATATAATACTTTTTTTAATAGAGAGGCCCTTTGTCCAGAAATAGTAGAGAAAATGCTGTGATCATGAGGTGGATAAAAAAAAAGTTGAAGATTGTTTAGTACAGCGAGTCGATTTAATTGTTATAATAAAAAGGATAAGGTTTAATGGTTAAAGACGTTGATTATTGTCGCCCCGCCTTTCTATGCGGGGCTTTGTATT
>CBIHOV010000044.1:0-69698 GCA_966211765.1 uncultured Paraflavitalea sp.
TGGTGCTTATTACATATTTTATGCTAGCGTGGGCTGTCTGTAATGACTGCCCACTTTTTTCCAACACATTTTGATAACCTGGTGGGTGATTGAGGGTTAACTACCCACAATAATAAGGATCGATCAGCAATCGGGCCTTTGTCAGAAGTAAATAACACAATTGGGAAGCAATCTCTTGATCCGTTGTTGCTCACTTTCACTTAACGCGTTCCTTTCGATATGTAATTCCTGCAGGTTGGTCAAATATTTGATCTCTTCCGGCAAACCCTTCAATTGGTTATTCCCAATTTCTAAATACAACAAGTTTGTCAGATCCCCGATCTCCTTTGGTAATTCTGTAAGCTGATTAAAGTTCATGATCAGGATCCTCAGGTTCTTTAGCCGGCCTATTTCGCTGCAAACAGTGGTCAGGTTGTTGGAACTGAGTGATATTTCATCGAGGGTTGTCAGTTGGCTAAGCACAGTTGGAAAACTGGTAAAGATATTTCCAAGCAAATTGATAGATACTATATGTTTTAGTTGCTCAAGTTCTTTGGGTAATATTTTTAATCCCTGGTTTGCTACGTCAATGCTCAACACCTTATCCCTTTCTTTTATAGCTAATTCCAGGTTGGAATACTCATGAAGACCTCTGTTCTTTTTTATATAGTCCCAATACGATCTTCCTTCGATCCGGGTGAGGTGAAAATGGAAAGTTTTATCCATTGCAGGCGACCACCATTCTCCCGAAGCAGTTTTCTTGTTGGCAGCTAAGGTCCCGTTGAAAAGACCAGTAACACTATCCTTTTCATTTCGCTCAGTAAGCCTAAAGGAGTTGTCCTTTTGAAGACGCCCCACCAGTTTTAATGGACCATGCATAGATCTGTAATAATAGGCGCCGACAATGGTAGAGTCGAGCAGGATCAGAAAGCTCAGGTTTACAGTAAGATCTTGTCCTTTATCTGTTTTGATAGCTCCCTCGAAAACATAGGTCTGCCGAAAGGAATTACCCTGGCCCCAAAGACTGAATGAAATAAGTGATGCGAGTAAAATAGTTAATGTCTGCTTCATAAACTTTGGGGTATTGGGTCTTCACCTGCCCGATCGTCATTATTATTTTCCTATCAGATAACTTACCCCAACACTCAGCGTATTTAATTTAAGGGAGGAATTTTCGCCCAGGTTCGACAGCCCGGCCGCATAGCGCAGGTCAATGCCCAGCCCTTCCGGCAGGCGATAACCAAGGCCCATCACAAGGGAAGTCTCAAATTTGTTAAGGATGTGCTTCATATCTTCTGTCTTATCCGTGTCCTTGTATTTTGCTTTCCCCCTAACCAATAGCCCGAATTGAGGACCGCCTTCTACAAAGAATCCACTGTTGTGATGAAGCTGGAACAATACCGGCAACCGCAGGTAGGAAATGACGTATTTTAAACCATCAGACTGCGCCCCTTCCTGCGAATAGAACAGCTCCGGCTGCACGCTAAATAATTTACTGAAGGTGAGATTAGCGATACCACCCGCATGCCAGCTGGTGAGTGTTTCAATGCCTGTCATCTCTGCGCCCGTCATCGTCGAGAAATTAGCACCAGCCTTCGGACCAAATTGTACAGGCGTCTGGGCATTACATACATAAGAGAGCAGGATGAGCACGGAATAAATTAATGTTCTTTTCATGGTGGTGTTTTTTTGTGGCACAAAAATGCTTTACTGCCCTGGTTCATGGAAGTGGCGCTTAACGGATGCCCCGTTTGGGTTAATGGAAATACCTGATTGCTCCCCAAGTAGACCTTTACCAAAGATGGCTGGCTTATTATAAGCTGGTATAGCAACCAGCTCTGATACGATCAGGTAATAATTCCGTAACCTTACTCAAAAATCCTTTTTTATACTTTTGCGCACAGGCTGATAATTGTAATGAGCGCCGGCACCCTGCATGCAAATAGAGAAAAAACATAATTCGTCGGATGAAGACCTGCTGCTGTATTGGCAGAAAGGTGATGCCAAAGCCTTCGACGAAATATTCATCCGTTATTTCCAGCCCCTCCACCAATACGCACTGAATAACCTGCAAAACACCATGCTGGCCGAAGAGCTGGTCATGGATGTAATGCTGCGTATCTGGAAAACCAATGGAAATATCCACTGCCCCGCGGGATTCAAACCCTATATATTACGAGCGTTGAAGAATGCCATCCTCAATCACTTTAGGGCATCTTTACCGGTGATCATTTCCTGGGATGACCTGCCAGCCACACAAAATATTTCTGCCAGTACGGCGCCTGATCATAAGCTATTGCACGATGAAACCCGTGACCGGTACCTCGCTGCGCTGAACTCCTTATCCGAAAAAAAGCGGGAAGTCTTTATTCTCAGTCGCGAAGAACGCCTCACCTACAAAGAGATTGCCCGGCAACTCAATATCTCTGTCAATACCGTCGAAAATTACATGGCAGCCTCACTGGCGCAGGTAAAGGAACAGATGAAATAACCCCACCTCACTTCTGTCATCCCCCCCCCAATGTTACCAAATTGTAAAGTCGAAAAAAGATCAGGTGGTAGCTTTTCAAAACTGTGTTTATATACATGAGCGCTTGTAAAAATGGCCTCGATCATTGCTTCCATTTCAATAAAACACCAGCTTGAAAGATCATAATATCAAAAAGGAATTGATAAGAAAAATGCTGTCGGGCACATTGAGCCTCGAAGAACAGCAGCAGATCAGCCGTATGATAGACCAGCCTGGTTTCCAGGAGTTGTTTAATAAGGTGTTGGATGAGCAAGGAGGTGAGTTGGAAATAACGCTGGGTGTGCAAGAACAAGCTTTTACCAGTCAAAAGCTGGAACAGTTTCACCAAATGACCCAGGAAACAGTAACCACGACTGTGAATGAAGAGGCACCCGTATATAAACTAAAAAGACCGATTTGGAAAAGATGGCTGCCTTATGCCGCAGCAGTAGTGGTGATAGCAGGCGGTTTCCTTACCTGGTTTTCCGGGGCCAATAAAAAGCAGTCTGCAATAATAGCACAGCAGGCAATAAAAAAAAATAAGCAACCGTCACCGGTAGAAAGCCCTGTCCGGTATACCGAATACTACAACCCGAAGAAAAGCAGGCTCAAAGTAAAATTGCCCGATGGGTCGATCGTTACGCTGGGGGGGAAGAGCCGGGTAAAATACCTTGCCAGCTTTGAAGGCAATAATCGAGATATCTACCTAGAAGGGGAAGCGTTCTTTGAGGTGACCAAAAAACCGAATAAGCCATTTACAGTTTATACGGGCAATGTACACACCCAGGTATTGGGTACATCGTTCAAAGTATCGGCCTTGCCAAAGGCGCCGGTAGAAGTAGCTGTGGTTACTGGAAAAGTGCGGGTAAGCTATCATGGAGGCAATGCCAGCAGTGATCTGGCTACCATGCTGCCAGGTGATAAAATATCATGGGCGGATAATAAGCTGTCAAAAGGGAAGATTGATACACGTGATGTACTGGCCTGGAAAAATGAATTGATGGTATTCAAAAAGCAAACATTGAAAAATATCCTGGATGTTTTCCAAAAACATTATGGAGTACATATAACAGTGGTCAATAAAGGGTTTTTAACAGAGAAAATTTCGCTCTCGCTTGATGAAAAGATGCCCCTGGAAAAAGCAATGAATGTATTGGCCGTTACAGCCGGATTCGAACATTCGATCAATGCTTCGTCCAGAACTGTTATCATAAAATAATGCTCATGTATTAATTAAGCTACAAGACGGTAATAAACGTCCTGCCTGCCAGGCAGTGGGCAGCGTTATGCACAATCAATAGTATTTGCCGGAATTACCCTGGCAACAAGTACGGTTGGTGTCAAGGGCTTTCTCATGCCCTTTATCAATCGGCCACCAGACAGGTAAGGCATTAAACAACAATAAAATGGTATGAGCATCTGTAAAAGATCATCTTGGGTAAAATTGTTCGTACAGGGATTTTGGCTATCCTTCTATCTGATCATGCTCATGACTGCTGGTCACGCATATGGGCAGGATCTCACTAAGAAGATCACACTGAGCCTCGACAGTGCAACCGTAGAACAGGGAATTAATGAGATCACCCAAAAAGCAGCACTCCGCTTATCCGTACGGGAAAAGCTATTGCCTGGCAACTCCAAACGTGTCACCTTGCCATCGCAACAGATCAGCGTGGGCGAGGCCCTAACAGCCGTACTGGCAGGCACCGGCCTCCGGTACCGGATCGTAGAGGGATATATTGTAATTGAAACAGCGCCTGTGCCCGGCACTGTCACCGGGCGCGTGTTTGATACCGATGGCAATCGCGCACTCAGCGGGGTATCTGTGCACATCAAAGGCAACAACACAGGCAATATGACCGACGAGAACGGTTTCTTCTCCATTTCCATTCAGGAGAATGCTGCCACACTGGTGTTCAGCTATGTTGGCTATAAAAGCCGGGAGGTCAGGGTTACCCCTTCTTCTCAAAACATTAAAGTGGTGTTGCAGTCCAACTCTGCCGTACTGGAATCTGTAACAGTGCAGGCAAGAAGACGGACCAACACGCAGGCTTCTGTATTGACCGAAAGACGCCGGTCTGCCATTGTGCAGGATGCCATTTCTGCGGAGCAGATCGTGAAAACAGGTAGCATCACTACTACCCAGGCCCTGTCGAAAGTAGCAGGCGTTACCATTACCGATGATAAATACGTGGCTGTACGCGGCCTGGGCGACAGAAGTGTGATTGGTCAGTTGAATGGTGTACGCCTGGCTTCCTCTGACCCGGACAGGAGTTCCATCCCGTTGGACCTGGTACCGGCTTCCCTGCTGGACAATATCACCATTTACAAAACGGTTACCCCCGATAAACCTGCTGATGCTTCGGCCGGTATCGTGGAACTGAAAACAAAATCGGTCCCCGACAAACAGACACTCGAGTTTCAGGCCCAAACAGGTTTCAATTCCAACATCGGTGTTGGAGGCAAATACAATAGTTTTTGGAACAGCGAAATGGGCGCCTTCGGCAACCAGATCAAGAATAAAAACCTATCGGCAGGTTTCAAGGACCTCGCCCGGCAATATCCCGGAGGATTAAGTTCCATTCAAAAAATGATGGCCAACAGCAATTATAGTCCGGATGCTTACAAAGAGGTGGCCCGCATTAACAGCATTATGCGCTCCTTCGATCCCGTCATGACTACTCAATACAATAAAGCGCCTTTGAACCAATTATACTCCGTAACCTATGGCAATAGCTTCGACGTTTTTAAGAAACATAAACTGGGGCTGATCCTCGGTGGAAACTATTACCGCCGCTATACAGATATCGCCGGCGGCGAACTTACTCAGTACAGTATTTACCAGGGCGTGGTAACAGGCAATCCGGATGTGTACAGCCCGCGAAACATTCCCAACTACATCACCCCCAACAGTCTGTTCATGGGTAAATACCAGACATATAAGGAGAATACAGGAGTAGAGACCCTGAACTACGGGATACTCGCGGGCGTCACATACCGTTTCAGCGCCTTGCATGAGATCAGCATGCAGTACCTTGGTAGCTGGGGCGGTGAAAATACCGCCTCCAACCTCTATGGCCGGTATGAATACGCCGCCCTGCCCGGTGATGTATACACTACCACCTATTCCCTGAAGCAGACCTTCCGGAACCTCAATACTTTCAACCTGCAGGGCGAACATAAATTCTTCAATAAAGAATATGCTCCCCGTCTTAGCTACAATATTGCCTCCTCACGGTCGAAACAGAACGATCCCGACTTCCGGTTCGTGAACCTCATCGATTACAGGCCCCGCAATGGAGGTTATTATTTCAAGCCCGGTATTACTGATAATAGTGGCAGTGGAGAATATGTATATACGGACCACCAGTATGCACTCACATCCGGCTATGTGAATGGGTTTGGCAGCATCGGTGTAATGCAGGCCGAGCCCAACGGCAGGCGCTGGCGTAACCTCGATGAAAAGAACTATAACTATAAAGCCGACCTGAGCATTCCATTCAAACTGTTCGGACAGCGCCAGGAATTTAAGACTGGTATCAACTACCTTTTTCGCGACCGGAGCTTTACCGAAAACCAGTTATTTTTGCCAGGTTCCAATTTCTCGCCCAACAAGGCCTTACCACTCTATACAGTTTATGGCAACCTGAACAAACTCGTGAGCAATGAGGTCATCGGTTTGTTCCAGCCTTCTGCCAACAATGGCGAAGGGATGATGCCCGTGAATGGCTTTCTGTACAATAGCCAGAAATCCCCCAACAACTACACGGGCTATTATGAGACCAATGCGCTGTATGGTATGCTTGACCTGAAACCAACTGAGCAATTCCGACTCACCGGCGGTGTTCGTTTTGAAATGACAGACATTGGTTCTTCGGTCGATACGGCAGGCGTATTCCTCGATCCATCCCTCACGGTAAAAGGCCCGGATGGTTCCAGCATTCCCCTCAACCCCATCAACCCCAATACCGTTTACAAAGCTGACTATAAGCCGTACTATTCGGTAAATACCACCTATACCCTGAACAGCAATATGAATTTCCGGGCCGCCTACAATACCACCCTGGCAAGGCCCGAGTTGAGAGAGATCACCAATATCTTCGAATTCGATGCCTTCCAGATGGGGCTGGTGGTGGGTAATCCCAACCTGATCAACCAACACACAGAAAACCTGGACTTTCGCTGGGAATGGTTTACCGGAAAAGGAGAGGTGATCGCTGTATCTGCATTCGGTAAACGAATCCAGAATCAGTTGGTAAAAGTATTCAGCTTGAGAACAGACGGACTGGCTGCCACTTATCCCGAATTCCCTGTGATCCAGTTCCAGAATGATCCCAATACCGGTAAGGTATGGGGATTGGAATTTGAAGTGGTCCAGAACCTGGGCAAACTATGGAAACCGCTCAGGACGATTTTCGTGGGCACTAATTTATTAGTGGCGCAGAGCGAGATCAAAAAAACGGCAGAACGGTATGCTGCCAACAAATCTCTCGACCGGCATACCCCATCCAATAGCCCCTTGTTCGAACAGGCGCCTTATTCTGTCAATGCCTGGATCAACTATGAGAACACAAAATCCGGTACCGACATTACCCTTACGTTCAATATGGTGGGAGAGCGCCTGGTGCAGATCAACCTGACCGGTGAACCCGACCTCTACACACAACCGGTGCCCGTGCTCGACTTCGTATTCAGCCAGAAACTGAGCAAACGGCTTCTCTTCAAAGGATATGCAAAGAACCTCCTCAATCCTGCTGTTAAAACAGTGTATGCCAATCCACAGACCGGCGGCAAATGGTACGGCAATGAATACATCAACCGCAGCTACAAGAGAGGCACAGAGATCATGTTCGGGCTTACTTACAACTTATTCTGAGGATCATAGAATTCAAAAGAACCAAGAATGACCATACAATTTAAATACAGCGGCATCCTCATCGCAATGTTATTGTTGCTGGCTGCCTGTAAGAAAGATAAGTTTGATTTCGGGTACGATAACCGGCCGGTTACTGAGCACCGAAAGAGATCAAATGTACGCATCATCAACCTGGCAGACTACAACCAGGTAATAGCAAATGGTGACACACTGACCAATTTCATCGTCAAAAATCCTAATGAAACGGGTGGAGACCGTTTTCCGGGTACGCCCTGGTTTCCTGCCAATGGCAGACTCGGCAAGATCTGGGAAGTACCCATGGATCTTTTTGACACAAAGGAAAAAGCGGCGCTCACCATTGCCGCGAGGCACTACTCAGGCAGTTTTAACAACACGATCGACATATCCGCTGAAAATAATTACAACACCCCTACGGATTATGTGCTGCTGCCTGTAGAGCATATGAATGGACAACCGGCTGTAGTACCCGTAACACGAGGTGTCTCGGCGCCTTCCAGGCCCGATCATTTCAAGATCAGGATCGTCAATTTATCGGGGGAGATCAAAAACCCGGCCTTCACCGCCGGCGGACCACAGGAAAAGCTGGATGGTCCGGTAACCCTTACCTATGCGGATGGAACGCCTGTTAGCGAAAAGACCAGTCATGTAGGAAACGGATCACCCGTTTCGGAATATGTTGAAGTGCCCTACGGTACCTACCAGTTCAGGGTACTCACCGATGATGGCCGTCAGTTGCGGGCGCCGCTGGCTACCAGCAAGGACCACAGCCTTACCCTGATAGAACCGGCCAATTCCAGTCTGCCTATCAACTATGGTCAATCTTCCAACCTGGTATATGCGCCGATCGAAGTATATCAACCCGGCGGCATCTATACAGTATTCGTGGCGCCGCAGCGATTCAATTACCTGATCAACGAGATCGGTGAGGAAACCTTTACTTACCAGAATGCCTTCCAGGTCATCAGCGACAACAGTGTGGCAGCCAATGTCACCTGGTTCAGGATACAGGGCGTGAATGCGCTCAGCAATCCATCTATCAACATCCGGGCAAATGGAAACCAGATAACAACCGGTCTTGCCTTCGGGAATGCCAGTGAGTATGCCCGGCTGGTAACCGGTAATTACAAACTGGAAGCCACGGATGCCTCGGGTAAAGTAATTGCCACTGCTGAACAGGCCCTGCGGCCTGCGCAGAATTACACAGCCTGGTTGTATCCGGCTCCGGATGGGAGTAGTAAACTATTGATCCTTGCCAACGACCTTAGCGGTACCTGGTACAAGGGTGGTTCCGAAGATGGCACTTTGGACAGGTTTCAGTTTGATTTCTATTTCTACCGGCGCTACCTGAACCTTTCTCCTGAAAATCCCTATATCACTTTCACCAGCGGCAATGGTCAATCTTCTTCAGGACAGGGCGACAACCCAACGGCTGCTGTAAACCTGCAGCCAGGTATGCCCGTATTCGAACAACCCTATGTGCAGAGTAGGTATACATATGGCGCCTATGAGATCATGGCCTGGCGCTCGGCGCCGAATATTGTACCGGGTACCTGGGCAGATGATATTCCCGTGCTGGCCTCCCAACAGTTCATTGCCAATAAAGCCCTGTACACAAATGCCGGGAAAGCCCTGCCCGTACACGAACCGGGCATCTATACCATAGCGTTGATCGGCCACACGGGCAGTACTGCCCCCAAAGCAACAATGATGATCCTAAAACACAACAACTGATGCAACGGATAAAAAATATATACTGGTTGGCACTCCTGGCGCTCTGCCTTACCGGCTGCACCAAGGTAGATTACACCACTATTGAAGAACCTGCTTACCTCCGCGTGTTCAACAATTTCAACTACGGTTTCAGCCTGGACGATAAGGATAAGAAAGTACCCTTTCTCTGTATGTTGATCGATCCTGTCTTCGATGAAGCAGGTATGCCGAAAGGTGGCCAGATCGTGGGCGACTTCCTGGATGTACGGGATTATTATGCGCCGCCATACCCTTCCCATCTGGGGACCAGCACCTCCGTCAACAACCCCGAATACCCGGGAAAAGAAAATGTATTGGTAGCGCCGGTTGTGAATGGATATGACCTGAGCAGCTGGGCACAGGTGCCTTCCGGCACCCATCGCTTTCTTTTCCTGTACAGGCCCAGGAACAACATGCCTTATTTCCAGTTGGAAAAAAGCCTGTTGGGAGATGTGATGCTGGATACCACGCTTACCCTCTCCAGTCATGAAGTGTATACCATGCACCTGCTCCAGAAAGATTACATTACCCGCGAAAATGGCGTATTGCTGCGCACAGAGAACTTTTACAAGCAGCCTTTTTCCGATTCGCTGGTGTATGTGAATTTCTATAACTACAGCGCCAGGGGATTCCTGGAGTCATCCGATGATGCCAAACCCGCGATATTCAAAATGGGGCTTTTCCAAAATGGCATCCAGGATAAGATGGATATTTTCCTGACGCTTTATCCTGACCAGGAACTGGCATTCGGCAACCAAAATTATAAGAACACCACCCTTCCCGGGTACAAGGGTAAATACCTGGCCACCCTTGAACGGAACAATGGTTCTGATGCACCGGCGCCTTATTATAGTTTTCCCCTGTTTGCGAACCCTGCCGATAATGGCATTACCACCAAAAGCTGGCAGAGCTTCGATTTTTTTACGCCGGGGATGAACCCCTCCAATAATACTTACAATATAGCAGATACGGATACAGACGGCAACTGGGCTGTGCTGGACTGTGTTGCCAACGGCAGTCAGAAGCCGACTATGAGTTACGGCGCTTCCCTGCCGAATATGCTGGTCAATATCCATTCGGGTAAATACAATCCGCGCTCCTTTGCTACGATCAATACAGTAGAAGTAGTGAATGGAGGAGTATACCTGACCACCATCCAGCGGAAGTATCCCGCGCCGATCTATTGATGTAACCCGTTTGATTAACAGGAACTACAATTCTATCTATGTATAAGTATTTAAATGCACTGAGATCTGCTGTTGCTGTGGCTTTGCTCCTGCTATTCGGGGCATCCTGCAAGCACGATAACCTGCTGGTGCCAAAGCCCAATGAGAACATACGCCCTGCAGCAGATTTCATCAGGAATAATTATGACTTCCGGCTATTTTACGCTGCACTCGATTATACCGGCCTGGTGAGTGAGCTCAACGGCGAAGGACCCTTTACCATCCTGGCCGTTCCCGACATAGGGTTTAATAACCTGGGTATTATGAACGAAGTACAGCTGCGCCGCCTGAACAAGGACAGCCTGCAACACGCGCTCCGTTTTCATATCCTGAAAAACAGGCGGCTGTATACGGGCGATATTCCTACCAATGGCGTAGACGTGCGCTATGAGACCCTTGCCGGAGAAAGCGTATATACTTCTGCCCTTACCAGCGATAAAGCCTTTTTCTTCAATGGGGCCAGGATCACCCGTAGCGATATTGTATTGGCCAATGGGATATTGCATGTGATGAACAAAATGCTGCAATACCACAAGGGAAAGACAGTACAGGCCTATCTCAATGAAAGACCACAGTACAGCATCTTCGTGGCCGGGCTGAAAAAGTTTGGACTCTGGGATGAACTGGCAGGCAAGGGGCCGTTCACCCTGTTTGCCCCTACCGATGATGTGTTTGAAGAAAAAGGTATCACGATCGAAACGATCAGTGCCATGAATGAAGCTGCTTATTATGGTAACCGTTTGTTTGGCGCTTATATCCTGTATGAGAAGCACTTTTTTGTTTCTGATGAGTTGGTATTCTCTCAATCAGGAGGAGGCAATTATAAGGGCTTCCTGAGAAATGATTCCTGGTACATAAATTTCTATTCCAATTCGATGCGCAACAATCCCGGCGATAATTTCTTTACCCCCTATCCCGAACTGAGCTTGTGGAAACCCAGTGTGAGGCCGGGTGGATTGCCCGACAGAATAGGAATGGTGACCCAGGTATACGATCAACCCAGACCACTTTCCTACTATGACCACCTGTGCGATAACGGGATCGTACATCAGCTGCATGGACTGCTGGCACTACCGGAAGACGTAACAAAATAAGAAGGCATTACTAAAAGCATTCAACGCATGAAAACTTACTTACAATACGGGCTGTACCTATGTTTGCTGCTGGGTTTGATCATTGGTTGCAGGAAAGATGAATACATCCCGCCTCCCGAAGGAGAGAATATCCCGTATGTGGATCCCCAATACAAAACCCTTGAAGAAATATTGAAGACATCGCCTTATCAGTTGTTCCTGAAGGCTTACCAACGCAGCCAGATGGATTCTGTGCTCAAAAACAGATCCTTTCATACCTTACTGGTTCCTACAGATGCCGCTATGCAGACAGCGGGTTATACATCCGCCGCCATCACGGCATTAACCGCCAGCGAGGCCGATTCACTGGTGGCATTCTATACACTTCGCGGTAGCTTCACCAAAGAGGAATTGCAAATGGCCTCCGGCAACCGCGAAGGGGTTACCCTGCTCACCAATTCCGACCCCAACCTGCGGGTGGTACCTTATTATTACGGCAATGGAACCAATAATGAGTCCTACGATAGTTACTACTACCGGCATTATATCATAGCATCGGGCGATAACTTCCTCGTAAATGGCCAACCGGTGGGTTCGATCAAGAATGCGCTGCCTGCATCAAACGGTTATATATATGTTGTAGACAGGCCTTTACCCAAACCTATAGAAAGATCATTCTGGCAGGTGCTGGCGGCCGATCCCCGTTTCAGTATGTTCATGGAAGTACAGCAAAAAGCCGACGAATTATTCGATACCCGCTTCCGGAAAGTCTATGAAGAAGCGACCGGCTGGGATCCCGGTGGTTATGGCTGGATCGATGGCAGGAGAACAGACTACAAGAATGCCTTTGACCTGGTGCCTTCCTACGATGGCAGTATGACCATGCGCTTTTCCATGCTATTCGCGCCTACCAACGAAGCCTTTCAAAAGGCAGGGTTTGCAACCGTCGACGAAGTAATGGCCTGGAATGATAAATATGCGTCAGAGCCCGTATTCGACTTCAATACGTATGAAGTATCCCAGTTTGGATTTCCTTCCGATTCAGTATTCGCCTTTCACTGGGATTTTGGCCGCGACAATCTTCCTTATTCGGGCATCTATGGAAAAGCGCCAGATCCCAAAAGCACCGTATTTTATTCCAATGATCTCAGGAATGAATACCTGGGCAGTTACCTGGTCAACAACAGGCCCAGTCAGGTGCAGTATGCCATGCCGTTCACCTTTGGCCTTAAGGCGGATGGAAGACCTACCGTGCAAGTAAAAGGTTCCTCGGCAGAACCCGCCACCGTCATCGAAACCATCAATACCATCATGGGGCCGGTGCAGGTAGTAGATCGCTTACTGATTCCCAAGGATCTTAAAATGAATTGACATGAAGCTACAGAAAATTATACCATACTTCTCTTTACTGGCCTTGTTGGGTGTGAATGCTTGTGTGAAGGACGATGACGATGCGCCTGGCACATTCGACAACAACCGGATCAACCTGGTAGTAGCCGACAACTTCAACCTTTCGGCTTTCAGCGCCACCCTGCGCCGCAGCGCCCTCGATAAAGTATTGCAACAAGGAGATGGCCCCTTTACCGTACTGGCGCCTTCCGACCTGGCCTTCAACAATGCAGGTTATGGCACCCCGGTAGCTATATTGGGCGCCAATGCCACCACCATCACCCGCATCGCAACTTACCATACCCTCGATGGCCGCTACGAGCTCAACCAACTGCCCTACCTGTTCAATCAGGAGCTTCGTTCGCGTGGGGGCAGGATGTTTGCCACCCATTGGATCAAAGGGACCGACACCGTACTCACCATTAATGGATCGCGGGTACTGGCTTCCAATATCCCCGCTTCCAATGGATTGATCCAGGTGATCGACCAGGTGCTCACACCTTACCTGCACGACCGCCTGGGCGATGCCATCGCTGCAGAGGCCGACATTACCCTGTTCTCGCAGGCGCTGAAAACATCCGGCCTGCTGGAAACCATCAACGGTCAGGGACCGTTCACCATCTTTGCACCCGGCAATGCGGCCATGATCGCCCGGGGATATACCACCGTACAACAGATACTCGCTACCGATCCCCGGGAATTAAAGGGACTGGTCAACTACCACATCGTGCGCGACAGGCGTTTCATTTATGATTATATCCTCAGCACCGGTACTTCCAACACAACGAAGCAAGCCATGCTGAATGGCAATACAGTGGATATAAAGTTGCTGCCCGATCCGAACGCACCAGGCAGTTTCAACAGTATTTCCCTGCAGGGCATCGGTAACACCTCCGATATTACTTTGACCAGGCGCGACATTTTGACGGGCAATGGTGTATTGCATGTGATCAACGGCACCCTCCGAATGACCCGATAGCATTCATCCAAAAGACTGAAAAAAATAACTCATGAAGAAAATAGAAGAAGCAAGGCCGGCAGCGAAGTTCAAAACAACCCTGCAAAGGGCTGTACGTTGGAGCCTCTGTTGCCTGGTAACCTTGCTCTCCATTACAGGCAGCGCCCAGGAGACCACCGGCGCACTCAGTGGTAAAGTGAAAGATACTGCCGGTAAGGCCGTCGCTGGCGCCAGCATCGTCGCCCTCCACACCCCCTCCGGTACCCGCTATTCCATCGCTACAGATAATAATGGATTGTATTTCCTCAACAATATGCGCATCGGTAGCGGCTATACCATCACCGTATCCATGGTAGGTATGCAAACCGAAACGAGGGAAAACCTGGATATCAGGTTGGGCGGCACACAACAACTGGATATGGTGCTCACCACCAGCGGGCAGCAACTCGGCGCTGTGGTAGTATCCGCCCGGGGAAGAAGAACGGCACAACGGGCCGATAGCTATGGCGCCGGCAAAAACATCACCGCCGACCAGGTACGCAACATGCCTACCGTGAATAGAAGCATCACCGACATCACCCGCCTCACCCCGCAAGGTAGTCGTGACAATAGCTTTGGCGGTTCCAGCTTCCGGTACAACAACGTGACCATCGATGGCGCCATCAACAATGACGCAATTGGCTTCAGCCCTTCACTCGGCGGTCAAACGGGTACTTCCGGCATGGCCGGCAGCAGCACCCGCACCAACCCCATCTCCCTGGATGCTATTGAAGATATGCAGGTATACCTGGCCCCTTTCGATGTCAAGATCGGCAACTTTACCGGCGGCTCCATCAATGCAGTTACCCGCAGCGGTACCAATAATGTTTCAGGATCGGTATATGGCTTTGGCCGTTTTGCCGCCATTACCGGTAAAGACAAAGCCGGCAAACTGGGGAAAATGAATGAGGAATTCTATGACTACCAGGCCGGCTTCCGCTTAGGATTTCCAATCATAAAAAACAAACTCTTCTTTTTCACAAACGAAGAGATCACCCGCCGCCATGATCCTACGCAGTTGACAGTTGGAACAAAAGAAACAGATCATATCCTCTCTGTTGCCGATGCGGATGCCATCAGCGGCGCGGTAAAGAGCCGCTACGGCAATGTCTTTGATGCAGGTACCGCGGGCCTCTATGTCAATACCAGTGAGTCGAAGAAGTTTTTCAACAGGCTCGACTGGAATATCAACAGCCATCACCAACTCGCTATCCGCAACAATACCATCCTCAGCAAAGCCACCCATATGGACCGCGACCAGCAGGATTTCCGCTTCAGCGGTATGGCCTTTGATCAAACCAATAACCAAACCAGTACCGTAGCCGAGTTGAAAAGCCGCTTCAACAACCAGTTGTCCGGCAACCTCGTGGTGGGCTTCACACAGGTCAACGACCAGCGCGATCCCCTGAGCGATCCCAGCCTGCCGCAGGTACAGATCATGGGCCGCACACCCGGCACCACCATCTACCTGGGTACCGACCGCGAAGCCAGCATCTTCAACATGCGCCAGCGTACCTGGGAGTTCACCGCCAACCTCAATTACACTTTGGGAGTGCATAAATTCCTCGTAGGCTCCCACAACGAATTGTACAATATCCGATATGGATTTGTGAACGGCTGGAATGGACGCGTTGACTACCTCAGTATCGAAGATTTCCTTGACAACAATCCATACCGCGTAAGAGGAAGCTACAACTATACCAACAACACACGCGATTATATATGGAGCCATCCGGCAGCCCAATTCAATGTACAACTGTACAGCTTTTATGTACAGGATGAGATCAGGCTGAGCGATAAACTGCGCATTACGCCCGGCCTCCGTGCCGACCTGGCCTGGCTGCCGCAGATGCCTGTGATGAGCGCCAAAGTGCAGGACATTCTCACCGATCCAAATTTTGGTAACACGTATGAGTACACACCATTAAACCGGATCAATAATAAATTTCTCAACAAAGTACAATTGTCTCCCCGTATCGGATTCCGTTATGATGCATTGGGTAATGGCAACCTGGTACTTCGCGGGGGAGCAGGGTTGTTCACCGGCCGTATTCCCTTCGCCTGGTTGGCGTATGCTTACTACAATACCGGCAACAGCTATGGCGCCTTCGACCAACGTGCCGAAGACAAACTGTTCGTACCCGGCAGCGATGCCATCAAACCCAACCCCAATGGTATCGGCGAGTTCATTCAACAGAACGGTGCCGTCATCAACAATCCCAATAGCGGTAAAACGCAGGTAGACCTGGTCGACAATGATTTTGTAATGCCGAAAGTTTTCCGCGCCAGCCTGGGCATCGATTATGAAACAGGTAACAAATGGAAATTTACTATGGAAGGTTTGTACACCAAAGTGATCAAAGATGTAATGTTCCAACAGTTGAACACCAGCGACGATCCGCATTATTATGGTTACGATGTAAACCGCCGGCAGCCGGTATACAGTGGTACCGTCGACAGCCGTTTCTCCAATACTTACCTGCTCAGCAATACCAACCAGGGATACCGCTATAGCATTACCGGTTCCATTACCAAAACCCTTCTTGGTAAATTGAATGCCAGCCTGGCCTACACATTCGGTCAATCGAAAGATCTCAGCAACGGAGTACGCAACTCCATGGAAAGCAACTGGCAGTTGAACCAATCCCTGGTTCCCAATAACCCCTCCCTGGCATACAGCAACTTCGATATACGCCACCGCATCGTGAGCAATATTGCTTACACGCATAAGTGGGATAAGGCAGGCAAAACGAATGTATCACTGTTCTTCAGCGCACAATCCGGTAGCCCTTTCACCTATGGTATCGTAAACAACAGCATCCAGGGCTTGCCCCAGCAGGTATCGCTGGTATACATTCCCCAAAGAGAGGAAGCGGTGAAGTTTTTTAAGGATAGGGATAACCTTACTGCACAACAGCAGGCGGATGCATTTAATAAGTACATCGACAATAATAAATACCTCAGTGGCAGAAGAGGGGATTTCACTGAGCGAAACAAGGGCCGCACACCCTGGAATGTACAGGCGGATATGCACCTTTCGCACGACATCTTCCTCAACAAGGCGGGCAGCCGGTTCATCACTGTAGTGGTGGATGTGATGAACTTCACCAACCTGCTGAACAAGAACTGGGGCATTCAGTATTTCTCACCCAATACTTTCAACAGCACAGCCAGCGTGGGATTGACGCCCACCTTATTCCCGCCGATGCAAAACGCAGGCAATTACCCGGTATACACATTTAAAGAACCTGGTAGATCCTACAGCATCGATTATTTCGGATCGAGAACACAAATGCAACTTGGCATCAGGTATACATTCTAAGAATTAAATGGATTATATGTACACGAATATGAAAGCATACAACAAATGGCTGTTCCCGGTCAGCCTCCTGCTGCTATCGGTGGCAGCACTGATGGCCAGTGGCTGTAAAAAAGACGATAAAGTGTCCGAAATTCCGGTACAGATCAGATCCTATTATCCCAACAGTGGCCAGGCAGGTACCCTGGTGACCATTGAAGGCGAAGGCTTTTTATCCAATATTGATCAATATAAAGCATCGATAGCCGGAACAGCAGCAGAAGTGATCAGTGCCACTGCCAACGCAGTAGTGGTAAGGATGCCGGCCGATGGAAAAACAGGCGAGCTGTCTGTTGCCATCCGCGACAAGTTTTATAAAATAGGGTCATACACCTACCAGGCACTATCGGTTACCCGTGTGTTCCCCAACAATGGTACTACCGGATCACAGATCCGCATCAGCGGTACAGGCTTTAGCAGCATCAAAGGGCCTGCAACGGTATCGGTCAATAGCAAAGATGCTTTGATCGTAAGTGCCAGCGATACACTGATCGTAGCGGAAATTCCGGTCGACGCCGGTACCGGCCCTGTAGTAGTGAAAGTGGATGGTATGGAAGCAAAAGGACAGGATTTCAAATTCCAGCTTGTTACCGGCATTAAGCCACTGACCGGTGGCGCCAATACCCGCGTTACCATCAGTGGCAGTGGCTTTGAGACCACCACAACCGGTAATATGGTTGACTTTAACGGAAAATCCGCAACAGTGGTGTCGGCAACAGAAACAGAACTCGTGGTCCTTGCACCCGAAGCGGTAGTCACGGGTCCCTTGAGCGTAAACATTAACGGACAGAAGATCACCGGACCTGCATTCACGGTAGTAGGTAAACCCGTGATCAGCGTGGTATCTCCCCTGAGCGGGCCACAAGGTGCAGTGATGACCATTACCGGCGATATCTTCAGCACTGTGCCGGATGAAAATAAAGTATTTATTAATGGCGTAGAAGTGCCTGTACAATCAGTGGCCAAAACCGAACTGAAACTGACCCTTCCCGGAGGCACCGGCTCCGGAATTGTGAAAGTAGTAGTGAATGACCAGGCTACAGAAGGGCCGCAATTCAAAGACCAGACACTGGGTATCGCGGCCCTCACACCCGATAATGGCCTGGCCGGAACAACGGTAACCATTACAGGTACAGGTTTCAGTACAGTGCCTTCGGAGAATGTGGTTTATTTCAATGGTATACTGGCGCCGGTTACAGCTGCTACCGAAACCTCCCTGGTATTGGATGCACCGGCCAACCTCAGCACAGGTGATGTAAAAGTAGCGGCGAATGGATTGGAAGCTATCGCACCCGTACCCTTCAAAAGGGCTGGGGTAATAACCCTCGCGGGTGGGCCCGCCAGCAACGTGTTGGGAAGTTTTGCGTCAGCTATTGCGGTAGACAGCCATGGCAATGTATATGTTGCCGACAGGAATAACATGGTCGTGAAGAAAATAACGCCGGATGGATTGGTGAGTGTATTACAGGCCAATGGAGCCGATATTGTATTCGGCATGCCGGTGGGTATCGTGATCGATAAGCAGGATAATATCTATGTTACTGACCAAACCAATAACCAGGTCCGGAAGATCACGCCGGCAGGTCAAAACCTGTTGCATAGTTCAGGCTTCGCACCGGGTCATATGATGATCGATGAGGCAGGGAATCTCTACGTCAATATCAATGGATTTGCGGCTGGTATGAACAAGGTGAATATAGCCGGTGGCTACTCCAGGGTGGCCGGTCCGAACTGGCCGATGGGACGGGGAGCGGTCGATGCTGCCGGTAACCTGTATTACCCCGACCAGAATGGTAATGGCAACAATGGACTAGACATTGCCTCAGTCACGGGCGGCACCAGGAACTTTGTGGGTGGATATTATGATGCAGCCCTGGTAGATGGGGTTGGAAGAAGCGCCCGGTTCAATGGAATCAGCAGCGTGGTGCTGAGCAAGCCCGATGAACTACTGGTGGCAGATGCCTTCAATTATGCAATAAGGAAGGTTGAGATCTCCACAGCCACGGTATCCACCATGATCAGGTTCACGGGTGGTTTTGCCGATGGTACGCTCGCTACGGCTAAATTCAATTCAATGACCGATATCGCCATCAGTAAAGATGGAAGCATCTATATACTGGACGCGACCAATAAAGCAGTCAGAAAGATATTCCTGCAGTAGGTGTAGGAACGTTAGCGTCATCGTTGCCCACCTGATAGGAAAAGCAGGTGGGCTTTTTTGTGTGGCAAAGCGTCGTAAACTTCATTGATCAAACCCACTTCCATATTCCTTCGTATCTTGTCGCCTCACAAATGAACCATATGAAAAGAGGCATCCTTGCGATCTGTTGTATTGTATGTACAGTAACAGCATTGGCACAATCTCCCAGGAAAACAACCCAACCTGTAAGCGATAGAAAAATATGGTTGGCTCACCTCGACAAACTGGCCAGGCCTGTTTTGTCCAACCTCGCGGCAGGCACCCTCCGGCAAAACATGCCCGTGATTTTATCGCCCAAGGTCGACAATGCCGCCAACCGCGCACAGGTAGCTTACCTCGAAGCATTTGGCAGGGTACTCACAGGCATTACCCCCTGGCTCAATGGTGAAGGCGGTACCCCCGAAGAAGTTGCCCTCCGCAATCAATACCGCGAATGGACCCTCAAAGCGATCGCTCATGCAGTAGATACCGCAGACAAAGATTATATGCGCTTTACCGGTGGGCAACCACTCGTCGATGCCTCCTTCATGGCGCTGGGCCTGGTACGTTGCCCCTGGTTATGGGAACACCTGTCGCCCAAAGTACAGGCCGATGTGATCGCGGCTTTTAAAGCCACCCGTAGCATTGTACCCGGTTATAGCAACTGGATCCTGTTTTCCGGAATGATAGAAGCTTTTTTCTGCCAGTATGGTATCGAATACGATGGCGTGCGCATCGATTATGGCATCCGCGAATTTGCCAACCACTGGTACGTGGGCGATGGTGTTTATTCCGATGGTATGCAATACCATTGGGATTATTACAACAGTTATGTTATCCAGCCCTATATAGCCAATATCCTCGATGCATTGCGCAAGCGTAACCCCAGGGCCTACGATTGGTATGCACCCAAATTTGAACAGATCAGCAAACGCTATGCGGTGATCCAGGAACGCCTCATCAATACCGATGGTACCTTTCCCGTTACCGGGCGTTCGATCTGTTACCGTGGCGGTGCGTTCCATCACCTGGCCGATATGGCATGGAGAAAACAATTGCCGCAGGAGCTAAAGCCTGCACAGGTAAGAGGAGCCCTCACCGCCGTGATCAATAAGACCTTTGAACCAGCTTCCACATTTACCAAAGAAGGCTGGCTCAATATAGGCTTGTACGGAAGCCAGCCCGGCCTGGCCGAAGGGTATATCAATACCGGCAGTGTGTACCTCTGCACTACGATCTTTTTACCCCTGGGACTTCCCGAAACAGATGAATTCTGGGCAGCTCCGGCAGCACCCTGGACGGCCGTAAAAGTGTGGAGCGGACAGGACATGCCAGCCGACCATGCCGTTGAGCTAAAATAGCCAACTATTGCCCTGCTGGCATAAAATTATATTGGCGTAAATTGCAATATATTATTCATGCTTAAAATGATAACAGGTATGGAAGCACTGCAATTGACCCGGAAGCTGGCGATGTTATTAGTGGCAACATTGTTACTGACAGCCACGCTGATGGCGCAAAACGATAAGGCCGATAAGAAAGCACAACTGGCCGCTGCCACCAAGGCCATGATCGAGGCACAACGCTATGTATTTAAACCACAATCGGCCAATCCCATGCGCGGGCGTACCGCGCAGCTTACATCGGAGTATACGGTAAAGGTGGGAAAGGATACCATCATATCCGACCTTCCATATTTCGGACGCGCCTTTACGGCACCCATCGATCCTTCCAAAGGAGGTATTCAATTCACTTCGACCAAATTTGATTACAAACTCGAAACCATTAAGAAAGGCTGGCAGGTAACCATCAAGCCTGCTGATGTAGGTGATGTACAACAGTTCTTCCTCACCATCTTCAACAATGGCACGGCCACTTTACAGGTCACCAGCAACAACCGTACACCGATATCCTTCAACGGATATGTAGTGGAGAGGAAATAGAATACAGAATAGAGGAGACAGAATACAGAAGAATACACTTTTGCTTCGAAGGAGAAGACAGGAGACACCATTCTTCAGGTACGGATTGCTCACTTAATACTAAACCCGCTGGTAGTGCAAATGCAATTCCAGCGGGTTTGTTATTTAAGATCCAACGACAATGATATAAGATTAGTCAGTGTGCTAAAGTCGCGGAGCCATTCTGTATTCTATATTCTGAATTCTGTATTCTTCACTTCAGCTTATTCTTCTTCACCCCTTCAAACGTGATCTTCACAGGCTGTATCAGTCCGTCCTTATCAAAGATCATTTTGTCAATGCAGGTCACGCGGTGGTTAGCTTCCGTTTCCCCCAGCGGGCGGCGGTGGTACACAATGTACCAGTCATCCTTACCAGGCACCTGGATCACAGAATGGTGGCCCGCGCCTGTAGCTACCGTTGAATCCTGCTGCAATACCGTGCCGATCCTTTCAAAGGGACCAAAAGGAGAGTTGGACATGGCATACGCCACTTTGTAATGCGGACCGCCCCAGCCACCTTCCGACCACATAAAATAATATTTTTTATCCTTGATAAACATGATGGGGCCTTCCACGTAACCCTTGGGCGTAATTTCTTTGAACGTGCTGCCATCCTCAAAAGGAACAAAGCCCGTGAAATCGCTTTTCAGTTTTACAATATTGCAATGACGCCAACCCCCATAGATCATATAATATTGCCCGTCTTTGTCTTTGAATACAAACTGGTCGATCGGCTGTGCACCGTTGTAGAATTTATCCAGCAGCGGTTTACCCAGCAGGTCCTTAAAAGGCCCTTGTGGCTGGTCGGCTACTGCCACCCCAATTCCGCCAGCTTCATTGTTGTTTTGGATATCATTGGCGGCAAAAAAGAGGTAGTATTTTTTGTCCTTCTCTACAATGGCCGGCGCCCACATGGCTTTTTTAGCCCATTTGATCGAGGCCGTATCCACTATCCGGGCGTGTTTTTGCCAGCTCAGCAGATCAGGTGAGGAAAAAGCATCCAGGAATACCTGCTTTTCATACTTGTCTGAGTAAGTAGGGAAAACCCAGTATTCCTTATTTATAATCGTTCCTTCAGGGTCGGCATACCAGCCTTCAAAAATGGGGTTACCGGATGTTTTTTTCGTCTGCGCTCCTGCCACAAAACCAAACCCAACCAAACCGGCCAACAACAAATATCTCATGTGCTTTAAATTGATAAGCCTGCAATATAACACCCGGCAGGTATTTTAACAGGATAATATGGTTAAGAGCGGTTTAAAATTTATAAACGAAACCCACGCCCAGCAACTCTTTGATCTGTGCTGTGGCCCCGCCCGCAGTACCATCGCTCTTCACCGTCTTCACATCATTATCGTAGATCATATCTAACGAAATGTTCATATTAATGAGCTTCGACACTTTTACAGCTATTACATTCGTCCAGAAAATGTCGACATTGAAAGGATCATGGCGGTAATTGGAAAACAGCTCCAGCCTGGTCTTATAAGAAGTAGTAGGCGTAAGTTTTTTATCCCAGTTGATCGAAGCATAGGCGCCCACCTCCATCTTTACATTCTTGCCACTATCCACCCCAAAAGCACCCACAGAAGCCAGGGAGTCATTTTGTACGATCACCCACCTGGCTGTTATCGGCGACATGAACAGCGAAAACCCATCAACGGGTTTATAGTCCATACCAAGCGACAATACAACATAGGCAGGCGACATGAAATTGGAGGTAAGTACCTTGGTGGAATCAGTAGGGTAGGCGAATCCTTTGGCAAACTGGCTCCTGAAGTTGAGCAAGGTACTCAGGTACCATTTATTATGATCGAGTTCATAGCCATATTTCGATACAAAGTCTATCCGGTCATCCGATTTTCTTTGCCCCAGGCTCGTGGTGTTCACCATACCATAGGCCAGGTCCAGGTTATTGTCCCAGGAATGTCGGCCATGTTTGTAATGCGCAAATAAATTCAGCAAAGATGTCAGTGACAGGGAGAATTTGTCACCCCCTGCTGCCCAGTTGCTCAATGCTCCCTGGTTTACATTCAGGTTGAAAGCACCTCCTGTTTTCCAGGAGCCCTTACTCGTGTCGGCGGTGTTTTTACTAATGGTACGGCTGGATTCACTTCTTAAGCCCTGTACAGTTTTGTCTTGTGCGGATAGGCGGAGGCTGCACAGCGTGAGCAGCAGGAATACATATTTCATGTCGATTGTTTAGGAAAAAAGCCTCCTCCCACAAAAAAGCTGCCAATTAATTGAGGCCGGGCTTCCGAAAAACCTGGTACTGCATAGCAAAAGCTGCATGGCAGCACCTGTCCCGCATTGCGAGATGATTTACTTTTTAAATATGTATCTAGCGGATAAGTTGTACGATCCCCTTTTCCAATTTTTCAGGTTGCCCATCCAGCTTATAACGGCATTGCCATACATAAGTTCCGGGTGTTGCAGCGATGCCATTTATCTTTCCATCCCATCCCTGCCTTAAAGTATGCGTTTCGTAAACCTTTTGTCCCCAGCGGTTGTAAACGATGAATACAAGAGAGGTGGCATTGCCATATAGCAATGGAGTAAATAGATCATTACGCGTATCACCATTAGGTGTAAAGGCAGCGGGAACGTACAGGCCTACCAGGCATTCTTTCTGTACCACTTTTACCGTGTCACGTCCTTTACAGCTATTTTGATCGGTAGCTTCCAGCCAGTAAGTGCCCGGCTGATTGATCGTTAATGTTGACCCATGTGAACGATCATTCCAGTCATATGTGGTATAGGAGCGAAGGGGGATGATCTTTAACTCACCGTACTGGCAGATCTCCTGTTCTGTGGCAAGGAAATCCTGTGGGAGTGGGGCTATACTGATGATCTGTGCCGTATCCGTGCCTTTGCAGCCATGCTGGTCTGTTACGGTTACCCACCAGGTTCCTGTAGTGCTTACCGTCAGCGAAGAGCCTGTACTGCCATTATTCCATAGGTAGCTTGCAAACTGCCCGGGTGTCAGGTTTCGCGTGCTGCCCGTACACAATACCCGCTTTTTGTCCAGTGCAGGCATTGGCAGGGAATGAAGACCTAGTTCGAAGCTGTCCTTAGATTGGCAGCCGTTGGCATATTCAGCAATTACTATATACTTGCCCGCAGTCCTCACCATGAGCTGTTGTGTGTTTTCACCGCTATTCCAGCTATAGCTGTCAAAAAGGGCTCCTGCATCCAGCAGCAGGCTATCGCCGGCACAGATGCGTGTATCGGTCGGAAGGGTAATGGCGGGCGAATGCAGCACGTTGACCAATACAGAATCTTTTACCTGGCAGCCACGCCATTTTTCTGCGGCTACATAATATTTAGTGGTTACCGAGGGGTTTACGGATATCCTGTTACCTTGCCCCTCTACACCCGTTTGCGTGCTCCATTGGTAATTAAGGAAACCGCCACCGGCATCCAGCCAGATAGCGTCATTGTTGCACTTGCTGGGATTGGGTGTTGTTACACTAAATAAGTCACCCGCCCTGCTCACGATGATCGTATCGCTGCCCGCGCCTCCGCAATTGTCGGTAACATCCACATAGTACTTCCCTGGTGCATTCACTATAAGTTCAGCGCCCGTTGAGCCATTATTCCAGGTGTAAGAAGCATAACCTGGCCCGGCTTTAATGCGCACCGTTCCTCCTTCGCAAACGATCGTATCCTGGCCCAGCGTTACCTGGCTGGCAGCTACTAATACCGATGCCTGAATGGATTTGGTGTCCAGGAAGCAATAGCCTTCCATCTCCACCTGAATCGTGGAAGTTCCTGTTTGCTTCGGTACCAGCCGAAGCGTGTCGGTGCTCAGCAAAGTGGTTTTGAAGAAAGCAGTATCATATTGCCACGAAGCGGTCGCACCACAGGATTGAGCATTTTGCAGAAAGTAAACCAGCGTATCTCCAATGGAGCAACCATTGCCCTGTTGCCCCAGTGTAACCAGTCCACAGGAAGCAGGCTCGTAGCAAAACAAGGTGGCATCCAATGGCATTTCCAGGCTCACCACCTGGGAGGGCGTTACATTGAATGCAAAAGGATTGACAACATCTTCTATAATATCCGGGCCTGGCAGAATGCCTAAAGGAGTGATCACAGGTGTACTCGTTCCAGCACCGGTAATAACCGGATCACAGGTTCCGCTGTTGGGAGGTTTAATATGCCCCGAGCTATCTACTTTCAGCATAAAGCCATTCATAAACTGAATATCGTTGGGCTTAGGCGCCCTGGTGCCCCCCATTAGTAAAATACTTTTACCCTGGGGGTGTATGTTAGTAACGATATAATCCTTCATTGCAGGGTAATCAGCCGTCCACAGGATGTTGCCATTACGGGACACACGGCATAGACTGAAAAAACGGGCACTGCCATCTTCAATACGGTTGCCAAAAACAAAATCATGGTCTGGCGTCATTGTTACCGTATGAGCATTTGCTTCCTGTGCGGCAAAACCATAAACAGGAGTGGGGATGGGGCTTCCATACCGGAAGTTGAATGCCTTACCTACATTACCCTGTGGATCAATACTGAGTATGTTGATGCTGTGAAGTCCTGAATAATAATAAGAGCTGGGATATTGGTTCACAACCAGCCAGGCCGTATCCTGTACCGCAAAAAGGCGATTGATCTGCTCGCCATAATTGCCCATGGTCGTAAACGTCTTGCTCCAAACCCGGTTGCCTGTGGCCAGGTCCAGCCTGTCTACCCCGAAAAAATCCGTGCCCACACCATTGTCGGTAAGTGCAGCCACCAATACCGCACTTGGCGTAACGGCCATTGAACTATAGGCAGGATCATGCCTTGGATGAAGCAACTCCTTTTTCCAGACAATATTGGCCGTTGCATCAAAGCGCACCACATAAGCATCGGCATAGCCTCCATACCCCTCTATCAGCAATACCACAAAACCCCCGTCTGGTAATTCGACAATGTCCTTTATCCACTGATCCGAAGTATACTGGTAGGTAATATTTTTTGACCAAAGGATATTGCCATTATTATCCAGTTTTACAATAGGTGCACTACGCGTGCCCGTATTGTTATACGATTTATAGATCAGGCCCGTTGCCAGCAGGTTGCCGTCGCTCGTTCTGATAATACGGTTGAGGTGCATCTGTGTGGCCGCGGCGCCAAGGCGCTTTGACCAGGCCACATCGCCATTCTGGTTAAATTTGATCAACATACCCAGGTCCTTCAGCACACCTACTGCCATCCGCCCGCCATCCGTGGTGCTCACTGCGTCCATAATGATGGTCGACATGGGCCCTGTATATTCAATCCGGTAAGTTTTGTTACAGTCAGCAGGCAGCGGTGTCTTATCCGTACAATAGGTGGAATCGCAGATCCTGTTCTCAGTTACTGTAAATAGATGGCCCGTATTTGCCAATAATTGGTGCACTCCTGTAGAGAAATCACTGATGCCGCTCCAGGTTAAATTACTTTGCTTGCAGAAACTGGTGTCTGGCGACCATCCTGAAAAACCGGGGTCGGGCAAACAACTGTTTACTTCTCCGCGGTTATTGACCCGCGTTACCAGGATGCGGTTTATATTGTTGGTACCAAATTGTGTTTGATAATAACTGGCAGTGATGGCGCCTCCATCCGGTGTAGGATAAAATCCATTCGTAATGGGACGCAACCAGGTTTGTCCCATCACCCTTTGCCAGTCCAACGATCCATACCGGTTGAATTTCCGCAATACTGCCGAGCCATAATCATACAGGTCTTCGTCCAATAGCAAAAATCCCTGGTCTGCTGTTCTGCGAATAAAGATCTTGCTGTTTGTGCCCGGCGACATGTTATCAAAAGACGACCGTAGGTTGCCCTGCAAATCCGTTTGCACCATCGTCACATGGTTATTGTTGCTGACCGTTGTCCATAAGCCATAAGAAATAATACCATCGAATATTTCAATAGCTTTTACTTGCTCCGGGTATGTTTCCTGCCGGTAAATACGATGTGCAGAGATCAGGGAACCATCATTGCTGTTCAACTGTAAGATCACCCCATTCTTTAAGGGGGTGCTGTAAAAACCGGCTGCATAAACAATATTGCCATTAAAAGCAATAGAGGAAAACCCTTCTTCCCCGCCTTTGTCAAAGCGTTTGCTCCAGCGCATGGTTCCAGTGAGCCCCATTTTAAAGATCACCGGATCACTGGTTGCAGTGCTGTCGTCGATAGTATAAGTGCCAATGATGTCTCCATCCGTAAATTGTTGTATCGCTTTGGGCCGGTCGGTACCGGGCGTAGTGCTTCCCAGTTGGCGGCTCCACAATACTGTTCCGCCACCGTTCATACATACGAGCCATACTTTGCCGGCAGGATGGCCATAAGAAGCTGTAACACCATACAACAGGAGATCCCCATTATTGAGCACACAGATGCCCGTCAGCTCATCATCACCTGCACCACCCGTAGTGGTAGACCACAATACATTACCGCTGGCTGAAAGCCGCATCACCAAACCGTCGTAATTACTACCATTCAGGGCCTTGCCTGCCACAATACTGGAGCCATCCGCCAGGAAACGAATGTCGCGTGATTCTGTGTGCGCAGGTGCACTGATCTCATGATGCCAGGTGGGAATACAATCCATCTGTGCTTCTGCGGAAATGAAAACCAGCAGAAAGCATAGCAGCATAGTCAGGGAGGGAAGGGTAGGTTTAGGGGGAACCATAAGGCAATATAAACCGAAAACCTGTTCTATACAAAGCTGTTAGTAAAAGGCATAAGACAGCGCCCTTTTAGTAATAATTTATTAATTATTCCTGTCATTTATTGCTGAAGAGCGGCTGTATCTTGCGCCGATCCTTTAACTTACTGGTATGAAAAGACTCTTGCTCTGTTTGGTTAGTTGCTATTCAATAATGGCCATGGCCCAGCCTGCCGTATACACCACGGCCAATGCCCATTCCCACAACGATTACGAAAAGCCTGCCCCTTTTCGCGCTGCATACAATGAAGGTTTTGGTTCGGTGGAGGCCGATCTCCACCTCATCAACGATACTTTATGGGTAGCACACGACAAGCCAAAACCGGGCACAGTAGTTCCCTCCTTCGATAACCTATACCTGCAGCCATTGAATAAAGTGGTAGCGCAACATGATGGCTATCCCTATGCCGACCATACTAAAAAATTGCAACTGCTCATTGATCTCAAAACAACCGCTATTCCCACCCTCAATAAGGTAGTGACTGCTTTACAACAGTATCCCGCATTGATCAATAATCCCAATATCAGCTTCGTGATCTCTGGCAGCAGGCCCGATTCTGCTACCTGGGATCAATACCCTGCGTTTATATGGTTTGATGGCAACCTGGGAGAATTCTATCCGGCAGCGACCATGAAAAGGATAGCCCTCATGAGCGCCAGCTTCACCAAATACACCAAGTGGAACGGCAAAGGCCGCCTGCCGGAAAATGAATTGGATACCCTGCAAAAGCTGGTAACCGCTGCCCATGCCCTGGGAAAGCCTGTCCGTTTCTGGGCCAGCCCCGATAATATCAATGCCTGGTACCAGTTGATGAAACTGAAAGTAGATTACCTCAATACCGACCTCATTGCCCAGATGGGCGTTTTCCTGAAAAAGCTGCCGAAGACCAACTACCGCCATGACAAAGCCTATATACCTTACCAGCCTACCTATAAGACCGATGGCGCCAATAAAAAAGTGAAGAATGTGATACTGTTGATCGGCGATGGTACCGGCCTGGCCCATTGGTACAGTGGTTATGCCGCCAACCGCGCCCGGCTCAACGTATTCAACATGCGCAGCATCGGATTGTCCAAAACCAGTTCTTATGATAATTTCATTACCGATTCAGCCCCGGGCGCTACAGCCCTGGCTTCTGGTGAAAAGACCAACAACCGTGCAGTAGGTGTGGACCATACCGGCGTAGCTTTATCCCTCATCCCCGATTATGTACACAAAAAGGGATTGCGCACAGGTCTTATCACCTCTGGCGATATGACCGATGCCACACCTGCCGCTTTTTATGGTCATCAGGCTGAGCGCAGCAATGGAGCAGGTATGTTGGTTGATCTGGCTGTTTCACCCGTGCAGTTATTAATGGGGTCTGGTAACAAAGCTTTTGACCAGGCTGCTAAGCAAAGCCTGCAAGGCCACGGATTTCATATAACCACAGCTGCCGACAGTGTACCCGCCAATACGCAAGAGAAATGGATCGTGATCGACGAACGCGCTCATCTATCCATGTTGCAGGGCCGTGGCCCCTGGTTGCAGCAGGCATTTGACAGATCAGTGAACATCCTGTCAGCAAATAAAGCAGGCTTCTTTTTGATGGCCGAAGGGGCCCAGGTAGACCATGGCGCACACGACAACAACCTGCCCTGGCTGGCTACCGAGGTCATGGATTTTGACCAGCTCGTAGGCCGCGCCATGCAATTTGCTGATACCAATGGAGAGACACTCGTTGTAGTAACGGCCGATCATGAAACCGGTGGCCTCTCCTTAATGGACGGGAATTATGACAACAGCTATATAGGAGCACAATTTGCCACCGACGACCATACCGCCATTCCCGTTCCCGTATTTGCCTACGGTCCCCAATCCAGGCTTTTTTGTGGCGTATATGAGAATACAGCCATCTTTGATAAGATCATGCAGGCCCTTCAGATCAATACCTCCGTCCCGCCCACTGCCAATTAAGGAATATCCTGCCACTGGCCGGAGTTTTGCAGCATGCCCATTTAGTTAAGTTTAGTCATTAACTTCATTTCATGTCTTCATCTGTTCTGATCATTGGCGCAGGCGCTGCCGGATTAATGGCTGCCCGCGAACTATCGGCCCATGGCCATGCTGTTACCATCCTCGAAGCCCGCAACAGGGCCGGAGGTCGTATGCATACCCTGCATCCCACTGCTTTTACCGTGCCGGTGGAATCCGGGGCCGAATTTGTACATGGCAAGCTACCCCTCACCCTGCAGTTATTGCAGGAAGGCGGCATACCTTATACGCCCGTAGAAGGCCGCATGATCGAAGTACGCAAAGGACGCTGG
Source organism: uncultured Paraflavitalea sp. (assembly GCA_966211765.1). GTDB lineage: Bacteria > Bacteroidota > Bacteroidia > Chitinophagales > Chitinophagaceae > Paraflavitalea. Next base: position 30,336 of record CBIHOV010000044.1, read on the forward strand.
CACAGGCAGGATCATTTTGTGGATGGATGGGATACCCTCATGGAGCGTTTACAGGCATTGCAGCAGGATATGACCGTTCGCGATTTTCTGGACACCCATTTCTCCGAACACCGGTATGAAGAACTGCGGCGTTCGGTACAGCGCTTTGCGGAAGGATATGATGGCGCCGATATCAACAAAGCCAGTGTGCTTTCCCTGCGCGGCGAATGGGAAAAAGAGGAAGAAGAACAATACCATATCACCGGTGGCTATGAACGCCTCACCGATTACCTCATCACCCAATGCATCAGGCAACGCTGTCTGTTACACTTCAGTGCACCTGTAAAAACCATTCGCTGGAAGGAAGGAGCGGTAGAAGCCCTTACCCAGGATGGTAAGTCATTTACGGCCAGTAAAGTCATCATTACCATTCCCCTCGGTGTTTGGCAGCAGCCCGCCGGCAAAGGAAGTATAGAATTTACCCCGGCTATTGACCAGCAGTTCGCAGCTTTCCGGCAGATCGGTTTCAGCTCCGTGATCAAGGTGAGCCTGGAGTTTAAACAATCTTTCTGGCAGGAATATGAAAAGGAACTTGGTTTCGTGTTCAGCGAAGAGATCTTTCCTACCTGGTGGACCCAGTTACCCCATCCGGCCCCTTTCCTCACCGGCTGGATCAATGGACCCCAGGCCATTTCATTCACCCATACCCCTCCCGAAAAAATGTTACAATATGCCCTCTACTCGCTGGCAGGCATATTTGGGTTGCCACTCATCTTCCTCGAGCAACAACTCGTGGCTTCACATATTACCGACTGGGGCGCCGACGCTTTTTCCCTCGGCGCTTATTCCTATGATATGCTTTCCTCCAAAGAAGCGCGGCAACTTTTACAACAACCTGTATCCAATACCCTCTTTTTTGCGGGCGAAGCCCTTTATGAGGGCGCCCACCCCGGCACGGTAGAAGCCGCCCTGGAAAGCGGTAAGGAGGCAGCGGCTAAACTAATCCAGGTTTTAGCTCATTAGTAGGCTGCCCTTTAGTTCAACTCCTTCAGCCACTGCTGGGCATAGGCCCGGGCAGCAGTGATCGTTTCCTTGCCGCTGCGAAAACAGCGCTTCCAGGTTTCGTCCTTCGCTTCCAGTTTGGGATCGGCGAAGCGCTTACGTCCGTCACGTTCTACCAGTTTCGCATCAAAATTGATATCGCCTGTCAGAGCAAGGAATTCCTGTAATCTTCTTTTTACCAGGTCTTTCACCTGCGCAGGATATTCCTGCTCAAAATACTTCAGGTCCTCTTTATAATTTTTCTCAGCATCTCCACCTTCCTCCGATATATCCATCAAATACATCTTGTGATTCGGGTCTTTAGGATCCTGTAAGGCTTTCAATTCCGTTTTCTGCATTTGCAGCGTCGATTCATACAGCTTCTTCATATCACCCGTTACGCCCTTCATATCTTTCTCCGTAGTTTCAATATCATGCTTAAGTCCTTCTATCCGGGCCTTTAATTTCGCTTCCTTATCTGCCGGGTTTTGGGGCCTGGCGCCTTCACGTACCGTCTTGTATTCCTGGGCAAACTCCGGCGAGCTGGCGTATTTCCGGATATAATCCCCCAGTTCTTTGACGGCCCCGGCCCGTTTGCCAAGCGCCAGGTTCTTAATCACAGCAGAAGAAGGAAAGGAGAGATTGCTGTTCTTGAAATTGCCAAAGATGTATTCACGCGCTTCATCCTCGGCAATGTCCAACTGGTCAAAAATGTTTTTAACTACAGTGAATGCCACCGTGCTCATGGCCACCAGGCATACCATCCAAATACGGGTAATCTTTTTCATGTCGCTATACGATTAAATGTGTTATAGACCCTAAAATTACCGGGCTCCTTGTTCAGCTCACCGTACAACACTACAAATTGACATTATCGGTGGATGAACTGGCCTAATGGCCGGTCAGGATGATGGCCACACGGGGCCGGTCGATGGAAAGCCGCCACAGCCCTGAACCAGAATGGGTATTGGGGTAAAGATGATCAGGTATATTCACCCTTTTTGCAATGTGGGGCATAATTGTAGCCTTTGAGAAGCAATTAGTAGATTATTTTTTGATCCGGTAAGTTAATATTACTTATTTTCAACAAGCGGAGCGACCTATGAAATTAGTTGTTGTGAAAACCATTCTACAATTTGGAAACCCTCATCATTAAAGAGACGCTTAAATCCAAACTCAATACAGGCGTTGAACCTGCTATTGACTTTCTGTATAACAATTATAGCTCCATGTTGTATGGCTACGTGTTACAGTTTGTCCCCGACAGGAAAGAAGCTGAAAAAGTATTGGTACTTATCTTCGGTACATTAGCCTCTCGCTTGCAGGAAGCCTGTAATTCTAACCTCTCCGTCTATTGCTGGATGCAGGTGGAAGCCCGGAAGGTGATCCTGGAATACAAAAAGCAAAGGAACGGCAACGGTGCACCAAATGGCCAGCCGCCTGCCAGCGGGCAGCCTAAAAATGCCGATTACCTTTCTTTATTGCAGGAAGCATCCGACGAACAACGCTTCGTATTCAGCGAAATATTCCTCCATGGCCGCGAAAAAGAAGAATTGGCTAACCAGCTCCAAAAAAATGTGCATGATATCAGCAGGCTCCTGAAGGAAAGCCTCCTCATTATGCAAAAGAACCTCCAGTGAACCTCCAGGAATACATACAAAGCGGCACCGTAGAAGCATACGTGTTTGGGGTTATGACGCCTGCAGAAAAAGAGGCGTTTGAACGCCTGTTAAAGGTTTCTCCTGAATTGCAACAGGCCCTTATCACCGTCGAGCTGCGGGTAGAGCAATTTGCAGCCAATCAGGCCATTCCGCCGCCACCCGAGGCCCGGCAGCAGTTCCAGGATTTCTTACATGGCTTACCCATACTCAAACGGGGCGATGGCATACCGCCACCGGTCGACCGTAACGGAAACGGTCATGGTACAGCAGGCTATATCCCTGCTTTCGAAGTAACTTCCAGTCACATCAAAGTTCACAAGTATTGGCGTGTAGCCTTCCTCGTTCTATTCATCCTTTCCAAGATATTCCTCGCTTTTCTCATTTACTACATCATCAAGTTCTATGATGCCCGCAACCAGGTAAAGCAGTTGCAGCAACACGAACAGGTGCAAAAAGCAGGCAAATAACACAGTCCATCCAAAGCTATCAAGCTTTGTGGAAAATGCTGATCCTTAATACCCTACTAAAATAGTAGGAATTATTTTGGCGTTAATACCTGGCGCCAGTATCTTTGCACCGTTATCGTTCACGCTTGCCAGCCAACAGTCACAAAAAGCTATACCATGAGACAAATGCCTACACGTACACTAACCCCCCTTCGTTTGAAATCCCTCTTTCAAACGCACATCCTGTCTTACAGCATTGCCCGTTGTTGTTGCTGAATTTAACCCATTGATTTACAGTCTTAATGCATGTCTATCCAAAGGATAGCACAGCCACTGTATTGTCTAAACCGTATAATCTGCGCTCATTCCGCCTCGCGGCATTGAGCCCGGTGAGCAGCCTCCTATCAGGCTGAGCTTGTCGAAGCCTTATTCTAAAATAGATAACCTAACATTTTTAATCAACCATTACAATGAACAGGATCATTGCCTTATGGGCTATCATTATCGTATTGCCGGCATCCCTCGCTGCACAAACACGGATCGTACAGGGCACAGTATTGGATCAATCCAACAACCTGCCCCTGCCGGGCGTTACCATTCAGTCGGGCAGCGCAGCCGGTAGCATCACCACCGATGCAAAAGGCAGCTTTACCATCGGAATAACTCCCAAAACAATCCTCACCTTCTCCTATGTGGGTTATGCTACCCGGCAAATACCTGTCGATAGTATACAGGATGGGTTGACTGTAAGACTGTCTCCTTCCGATAATTCACTCGATGCCGTGGTCGTTACCGCGCTCGGTGTGTCTAAACAAAAGAAATCCCTGGGTTATGCCACACAGGAATTAAAAGCAAAGGATATATCCGAAGCCAAGGAAGCCAATATTGTCAACGCACTTGCCGGTAAAGTAGCAGGCGTGCGCATCACCAACACACAAGGTGATATGGGATCTTCCCGCATCGTGATCAGGGGTGAAACCTCCATCGCAGGCAACAACCAGCCCTTGTTTATTGTAGATGGTATACCCGTCGACAATTCACAGCTGGGCGCCGGAGGCTCGCGCGACTACCGCAATGCCATAGCCGATCTCAATTCAGAAGATATCGAGACCATCAGTGTACTGAAGGGACCCAATGCCGCAGCCCTGTATGGCTCCCGCGCCGCCCATGGTGTGATCCTCATCAAAACCAAAACAGGTAAAAGCAGGAACGGTATTGGTGTTACCCTCAACTCCAACACCACTTTTTCAAGCGTAAACATATTGCCCGACTACCAGAATGTATTTGGCCAGGGCGCCGAAGGGAAGTTCAGTTATGTAGATGGCAAAGGCGGTGGTATTAATGATGGAGTAGACGAAAGCTGGGGCCCCAGGCTCGATGGCCGCCTTATACCGCAGTTTAATTCCAAAGGCGTAGCCGTTCCTTTTATAGCCCATCCCAATAATGTAAAAGACTATTTCAAAACAGGCGTATTGCTCAGCAACAGCATAGCCCTCGATGGCGCCGGTGATAAATACAATTACCGCATCTCTTTCAACAATGAAAAACAATGGGGCATCGTACCCAACAGCGAAGCCGGTAAGAACAATATTTCTTTCAACGGTTCTTTCGATGTTACCCCAAAATTGAAAGTAGGAGTGGGCGCCAATTATGTAGTGAATGATGCTCCCAACCTGCCAGGCGCAGGCGGCCGGCGCGCTACCAGCACCATGCTCCAGTTTACCTGGTTTGGCCGCCAGGTAGATATCGACCAGCTGCGTGATTATAAAGATGCAGCCGGCAATACCTTCAACTGGAACAACAGCTATTACAGCAACCCCTTCTGGGTAGCGTATGAAAATACAGTAAGCCAGCGGCGCAACCGCTTCATCGGCAACTTCAACCTTTCTTATCAGATCATTGACGGCCTCTCCTTCAATTTCAGAACAGGCAGCGATTATTACAACGATAAGCGCAAGTCGAAAATAGCCTATGGCACCAACGGTACTCCATTCGGTTCCTACCAGGAAACCAATTACATCGTTACCGAAAACAATACCGAAGCTACCCTTCGCTATAACAAGAACATCAACCACGATTTCAGCCTCGATATCATCGCTGGTGGAAACGTACGTACCAAGACCTACGAGGAAAATGACCAGCAGGCCCCCCGGCTGGCTGTAGCCAATGTATACACCCTCACCAATTCCCGCGATCCCCTCATCTCTTCCAACTACTATTCCAAACTGCGCACCTGGAGCGGCTTTGCTTCCGCCCAGGTAGGTTATAAGAACTATGCGTTCGTCAACCTCACGGCCCGCAACGACTGGTCTTCCACCTTGCCGCAGCAAAACCTGTCTTATTTCTATCCATCGGTCAATGCCAGCCTGGTACTTTCCGATGCCCTCGATATCAAAAGCAATGTGCTGAGCTTCCTGAAAGTACGTGGCGGATGGTCCAAAGTAGGAGCCGATGCCGATCCTTATCAGCTCATCAATACCTATAATTTTAACGCCCCCTTCAATGGCAATCCCCAATTGAATACATCGGGCGTTGATCTGAATCCCAACCTCAAATCCGAAAGCACCAATTCTACGGAAGTAGGAGTGGAAGCAGCTTTCTTCAACAGTAGGGTGCGCCTGGATGTTAGCTTGTACAATACCAATAGCATAGACCAGATCCTGAAAGTAGATGTGAGCCCCACCACCGGCTATACACAAAAACTCCTCAATGCCGGTAAGATCAACAACAAGGGTATCGAAGTGCAATTGGGATTGACCCCCGTGAAAGTGAAAGATTTTCGTTGGGATATCGATCTCAACTATGCCGCAAACAAAAGCAAACTGGAACGCCTGGATGATGAAGGGCGCCTGCAAAACTATGTGCTCGGTTCCTATAGGAATATCCAGGTACTGGCTTCTGTAGGCAAAGCTTATGGTACTTTATTTGGCAATGCTTACCAGCGCGACGACAAAGGCAATATTGTGGTCAACAACAGCGGCATTCCTCTGACCAGCCCTTCCAAAAAAGTACTGGGCAAGTATACGCCCGATTGGATAGGGGGGATCAACAACAGTTTCACATATAAGCAATTCAACCTTTCCTTCCTTATTGATGCCAGCATTGGCGGTTCTTTGTTTGCGGGTACCAACTCTACCGGCAGCTATACCGGTGTATTGGAAATGACCCTGCCGGGTCGCGATGCCGACCATGGCGGACTCTATTATTATTATCCCGGCAACGACAAAGGCAAGGGCACCGTGGGCCTCGCCAAGGGCGCTACACCGCCTTCCGGCGAAACAGTATATGAAGATGGAATGATCTTCAAAGGCGTCAATACAGCAGGCAATGCCAATACAGCAATTATTCCTGCTTCACAATACTATAAGGCGGCACGCAATATTGAAGAGGAGTTTGTAAACAGCGCTTCCTACGTAAAGTTCAGGGAACTGAAGTTTGGCTACAACCTGCCGCTGGGCTGGATCAGGAAACTGGGTCTCACCGGCGCTACCGTAAGCCTGGTTGGCCGCAACCTGTGGATCATCCACAAGGATGTGCCCAATATCGATCCCGAAACAGCTTTTACCAATAGCAATGCGCAGGGCCTGGAAGATCTTACCCTGCCCACTACCCGCAGCTATGGATTCAACATCAATGTAAAATTTTAAATCGAACGATCATGACTAAGCATATATACGGATGGTTGATAGCAGGTTTGTCCCTTACGGCCATTTCCTGCAAAAAGGATCTCGCAGAGATCAACAAGAATCCCAATGCAGCAGAAAATCCACAGCCCGATTACCTGCTCACCGCCACACAGAAAATTACGTCCGATCTGTACTGGGGCGATGCCAATAATTTCAATTCCACCCTGCTTATTATACAGCATTGGGCCAAAATACAATATACTGAGCCCGACAGGTATATCTTCTCCAACAGCAGTTTCACTTCCCTCTGGGGTACTGGTTATGCCCAAAGCATTACCAACCTCAACACCATTTTGCAGTTGCCTGCTGAGAAAGCAAGCGACAATTACAAAGGCGTGGCCCTCATCCTGCGTTCCTGGGTATTCAGCCTCCTCACCGATAACTATGGCGATATTCCATACAAAGAGGCAGGCGATATCCGCCAGTACCTCACACCCAAATACAATACACAAAAAGAGGTATACTTTGGATTGCTGGACGACCTGAAAACAGCGGGTGCGTTACTCACTACAGGCGCCAGTCCAGCCATTGCCGGCGACATCATCTATGGGGGTAATATTGCCCGTTGGAAGAAATTCGCTAACGCCTTGCGCCTGCGCATCGCCCTCCGTATTGCCGATCGTGAGCCCGAAAAAGCAAAGCAGGTCATTAATGAAGTGTTAAATGATGCAGGTGGATTGATCAGCAGTGTCGATGAGGCAGCCCGTTTCACCTATACCACGCCGCCCCAGCAAAACCCTGTAGCAGCCTGGTTCGACACAAGAGACGATTATCGTATAGGTAAAACCCTGGTCGACAAGCTCTATGCCCTCAATGATCCCCGCCTGCCCATCTTTGCCAACAAACCGACCGATGCAAGTGTTACTACCTATGTAGGAGTACCCAGCGGTTTGACCAACAGCGATGCCAATAACCTTGGTTTTGCAAAGACATCCAAGCCAGGCACTTATTTTTCAACGGCTACCTCGCCGGCTGTGATCCAGAGTTATGCAGAAGTATTGTTTGCCCGTGCCGAAGCAGCCGCCAGGAAATTCACGACAGAAAATGAAGAGGAATTGTACAAGCAGGCCATTAAAGCATCTTTTAACCAGTATGCCATTACCGATCTTACGGTGATCAATAATTACACAGCCCAGCCTGCCGTACAATACAATGCAGCCAATTTTAAGAAGTCCATTGGTGAGCAGAAATGGATCGCTTTATTTGGCCAGGGCCTGGAAGCATTTGCTGAGTGGAGAAGGTTGGACTATCCTCAGTTGACCGCTGGCGTAGCAGGTACCCTGGATGGTAAAATACCCGTACGGTTCATTTACCCCGGTTCCGAACAGGCCCTCAATGGCAACAGTTACAAAAATGCGATAACCAACCAGGGCCCCGATAATTTATTGACCAAATTGTGGTTCGATCAGTTTTAAAATAAATAAATTCGCTCCATGCGTATAGTAGCAAAAAAGGTTTGGATAAGTCTCTTACTGGTCTGCAGCCTGGTTATCGCCGGCAGGGCTGCCAATGATGCAAAGGCCGTACTCAAACCCGGCATTTATAAAGCGGTGATCCAGCGTACCGACGGGCAACAGATCATTTTCAACTTCGAGGTAAAGCCCCTCAATGGAAAGCCTGTTCTATATGTGCTCAATGCTACCGAGCGCCTCCTGGTGGATGATATCCGGCAGCAGGGTGATTCCCTCTGGATCACCATGCCCTTCTTCGATGCTCATTTTGCCACCGTCATCAAAAGCAATGGCAACCTCGAAGGCAAGTTCATCAAGATCAGTGGCGATCGCCGCTCCGAAATACCCTTTTATGCCTTACCTGGCAATAAAGAACGGTATCCCGTTACTGCCAAACCAGCCCATAATGTTTCCGGCCGTTGGGCAGTGAGGTTTGGAGAAGGCAAAGAAGAAACCCTGGCCGTGGGAGAATTTGTACAGGCTGCCAATGGGAAAGTGACCGGCACCTTTCTCACACCTACCGGCGATTACCGCTATCTCGAAGGAAGCATCACTGCCGATACACTCAGGTTGTCGGCCTTTGATGGCAGTCATGTATACCTCTTTTCCGCGAAGCTCGATAACGACAGCACCATCACCCGGGCCGTTTTTTATGCCGGCGCTTCCGGTACCGAAAAATGGGTGGCGCACAAAGATGCCAAAGCCAAACTGCCCGATGGCTTTGATGCGGTGAAACTGAGGCCCGGTGAAAGCAAATTGAATTTCAGTTTTCCTTCCACCGATGGAGAAACGGTTTCTATCAATGATGCCCGCTACAAAAACAAAGTGGTGGTGATACAGATACTTGGTTCCTGGTGTCCCAACTGTATGGATGAAACCAAATTCCTGGTGGATTATTACAAGAAGAACAAACAGCGTGGCGTGGAGGTACTGGGCCTCGCTTATGAGCGTACCACTGATTTTGAAAAGTCTAAGCAAGGGCTGGCTACTTTTCAAAAGAGGCTGGGCGTTAATTACCCCTTCCTGGTAACTACTGCGGCCGTATCTGATCCAAAACGTACCGAAAAGACCCTGCCGCAGATTGAGCCCTTACAGGGATTTCCAACTACCATCTTTATTGATAAGAAAGGCAATGTACGCAAGATCCATACCGGGTATGATGGTCCCGCTACCGGCCAGCATTTCGAAGCATTCAAAAAGGAGTTTGAGGAACTCATCAGTTCCCTGCTCGCAGAGAAATAACCATGCATCCTTGTAAAATGTAGGGGCGGGGGCTATCTTTGGAACTATGAATTACCAGCCTGCTTCCGATAGATACAGCACCATGCAGTACCGCCGTTGCGGTAAAAGTGGTATCCAGTTGCCTGCCATATCACTGGGTCTTTGGCACAATTTCGGTCATGTGGACATGCTCGAAAACTCCCGTAAGATATTACGCCTGGCTTTTGATAATGGCATCACCCATTTCGACCTGGCTAATAATTATGGTCCTCCTCCCGGCAGTGCCGAAGAGAATTTTGGTAAGATCCTGAAAGAGGATTTTGCGGGCTATCGTGATGAGCTCATCATTTCTTCCAAAGCCGGCTACACCATGTGGGAGGGCCCCTATGGCGATTGGGGTTCCAAAAAATACCTGGTGGCAAGTCTCGACCAGAGCTTGAAGCGCATGGGCCTGGAGTATGTCGATATATTTTATCACCACCGCCCTGATCCCAATACACCACTCGAAGAGACCATGACGGCCCTCGATCTTATCGTGCGGCAGGGCAAAGCCCTCTATGCCGGTATCTCCAATTACCCTGCTGAGGAAGCGCGCAAAGCTATTCAGATACTGCGTCAATTAGGTACCCCTTGTTTGATCCACCAACCCAAGTATTCCATGTTTGTGCGTTGGGTGGAAGAAGGTTTACTCGATGTACTGGAAGAAGAGGGCGTAGGTTGCATTCCTTTTTCCCCATTGGCCCAGGGCCTGCTTACCAACAAATACCTCAAAGGTATTCCCGCTGGTTCCCGCGCTGCCAAAGCCCATGGCTTTTTGAAAGAAGAAGAAGTAACAACGGAGCGCGTACAACAAATACAACAGTTGAATGAAATAGCCGTACAGCGTGGTCAGTCACTGGCCCAGATGGCCCTGGCCTGGTTGCTCAAAGACCAGCGCATCACTTCTGTACTCATTGGGGCTAGTAGTCCTGAACAGTTGACTGATTCGTTACAGTGTTTGAAGAGCAAGGCATTCAGCAGCGATGAGCTGGAGAAAATAGAGAAGATATTGAAGTAGTTTTAACCGATGTCAGGAGGCTGTGCAAGGGCCCCTGTTACTGTTTATCCCGCTCCGCGGGATTGTGCCTGGTGCCTGTTGAAGGGTATTCGTGCCCCGTTAGAGCTTGTCCCGCAACAAGCGGGAGGCAATCCTCCACGTTGCTGTACCCTACCGAAGCTTGTTGAAGCCCTTCAGAAGCTCGGCTTGCATCGCTTTGGGCCCCATCCCCACTTTAACAGTTTCAAAACCCTTTTTGCCCTATTTTCGCGGCGCCGGGAATTATGACACAAAGCATCATCCATAAGATATACCTGAACTGGAAAGACAGCTCCGTACGTACCCAGCTATGCACGCTGGGACTGCTGTTTGTCCTGTTCTGTAGTTTCACTTCGGCAAACCTTCCGCGGCCACAGGATATTGATCAAACAGATTGGCAGCACCACAGCGCTGATGCCGCCGACAACCTGACCCTGTCACACAACGGCGCCGATCCCAATAACGACCTGCACCTCACAGCCAGGAAGCAGATCAAGGTCAAGTGTGTAAAGAAGTCATCCCCTAATCCGCTCCAGGCATTCAGGTCTTCCACAGCTGGTGGCACTGATCCGCTTTCCATAGCTGGTCTAGTTACTGTCACCCGCCCTGCCTATTATATCTTCCTCTTCCGGTACACGTTATTCTGATAACTCATCTCTTACGGATTCACCCATTGACCCCCCACCACCTATTGGTGCCTTCGGGTCTAACTGTCTTCCCAACTTCCGGACTAACGGACTTCTGGTCTTTCCGACTTCCGGACAGGCATTCATAAACACCTATTGGATCAATAAAAATAATAGTAGTATGTCGGCATTGCTCGAACTGTTTCATAACCTCACCAATCCGGATTGGATCATGGCCCATGGTGGCCTGTATATTGTAGTATTTATCGTATTCGCAGAAACCGGCTTATTTGCAGGGTTCTTTCTCCCGGGCGATTCATTGCTGTTCATCACGGGAATGATCATCGCCCATACCATTGTGCCCGGCACAGCGCCTGTATGGGATTTACTCTATTGGGTGCTGCTGATCTCCGTAGCAGCCATTATTGGCAATTATGTGGGATACTGGTTCGGAAAGCGGTCGGGCGCCCTGCTGATGAAGCGGAAAGACAGCTGGCTGTTCAAAAAGAAATACCTTGTCCAGGCACAGGCTTTTTATGAGAAAAAGGGTGGGGGAGCCATCATGATCGCCCGCTTCCTGCCCGTGGTCCGTACCTTTGCCCCCATTGTGGCCGGCATGGTCCACATGGAGCGCAGGAAGTTTACCTGGTACAATATCCTTGGCGCCTGCACCTGGGCCGGTAGCATTGTAACCGCAGGATTCCTGCTCGGTGACAATGCCTGGGTAAAGACCAATCTCGATAAGGTTATCATTGGCATCGTGGTCATCACTACCGCCCCCGTACTCATCAAAATGATCACTGCCAGAAAGAAAAAAGAACCCCTCCCGGCCGCTCAATAAACCAATAACAACATGAACAATTTTATGATGCCCGATTTTGCTGATCCGGCAGTCTGGATAAGTCTCTTAACCCTCTGTTTCCTGGAAATTGTACTGGGTATCGACAACATCATTTTCATCTCTATTGTAGCAGGAAAACTGCCCCCGGCACAACAACGCAAGGCCCGCAATACAGGACTGCTGCTGGCCATGCTGTTCAGAGTGCTCCTGCTGTTGTCCATCAACTGGATCATCGGACTCAAAGAGGCCGTGTTTACCTTGCCCCATGTAAAAGGACTCACCGACGGTCCCATAGGGCTTAGCTGGAAAGACCTTATCCTCATCGCAGGCGGTATTTTCCTCATCATAAAAAGTACCCTGGAGATACACCATAAGTTGGTGAAGAAAGAAGACGAAGACACACAGAAAGGGTCAGGTAAAAAAACTGCCATCTCTTTGGGTGCCGTATTGGGACAGATCATCCTGGTGGATGCCGTGTTCTCCTTCGATTCTATTCTTACGGCTGTGGGTCTTGTAGAGAATGTGATCATCATGATCATTGCCGTGGTGGTGTCCATTGGGGTAATGATGCTGTTTGCCGGCCCCGTTACCCGCGTCATCGACAAACATCCATCCCTGCAAATGCTGGCCCTCTCTTTCCTGGTAGTAATAGGAGTGGTGCTGGTGGCCAGTGGTTTCCATCAGGAAGTAAGTAAGAGTATCATTTACTCCTGTCTGGCTTTCTCCCTGGGTGTGGAAATGCTCAATATTAAATTAAGAGGAAAACAAAAGAATATCCGATTGAATGATGGCAGGGAAAAAGATGCCTAAGTTTCATACAACAGCCAATCGCTCATTTGAGGATTGGCTGTTGTGTATTTACTGTATTTTGTCATTTCGAACGCAGCGAAGCGCAGTAAGACATCCATTATCGAAGCAAACGTCGAAGCCAAAGATTGCCGATTGCCGATTGCCGATTCCCCTTACCAGGCCCCACTTCCATAAGCAATGCTGATATCCCCATTGCTTCCCTCAACGATAAAATGAAGCAGCTTATAACTCAATGCAAGCGGCCATACCGGCATGCTGGGTGTTTCGAGCTTTAAATAAGGGATCACATCGAGTGTACGCTGTGTTAAGGCCGCGCCCGTAGTGGCATCCGACACTTCAATGATATATTGTGGCAGCGCCCCCATCACCATATCTTCCGTTGGTGCAGGCATACCTGGTGGATTTACGTCCATCACATTCGTTTCAAAAGGATCGGCATACACTACCGTGCCGTTCGTGGTGGGATTGTTGATCGTCATTTCCCGGAGCAGCCTTACTTTCGAAATCGACCAGGTGATGGGGTCCATTTGGGCCAGGTACACTTTTACATTGACCGATGGGATCGTGACCGTTCCCTGTTCGGCCCTTTTATAGCCCATCTTGAAAAAGGCATGCGAACGGCTGGCAGGTTCGGCACCCGTATACGTATTCGGTACCATATCCTCTCCATTCACAATAAAGTCTACCGTTTGTCCTTCCCGGAAGGGTCCCGTGATCGTCCGGATAAATGTGGTATCCTGGTCATTCCTGGTCAGCTTATACAAACGCAGCGTATCTGAAAGATTGTTCTTCAATACAAAATTGTCATAGTTGTTCGACATCCAGTCTCCCTTATAGGTAAACAGCCAGTTGATACCACTGGCGCTGCCATATACGATCCGGGCGTTTAAAGTAGTGTATTGGTCGGCGATCTCATCCTTCCAAATCACCATCGGAGACCCCACCGGCTTGGCCAGCATCAATACCTCGTTTTCTGAAAAAGTATAGTCTTTCATCACCGTCTCCGGCTGTTGGATGCTGGTGTCAAATTTGCCGCCTGGCCTGTAGAGGTTATTACCCTGCCTTTGGTAAAAGCGCAGCGTGCCTGTTCTTTTATCTTTAGGAATATAGATCGTACTAAATGGTTGCAACAACTCGCCATTGAAAGTAATGGCAGGTGCAAAGTACTTGCTCCAGTCTGTTTGTTGTTGGAAAGAGATCATCGTATAGCGTTCTTCATCTGCCGGTCCCGTTATCATCCGCAGCTGATCGCCCACCGCCTGGCAGAAATGCAGCACCGTATCAGCCTTAAGCGTCACATTGAACTTAACCGTTGCCTGCCGCACACCCATATAAATAGGCGTGATCTCCAATTCACCACTTACATACCCCTTTGCATCCAGCATCGATTTGGCAATGCCCGGATGCTCAGAAGCTAAAGCATCATTTTTTACCAATTTATAGGTCATCCCTCCAAACTTTGCCTCGTATTCGTAATTGAGAGAACAATAATCGATCTTCGTTTGAAACGTTACAAAATCTTTGTCATACAGCCCTTCATATTCCTTTTTACAGCCGGCTATTGTTACCAGTAAGAGGAAGTATAGTATTTTTTTCATTTGTTATCTGCTTTTGAGGGATGGTTAAAAATTATAACTGACAGAGATAGACCAGGTAGATCCCCGTTTGAACTTCCGGTTCACCCAGTCCTTTCCTTTATTGTAATTCATATCATCCGTGTAAGGTTTAGAATAATCCTGTTCCGCTGGGAGCCAGCCATAGATCGGGCTTTTAAAACCCATATTCCGGTAAGTGATAATAGGCTGGGCCAACAGATCGCTCACATTCCCTTTTACCTGCAACCTGTTTTTCAGGAACCGTGCAGCCAATTGCAGATCGATGATATGCCTGGGTGCTTCGTACTCATCTTCAAATTCCTTAACGGCCGACCGCGTCAGTTTGCGGCCCGTGGTGCCATAATTGACAGCAGCGCTGAAACGGGTTCCTTCCCAGCTCAGCCCCGCATTGATCGAATAAGGTACCAGGTCTTGCAGCGGGCGGTCCCGTACCGAGTCTTTACCAAACCCTTTTTCCTGTTGGTACTGCACGTTCATTTTCATATACATCGCGTTTCCGGAAATATAGATGTTCTTAAGCCAGGAGATACCTGGGTGTATAAAGCCCAATGATTTGCGAAAGTTCAGTTCAACACCCTTGCCCGTAGCGCTCTTGAGGTTAATGGGCCGGCCTACCAGTGCATCCGCCTGGATAGAGATAAACAGCTCAATAGGATCCCTGAATTCCTTTAGGAAACCCGTTATGCTGATGATCTCATCAGCCGAAGGATACCACTCCACCCGCATATCATAATTCTGAATAAAAGTATTGCGCAGCGAATCCGTGCCATAGGTCTTCATATTCTGTGCAATGTCCCAATACGCGGAAGAAGACAGCTCACGGAAATCAAAGCGCGAGATCGTTTTGGAATAACTGCCCCGCAGGTTGATCTTATTCGTCAGGTTATAGATCACACTCGCCGATGGATACCAGTTGATCTCATCGTCCGTGCGGCTGGAGTCCTTAAACAGCCTGTTGCCGATATCCAGTTGTACCCCATCCGTAGAAAAATGTGAATCCTCCCGGCGCACACCACCAGAAAGGTGTAGTTTATTGAAGAAACTAAAGTCGCCCATAAGGAAGGCCGACCGCACATCAAGGGTTCCACTATAATGATCGTCCACCGCATCGGGTGTCCGCACACTTTGATAACCCATATAATAATAGGTACTGTCCAAAAACTTTTCCGGCGTCAGGAAATCTTCCAGCGATGTATTGGAACGCTCAGTATTGTTTCTAAAACCAATGTTTAAAATACCTTGATTGTATTGTGCATCCCTGAAACTACCCTGGTAGCCTACCTTTATCTTCTGCAAATTGCCCAGCACCGAAAAGGGTATTTCCACATCTGCTCCGGCATTTTTCTTTTTTTCGTGAAGCTTGCCCCGGAAAATATGCGAATAGCCGCCGTCCACCACACCCAGATAGCCCCAACCTACAAAGGGCTCATAGCCATCCTCATCCTGCCCATTAGTCATAGTACCGCGTATATTGCGTTCGTCCAATTGTTCCCGCGTCAGTTCGTTGAAGTCGGCATACCACGAAAAATTGAGCCGCTCCTGCCATACCTTGTGCGATCCTTCCAGCCTCGTTTGCAATACCTGTGTACGACGTGGGTCATTTAAAAAAGTAACCTCTTTGCTGGCCGCCTCTAACTGCGTCTTCTGGTAAAAACTACCGTTCACAAAGCGGTTATTGTACATATTCTTCCAGCTGATCTTATGTCCGCCATTCTGCCAGCCTGCATTCGCTACCACACCAATACCTGTAGTGAAATTGAACCTTCGCGAAGCGAAGACCTTGGTAAAGAACGCGTCGTTATTATGCTGCTCGTTGTCGGCATCCAGCACGTTGTCCGAACCATAGTCTTCCGCAGTTTCCTCATGGCGGTAATTAACACCCGCCACAATGCCAAATTTGTTCTTCTTAATTGAGAAGGGAAGGCCGGCACTGAAAGAATAACTTTGCGTAGGCGCTCCTTTGTACTTATAAAGGTTCCAGTGGTTAGGCACCTTCGCATTCATACGGTTGGCTGCTCCCCAGTTTTTAAAATTTTCCGGCGTGGCGTTGTAAATGTCACGGCTGGCCACATCCGTATACCACTGCGGATCCCAGTCCCGTCCATACCAATACCGCTCTTTCGCATTGCCCAACTGATAATCCGATCCGAATCGTTTACCGCCCCAAAAGTCCTTGCCCGTGCTGTTTGTATTGAAGCCGGTGCCAACGCTCACCGTAAGAAAGTTTTTATTGGGAATAGACAGCGTATTTACACTCACCTGGCCACCGGCAAATTCTGCCGACATATCAGGCGTGAAGGTTTTAGCCACCACAATGTTATCTACCAGTCCCGTGGGGATCACATCAAACGAAAAGTTCTTTCGGTTAGGTTCCGTAGAGGGCATTTCAGCCCCATTGAGCTTTACATTGTTATAGCGTTCACTAAGTCCCCGGATCGTCACAAATCTTCCGTCACTGATCGATACCCCCGGCAGGCGGCGCAATGCCTGCGCCACATTATTATCTGCCGTACGGCCCATCTGCGCTGCCGATATCCCATCCGTCATCGACACGCTTGCTTTTTGCTGCGCATACAATGCCGCTACCCCTTCTTTCCGGGCCGAGCTTTGTACTACCACAGCAGTCAGTTGTCCTTTATCCCTTTGTAAGGTTACCTTCAAAGTAAAGTCTTCGTTATCCTTTACTTCAATTTCACTCACTTCCTTCGTGCCATAGCCCACATAACTGATCGTGGCTGTATAACTGCCTTTGGGTAGTGCAACAACAAAAGAACCATCTCCGTCCGTTGTGATGCCTTTTCCGCCAATGAACACCGTAGCGCCGGCTACCGGCTGGCCATTTTCTTCATCGATGATCCTTCCTTTTACCTTGCCGGGATCTTTTTTGGGGATCGGCACAGTGGGCGTGCTTTCCTTTTTAGCTGCAATCGTTTTGTTGTTGACCGAAAAGACCAGCCCAGCTTCTTTGTGCAGGTACACCAGCACATTGCCCAGCGTGGTGCTGGCAAAAGGCAGTTCAGTAAGATTGATCTGCTTAAACGTTTCTTCCTGGAAAATAAAATCATACGAGGTCTGGTTGTCCAGGTCTTTGAGCAGCCGGTCTGCAGTGGCCGACTTGTACAGGATACTCACTTTTTCCGTGATCCTTGTGTAGGAAGGTTGTTGCGCCTGCACTACATAGCCCGGGCCAAAAAGACAAAAGAGAAGAAGGGCAATTAAAGGCCTATGCCCTTTGTTTTGGTTGTTTTGCCAAATGCGCATAAATTCAATGTTGATTTTAAAGGTGATGCTTGCTTAAGCATTTCCCATCGGGCGTTGTGGTCAAGACAACGCCCGACTTTTTTTGTTATGGATGAGTGATAAAATACATACCGTCCTTCTTTATAAAGCGTAGGTCAGCTGCGAATAGCAGGTTGTGCAGTACCGTGTCGATGCCTTCCCGGTTGAATTTGCCCGTCAGCTTCCGGTTGCCGATCTCCGCTGCATTGTAATGCATCCTTACCCCATATACTTGTTCCAGTTCCTTCAATGCTTCGATGACCGGTGTATTGGAGAGAACGATCTTGCCACCTTTCCATTCATACATATCTGGTCGCACGCCACCAGGTGTTTTCTTTATTTGCCCGTCAGTTTCCGTAAAGCTGAGCAGGTCACCAGGCTTCAACACTTCCTGTATCCTTCCCCGGTAGCCATTTACCTGCACCCGTCCTTCCACCAATGCAACCTGTATCCGGTCTGTGCCGGGCCAGGCCATGATCGTAAAAGAAGTTCCCAGCACCGTCGTCTGCAGGCTATCCGTATGCACCGTAAATGGGTGGGCGGCATCCTTTGCTACTTCAAAGTAGGCCTCTCCTGAAAGTCTTACCTCTCGTGCTTCTCCTGCGCCAAAGTCCGCCGGAAAACTCACAGCACTGTGGCTGTTCAGCCATATCCTGGTACCTTCCGCCAACACGATCGACTCCACCTTGTCTGATCCGTTGCGCACCGTTTTCCACGGCCTTTCTGCAGCAGCGATCGAATGGTCTTTACTTCTGTAAACCACTACGCCGGCCATTATTAGAAGGCCGGCAACGGCAGCAGCTGCGCCATAGCGCAGCCAACGCTTGCGTGCGCTAAGTGTCACCACAGGGGCAGCATCAACCGGCACATGGGCTGTCTGTCCGGTAGCAGCCAACAGTTTTTGCAAAGTGATTGCCTTGCGCTGCTCGTTTACCGGTCCACCCGCTTGTTGCCAGGCCGAGGCCATAAGATCCTGTAACGTCTGGTCCGGGTTTTCCAGGTATTCCCGTATGGCGGCTAGTTCGGATGGCGTACAATGCCCTCCCGTAAAATATCTTTCCAATAAGTTTTTATCCATAGTTGTTGAGCTTCTCTATAGGTTTATCGTTTGCCGGCTCGTTTGCCTTATAGGCAACCGGGCGAGTTCATGATTCCTTAATATTGCAAGGCTACTTTTGAGGCGGGAAGATTATGAGCGACAAAATCCGTCATACAGCAAGGTTTCAGCAGATATATACGGATACGTATGAGAAAGTATTCCATTTTACTTACCGGCTTACTGCGAAGAATGAGGCCCTTACCGACGATCTGGTGCAGAATGTTTATATCAGTTTGTGGGAAAAGATCGATAGCCTGGAGCAGGAAAACAATTTACCCCTGCTGTATACCATCGCCAAACGGCAAATCATTGATCATTACCGCAAAAAACTGGCCGAGCAGGCCCGATTAGCCGGGTGGTTGAACATGCAGCCGGAGGAGGGGGCCAGTACCACCACGGATCAGCTTGCTTTTAAAGAGATCAATAAACGCATGGAAAGGGTGCTTTCCGCTATGCCCGAACGCCGGCGCACCATATTTATACTTTGCCGCGAAGAGGGATTGAGCCACCGCGAGATTGCCGGCCGGTTGAACATTAGCATCGACACCGTACAACAGCAAATGAACCTCGCTTTAAAGTCACTGCAAAAGGAATTCAGGTATTTCCGGCAGGGCGAGACCACTATCTTATTGGCAGTTGCCATGCTTTCCCTGAATGAGCATACCCCACTCACAGCTATTCTGTCCTAAGACTCTTCACCGGGTTCATCAATGCAGCTTTTATACTCTGGAAACTAACGGTAAGCAAGGTGATCAATAAGGCCCCGCCGATGGCCGCCGCAAAGATCCACCACGACAAGCTGGTTCGATACTGGAATTGCTGCAGCCAGCCTTGCATATAATACAGCGAAACAGGCACGGCGATCAAACAGGAGATCAGCACCAGTATCACAAAGTCTTTGGACAATAGTTTCCACAAACTGAACACAGAAGCGCCCACCACTTTCCGGATGCCAATTTCCTTCGTGCGCTGTTCTGCCACAAAAGAAGCGAGGCCAAACAATCCCAGACAGGAAATGAAAATGGCAAGCCCTGCGAAGAAGGTGGCCAGTTTCACCATGCGTTCTTCCGCTATAAATTTGGCCGTATATGCTTCGCCAACAAATTTGTAATTGAAGGGAGTGGACGGTACCACTTGCTTAAAGACCGCTTCCATCTTTTGCAAGGCCTCATGCGCCCCGATGGCCGGGTTGATCTTTATATTGATCCAGTTGGGAACCCCGTTGGGCGCTTTAATAAAAAAGATGACAGGTTTCACCGGTTCATAAGGCGATTCCATCACCATGTCTTTCACTACGCCCAATATTTGATAGGAGGCTGTTTTGTTACGGAACTTCCAGCTTACCGTTTCCCCCACAGGATTGGTCATATTCATGTATTGCATGGCCGCTTCATTGATCAGAATACCCGATGAATCTGTGGCCAGCTCACTTGAAAAATCCCTGCCCTTTAGCAATTGCCATCCGATCGTTTTGCCATGTTCAGGCGATACCGTTAAAGTGCCAAAGCTCCTGGTGGTGGCTGCTGTTTTCCCTTTCCAATCCCAGCCATCATTGCTCGACCATACTTCCGTTAATCTCCCCATCGATCTCGATACCTCTGCTACTGCGCCGCTATTCTTTAATTCCGTGCGCAGCACTTCATACTTGCCGGCAAAGTCATTCCCTTTCATTTCCAGCATTACCAAACCTTCGCGGTCATAACCTACCGGCCGGTCTTTGGCAAATTGGATCTGCCGGTAAATGATGATCGTGCTGATGATCAATGCCACCGACACCGTGAACTGCGCTACCACCAACACCCGGCGGGGTGTAATGGCGCTATGGGAAATACGGAAAGTGCCTTTCAGTACTTTCACCGGTTTGAACGAAGAAAGATATATAGCTGGATAACTACCTGCCAACAGACCGGTGATCAAAATAAAAAGCAAACCTGCGCTCCAGAAAAAAGGATGCACCCAGGGCATTGCCATTTGTTTTCCGGCCAGGTTATTGAACCAGGGTAATAAGAGTGTTACAATAAATAGCGATACAAGAAATGAAACGATCACCACTCCCAGCGATTCACTGAAAAACTGCTTGATCAGTTGGCTCCTCCTGGAGCCGATGGCTTTGCGGATACCTACTTCTTTGGCCCTTTTTTCACTGCGGGCCGTGCTCAGGTTCACAAAATTGATGCAGGCCAGCAACAATACGAAAGCCCCGATCACACCGATGAGCCAAAGCATGTCAACAGGCTCGCTGTTGACCGCCCCTTTTTTATAACCATACAGGTGCCAGCTGCGCATGGGGTGGAGGAACACCTGCGGGTTTTGCGCAGCCTGTTCTTTAAAGTTGCCCAGGTTCTTAAGCTCAGCATCTTTGATATTAGCAGTAACTGCCCCCATATCCGTATCCGGATTAATTTCTACATATACTTTTAAAAAATGATTGCTCCAGTTATTGACCGCTTCCTTTGCCCAGGCATTTTCTGCCACCCATAGTTCAAAAGGCGCAATGAATTTAAGTTCGTTGAACTGCGTATTCAGCGGCAGGTCCTCATACACCCCGGCTACCTTTACATCCTGCTTATTGTTAATTTTCATGAGTTGATTGACCGGGTCAACCTCCCCAAAAAAGGCTTTGGCCGTGGAGGCTGCCAGCAGGATGGCATGTGGATCTTTTAATCCGTTGGCAGAACCAGTCAGCATTTTTAGCGAAAGCATATCAGGCGCGCCGGCTTCCATATACTGCCCTTTGCTGATCAGGTTTCTATCCCCTGCCGATAGAATATATTCCCGCACTGAAGCGGAGGCCACCACAATATGTTTAAAATTACTTTGATAATGCGCTTTCAGTTCAATGGCCAGGGGATAGGGTAGGTTATTATTGATGCCCACTTCCCCTTCGTCCGTTTCACTCGACATTACCTGAGCAATGCGGTCATAGTTTTTATGATACGTATCAAAGCTCAATTCATCGTATATCCACAGGCCTATCAGCATGGCAACCGCCATACCGGCTGCAAGCCCGCTCACATTGATCAGCGAAGAAACTTTGTTGTTGGCCAGGTTGCGCCAGGCGATCCGGATATAGCTTTTAAACATGTTGGGGAGTTATACTGTAGGGCAGTTAAAAATATGCCAATTTGAAAAGAATTTGATTAGCAGATATTTAAGAGGGGAGCGGGCTATTTCCCTGTACCGTTTTCGATACAGCCATCGTCCGGTTCCAATAGTAAAAAACAAAACGGCCAACCTATCATCGTTGATGGGTTGGCCGTTTTGTTGTATCCTTTCTCAAGAGCTAACAGCTCATACCTGGCAGCTAACTCTTTTTCATCATTTCGCTTCCGCTGCTTTCAATTGCCTTTCCAGCGTAGCTACCCTTTGCGCCAGGGCATCCAGGTTGCGGAAATGCACAAAGGCCTTGCGGTATTTATTGGCATCAAAGGCCGGCGATCCCATATAGGTTTCTCCCGGTTTGGTTATGCTTTTGGAGATGCCCGATTGGGCGGTAATGATCGTATTGTCCGCCACCTGCAGGTGACCTACAATACCTACCTGGCCGCTGAACATACAGTTTTTGCCAATTTTGGTCGATCCTGCTACTACGCCATGGGCAGCGAAGTACGTGTTCTCGCCCACTTCCACATTGTGTGCTATATGGATGAGGTTGTCAAATTTAACCCCCTTGCGCAGGATAGTAGAGCCTAAGGTAGCGCGGTCGATGGCGCAGTTGGCGCCTATCTCTACATCGTCTTCTATGATCACATTGCCGATCTGCGGCACTTTTTTGTGGTCATTTTCGGGGTTGAAGCGAAAGCCATCACTGCCAATCACCGTACCCGAATGGATAATGCAATTTTTGCCGATCACTGTCTCTGAATAGATCTTCACACCCGAAAACAAAGTGGTATTATCGCCAATCACCGCATTGTCGCCTACATATGCCTGCGGGTATATTTTTACATTGTTGCCTATTTTGGCGTTCTCACCAATGAAGGCAAATTCACCGGCATATATATCCTTTCCGATGGTAGCGCTTTCAGCAATAAAGGCCATCTTCGAAATGCCTTTTTTATTCAGCTTTACCTGGTTGTACATTTCCAGCAATTGCGTAAAGGCATTGGCAGCGCTTTCTACCCTTAGCAGCGTGGTGGTAACCGGGCCTGTGAGTTCAAAATCTTTGTTGATGATCACGAGCGATGCCTGCGTCTTGTAGAGGTAGGGCGTATACAAGGGGTTGGCCAAAAAGGAGATAGAGCCTGGCACACCTTCTTCTATCTTGGCCAGTTTGCTGATCAGTACGGTGCCATCGCCTTCTATTTGTCCTTGTAAGAGGTCGGCTATTTGCTGTGCGGTAAATTGCATGAGTGCTGTTTTGTGGTGTTAAGAATGAATAAGGGGGTACAGGGTACCCCGCTAAGATAGGCGAATAAATTGGAGCTGTTGGCGGTTTATTGTGTTATGCCTCTTGCAGCCATGCCTGCTGGCCCAAACCAGGTGCAATTACCAATAATTATAGGCTTTTCTGAATATCCTTTCCGACGATCTGTTGGACTTACCGTTTCTTTTAAAGTTTACCTTATAGATAATTTCTTCCGTGCAGTTGCCTAAATTATCGTACGTACGATCTGCTTCATAATGCGTGAGCGTTCCATCCAGGGCTTTACTGGTCCACCTGATCAGGTCACCCTGTGCGTTGTATTCCTTTCCTTCGGCAGGAAACAAATGCGCATTGGTAAAGCTAATGGTGATCGTGTCTGTTGACAGTACCTTGCCATCATTCCGGAGCACCGAGGTCACTACCTTGTTTTGGTCATAGAGGTAAACAGCTGTTTCTTTTCCGTAGGGGCGGCCGTTGCCATCAAAAGTAGTGAGCTCTAGCGGATGCCCTTATTCATTACAAACAATAATGGTGGTACCGGTAATACGACCCACGGCATCTTTGTCCGTGATACCGGTTAAATGATGATTGCTGTCGTAGCTGTAAACAGTGCTTCTTGTTGAATATCCCATAGTGGCCGACCAGCTTTCAGACCTCCTGCTCAGCGTGTGTTGGTGTATGGTATCGTTGGTGAAGGTCGACTGGGATGTTAAGCGCTTAGCCTCGTCAAACTGTTCCGACTTCAGCAGCATGCCTGATGGATCGAAGGTCAGGATTGAGCTGTCCACCTTATTTCCTTTGGTATTGTAGAAAATATTGGTCTTCGTAATTTTTTGGGGTTTGACTGATTTATAATCCCGTTGTTCTTGGAAATGAAGGGCTGAGAATATATTAATTTGCGCATGGGCCGTATGAATGAGCAGTAGGCAGAAGATAAGGATTGTCAGTGCACGCATGTCAGGATGTTATAAGGTAGGAGATGGGGCTGATCTATTTACACGGCACTTCCGCTAATTTTATGGGGCCGTCGAATTGCAGCGAGTCAAGGCTTTTGAATCGTACTTTATCCTGGACTGTATAGCTTTCTCCATGGCCTTCAATAAAGCTGCCATTGTCCAGTTTGAAAGCTACTTGTCTCTCCGAGGTGGTGCCTTCCGAAATAAAGGTATAGTTGGCTACCAGTATATTTCCCTGCATGCCGCCCTTGATGGTTCCTTTGTTGATATCCTTTCCATCGAGGTTGTATACCAGGAGTCCGGTAATGGCATCTCCCACATGGATCAGCTTTAAAATAACCGTGTCTGCTTTGTTGATGTACTCATAGCAGTTAATGGCGGAGGACTGTTCGGCTTTCTTTTCAGCAGCAGGTGCAGATGCCTCCTTTTCTTTTTCACCCAGTTTACAGGAGATCAGTACAACGGAGGCCAGGAGGGTAAAAAGTAGTTTCAATGACATGAGGTATAATTGTTATTAAGCGCTAATATAATCGCTAAAAAAGAAACTACGAAAATAAAAGAACTGCGCATTGTCCTTACGGGAGAGAACGTTGAGGAGATCCTCCGGTTTTATTGCGATACAACAAGCTTCACCACTTCAATGATCAATATTTTGCGGGGTAGCAGTCTTAGTGGAGTTTCGTTTTACACGGATGTTTAATTTCAAACAATCCTTAGCATAAAAAAGCCTGCAAGTACACACTTGCAGGCATTCTTCATTAAACAAGTTAAACTAGAACTTGAAGGCAACACCGATACGGACATTGGTAGACCCTATGGCGCCAAGCTCAACAAAGGCTCCGATATTATCGGAAAAATAATATTTACCACCAGCCAGGATACCCAGGTATACGCCGCTGCCGTAGCTGGACTTAAGTCCTGATCCGGAATAACCATCATTCCAGCTGAAAGTGCGGTATCCAAGTGTAGCGCCGCCATACACATCAATCTTTTTATTCTCGATATTCAACAAGGTGTTGAAATGGTATGATCCTCTTGCTCCGAAATACAGGGCCGTGAATTTGTAATCCCCCAACCCTTTATACTTGTGAGAGAGGTAGTCAAAATTTGCACCCACACTGATATCATCTGTTATGCCCAGTTCAAATGAAGCGCCGAAAGGAATACCACCACTGTAATAAGAATTAAGCCCCAGGCCAATATTCAACAATTTATCACCTTTGGAATAGCCTCCATTCTGAGCGAACATAACCATTGAAAGCAATAAAGCACCAGTTAATACACCAATCTTTTTCATGACTTCGTTTTAAAGGAAAAAATTTCCTGCAAAACTATAGCATGGCACTATTGGGGGCAATCCCTGAAAAACAGGATTTCCGAGCTACCGGTTTCCCGGTACTTGGTCCGTGTTTCCTTGCAGCTATTTCTTAACTTGCTAATAAACAAACCATGAAAATAAAAGAACTGCGCATTATCCTTACCGTAGAGAACCTGGAGGAGATCATCCAATTTTACCGCGATACAGCAGGCCTCACCACTTCCAAAGAATGGCAGGAAGAAGGCGGCAGCGGCATCATCCTGGAAGCGGGGAAAGCTTCCCTGGAACTGGTCGACAAAAAACATGCAGCCCGTATAGATCAAATTGAGGTAGGACATCAGGTGGCCGGTCCTGTTCGCCTGGCTTTGAATATCGGAGAAGATATCGAAGGTGCCTCCACTACCCTGATAGCAGGCGGCGCTTTAAAGATAGCCGAGGTGAAGCAAGCTCCCTGGAGTAAGGTGATGCGCCTGCAGGATCCCGCTGGTATGCAATTCACGTTGTTTGACACGTCTACTTTGTTTGAGGAATGAGTTATTCCTTTATCACCTTCACCACCGCCATTGCGTTCTGTGTTTTCTCAAGCATTAAAAATTCTCCGGAAACATACCGGTAAAATGAGATGCCCAGCGATACAATGATGGGAGGTTCAGTTCCCTCAGGTACCGGGCATACCAGTTGTACGGCTTCGCGGACACGCTTGTTTACATCAAGAAAATCGGTGGTCACTGGTTTCACTGGATATGCTTCCTTTTCAAAATCAATAGCAGCAGCAATGCCTGTGAGCCTAAAGTAGTCGGCTCCGGAAGGTGCACCGATCATTGCCCTTGGCATCAGCATCGGCAATTCAATCGCGACGCGTGTCTGATCGGCTGTCACCTGCCAACTGGTTCGCAACACTTGTTGAAGGTTGGTATCATTATTGAAATTGAACCCTTCCAATATCGACAATTCTCCCTGCCTTACGGTACGCTTCCCTCGACCGTTTACCGGATCACTTTGAATAACACTCATCATCACTCTTGTAAGCCGGCCCGATACATACCTGTCTGCAAAATTGCGCAATACCAACAAATGGGCATGCCGTATCAGGCGATTCGCTTTGCCTGCCCGTCCAAATTCGGACATGGTTTCCCTGCTGTGTTCAAATACTGGATCTTGTAGCAATCGTTCCCTGGTCAGCGTAGTCTTCCGTTTTGCCATGTAAGTTAGTAGTCATTTACTTGTTGTAGATCGTTATTAAATTCCCTATTTACTATAGGGCAATAGCACTCCATCCACACCAAACCCGCACTAAACCCACACCAAATCCGCACTGGCCCTGTTTAGTCAGTGCGGGTTTGGTCCGGAAACAATGCCGTTTCAGTGCGGTTTGTGATGCAATAGATCACTACCTGTTCCGGTAAGAACAGGGAAAACCGTTGATCCTGAGCTATTTGGTTGGGAATAAATTAACTGGCGAAGTACGTATGCACAGTCGTAGAATATAAAACTAGGGACTTTAGTCGATATTTTTCCCTGCAAATGGATAAAATATTTCTTGTACATCCATGCGCTTATCACTCCAATGAGAGGAAGCCGCCTTGGCAAAGTCTAATCTTGCAATGGTTTATCCGATCACATGCGAAAGCTATTTCGCCTTCGCTTTCTCCTTTGTCACCGCTGCATTCTTCTTGATCCTATACTTCACGATCCTGGTGATCAGCGTCAGCGGCATCTCCTGGTCCAGCGGAAATTGTACCGAACCCTTCCCCGTTTTATAGCCAGCCAGCGCTTTCTCAAAAGCAGGCTCACCCGTAGGTGCCGGGAAAAAACCAATATGTTTTTTGAAAGCGGCAAACAGCACCAGTTGCTTACCATCCAGCAGAAAAGCAGGCATGGCATATTTGATCGCTTCCTCCGTTGCAGGGGCCGCTGCCCGCACAGTGGCCCGTATTTGTTTTAATACTTTTTGTACAGGAGCAGGAAAGCCGGCAATATAGGCATCAATATCGGCGGCGGGAGCGTTGGTCATGCTGTTAGCCATCGTGGATGTTTTTAAGATGAAGGGAATAATTCAAAGCTAGCCCCTTCCGGCCATTTTAGTCAGTGTGAAAGCGACATAATAAGGCAGCAATTGCGACAAAAAAACACACCCGGCAGCAAGGTGCACAATTTGGCTCGTCAGGCCCAACAGGCTCCCCGGAAGCCATTTCGTCCGCTTCATACACAACAGCCTGGCACAGCCGGGCGCCGGCAGGTACATTTGGCTATAATACTTTCCGTATGCACAGAATCATCTTTTTCGCTTGCCTCTTCCTCGCAGCCTGCTCCAAATCAAGTAAAGAGCCCAATGAAGAGCTGCCTGGTACTCCCCTCCAAAAAGCAAGGGGCGCCACCGCCGGCCCCCTGGTATCTGCCGCTATTGGCGCCAATGGAGGTGTGCTCGCCACAGCCGACGGACGCGTAAAGATCACCGTACCCGCAGGAGCCGTCGGCGCAAACACTACCTTCAGTATTCAACCCATACAAAATACCCTGCGCCCCGGTAAACCCGACAGCCGCTCCTTTCGCCTCCTGCCGGAAAATATCACCTTCACACAACCCATCACCGTAGAACTAAAATACGATCCGGCCGATCTCAGCTTCGGCACCGAAGATGTACTGCGCGTAGCCTACCAAACGGCCGCAGGCTTTTGGAAGTCCGTTCCGGCAGCTCTCAATAAAACCAACCACACCCTCACTGTACAGGTGAAGCATTTTTGCGACTTTGCTTTTTACAACCAGTTCGAACTCTTCTCCAACCGTGATATCGCCACGGCCGGTGAAAAAGTATCCTTCGCAGTAGGAGTAGTACACGTGGACGAAGAAAAAACAGGCGATGACGACGACCTGCTCGCGCCATTGCTGCATTACATTGCCAGCGAATTCGATCACAACTCCGAAACCAGTTATACCCAGTTAAGCAATAACTATATCACCCGGGTCAAAGAATGGAAGGTCGTCACCGGTGGTGGCAACATCGTAGCAAAGGCCAATGGATGGGGGGTGAATGGTGATGCAGAATACACTGCGCCGACAACCATCACCGAAGTAAAAGACGCCATCATTGAAGTATCCCTCGAAGGCACCAAACCCATTCCCGATCCTACAGCCCCCGGCGGCTTCCGCAAATTGGGCCAGCTCATCATCCGAAAAACCATCAAACTCACCCCGGGCGACTTTGTATTGGCGCAATTCAACGGGGCCGATGTTCCACTCAACGATGGCGCTCTGGCCATCGCCGGAAATGGCCTTACAGCCATTGCAGCTACCAACAACGCCCTGGGTATGGGCGTTTCCATCAGTGTGGGCGCTATGAGCACCGGAGGTTTCTCCTGTGAATTGCCGCAGCCTAATTCCGGCAAAGCCAGCGTCACTTTCAATTACAAACTGCCCAATGGCACCGCCGTAGTTGCCGCGGGCGCCTATTGCGAAATGCAAGGCACGGAAGCCGTCACAAAATATTCATCCGGTACCCTCAACATTACCCGCTTTGGAGCGCCCGGCGAGATCATAGAAGGCCGGTGGTCGGGGTCCCTCTACCAGGAAACACCCAATACCAACGGCTGTCAATTTGAAACCAAAAACGTTTCCGTTTCTTTCAGGATCAGGCGTGGCGCCTGATCCATAAGGCGCAACCGGGGCATGGCAGGATAGTCATTCATCGCCCGTAGGATACATTTGTTGCACACCTCCTGAAAGGGGTACAACAAACCACACCTAACGATGAACAAAAAACCTGCCCTGTCCCGCCGCCATTTTGTAAAGCATTCCATGGTACTCGCTGCCGGCCTGCCCCTGGCAAGTACCCTGCCCGCCTGGGCCACAGCAACGGAAGAAGAGTTACCACCGGCCGCACCCATACCCCTCCAATGGCTCGATGGCAAAGCACCCATCCTGCCCGGTGGCGCCACCTGGGGGGTGCCCTGGCCCAAAGGATCCATTACAAAAAATACGGCCTTCGCCTTGCAGCAGGCCGTCGGTGCACAACTGCCCCTCCAGTCGTGGCCCCTCGCATACTGGCCCGATGGTTCGCTCAAATGGACGGCCCATGCAACTGCCTGGCAACAACCACTCACCGATGACTTGCAACTGGTCACCACCAAAGCGCCGGCCACGGCCTCCCCACCCATGGCCACCGAAAATGCAGCCACCATTACCATCCGCACAGGCCTCATCACTGCCACCATCAATAAGAAAGGCGCCACCATCATTCAATCCATCGCACGCAACGGAAAGCCCATAGCCCTGGAAGGAAAGCTTATCCTGCACACCCGCACCAATCCCGGCAATGAGCCCGGTACTCCCACTACCAACGAGGCCTTCACCGGCAATATAGAAGCAGCCACCCTCGAACAAAATGGGGGAGTAAGGACCTTGGTAAAAATAGAAGGGAAACATACCGGCACGAATGGCCGCAGTTGGCTGCCCTTTGTAATACGCTTGTACTTTTACAAAGACAGCGATGCCATTCGCATACTCCACACCATCACCTTTGATGGCGATGAGCAAAAAGATTTTATCAGCGGCCTCGGCATCCGCTTCAGCGTACCCCTGCAGGAGGAAATGCACAACCGCCACATCCGCTTCACAGGCGAAGGGCAGGGTATCTTTGCCGAAGCCGTTCGTGGATTGACCGGCCTGCGCCGCGATCCCGGCAAAGCTTTCACCGATGCGCAAATCGCCGGCAAAGCCACACCGCCCCTCAGCCAGTTTCCTGCAGCAGTAGCCCAAAGACTGCAATACATTCCGGCCTTTGGCGATTATACCCTTTTGCAGGCTTCACCAAATGCCTTCGATATCCAAAAGCGCACCCGCGAAGGTTTTGGATGGATACAGGCTGCCCACGGTACCCGCTCAGCCGGTATGGTATACCTGGGTACGCCCACCGGTGGCATCGCCCTCGGCATCCGCAACTGCTGGCAATCCTATCCGGCACAGCTCGATATCCGCGATGCACACACGGAGAAGGCAGCACTCACCGCCTGGCTATGGGCGCCCAAAGCCAATCCCATGGACCTTCGCTTTTACCACGATGGCATGGGCCAGGATACCTTCGAAAAACAACGCGAAGGCCTCGAAATTACCTACGAAGATTATGAACCCGGTTTCGGATCACCGGTAGGTGTGGCCCGCACCAGCGAATTGATGCTCCACCTACTGCCCGCCACTCCATCCAACCAGCAGCTGGCCCAACTGGCCGGTACCTTGCAACAACCGCCCTTACTGATAACTGCCCCCGCAGTTTACACAGCCGCCGGGGTATTCGGCACCGGTTGGAACCAGCCATCTCCCCCTTCAGCAAAAAAGCAGGCCATCGAAAACCAACTGGCAGGGTACTTCGATTATTACCAAAAGCAGGTAGACCAACACCATTGGTACGGCTTCTGGAATTATGGCGATGTGATGCACTCTTACGATAAAGACCGCCACACCTGGAAATACGATATCGGTGGTTTTGCCTGGGACAATTCGGAACTCTCTACCGACCTCTGGTTGTGGTATTATTTCCTCTACACCGGCCGCGCCGATACCTTCCGCATGGCCGAAGCCATGACGCGCCACACCGGCGAAGTCGATGTGCACCACCTGGGTCCCTTCAGCCCCCTCGGCTCCCGGCACAACGTGCAG
This sequence comes from uncultured Paraflavitalea sp., assembly GCA_966211765.1. Classification (GTDB taxonomy): domain Bacteria; phylum Bacteroidota; class Bacteroidia; order Chitinophagales; family Chitinophagaceae; genus Paraflavitalea. The sequence continues at coordinate 61,459 of CBIHOV010000044.1, forward strand.
CACTGGGGTTGCAGCGCCAAGCAATTGCGCATCTCCACCGTGGCCAACCGCCGCTTTTATTATTACCTCACCGCCGATGAACGCGTGGGCGACCTCATGCGACAGCAGGTAGAAGCCCACCGTACCCTGCGCACCATCGTGCCTGGTCGCAAAATAGGGCAGCAGCCCGCTACCCAGGAAGGGTATGCCAGTGTGTCCCTGGGCACCGACTGGGGCGCCATCGCCGCCGCCTGGCTCACCGAATGGGAGCGTACGGGTAATGACCAGGTGCGTGACAGGCTTTTCCAAAGCATGCGCACCATTGGCCAGCAGCCCTACGGGTTCTTCACTGGCGCCGCCAACATGGAGCTCAATTCTGGCAAATTCGAACGCATGGACAAAGCCCGACCCACAGCTTCCCACCTCAACGCCGTGTTCGGATTGGCAGAGATCTGTGCCGAGTTGATCCAGTTGACTGACATTCCGGCTTTTGAGAAAGCGTGGCTCCAATATTGCGAGCTGTACAACGCTTCTCAGGAAGAACAAAAGGCTGCATTGGGAACCGGTCTGGGTAAACTAAATTTGCAGCAGGCACATGCCCGGCTCACCGCTTTTGCGGCCCGGCGCAAGCAGGACGACCGCCTCGCCGCCAGGGCCTGGAAGGAGTTTTTTGATGGGGGAGCGGGCATTCGCAATGCTACCCTGGTGGTGCAGCAGCTGAAAGGGCCAGAGACATTAAGCCCGGTGGACGAAGCGGAAAACATTTCCACCAACGCCACCGCCCAATGGGGCCTCACCGCCCTGATGCTCCTCGGTTTCATCGGCCCGGCCTTGCCCGCCGCCAAAAGCTAATCGCCAAAGGCCGATTAAAACTGCTTAGCAAAAGCAAAAGGCTGCCAGTTAAAACCCGGCAGCAAATGTCGAAGCACAGGACTGCCGATTCACGATTGCCGACTGCCGCGGGAAGTAGTAACAAAATCTATATAGATAAACATTATCGGAAAGTATGCAGGATTCCTTTTTCTTCCAGGCCATGCTCTACCTGGCCGCCGCCGTCATCATGGTTCCCATTGCCAAAAGGCTCGGACTGGGTTCCGTATTAGGATACCTCCTGGCAGGCATCATCATGGGGCCTGCCGTCTTCAACCTTATAGGTAAGGAAGGGCAGGACCTGATGCACTTTGCTGAATTTGGTGTAGTCATGATGCTCTTTGTCATCGGCCTGGAGCTCGAACCTTCCCGCCTCTGGCGTCTGCGCCGGTCCATCATTGGCATGGGAGGTATGCAGGTAGTGCTCACCGCCATTGTAGTGGCCGGTATCACCTTGCTTTTTAATGTTAGCTGGCGCGAGGCCCTGGCCCTCGGCATGATCATATCTCTTTCTTCTACTGCCATTGTACTCCAGTCGCTGCAGGAAAAAGGGTTGATGCAAACTGCTGCCGGACAAAGCTCCTTCTCCGTATTGCTCTTCCAGGATATTGCTGTCATCCCCATGCTGGCTCTCTTTCCACTCCTGGCAGGTGATATTGGTAGTGATCATCCTGCTACCCACAACAGTGGCATGGCGGGCAATCTCCCCGCATGGGCCCAAACCCTGCTGGTATTCGGTTCCGTATTGTTCATCATTGTGGTGGGCCGGTACCTTACACGTCCATTATTTCGCCTGATAGCCAAAACAGGGATGCGCGAAATGTTTACCGCTGCTGCCCTCCTCCTGGTTGTAGGCATTGCCGTGCTCATGACAGCCGTAGGCCTCAGCCCGGCCCTCGGTACTTTCCTGGCCGGTGTGGTACTGGCCAACAGCGAATACCGCCATGAACTTGAAAGCGATATAGATCCCTTCAAAGGCCTCCTCCTCGGCCTCTTCTTTATAGCTGTTGGTGCGTCCATCAATTTCGGTCTTATATTGCCCCATCCCTTCCTCATACTCGGATTGGTATTTGGCCTCATCTTCATCAAGATGATCGTATTGTTCATCGTGGGCAAAGCCTTCCGCATGAGCACGGCTCAGAATTTCATCTTTGCCGTAGGCCTCAGCCAGGTGGGAGAGTTTGCCTTTGTGCTCATTAGCTTCTCTGCCCAGGGAGGCATCCTGTCCCAAGAGACCACCGATATCATGATGGCCGTGGTGGCCCTTAGCATGGGCCTTACCCCTCTGCTCATGATGGTCAATGAAAAATTTATCGTGCCCCGCTTATGCGCCGTCACCGCTGCTACCCTTGTTGTACGCGAAAGCGATGTACAGGCAGAGAACAATCCCGTCATCATTGCAGGGTATGGCCACTTTGGCAATACAGTGGGCCGCTTCTTAAGGGCCAACAACATCAGCACTACCATCCTCGATACCGATAGCGACAATGTCGATTGGCTCCGCCGCATAGGCTACCAGGTATATTATGGTGATGCCAGCCGGTCCAACCTCCTCGAAATTGCAGGCGCCAAACAGGCCAAGCTCATCGTTATCGCCATTGGCGATGGAAAGAAACGCCTCGAGGTCATCGAGACCATCAAAAAGCATTTTCCCGATCTCCAGATGCTCGTGCGCTCTTCCAATCGCTACGATGCCTACGACCTCATGAATGCCGGTATGCTCCATATTTACCGCGAAACCCTCGATACCAGTTTGCGCCTGGGCGTCGATGCCATGAAGATGTTGGGCTATACCCCGGCCGTGGCCGACAGGGCCGCCAAAACCTTTTTCACGCACGATGAGAAAGCCCTAAAATACCTGTCTACCATCCGCAATGATGAAGAATACATTACTGCGGCCCGCCGCAATATGGAAGAACTCATCAGGCTCGTGCAGGCTGACCGCGTAGTGCAGGAACCTCACCGCGAATTGTCTGGTAGCAGCCTGTCAGGAACCACCATCACAGCTGATGACCTCTCCGCTGAAATGCTCACCGTAAGGTCCGATGCCGGCGCCAATGCATCCTTAACAAATGCTGTATTGCCCGCCGCCGATGTATCTGGCCATAGCCATGGTGTGGATCATGAGGTCGAAGGCCACAGAGACAACGACCAGCACAATGGAGAGCAGCCCGCAGAAGATCAGGTGCGCCAGCAGGAGTAACACAGTAGGCCCTGCGCGTCGCTGTCGAAGCAAACGTCAAAGTAGGGGTCGAAGCAAACGTCGAAGCAAAAGATTGCCGATTGCCGTCTGCCGATTCACGACTGCCGCCTCTCCCTACAGATTTAGTAGAAATGTATTATCTTACCGCCCCTGATACGTATCCATATTAACCAGTATTAAACATCAAGATGAAAAAGATCTATTTAAGTGACGCGGGCCCCAAAGTATCACCGGCTATTTATGGTTTTTACCGGTGGCAGGAAGTAGACAACAAAGAGAAGGCAATGGAAAAAACCATCAACCTTTGCCTCGAACTCGGTATCAATACTTTTGATCATGCAGATATTTATGGCGGATACGCCTGCGAAGAACTCTTCGGAAATGTGATAGCACAGGGTTCTGTAAAAAGGGAAGACCTCGTCATCTTCACCAAATGCGGCGTGCTTGAACCACATCCGGCCCGGCCCGATGTGCGCATCCGGTATTGCGATACTTCCAAAGACCATATCCTCAAAAGTGTCGACAACTCACTCAAAAAACTCAGGACCGATTACATAGACATCTTCCTGCTCAACAACCTCGATCCTATTTCCAACCTCGAAGAGACCGCCCTCACCCTCCAAAGGCTGAAGGAATCGGGTAAGGTGAAGAACATAGGCGTGGTTAATTTTTCCGTGTTCCAGCATCAGTTACTGGCATCCTACCTGAAAACTCCCCTGGTCACCAACCACGTGGAGTTGAATTTATTGAACACCACTGCCCTCGACAATGGACAGGTCGATTATAGCAAGCAGCGCTACATGCGTCCCCTCGCATCATCGCCCCTGGCAGCCGGACAAATTGCCATCGGACAAACCGAGAAGGCTGTTCGTGTACGCAACAAACTCCAGGAGATAGGGAAGAAGTACGATGCTGACCAGGAATCCATTGCCGTAGCCTGGCTCGTAAAACTGGGAGCCCTGCCGCTTGTAGGCACCACCAGCGAACAAAGGATCCGCAACATCGTCAATGCATTCAACATCGACCTCGACAACCAGGATTGGTACGAACTCTACAACGCCTCCAGAGGCGTCTGATATAATCTTCTGTTATCAAAGTAACGGCTCGAAGCACACAGCTTCGAGCCGTTTTTGTTAACATGCGCACATAGGTGGCCAATATCCGGATAGTAAGTTGCAGTATTCCCCTCCATATTTGTTATACTAAACAGATACTGCTATGCGTACTTTCCTGCGACCCCTTATTTTCCTCTGCTGTGTATCTTTATTACATATCAACGGGCAGGCCCAGCAAAACTGGGACAGTGAAAATTCCTGGATATCCCGGGAGCAGGGCGATATAGTAAGGACCACCTTGCCGGCTTTTAAAAAAGAGGTGCTGGTAACCGCTGCTCAGTTAACCCCTGCTAATGCGCAAAGTCCTTTACCCTACAACAACTTTGCCCTTTCGCCCGATGGTAAAAAACTGTTGCTGTTTACCGACAGCAAGCGCGAGTACCACAACAGCTTCTACTCCTGCTGGGTATACGATCTCAATACAAAGAAACTGTCACGTGCAGCCGCAACCATGCCAGGCGGCCAGTTGTTGAACGCCCAGTTCTCTCCCGATAGCAGGCTGCTGGCCTATGTGTACAAGAACAATATCTATGTCGAAGACCTCACCACACAGAAGATAAAACAGTTGACCACCGATGGAACCGATCAACGCCTCAATGGCTGGTTTGATTATGTATACAGCGAAGAGCTTTTTCTCACCAATGGATTGCGCTGGAGCCCCGACAGCAAATACATCGCCTACTGGCAGATGGACCTGTCGAAGCTCAACACCTTCTACATGATCAACAACACCGATTCCATCTATCCCAGGCCTGTGCCCATTCTCTTTTCCAAACCCGGTCAGGCCATTGCCCAGGCGAAGATGGGCGTTGTTAAGGTGGCCGATGCAAAAAAGAACTGGATCACCCTCGAAGGCGATCCCCAGCAATATTATATTGCACAGATGGATTGGTGTCCCGGTACCACCAACCTCCTCTTACAACAATTGAACAGGCGCCAGAATGAAAGCAAGCTCCTCCTCTGCGACCCTTTTGCCAATACAAAGAAGCTGATCAGTACCGATAAAGACGACACCTGGATAGATGTCAAGAGTTTCTGGATGCGCGGTGGTCCCGCCTACGACTGGATCAATAAAGGCGCCTCCCTCATTTGGTACAGCGAAAAAAGCGGCTGGAGAAAATTATATTCCATCGGTCTCGATGGAAAAGAGACCCTGCTTACCAGGGGAGATTATGATGTGGTATCTATCAGCGCCATCGATGAAAAGAATGGCTATTGCTATTTTATCGCTTCTCCCACCAATGCCATACAGCGCTATTTGTACCGCGTGAAATTAGATGCATCCGCTATGCCTGAAAGAGTATCACCTGCAGGGCAGGAGGGTACCCACCGGTATAGCTTCTCACCCAATGGCCAATGGGCACAGCACAACTTTTCCAGCTACAAATACCTGCCGGCTACCGAATGGCTGCAAATGCCGGCCAACGATCCACTGGATCCTGCCACTGCCATTGAAAAGAACCTGAAGTTGAATCCAATGGCAAGCCGCATCAGTTTCTTTACCCTCAAAAATGACGACGGTATAGAAATGGATGCCTACATGGTAAAGCCACTTGATTTTGATGAAAAGAAAAAATACCCCGTGGTGTTCAATGTGTATTCCGAACCTGCCGGCACCACCGTTAGCGATGCCGCAGGCATCGGTGGGCGTGGTGCTTTCTACAATACCGACAGTGGCTACATTACCATCTCTGTGGAAGGGCGCGGGACACCCGTGCCCAAAGGAAGGGCCTGGCGCAAAGCCATCTATGGCAAGCTCGGATGGATAAATGTCAACGATCAGGCAGCAGCTGCCAAACAAATAAAGCAATGGCCTTTCGTTGATCCCGATCGCATAGCAGTATATGGTTCCAGCGGTGGCGGATCAACCACGCTCCATTTATTATTCCGTTATCCGGAGATATACAAAGTGGGTCTCGCATCGGCGGGCGTGCCATCCCACTTCCTGTACAACAGTACTTACCAGGAACGATACCTTGGCCTCCTGCCCGAGAGCCGCGAAAATTATATCAAAGGATCGGCCATCACCTATGCGAAGAACTTGCAGGGCCACCTCCTCATCATGCACGGCACCGGCGATCACAATGTTCACTACCAGGGAGAAGAATGGTTGTTGAATGAATTGGTAAAATACAATCGCCAGTTCATGTTCATGCCTTATCCCAACAGGCAGCACGGTATATCAGAAGGAGATGGAACACAGCAGCACCGGAGGACTATGATGGCCAACTTCCTTAAAATGTATTGCCCGCCCGGCGGGAAGTAAGATCCCTTGTCGAAACAACCGTGTATTAAGCTAAAAAGCTAATTACCTGCTCCTTCGAAGCAAAGGTGTATTATTCTGTATGCTGAATTCTGTATTCTGTATTCTTTTCTATTCAGTATTCTCTGGAAGGATCAACAACGGCACTGCACTCTTGAAGATCATTGCTTTCGTATTGCTTTTAAAGAACCATCGTTCCAGCAGCGTATGCTTATGCGGCACCATCGCCAGCAGCTGGATACCTTCGGCCTGTATGTAAAATTGAAGTGCTTCCGTTACATCTTTGTTTTGCGTATAAGCATATTGGGTATCCAGTGAGGAAGGAAGCGCTTGCAGTCGTGCCGGGTGGCGCAACAACTCATATACTTCATCAAACCTGTCGCGGATCACACGCACCACATATACCTTCGAGTGAAAGCGCTCGCCGATCCTGGTCAGTGCTTCCAGTACATGTCCATCCGTTTCCGGGGCAATATCACTGGCCAGTGCTATTTTGGTGAGTGGTTGGTAGGTGACTTCTTCCGGTACTACCAGCATCGGTAGTTTTGTATGTTTGGCAAGTTCCGTCACCGTGCTGCCAAAGAATTGCCGCAGTGCTTTACCATGGTGTTTCATGCCGCTGATAATAAGATCAGCACCCTGTTCTTTGGCCGTAGCTAAGATCGTAGCGGCGGCAGGACCTGCGGCATGCAGCAGCCGGATGTTTACATTGGTGGGTTGAATGGCCAGCAGGTGTTGCTTCAGCCTGTCTTGCACTGCCAGCCTCGTATCCTCGGCTGGCACCGGCACCACGGTGTCTACACCCGTCAGCACCTGTACCTGGTAAGCATGGAAAAGAATTACCTGCGCGCCAAAAGCTTTGGCCATTCCAATAGCATAGGTAAGTGCATTGTGCGAAGCAGTAGAAAAATCGGTGCTCACAAAGAGGATTCTCATAGTGCCTGATTTTGCACCAAAGATAGGCCATACCTTGCCCCCTTAAATCTGACGAGGATCATACTTTGCACTGATTTCTACAACCTAAAGTCGATGGTTGGTCAGCAACAGGATCACCCGGGTCATAAACACCTGTCACGATTTAAGAAAAAGCTTGATCGCCAGTAGCTTCTTGATATCCTTGATACGGTCCTCGTCTTTTACTTCAAGGTAACAACTCCGGCCTTCCGTGTGGGCGGCAGCCTCATGGATCAGTTGCTTGGTGTGGGCCGATATACTGCTCTCCATCGCTTCACCCACTGCCTTTTCTCCCAGCACCAGCAAAATAACAAAGTACTGATCGCAGGGTATGCAATAAACGATCACCCGCTTATTATACCTGATCCGTATATGCCAGCCTACCTTAGGATTGAAATACCACAATTCCTCTGCTCCCGGCCGGTTTTGAAATACATATCGGCTGATGTCTGACCATTGATCGTAGGTCATATCCAGAGCTTCCCGGAATAGTTTATGGACAGGCCTCCTGGCCTGATCCTGGAAAATACTGTGGTACAAGTTGGAGAGTTTAAGGAACAATGTAACGGAGGAATGATGTTTTATAGTGTGATCCCGTTGCATTAAACACCTGTATCTGCCTCTTTTTTCATGCGTCACCTGATCATGATCAGGCAGCCGCTTGAGTCGTATCATCCATGCGCGGAAAGCCGCCCTTTAATTTTAGGCGTTTAAACACCTTGCATGAAACCTGAGATCGCCAGCGCTAAATATATCCATCTCCTGCAGCAAGTAGACGATGCCCGCAAAGCAGGAAAATTATCAATAGGCATTAAGGAAGTATGGAATACCGCCACCCACCGCCGGGCACCCCTGT
>CBIHOV010000045.1:0-68492 GCA_966211765.1 uncultured Paraflavitalea sp.
GGGCAGCAACCTGCGCAAGGATGCCGTGCGCCAGTCCTTCCAGCTCACTGCCGCGAAAACTGAACAATTACTTACGCGCTGTTACCGCGCTTATCATACCGGCATCAACGATGTTTTGCTCACAGCATTCGGCCTGGCATTGCAGGAATGCTTTGCCATGGCTGATGTGCTGCTTAACCTCGAAGGTCATGGCCGCGAAGCTTTGGACACAGAAGTTGATATCAGTCGCACTGTAGGCTGGTTCACTACCATATATCCTGTAGCCATAGCCGTAAAGCATCGGGATGATGTCATCCGGCAACTCATCGAGGTAAAAGAAACCCTGCACCGCATTCCCAACAAGGGTATCGGTTATGGCATACTCCGCTATCTCTCCGGCAAGCCCTATAATCATCAGCCTGAGATCACTTTCAACTACCTCGGTGACTTCGGCGCAGAAACTTCGCAAGCCAGCCCCACTCAGACAGGAGAAGGGGAAAAGGGCTTATTCGATTTCTCAGGGGAATACCGCGGCCAGGAAGCAGCACAGGATATGGAGAGAGATGCACTGCTGGAAGCAACTGCCATCCAGCTGCGCGGACAACTACAGGTTTCCCTGGAATACAGCCTGGAACAATGGAACGAATCGCAGATGGTAGCCCTTAAAAATGCCTGGCAGCAAAACCTGGTCAACCTCATCGACCGATTATCAGCTGCCACCAGCGAATGGCTCACACCGGTAGACCTTACTTACAAGGATCTGCAGTGGGAGCAGGTGCAAACTTTGAATAAAGACAATAGCCTCGAAGATGTATATAGCTTAAGCCCCTTGCAGGAAGGATTGTATTTTCATTGGAAGGCCGATCCGCAGGCCGGCGCATACTTCGAACAAATGAGTTACCGCCTCTACGGCCATGTAGAGGCCGCCCTGCTGGAAAAAGCTTACCGCCTGTTGGTGGCCAGGCATGCCATCTTACGCACCAGCTTCACCGATGACCTGGCCAACCGCAGCTTGCAGGTAGTGAGGAAAGATTGGCAGGGTGGATTTGCCTGGATAAGCAGGGAAGAAATGGCTGGCATTTCCATAGAACAATGGCGCCGGATGGACCGCGAAAAAGGGTTTAACCTGCACGAGGGATCACAAATGCGGTTAACGGTACTGCAATTGGCGCCACAGGAATTTGAATTTATCTGGAGCCACCACCATATCCTCATGGATGGATGGTGTATCAATATCATTGTACGTGATTTCTTTGCTTTGTACCAGGCATTAAGTCAGGGAGAAGTACCCGCATTGCCACCGGTACCGGCTTATGCTGATTATATCCAATGGCTCGGCACCCTAAGTCCAGCGATTTCCCTGCAATACTGGAAACAATATTTATCAGGCGTAAATAGTATTAGCAGCCTGCCGCGGAAGCAATCCGGGGCAGACAAGGCAGCGGGGCGGGCAGAAAGATCATTTGTAGTAGCGCCAACTTTGCATACGGCCATCAAAAAGACCTGCGCAGCAACAGGCATAACAGAAAATATTTTCTTCCAGGCTGCCTGGGCCTTGCTGCTGAGCAAGTACAATTATAGTAATGATATTGTCTTTGGTACCGTGGTATCAGGAAGACCGGCCATGGTAAAAGGCGTGGAAGAAATGGTTGGATTGTTTATCAACACGATTCCGGTCAGGATACAACTTGCCAATGAAATGCCGGTAAAGGATTGGCTGAAAACCATTCAACAACAGGCTATCGCTACAACAGACCATCACTATATTCAACTGGCGCAGATACAGGCGCAGCATCAGCCCACACGGGAATTGTTTGACCATATCCTGCAGTTTCAGAATGTACCCGTAAATAGTATTCCTGCATCATCAGGAGCTGTACCCGATTGGACACCCGGTCCATCGGAGGTATACGAGCACAATAACTTCGATTTTACCTGTATTGTATCGCCGGGCGAACAATTGCAAATAGCTTTCCGGTACAACCAGGAAGTATATGACAGTGCAGTAACAACCCAGTTGGAACAGCATCTTTTGTCAGTCATACGCCAGTTTACCGAAAGGCCGGAAAGCGCGCTGCACAACATCAACTGCCTTACCACAGAAGAAGAAAACGCCTGGGCGCAACTGAATGATACGGTTACCAACTATCCAAAAGAAGGATCGATTGCTGCGCTATTTGAATTACAGGTATCCAAAACACCTGATGCCATCGCGCTTACCTGCCACAATAAGCATATTACCTACAAAGCCTTGAACAACGAGGCCAATCGACTGGCTGCCTATTTACTGGAACAGCAAAACCTGCAGCCGCAGCAATTGGTAGGCATTATGCTCGATCGATCGGACAAACTGATCATTTCCATACTGGCTGTGCTGAAAGCAGGTGGCGCCTATGTGCCCATTGATCCTGATTATCCCGCTGCCCGCAGGAAATGGATCATCGAGGATACCAGTATACGCTGTCTGATCACCGATTCAGCTTACATGTTTGATCTTGATTATTACCAACATACCATTTTTGCGGTCGATGTGCAATGGCCGTTATTGAATACGCCTGCGCAACTGCCAGTCATTCAGACCCTGCCCACCGACCTGGCTTATATTATGTATACCTCGGGTTCTACCGGTCGCCCCAAAGGGGTGATGATCGAACAGCGCAGTGTGGTACGCCTGGTGAAGAATACGAAGTTTGTTACCCTCACCGGAGAAGAAGTGCTGCTGTCCACAGGCGCTGTATCTTTTGATGCTACCACTTTTGAATATTGGGGCATGCTGCTCAATGGCGGCCGCCTGGTATTGTGCGATAAAGCAGTGCTGCTCGATGAGCAACAGCTGGCTGCACTCATCCGGCAGGAATCAGTGACCACCATGTGGTTCACCGCCGGCTGGTTTCACCAGCTCGTCGATAAATACATAGAAGTATTCCAGGGCCTGCACACAGTGCTGGCAGGTGGGGATCAGCTGTCCGCAGCACATATCAAAAAACTATTAGCGCATTATCCCGCTATAGAACTGATCAATGGTTATGGACCTACGGAGAATACTACTTTCTCACTCAGCAGCCGCCTCACAGCAAGCCTGGACCAGGTACCCATCGGCCGGCCAATCAGTAATAGCCGCGTGTACATTACTGATGCGCAGGGCCGGTTGTGCGCCCCCGGTATTGCCGGTGAGATCTGTGTGGCCGGCGATGGCCTCGCCCGCGGATACCTCAACAACCCTGAGTTGACAGCGTTGAAATTTATAGAAGCCTCCTTTCTACCCGGCGAACGCCTCTACAGAACAGGCGACCTGGGGCGCTGGCAAGCTGATGGACAGATCGTCTTCCTGGGTCGTATCGACGACCAGGTCAAGATACGCGGTTACCGGGTAGAGCCTGGTGAGATCGCCGCCGTATTGCAGGAGCATCCGGCCATCGCATCAGCGGTAGTGATCGCCCGCGACAACAAGAGCGGAGAAAAAGAACTGGTAGCCTATATCGTAGCCACGGAGCCACTGGAAGCAGTCGTGCTGCCCGCCTTCCTGGGCCAGCTATTGCCTGCCTACATGCTTCCCCTGCATTATGTACAACTGGAAGAAATGCCGTTAACGCTCAACGGGAAGGTAGATCGCAAACGACTGCCTGCCCCTGAAGGCAACAATCGATCCGGCGGCCATTATATCGCTCCACGTACCCCCACAGAAACAACACTCGCCCTTATCTGGGAAGAGCTGCTGGGTGTAAGCAGGGTGGGGGTGGAAGACAATTTCTTCGACCTGGGCGGCCATAGCCTCAAAGCAACCAGGCTGGCCAGCCAGATACACAAGGAGTTTGGCGCGAAGGTTTCCCTGCGCGACCTGTTTAAGAAAGTTACGCTTCAGGACCAGGCAGCATGGATCGATCAATCGGTACGTTCCGCCTTCCAGTCCATAACTCCTGTAGCACCGGCAGCCAGTTATCCGCTTTCTTCTTCACAGAGAAGGTTATGGATACTAAGCCAGCTGGAAGCGGCGAGCATGGCCTACAATATTCCCGGTATCTACTTCTTTGAAGGTGATACCGACCTTGGTGCACTCCGCCAGGCATTTGATACACTTCTGCAACGCCATGAAAGCCTGCGCACCGTTTTCGTAGAAGATGAAGAAGAAGGACAGCGGCAACGCATCATTCCCCAGGATCAGCTGGATTTCAACATCGCCTACAAAGACCTGCGTTCGCTCACCAACGGGGAAGCCGCAGTACGGGCCTATGTGCAACAGCAATTGCACCAACCCTTTTCACTGGACCAGGGGCCTTTACTCCGGGTTACGCTGTATCGTTTGCAGGAGGAACAATGGTTGCTGGCATACGTCATTCACCATATTATTTGTGATGGCTGGTCCATGACCATCATGCTGAAAGAACTCTTACAATTGTATGAAGCATACCGGCAGGGAGCAGCCAATCCTTTAGCGCCCCTCCGTATTCAATACAAGGACTATGTCCATTGGCAGCAGGAACAATTGACCGGCACCCTGCTGGAAACACACCGCGATTATTGGAAAAGTGTTTTCTCCAAAGGCATACCCAGGCTGGACCTTTCGCTCCGGAACAGGCCGCCGGTCTTTTCTTACCGGGGTCATATGTTGTCTTTTATGGTGCGGCCCGATATCGTGTCGGCATTGCTATCCGGCACAGTCCGCCAGGAGGGAACTCTATTTACCACCCTGCTCCTGATCGTAAAGATCATGCTGTTCAAATACACCGGCGCCAGGCGCATCATGGTAGGCACTTCCCTGGCAGGCAGGAACCATCCGGACCTCGAACACCAGATCGGGCTCTACCTCAACAACCTGCCGCTGGTGACCGAACTGGATGAACATTGCTCTGTGGCCATTGCTGCCAACAGGATCAAACATACCGTTCTGCAAGCCTTACAACACCAGGTGTATCCCCTGGATAAACTGGTGGAGGATATTAACTATCGTACAGACCGCAGCAGGCCCGGTCTCTTCAATGTATTGGTCGATCTGCAAACAGCAGGTACCATGACCGACTCGCCCGTCACAGAGCCGGAAGCAGCTAAGAATGTACAGCCGGGCATCAGCACCAGCATGTTCGACCTCTGCTTCGAATTCAGGCAACACCCGGAAGCCATCGAAGGCGCCATCATTTACAATACCGATCTCTTCGACCATAAAGAGATCATACTAATGAAGAAACGATTCCTGCAGTTAGCCGCCAACCTTGCCCAGTTGCAGGATTGGGAGCAAACCATTGGAAATATCGAATGGAAGCTCGAGTCAGAAAAAGACAGCCAGTTCTCCGGCCAGTTGAATGCAGATGTACAGGAATTCTTTTAGCAGGATCACCTTAAACCTTATTACTATGCTCAAGCAGGCAGACAAGTCCGCATCGACCATTTCATCCGGCAACTCATTGCAGGCTGCCAATACAGCCGAAAAATTACAGAAGGCCATCCGGCAACTCGATGCATTGATTGGCAATACGAGGTTGTACCAGTTGAATTATCCCTGCGGAAACCTGTATACCAAAATGGAAAGCCAGAACTTTTTTGGCAGCATCAAAGACCGTCCGGCATTTTATATCCTGAAAAAGGCCATTGAAGACCAGCTAATAGATGTGAACACGACCGTTATAGAATCCACTTCCGGTAATTTTGGTATTTCCCTTGCCAATATTTGCCGGGCGTTGGGCATCAGGTTTATTCCTGTGATCGATCCTAATATTTCTGCTGAAAAAGAAAGCATCCTGCATCTCAATGGATGCCAGGTATTGAAGGTGACCGAAAGGGATGCCACCGGCGGCTACCTGCTCAACCGGCTCGGGGCAGTGAAAGCGTACATGGATACACATCCCGGTGCGTATACCACCAACCAATACGGGAACCCTAATAATTACCTTTCTTATTACTATACCCTGGCCGAAGAAATTATACAGCAGTGTCCGAAGCTCGATTACTTGTTTGTCAGTGTTAGCACGGGTGGCACCATTACCGGTTTGTCCCTGCGCCTGAAAGAACATTTCAAGCATATCAGGATCATCGGTGTGGATGTGGAAGGCTCTCTCATCTTTAATGATAAGCCAGCCATACGCCGCATATCGGGCATGGGGTCCAGTATTCGCACCGCTTTTTTCGACCAGGCACTCATCGATGATTATATCATCCTTTCAGAAGCGGAGATCGTGCAGGGCTGCCGCAACCTTTATGCACAACACCACCTTTTTATGGGCGGGTCTTCCGGTGCTGCCTATGCAGCCGCCGACCAGCTAATGAAAAAAATGAACAAGCATACGATCAATGCCCTCTTTATCGCACCCGATGCAGGGCATTCATACATAGATACCATCTACAACCAACAATGGGTTGAACAAAACCAGCTTCTGTGAAATACATCAACGAAAGAATGATCCGGCAATTGGGCATCGACTGGCCTTCCTTGTTGCCGGTGATCGAAGACGCCACCCGCCTTATTTCCTCCGGAGAAAGCTGTCAGCCGGTAAAGCCATACCTGCGTTTTCCCGATCCTGCCAATCGCATCATCGCCATGCCTGCCTGGCTGGGTGGGAATGTCAATGCTGCCGGCATCAAATGGATCGCCAGTTTCCCCGGCAACCTTGCCCGGGATATCCGCCGGGCGCATTCGGTGATGGTATTGAATGATACCGCCACGGGTATCCCTACCGCCATCATCAATACGCCACTGGTCAGTGGTATCCGCACAGCATCCGTATCAGGATTTGTACTCGATCAATACCTGCGGGTCAATGAAAGGAGCGGGTTGAAATGCGGGATCATCGGACTAGGGCCTATCGGTCAGCTGCACCTGGAAATGCTGCAACAATGCTTTGGTAAGAGCATCGATCAGTTTTACCTCTATGATCTCCTGCCCATATCGTCAAAAGCCAACGCTTTGGCTGACCAAAAAGATAAAATAGTGATCTGTAAAAGCTGGCAGGAAGTGTACGGGCAATCAGACCTCCTGTTCACTTGTACAGTATCAAAAGAGCGATATATTGATGCTGTGCCCAAACAGGGGGGCATTTACTTCAATGTTTCCTTACGCGATTTTCAACCAGCCTTCCTGCAGGCAATCGACCTGCATGCAGTAGACAGCTGGGTTGAAATTTGCCGCGAAAATACCGACATCGAAAAAGCATCCCTTGCGTTTGGGTTGGCACGCACGGATGTACTGGAAATAGCCGACCTCCTGGAACCAGGCCGTCTGGCCGGACTCAGCAAACGCTCATTTATGTTCAACCCCATGGGGATGGCCATTTATGACATAGCCGTTGGGAAATATTTTTATGACCTGGCTGTTCAGCACCAACAGCTGATAGAGTTGGAAGATTAACCGCTTACCGTACCCATTTAATAAACCATACCGACCATGGGGAATTACGATCTTAGCTCCAATGAATTATTGGAAGAAAAAGAAGCCTTGCAGGAAGAGTTCTGGCTCATCAATACCCGCCATCAAAAGCAGGAATTGCCTTTCCGCAGCTGGGCCCACAATGATGTTCAGCGATCCGCCAGCCGCGAAACTGCGCAGTTGTCATTGGCTTTCAGGAGTGATCATGCTACTGCTATTGATGCCCTGTGCAATCATAGCGGTATCCTCCTCTTTAATTTCTATGCTACCGCCCTCGGCGTTTTGCTCGATAGGTATACCACACCATCGGCCCGTATATTCCTGGGCACCATGGAGCAGCCTGACAAACAGCCGGGTGAATCCCGCTATTTTCTGTTCCAGACAAAAGGGAGCACGGGAGAATCTTTTAAAGAATTGTTTGCACACAACAAATCATTTCTCTTACAGGCCCTCCAATACAGCAGTCCGGCGGACAAATTACAGCAGCTCACTCAACGCAACCTCGCTGCATTGGGCGAAATGACCATTACACTCAATAGTCAGCCATACTTTCCCGGCGAATGGACGCCTGCCTGCCATTGGCAGATCAATACGCAATCGACAGTGCCCGGATTCACCATCACCTACGATGCTGCGCTGTACAGGACCGATCTGCTGGAACTGTGGTTACACAATTATGCCCGCTTGCTGGAAGATATTATTGAACATCTCTACGAACCCATCTATAAGCTCGATATCCTGAGCGACCGGGAAAAGAAACTGCAGCAGGCATTCCGGCAAACTGCCGTGCCCATGCCGCCGGATAGCACCTTCATTTCCCTCTTCGAAGAACAAGTAGAAAAAACACCTGGCAATATTGCTGTTAACTGTGAGGGCCGGGCCCTCACTTACCGCCAGTTGAATGAGCAGGCCAACCGGGTTTGTCATTACCTCCATGCACAAATGGACATTCAGCCCGATGACCTGGTGGCCGTACACCTGGAGCGCAGCGAATGGATGTTGATAGCGATACTCGGCCTATTCAAAGCCGGGGCTGCTTATTTACCCGTCGATCCGCAATATCCCGCCGACAGGATTGATTATATGCTGTCAGATAGCCGTTGCAAAATGGTACTGAACGAAGCAGCGCTGGTGGAAGCAAGACAGGGCGATTACCCGGCCACCAACAGGCCGCTGCAGGTTGCGCCAGGTAACCTCGCTTATGTGATCTATACATCAGGTTCTACCGGAAAACCCAAGGGGGCGATGATAGAACACCTGGGTATGTTGAATCACCTGTTGTCCAAAAAAGATTCTTTGCAGCTGGGTCCGCAATCTTCGGCGGTACAAAATGCTTCACCCTGCTTTGATATTTCAGTATGGCAGTTCCTGGCAGCTTTGTTAGCGGGTGGTAGGGTATTGATCTATCCCACACAGTTGGTATTGGATCCGCCTGCCTTTCTTGCCCAATGGGAAATCGATCAACCCACAGTACTTGAAGTAGTGCCTTCCTACCTGGCGGTATTGCTCGATCTGTTGGAATCGGCTCCTGCCTTAAACATATCTCAGCTGCAATACCTCCTGGTGACCGGGGAGGAAATCAAACCGGCACTGGTGGAAAGATGGCGCAGGTTATTCCCCGATAAACAGCTGGTCAATGCATACGGCCCTACCGAAGCGGCCGACGATATAACACTATACTTTATTGAACAAGGCCCCTTGCCCTTCCAGATACCCATCGGCAAGCCCGTACAAAACATGGTCATCTATGTGCTCGATGAACAAGGCGCACAGGTACCCATTGGTAAATACGGAGAGCTCTACGTATCCGGCGCAGGCGTAGGCAGGGGATACCTGTACAACGAAGCGAGAACACAGGCAGCTTTCAGTGAAGACCCCTTTCGTGAACAGCCGGGCGTAAGGATGTACAGAACGGGAGATCTCGGCAGGTGGCTGCCCGACGGCAACCTGGAGTTTACAGGCCGCCGGGATGACCAGGTCAAGATCCGTGGCCACCGCATCGAATTGGGAGAGATTGAAAAGGTAATGGAAACATGCCCGGGTGTGGAGCAAGCAGTAGCGGTCATACACATAACTGCCCAGGAGGAAAAAGAGATCATTGCTTACATCACTGGTAAAGAAGAGATCGATACTGCCTTATTGCAGGCCCATATAGCGAAGGCTTTACCCTCCTTCATGATGCCCCGCCACCTCATGCAACTGCCCGCATTTCCCCTTACACCCAATGGAAAGGTAGACCGGCATGCCCTTCCTCCGCCACCGGAAGGCAATGGGCAATACAACAGGAACATAACAGCAGCCCGTAATGAGGTGGAAGAAAAACTATTGCTTTTGTGGAGTGAGATATTGAATACACCGGCCACCAGCCTGAGCGTTCAGGATGACTTTTTCGAATCAGGTGGACACAGTTTGTCTGCCACGCGTCTCGCAGGCCGTATACAAAGAACCTTTGGCATTGCATTTACGTTCAGGGAACTTTTCAACGCCCCTGTACTGGAGCAACAGGCCATATTAATAAGCCAGGCGCAACAGCATTCATTCCTGGCAATTCCTGTATTGCCGACCGCGGCATCCTATGCGCTTTCCTCTTCCCAACGTCGCCTGTGGATACTGAGCCAGGTGGAAGAAGGCAATATCGCGTACAACATGACGCGCATCTATACTTTCGAAGGCGCGTTGGACCAGCAGGCCCTGTGCACAGCATTCGACCGGCTGGTGGCGCGTCACGAGATCTTACGAACAATATTCAGAGAAGAAGCCACCGGCAATGTGCAGCAGGTTATATTACCGCAGGGAACAGGTGGTTTTACAATGGCTTGTTACGACCTGCGGCAGGAAGCCGATCCCGATAAAGCGGTCACTGAGGCGGCCCATGCCCATTTCAGTATTCCCTTCGACCTTCGTACAGGGCCGCTCGTACGGGCATCACTGTACCAGGTATACGATAACCGCTGGGTGATCAGTTATGTGATGCACCATATTATCAGCGATGGCTGGTCAATGGATATCCTGCTGAAAGAAGTTATGGATTACTACCAGGCCGAAACCAGCGGTAATGCAGCTATTCTGCCAGCTTTACGCATTCAATACAAAGACTACGCTGCCTGGCAGCAGGAGCAGCTCAGTGGCCGGCAGTTGGAGATCCATAGGAACTGGTGGTTACAACAGTTTGCCGGTCCATTGCCGGTATGGGAATTACCGGGCGCCAAGGCCCGCCCTGCCAATAAGACCTACCAGGGAGCTTCCATCAGCAATAGCATCGGCCCCGAACTCGCTGCAGCCTTAAAGCAATTGTCCCGCGAGCAGGGCAGTACTTTATTCATGGGCCTGCTTACACTGGTCAACACCATTTTGTACAGGTATGCCAGTCAGGATGATATCATTATTGGTTGTCCCATTGCAGGCAGGGACCATGCGGACCTTGAAGCACAAATAGGTTTCTATGTGAATACCCTGGCCATACGCACAAGCCTGCAGGAGAAAGATAGTTTCAGAACACTCCTGCAAAAGGTGCGCAACACTACCCTTGGCGCCTATGAACACCAGGTATACCCCTTTGATGAACTGGTGGATGATATCCATCACCAATGGGACATGAGCCGCAATCCCTTGTTCGATGTATCCATGGTTTTGGAACAGCCTGCAACAGGGAGTGAGCAATTGTCAGCCTCTCTGCCCGGGTTGTCCATCCGCGAATACAATGGCGTAGAAAACAATACCAGTTGGTTCGACCTCCTGTTTGTCTTCACCGAAGCTGCAGAAGAGATCAGGTTTGGCCTGGTATACAATACTGCTATTTATGCTGCCGCCACTGCACAGCACCTGAGCGATCATCTCATACAGTTGCTGGCGGCCATGGTACAACAGCCCGATACGCCTGTGGCGCAGATCGATTTTATCAGCCCGGCAGAAAAAGAAAGGTTATTGGTACAATGCAACGACACTGCTACAGATTATCCCCGTGACCATTCGATCGCTCACTTATTTGAATGGCAGGCCGCTGCTACTCCGGCAAAGACCGCTGTAGTGTATGAAGCGGTATCCATTACCTATAAGGAATTACAGGAACGTTCCAACCGGTTGGCGCATTTCCTCCGGGAACAATACCAGGTGGGCGATGGCGATATCGTTGCCTTGCAACCCCGGCAAAAGGATTGGCTCATCATTGGCATGCTCGCCATCCTGAAATGTAAGGCGGCTTATATGCCTGTGGATGCCGATTGCCCGGACGATCGCCTGCATTTCATGCTGCAGGATAGCCAGTCCAAACTATTGTTGAATGAGGAGGTATGGGAGCGGTTCAGGGCGCAGGAAGACAACTACCCTACAGCCAGCAGCCTGCAGGATGGCAGGGCTACCGACCTGGCTTATATTATGTATACCTCGGGTTCTACCGGTCGCCCCAAAGGGGTGATGATCGAACAGCGCAGTGTGGTACGCCTGGTGAAGAATACGAAGTTTGTTACCCTCACCGGAGAAGAAGTGCTGCTGTCCACAGGCGCTGTATCTTTTGATGCTACCACTTTTGAATATTGGGGCATGCTGCTCAATGGCGGCCGCCTGGTATTGTGCGATAAAGCAGTGCTGCTCGATGAGCAACAGCTGGCTGCACTCATCCGGCAGGAATCAGTGACCACCATGTGGTTCACCGCCGGCTGGTTTCACCAGCTCGTCGATAAATACATAGAAGTATTCCAGGGCCTGCACACAGTGCTGGCAGGTGGGGATCAGCTGTCCGCAGCACATATCAAAAAACTATTAGCGCATTATCCCGCTATAGAACTGATCAATGGTTATGGACCTACGGAGAATACTACTTTCTCACTCAGCAGCCGCCTCACAGCAAGCCTGGACCAGGTACCCATCGGCCGGCCAATCAGTAATAGCCGCGTGTACATTACTGATGCGCAGGGCCGGTTGTGCGCCCCCGGTATTGCCGGTGAGATCTGTGTGGCCGGCGATGGCCTCGCCCGCGGATACCTCAACAACCCTGAGTTGACAGCGTTGAAATTTATAGAAGCCTCCTTTCTACCCGGCGAACGCCTCTACAGAACAGGCGACCTGGGGCGCTGGCAAGCTGATGGACAGATCGTCTTCCTGGGTCGTATCGACGACCAGGTCAAGATACGCGGTTACCGGGTAGAGCCTGGTGAGATCGCCGCCGTATTGCAGGAGCATCCGGCCATCGCATCAGCGGTAGTGATCGCCCGCGACAACAAGAGCGGAGAAAAAGAACTGGTAGCCTATATCGTAGCCACGGAGCCACTGGAAGCAGTCGTGCTGCCCGCCTTCCTGGGCCAGCTATTGCCTGCCTACATGCTTCCCCTGCATTATGTACAACTGGAAGAAATGCCGTTAACGCTCAACGGGAAGGTAGATCGCAAACGACTGCCTGCCCCTGAAGGCAACAATCGATCCGGCGGCCATTATATCGCTCCACGTACCCCCACAGAAACAACACTCGCCCTTATCTGGGAAGAGCTGCTGGGTGTAAGCAGGGTGGGGGTGGAAGACAATTTCTTCGACCTGGGCGGCCATAGCCTCAAAGCTACGAGGCTGGCCAGCCAGATACACAAGGAGTTTGGCGCGAAGGTTTCTCTGCGCGACCTGTTTAAGAAAGTTACCCTTCAGGACCAGGCAGCATGGATCGATCAATCGGTACGTTCCGCCTTCCAATCTATAACACCTGTAGCACCGGCAGCGAGTTATCCGCTTTCTTCTTCTCAGAGAAGATTATGGATACTGAGCCGCTTTGATGACATCAATGCCGCTTACAATATGCCGGCTGCGAATGCCTTCACAGGCGAGCTCGATCCTTTGGCCCTGGAACAGGCATTCCATACCTTAATAGAAAGACACGAAAACCTGCGCACCATTTTTAAAGAAGATGAAACAGGGCAGGTAAAACAATATATTCAGCCCGCCGGTGCATCAGGATTCAAATTCCGGTTGACCGACCTGCGACATCAGCCACAGCAGGAACGCCTAGTGGAAGAGCTGGTGCAAAAAGATTTTCAAACAGCTTTTCAATTACATACAGGGCCACTGATGAGGGTGGTACTCTACAGGCTGGATGAAAACCAGTGGGTACTCACCTATGTATTGCACCATATCATCAGCGATGGCTGGTCCATGACCATCATGCTGAAAGAACTCTTGCAATTGTACGAAGCCTACCTCAGGGGAGACGCCAATCCACTCACGCCTTTACGCATCCAGTACAAAGATTATGCGGCCTGGCAGCAGCAGCAATTGCACGGCGAGGCCTTGCAGGCACACCGCCAATATTGGATAGACCAGTTTGCCGGCGAATTGCCGGTATTGGACCTGCCCCTCGACAATCCAAGACCGCCCCGCAAAACCTACCAGGGCGAAACGCTCAGCCGCGGCTTGTCTGTCGACCTGCACAGGGAGCTGAAGGCGAGGAGCCAGGAAGAAGGGATCACCCTCTTTATGACCCTGCTCACGGCCGTGAATATTTTATTGCACCGCTATACACAACAGGAAGACATCATTATAGGAAGTCCGATTGCCGGCAGGGAACATGGCGACCTGGAGAGCCAGATCGGTTTCTACATCAATACGCTCGCCTTACGCACAAGGATCAACGGTGACCAAAGTTTCCGCCAGCTGGCCGCACAGGTAAAGCAGACCACTCTGGGAGCTTATGCACACCAGGCATACCCATTCGATGAATTGGTGGAAGCCCTCAACCTGCAACGTGATATCAGCCGCCACCCCTTGTTTGATATATGGGTAGTGCTGCATTCCAAGGAAGAAAAGAAACAGGCTGCCGATACGCCCGCAGCAGAAGTGCTCATAAGCGGTTACCAAACACAATATGAACAAAGCCGCTTCGACCTCCTCTTTGGTTTTTTCGAAAGGGGAGAGGAACTGCGCATGAGCGTCAACTTCAATACCAGCATTTTCCGTAAGGAAACCATCGAACGGTTGATGGATCATTTCGAACAATTATTAAGCAGCATAATAGCCGCTCCGGAAATGCCGGTGGGCCGGTTGAATTATATGCCGCTCACCGAAAGCGAGTGGCTGGCAAAGGCAGGAGTGGAGCGCGTTGATTATCCCAGGGAGACCAGCTTCCTGCAGGCATTCGATCAGCAGGTGCTGGCCAGGCCCGAAGCAATCGCTGTTTACTGCGAAGAACGTTCCGTTACCTACGGCCAGTTGCAGCAACAGTCGCAGGCCCTGGCTGTTTACCTCCAGCAAGAAAAGGGGATTGGGCCCGAAACCCCGGTAGCTATCCGCCTGGA
The DNA here is from genome assembly GCA_966211765.1 of uncultured Paraflavitalea sp. GTDB lineage: Bacteria > Bacteroidota > Bacteroidia > Chitinophagales > Chitinophagaceae > Paraflavitalea. The sequence continues at coordinate 14,605 of CBIHOV010000045.1, forward strand.
TCGTAGTGAACGATTACTGGTGGCCATCCTCGGTATTTGCAGAGCAGGCGGCGCTTACCTGCCCCTTGATCCGGCCTGGCCCGAAGAAAGGGCCAGCTATGTTTTACAGCACAGCCATTGCCAGGTAGTGGTCGATGAACAACTACTTCAAGAATGCCAGCTTTGGTCAACTGATAAGAATACCGGTATTGCAACAGTGAATGATGTGGATCCCGCGCGCCTGGCCTATATTATTTATACCTCGGGATCTACCGGGCAGCCAAAAGGTGTGCAGATCACCCACCGGGCGATCATGGATTACTGTTATGGGTTACTGAAAAAGACGGATATCCCTGCCGGCGCGCGCTTTGGGCTGGTAGCTGGTATCTCGGCCGACCTCGGCAATACCGTGCTGTTTCCGGCCCTCCTCACCGGTGGTAGTATAAGAATATTCACAGAAGCTGAAATAGTACATCCCGCTTCCCTGCGCAAAGCGCCTATCGATGTGCTGAAGATCGTTCCTTCTCATTGGAAGGCTTTGCAGGACCAGGAAGGTCCCATACTGCCCGCCCATACCCTGATATTTGGAGGCGAAGCCCTCACCGGAGATATTATACAGCTCATCAAAGAGTATACACCGGCCTGCAAAGTGTACAACCATTATGGCCCTACCGAAACCACCATTGGGAAATTGATCCGCCTTATAGACATGTCGGTGGATACACCCGTCCTCTCCTTGGGTGCACCCTTCGGCAATACGCGTGTATATGTGCTGGATGAATACGGACAACAGGTGGCCAGGGGCATCAAAGGTGAAATATGCATTGGTGGTGATGGACTGGCCCGCGGATACCTGCACCAGCCAGCTATGACTGCCGAAAGGTTTATACCAGACCCTTTCCAGGAGGGGGCGCTGCTTTACAAGACCGGCGACCTTGGCCGTTGGCTTCCTGATGGCACCATTGCATTCCTGGGCCGGAAAGACGACCAGGTAAAACTGCGGGGATACCGTGTAGAGCCCGGCGAAATTGCAGCAGCCCTGTTAAGTCAGGCGCAGGTAACCGCTGCTGTAGTGCTGCCCAAAGAAAATGAACAGGGCATCACCAACCTCATCGCCTGGTTTACAGCCCATGAAAAGCTCGATGTCGCTGCCTTGCGTAATGCTCTGGCCCAAAGCCTGCCGCCTTACATGGTACCTGCTTTTTTCTACCAGGTAGATACATTCCCCTTGCTGGCCAATGGCAAAATTGATAAACGTTCACTGCCCCTGCCACAGGATGAGCAAGACAAAGTGGCCGCGCTCGCGCCCAGAACTGAAGTGGAAAGGACCCTGAGGTCCATCTGGAGCGAAGTACTCGGCATCGATGACGAACGGATCGGTATCAAAGACAATTTCTTTGAACTGGGCGGGCACAGCCTCACCGCCATCCGTACGGTATTTAAAATTCATGAACAGTTCAATATCGAATTTGACCTCACCAACTTCTTCAGTGAGCCTTCCATTGAAGGCCTCGCCGCTGAAATTGAGAACATCCAATGGCTAAGAGATCATTCGGGTATTAATACATCTACACAAACTTCACTCCGGTAAACAAACACAGACATGAAAAATGCTGTCTTTATAGAACCATTCACACAGAATGGGCAAACGATGCACATTGTACAACCTGCACAGGAACGACACAGGCCGATGCCTGAATTGTTGCAATACCTGCAGGATGCCAGGCTGCAGCTTGACGAACTCCTGCTGCAGGATGGAGCCATCTTGTTTCGCGGTTTCGATATTCCCGATAAAGAGGATTTCCTCCGTGTAAAGGCTTTTTTCGCCGGCACAGGCGCATTTGATTATGTGGATGGCAATTCGCCCCGTACCAAATTAGGCGCCGGCGTATACACTTCTACAGAATACCCAAAAGAGTTTCCTATATCCCTGCACAACGAGATGTCTTACTCCGGCAAGTGGCCGGCAAGGATATTCTTCTATTGTAAAACACCGGCAGCAGCAGGTGGAGAAACACCCATTGTCGATTGCCGCCTCATCCTTCAAAAACTCAATGAAGCTTTGGTGACTGACTTTGAAGAGCATGGTGTAAAATATACCCGCTGCTTGAGTGGTCCGAAGGGAGTAGGCAAAAGCTGGATGGATACTTTTGAGACCAGCGATAAGGAGCTGGTGGAGCAACATTGCCGCGACAACAACATGGAGTTCTTCTGGGACAATGGATCACTTTGCCTCACACAACTGGGGCCTGGTATCGCCCAACATCCTGTAACCCGCGAAAAGGTCTGGTTCAACCAGGCCAACCAGTTCCATCCTTCCAGTCTTCCGGAAGACATTTACAAAATGCTGTCCATGTTGCATGCCGGTAAAAAACACCGGTTTCCCCAATATGCATTTTATGGCAACCATGAAGAGATACCGGTTCCTTACCTACAGGAAATTACAGATACCCATTTTAAGTATGCACTCAAATTTCCCTGGCAGCAGGGCGATCTGCTCATGCTCGACAACATGCTCATGGCCCACGGCAGAATGCCATTTACAGGCGATAGAAAGATCTATGTGAGCATGTGTTAAAACCAAATTGAAAACAACGCACATTGTTTAATACTACAAACACCAACCATGAGGGATGTTAAATCATTGATCAGCGAACTCCGGAAACTGGATGTCCGTTTAACCTTGCACAATGAACGGATACAGGTGGAGCCTATGCAGGGCCCCCTCCCTGAAGCATTACTCACCGAGATCCAGGAAAGCCACGATCAGTTGGTAGCCTGGTTTAAAAAGAATGTAGACAAGGCGGGGTTCAACAGGATCAGGAAGGTCCCTCAGCAGGATCATTATGCCGTATCCTCCTCCCAACAGCGCCTATGGGTATTGAGTCAATTGGACGGAGGAAGCGAAGCCTACCATATTCCCGGCGCCTTCCTGTTTGATGGCGCCCTTGAAGGGGCGGCATTGACTGCGGCCTTTCAATCCATGATCGAAAGACATGAAATCTTACGCACGGTATTCAGGACCAGCGAGCAGGGCGATCTGCGGCAATATATTTTACCCGCTGCCGCCTTGAACTTCACGATCAATCAACAAGACCTCCGGAAAGATGCTTCCCGTGTACAGGAATATGTTCAACAGGATTTTAGCACGCCATTCGATCTGGCAACAGGCCCCCTGTTAAGGGCCAGCCTTTATCAGGTAGAAGATAGCCGCTGGATATTCAGTTTTGTGATGCACCATATTATCAGTGATGCCTGGTCCATGGGGGTACTCGTAAGGGAATTATTAGCTTTCTACCAGGCGGCAGTAAAGCATGAAGAGGCAACATTACCCGCATTGCCCATTCAATACAAAGATTATGCAGCCTGGCAGGAGGAATACCTTAAAAATCCTTCCATGCAGTCGCACAAGGCTTATTGGCTGCAACAGTTCGAAGGAGAACTGCCCTTGCTGGAAATGCCGGCCGATGCGCCCCGTCCGCCCATTAAAACATACAACGGCAGCACCGTTAGCCAACGCATACCCCTTGAGATCACACAACAGGTAAAAGCCCTTTGTCAGCAACAAGGCGCCACCCAATTTATGGGCTTGCTTGCTGCTGTCAATGCTTTATTGTACAAATACACGGGCCAGCAGGACATCATTATCGGAAGTCCCATAGCAGGCCGTTCCCATGCCGACCTCGAACACCAGATAGGCCTTTACCTCAACACCCTTCCCCTGCGAACAAGGTTCCGGGATGCTGACAATTACCAGGAGCTACTGGCATTGGTAAAACAGGTAACCCTCGGCGCCTATGACCACCAGGCCTATCCTTTCGATGAATTGGTCAACGATCTTTCCCTGCGGCACCACCGCAGCCGCCATCCCCTGTTCGATATACTCATCGATTACCACGAACAGAAAAGCAGCCAGCCCCATGAAAAGCGGGAAGGCGGTAATCCCGGTGTGGAGGTAAGCGCTTACGCTTCCGACAACTACTGTGTCAGTAAGTTCGATCTCACCTTCATGTTTACTGAGTCCGACCAGGGCCTGGATTGCAGCATCGAATACAACAGCGATCTCTATCAGCGGTCGACTATTGAGCGGATGCAACAGCATTTTGCCCTGTTGCTGGCATCTATTGTACAGGGGCCCGATAAGTCGCTGGCCGCTCTCGAATACATTCCGGCTGAAGAAAAAACACAACTAACCATTGATTTCAATAATATACCTGCCAGTTTTGAAGGTTACCGCAGTGTTGTGCAAATGATAGCAGAACAGGTGAAGCAAAGGCCGGAGGCGATGGCTGTCACGTATAAGGACGGCAACCTTAGTTACGAAGAACTTGATGCCCAAAGCAACCAATTGGCCAATTACCTGCGACTGACCTACGAAGTGGGCCCCGGCGACCTGGTAGGCATCTTAATGGATCGCTCGGACCAACTCCTGGTAGCTATTTGGGCAGTGCTAAAATGTGGAAGCGCTTTTGTGCCGATAGATGTGGACTATCCCGGCCCGCGGCAGGAATACATTATTCAGGATACAGGCATTAAAGTACTGCTTACCCAGTCGACTTATATGTTTAATGTTTCGTATTATGAAGGCATTCTGTTTGCCATGGACATACAGTTAAGTGTGGCAGATGCAACAACCGACCATCCGGGCATTATACCCGATCCCGATTCCCTGGCCTATATTATTTATACTTCAGGCTCTACCGGCCTGCCTAAAGGAGTTTGTGTTTCCCACGGCAATTTGTCCAACTATATACAATGGGCCAATGGTTATTATTTCCCAGCCATGCAGGCCGCTGAACCGCAACTTCCCTGTTTCGGTCTATTTACTCCTTTGTCTTTCGACCTCACTATCACGCCCATCTTTTGTTCTCTTACTACAGGTGGCCGCCTGCACGTTTATCCGCAGCAGGAAGAACTGTCTGCCATCTTCACCCACAGCTTTGGGGAAGAAAGCGGTATCAACAGCATCAAGCTTACGCCTTCCCATATCAATTTCCTGAATGGCATTCGCTTACGGTCTGCTTCCATGCAATTGGCCATTGTAGGAGGCGAGGAGGTGACCAAAGAACATGTAACTGCCTTAAAACAAATACACCCGGCCATCGTCATTGTCAATGAATATGGCCCTACAGAAACCACTGTAGGTTGTGTGGTAAAGCAGCTGCAGGAAAACGAATCCATACTCATCGGCCGGCCGATCGCCCATACCGCCATTTATATCCTGGACGATCACCTGCAGTTATCTGCCACCGGTATTGCCGGTGAGATCTGCATTGCGGGCGCAGGGGTAGCCAAAGGATACCTGAATAAACCAGGACTGGATGGCTCCTTCCTGGCCAATCCTTTCAGGCCGGAAGAAGCCCTGTACCGGACAGGCGACCTTGGCCGCTGGTTGCCATCAGGAGAACTGGCCTTCCTCGGTCGCAAAGATGACCAGGTGAAGATCCGCGGCTACCGGATAGAAACAGGCGAAGTGGAAAGCATCCTGCAAAGCCACCCTGCTATCGTAGCGGCAGCCGTAGTAGCCCGTCAGTTGAACGGCGATGGCAAAGAGCTCATCGCTTACCTGGTTACGAGGGCGCCCATCAATATTGGCCTGATCAGGACCTATCTGGGCAACTCATTGCCGGCTTATATGATCCCCTCACACTATGTGGAGCTGGATGCCCTTCCTTTAACAACCAATGGGAAGATCAATAAAAAATTACTCCCGGCTCCCCAGGGACTGGGTATGGATACCGGCAATGCTTATATAGCGCCGCGTACGGAAACAGAAGAAAAGCTAGCTGCTTTGTGGAAAGAAGTACTGGAACTTCCCAATCATACCATCGGTATAAAGGACGACTTCTTTATCCTCGGCGGTCACAGCTTAAAAGCCACCCGCCTGGCTGGCTTACTGTACCGGGAAATGAATATCCGTCTAGAACTGAAAGACCTGTTTACCCATACGCTACTCGAAGCGCAGGCAAGGGTGATCGACCAAACCCGCAAAACGGCCTTCCTGGCCATTGCACCGGCGCCTGTACAGCCATCTTATCCTTTATCATCCTCACAGCGACGCCTGTGGATGCTTAGCCAGATTGGGGCAGGGAGCCTGGCCTACCATATCACCGGCGCTTTTGTATTTGAAGGCGTTCTCGATCAGCCAGCCCTCAGTAATGCATTCGATACCCTCATTCAGCGGCATGAAGTTCTTAGAACATTGTTCAGGCAGGATGAGCAGGGTAATCCCTACCAGGTAATTCTCGAATCCGGGATGCTGGGCTTTACCATTACTACCCATGACCTGCGCAATGATCCCACAGCAGTGCAGCAACAGGTAGATCTGGAGTTTGCTGCGCCTTTCTACCTCGACAAGGGCCCACTCCTGCGGGCAAGTCTTTTTCAGGTAGCAGATACCTGCTGGATCTTCAGCTTTGTCATGCACCATATCATCAGTGATGGCTGGTCCATGAACATCCTCATCAAAGAGTTAATGGCCAATTACCACCAGGGCATCAATGCACAGACCAGTACCTTACCTCCTTTACGCATTCAATACAAGGACTATGCAGTATGGCAACAGGACCAATTGCACAGCGGTGCTTTGAAAGCTCAGCAGGCATATTGGATACAACAACTGGAAGGCAGTTCCCTATTGGAATTGCCGGCCGACAGGCCCAGGCCAGCTGCTAAAACCTACAATGGATCGGCCTTACACCAGTTTATCAATAAAGAGCAACTGGACCAGCTCAAAAACCTGGGCCAGGAGCAGGGCGCTACCTTGTTTATGGGGTTGCTCTCCCTCGTCAACATTCTCCTGCATAAGTATTCAGGCCAGACTGATATGGTTATCGGTAGCCCGGTGGCGGGAAGGGCCCATGCCGACCTGGAAGATCAGCTCGGCTTCTACCTCAATGTGCTGGCCCTCCGCACAAAATTGGATAAGAACGACAGCTTTCACACATTGATCCAAAAAGTAAAACAGGTTACCCTGGGCGCCTACGATCACCAGCTATACCCATTCGATCAATTGGTCGATGACCTGCAATGGCAAAGAGACCGCAGCCGTCATCCTTTATTCGATGTATTGATCGATCTGCACAACCACAACAGGAACAGTGGGGCATCAGCTACCGGCGGCGGACAGGATGCGCTCAGGTTAAGCAGCTACACAGGCGGTGAACAACGCGTAAGCAAGTTCGACCTTACCTTCCTGTTCACCGAAACACAGGAGGGCCTCAACCTGTTATTGGAATACAACAGTGACCTGTTCAACCAGTCCACCATTGAAAGCATGCAGCAACATATTGCCGTGCTGCTTCAATCGGTGATAGCCAGTCCATCTGCACCCATCCATCAACTGGAATACATAGACCAAAAGGAAAAGGCCACCTTGCTGCATGATCTCAACACAAGCGAGGCCAGCTTTAGTGGTTATAGTTCGGTGGTTGATCTGTTCACACAGCAGGTCCGTCGTTCTCCGGATGCCAGGGCTCTTGCCTATGGCGCTACCCATCTTACTTATGCCGAACTCGATGCCCGCAGCAACCAACTGGCCCATTATTTAAAGGAGACCTATGAAGTGGGAGTGGGCGACCTGGTGGGTATTTTAATGGATCGTTCCGATCAGCTGCTGATCGCCATCCTGGGTATTCTCAAGAGTGGTGCAGCCTATGTACCGGTGGATGTAGAGTATCCCAGGCCCCGTCAGGAATACATTATCCAGGATGCAGGTATCAAAGTACTCATCACCCAGTCGGAGTACATGTTCGACGTATCCTATTTCGAAGGCATTGTATTTGCCATTGACATACAGTTAAACGTTACCGGTGCATCAACTGAACCACTGGCTATAGAATGGCCCGCCGCCGCCGTGGCCTATATCATCTATACCTCGGGGTCTACCGGCTTACCCAAAGGTTGCTGCATTACGCACGGCAACCTCTCCAACTATATCCAATGGGCCAATAACTATTACTTTGAACATGAACCCAGGCCTGTTTTTGGCCTCTATACTTCACTCTCATTCGACCTTACTGTTACCTCCTTATTTTGCCCGCTTACCAAAGGAGGCAGCCTGCACATATATCCTCAAAAAACGGAGTTCCCGGCCATTCTGGCTCATAGCTTCGATCCGGAAAGCGGCATCAACAGCATCAAACTAACTCCTTCCCATATTCATTTGATCAAAGGACTGCAGCTTCCGCCCGGCATTTTGAAATATGCGATCGTGGGCGGCGAAGAAGTGACCAGGGAACACGTAAGTATCCTGAAACAGGTAAACCCTGCGATGCGGGTATTCAATGAATACGGACCTACAGAAACTACCGTAGGCTGTATCGTGAAAGAACTGCAGGAAGGAGAAGAAGTGCTCATTGGAAGACCTATTGCCAATACCACGGTGTATATACTTGACGATTCACTGGCTTTGTGTGCCCTGGGCATACCTGGTGAAATATGTATTGGCGGTGCAGGCGTGGGATTGGGATACCTTAATAAACCTGAACTCCTTGGACAGAAGTTTATCGCCGACCCCTTTGCCTTATCCGGGCAACTGTATCGTACGGGCGACAGGGGACGGTGGATGCCGGATGGAGAACTGGCCTTCCTCGGACGTAAGGATGAACAGGTAAAGATCAAAGGTTACCGCATCGAGCCCGGTGAGATCATCAGTGCATTGGAAGCCCATCCGGATATTAAAGCAGCAACTGTTACCATCCGCAGGGAACCCGATGGTCAGCAGGCATTGGTAGCCTATATGGCAAGCGATGCCAGGTTGCAGGCAGGTAGTATAAGAGCCTGGCTCAGCAACAGTCTTCCGGCCTATATGATACCGGCCCATTATGTCAGGCTCGACGCTTTGCCGCTCACCCCCCATGGAAAGATCGATAAAGCACAATTGCCCGATCCGGAGGAAAGCAGCCTCAGAACAGGAAGTGTATACATGGCCCCCCGTAATGAAAAGGAAGCTATCCTGGTATCCGTATTTGAAGAAGTGCTGCGCAAAAGCCCCGTAGGCATCCGCGACGACTTTTTTGTATTGGGCGGTGATTCCATCAAAAGCATTCAGATCGTATCCCGGCTCAAAAAGAAGGGATATGCAGCCGCTATCCATGATATATTGGTACATCCCATTATTGAAGACCTGGCAGATGCTATTCATCCTGTAACCAGGTTTATTGACCAGCAGCGTGTAGAGGGCGCCATTACACTGAGCCCCATACAACGGTATTTTTTCCAGACACATAGCGAAGGTCAACACCATTTCAATCAATCCGTTTTACTCAGCAGCCGGCAAGCTTTGATAGAAGAAGCTATCCGCGCCGTCATGGATAAACTGCTGGAGCACCATGATGCACTGCGCATGGTGTTTCACCACAACGGAACAACCTGGATACAGGACAACAAAGCAGCCACTACAGGCAAGCTGGTAGAAGTGATCGATACACCCGATGATGCTTCCTTCCGTTTGCATTGCGATCGGCTGCAGGCAGGTTTCGACCTCGCCAATGGTCCCCTGGTCAAAGCAGCTTTGTTGCGCCATCCGGCTGGTGACAGACTCCTGGTCATCGTTCACCACCTGGTTGTCGATGGCGTATCCTGGCGTATTCTGCTCGAAGATTTCATGACCCTCTACAACCAGTATATACAAGGTGAGCCGCTCACATTACCATTAAAAACAGATTCCTTCCAATACTGGATGCAGCAGCAACAAGCTTATGCAGCAAGCCCCGCCTTACTGCAGGAGGAACCTTACTGGAACAGCATTCCCTCCACAGCCAGTCAGCCATTGCCGCTGGCCTGGCCCCAGGGCAGCAACCTGCGCAAGGATGCCGTGCGCCAGTCCTTCCAGCTCACTGCCGCGCAAACGGAGGAACTGCTTACACGCTGTTACCGCGCCTACCATACCGAGATCAACGATATCCTGCTCACAGCGCTTAGCCTGGCATTGCAGGAATGTTTTGCTATGGACGAAATATTGCTCAACCTCGAAGGCCATGGCCGCGAAGCTTTGGACACAGAAGTTGATATCAGTCGCACCGTAGGCTGGTTCACTACCATATATCCTGTAGCGATAGCTGTAAAGCATCCTGATGATGCCGTCCGGCAACTCATCGAGGTAAAGGAAACCCTGCACCGCATTCCCAACAAGGGCATCGGTTATGGCATACTCCGCTACCTCTCCGGCAAACCCTATCATCACCAGCCTGAGATCACGTTCAACTACCTCGGCGACTTCGGCGCAGAAGCACCGCGCAGCAATGGAAAAAAGGAAAAGGAAAAAGAAAAGGAGCCGGGAACAACCTCTTCCACCTTTGAGTTTTCTACAGAATACCATGGCCGCGACTTTACAGAATCCATGAGCCGCGATAGCCTGCTGGGCATTTCAGGTATGGTAGCCAAAGGAAGAATAAGATTGACCATCGAATACAGCAACCGCCAGTGGAGCGAAGCGGTGATCAACAACCTGCTTACCCGGTTCAGGCAAAAACTGGAAAACCTGATCGAAATACTTGTTGCCGAACAGCAGGTGCATATCAGCCCCGTCGACCTCACGTACAAAGGATTAAGCCTGGAGCAGATCCAACAATTAAACAGTTGATAAAACAACACCTATGCTTGAAGATGTGTATCCGTTAACGCCTTTGCAGGAAGGCCTGTACTACCATTGGTTGAGGTCACCCGATTCCGAAACTTACCTCGATCAGATCAGCTTTACCATAAAAGGCAAACTGGATATCGGTGTGATGGAGCAGAGCTACCGCCTGCTGGCGGCCCGTCATGCGGTATTACGTACTTTTTTTACCCACGACTATGGTGACAAACCCTTGCAGGTGGTAAGAAAAGATACCATGCCCGGATTTGAATACCGGGATGCGGCAGCGATGGCTGGTTTATCCATGGCCACCATCAGGAAAGAGGATCGCCTCAAAGGCTTCAACCTCAACAAAGGGTCACAAATGCGGTTGACCATCTGGGAAACCAGTGCCGGGGTCTATGAATTTATCTGGACCTATCACCATATCCTCATGGATGGATGGTGCCTTAGTATCCTGATGAATGATTTCTTAAAAATATACTACAGCTGCCTGCAGGGAAAAGAACCCTCCCTGAAAAAGATCAGGCCCTATTCCAATTATATAAAATGGCTTTCAGCCATGGACAAGGACAGCTCACTGGGTTATTGGAAAAATTACTTGTCGGGTTACAGCCATACCACGGGATTGCCGCGCCTGCTAACGCCGGAGGCCAACGCATCGCCCCGCATCAGTAAGCAAGTGCTTTACCTGGAAGGAGCGCTGCGCCAGCAGATCAAAGATTGCTGCGCCGAATGCCAGGTTACCGAAAATACCTTTCTCCAGGCGGCCTGGGCCATCCTGCTGGCAAAATACAACCAAACCAATGAGGTGGTCTTTGGTGCTGTAGTATCCGGACGGCCGCCCGAACTGGAAGGGGTGGAAGAAATGATCGGCTTGTTCATCAACAATATTCCCGTCCGCATACAGTTGCAGGGCCGGATCGCTGTCGCTGACCTTTTAAAAGAGATCCAGAAACAATACCTGCAGGGCGCCCGCCACCATTACATTCAGTTGGCCGATATACAGGCTGCCAGTGAAGCAGGTAATGGACTGTTTGACCACATCCTGGTATTTGAGAATTACCCGGTACAACATATGTCGGCCAAACAGGGTGCTTCGAAAGAGGCAGGTACCAGGCCCGATCTGCAAATGGTAGCGGCAACGTCATTCCAGCAAAACAATTACGACCTTACCCTCACCATCGTTCCGGGTGATACCATACGCATCGATTTTAGTTTTAATGAACACAGGTTTGAACCTGCACAAATAGAACGGCTGCGATCGCATATCGTCACCATCATGGAACAGATGGTACGCAATCCCTGGGCCGCTGCCATCGACACCCCTTACCTGCAGCCTGATGAATTGGCCTGGCTTATGGAAGCCGCTACGGGCCATTCCAGTCACAGCTTGCCGTATGATACCATCGTTCACGCTTTTGAAAGTCAGGCAGCCCTGCACCCGGCCAATCAGGCCCTGGCCTGTGACCAACAGGTGCTCACTTATGCTGAACTGGAGGAGTTATCCGGCCTCCTGGCAGGCCATCTGCGGCAGCAATACCATATTACAAAGGGCCAGTTGGTAGCCCTCAAACTCGACAGAACGGAATGGCTTATCGTTGCACTCTGGGCCATCCTTCGTTGCGGTGCTGCTTACCTGCCCATTGATCCTGCCTGGCCCGATCACCGGGTTGCACAGATCATGGAAGACAGTCAATGCAAATGTCTGGTGGATGCAAGTCTTATGGAGGCTTTTCACAAAGACAGGGTAGGGAAGCAACAGGAGCCATGGTCCGTCACCGTTACGCCCGAAGACCTGGCCTATGTGATCTATACTTCCGGATCGACCGGTACACCCAAAGGGGTAATGGTATCTCATGCAGCACTCATGGATTACTGCAGTGGATTATTGAATGCTACTTCCATAGGTGCATGCACCAGTTTTGGTTGGGTGTCTACCATCGCAGCCGATCTGGGCAATACCGTTTTGTTTCCGGCCTTTCTTACAGGTGGAAAATTGCAGGTATATACCGAAACAGAATTATCCAAACCGGCTGAGATGAGCAATAAACCGGTGGATTGTTTGAAGATAACTCCCTCACACTGGAAGGCCCTACAGGGAAAGGAGTCCGGCTTCCTGCCAGGCAACTGTCTTGTATTTGGAGGCGAACCGCTCACCCCCGATGTCATCAGCCTCCTGGTCCAACAGCAGGCCACCTGCACGGTATACAATCATTACGGCCCGGCAGAAACAACCGTGGGTAAACTGCTTACACCTATTTCACTGGAGGGACCTACTGTAAAAATAGCCCTGGGTGCGCCATTCGGCAATAACCAGGTATATATAATGGATGAACAGTTGAAGTTGGCAGGTATCGGCATTACCGGAGAGATCTGCATCAGCGGCGCCGGCCTGTCGGGTGGCTATTTACACCAACCTGTCCTCACTGCCGAACGGTTTGTGCCCCATCCCCTGAAACCGGGTGAAAGGCTTTACCGTACAGGCGATCTGGGCCGGTGGCTAGAGGATAAGACCATTGAATTTATAGGCCGCAAGGACGACCAGGTCAAGATCAGGGGATTCCGTGTAGAGCCGGGAGAGATTGAACAGCAGTTACTGAAGCTGGAGCATATCAGCGGCGCCGTGGTACTGGCTTACACCAGCGACCAGGGAGATAAAAGACTTGCAGCTTATATCACGGCCAGTGAGACCATTCATCCTGCTGCTCTCCAGACTACCCTTGCACAGGCCCTTCCTTCTTATATGGTGCCTGCTCACCTGGTGCAGTTGCCTGCATTTCCACTTACTGCCAATGGCAAGATCGACAAACGGGCATTGCCACTGCCACTGGAGCTGGCAGCAGCACAAAGTGAAATAGTGGGCCCGCGCAATGCCGTAGAAGAACAGCTGCTCCATATCTGGAGTGATGTGCTGGGTGTGGATCCCGGCAGGATTGGCGTGAAGGCCAGTTTTTTTGAACTAGGTGGTCATAGTCTAACAGCCATCCGTACAGTATTACGGATAAGAGAACAAATGGCAGTAGATATTGACCTTACGCAGTTTTTCAATCATCCCGTTATTGAGACGATTGCTACTGAAATTGAAAACATTCGCTGGCTCAGGGAAACGGCCGCCAGCACAGATACCAGTGGCACTACCATCATAGTATAACAGACCGTATTGTAAGCATTGCATTTATTAACCATTAGCCTGACATATGAGAGACGTAGCTTCCATCATCAAAGAATTAAAGGACCTGAACATCAGGATCTCCATCGACAAGGAGAACCTTGCCATTGAACCTTTAAATGGACCCCTGCAGGACGACCTGCTGGCTGAGATCAGGGCGCAGAAAGAAGGACTGATGGCTTATTGCCGGCAGAACCTGCAGCAACAAGCCTATAGCACGTTGAAACCGGCCCCGGCTCAGGATAGCTATCCCTTATCCTCTGCACAACGCAGGTTATGGATATTGAGTCAGTTTGAAGAAAGCAACCGCGCTTACCATATTACGGGCGCTTACCTCTTTGAAGGAGACTTCCAGGTGGAAGCCCTGCAGTTTGCTTTCAATACCCTCATCGAAAGGCACGAGAGCCTGCGTACGGTATTCAGGGAGAATGAGCAGCAGCAGATCAGGCAATACATATTGCCGGCAAATGGCGCCGGCCAGGCCATTCAGCTGGTAGACCTTCAACAGGAAAGCGATCCTGCACAAGCAGTGAAAGCAAGGGTGGAGGAACAGGCCACACAACCCTTCAACCTGGAGCAGGGTCCGCTCTTGCGGGCCACCTTATACCAACCTGCCCGCGCTACCTGGGTATTTAGTTATGTGATGCACCATATCATTAGTGATGGATGGTCTATCGGTATCCTGATCAAGGAACTCCTCCAGTTGTACAATGCTTTTATTAAAAAAGTACCTCACCCATTAAAGCCTTTGTCGATTCAATACAAGGATTATGCAGTATGGCAACAGGACCAGCTATTGAATAACCAGTTGCAAAAACACAAGGACTATTGGTTGCAGCAGTTAGGCGAAAGCATACCGCAGCTGGATCTCACCGGGGATAGGCCAAGGCCCGCTGTGCGAACACATCATGGCGCTGCTACGCACTTCCACATCCCTGCAAAAGCCGCCAATGCCCTTAGGCAAGTGGCAGTCGGTCAGGGCGCTACCATCTTCATGAGTTTGCTGGCCGCCGTGAAAGCTTTATTGTACCGGTATTCCGGTCAGGACGACATTGCAATAGGAACTTCCATCGCAAGCCGTGAGCACTCGATCGTGGAAGACCAGATAGGTTTTTATGTAAATACCCTCGCCTTGCGTACCCGTTTCGAAGGGCGCGACAGCTACAAGCAGCTATTGGAGAAGGTAAGGCAAACAACCCTGCATGCTTATGAACACCAGGTATATCCATTCGATGAATTGGTGGAGGACCTTTCCCTGCAGCGCGACAGGAGCCGCCATCCCTTGTTTGATGTAATGGTGGTGATGAAAAACATGGTGACCATGCACCAGCCCACACCGGCCCAAAGCAGTACTAAAAAATCAGCAGGTGGCCTGGTGGTGAACGATTATGAAACAGGAGAGCGTGTATTCAGCAAATTTGACCTGAGCTTCTTCTTTGCCGAAGAAAGCGATGGCATATCCCTTCGGCTTGTATACAATAAAGATATTTTTGATGCGGCCACTGCACAACGCCTGGCCACTCACCTGGCACAATTGATAGAAGCGATGACGCAGCAGCCAGATCTGCCTGTAGGCGAGCTGGATTACCTGACGGCTTCGGAAAAAGATTCTTTGCTCAGGGCAGGCAACTTCGGACACACCGCACAATTGCCGGAGCAAACAATTGTTGACCTTTTCGATGAGCAGGTGGCGGCCACACCCGATAGCCGCGCACTCATTTTTGCACAGCAATCTTTTTCCTACAGTGAATTGCAGGAGCAGGCCAACAGGCTGGCTGGTTGGCTCATTACCAATGCGGGTGTTAAACCGGGTGATAAGGTAGGCATCCTGCTCGACCGGTCGGCCTGGTCGGTAATGGCCCTGCTGGGTGTGCTCAAAGCCGGGGCGGCTTATACATTTATTGAGACCGATCAGCCCAAAGCGCGCAAACAATTCATTATCCGCGATACGGCTGCCAGTGCCCTGATCACCCAAACGGAATACGTATTTGAACTCGATTATTATACAGGCCCCGTCTTTGCCATCGATATCCAGCTCGAAGGCGCATTGTCGGAAACCCTTCCGTCTTCCTGTGCACCACAACCCGACTCTCTGGCCTATATCACCTATACATCGGGTTCCACCGGACAACCCAAAGGGGTGATGATCACCCACAGCGCTGTGGTGGATTATTATGAAGGGCTTTGCGCCAGGGTGCCGGTGAAAGCCGCTAAACATTTCGGACTGGTATCCACCCTGGCTGCGGACCTGGGCAATACCGTTATTTATGGCGCCTTGCTGTCGGGTGCAGCCTTGCATATATTCCCGGAAGCAGATACCCTCGATGCGGGAAAGATCGCTGCCGCCCATCTTGATTGCCTGAAGATTGTGCCTTCCCACTGGAAAGCACTGACGGCCGGTGGCATTATTCCGCTACCTGCCCAAAGCCTGGTCTTTGGCGGTGAACAACTCAGCAATGATATATTGATAGAGATTGCCAAACAGGATCAGCCATGTACCGTGTTCAATCATTATGGACCCACGGAAACAACCATTGGGAAGTTGCTGCACGAAGTAGCGCCCGAAACCTGGCTGGCCAAAGTGCCACTGGGCACACCCTTCGGCAACAATGCTGTATGCATATTGGACCCGTACGACCGGTTATGTCCCATTGGAGTGGGAGGGGAGATCTGTATCAGCGGAGCAGGCCTGGCCACGGGCTACCTCAACCTGCCTGCCTTGACAGGTGAAAAATTTGTTCCGCATCCCTTGATCAGCGGTCAATTGATGTACCGCACAGGGGATCGGGGGCGCTGGCTGTCTGATGGCGTCATTGAATTTCTCGGCCGGAAAGACGAGCAGATGAAAGTAAGGGGTTACCGCGTAGAGCCGGGCGAAATAGAAACAGCACTTAAAAAGATACATGCCATCGAGCAGGCCGTGGTTATGCTGCGCGCCAATGCCCGTAAGGAAACCAGCCTCGTAGCGTATATCGTGGCCCGTCAGTCTTTGAACCGGGTAGAGATACAACAGGAACTGAGCAGGTCGCTGCCGCCCTACATGCTGCCCGACCAGTACATACAGCTGCCACAATTGCCTTTAACCGCCAACGGAAAGATCGCCCGCGACCAGCTGCCGGATACAGGTGGCCTTGAAATAGCCACGGCTACACCTTATGCGGCGCCGAAAACACCGCTCGAAGAACAATTGGTCACTATCTGGCAGGAGGTATTGGGCCGCCCGAAAATTGGTGTGCACGATAATTTTTTCGACCTGGGCGGCCACAGCATCAAAGCAGTGCAACTCATTTCACGCATGAATGCAGTCTTCCAGGTAAGGATCAACATTCAATCCCTGTTCGAAGAAGGTACCGTTGAAAATATTGCAGAACAGATAAGGTTTATCAGCAGTCAGCACAACAAAAGCCGGGGTGAATTAAAAGAGATTGAGTTATGAAAAAACTATTGAGGGATATTAAGGAAAACAACATCCTGCTGGAAGTGGTGGATGGTGAGTTGAAGGTATTTACTGATGGGGAAACTGTGGAACAGGAATTGTTGACCGAAATTAAGATCAATCGTTCTGCCCTGATCCGTCTCCTGCAAGGCAATGGCGAAGCGTTTGATGACAATAGTGACAAGGCAAGCCTTCCACTGGCGCAGCCTGCACCAGCTTATCCGCTTTCCTCCTCCCAACACAGGCTTTGGGTATTAAGTCAGTTTGAGGCAGGCAATATAGGGTACAGTATTCCGGGCGTATGCGTAATGGAAGGTTCCTTCAATGCAAAGGCTTTTAGTGATGCCTTTACCGCCCTCATGGACCGCCATGAAGTATTGAGAACCGTGTTCAGAGAGGACGAGCAGGGTGAAGTAAGGCAATTCATATTAAGTACCGAAGAGATAGGATTTGAGGTGCTTTGTGAAGACAGGCGCGGGGAGATGGATACAGAACAGGCGATAAAACAATGGGTGCAGGCAGCTTTTCAGCAACCTTTTGATCTTGCCACAGGCCCTTTGCTCAGGGCAGGTATTTTTCAGGTGGCTGACCATAAATGGGTCTTTTATTATGTTATGCACCATATCATAAGCGATGGCTGGTCGAAGAAAATACTGGTAAAAGAGTTGCTTCAATTATACCATGCATTTTGCAATGGCGTAAGTGCTCCGCTGCAGCCGTTGCGCATCCAATACAAGGATTATGCAGTATGGCAGCAGTTGCAATTGGACAGTGCCGATATGCAAAACCAGCGCGCCTGGTGGCTGCAACAGTTTGAAGGAGATATACCGCTGCTGGACCTGCCTTCCGATAAAGTAAGGCCCCCGCTCAAAACCTACAATGGTGCTATCCACAACAAATGGATCAATCATCAGTATATAAAGCAACTCAGGAAATGCTGCCAACGCGAAGGAAGCACCTTATTCATGGGCATCCTGGCAACCGTCAATGCCCTGTTGTACCGCTATACAGCACAGCAGGACATCATCATTGGCACACCCGTGGCAGGCAGGGACCATATTGACCTGGAAGACCAGATCGGTCTCTATGCAAATACCCTTGCCCTGCGTACCCGCTTCGAGGGAACGCATAGTTTCAGGGAATTGTTGCGCAATATCAGGGAGGTCACTACTACTGCCTGGGAATACCAGCTCTATCCATTCGATAAATTGGTAGGGGACCTCGGGCTGCAAAGAGATATGGGGCGTAATCCATTGTTCGATATACAGGTGATCGTACAAAACCCCGATTTCCAGGTGTCAGCACCCGCCCAGCAGGCCGGCAAAAAAAACAAGAGCGCTTTTACTGTAGATAATTTTGATGGCGCAGAAAAACAAACCAGCGTTTTCGACCTTGTATTCAATTTTATTGACCACCACAATGGTTGTGAGTTGAGGATGATATACAATACAGATGTGTACAGCAGCGCCCTGATCGAACAACTGGCTGTGCATGTGGAACAACTATTGCAGGCCATCGTTGCCAATCCCGATACTTCCATCAACAGCCTGGACTTCTTATCCGTGCCGGAAAAGAAACAGCAGATATTTGGCTACAACCATAAAGTGCTGCCACTGCCTGCACACAAGACCATCCTCCATTATTTGGAAGAACAGGTTGCCCGCACACCCGGTGCACTGGCCATTGTGTATGGCGATACCCGCCTCAGTTACCGGGAGCTTTGGCAAAAAGCCAGCAGCCTGGCAAACTGGTTGAGAAAGCACCATGCAGTACAGCCCGATGACCTGGTGGCTATTATGTTGCCCCGCTCCGAATCGATGATCATCGCCATCCTGGGCGTGCTGCGTGCAGGAGCCGCCTGGCTGCCCATCGATCCTGAATATCCCAAAACCCGCAAGAAATTAATGCTGCAGGATGCAGCTGTGAAACTCCTGATCACACAAGCTGGTTATATTTTCGACCTCGACTACTACGGTGGAGAAGTGTTTGCCATGGATGTGCAGTCAACGGAATCAGCGGATGCCGGCTTACTGCCCGCCATCGATATCCAGCCACAGCACCTCGCTTATGTGATCTATACTTCCGGTTCAACCGGCGAGCCCAATGGCGTAATGATCGAACACGCTACCCTGGCCAATTCCATACTGGTGCAGCAGGAGATTGTAAAAATACGAGAAGGAGAAACCTGCCTGCAGTTCCTCTCTTGTTCCTTCGATGCTTCTGTATTCGAAATATTTATCGCCCTCGTCAATGGGGCCGCCTTACACATTATACCCGAAGAACACAAAAAAGACCTGGTGTTGCTGGAAAAATTCATGAACCAGCACAGCATTCAGTTCGCCGTACTGCCTCCCGCTTTATTCAACCAGCTTACGATACATAACCTGCCCTTGTTGCAGCGCGTAATGACGGGCGGCGAAGCCCCCGGCATAACACAGGCCAACCTGTTCTTACAACAAGGCGACTATTTTAACGCCTATGGGCCTACGGAAGCCACCATTGCTGCTTCCCTGTACCACTGCCCCAAAGGACAATCGCTTACGGGCAGGAGCATGCCCATCGGCGCACCCATTGCCAACTTACATGTATACCTATTAGACAAGAACCGTCAATTGCTGCCCCTGGGCGTACCGGGCGAAATGTACATAGCAGGTGCAGGCGTAGCAAGAGGATACCTCAACCGGCCCGAACTTACGGCCCGTAAATTCCTGCCCGATCCTTTTCGCAAAGGTCAAACCATGTACAAGACCGGCGACCTGGGCAGGTGGCTGCCCGGTGGTCTTCTTGAATTTGCTGGCCGCAAAGACAACCAGGTAAAGATGCGCGGCTTCCGGGTGGAGCCCGGTGAAATAGAAAATATAGTACAGCAATATCCTGGTCTGGAAGCTGCCTGCGTACTCGCTATTCCCAACAAGCAGGGCGAATATGAATTGATCGCTTATCTCCACAGCAGGGAGCCATTGGATATTACAGCGCTGCGCTCATGGCTTACAGGGTCCTTGCCTGCTTATATGATGCCACACCATTTCCTGCCATTGGCAGATTGGCCGCTCAATGCCAATGGCAAACTGGACAGGAAAAAATTGCCCCTGCCCGAACAGGCAGGCATAGGAGCAGGTATTGCTCTGGCGCCTCCACGCAATACCCTCGAAAAAAACATGGTAGCCATCTGGGAAAACATTCTGGCAAAAGGGGAGATAGGTATCCGCCACAACTTTTTCGAGCTGGGAGGCGACTCTATCAAAATATTAAGGTTGACGGCTGCTATCCGCAAAGAATTAAAGATCGAGGTAGCCATCACGGATATCTACAAATACAATACCATCGAAACTTTGATGGACCAGGCTATACAGCCGGTAGAAAAAGTACAGGAGCACCAACAGGCAAAAGAAAAAGAAAGGCTTATCAGAGAAGAACTGGAGACCCTTCAAGACCGCATTCTGGCCACCTTACCTACAGCAGTAAAAGAGCAGATCGAAGCCGTATACCCCATGAGTGATATTGAAAAGGGGATGGTATACGAATCTGTAATGGCGCCCCATTCCGGCATTTACCACGATCAGATGGTTCAACACAAAGTATTTGTTGATTTCAACCTCAATCGTTTCCGGCAGGCCATCCACTTAATGATACAAAAACATCCTATCCTGAGAACCGCGTTCAATATCGGCGATTATGATACGGAAGTACAGTTTGTGTATAAGCAGATCGATGTGTCTGTTCCCTATACTGAACTTGCAGGTATGGAGCGCAGTGAGCAGGAAGCGCTCATTCGTGCTTTCATGGTGCAGGAGCGTGCAACCCCTTTCCGGTTTGACCAAGCTCCGCTATGGCGCATGCATATTTTTCAGTTGGGCAATGATGAGTACGTTTTCCTGTTCCAAACGCATCATGCCATTATTGATGGCTGGAGCGATGCCAGTTTCAGAACAGAACTCAATAATATTTACCTGGCGCTGGAAGAGGAGCCGGATTACCGTCCTGCCTTACTCGCCTCGGATTATAAAGATTTTGTAGTGCAGCAAATGGCCATCATGGCCGATAACAGGCAACACCAGTTCTGGCAACAGGAACTTCGCGGTGTTACCCGGCTCGACCTCTTCACCACTACCAGCATCCTGGACAAACATGCACAGGCCATACCGCCTGCCTTGCTTGCACAGGTTGCCTATACCGCCAAACGGCTCAATACAACTGTTAAAAACGTGGCGATAGCAGCCTGGTACTACCTGCTGAGTATCCTGGGCCATTCGGAAGAAGTAGTGGCGGGTCTTGTCTCCAACAACAGGCCCGATACCGAAGATGGCGACAAAATACTGGGATGCTTTCTCAACACGATTCCCTGCAAAATAAAAGTAGACAATACCGCTACCGTGTCGGGCTTCATCAACAGTGTTGACCAGCAGCTCCGTGTCTTAAAAATGTACGACCGCCTGAGCATGGCGGCCATTGCCCGCAGGCAATACAAGGGCGCCGGTCAATCCAATCCTTTCTTCGACATGGTTTTCAATTATGTGGATTTCCATACCTACAGATCTGTCAAAGAACAGCAGCCGGCTGCGTCGGCTGTACCAGTTGCAAAGCCAACTCCGTTGCAGGTAGGCGGTTATGGACGCACCAATACATTTCTCGACCTCACTATCAATACAACCGGTGGTGGATTCAATATTGGCCTCAAGTTGACCAGGGAATTAAAAGCGGGCCTGAGCGCTGCCCGCATCGCCGGCTTGTACCAGCGCATACTGACTGCGCTGAGCGGCAACCCGCAGCAACGCGTGGGTACGATCCCGCTGGTGGACACCACTGAAAAGGAATTGTTACTGGAAGGTTTCAACCAAACCGCCGTCAGTTTTCCCGGCAACAGCACCATCACCAGCTTGTTCGAAACCAGGGTAGCGGCGCAACCGCAGCAAATAGCCCTGATCGATGGGGAACGCATCATTAGCTACCAGCAGTTAAATGAGGCAGCTAACTGCTTTGCCTGGTATCTCAAAGCACGGAATATAGGTGCACCTGATGAACTGGTAGCTGTTGTCTTGAGCCCCGGAGCCAACCGGATGACAGCCATTCTGGGCATTTTAAAAACGGGAGCTGCCTTTTTACCGATCGATCCGCAGTATCCGGCCGAACGTATTGAATTTATGCAGCGCGACAGTGCCTGTAAACTATTGGTGGATGAGGCGCTTTGGGCTTCCTTTATAGAAAGGGCCGCTCAATATCCCTCCACTGATCTTCCTGACACTGCAACGGCTAACCACCTCGCCTATGTGATCTATACCTCCGGTTCTACCGGCATGCCCAAGGGCGTAATGATCACGCACGGTGCATTGGTCAACCTTTGCTACTGGCACAATACCAGGTTCAATATTACACCTGCCGACAAAGCCACCCTCTATGCTGGACCAGGCTTCGATGCCGCGGTGTGGGAATTCTTTCCTTACATCATAGCAGGTGCAGCGGTGTACCAGGTGCCGGAAGCAATACGCTACAGTATAAACGACCTGGCTCATTTGTACAATCAACAGGGCATTACCATCAGCTTTTTGCCTACACAGGTGGCTGAACAATTTCTCGAAAAAGAAAACCATTCCCTGCGTTTTCTGTTGACAGGCGGCGATAAACTGAAATCATTCTATCCCACGTCCTATCAGTTGGTCAACAACTACGGGCCTACGGAAAATACCGTGGTGGCTACCAGTGGCCTTATTACAGCAGCACATAGCAATATACCCATTGGTACTCCCATCAGCAATACCCAGGTACTCATACTGAATCAGCAGGGCAACCTCTTGCCGGCCGGTGTGCCGGGAGAGCTCTGTATTGCAGGCAAAAGCCTCGCGCAGGGTTACCTGCACCAGCCAGACCTCACCCTGCAGCGCTTCGTTCCCCATCCTTTTAATGCTGGAGAACGGATCTATCGCACGGGCGATCTGGGCAGGTGGCTGTCTGATGGCCAAATCGCTTTTCTGGGTCGTATAGACAACCAGGTCAAAATCCGCGGGCATAGGGTAGAGCCCAAAGAAATTGAAACAGCCCTTCAGCAGGACGCCCTGATCGACTCGGCTGCTGTGGTGACCATTGCCGGCGCCGGAGGGGAAAACGAATTGATTGCTTTTATCGTCAGTGGCCAACAGGCAGATATACCTGCCCTGAAAGCCAGGTTGACGCTTTCCCTGCCCGCATATATGCTGCCACATCGCTTTATACAGCTGGATCAGTTGCCCCTTACACCCAATGGGAAAATAGATACGGCTCAATTATTGGAACAGGCATCTGCTGCAACAACAGACATCAGGTCTTATATACCGCCCCGCAATGAAACAGAAACAGCCCTGGCTGCCCTCTTCTGTGAACTATTGGACAAAGAACAGGTAAGTATACTTGACGATTTCTTTGAAAGCGGCGGTCATTCCTTACTGGCCATGCGTATGATCACCAGGATCAACAAGCAGTTGGGCGTAACCCTGGCGATCAAAGACCTTTACAGTTTTCCATCCGTAGCTGCCCTTGCAGCATTTATGGAAAAACCACAGGCATTTACCACCCTGGCTTCCACACCGGTGGACCTCGAAAAAGAATCTTTTACGGGTATCAGTTACCAGCATATTCACCAGCTGCCCAGTTACCGCAGTGAGCCGCAGCATATTTTCCTCACCGGGGCTACGGGGTTTATCGGAAGTTATCTTCTCAGGGAGCTCTTGCAGCTCACCGGCGCTACCATTCATTGCCTGGTGAGGGCCGGAGACGAGGTGGCTGGCAAAGCAAGAATACAAACGACACTCGAACATTATGCCCTTTACGATCATGCCTGGGATAAGCGCATAACAGCCATTCCCGGCGACCTCGCGCTGCCGGGCCTGGGTATCAGCAAAGACCAGTATGAATTCCTTACCAACCAGGTGGACATTGTTTATCATATCGCCGCCCATATTGACCTTATGGCGCCCTATGAAAAATTAAGACCCGCCAATGTTGGTTCGGCCATTGAAATGATAAAGCTGGCTACTACGGCCAGGTTGAAAAAGATCATCTATGCCTCCACGCTTTCTGTGTTCAACAGCAAGCAGGTTGCCTACAGGCAGGAGAGCGACCTGGTAGATGGTGAAAAACACCAGCAGGCGGCCGGCTATTCGGCGTCCAAATGGGTGGCTGAAAAAATATTACACACTGCATTGACCAACGGAGTGCCCGTTCAGGTGCACCGCCTGGGTCTCATTACAGGAGACGCCATTACCGGCAAAATGCCGGCTGACCAATGGTTCCCCCAGTTGTTGAAGCTTTGTATGGAAGCCGGCAGTTATCCCGAAGGATATGGCGTGCCGGTAACGCCGGTCGATTTTGTAGCCAGGGCGATCGCAAAACTCTCCGGAGGAGGGCCGGGCATTTTTCACCTCGCTGGCGAAGAGGATATACCGATGGAAGCATTCTTTACGCAACGCACGGCCTTATCCAAACCAGTAGAAAAGCTACCTCTCGGTAAATGGCTCAATACGATCCGGCAATTGCCTGCAGGAGAATGGTCGAAATTGGTAGCCCTGCTCAGCTTTACCTTTCAACTCGATCCGGAAGCGGATTACAGCGCAGTAAGCGCCATGCCGCAAAAGAAAAACAAGATTGCAACAGCTGCCACCTTACAGGCCCTCGCCAATCTCGGCTGCGCCTTTCCCGACCTGAGCCCTTATACCCGCAGCTATTTTCTCAACCTCGTGTAAAAAACATCATCAATCATAAAACCATTCTAAAAACTTATCTGTATGCAAGATGCCAACTGGTATGTAAAGCCCAACCTGGTCATTGAACCACTTTTTGATAGATGGTATGCCTGGTCGCACCTCGTTTCTCCGGCTACCGCAGCCATGAATATTGTGGGCCGCCATTTGAAGATCATGAACTCGTATATACAGTCGCCACAGATCCATGCAGCAGCGGTCCTCAATCCCAAAATGCTGGGCGGCCCTTTTATGGATTATAAGGTGCCCCGGGTGGAAGACATCAGGAAGCTCCGTGATGAAACGATGGAAAAGGAAGCCCTTTCGATCAGTCTTGCCGAAGCCATCGTGGAATTGGATACTATGCTAAAGAATAATGCAAAAGGATATGCCCTCGAAGAGTTGTATAAAAAAGTGCCGGAACTGCTCAAAGGGTATGTAGAGCTTGTATACGACCTCAACAACAATCCTTCCTTCCGCTTATTTGAATCCTTATTGTACAAAAGTGAATACTACAACAAGTCGGCACAGAGCATTGCTTTATGGGTTACCGACAATGACGAAAGGCCATTCTGTCTCAGCACTGCCCGCCTTGACGAGCCCGGTACGCTGCATTTGTCCATTCCTTTCGATCATGCAGCCATCGAGGTATTGAGTAAGATGAAAAGAACGCCGGGATCGGTCGACGCTATGGCCCAGGCCCTGGGTGTACGGGAAGAAGACAGGCCCTTGTTCGATACCTTCTTTACAAAAGAAAAGCCCCGGGCCTACGAAAAATACAATGGTCCCTTTGTAAGGATGCGCTATTTCGGTCATGCCTGCATCCTTATTGAAACCAAAGACATCAGCATACTGGTTGATCCCCTGATCAGCTATTATGGTTACCAGTCGACCGTGGCCCGCTTCTCCGATGTGGACCTGCCCGATGTGATCGATTACGTATTGATCACCCACAATCACCAGGATCATATCCTGTTCGAAACCCTGCTGCCCCTGCGCCACAAGGTGAGGAATATCGTGGTGCCCCGCACCACCTCCGGCGCCTTACAGGACCCCAACCTGCGGCTGGTGTTCAAACACGCAGGGTTCAACAATGTGATTGAGATCGATGAAATGGAAACCCTCAGCTTCGGCGATTGTGTACTGACCGGCGTGCCGTTTACGGGGGAACACAGTGATCTCAATATCCAGACCAAATCCTGCTACCATATCGCCATCGACCAATTCACCTTCCTCTTTGTGGCCGACTCCAGGGTAGTGGAGCCCAAACTGTATGAGCATATTCACCGTGTGATCGGAAATGTAGACGTTATTTTCCTCGGTATGGAGTGCGACGGCGCGCCCCTTACCTGGTTATACGGTCCCTTGCTCACCACCGACCTTGCCCGCGATAAAGACCAGTCGCGCCGCCTCTCAGGGTCCAATTATGAAAAAGGCATTTCACTGGTCAATATTTTCAACCCGCGTGAAACTTATGTATATGCGATGGGGCAGGAGCCCTGGCTCGAATTCATCAGCACCATCCGGTATACTGAAGAGTCGAACCCCATCATTCAATCCAACCTGTTGGTAGAAGAATGCAACAAGCGCGGCATTATTGGCGAAAGGTTGTTTGGTGAAAAAGAAATACTCTATGATCCTTCCGTTCTCCACAATACCCATGCAAGGACGGCAGAAACTTTACAAACAACGGAATAATGAATAAACCTCAATTGTTTCTGCTCCATTTTGCAGGGGGCAATTACTATTCTTTTGATTTTCTGAAACCGCACCTGGCCGACTGGCAGGTAGTGCCACTGGAACTACCAGGCAGGGGCAAGCGTATGCAGGAAGACCTCCTGAGCAATTTTGAATTAGCGGCCAACGATCTGTATGATCAGCTGGTGAAAAAAATAACCACACCCGGCTTTGTGATCTACGGCCACAGCATGGGTGCTTACCTGGGTCTGCGTGTGGCCAACAGGCTGCAAGCAACAGGGAAGCCACCTGCCTATCTCGTTGTAAGCGGCAACCCCGGTCCCGGTATCAAAGATCCCAAAAGAAGATACCTCATGGATCAGCAGGATTTCAGGGCCGAGCTCACCAGGCTCGGCGGCATTCCGGATGAACTGCTCGAAAACGAAGAACTCTTCAACTACTTCGAACCCATCCTGCGGGCTGATTTCGAAATTGCAGAGAACAGTCACCTCGACCAGGAAAGTCCCGTGCAATGCCCCCTGTTTGCCATGATGGGCAGCCGGGAGGAAAAAGCAGATCAGATTGCCAACTGGGGCCGCTTTACCCAATCCACTTTCGGACATGAAATACTGGAAGGCGACCATTTCTTTATCTACAAGCACCCCCAGCGTCTGGCTGCTATCCTGAAAAATTGCGGGCAGGCAATTTCCCGGCCGCAATACCAGTGATCCTTCACATACCAAAACCTTGCGCATGAAACAGCAATTAGCGGATGTAACCCTGGTAGGGATCGATTGCGTTGATATGGACAGGCTGGCTTTTGCGGCTTCTGTATGCCAGCACCAGATCCGGTTTGGCGAGGTGAAATTGTTTTCCAGTCTCCCTTATGCGGATCAGGAAACGATCACCATCAAGCCGATCACCAGCCGGGCGCAATACAGTTACTTCGTCATGAAGGAACTCTATCAGTATATTGAAACTCCTTATGCCCTTCTGATACAATGGGATGGTTTTGTACTCAATCCACAGGCATGGACCGATGATTTTCGCCAATACGATTATATTGGCGCCCGGTGGAGCATGAACGATGCGTACAATGTAGGCAACGGAGGTTTCAGCTGGCGCTCCCGGCAACTGATGGAGGCCGTGGCATTGGACAAACAACTCACGCGGTACCATCCCGAAGATTATATGATCTGCCGCACCTATGGTGAATACCTGCGCGCCCGCGGATTCCGGTTTGCACCCGCCACTGTGGCTGATCGCTTCAGTGTGGAAGGCGCACCATGGGAAGGCCAGTTTGGTTTTCACCGGGCCGATATATCCGGATGGGATATGCAGCAGTTTGCAGCCTCCCATCCACGCTACCTGGAATTGTTCAACCGGTATTTTAGTGATGGAGCGAAACTTTTTCACAACCTCTCTCTCCACACGAAAGGATTGTCCTGATTCAACCAGTTCTTCACCACCTATTATCATGCCCATGCACCAGCAACAGCCATTGCTCGATACCATCCATGCCATTACGGCGGCCCTCGATACCAAAAAGATCAGGAAGGTCTTATTGCTTTACGAAGAAAAGATCAGCTTTATTGGCGATTGTTGTAAACGTTTTGATAAACTGAGCTATGTAAGGGAATTCCTGAACAATGCTTCGATCACCATCAATTTCCAGCACCCCGAAAACCAGAAGTTCTATGAAGGGCTCCTGAAAAACAATCCCGCTATCGATCAGATCACCACCAACAAGTGGGAGGAGATCGCTTTTGACCAGTATGACCTCCTGTATTGCATTGCCTACAACGAAGAACGGATACTCGGTTATTTGGACAGCCGGTATGGTGAAAGGATCAGCGCGGGGCAGTATGAGCCAGCCGTGTATTCTTTGTCTTCCCTGATTCTTAAACCTATACTCAACAGCAATTATATTTTTCCCGTGCACACTGCTTTGGTCAGCGATGTGTCGGCTGAAAGGCCAGGCCGTTTGTACATCAGCCGGCAGGAGCAGGAATGGGCCAATAACTGGCTTTACAACAAAGGCCTGCAAAGGAATGAAGATATCTACATCCTTGTCGATTCTACCACGGCCCGCGAGAAACTGATGGACATCACTGTTTACTTTGATGTACTGGCTTATATCCTGGAGCATTATGCGGGCAGGATACTCATCTTTGATGAAGGCAATATTGGCAAGGAAGAGTTTTATGCCGGTTGGATGGGAGAGGAGGCGATGCAGCGCATCATTGTGTCCAAAGGATTAAGTCTGCGCGAAAATCTTTGTCTTATTGGCTCTACCCATACCAAACTGGTACTGGGGCCCTGCACAGGTCTCATGCACTGCGCTTCCGGCATCTATAACAATTTTGCCGCCAATGGACTGCTGCCGCAGCATATACCCGTATTGATCACCTATACGGGCGAATATGCTGCCGAAAATGTGGGGGCGCATTTTTGGTGGGGTAGTTCACCCCTCATCAATTGCCTGCTCATCAAAAAGGTCCACAACCGGAAAACGCTGGTAGAGCTCAGCAGCCTTAGTGCTGATCAGCAGCAGCGCAACGATTCACTTCCCTGCAGCGACTACACAGCACCCATGCTCATCGACTACCTGAAGCATAAACTGCACTCTGTACAAAGCGTAGCAGCACAGTTATAAACTATCATAAATTGTTACTTCATGAAAAAGGTCAACCTGAAATTTCTGGTGCCGTTGACGATCCTTGTCGTATTAATTGTTATACTTTCCAAACCAAGGTATCAGCTCCCGCCAATGGGCAAAGTATTGGATCCATTTATCGGCGCTGTACAGAATGGGCAGGAGAAAGCGCCTCTCCAGTCCCAAAGCAGCCTGGGCCTGCAGGGGCTGCACGACAGTGTGACGGTATATTTCGACGACCGCAAAGTGCCCCATATTTTTGCCCGCAATACCGAAGACCTGTTCTATGCACAGGGATACATTACAGCCAGCCTCCGTTTGTGGCAGATGGATTTTTTAAGCCATATGGCCGCCGGCCGTTTGTCGGAGATCGGCGGAAGCAGGTTCCTGGATCATGACCGCAACCAGCGCAGGATCGGTATCCCCGAAGCTGCCCGCACTTCCCTTGCTTTCATAGAAAAGGATGCCAACACCCTTGCTATCCTCAATGCCTATACCAAAGGCATCAACGCTTATATCGAACAACTTTCCTACAAACAATTTCCTGTCGAATTCAAGATACTCGACTACCGGCCCGAACCCTGGACCAATCTCAGCACGGTACTACTGATGAAGAGCATGGCCAATACGCTTTCGGGCTATGAAGAAGATTTTAAAATGACCAGCCTGATGCTGGCCCTGGGCGAAGCAAAGTTCAACAAGTTTTACCCGGAGTACAATGCGCCGCTCACACCCGTGGTAAACGATACCACCACGGCTACCAATCCCTTGCTGGCATTTACCACAAAACCTGATTACCTGGATTCCTCCTACCTCACCGAAGGAATGGTGGTTCCTGCCAGTAGCTACAATCCCAGCCTGGGTTCCAATAGCTGGGTGGTGTCGGGTAAAAAGACTGTCTCCGGTCACCCCATACTCGCCAACGATCCTCACCTCACGCTTTCATTACCTGCTGTATGGCTCGAAATGCAGCTGGTAGCCCCCGGAATGAATGTATATGGCGTAAGCATTCCCGGTACTCCCGCGGTCATCATTGGCTTCAATGAGTATATGGCCTGGGGCCTTACCAATGGTTGTGATGATGTACGCGATTGGTATAAACTAAAGATCACGGAAGACAATAGACATTATGAGCTGGATGGCAAATGGAAAGACCTCAACAAGCGGGTAGAGGAGATCCTCATCAAAGGCCAGTCCACTTTTTATGATACTGTATTCAGTTCCGAGCATGGTCCTATTCCCTGCACCAATGAATTTACAGCCTTCCAACCCGAACTCATTAACCATGCCCTGAAATGGGAGCTCCATACGCCTTCCAATGAATTTCGCACCTTTATCCAATTAAACAAGGCCCGCAGCTACGCCGATTTCAGGGAAGCGATCCGTCATTACAGCTGCCCCACACAAAACTTCACTTTTGCCGGCCGTGAGGATACCATTGCCGTATACCACCAGGGCCATATGCCCGTGAAATGGCCGGGCCAGGGTAAGTTTATTCTCGATGGCACCAAATCTGCCCATCTTTACCAGCACTATATACCTGAAGACAGTCTGCCGCACGAAGTGAACCCGGCCTCCAATTACGTTGTATCGGCCAATCAGCATCCCACCAATGCCAGCTACAGCTATTATTACAATGGCAATTATGTGGAGAGCAGGGCTGCCAGGATCAAGCAATGCCTGCAGCAGGATGACAAGTTTGATATACAAAAAATGATGAAGATGCAGCTGGACAATACCAGCTCTTTTGCCCAAAGGGCGCTTCCCGTATTGCTGTCGCTGGTCAACAAGGCTGCCCTGAATACCAAGGACCAGCAAACCATAGAACAACTTACTCAGTGGGATGCTGCTTACAATGCGGAAGAGGAGCGGGCCTTCCTGTTCAATACCTGGTGGAACCAGGTAAGGGAAAAGACCTGGGATGAATTTAAGAAAGGCTCACTGGCCGGATTCATGCCCGACAACGATGTATTGCTTCAACTCATTCAACAGGACCCTGCTGATGATTATTTCGATAACCAAAACACACCTGCCCGGGAACAGGCGCCCGCTATTGTACAGGCGGCGCTTACGGAAGCATTGAAAAAGTTCAATGCCAACCAGGACAAAAAGGATGCCCAGTGGGGAAAGCACAACAAACTTTACATTAACCATTTGATGAATATCGATCCTTTCTGCCGCTCAGGAATAGTTGCTTCAGGCAACCCGGATGCCATCAATGCACTGTCGCGCAACTGGGGACCGGGCTGGCGCATGATCGTAGAACTGGGCGACCGGCCCAAAGCCTATGGCATATATGCCGGCGGCCAGTCGGGCGACGTTAGCAGCAGCGAATACGATCGCTTTATCAAAGACTGGAGCAAGGGCCAATACTACCAGCTATTGTTCTTTATGTCTCCGGAAGAAGCAAAACAGCAGGCCCCTATCCAGTGGCAGTTAAAATAAAAACCTTCCCGTCACCTTTATAGCAAGTCAATGAAAAAACTGATCGACAATAGCAAGACCATTGGTCTCCTGTGCGCGCTCATACTCCTGTTTAAACTTATCCCGGGAGCTCCCTGGTGGATGTTTCTGCTACCGGTGGTCCTTTTGGGCAGGCTGGTGAAGCGGCTGCAATGGCGCATCCACTTTTTTGGGGCTGGATTTATAGCCGGTTTACTGGTGTGGAGCATCGGTAACCTCGCCTGGGATACTGTATTCAGGGGACATATCCTGTCGGGTTTTGGCCCCCTGGTAAAAACGATATTACTCCTGGCGGCAGGCATCATGGGGGGCCTGCTTACGGGGCTGGCCATGCTTATTGGCAAATACCTGGCGCCTGCAGCCGAAACCGTTCCGGAAAAAGTATAATCCCAGCAGGCACCCGATGATCAACATACTTTACGGCAATGTGCACATGATCCGAGACAGGGATATGGAACCCTGTCTCGAAGCTTTGCCGGCTTCCATGCGCCAGGAGATCACCCGTTATAAGTTCCTGCACGACCGCAAAGCCTGCCTGCTGGCCAGGCTTTTGCTCTACCAGTGCCTGGCAGTCGAAGGAAAGCTGCACCTGCTGTACCAGTGGACACGCGACGCCTGCCACAAACCCTCTATTCCCGGCTGGCGCCCTTTTAATATTTCCCATTCAGGCGACCTGGTGGTGCTGGCAAGCAGCAGCGAGCCCATTGGCATCGACATTGAACAGCTACAACAACTCGATTACCTCGAACTGGCCACGCATTTTCAACTGCAGGAGCAGGCATTCATCAGGGAGGCGCCCAACACACAACAAGCCTTTTTTGAACTCTGGGTAAAAAAAGAAGCAGCCCTCAAAGCGATTGGTACGGGTATAACGAACGGCTTAAAACGCTTTTCCTGCATTGGGTCCCAGATCAACTACAACGATACCCGCTGGTACCTGCGTCCTGTACAGCTCGATCCCGCCTTTATAGGCTACATTTGTACCACCAGCAGTACAGCGCCTATTACGATAAAAAGATGCCTTCCCAATATGGTAAAAAACTTATATTAGTAGGATTGCAACCTTTTGGCAGCTCTCCTGTCTAATCAACAAAGTGACCCTCTTAAAAGCAGATAGTGCTGAAGACCGCTACCTGGTCAACCTCGTGCTGAAGGGGGACAATGGTGCATTTACCACCATCATCAGGAATACCGAACGGCTCGTTAGCCAGATCGTTTTTAAGATGATCCGGGACACGGAAGACCGGAAGGACCTTGCCCAGGACATCTACCTGAAAGCCTATAAAGGGCTGGCCAGCTTTACCTTCCGGGCCGCTTTGTCTACCTGGATAGCCCAGATCGCGTACAATACCTGCATCAATCACCTCGAAAAGAAAAAACATGCATTATTGGGGGATTGGGAAGAAACGGCCGGCGACGATACAGAGGAGACTGATCATCTGTTGAATACTCCCCTGGGACTGGCCGGTGCAGGCGCCGATCAGGGTGTATTGCAAAAACAAAGGACGGCCATTATACAGCAGGCCATTGAGGCCCTGCCGCCCTTGTACAAAACATTGATCACGCTGTACCACAACGAAGAACTGAGTTATGAGGAAATAACATCGATCACGGGCCTTCCCATAGGTACCGTGAAAAACTATTTGTTCAGGGCCCGGAAAACCCTGAAAGAACATTTATTGAAGCAGTATAAAAAGGAGGAATTATGAGTACCATACACCTCGATGAAAGCACGCTGCAGCAGTATGCGATCACAGGCGCCTTTACCAGCGAAGCGCAAACGCAGCACTTTCTGCATTGCCAGCATTGCACACAGCAAGCAGCTGTCTATAAGCAGTTGCTGGCTGCCATCCAGGACCAGCCGGCGCCGGTCTTTGACTTCGACCTGCCGGCACTTGTGATGCAAAAGATCCCGGTAAAAAAAGCGGCTATTCCCTGGCAACCCGTATTGATCATTGCAGGCCTGCTTTGTGTAATAGCCCTGGTTACCTACAACCTGCGCTCTGTATTCGGAGCAGTATACAAAGGATTACCCCTTATGGCTGCCAGCCTTATTTTTATGGCCGTGATCAGTGTATTGCTATTCCAGTTGGCCGAGATGTTCAATAAACACCGCCAGCAGTTAAATGCCCTGGAATAATAAAATTAATTGCAACAAATTCCTTTCGGGCCGGTCTGATATAGTATAAAGCAATAGCAAATGAAAAGGACAACGATCACAACTATATTGGTAGCAGCCGCCATCGCGGTCAATGCACAAACCGGCAGCCAATGGACATTGAAGCAGGATAATATTATGGAGCTTGCAAGGATAGCAGGCGCTATCCTGGTCCTCTTTTTAATAGGATGCTTCATCCTGTATTTCACGCGGCAATTACTGGACTACCGCATCAAAAATAAAATGATTGATAAAGGGGTGCCTGATCAGATCATCGCACAAGTAGCCCTGGCCGGTAAAAAAGACAACCGCGCTGCTGCCTTAAAGTGGACCTTTATCCTGGCAGGGATTGGCCTGGGCCTTTTGCTCATAGGGTTCTTTCCTCCGCTTGGTCTGCACTCTCTCATGATCATGACCTTCTGTATCTCCCTTTCCTTTTTGCTGTACTATTACTTCACCAGGAATCAACAACTTTAATCCGCTTATATGAAAACAATACTCTTTGTTCTCACCCTAAGCTCCCTGGTGGCCAGTATCTATTTCACTATCAACAAATGGGAGCTACCTGCAGATCAAAAAAAGATCGTCATTGCCAGCGATAACAGCCGGGAAGAAATTACTTACGCCGGCAACATACGCCTCACGCCCGATGAAACCGCCATCGAATCGATCTCTCCCGGCGGCTTTATCCGGTACTCCACCAATAATGCGGATCTGAAAGTAAAAAGCGATAAAGAAGGCGCCCTCACTTATAGTGTCAATGGCAAACCATACACCAAAGATGTAAAACCTGAGCAGGCGCTGGTGCTGAAAGAAGCCATCAGCGAAATGATCGCCTATGGTTTTGATGCAGCCGGCAGGCTCGAACGCTTAAACAATAATGGGGGAGCGCCGGCAGTACTGGCAGCCATCCGCCCCTTAAAGAATGATTATATCAAACAGCTCTATATCCAGCAGCTGTTTACCTCCAGCCAGTTGGATGATACAGCACGCATACAACTGATACAACATATTGCCAGGCTGAATGCCAGCAATGCAAGGGCCCAGCTGCTTGTACGGTTTTCGGTGGATCAGTTAAAGGACTCAGCGGTACTTGATCAGTGGTTGATCGCTGTTGCAGGGTTATTTGCCCCACCTGAAAAAAAGGAGGCCCTGCAGCACCTGCTGGGCGAAAATATCCTGCCACAACAGGGGTTTGACCGGGCAATGGCCATCATCGCCTCCCTGCAGGTAGATACAGAAAAAGTAGAAATGGCCAGGCTGCTGATGCTCAAGGATGTGCAGACGGAATCACAGTGGCTGGCAGTGATCAACCTGGCCGCGAAAGTAAGAGCCGACCATGAAAAACGTCGCTTACTCAACCTCATCGCCCAGCAATTGCCGGAAAACGAAAACCTGAAAGCATCCTGGCAAAATGCTAACCGTTACCTGAAATAAGCATGCTCTATTAACCATTATATCTTATTCCGATGTTCAAAAACTACCTGAAAGTTGCCTGGCGTGGATTGGTTAGAAATAAAGTTGTTTCTTTTATCAACGTCTTCGGTCTTGCCGCCGGTATGGCGGTTGTAATGCTGATCGGCTTATGGATCTTCGATGAAGTCTCCTTCAATCAATACCACACCCATTACGACCGCATTGCCCGCGTAATGAGGAATGCAACCTACGAGGGTGAGTTGAACACCGATGGCTCCAACTCCATACCGCTGGTCAATAAGCTAAAGCTCAATTATGGCAGCGACCTGGCTTATGTAGTGCCTGCCCTCGGGAATGCCCAGCATTTTATTATGTATGGCGACCGGGAATTTGTAGAAACGGGCAACTATATGGGGCCCGAAGCGCCTGAACTGCTCAGCCTGCGCATGATAAAAGGAGCGAAAAGGGGCCTTCAGGGCATTCATTCCATCATGTTGTCTGAAACAGTGGCCGATAAGATATTTGGACAGGAAGACCCCATCAATAAAATACTGCGGGTAGACAACAAACAGGATGTCACCGTCACTGGTGTATACCAGGACCTGCCGGAAAACTCAGAGTTCAAAGACCTCGATTTTATTTCGCCCTTTGAAAGCTGGTTGTCTACCAAAAAAGACAGCAATACGCTGATCAATGATTGGAATTCTGAATTCATCTCCATCTATGTGCAACTCAATCCGCAGGTAGATGCTCAAAAGGTTTCCAATAAAATAAAATACCTCACCAGGGCGCAGGTGACGGGCGATAAAGCCGATCAGAAGGCAACGCTCTTTCTGCATCCCATGCGCGACTGGCATTTGTATTCAAAGTTTGAGAACGGCGTGAATGTAACCAGTGAAGAACTTCGTTTTGTTTGGTTCTATGGCACCATTGGTTTTTTTGTGCTCTTACTTGCCTGTATCAATTTCATGAACCTCAGTACGGCCCGGTCCGAAAAAAGGGCCAGGGAAGTAGGGGTGCGTAAATCCATTGGTTCGGTGAGGTCGCAATTGATCAGTCATTTTTTCATCGAATCCTTACTCGTGGCAGGCATGGCTTTTCTCATTTCCATCCTGTTGGTATTATTGGTACTGCCGTGGTTCAATACCGTTGCCGGTAAATCATTGACCATACTTTGGGCCAATCCCTTATTCTGGCTGATGGGCCTGGCCTTTGTTTTCATCACCGGTGTGTTGGCTGGCTGTTATCCTGCCCTGTATCTATCTTCTTTCAAAGCCGTGACGGTATTGAAGGGTACTTTCAAAGCAGGAAAACTGGCCGGGTCTACCCGCAAGGTGCTCGTCGTCTTACAATTTACTGTGTCCATCGCCCTCATCATTGGCACGATCATCGTATACAGGCAAATACAACATGCCCGGGACAGGCCGGTAGGATACACGCAGAACGGCCTCCTGTCTATACAACTTACTTCGCCCAGCCTTCGTCAGAAATACGATGTGCTGATGCAGGAACTGAAAAACACCGGCGTGGTACAGGATGTGGCGCTGTCGCAAAGTCCGCTCACCGATATCTGGAACAATACCAATGGTTTTTCATGGCATGGCAGCGATAATGATACTGCTACCTTCTTTGGCACCATCAGCGTTACACCCGATTATGGTAAGACGGTGGGATGGCAGTTTGTGGCCGGCCGTGATTTCTCCCGCGACTTTGGCAACGACCAGGCCGGCCTGATCGTCAACGAAACGGCGGTGAAGGCCATGCGGCTCAAAGAACCGGTGGGTACCCTCGTGTCTACAGGCGATACTTCCCGCTCTTATAAGATCATTGGCGTAGTAAAGGATATGATCATGCGTTCTCCTTTCAAAGCTGCTGTACCTACCATCTTTTACCCGGGAGGGGGTAGCTGGGCTTCGATCAGGATCACTCCACATGCCAGTGCTGCTGTGGCAATACCCAAAATAAGGGGTGTGCTGAAAACATTATTCCCATCAAGCCTGCTCAATATCAAGTTTGCCGATGAGAACTATGCGGCCAAGTTCCGTGCCGAAGAAAGGGTAGGCAACCTGGCGGGCTTTTTTACCATACTGGCCATTATTATTTCCTGTTTGGGCTTGTTTGGGCTGGTAGCTTTTGTAGCGGAACAACGTACCCGCGAGATCGCCATCCGCAAAGTGTTGGGGGCCTCGGTAGCCAGTTTGTGGCTCATGCTTTCGAAAGAGTTTCTGCTGCTGGTGTTCATTGCCTGCGCCATTGCGATTCCCATTGCCTGGCTGTTCATGGATGAATGGCTGAGTCAGTATGAGTACCGTACCACCTTGTCGTGGTGGATCTTTGGCCTTGCTGTATTGGGATCCATGTTGATCACATTGTCCACCATCAGCTATCAATCTATAAAAGCTGCCATGATGAACCCTGTAAAAAGTCTGCGCACAGAATAAAGCAAGCAAAGTACTTATGAAAATAGCTATTTTGATAGGCAGCAGTAAACACGGCCGTCAGTCACATAAAACCGCCTATTACATGGGCCAGAAGCTGCAGGAACGGGGTTTTCTCTGTGATATTATTGATCCCTGTGATAAACCTTGTTGTACTGTGGAGGCCTGTACAGGTTGTTGCCACCAGGAGCCCGTTGAGCTGCACGATATCAGCGCCAGGCTGGAAGCAGCAGATGGTCTGCTGTTGGTAACGCCTGAGTACAGGGGCAGTTTTGCCAGCGTATTAAAAACCGTGCTCGACAGGGTCTGGACCAATTTTACCCGCAAGCCCGTTGGGGTAGTGGTGGTCACTGCGGTGAAGGAAGGAGGGATGCATGCAGGCGATCAGTTGCAACAGATGATGCTCGGCCTTCACGCCATCGTAGTTCCCTATCGGTTGATCGTTCCACAGTCACAGACTGCCTTCACGAGCCAGTTTACCTTGCGCCACGAAAAAACAATTCTCGCTGCCGGCAAATTTCTCGATGAGTATTGCTGGTTGTTTTCCGCTTTATACCAAAAAAGTTCGGCTGCACAAGCCATTTAAGCGACCAGGCAGGTCACCCTGCAGGCGCTTCAGGATGCATACACTGTATGCACCCTGAAGCGCCATTTTTTCATTATATAAACCATCATCTATATGAATTCATCTGTCAATGCCCTGGCCGGACAAACGGCCGTGGCAATTCCGCCTGCTCAGTCCGGACTGGCCCTGCCTGTAAAAACGCCTGAGGCTGTGCTGGCCCATATCAGTCAAAGGATCGCTGCTGAACAACCCTCCTTCCTGGCGCCCTTTAATATGGTATTGGAAGAAGCTGCCGGCATAGCCTTTCTATTCAATGAAATGATCAACCGTTTTGAAAACGGTCCCTTGCACAAAACCTTTTTCTGCAATTCCCATATGGAAGCGGTACATGGCGCCATCAAACTGGCCCGTCATTATACCAGGAAAAAAAATAACCAATACACAGGGAATGTGTTATTCGTCGATCAGGCAGATTATTATACCCCCTATTTCAATCCATTGCAGGGTGCGCCCGAACAGGCGCTGATACCGGGTATACAGGTGATCAGTGATCCCGATGAAATACCTGCCATGCTCAACAGTCACCAGTATAGGGTAGTGGTCATCTCCCTGCAATCATTACCCGGTGCTGCCTGGGCCGGCTTTTGTGATCATTGTGAGGAGAATGGGATCACCAGGATACTCGATGTATCAA
The DNA here is from genome assembly GCA_966211765.1 of uncultured Paraflavitalea sp. Lineage (GTDB taxonomy): Bacteria > Bacteroidota > Bacteroidia > Chitinophagales > Chitinophagaceae > Paraflavitalea. The sequence goes on from CBIHOV010000045.1 coordinate 53,547, forward strand.
GGATGCCGTTGATGAGCGAAACCGATTACAAAGAATCGCTGGTGCATCGTTTCGAAATTGTTTGCTGGGGAGAAGCTTTTGCCAAGGACCAGCTGCCTTTTGGCGCTTTTACTGCTGTGCAGCAGGTGTATGCTACCTGGAACAATATCCACGATTGTGGGTTGCATTCCACCACCTTTGGCGGCAATGGGATGGTATTGTCTTTTGTGTGGAAGCAAATGATGGAACAATATCCGGTGTTTGCCAACCGGCCGGATTATGTAGCTGCCCGGCAAGCGCATACCCGGTCCCTTCAGGCAAGGGTACAGGCGGCTCAAAAATACCTGAACGATTATCTGCCCATCTTACTGGGCGCCGGCACCATTCCCTGGAATATCAGCAAAGCTGCGGGCTCCTGGCTGTCTATCCCGGCGGGTAAAGGAAAGCTGCGCAAGATCCTCGATGCAAGCGGCAACAGCGGTTGCAATGTGCTTGGCCACAACCCGCAGCAATTGGTGACGGCCGTGCTCAATAAGCACCAGGAGCAAGCAGATCCTGTTCGATCGTTGAATGAAAAGCTTCAGCTGGCTACGGGTTTGTCGAAGATGTTCCAGGCCGTGAGCGGGGCCTCTGCCGTAGAAATGGCGCTGATCATGGCTTTGCTGGCGCAGGGGGCACCCAAAAAGATCCTCCTGTTTCAGGGCAATTTTGGCGGTAAAACACTGGCAGCGCTCAATGCCACGGCCGGCAATCATCATTTTTTCAAGCCATTGTATACCGAAGTACAGGTCATCAATCCTTTTACCCGCAATGCCGGGGCAGAATTGGAAAAGGCTTTGACATCCGGGCAGGTAGGGCTTGTATGGATGGAAATGATCCAGGGCAAAGCATTGAGGCCATTGCCTCCCGAACTCATCAATACGATCCTGGCGCATCGCGCGGCACAGCAATACCTGGTAGGAATAGACGAGATATTGAATGGTTTGTATCGCTGCGGTAACTTTACCAGCGTAGATCTGAACTACCTGCAACCCGATCTGATCAGTTTTGCCAAGGGTTTCAGTGGTATGGTAATGCCTTTTGCCATCACCATGGTATCGGAAGAAGTGTATGGCAAAGCGCTGGGGCGGCACAAAAAACTGGTGCAATGGCTGGAGGGGCTCTACAACAATCCCTTGTCCTGCCAGATAGCCGGTTATGTATTCGATAGTATCCATTCCGAAAAGATCCCTGAAAATGTTGCCAGCATGGCCAGGCGGCTGGAGCAGGAGATCGGCAAAATGGCGGCCCGCACACCCTGGATCGAGGCCACGGAATTACATGGCCTCCATATTCGTTTCCGGGTCAACATGCGCAGCTTTCCTTTCAAATGGCTGGGATTTGAGCGTACCCAGTTTGTCCTCACGCGTCTCTTTTATAAAAAAGCCCATATTCTTAGTTTTTTCGGAAGGCTGCTACCCCCACTCAATATGACTGCCGGTGAGGCCGATTATTTGTTGAAAGGTGTTGATGCGGTATTGTCAACATCGCCCTGGCGCATTTTAGGCATGGCCTTATGGCAACAGGTTAGCCGGCGCTACCAGGTATTCCGGGCAGGCTTACGCCGCTGAAATGGCGGGTTCAGGGCTGTACAAACTTATAGCCCATGCCATATACTGTTTTGATGTAATCCTTGCCTGTATGCAGGCTTATTTTCTTGCGCAGGTTCATGGCGTGTACATACACCGTATCGTAATTGTCGGCAGATGCGTAATGGGGCCCCCACAGGTGTTGCGCGATGGATTGCTTGCTCACCACGCGGTTCTTATTGACAATGAAATAAAGCAGCAGTTCATACTCCTTTCGCGTAAGGTTGATCACCTCATTTTTAAAGCTAACGATCTGCGAGGAAGTGTCCACCTCTATATGATCAATAACGATCGTTGTATTATGACTGCCGGAAGATCTTCTGCGCAACAGCGCATTGATGCGGGCATTCAGCTCTTCCAGGTGAAAAGGCTTTGTAATATAGTCGTCTGCGCCCAGGTTCAGTCCTGTCAGTTTATCCGCCAGGGAGTCTCTGGCGGAAACAATGAGGATCATGGTATCCTTAAAGTTTGCCTTCAGTATCTCCAGTAATTTAAGGCCGCTGCCATCTGGCAGGGTGATATCCAGCACCACCGTATCGTATTCCTGGTCAAGGATCTTCTTTCTTCCTTCTACATAGCTAGCCGCCGTCTCGCACAAAAAACCTTGCTCGGCCAGGTACATAACCATCTCCTCAAGCAGCAAGGGCTCGTCTTCAATAATTAGCAAATTGCGCACAAGTAAACGTTATTTGATTAGTGTCGCCCTTATCTCCATACGATAAAGGGGGCGTTGCCATATCCTAAGATAACGATTAGCGCTAATATTATGGGATTTTTACCGGGGTGCGGTCTTACTACTCCGTTCGTAAACTCTTTACGGGGTTGGCCAGTGCTGCTTTCAGCGACTGATAACCGATGGTCAGAATAGTAATACCAAGGATCGCTACACCTGCTACCAGGAAGATATCCAACCCTACAGGAATGCGGTAGGCAAAATCCTGCAGCCATTGCTGCATGAAGAGCCAGGCAATGGGTGATGCAATGAAGAGTGCCATGATCACCAGGAGCATAAAATCTTTACCGAGCAGGGCAACAATATCGGGCACACTGGCGCCGAGTACTTTGCGGATGCCGATCTCCCGCGTTCTTCTTTCGGCTGTGAACATGGTCAACCCGAAAAGCCCGATGCAGGAAATGAATATGGTAATGCCCGTGGCGATATTCATCAGCCAGGCGGTCGTTTGTTCCTTTTCGTACAATTGCGCCAGTGATTCATCCAGGAATTCGTATTCAAAAGGCGTATGGGGATAAAACTCTTTCCAGGCTTGTTCGATCCTTAGTAACATGGCCCGTGTATCTGCTGCCGGTTTGTTCTTTGTATCGAGGCGCACAGCGATATCTGTACAGGCAAGGGCAGCAATCAGCATCGGCTTCACTTTTTCGTGGAGGGATGCCTGGTGAAAATCGGAGACTACACCTACGATGGGTACAAATTTATTCCAGGTATAGAGGGATTGTCCCAGTGCCTGCTCTGGCTTTTTAAAGCCCAGGAGGTTGGCCAGGCTTTCATTGATGACCACTTCTTTCAGTGTGTCGCTGGGCAAAAGGTTGCGGCCAGCCAACAACCTGATCTGGTAGAAGGGTATAAAATGTTCATCGGCCTTAACGGCCGCTACGGGTATTTTATCTTCGCCCAGGGGTTTGTATTGTATGGTGAAAATACCCCGGTCGAGCCCCATGGGCGGCATATTCTCCCGCGCGGCTCCGGCTATGCCGGGTAGTTGTCTTATTTTATCTTCCAGCATCTTCACACGATTGAGGCTGTCGCGACTTTCATTGGTAGAAAACAATACAACGGCATCAGATTTAAAGCCCAGGTCTTTGTTGAGCATGAAACGGATCTGTCTGCCAATGACGAGGGTGCCTATAATGAAGATGAGTGAGATGGTAAACTGGAAAACGATCAGTCCCTTGCGGAGCCACCATTTTTCGCTGCCCTTTGCTGCACCGGTCCCTTTTAATGTCAATGCCGGCAAATAAGAAGACAGAAACCGGGCGGGATACAAACCTGCCAACAGGGTAGTAAGGAGGGCGATGCCCGACAGGAACAGCCAGGTATTGGCAGTAAAAGGATCGAAGCTGACGGCAGCCGGAATAAAACGCTGGAAGAGGCCCAATACGGGCTTTACCAATAAGGCAGCGAGGAAGACAGCTAATAAGGTGAGGACTAAGGTTTCGCTTAGGAACTGCAACATGATGCCGGTGCGGCTGCTTCCCAATACCTTGCGTATGCCCACTTCTTTATCGCGCGAAAGTGATTGGGCCGTGGCCAGGTTGACATAATTGATGACGGCCAGTATGAGAATGAACAAGGCGATGCTAATGAGTGCATATAAAGTGGGTAGATGGGCCGTATGCATTTGTGTTCCGCCTCCATAGTCTGTGAAATGCACCCGGTTGAGGGGTTGCAGGGCAACAGACATGGCGCCTGTGGCCCACCTGGAGCTGAACAGGGCCGTTAAGGCCGCGTCTACATCTTTAGGTTTCACGCCTTTTGCCAGCTTCAACAGTACCCGCGATGAATAAGGCACTCCTTTCCATTGCATTTGGTCCAGCTGCAGGCTATGTTGCAAAAATCCATGCTCTGCTGTTGACAGGGAAATAAATTCAGTATAAGGGAAATCGGTATTTCCCTCCCAGTCCTTTATGATACCGGCCACGCGTACATGCAGGGAATCGTTGTATACCAGTTCCTGGCCAAGCACCTGATCGGGTGATAAGGAGCCAAAATATTGGCGTGCCTTCATTTCTGACAACACCACTTTAAAAGGTTCCGACAAAGCGGTCCGTATATCACCTGCGAGCCACACAGGAGGCAGGATACTAAAATACTCGGGGCCTGCCACTACAGGCCTGGAAGGGAACGAAGCGCCAACAGCGCCTTTTACCGGCACGTTTACTGCTGCGTCGAATAATATATGATAGGGGGCTACCGTAGCCAGGCCCGGAATGCCGGTGCGCACGGCTTCTGCTACCGGTGGAATAACTGCGGGGGCGATGGTGGGTGCTTCGCCTTTGGTGAATTGCTGGGTGGTGGTGATCCGGTAAATGCGGTCGCTATCCGGATGGGACCGGTCAAAGCTGAATTCGTATTGGGTGATCAGCCAGATGACCAGGCAGGCGCAGATGCCCAGCGTAAGGCCAAGCACATTGATCAGGGAATATATTTTATGGCGGGTGAGTGTACGCCAGGCAATTTTGAACCAGGTTGCGATCATAGCATGCTGTTTTACCAGGAAAAAGATGCTGTATTCCTGCCAACACAATGCCATATTGGTACACTTGTGTATATCAATAGGTTAAAAAATCTCATTGTTTTAATACTGTTCGCTTTTGATACTTCTTCTGTACGTTTTATATTGGCTCTTTTGCCTAATTGGCCCGTCCCTGCTCATCTGATGCCCCCCCTGCATTTTTGTTTCTTTTCCGCGCATTGGCTGCTTTTCCGAAACGGTAATTGAACGAAAGACCCACTACCCTGGTATCTGCTGTACCCCGATGAGTAACCATCATATTGGGGAGCCCGATGGTGTTATCCCGGCGCACCCTGCTGTACAGTATATCATCTATCTTTAACCTTAAGGTGCCATTATTCCCGAGGATGCTTTTTTGAATACCAGCACTGATATAGGCGCCTCCCCTGGCAATACTTTGACCACCCTTATGCGGGCTGCCCCAAAAGGCAATGAATTCTCCACTCCATCCGCGGCCAAACCTGAACTGGTTGGTGACTTCCAATTCACAGGTAAGTACTTTATTATCGATGAGCTGCCCAAAAGCACTACCCTTATTCGTCAGGTAAAACAGGATGCCGCTACCGTTAAGGTCCCAGCCCTTTACAGGAGATATGGAAATATAAGGCCTGAAATTCACGGAGTAATCGGTGCCAAAATTCCGGGGGCTGGTGATCAGGGTATCACCTCTGGCCTCCGTAAGTGGCTGGATCAGGTTGTTGATCCAACCATACCATACTGAAAAGCCAAATACAGATCTATACCGGTAGGATAGCTCCACAAAATTATTGTAATGCGCCCGTAGGTCGGGGTTGCCAGCGCTATAACTGTATTTGTCACGGTACATTAAAAAAGGGTTCAACTGCTGGTAATTGGGCCGGCGGATCCTTCTTTCATAGGTAATGCGCATGATATTGTCACCGCCCGGATCCAGCTTGTATGAAAGGTATATAGTAGGGAACAGGTTGGTATAGTTGCGTGTGAAAGCTGTTTCCGGGACCACCGGGTTGCCCACCTGCCGGCCCTCTGAACGGGTATTCTCCAGGCGCATCCCTGCCTGTATGCCCCAGCGCTGCCATTCTTTGGTGGCACTTGCATAGAAGGCATTGATGTTCTCCCGGTAAATGAAATGATTGGTTTTGGTATAGTCAGGCGTACGTACATTATCTTGTTGGTTGAACCAGTTTATATTGTTATCGGTGGTTACGAAACTGGTCTTTACGCCCATATCATACCGCGCTTTACCCGGCAGTGGCTGGGTATAGTCGGCCTTTGCCGAATAGATCCGGATATCAGCAAGCGACTGGTTAAGGATGATGCGCTCATTGGCCAGACTGCCATCGGGCCCATAAACAAAACTGTTGGCAAACTGATCCCCTTCGGAATGATAAGTGATATAATCCAGGTCGGCCGATAACGTGGCGCCTGCACTGTCCAGCTTATGTTGCCCATTCAAATTGATGCCGCGCCCATTCCAATGGTAATTGCCATCTGTATACCCATTGCTCATGGAATCCAGCCTCCTGCTTCCATCGTACTGATCGCTGCTAAAAGTCTGCCTGTCTTTTTTAGGTCTTACATTCCCCGTGAGTAAAACACCGAGGGTTGTTTTGGGCGATACAAAATAATCCATACCTGCACGCAGGTTCCAGCCCTCAGACCGGACTCTGTACCGGTTGCTTATCAACAGGGTGGACGACGGCGATTGATCGGGGTTGTAATAATACCGGTTATAAGTATCGTCATTGAAATTCCGGTCGGCTGAATACCCCAGGTTTCCAAACAAATTCATTTTGGCTGTCCGGTAGTTAAGGTTGAGGGAGCTATTGCTTTTAGCATACAGGCCCTGATTATAAGCAAGGCCGGCCGTTCCGTTAAAACCTGCCGCCCGGTTCTTTTTCAGCACGATATTGATCACGGCGCTGCCTGCTGCATCATATTTGGCTGGCGGCGGACTCATCAATTCCAGTTTGTCGAGCAGATCAGCAGGCAGGGAACGCAGGTAGGCTGCGAGGTCCTGCACGGACAAATAGGTTGGCCGGTCGTCTATCAATACCAGTACCCCTCCTTTACCATAGAGGTTGATATCGCCGTTGATGTCCACCCTTACACCCGGGCTTCTGGCCAGCACATCTATGGCGTTACCACCAGCCGCACTGATCATACTCTCCACATTGATAATTGTTCGGTCGATCCGGTGCTCCACCAGTTTTTTACGGGCATTGATTACCACGTCCTGCAGGGTTTGTTTGTGTGCAGACCCCAGCACAATAACAGGCAGCACCACCTGTAGATGCCGGGCATCCAGCATAACAGGCCCGCTGGTATAGCTATTATAACCGATAAAACTGCCCCTGACCAGGTAAGTGCCTACAGGAAGATCTTTAAATACAAACTGTCCGCCCCGGGCGGCAATCATTGTTTGTTGTGTGGAAGAATCCCGGGCCAGCATAAGGGTTACTGTGGCCCCGTCTAATGCTGCGTTCTTCATATCCCTGATGGAGCCCCTGATGGCGCCCGGCCCGGTTTGCGCGGCACAATAATAATAACCGAGGCATGAAATAAGTAACAGCAGGCTGATCCATTTGACTGGCATAAAGTCGTTTTATGGTGAAAGAAGGTTCACCAATATTATCGGGCGAACAGCGGCCCCTGAAACAAGAGTGATGTACGAAGCAAAAAAAGACATCAGGGGGCTATAACTGGTGTTAAGCATTTCATCACCCGGTAATGCATATTCATCACCTGGTTGGCCAGGTTTAATAACCTGGCCCCTGGGTTTGCCAAAACTTGCAGACATTTGCAGCATGCCCGGTATTCCTCAAATAATTTCGGAAAAGCGGATCGTGGTCCACCTGCTGTTCTGCACCATGCTGCTGGTACTGTTGTTTACCGGTACCTGGGTATTGAACACGCAAGGCTTTGTGTTTGGGGAGGTACAAGTGACCATCGCCCGCTTTCTTTTCTTTATTGCCTGTTTTTACGCAGGGCGCTGGCTTTGCCTGCGTTTCTATTTACATAATAAGCTGGTACTGTTTTTAGGAAGTACCTTACTGGCCAGTATTGGCTCTGCTGTAGTATGGTGGGTGATCGTAAGGTATGTACTGGGCAAATCCTATGCGGGTTTCATGGAGGTGATCCTGAGCGCCACACCCTTTTTTATCATCGGCATCGGGCTGGGTATCCTGGTAAAACTCATCCGGTTCACCCTGCAAAAACAGGTACAGGATGCCCGGATACAGGCAGAACAAAAAGAGATGGAACTGTCTGTACTGCAATCCCAGCTAAGTCCTCACTTCCTTTTCAACACACTGAATAATATTTATAGTATTTCCATTGTACAGCACCAGTTATTACCCGGGCTCCTGTTGAAACTATCGGAATTGCTGCACTATGCTATCTATGGCACCCGGCAATCTTTTTTACCGCTTAAAGATGAACTCACTTATATCAACAATTACCTTGAATTTGAGAAGATCCGCATTGGTGACCGGCTTTCCCTGCAGTTGGATATGGCTACCATAACCGATCCGGCCATACAGGTGCCACCCATGGTGCTGATGGTGTTTATTGAAAATGCTTTTAAGCACGCGCGCAATACCTTTGACCAACAGATTCACGTAAGCATTTCTTTGTCAATAGGGGCTGGTTCCATCCTCTTTATGGTACAGAATTCCTGTGGAAGTACAGGGCAGGAAAACAACCAGCTACCGGACGCATCCGGGCTGGGTCTGCGGAATACGATCAAAAGACTGGACCTTTTGTATCCAGGCAACTATTCACTCAAACAGGTATCCGAGGATGGCTATTACCATATCCATCTCCGGCTGCCCATCAATCATACCCACTATGATCAACTGCCTGGTAATAGATGACGAACCCTTTGCAAGAAAGGTGATCATGGAGTTTTGCAGTCATATGCCCAATCTGCTGGTGGTAGGAGCATGCGGTAATGCCCTTGAAGCCCGGAATGTATTGCAACAACAACCGGTCGATATTATTTTCCTCGACATTAACATGCCGGTATTGGATGGGATGGCTTTTTTGAAAACATTGGAGAGAAAACCAGCCATCATTTTCACCACTGCCTATAAGGAATATGCAGCAGAAGCATTTGATATCAATGCCTGTGATTACCTGGTAAAGCCCTTCTCTCTGGAACGGTTTATCGTTGCGGTGGATAAAGCAGTCAACGCATTGACCCATAAACCGAAGGTGGCAGCAACTCCTGCCCCAGCGGGTACAGAAAAAGAGTATACTTTTTTAAAGGCCGATGGGAAAATATATAAGCTGGTCTATAGCGAAGTATTGTTTGCCGAAGCCAAAGGCAACTATACCCGGATAGTGACCACGGAGGGAGTGATGATGCCCAAAATGGCACTGTCCAATTTTGAGGTGCAGCTTCCCGTACAATCATTTATCCGGGTGCACCGCTCTTTTGTGATCAACAAAGCCAGGATCACGCATATTGAAGGGAATACTGTTTTCCTGCACAAAACGGAAATACCGATCGGCAGTAATTATAAGGAGCTTTTTTTGAAATTCCTGGAATTATAGTCTACCCCCTTTTCTTTGGTTATTTGAAATTGATTTCCCGGAAGCAATCGTGAAAGGAGCAACAGAAGGCATTTCATTTCCTACACCAGTCATATGGCCGATTGGCAGAAAAGACGTTCCCGCAGCTACGCCTTAGGTCGCATATTTAACTAACCGATTGTTAATTTACTTATATAGAATCAGGCGGATTGGCCTGATTCTATATAGGTTCCCGATTTTGAAGAATGGTGACGTCCATACCAGTGTAGATTTATCAAAAAGGAAGCGTATCTTTATGTAGATGATACGCACCATCCTTTTTGCCGCAATCTTACTATCGGCTTTGTTTGTAAAAGCACAGTCGCCATTGGGTTTTGGAGCTATGAATGGCATGCAACCAGCGTTCTTCAGGCACTTCGACCAGCGGGCCGATACCAGTCATCTTCAAAAGAAGTGGTTTATCACCAAATATGCCGGCATTTCTGCGGGCTTTGTTGGGTTTAATGGGGGAGGAAGCTCCTTTTTATCGGCGCCATTGGGTTTGCAGATTAACCGCCAATTAACAAATAATGTATACGCCTTCGCGGGCGTTACTGTAGCGCCTTCTTTTTTCCCTAACAGCAATAACTTCTATCAACCAGGGCTCAACAAGAACTACGGTTTGATGAACGCCAACAACTTTGGCAACTATTCAGCTGCACACGTGGGCCTGATGTATATCAACAACGATAAGACCTTTTCCATCTCTGGTAGCTTTGGCGTTGGCAGACGAAGCTACAATGGTTATGCCCCTTTTTATGGTCCGGGGAATGCGCCCGTGATCAGGAATACACACACTAATTATTAAGACTTCCAGGGAGCGCTTCGGTAAGGCTGGAAATCTGAATCCCCCTCATCATCCAACATCAAAGTTTCAGGAACAACCTGGCCTGCCTGCACAGGCAGGGGCTGGTGGCATTTTTGCTACCACTGGAGTAAAGAACAGGTATGGCTAAGCTTCCCAATGGATTCTACAGATCAGGTACAAGCGGGCTCGTTTTGCCCGTTCCTAATAAGCGGGCTTTCCCTCCGGAGTTCCGGGATAAGAGCCGGCTGACCTATTATAGTTCCTTATTTAATAGTCTGGAGGTTAACAGTTCCTTTTATAAAGTGCCGCAGGCGGCTACGGTGAGGAAATGGGCGGAAATGGTACCGGAGGATTTTGTCTTCACGTTTAAACTATGGCAGGAAATTACGCATATAAAGGGGTTTGCCTACAAACAGGAAGATGTGTTGCGGTTTATGGACGTGATCGACCAGGCAGGCACTAAGAAAGGATGCCTGCTGGTACAATTCCCTCCCTCCCTAACGGTTGATAAGTTTGCACCCGTGGAAGATTTGCTGGGTATCATTCAAAGTATCGAACCGGCACATGGCTGGAAGGTAGCCCTCGAATTCAGGCATCCTTCCTGGTATATTGGTGAAGTATATGAAATGGCCGACGAATATGTGTGCAGCATCGTATTGCATGATATACCCAGGTCGGCCAACAGGCGGCTTAATAAAAATGCGGCATTCGTGTACCTCCGTTTTCACGGGCCGGCGGGTGATTACCGGGGTGGCTATACCGACGACTATTTGCAGCAACAGGCAGCACAGATCGCGCACTGGCGCCAGGAAGGCAAAGACGTATATGTTTACTTCAATAATACCATCGGCGATGCGATCAAAAATGTAATGACATTAAATGAAATGGTAGGGCTCCAGGCATCTTTTTAAGAAGCTAACTTTTTAGTCAACCTTCACAGCATAAATCATTTAGTGGTCATTCTATCGTTTCATTACCTTGTATTTTTCCAGGATTGATTTGCCATCACTTACCTCAATAATGTAAGTTCCCGAAGGCAAGGGCTCTATATTCAAGGACATCCTGTTATTGCCTTTTACAAGCCGTCTTTCGGTTCTGATTAAATATTTTCCATACATATCAAGCACTTTGACTGTTACCGATTTCGAAGCGGGCGCATTTAATTCAATTTGTACAAGCCCTTCGGTTGGATTGGGGTATATTTTTCCGGTGAAGGGCTTGCTTTCTTCTACTTCTTTCATTGGAGGGAACAGGGCTACTCTTGCTCCGCCGCAGGCACTGGCTGCGGTGGCCTCGCTACTACTAACATAGGTGCCATTGGTAATGACCCCCGGATATATGGTACCTAATGCAGCGGCGGCTGATGCAGGATTGGCATCATTATCCAACGGCCAGTATACGGTCAGCCTGTTAAAATTAGGATGACAACTGCCTAATAGTTTGTTTTTCCACGAATTGATGGTGTCTGCCGCAAGTACCGTATCCCATATGCGCACCTCATCGATTACAGTAACCCGGGCGGCACTTGGTTCTCCACCAAACAGGCTGGACCCCGAAGACCCAGAGGTGCTTGAACCAATAGTATCGGTGAAAGAAAGGGTTTGCTGAACGCCATTGATGTATATTTTCATCCGGTTGGCATTGCCTGTCTGCGCCCCATCAAATACAGCGGCAACATGGTACCAGGTATCGTGGCTTACCACATTTGAGGTGGTATAGCCCTTCCTATCCGAGCCATTAGCCAATGTAAACTGAACTGACCTGGTGGCTTTATCTACATGCAGCTTAATCCTGTCGGTAGCGGTAACATGCTTACGATAGATACAAGCCTCTGCATTGGACCAATCGGTGATGGATGAATCATACTTGAACCGCGCTTCTATTGTAAAGGCAGCTGCGTTGATAAGCTCGGCCACATTGCCGGCGTTTATCCTGCCTCCTGTGGATGTAATGCTTACCGCTTTGCCAGAATCAACGGGACACGGAATGGTATCCAGTGTCAAGGTCCCATTCACATAGGTACCATTGGTAATGACCCCTGGATATAGGGTACCTGATGCAGCGGCGGCTGATGCAGGATTGGCATCATTATCCAAGGGCCAGTATACGGTCAGCCTGTTAAAATTAGGATGACAAATCCCTAATAGTTTATTCTTCCACGAATTGATGGTGCCTGCCGCAAGCGCCGTATCCCACAAACGCACTTCATCGATTACAGTAACCCGGCCGGCACTTGGCTCTCCACCAAATAGACTGGACCCTGCAGACCCGGAAGTGCTTGTCCCAATAGTATCCGTAAAAGAGAGGGTTTGCTGAACGCCATTGATGTATATCTTCATCCGGTTGGCATTGCCTGTCTGCGCCCCATCAAATACAGCGGCTACATGGTGCCAGGTATCGTGGCTTACAACATTTGAGGCGGTATACCCCTTCATGTCCGAGCCATTAGCCAGTGTAAACTGAACTGACCTGGTGGCTTTATCTACGTACAGCTTAATCCTGTCGGTAGCTGTAACATATTTACGGTAGATACAAGCCTCTGCATTGGACCAATCGGTGATGGATGAGTCATACTTGAACTGCGCTTCCACAGTGAAGGCAGCTGCGTTGATAAGTTCGGCCACGTTGCCAGCGTTTATTCTACCTCCTGTGGACGTAATGCTTACCGCTTTGCCGGAACCGGGAGGAGCATCAACTGTAATGGTCAGGGTATCTCTTGCGATCGCTGCCCTGTGGTCTACTACATTTAATTGATATTTATACACGCCAGGGGTGGTGAGTCCTGAAACAGTTGTAGAGCTGGCTGACCCGAAGGGCGTTGCAATAGTACCCCCGGAAGGGCCGGAAATTTTCCTCCAAACGTATCTTACAATGGTACCATCTGCATCTGTGGAGGTGCTGGCATTAAGATTGGCTACACCCGATGATGAAAGGATCGTGGTATCGTTGCCTACCCTGGCCACTGGAAGAACATTTACCGCTGAGTCTTTATTCTGCCCAAGGAACCATTCGTAGTTATTTATTATGCCCTCTGAACCATATGGATATTGATACACATCATACACACGTAACGGTGCATGTGCATGGGGATTCGGAGTTATGGTCCCGGCAGGCCATAACGTGATAAGCGCTCTTACCTGTGGATTAAGGGCATTAACTCCGTTGATGGAATTTTCAGTAATGATGTAGCTACCATCAGTTGTAGGGTCATCTACTGCATGAAAACCCCATAAAGGCAGCTTTGCAGTTGCGACATAATTATAACCATTTGAGTTCAGACTGGTCAGCCAGGCGGAGACAGGAGCGGCGGCTGCCAGTTTTTGGGCATTGGCCGAAGATACTTTTAAGTAATTAAAAGTACCTCCACCGCCGTAACTGTGACCTGTTAAATAGATTCTATTGGTGTCCACTTTCAGGGAATCTCTGGCATAATTCATTATTGCATCAACATATTCTGGAGGCCATACATTGATGACATTGCCTGAATAAGGACCGGTACGATATTTATACCGGGACATTGGCGATAACACCATAAACGAATCTGTTTGGCCGTTCCATGTAAAATTCATCCTGTGCCCATAGTATATAGTACGGATAGGTCCGTAATTTCGCAAGCTCCAGACGGGGGCGGGATTAGAATCAGTAGGACCAGGTAATAGGGAAGGATTGTCATTTCTTTCATTACCACCATGAAGGAATATGATTAATGGATACTTCCTCGTATTTCCAGGGGCGTTGTGGCCTGCCGGTTTATATTCGAGAAACGCGACCGAATCGCCATTGCTCGCTGTAACGCGTTTGGCTATAGTTTGTGCTCTTATATGAGTTGGTAAAATGGAGAGAAGGAGAAAGAAGGGCAGGCATAGGGCGATTAGCTTGGTACGTTTTCTCATGATAGTGTGAATGATTTCACCTAAAATAGATAAATAAGCTAATGCGATCAGTACTGTCCTTCAGCCAATCGTTGCAGGAGCGGGGAGGCGGTTGTTGGATGGAGTTTTGTTATCTGAAACAGTAACAGCGAAAGTTCTAAAATTTAGTAGCCACCGTTGTCCTATCGGCCTTTTTTGTCACTACAATTATTCCTGGCCAGGTTTTGCCATCGGTTTCAGAATACACTTTCACTCCATTGTACAGCATCCATTCAATTCTCGCAACAAAGGAGCCACCGATTACGCCTTCTGTTTGCAACTTGTACTTAATCTCCACCCGGTCGGTATTGTGTTGGGGTATGGTTAAGTCGAAGCGACTGGTAAGACTGTTTTTAAATCCACGAAAGAAAATGTGCAGGTAGCGCCTGCCCTCGGTATCGGTGACCAGGTCGATATCACGTGTATAATCTCTGTTGGCTACGGTGTCCTGCGGGTAGCTTATCCCGAATGTTGCACCGTATTTTTCAACCAGGTTGGTTCCCTTTTCATCAAACAGGTAAAAGGCGATGGTACTGGCCCTGCCGAAATTTTCATTGGGCAGTAGTTCCGGCGTGCTGTCTTTTTTGGAGCAGGAGCTCATTATGGTTGTCAAGACAAGAAGGGCAAGACAAAGATATCCATTCTTCATATGAGTACGAGGGGTTTACGATTTCGGGGGTTTACAACCAAACCGGGAGAATCGTTGCATGAGCCTGCGATTTTTTTCGCTGTAGTAGTAATCGAATCTGTTATCGGTTACTTGTGGTCGAAAAAAAGTGTCGATTCTTTTATGTAAACAAACCAGCTGAAGT
>CBIHOV010000046.1:0-67378 GCA_966211765.1 uncultured Paraflavitalea sp.
TTAAAAAGTATTAATCAGGTAGGTAACCATTATATAAGCCGTAGATATCCCGCCTTTAATAAAAGACGGGATATCTACGGCTTATCAACGGGACATATACGGGATATCTACGGAAAATCAGATAAAATGGATCGAATGAGACAGCCATTAGAACACAACACCCCGACATCTTATCATGCCGGGGTGCTTTTGTTGCCAGGGAGCAGGAATCCGCAACGGTTTAGGCAATAAACTCTTTCTGATAACAGAGGGGGCTTTTGCCGGTGATCATTTTAAAGTATTTGTGAAAGCTGGTGAAGTTGTTGAAGCCGCTTTCGTAGCATAATTGTTTGATACTCAGGTTGTTTTCGATGAGTAGTTTGCAGGCCTGGCCTACACGTATCTCGATGAGGAACTGAGAATAGGTCTTTCGGGTCCTGGATTTGAAATAGCGGCAGAAAGAGTTGGGGCTGATATTGGCCACTGCCGCAATTTCTTCCAATTGGATCTTGCGTTTGTAGTTTTTCAATGAGTATTCATAAATAGCGTTCACGCGTTCATTTTCTGCATCTACCATATCGTGCTTGAAGCCTATGGAAGAAAGCGTATTGAGTTGTTTGCAGTCGGCAATCGTCATGAGCGCCTCCATCAGGATGATGATCCTTTCGGAGCCGTCGGTTTGCAGCAATCTTTCCAGCAGTTCGGCTACCTGCTGCCTGGTCTTTCCCGTGATCTGTAAACCTCTTCTTGCTTTTTCCAGCACTGTTTTGATATTGATGTTTTCCGGGAGGTGCAGGAATTGCTCGCCCCAGAAGTTCTCACAAAAATGCGCTACACGGATATCGGCCTGTACACGGGTATCCTCTTCAAAATACAGGTCATCAAAACGCCAGTAATGCGGCAGGTGAGCGCCTACCATTACAATGTCGCCCGATTTGAACCTTTTGATGCTATCGCCAATAAACTGCGTTCCCTCTCCCTTTTTGAAATGGATGAGCTCTATTTCGGGGTGGTAATGCCAGCGGTTGTTGATATAGGGCACCAGGTCGCGGCGTACGCTGAATGAATGGCGGGGGCCAGTGGAAACTTTAAGTAGTTGCGGTCGCATGCAAGTGTTTATTTGAAGTTCGCTGTGAAATGGGAGGCAGGACAGGGTTTAGAAAGAATGGGTTTACGGAAACCTTAGGAAATGGTCCGAAAACGGTTCCGAAAACTAGGGTAGTGGCGGCCCTTTAACAGAACCTGCAAAAAAGCAAATGGAAACCTGTTTACCAGGGATAAAAACGCCGGTGGTTGAGAGGGCCTTTGGAAATGGCCACTGCCGGTATAACACAGTAGTAGAGGCAACCAGACATTGATCGTATGCCATGGCAAGCAATTTTAATGAACAGAATATAGCATTTAGTAACCTGGTACAAATTGGATTTTTTTTCTCATAGAGAAATCATTTAGACATACTTTTTTTATGCAAACGTTTTCGAAAATCAGGACAGTTCAGGATACTTGTTTTCGTAATTCCGGGGACGCCTTCCTATGGTCCGGGATATTGCCGGGTGGCAGTAAATCGCTTATTGTCAGCAAAACAACCTTGTTTTATGCTTCATTATATGCCAATACAGCTTATTAATATGGCAACTGTATAAAACTTTGGGAGGGCCTGCATTTCTTTATTTGTATTAAAGTTTTTTAGCACTTAAATGAAGATATGCAGCATACACACAAATACCTCCAGATACACCCTGGTGACAACGTACTGGTGGCTTTACAGGACTTACCGAAAGGAACTTTGATCGAACTGAATAACCACCGTTTCCCCTTGACCGACCCTGTGGCAGGAAAACATAAATTCTCTATTCAACCTTTAAATCCCGGAGACAATATTTATATGTACGGCGTGCTGGTAGGCAAGGCCGATACCGCCATAGCACAAGGCGCAGCTATTACTACACGGAATATTCACCATGCAGCAGAAGATTTTAGCCTGGGCCAGCGCAGGCTGCAGTGGGAAAAGCCCGACGTATCGAAATGGAAGGATCAAACATTTATGGGTTTTCACCGGGCCGATGGTTCGGTAGGTACAGGTAATTACTGGATCGTGATACCTCTGGTGTTTTGTGAGAACCGCAATGTGGAGGTGTTGAAAGAGGCCCTGGTAGATAAACTGGGATACAGTAAAACAAAAGCTTTCCAGGCCGATGTGGAAGCCCTGGTCAAATTATACCAAAGCGGCAGTCCGGAAGCGGATATATTAAATGCTCCCATGGAAGAGGTATTTACAGAGCAGGCTGCACATAGGGTATTTCCCAATGTAGACGGTATCAAGTTCCTCAACCATGATATGGGATGTGGCGGCACCAGGCTGGATGCGAACTCCTTGTGTGGCTTGCTGGCAGGATACATCACCCATCCCAATGTGGCCGGTGCTACCATCCTGAGCCTTGGTTGCCAGCATGCACAGGCATCTATCCTGAAGGCAGAGATCATGAAACGCGATCCGGGCTTTAATAAGCCCCTGGTGGTGCTGGAACAGCAGAAAGAGGGTACGGAGCAGCAGTTATTGAAAAAAGCCATTAAACAAACCTTTACGGGCCTTATGCAGGCCAATAACATCACCCGTCAACCCGCTCCCTTGTCAAAGCTTTGTATTGGCCTGGAATGTGGTGGCTCGGACGGCTTTTCGGGTATCTCGGCCAACCCCGCTGTGGGTTATGTATCTGATATCCTGGTAGCGCTGGGAGGATCGGTGATCCTGTCGGAGTTTCCGGAGCTTTGCGGAGTAGAACAGGAACTGAGTGACCGCTGCGTGGATGAAGCCACTGCCATGCGCTTTATGGAGCTCATGCGGGTATACAATGCCCGTGCAGAAGCCGATGGATCGGGCTTTTATGCCAATCCTTCTCCCGGTAATATCCGCGATGGACTGATCACTGATGCCATCAAATCGGCCGGCGCTGCCAAAAAAGGCGGTACCTCTCCTGTAACAGCCGTACTGGATTATCCGGAACGGGTAACAAGGCCGGGATTGAACCTCCTGTGCACGCCCGGTAATGATGTGGAAAGCACTACTGCAGAAGTAGGTTCCGGCGCCAATATTGTACTTTTTACAACGGGCCTGGGTACACCTACCGGCAATCCGATAGCGCCCGTCATTAAGCTCTCCACAAATACGAAAACGTTTTCGAAGATGCCGGATATTATGGACATCAATTGCGGCACCATTATCGAAGGAACTGAGACGATTCCACAAATGGCCGACCGGATCATGGCGTATATCATTGAAGTGGCCAGCGGCAATGTGCAGCCCAAAGCTGTATTGTTGGGACAGGATGATTTTATTCCCTGGAGAAGGGGAGTGAGTTTGTAGAATGAAGCATACAGCATGCAGCATGAAGAAAGCAGAAGTTTCCACATTAACTTGATTAGCGCTTCTTTGTTCCGGCTGCATCTTTTATCTTCGTTCCCGAACCTATAAACTATATCAAAATTTCATGAGCAACTTAGTTGATAAGCATCCGCCCCTGATGGAACAATCCTTTCGCTGGTTTGGCCCTAAAGACCCTGTAAGTTTATGGGATATCCGGCAAGCCGGCGCCACAGGCATTGTAACAGCCCTGCATCATATTCCCAATGGAGAAGTGTGGCCCGTAGAAGAGATCATGCAACGCAAAGAAGAGATCGAAGCGGCAGGATTAAAGTGGAATGTAGTAGAAAGCATTCCTGTGCATGAGCACATCAAGATCCAGAAAGGCGAGTACAAACAATACATCGAGAATTATAAAATGAGCATCCGCAACCTTGCACGTTGTGGTGTTCATATTGTAACGTATAATTTCATGCCCGTACTGGACTGGACGAGGACCGATCTTGCTTATACCATGGAAGATGGTTCCAAAGCCCTGCGTTTTGAGAAAGCGGCCCTGGTGGCTTTTGATGCCCTGATATTACAACGCAAAGGCGCCAAAACGGAATACAGCGCACAGGAACTGCAAATAGCAGCCCAACGCCTGGAAGCCATGAGTGATACGGAGAAGACCTTGCTGCAACGCAATATCATTGCGGGATTGCCAGGCTCAGAAGAGAGCTTTACCGTGCAACAGTTCCAGGAAGCATTGGACACCTATGATGGTATCGATGCGGCCAAACTGCAACAACACCTGATCTATTTCTTACAACAAATAACACCGGTGGCAGAAGAAGTAGGGGTAGTGCTGGCCATTCACCCCGATGATCCTCCTTATGCCATCTTTGGTCTACCACGCGTAGTAAGTACAGAAGCTGATGTGCTGGCCTTGTTTGCCGCAGTGCCATCCAAAGCCAATGGCCTGTGTTTTTGTACAGGTTCTTTTGGTGTACGGGCTGATAATGACCTGCCAGGTATGGTGAAGCGCCTGGGCGATCGCATCAACTTTATCCACCTGCGCAGTACGCAACGTGATGAAGCCGGTAATTTTTATGAAGCCAATCACCTGGAAGGGGATGTGGACATGTACAGCGTAGTAAAAGAAATACTACAGGTAATGCGCAAACGCAATATATCATTGCCCATGCGTCCTGATCATGGTCACCAGATGCTCGATGATCTGAAGAAGAAGACCAACCCTGGTTATTCTGCTATCGGCAGGCTTCGTGGCCTGGCTGAATTAAGAGGCCTGGAAATGGGCATCTCCCGGAGCCAATCATTATAGAGATAAACATCATGATAATAAAAGAGTGGGTCGCCTTCCAAAGGCGGCTCACTCTTTTTTATTGGCAAAAAGAAAAATGGGTATTACCTTTGACTCATCATATCATCTGATGACTATGGAACATGGTATCTCCCGGCGGTCTTTGGCCGATGAAGTGGCTACGCGGCTGCAACAACAAATCAAATCGGGGCAGTATAAAGTAGGCGATCAATTGCCGGTGGAACCGGAGCTCATGCACCAGTTTGGTGTAGGCCGGTCCTCTATTCGTGAAGCGATCAAACTGTTGCTCAATTCCGGATTGGTGCGGGTAGAACAGGGCATCGGCACCTTTGTGGAAGATCATTCCGGCATTTGCGAACCACTGTCGCAAAGGCTGAAGCGATCAGACCTCAACGATATCCGCGAGGTGCGGCAATTGCTGGAGATGAAGATTGCCGAGAAAGCTGCCATTAACCGCAGCGCCAAATACGCAAAGAAGATACAGCGTTACTTCGATGCGCGTGAAAAAGCTGCTGGTGAAAATGATATTGAAGCCAGCGTGGATGCGGATATCAATTTTCACAATGCCATTGCAGAAGCTTCCGGCAATGAAGTGCTGGCCGATCTGTACAAATCCTTTTCCACCCGCATGAAAAACGATTTCCTGGGCCGGTTCTCCGATACCCGTCCTTTTATCGACACGATGCAGCTCCATAGAGACTTATTAAAAAGCATTATTGACAAAGATCCAAAGGGCGCCTGGCATTTTGCCGCCCGCATCAATGGACATATATCTGCCTGACAAGGCGTATTTGAAGTATATCAACTCTTTCAAATGAATTCAACAACTAATACCGCCGCTACAAAAGCGCTGGTCAGCACTACCGTATTTCCTATCCTGTTCACGATCAGTTTTACCCACCTGCTCAACGACATGATGCAGTCGGTAATCCCTGCTATCTACCCGCTCATGAAGGAAAACCTGCAATTGAATTTTTCACAGATCGGCCTCATCACCTTTACTTTCCAGATCACAGCTTCCCTGTTACAGCCTTTTGTGGGACAGTATACCGACAAATCGCCCAAGCCTTATTCGCTGGCTATTGGGATGGGCTTTTCCCTGGCGGGACTTACCATCTTATCGTTGGCAACTGGTTTTGCAGGCATCCTGGTAGCAGTAGCATTGGTAGGGGTAGGTTCTTCCATCTTTCACCCGGAAGCATCGCGTGTGGCACATCTGGCATCCGGCGGTAAAAGAGGACTGGCGCAATCCATTTTCCAACTGGGCGGCAATGCGGGCAGCGCCATCGGTCCCTTGCTGGCAGCTGCTATCATTATTCCGCAGGGACAATCCAAGGTCATGTGGTTTGGCCTGGTGGCTTTCCTGGGCATCTTTATCCTCTCAAAGATCGCCGTATGGTATAACGAACGACTCATCCTGCGGGCCGGCAAAACGGCTGCAGCGGTAGCAGACAATGGTTTGTCCCGGAAAAGGGTGGTGGTATCGATCATTATTTTGCTGGTACTCATCTTCTCCAAGTATTTCTATATGGCCAGCATGAGCAGTTACTTTACTTTCTACCTCATTGATAAATTCCATGTAACGGTACAGCAGTCACAGATCTACCTGTTCATCTTCCTGGGTTCCGTAGCAGCGGGTACCTTATTGGGTGGACCACTGGGCGATCGCTTTGGCCGTAAGTACATCATTTGGATCTCTATATTGGGCGTAGCGCCCTTCACTTTACTGCTGCCGCATGCTAACCTCTTCTGGACAGGTGTATTGTCGGCTATCATTGGTGTGATACTGGCTTCTGCTTTCTCCGCCATCCTGGTCTATGCACAGGAACTGGTGCCGGGTAAAGTAGGTATGATCGCAGGATTGTTCTTTGGCTTTGCCTTTGGTATGGGCGGCCTCGGTTCGGCACTCTTGGGCAAACTGGCCGATATGACAAGCATAGCCTATGTATTTCAGGTCTGCGCTTATTTACCCCTGATAGGTATCATTACAGGATTTTTGCCGGGATTGAGGAAGAAGTAGCAAGCAAGCTTCGAGCCACGAGCTTCGAGCTGCGAGCCGTTTGCTACGCAAGCAGAACAATCACGGTTTCGTAAGTGACAAAATCATCTAATTATTATAAAGAGAATGGGCCTCCTGATACAGAAGGCCCATTCTCTTTTATTATTGTATTTTAAAGCTCGTAGCTCGAAGCTCGTAGCTCGCAGCCGGTTTTAGTAATGCCACCGCACAAACGCTTCCATCGCTGCGTACTTCGTTAAGCCCAGCTGTGCATACAGATTAGCTGTACTGCCATTGCGGTCTTCAGCACGCTGCCAGAATTCACGGGCATCGCTACCCTGGAAAGGAACGCTGTCCTTCTGCGACTGGTGAATGAAAATACCATAACGCTTTTTCATTACCTGGTCGGGACTCATGGGGATCGCCATTTCAATTTCACTGATGTCCCATTCCTGCCAGGCGCCCTTGTAGAGCCACATCCAGCAATCATTCACCCACTCATCGCCATCATTCTTGATACGGCGCAAGGCTTCGAATACGATATCCAGGCAAACTTTGTGTGTGCCATGCGGATCGGCCAGGTCACCAGCGCAGAAAACCTGTTGGGGTTTTAGCTTGCGCAGCAGGTCAACGGTAAGTTGTATATCGGCCTCCCCCATGGGGTTCTTCTCAATTGTACCTGTCTCATAGAAAGGCAGGTTCTGGAAGTGATAATTCTCATCGCTGATGCCTACATAGCGACAAGTAGCTTTCGCCTCACAACGGCGGATCAGTCCTTTGATAGCACGTATATCAGCGGTATCTATCTGGTTTGATTTCTTCTTTTTCAGGTAAGTTCTGGCCTGTTGCAGTATTTCCGTGCTTTTGGAACTGTCCACACCAAACATGTCTTCAAACCCTACGGCGAAGTCCATGAAGCGGGTCACAAACTCATCTGTTACAGCAATATTGCCCGAGGTTTGATAAGCTACATGCACATCATGCCCCTGATCGTGCAGGCGTTGGAAAGTGCCTCCCATGGAGATGATATCATCATCGGGGTGGGGGGAGAAGATGATCACACGTTTAGGATAAGGTTCACTGCGTTCGGGATGATTGGGCAGGCTGGCATTGGGTTTGCCGCCGGGCCAGCCGGTAATCGTATCCCGCATCATATAATATACCTGCAGGTTGATCTCGTATGCATCTCCTTTTTCTACCAGCAGGTCGCTGATCCCATTATCGCGGTAATCACTATTGGTAAGGCTCAGAATGGGCTTGTTTACTTTCAGCGCCATATTCACCACGGCCTTGCGGATCATGGCTGGAGTCCACTCACAATCGCCCGTAAGCCAGGGCGATTTGAAGCGGGTGAGCTCTGCGGCTGCCAGCTCATCCAGTACAAAAGTGACGTCGTTGTGTTGTTGTAATAAAGAGGCCGGTATTTGTTCGTCTACATGGCCTTCTACCGATTTCTGAACTACAGGTGCTTTACCGGGTCCCCAGGCCATCAACACGATGCGTTTGGCCTTGAGGATAGTGCTGATGCCCATGGTGATAGCCAGGCGG
The DNA here is from genome assembly GCA_966211765.1 of uncultured Paraflavitalea sp. Classification (GTDB taxonomy): domain Bacteria; phylum Bacteroidota; class Bacteroidia; order Chitinophagales; family Chitinophagaceae; genus Paraflavitalea. Next base: position 8,212 of record CBIHOV010000046.1, read on the forward strand.
GGCACCTGCGATATATTGGCAAATTCATACGCATTGGCAATGCGGGTAGAATTGTCCAGTGTTACCAGTCTTGTACGGGAGTATATGCTGGAGCCGGGTTCGTTGAAACCGATATGGCCATTGTTGCCGATACCGAGTACCTGCAGGTCAACACCGCCGGCTTCTTCGATCAGCTGCTCATACCGCATGCAATGGGCCTTGATGTTTTCTTTGGAGGCCTCTCCATCGGGTATATGAATGTTGGCTGGATCAATGTCTACATGATCAAACAGGTGCACATGCATAAAGCGATTGTAGCTTTGGAGCGCATCCTTCTCGATGGGGTAGTATTCATCAAGGTTGAAAGTGATCACATTCTTAAAACTCAAACCTTCTTCCTTATGCAGGCGTACCAATTCGGCATAAAGGGATTTGGGAGTAGAGCCGGTAGCGAGGCCTAAAATACATTTTTCCCATTTTGCCTGTTTACTGCGGATCAGGTCGGCAATTTCTCTGGCTACTGATTTGGAACCTTGCTTAAGATCGGTGTAGATATTGACGGGGATCTTCTCAAACGAATCAACCATGCTCATAAAAACTATTTTAGTGGACTGAGTTATTTGAGCGCACGAAGGTAATGGCTATTTCTATAAATCGCAATGAAAAAAATAGGCAACCAGGCATAAAGGCACTAAGGCAACGAGATAACAGGTGTCATAAACAGCACGCTGTGCCTGTTTATGAGGGGACTGGTAAGTGTCCGGAAAGATTTTGCGCAACCGGTTGCAGAAGACAGCACAACGCTGTCCTTGTCCGCCTTGTTGCCTTTATGCCTCAATGCCTCGTTGCCTTGTTTTAAGCTAAAAACAGCAAGGGCAGCCTTTGAATGATCTTTTTCATGGTCTTAATGGCCTGCGAAAGGAGGTTACGGGCTACCTGGTAATTGATATTCATGATATCACTTACTTCTTCATAACTAAGGTTTTGGTAGAACTTGAGGTAAATGATCTCTTTCTGGCGGGTAGAAAGCTGTTCCAGCGCCTTGATCACCCGGGCTGTTTTTTCAGCATGTTCCTGTTTATCAATGATAAAGGTCTCATGGCTGATCTCGAAGTACATGTTTTCCGGTATTTCGGCCTGCAGGCGCGTATTGCTTCTTTTATGAAGTGCTTTTAGTAATTTGTACTTGATGGCTTTCAACAAATAAGCTTTCACGGAAATGAAAGGAGGGGGATTCTTACTCTGCCATAATTCTATGAATAGTTCCTGAATACAATCTTCCAGTATCTCTGTATCGGTACAAATTTTATTCCCATACCTGAATAGATCGGAGTAATGGCGGCTGAACAGTATGCCCAAAGCATTCCTATCACCTTCAATAAAGGCTTTCCAGCAGTCAATGTCTTGTTTATGGTTAATCGGGTCCTCTGGCATTCGTTGAATAGCGAGCAAACGTAAACTACCGGTAAAAATGAAGAAAATCAACCGTTAGTAAAAATATTTTTAAAATAAGCATTACAAATTATTCAAACCAGGTACTTATAACCGGAAATACGCTGATTTATGGAAAAAACGTTTTCAACAGTAGAGGATATTATAGCCGATGAAGGCTTTCAGGCCTGGTATTTAGGTAGCGATGAAGCTGCCCGTCAGGTATGGGAAGCGCGTATGGCCCGGGACCCCGCTTTGGCCCCGCTGGTAGCGGAAGCCAGGGAGTATATGGCGGCGCTCGTCATACGCGAGCAGGAAGTGCCGGCTGCGCAGGTAACTGCTGCTGAACAACGATTAATGACCCTGTTAACGGACGATACGGCCACACCAGTGATACCCCTCAAACGCCGTAACAAAGCCTGGTGGTGGGCTGCTGCCGCTGTATTGCTGATCGGCGTGAGCACAGTGGTGCTGATGAACAGGCCTGCTCCTGAAGCCCTGATGCAAACCACTTATGGGGAGATCCGTAAACAACAATTGCCGGATGGCTCTACCGTCATGTTGAATGCCAACAGTGAGATCAGCTACCATGATGGATGGAAAGAAGGTACTTCCCGCGAAATATGGTTAAAAGGAGAAGCTTTTTTCCATGTTTCCAAAACACCCACTAAAGCCCGCTTTATTGTACATACAGAAAGATTTGATGTAGTAGTGACCGGCACACAGTTCAATGTAATGAACCGGGCTGGAAAGACCAATGTAATGCTCACCGAAGGAAGTGTGACCCTGAAAATGCAGGATGGCAAAGAGATCTATATGAAGCCGGGTGATTTTGTGGAGATCAATGAGCAGGAGCCGAAGATCAAAACTGCCAGGGAAGAAAATGTACTTGCCTGGAAGGATAAGAAGCTATTTTTTGACAGAAAAACACCCCTACGAATAGCCGCACAACAGATCGAAGAATTGTATGGCGTGAAGATCAGCCTGGAAAATACAAGAGTAGGCGATAAGCCGATCAGTGGTATTATGATGAATGATAACCTGGATGTCTTGCTGCAGGCACTGGAAGCCGCCACTGAATTCCATATAGTACGGAAGAATAATGAGATCCTCATTACTGAATAATTGTTGAATACGGGTCTTTGTATAGTCTGAAAGCGCGGGAAATACCAGCGCCTTTGGAAAAGCAAAACGGATGTTTTCCTGCTGCTCCGGAAAGCAGGGTGATGTTCTATGCCCAATCATTAATAAGTACAATCACAAACCAAACTGCTATTAACTAAATAGGTTGCATTATGAGAGTTGTTCACATAAAACCGAAACTACTTGGCTGTTTACTGGGATTGCAATTGTTCTCTATTCCGGCAGCCAACGCACAGGATGTATACGCCTATGCAACTGGCAAACAAAAAGCTACTCACCAGCAAGGAGATACGAACAGGAAGCCGGAAGATTCCAGCCAGAAACAACCCCTTTTTAAAGTATTAAAAGACCTCAATAAGACCAAAGGCGTTTATTTTTTATTTGCAGATGAATCACTGGGCGACAGGCTGGTGAATCCTGCTAAAAAGGACCATGCCGACATTGAGAAGATCCTGAACCAGGTATTGGAAAACACAGGATTGAAATATAAGAAGGTCAACGACAAAACTTTTGTGATCCTGGCGGCCAAAGAGACCGCCAGAACTGAGTTTAATGCTACGCCTGCTGCTTCGGGTAATTCCGATGCGCAAACAATCAATAATCGGTTGGGCGATGTGGTGACAGGTAAGATAACGGATGCTACAGGGGCAGGAGTGGTGGGTGTAAGCATATCTGTGAAAGGTACACAACGTGGTACCACTTCCAATACCGATGGAAACTTTTCCATTGAAGTAAACAGCGGAGAGACCCTGGTATTTTCTGCGGTAGGTTATACCTCCCAGGAAGTAGCACCCGGAGGGCGTACAAGCGTCAATGTATTACTGGCTTCTTCCGGATCACAGATGACCGAGGTGGTGGTTACCGCCCTGGGTATCAACAGAAGGTCAAGAAGTATTACGTATGCTACGCAGAAGATCACCGGCGAAGAACTGACAGCCGTTAAAGACCCCAATATGGTCAACAGCCTGAATGGTAAAATTGCGGGCCTCACGGTCAACAGGAGCGCATCTGGCGCCGGCGGCTCGGTAAAAGTGGTGATGCGCGGTAACAAGAGTACACAAAACAACTCGCCGTTGTACGTAATTGATGGTATCCCCATGTTCAATAGTTCGGTGGCGCAGCCCGAGAACCTGTTTGGACAATCCTCCGGCACGGCCAGCGCCGGTCGTGATGGTGGAGATGCGATCTCCAACATCAACCCCGAAGATATTGAAAGCATGCAGGTGCTGAAAGGTGCCTCTGCAGCTGCACTCTATGGCAGCCAGGCTGCCAATGGTGCCATCCTGGTGACCACCAAAAAGGGTAGGGCAGGAACAGCCCGCGTAAACCTGGCCAGCAGTCTTACGCTCGACCGGGTAATGCTGAAACCCGAGGCACAATTCTCTTATGGACAGGATGGTCCCAATAATGAAAATGGCTGGGGCGCAAAGAATGGTAAAGGTGATTATACGGATGCCCTTTTTCAAACGGGCGCTACCTGGATCAACAGCATCAGCCTGATGGCGGGCAGTGACAGGGCGCAGAGTTATTTCTCTTATTCCAACACCGATAACAAAGGCGTTATCCCTACTGCCAAATTCAATCGCCACACACTCACTTTCCGCGAGAATGCCAGGTTCTTCAATGATAAGCTGACAGTGGACGGGCTGGTAACGCTCACCAGGCAGCATTCGACCAATCGTCCCTCTGCCGGCTTGTACAACAATCCACAGGTGGGTACTTATTTCTTCCCGCGCAACCTGGATTTTAGTGCTTATAAAAACACCTATGAAGTATATTCTCCGGCCAGGGCCTTGAATGTACAGAACTGGTGGAATATAAAATACGATGCAAACACTTTTGGCAACGAGTATTCCCAGAACCCTTTCTGGATCCTCAACCGTAATGTGCGTGAAGACAGCCGCGACCGGGCTTTCAGCTCACTCAGTCTGCGTTATGAGATCATCAAGGGATTGGCTGTACAGGCGCGCGGATCCTATGATATGTCCGTAGATGATTATGATGCCAGGCTGCATGCAAGCACCAATCCCATCATTGCCGATCTGAATGGCCGGTATACCTGGGAACGTAGCAAGAACAATATCGCTTATGGTGATGTATTGTTTTTCTACAACACCAAGCTCAATACAAACCTTTCGCTCGCTGCTACCCTGGGTGCTTCTATAACCGATTCACGCACTGCCGACCGCACCTTCATCGATTCTTATGGAGCAGTAAATCCGGATGGTGTAAAAGCAGGCCTAAGCATTGCCAATATCTTCAGTGTACAAAATATCCTTTCCGGCAACGCTGCTAAACAGCAATCTGTGCTGCGTTCACAAACACAATCGGTATTGGGTAGCGCCTCCCTGGGCTACAAGGATATGCTGTACCTCGACATTACCGGCAGGAATGACTGGGCCTCTGCTTTGACCTTTACCGACGACCTGAGTTTTCTCTATTATTCAGTAGGTGCTACAGCTGTATTGAGTGAAATGGCCCACCTGCCCGAAGTGGTTGATCTGGCCAAAGTACGGATATCGTATGCACAGGTAGGTAACAGTGTAAGGGCTTTTGCCACCAACCCTCCCTTGTACAGGATCAACCCTGTTACAGGCGGACTGATCAAAAACGTAAGGGCGGCATTCCCCAACAGAACTTTGAAACCGGAAGACAACCGCTCTTTTGAGATCGGTACGGAGTGGAGGTTCCTGAACAACCGCCTTGGTGTCGATGTTACCTGGTACAAGAACGATAACTACAACCAGTATTTCGAAACACCTGCTCCCAGCAGCAGTGGCTTCAACACCTATTTCCTCAACCTGGGTCAGATACGCAATACCGGATTTGAGATCATGGTAAATGGAGCACCGGTGAAGACCAAAGACTTTGAATGGAATACATCGTTGAACTTTGCTACCAACAAAAACACAGTGGTAGACCTCAGTGAAGAGGGTGTAACGGATGGTGCGAATGCCATGTTCTTTCTCACCACATTTGATAATACCTATGCTTCTATTGTACGTGAGGGAGGCAGTTTTGGTGATATTATTTCTTTTGGAGCCGCCCGTGATGACAAAGGCAACCTGGCCCTGAGCAATGACGGAGCGCCCATCCGCAATACCGCCGACCGCAAACTGGTAGGCAACCCCAATCCTGATTTTACAGCAGGCTGGAACAACAATATCCGTTACAAGAGCTTCGACCTGAGCTTCCTGATCGATGGCCGCTTTGGTGGCGAAGTCATGAGCATCACCCAGGCTGAACTGGATCTGCGCGGTTTCAGTGAAGCCAGTGCAAACGCCCGTGAAAATGGCGGTGTTCAGGTGAAGGGTACTAAAAATGGTGTTCCTTTTGAAGGCAAAATAGATGCGAAGACTTACTATACAGCTATTGGTGGTCGTGCGGGTATTGGAGAGTTTTATATGTATGATGCTACAGCCATTCGCCTGCGTGAAGTGTCGCTGGGTTATACAGTACCCCTGAAGTGGAAAGGCGTGCGCAGTCTGAATGTATCACTCATTGGCCGTAACCTCTTCTTCATCAAACGCGATGCGCCATTTGATCCGGAAATATCGCTGAGTACGGACAATGGGCTACAAGGGGTAGATGTATTTGGCCTGCCTGCTACCCGCAGCTTCGGCGTGAATGTAAAAGTTGCCTTCTAATTGACCATTTTAAACGCATGTATAATATGAAACGTAATTATATTTTCTTCAACTGGTTTTTCTGTGCAGCGTTATTCCTCTGCGTTATTGCAGCGGGTTGTACGAAGCGCTTTGAGGACATCAATACAGACCCTTATGGGCTGAGTGAATCGGATCTGAAAGGTGATTTTGCACTTTATGGTGCGCCTTTCAGCCAGATGCAACTGGGTGTGCATTTGTTTGCCCCTGAATGGCAATACCAGTTAATGCAAAACCTGAATGCAGATATCTTCTCGGGTTATATGATGACGCCCACACCTTTTGCCAACAACGTCAACAATTCCAGTTATGCCATGATGGATGGCTGGAACAACAATATCTGGGTGCTGGCCTACGACAACGTCATGTCTCCTGCACAGGCAGTGATAGACCGTGCAAAGAAAGAGAAGTATGCCAACTTCGAGGCCTGGGCCATGGTGCTGAAAGTATTGTCGCTGCACCGGGTAAGTGATGTGTTTGGCCCTGTGGTGTATACCAATTTCGGGAAGATCAATTCCGATGGAAGTGTGACCTACGATTCTCAACAGGAAGCCTATGCAGCTTTTTTCAAAGACCTGGATGATGCCCAGGCCAAATTGAAGCCTTATGCCCTGAGTGCCGATTCAGCTAAGATCTTCAGGAACTTTGACCTTTCCTATGCAGGCGATTATAAAAAATGGATGAAGCTGATCAATTCCCTGCGCCTTCGCCTTGCTGTAAGAATTGCCAAAGCAGATGGCGCCAAAGGCAAGACAGAGGCAGAGAAAGCCCTATCGAATGAATTTGGTCTTATTGAGAACAATGAAGATGATTTTATCATCAACAGTAAAACCCTCAACAATCCGATCAGTGTTATTTCCAATAGCTGGGGTGATATTAAGATGGGCGCTCCCATCGAATCCTACCTTACAGGATACAACGATCCCCGCCTGGCCAGGTATTTCTCACCGGCCACTGATCCGGCCGTAGCAGGTCAGTACAAAGGTATCCGCAATGGTATCGACCTGCCCAATGATCAGTTGTACCGTAAGTTGTCGAGCGTGGCCAACCTGAGTACCAGGATGCCCATGCTCACAGCAGCTGAAGTATGGTTCCTGAAAGCAGAAGCTAAATTAAGAGGATGGGCTGTACCTGAGCTTACTTCCGTACAGGAAGCCTATGAGAAAGGCATCCTGCGTTCGCTGGCGCAGTGGGGTGTAGAAGGCCAGTTTGATGCTTACAAGAACAGCACTGCAAAACCTGCTCCCTATGTGGATCCTTTCAACGCTACCAACAGTGTACTGGCTGGTTCGGCCCTGCTGAGCACAGTAAGCCCCAAATGGAATGATGGCGGAACTGCCGATCAAAAGCTGGAACAGATCATTACCCAGAAATGGCTGGCCCTGTTCCCGGAATCACAGGAAGCCTGGACAGAGTTTCGCCGCACGGGGTATCCTAAATTATTCCCCGTGGTGGTCAACAACAGCGGTGGGGTAATACCTGCCGGCCAATTCATCAGGCGTATCAATTTCGCGATCAGCGAAAAAGAGACCAACCAGAATGGCTATAAGGACGCTGTGCAAAAACTGGGCGGTACGGATAATATCGCCACCCGCTTGTGGTGGGATAAGCCGTAAGTCGATGACCGGCATACAATAATGTGAGTATTTTAAGTGTTATACGTAGTCGTTATCGAGGTACAAATAGGCCCCTTCTTTATAGAAGGGGCTTTTTAATGCAACGTTGTGATGAATTGCAGGGTCACAGGCCTAAAACCTTGCAACATGAGAATATATGCCATTATCTTCCTGCTGGCCATAGCGGCCTGTAGTAAGGATCACCAGGAGCCCGATCCTGCCACGGCCCCGCTAATTGACGATGGCCCTGCTGAAATAGCCTTTATTTCAAGGCGCATTCAAAACAGCGCGGATTGGCAGTTATACCTGATGAATACAGATGGTAGTAATCAGCGGCTTATATCTGATCGTATTGTACAATGTAGCCCTGTGACGGTTTCTCATGACGGCCGGAAGATTGCTTTCAATACTTATGAAAACCTGAAAGATCATTTATATGTGATGAATAAGGCCAATGGCAGCACTACTTTGATAGGAACCCATGAAGATTATATCAGCAATGCTATCTGGTCGCCCGATGATACCAAAATATTGTTTGTAAGGATGAATGACCGTCGTGCCCAGGTCCTGACCTATACTATTTTTATAATCGACAGCGATGGAAAGAACGAAAAAGCATTGGCGACCGGTATTTCGTCTGGTTCTCCCCAATGGTTCCCGGATGGCAAAACAATAGGTTTTATCGGAGTAGAGAATGGTAAGGCGGGTGTTTATTCCATTCGGCCGGATGGTAGTGGTAAACAGCGGCTGTCTCCCGCCGATCAAAGCTTTGGATATTTCAGGATATCACCCACAGGTACACAGATGGTATTGGTGAGCAATAGCCAGGATGGTTCGCAACTATTCTTAATGAATGCGAAAGGAGGCAGTACAAAACAGGTTACTACTTCAGTGAGCCCCAAAGTGTGGCCCGGATCGGGGAGAGACGGCAACCATAGTCCTGTCTGGTCACCCGATGGGACTAAGATCGCTTACACATCCTGGGCCAATGAATCACCGGATATTTTTGTGATGGATGCCAATGGAAAGAACGACAAGCGGCTGACCAATACGCCATTGCGGGATGAAAGCCCGCAATGGAGCGGGGATGGTAAATACATTTATTTTAGTTCCAACAGGGATATGCAGGTAAGCAGTGAGATATACAGGATGACACCCGATGGTAAAGCGCAAACAGCGCTCACCAAATGGAGCGGGGATGATGTATACCCTGTGATCGTCAAACAATAAGAGCGCGTTTCTTTCAACGAACAGGGGGACAGTTTTCGTCCGCGTGCAAACAAACAAACAGAGGTAAACGAAGAGAGGTGACACCTTTCGCCTGCGTCGCAAACGAAAGCTGTCACCTCTGTTATTGCATATTATTAGTTCACACCAATCTCATCTACAAACAACCAGGCCTTGCTGCCCGAGCCAGGCTTGCCTTCTCCGATAATGCCATGGTTCTTAGCCACTACTTTGATGAAGCGGGCATTGGTGGCGGTAAAAGGGATAGTGATAGAAGCCATATTGTTATCTTCTTTCACCACTTCACTGGTTTTGCCCAGCGACTGATAAGTACTGCCATCGGCAGATCCCAGCACCTCTACATATTGAGGAGGATAGACCCAGCTGGGTTGTTGATCCAGGATATGCAGGTTTACGGTAGATACAGACTGGGTTTTGCCCAGGTCGATCACCGCTTCCATATCAGGCCCCTGCCAGCCCAGCCACTCGTCCGAATTGATACCTTTATCTGAGCGGGCCCCATTGACCAGGCCAAAGATGCCACCATTACCGGCACGGTTATCAGCGGTAGGCGTAGCGATCGTTACTTTCTTACCGGTGGCCTTTGTGATGATGAAACTCTGAATCAAATTCTGACCTAATTGCGCACCGTTTTTGGTGGATTTAGCGATATAGGTAGCTGAATTGGTTATAGCCAAAGGGCCTACATACTGTTGGTCTTTACAGATAAAAGATTCTGTTAATCGCGAAGCTTTTACTTCTCCTCCTTCAACTACAGGGACGTTCATAAAAAGTTTTCCTTCTTTGCCGGAGCAATATTTTACTATAACAGATTGATCAGTGCTAGACAAAGACCACACCACACCATTATTGTCTTTGGCGGGTGTAATGCTTGCTTTCAGGTCAAAATAAGCCTTGCTATAACTAGCGCCCCACAGGTCATATCTTTTAAACTGCGTTTGTAAACGCTTTTCAAAATCAGGCCAGTTGCGTTGCTCCTTCGGGCTCCACAATACTTCACTCAATGCACTGGCACGGGGGAAGATCATGTATTCCACTTTCGATGGATATTTCATGTATTCTGTCCACACATTGCCCTGTGCACCCAGTACGTGTTTGGCCTCTGCTTCGGTTAATTCTTTGGGAATTGGCTCATAGCTGTAGGTCTTTTGTACGGTAGTATAGCCGCCAATCGTCACTGAGTCTTCATTCTTTGTTTGTGAATGATCGAGGTACACATGGCTGCCGGGTGTCATGATCACATCATGGTTTTGTTGTGCAGCTTCAATGCCACCTTTTTCACCACGCCAGCTCATCACTACGGCATTGGGAGCCAGACCACCTTCCAGTATCTCATCCCAGCCAATCAGTGTTTTACCTTTGCTATTGATGTACTTCTCCATACGTTGTATGAAATAGCTTTGCAGCTCATGCTCATCTTTCAGGCCCAGTTCTTTGATGCGGCGCTGGCATTTAGCGCAATGCTTCCAGCTCTCCTTGGGACATTCATCGCCCCCTACATGCACATATTTGGCGGGGAACAAAGGAATGACCTCATCCAGCACATCCTGCAGGAAGTTGAATACCGTATCATTGCCGGCACAGAATACATCGTTGAATACACCCCAGGTCTCCTGTACTTTATAAGGCCCGCCGGTACAACCCAGGTTGGGGAAGGCGGCGAGGGCTGCCGAAGCATGGCCCGGCATTTCAATTTCAGGGATCACCGTAATATAGCGTTTGGCGGCATAGGCCACGATCTCCTTTACTTCTTCCTGCGTATAAAAGCCGCCATAGCGGGTATTGTCGTTTCCTTTACCAGGATAGCGGCCGATGATCGTGCCGTTGCGGTAACCGCCCACTTCTGTCAGCTTAGGGTACTTCTTGATCTCAATGCGCCAGCCCTGGTCTTCTGTAAGGTGCCAGTGGAAATAATTCATCTTGTGCATGGCGATATAATCAAGATACCTCTTTACAAAACTTACCGGGAAGAAATGACGGCCTACATCCAGCATCAGGCCACGGTATTGAAAACGGGGATAGTCCTTGATATTGACAAAGGGGATCTTTAAGGCGGCGGCTTTTTCTACCGGCAACAATTGCACCAGCGATTGTACACCGTAAAAGGTACCGGCCTCATTGTCGCCGGCAATATATACCTGGTCTTTCTTTACCTGCATGATATAAGCGCCCGGTATCGCATATTCCATTTTCTCATAATTGAGGTGAATGGCGCCCGGTGCATTTTTAGTGCTCACTTTCAGGGTAAAGCCATATACCTGTTGCAGGTACTCATTCAGGAAGTTGGCAGCGTTTTCAAGACCAGACCCATCCAGTACAATGGGGGTATTTTTTGTGATCGTAAATTGCCCGGCTATTTTGGGCATCTTCACTTCCACCGGCTGCGGAATGATGTTTACCTGGCTGTACAGAGCAGGAGCGCTGAGCAGCATGGCAAGAGACAGGAGCTTTCGCATAGCATTCATTTTGTAAAAGGGTGATATATGGTGTCCAAATGTAACCATTCTGTGGCCGCTATTTCGCAATGAAATGCTATAATTATTGCGCAATCGGTTGAGCTCAAATAAAAAACACCTGCCGCAAGCGATTGCAACGCTGGTGGCAGGTGTGGGATCAGGCTGAGCTTAACGTTTGTCAGGCTGTCGAAGGGGATTCAAGCCCCTTTAGGGGCTACAGCTTTGTAGAAATGAATGTCAATAAATTCATTTGCCCTGTAGGGGCAATCCTCTACGTAGTGACAACCAATACCAGCTTTATTTCAATACCGGCAATAGAATATTGCTGCTGTTGGCGGCATCATGAAAAATACGGATCGTAGCTTTCTGAAAATCACTGTCCTCCGCTTCATAGATATTCACAAACTTTTGTGGGTTGCGGTCTACGAGTGGGAACCAGCTGCTTTGTACCTGTATCATGATGCGGTGACCTTTTTTAAAGGTATGCGCTACATCGGGCAACTCAAAGTTTACCCTTTCTGTTTTGTTGGGTTTGAAGGCCTCCGGCGTCTCAAAGCTATTGCGGAAACGACCGCGCATTACTTCACCCCTTACCAACATCTGGTATCCACCCATCGGATAAGGGCCGCCCGCATCACGTCCGCCCCCTTGTACCGTACCGGGATAAGTAAAGTCATCCGGGAATACATCTACCAGCTTCACTATAAAATCGGCATCCGTACCACTTATGCTGGTCAGCAGATCAGCTACCAGGGTGCCACCCAGGGTAACCTCATCAGTTAGTATATCTGTCTGGAAGGTGAGCACATCAGTTCTGCGCGAAGCAAAGCGCTGATCATCCGTCATATAATCCCTCGTGCGGGAAAAATGTACATCCTCTGCATAAGGTACCGGTTTGGCAGGATCACTGATGTATTCACTAAAGCTGTTTTTGCCCGTAGGTTTATCCCAGCCCAGTTTACCATTGGGCTGCAGGTACAGCGGCTGATCGGCTTTGTTGGCTGGTGGCCATTGCGGATACTGCTTCCATTCGTTGGCGCCACTGAAAAAGATCGTAGCCTCGGCCAGTTTGGAAATATCCCCCTTGCCTTTCAGGAAATAATTAAAGAAGGGGATCTCGATATTATTCTGGTACCAATGCGAAGTATTGGCGCCAAATTGTACGCGGCCCAGTTTCGTACCGTCCAGCGATGACCACTGTCCATGGTACCAGGGGCCCATCACTATTTTATTGAAAGCTGCAGGGGCATTCTTTTTCTCGATGGCTTCATACAGGCGCCAGGCGCCAAAACAATCTTCTGCATCAAACAATCCACCAATGGTCAGCATGGCGGGTTTGATATCGCCCACAAAGTTGCGGGGATTGCGCGCCTTCCACCAGGCATCCAGGTTGGGGTGTGCATACAGGTCTTTCCAGAACTTCAAACTGTCGCCTGTCAGTTTCATGAAGTTCTTAAGCGCACCAATGCGCAGGTAGGTTTCATAATTGTCATTACGGGGTATCTGTAAGGTCGACCTTGGTCCTACCGTGGTAGGCCTGGGCCGGGGATAACCAAATCCGCCTGCATAGAAGGAAAATCCATCCAGGAGCATGAAAGCCCCGTTGTGGTGAAAATCATCGCCCATAAACCAGTCGGTTACCGGGGCCTGAGGGCTTACTGCTTTCAAAGCAGGGTGACCGCTAAGCGCTGCCATCGTAGAGTAGAAGCCGGGATAGGAAATGCCAAAGACACCCACATTGCCATTCGTATTGGGCAGGTTTTTTACCAGCCAGTCGATCGCATCATACGTATCGCTCGCTTCATCAATATCCTGGTTCGTCTTCTTATCAGGATTGAAGGGACGCACATCTACAAACTCGCCTTCACTCATCCAGCGGCCCCGTACATCCTGCGTAACGATGATGTAGTTTTCACGGGTATAATACCGGTAATGACTGATCCATAAATTGGGGCGAAAGTTCTGTTCGCCGTACGGCGCACAGGAATAGGGCGTACGCGTCATCAGGATAGGATGTTTCTCAGTAGCATCTTTGGGAAGATAGATGGAGGTAAACAATTTAACCCCATCACGCATAGGAATGTATAATTCCTTTTTGGTGTAATTTTCGCGCACCCAGGCAGAATCTTCTGCTGTTTGGAAGCTGAGCTGTGCCTGAGCAGTAAAAATAATAAGGCAAAACGCAAGGAAAAGGAGTAGTTTTCTCATGTAACCATTAATTTTAAAGGTCTAATGTAACAAATGTTGTTCAACCCATAGCTACCTTTTATGCATCCACACCAACAACTCATCGAAAACTTCTATACTGCCTTTAATAAACGGGATGCCCCAGGCATGATCAGCTGCTACCATGAAGAAGTGACTTTCTATGATCCTGTTTTTGAGAACCTGAATGCAGCCGAAGTAGCTGCTATGTGGACCATGCTCTGCAGGAATGCGAAAGATTTCTCCCTGGTATACAAGAATGTGGAAGCCGGTAATGAGTATGGTAGTTGTGTGTGGATAGCCACCTATACCTTTTCTGCTACAGGCCGTAAGGTCATCAACCAGGTGACCGCCCATTTCAAATTTCATGAAGGCCGCATCATCGAGCACATGGATTCATTTGACCTGTGGAAATGGAGCCGCCAGGCATTGGGATTCAAGGGCCTGCTGCTGGGCTGGAGTGGTTTTGTGATCAATAAAGTACGCAAGTCGGCCAGGTCAAATCTTAAAAAGTTTATGGGCGCCAAATAGGGCGAATACCTTAAGTTTACAGCCAGTAAAACAACTGCCTCCCGGGGCGTTTTTAACCAGTTCGTTCAAGAGAGATCTACTACTAAACTATGTCAACCAGAAGAAAATTCTTACGCTCGTCGATTGCGGGCTCAGCAGCCGTACTATCCGGTCAGGCATTACTGGCCATGCAGGAAGCGCCTTATCCTGTTACAAAAGGAAATCCGATCGTCATCTCTACCTGGGATTTTGGAAAAGCAGCCAATGCGGAAGCCTGGAAAATATTGTCCTCAGGCGGCCGCGCACTGGATGCCGTGGAAGCCGGCGTAAAAGTGCCGGAAGCCGATGAAAGCAACCAATCCGTAGGTTATGGCGGCCTGCCCGACCGCGATGGACGGGTAACCCTGGATGCCTGTATCATGGATGAGCAGTACAATTGCGGATCGGTAATGTGCCTCGAACATATTGTTCATGCGATATCCGTAGCCAGACTGGTGATGGAGAAAACACCGCATGTGGTGCTGGTTGGCGATGGCGCTTTGCAATTTGCCCTGGCCAATGGATTTAAGAAAGAAAACCTGCTTACCCCGTCATCAGAAAAAGCCTGGAAAGAATGGCTGAAGACCTCTAAGTACCAGCCCCTGATGAATATTGAGAATAAGCTGTACAATAAAGAAAATGATCCCATGCCCGGTGGTATCAACAACCACGATACCATTGGTATGGTGGCCATGGATACCAACGGTCAGTTGAGCGGGGCCTGTACTACCAGCGGTATGGCCTACAAACTGCATGGCAGGGTAGGTGATTCGCCCATCATTGGCGCAGGATTGTATGTTGACAACGAGATAGGAGCAGCTACCTCTACAGGGGTAGGCGAAGAAGTGATCCGCATTGTAGGATCGCACCTGGTGGTAGAATTGATGCGGCAGGGCCACAAGCCCGAAGCTGCCTGTAAAAAAGCAGTGGAACGCATCATCAGCCGCAGCCCGGAAAAAGCGAAGCAGGTACAGGTAGGTTTCCTGGCCATCAATAAGAAAGGCGAGTTTGGCGCTTATGCCCTGCAGCCTGGATTTACTTATGCTGTGAAGAGCGGGAAAGAAGAGACTATTTATAAAGGAAAGAGCATTTACTAACCACACTCATCTATGTCAGCTATCATATTAGAAGTATGTGCCTTCAACATCCAATCCGCCCTCATTGCAGAGAAAGTAGGAGCGGCACGGGTTGAATTGTGTGAGAACCCTGTAGAAGGGGGCACTACACCTTCCCATGGTACCATTCAACGTACGCGTGAGCGCATCAGTATTGAATTGTATCCCATCATCCGTCCGCGTGCAGGTAATTTTTGGTACGATGAGGAGGAGTTTGCCATCATCAGGAAAGACATTCTCTTGTGCAAAGAGCTGGGTTGTGAGGGCATTTCCACCGGCGTACAATTGCAACATGGTCCCATCGATACCGAAAGGCTGAAGCGCATAGTAGATTGGGCCTATCCCATGGGTGTTACCTGCCACCGGGTTTTTGATCGTACCCCCGATCTCTTTCAGGCCCTCGAAGAGATCATTGCCTGCGGTTGTGAACGGGTACTCACCAGTGGTGGAAAGAGCGCAGCGCCTGATGCTACAGATATACTGGCCCAGCTGGTACAACAAGCCAATGGCCGCATTATCATCATGCCGGGCGCTGGCGTCCGCGCTGCCAACATAGAAAAGCTTATTACTGCTACCGGCGCTACAGAATACCATACATCCGCCAGGATCAATGTGGCCGATGCGATTACTTATCAGAATCCTGCTATACTCGATAGCGGCCAGGTGGTGATCGCCAATGAAGAAGAACTGCGGCTATTGCTGGCCAATGCACAAAAAATAAAGGCGGCTGTTGAATAAGCCGCCTGTTCATGCACCTCCGGAAGTGGCAACCAGTACTATTGTTTTATAGCGTACAGCTTTGGTTTTGTAATTCCCTTTTGTTCATACGTGGCCTTGTTCATTTCAAAATGCATGGAGCCCATGGTATTCAGGTAGGCTTCTACAGGTTCCAGGCCCATCGCTGCCCGGTGTACATTGATCATTGCACTATCCTGTGTTGGGCGCGGCATGGCCTGACAGCTGTCTGTATTGTACATCACCTGCGTTCCATATACTTGCTTCCTGCCGGTATTCAATAATACCCTGTCCGTGAGGTAAGCATAATCCGAGGGGCTTGCATTCTTTTTATCTACCTGTTGCTTCATGGCCGTCAATACCTTTTCCTGGAAGGCAGGCCATTTATCACAATGCTGCACCATCAGCCAGAAATGATGGGTGCCATCTTTACCCACCAGGTCGTATCCGGGAAATCCATACCGGTTGAAGATGTTCTCCAGTATCGATTGGTGGGTGCCAAATACACTGTCTTTAAAATGCTGCCAGGCTTCCTTAGGTAGTTCTTTGTATTTGCCTGAAGGGATATTCGCAGCGATCTGGTCCACATCTTTCCATGTATTCAGTGAGTCGGCCAGTGCTTTGTTAAAAGCAACGGCTGTTTTCTGTGCCTGTAGGGTGGTGGAACAGGTCAATATCAACAGCAGGATCACAAAGAGCGGTGTCTTATTCATATGCTTCAGGATTTGTTTGAATGTATACACTGCAAAGGAACTTCTCCCGGGAGGGTTGAAATTGTATTTTTCGGCCAGCCCTTATTCTTTAACAAATCGGAAAATAAGGTGGTCGTCGCCCAGTTTCTCGATGCTTTTAAAGAATGCAGTGGGGTTGGAACCCGTAAGCTTGTTGTATACCTTGATAAAATAGGCCTGGTCGTAGAAATTACTGTCGTAACCGATCTCTGTGAGTTTTTTAAACCGGGCATTGAACAGCTTGTTCTTCAGCGAATGCCTGAAGCGGGCAATCTTTTTCCAGGCCACCGGTGAAATACTCATGTGTTTGTGGAACAGCCGGTTGAAAGACCGGGTGGAAAGTTGCAGCCCTGCTGCCACTTCCTCAATGGAATGTTGTGCTTCGAGGTCCGATAGCCAGTCAATAGCCTGAGCCAGCAGCGCATGTTCCGCAGCTGGTGTATAAATAGACAACAGGAAGGCTTCCAGCAGTTCCACCCTTTCCTGGTTATCATCAGTAGCAAAAAAGGATTGTTGCCATTGACGGTAAGCGGGCCATGCTTCCCATGCCCGGAATGCCTGTGAATCTTCAGGCGCTATTTCACTGAATGGTTGGGGAATAAAGCCGCTGATGCCGGATGGTTTGAAGCAGATCGTTACCTTATCGATAGGGCCTTGTAAATTAACCAGCAGCGGTTGCTGAAAGCTCCTTTGTATCAAAGCTGCATAAGGACCATTTTTGACGGCCTGTACCCCTGTATAATTTTCCTTGATCTCATAAGTGGCCGATCGGTGCAGACTGAGCGGAACACCAATATTGGGGAAGGCATAATAGGTCGTTTGAAAATCCGGTGATTCGGCTTTCAGGAAATAATAATACTCAATATGCTGTTGCAATATTGAGTGTTGGGGATAGAAAGTAGCAATGTCCATAAAGTGCTGCACTCAAATGTAGGGTAAGTAAATGTTAATATGCCGCGATCTGAGCAAAATCGTCCCCACCATTTGGTTAATTGACCTTCTAAATGCCTGATGATCTGTGGGTGGCACCGTATTTGGAACTATTACCACGAGACCAATTATTTCACTAAAACAGGAAATTATGAATACGCAAAAATATAACTGGAAACATTTGTTGATGGCAGGTATGTTTATTACAGGAACTGTTTTGATAGGATGTGAAAGCAACGATTACAACAAACGGTCGATAGAAAAAGAAGCGCCGGCAGGTGATGCTACCACCATGGATACTACACAAGGCAATCCGGTGGATGAATCCATGACCTCGCGCGACAATGTATCGGATAAGCCAGTTGAAAATCCTGCTGCCAATCCTGCCACTACAACACGCAAAAAAGGTACGAAGGGTCGTGCTTCCATACGCATGACAGATGCCGCACCTGAGAAAAATATTGCCGCAGTGAAAGATGCCGATGGCATTTATTCAAGAACTGATGTGATGCCGATGTACCCGGGTGGTGAAGCAGCTTTGCAAAAATTTGTAGAGAACAATATTGAATACCCCAGCGAAGCGATCGAACAAGGAGCAGAAGGAGACATCAAAATTTCCTTTGTGGTGGATGAAAAAGGTAAAGTGACGAATGTAAAAGCAATGGGTAACAACAATACAGAATACGGCATGAAGCAGGAAGCCATTGATGTGATGAATAAAATGCCAGTCTGGACACCTGGCACCGTGAAAGGCAAAAAGGTGAAGACCAGGATGCAATTGCCCATTAGTTTCCAGATCATAGAATAGCGACTTACGCCAGGCCATTGATACCAATGCGCCGGTTGCTTCAGGGCACACCGGGTGCTACACAAACCAAAAGAAGGAGTCTCAAAAGTAAAATTTTGGGGCTCTTTTTTATTTTAACGCACCAATTGAAAAGTTCCCTTGCGCTCTACTACCCCGCAAGGCGTAGTAGCTCTTATATAATACACAAAAGTACCGGAGGGCTGCGGCTCGCCTTTCACCCTTCCATCCCAACAGGCGCCCGGCTGGTTCGACTGAAACACTTTTCCACCCCATCGGTTAAATATGGTAAACTCCAATGCCTGCATCGTAAGCCCCCAGCCACGCATGCCAAAACAATCATTATTGCCATCACCATTGGGCGAAAAAGCATTCGCCATCGGGTAGGTAACGATGCGCATATCCACCAGCACACTGTCTTTCGCAGAGCAACCGATGGTTGTAGATCCTTCCACCACATAATACACAGGATGCGTAGGCGACGCCACAGGGTTGGCAATGGAGGTATTACTCAGTCCTGTTGCCGGTGTCCATACATAACTGTCTGCTCCCGTAGCCTGAAGCCTTGTATTGTTGTTGGCGCAATCCTGCACGGCAGCGATAGCAGCTTTTACTTTGGGAGTGGGATCTACTTCAAGGTTGACAACATTGCTATACAGGATGGTACCCGGCGCAGTGATCTCGCAACGCAAATACATGGTCTGATTGGCGTTGACCGCATAAGTAGGAGCGCCGGCGCCGGCAATCACTTGCCAGTTGCTGTTATTGCTGCTTTGCTGCCACTGATAGCTCACCGTTGCCAGCTGGTTGACCGCTGTAGCCAACGTAGAGAAGCTGACCGGTGTTCCTGCACACACATGCTGGCCGGTAGGCTGCCGGGTGATGTTCACCACCACGCCCGTAACTGTAAACACACCATTCTTCAACACCAGGTTATAATTGGCCGCACTGCCGCCTGTCAGCGTTATCGGGTAGGCGCCGGTTAGCGTGCTTGTCACCACAGTCGTAGCGATCGTAGGAATGGTGAGCACCGATTGATCTTCGCCATTCACGAAGCCCGACCAGGTCATTGTCAACGGCCTGTTGTCTTCTCCATACGGCCTGGTTTGATCATTCGCCTGCACTACCAGGTCTTTCTTCTTCACGATGACCGTTACCTGCAGCGTAGGAGCTGCATCATAAACATTGTTGCCTGCCTGCGATACCGAGATCACCGCCGTGCCCACACCCACAAAAGCAAGTTGCCCGGTGGCGCCAACCGTTACCGCCGAGGTATTGCTGCTGGCATACGAAACCGGCAAGCCCGATGTAGCGGTAGCCGCAGCATTGGGCGCCACATCACCATAGGTTACCGTATAAGGGCTGCTCACCGCGAGGGTTTGGAAAGCGATGGTCTGTGGCCGCTTGCGCACGGTCAACCTCGCCGCACCTGTTGTCACCGGCACCCCACAGGGACCTTTCGCTACACACCTGTACAGGTAGCCATCCATCGATATATCCGTATTGATGATCCTCATATAACCCGACTGGGGCGTAAGGTAATTAGGGTCGCCATACTGGATGGGCACAAAACCTGAACCTTTGTTCACTTCCCATTGATATTCCGCTGTGGTCGTTAGGGCCAGGGTAAAATTTAAGGAGGTAATATCGCCTGCATAAATGGTCCGGTCTGGGGGATCAGTCACCACATAGATCTGTATGCTGTTGATAAGATTCAAGGTGGTGGTGCTGTCGCAGGCCGGATTACGCAGTGATTTTGTAGTATAGGTACCAACAGCATTCCCTCCGGTAGTAAACACTTGCCCATTCCAGGTAAAAGGCATGTCACCGTAACAAACCGTAATATTCTGTATCACCCTGATATGCGTGCAAACGAACTCATCGGCTCCAATATCAGGCGTGGAGGTCACCCTTGCCTCAAAGTCAATATCCTCCACAATACCCGTCACCGGGATACCCGTATCCATCAGGTCCGAATTGTTGCCCGTCAGGTGCAGATCCGTAGGCCCCATAAACAACGGCATGGCATTTTTTGAATGCGTATTCCCGCCCAACATCGTTTGCACCTGTGCCAGCGTGGTAGCTGCATCCGAGCCATCACTGGCAAGGTCGCCATTGTTGGCACTGTAATAATTGTTGTAATCCACTGTAGCAAATACGCCCGCACCTGCAAGGTTCAGCACGGCTACCCGGCTGGTGGGCCATCCTACTGTAAATTGATTGACCAGGATATTGTTGCGCAGGGAAATAGCGCCCGGGGTACTCATATTATTGGAAATAAACAACGCAGCCGAACGATTGTCATTTGCCGTCAGCGCATTGGGTGTAAGCACAACCGTATTGAAGTCGATCGCATATCCGCTGCCCTGATCCACCACTACGCCATGTGCATTATCCTCCTTCGTTAAGCCAGGCGAGCCTTTAGCCGCCACATCCCAGATAAAATTGTTGAATACCCGGGTGCCAGAGTTGGGGGCTGTTGACTCCAGTAGGATACCCGCAGCACCGGAGCCCGCGGAGTAAGTATTCTTAATATCACTGATCTTGTTGCTGTACACTTTTGTTGCATAAGTAGCGCCATCCACCCGTATGCCACTAGCCATCCCCCTATTGTTGCTGGTGATGCCCGTAATGGTGTTGAAGGAAATATCATTGAAGCGCGGCGACACTTTGGCCGACACGCGGATCCCCGTGGGCGCGTAGGCTCCCGTGCCGATATAGGCCAGGTTGCTGATATTGTTTTTAGTTACATAAGTATCGATTACGCCATCATCGAGCAGGATGCCGCAATCATCCTCTGCCTCGTCTGTTTTAAAATTACCGATATTGTTATAGATAAAAGTTGCCGCCGTAACACCGCTACAGTAAATGCCGACATGAGCGAGCGCATCGGCGCCCGTGCTGTTGAGGTCATTAGACCTGAGCACAGTATTCAACCCGTTGTTCAGCACAGGCTGGGCACGCAGCTCCACCCCTGTATAAGCTTTCCTGATACTGTTGTTCTCAATAAGGATATTATCGAAATAGCCGGGTGCACCGGGGTTGAGGGCATCGCTTACAAGCAGGGCAGAACTTTGCACATCCTGCGACCCATTGATGAGCGTGGTGTTTTTGACCGCCACATTGCGGATGGGAATGGTTCCATCAGAACCCAGCACCAGCACCTTACAACCAGGAGGGCCACTGTTGGAAAAGGTCAGGTTGCGCGTATTGCCTGGTGAATTGGACCCATCGATGGTTACCCTGTTCACCCCTTTCAACAGCACCAGTGGTCCGGCCATACTACCCGAAACCACAGGATTTGAGCCTGGCCATGGCCGGATCGTCACAGCCGAATAGTTTGCTGCTCCATTGCCACTGCCATTCAATACTGCCAAGGCTGGTTCCGAGGTATTGGCGCTGATCAGCAGCGTGATAGTTCCCTGGTGCGTGCCAGCATTGATCGCATTGAATGCAAGGCCAAGGTTGATATAGGTTGCGGTAGGGGAGCCGGCCGTAGCAGTTACTGCAATTTGTGCGCTTGCACGCAGGCCGGATAAAAGGATAAGGAAAAACAACAAACGTTGAAAGGATATGGGAGGGGGCATTTTCTCATTGCGGATTAAAATGATTCAGGCAACGCACAGATAAAACCAGCCACAGCAACAATAAAACGAAAGGGGCGCCTCAAAATTATGAGGCGCCCCCTTTTGTTTTTAAATTCATCGGCACTTGTGCAGGCCTTATAGCTGTTTTTCGGCGGGTGCTGTTTTTCTCAGCTTCACCACCAGCCCAATGCTCCCAAAATAGGGAAACACCCGTACGCCATCACCCCATTCGCCACTGTGCTTCATCGAAAGCCCCTGCAGTATCTCAAACCGCAGGTTCCTGCCTCCCACCGCAAATCCAAAATAGGGTTCATAATAAATAACGTCATCGTCAAATTCGTTGCCTTTTAGCCGCCCGTTATAGAACAGGTAATTGGCGCGCAGCCCTATATAGGCATCCAGCCGGGCGCCGGTATTAAAGATCGGCTTGTCATAGGCCGCAAACTGCGCCTGCAGAAAGGGGCGGTTGTAATTGCCGCTCAATCCTATTTTATCCTTTTCATTTTTACCCATACCCAGCCCCAGGTAAAAACCTGCTACCGTATTGTTGTGCGGATTGGTTTGTACACCCAGGGAAAGCTCCGATTCCGTGTTCTTATAACTGTCGTCCGATGCAGGTATTCCGCCTACAAATCCATTGATATTGATATTCTGTGCCAGGGCAATGCCTCCTTTGAGGGCAAGGCCTACCGAGCCGAAGGCAAGACCCAACTGGCCTTCTCCGGCTGCAGCATAAGGCACAGCATTGACCATGGTCGGTACATAATGGTAGGTGGGGGCTTTACAGGCAGTAAAGTAACTAATGGCCAAAACAGAAAAAAGCAGGGATTTCATATGCTGTGTGTTGGTTTGAGTGGTACAAGGGCAGGATCACTGTTCTATATACGAAGAAGAACAATATTGCGATTGGACGCGGTAGGGGTAGGGGATAGCCATAAAAAAAGGTGTTCGCCGCTGGGGCGAACACCTGTAGTCTGTTCAATAGGAAGTGCAAGGCCGGGCCTTACTCTACTTTCGTGATCTTTAGTACGTTGGTGGGTAGGTGAAGGTGCACTGGTACACTACCGGTATTCACCACTACACTGCCGGGCTTGATAAAGCCACGTTCTTTCAGGATGTTGATCTGGTCGAAGATGATATCATCCAGGCTCTCTTCTTCATCATAGAAGAAGGCGCGTACACCCCAGCTTAAGCTCAACTGGTTCACCAATGTTTTTTCTTTGGTGAAAATATAGAGCAATGATTTGGGCCGGTAGCTACTCAGCACGAAGGCTGTGTAGCCGCTTTGCGTCATACCGATCAGTGCATCGGCCTGGGTATCATTAGCCAACTTACAGGCATTGTAACATACTGCATCACTCAGGAAAGAAGGAGAGTGCGGCTGTGGCTTCAAGTCTTCCTCGCGGTTATAGCGGTATTCTGTTTTCTCTACTTCCAGGATGATCTTGCGCATCGTTTCCACTACCAGGGCGGGGTGCTTGCCGGTAGCAGTTTCACCACTCAGCATCACTGCATCGGCGCCTTCCAGCACCGCATTTGCAACGTCCGTGATCTCACTGCGGTTGGGCTTTACGCGGTCGATCATGCTCTCCATCATCTGGGTGGCCACGATCACCGGCTTGCCGCGGTGTATACATTTGCGGATGATATCGCGTTGTGCGGCCGGTACTTTTTCTACCGGAAGTTCTACGCCGAGGTCGCCACGGGCTACCATCACACCATCTGATTCTACTACGATATTACGCAGGTCAACCAGGGCAGAAGGCATTTCAATTTTAGCAATTACCTTGCTCTTGCTGTTCTTTTCAGCCAGCCTTCTCTTCAGGTCTACAATATCTTCTGCTTTGCGTACAAAAGAAAGCGCTACCCATTCTACTTCCTGGGCGATAATGAACTCCAGATCGGCAATATCCTTCTCCGTCATGGAAGGCAGCGATATATTCGTATCCGGCAGGTTCACGCCTTTCTTAGGCAGCAGCGTACCACCATAGGTCACACGCACTTTTACATCGCCGCCCTTGGTGATCTCGGTAACCACTACTTCCAGCTTACCGTCATCGATCAATATCTTATTGCCCACTTCCACATCTTCGTGCAGGTTGGGATAAGAAACATAGATCTTTTCTTTGGTGCCTACTACCTTTTCTTTCGACTGAAAAGTGAGGATATCACCAGGTTCAATGGCCAGGGCGCCATTTTCAATTTCACCCACCCTCAATTTTGGGCCTTGCAGATCGGCCAGGATGGCAATGTTGTAAGGCTCTTTGGTATTCATGTCCTTGATATAGGAAATGATCTGGGCTTTGTTTTCATGGGTGCCATGAGAAAAGTTCAGTCGGAAAATGTTAACCCCGGCTTTTACCAGTTCCAATAATTTTTCATACGTATCGCATGCTGGTCCTACTGTTGCCACAATCTTCGTACGGTGCGTGATATGTTCTATACCCGCTTCCTTGTCCATTTCATTATGCAGATATTTCGAAAGGTCTCTTGCCATGTGTGTTGGGATTACTTTGATTTACAAATTCATATTATCAAAAAGCGATGAGCCATTGTAATAAGCTGCGAGCCTTGAGCTGCGAGCTTTGAGTGGGGTACAAGCCACAGACAGTTGCGTTGTTCCATTGCCGATTCCCGACTGCCGATTGCCGATTCCACCAGTACTGTTTCGATTTAGCTGGCGAGAATCTTAACGATCTTCATCCATTCGTCACTGATCTTTTGTTTCGATTTCACTGCCTTTTCCAGCAGGGTATACTGCATGCGGTTGTTGAGGATGCCCACCATCACATTGTGGCGGCCTTCCAGCAGGCATTCTACAGCCGAATAACCCATGCGGCTGGCAATCAATCTGTCCAGGCAGGTAGGCGATCCACCACGCTGAATATGCCCCAGGATACACAAGCGCGTATCTATATTGGGCAGTCTTTCCTTCACCAGCGTAGCTACCTGGTCGCCTCCGCCAAATTCATCCCCTTCGGCTACCACTACCATATTCACCAGCTTCTTGCGGCGTTCTTTTTCCTGGAGTGAGCTGATCAGCTCTTCCATATCCGTTTTACGCTCGGGAATGAGGATATGTTCGGCGCCTGTGGCAATCCCACTGTGCAGGGCTATATAACCCGCATCCCTTCCCATTACCTCAATAATGAAAAGACGGTCATGCGCATCCGCCGTATCACGTATCTTGTCAATGGATTCCACCGCCGTATTCACCGCCGTATCAAATCCAATGGTGAAATCCGTACCGGCAATATCTTTATCGATCGTACCGGGTATACCGATACAGGGAATGTCAAATTCACGGCTGAATACATCAGCGCCCCGGAACGAGCCATCGCCGCCAATGATCACCAGGCCATCGATGCCCAGGTCTTTCAGGTTGTCATAGGCTTTCTGACGGCCCTCTTTTTGAAGAAATTCTTTGCAACGGGCAGTTTTCAGGATCGTTCCTCCCCGTTGAATAATATTGGCCACACTACGGGAATGCATTGGGATAATGTCGTTTTCCACCATTCCGGTATAACCGCGCATAACGCCAAATACTTCCAGTCCATAATAAATTCCCGTTCTTACAACGGCACGAACAGCGGCATTCATTCCGGGAGCATCGCCTCCGGAGGTTAAAACGCCGATTTTTGTCACCTTTTTTGCCATGAATTAGTTCAGTTAGTTATTTTTTAAGAAAATCTCCATTCTAATGCAAGAATCTTGATAATCAGCCTTACTTTTTTAAAATGCGGCCCAAAAATAAGGTTTTAGTTTGATACACGAACGGCAGCTCTTGATGACTGAAAATCAGTAATCTTGCGATAACAAACCTCCTGTTATGATTAAAAAATATATTATATCACTTATGACGTTTACAGCGTATACCGCAACTTTTGCGCAGACCACCTACCCGGTGACGAAGAAAGGAGAGCAGATCGATGATTATCAGGGTACTAAAGTGGCCGATCCCTACCGCTGGCTGGAGGATGACAACAGTGCAGAAACAAAAGCCTGGGTGGAAGCGCAGAATAAAGTGACCTTCGACTTCCTCAATAAGATCCCTTACCGCGCACAGATGAAAAAGCGGATCGAGGAATTGATCAATTATCCCCGGTACAGCGCTCCGGACCGCAACGGCGACTATTTTTATTTCTATAAGAACGATGGCTTGCAAAACCAGGCAGTATTGTACCGGCAAAAAGGACTGGATGGCGCGCCCGAACTGGTAATGGACCCCAATAAGTTATCGGCCGATGCCACCACCCAGCTTACCAATTTCGATCTGTCGAAAGACGGAAAATATGCCGTTTGGGGCATTTCCAAAGGTGGGTCCGACTGGCATACCTACTACGTACGCGATATGCTTACCGGGAAAGACCTGGCCGATTCTATTTTATGGGTAAAGGTCTCCGGCGCTTCCTGGCAGGGCCATGGATTTTATTACAGCCGTTATCCCGCGCCCGAAAAAGGCAAGGAGCTTTCTTCCAAAAATGAAAACCACCAGGTTTGGTTCCATACCGCCGGCACTTCCCAGGAGCAGGATGAACTGGTGTACGAAGACAAAGCCAACCCCCAGCGTTTTCACGGCGTATCCGTGAGCGAAGATGAGCGCTTTGCCTACCTGTTTATTAATGACCGCGGCAAAGGTTTACAGGGCAATGCCTTGTATTACCGCGACAGCAAAAGCGGCGACAATACCTTCAAGCCCATCGTGGCCGAAGTAGGTAAATTCCGGTACAGCCCCATCGACAACGACGGCAATAAAATACTCCTCTATACCAACGATGGTGCGGAGAACAACAGGATCATGCTCTTTGATCCCGCCCATCCCGCCCGGGAAAACTGGAAGGAGATCGTGGCAGAAAAACCCGAGCCTATTCAGAATGCAGGTACCGCAGGGGGCCGCCTGTACCTGAGCTACCTGAAAGACGTAACCACCCGCGTGAATGAATATGATTATTCCGGCAAATTGCTGAAAGAGATCAAACTGCCGGGTCTGGGCACGGTTGGTGGATTTGGTGGCTATAAGGACGACAAGTTCGTGTTCTATACCTTCACTTCTTTTACTTTTCCGCCCACCATCTACAAATATGATATTGCCACCGGTGTCAGCACCGTATTCCGCCAGCCGGAAGTGGCTTTCAATCCCGGGGATTATGAAACCAAACAGGTGTTTTATCCCAGCAAGGATGGTACAAAGATCCCTATGTTCATTGTATTCCGCAAAGGACTGAAACTGGATGGTACCAATCCTACCATGTTGTATGCCTATGGCGGTTTCAACATCAGTTCCCTGCCTGGTTTC
Organism: uncultured Paraflavitalea sp.; assembly: GCA_966211765.1. Taxonomy (GTDB): domain Bacteria; phylum Bacteroidota; class Bacteroidia; order Chitinophagales; family Chitinophagaceae; genus Paraflavitalea. Next base: position 35,703 of record CBIHOV010000046.1, read on the forward strand.
AGTGCCAGCCTCATCCCCTTTCTGGAGCAGGGTGGGGTATATGCATTGGCCAACCTGCGTGGCGGTGCTGAATATGGGGAGGCCTGGCACCAGGCCGGTATGCGGTTCAACAAGCAGAATGTATTCGACGACTTTATTGCAGCCGCTGAATACCTCATCAAGACCAAGTACACTTCCAGCCAACGCCTGGCCATTCGTGGCGGTTCCAACGGCGGTTTATTGGTGGGTGCAGTGATGAACCAACGTCCCGAACTGTTTAAAGTAGCCATTCCCCAGGTAGGGGTAATGGACATGCTGCGATTCCATAAGTTTACCATCGGCTGGAACTGGATTGCTGAATACGGCAGCAGCGACAGCGCCGCCGACTTCAAAAACCTGTATGCTTATTCGCCCATGCACAACCTGAAAGCGGGCGTTAACTATCCTGCCACCCTCATCACTACCGCCGATCATGATGACAGGGTAGTGCCGGCGCATTCCTTTAAGTATGCCGCTACCTTGCAGGAGAAGCACAAAGGAGCCAATCCCGTGATGATACGCATCGATACCAATTCCGGTCATGGCGCCAGCAACACCGCCAAGAATATTGAAAGCGTTGCAGACATCTATTGCTTTATATTTACCAATATGGGTTATACCCCTAAGTTCAAAAACAGCAGTGGTACAGAAAGCAAAAAAGGATTTTAATGAAGATACTTGTCACAGGGGCCAATGGATTGCTGGGGCAGCACCTGGTAATGCAATTACTGGAAAAAGGTTATACCGTAATTGCCACTGGCAAAGGCGACGAACGGATGCACCCCGAAGGCTGGGGTGATCGATACCAATACCATGCACTGGATATTACCGATGCTACCGATATAGCAACTGTTTTTAGCAGGGTACAGCCCGATGTGGTCGTACACGCAGCCGCCATGACGCAGGTAGATGATTGTGAACTGCATTCGGAAAAATGTGAACGGGTAAATGTGGCAGCCACTTCCCAGGTATTGGTGGATGCAGAGATCTACAGCAGTCATTTTATTTACATATCTACCGATTTTGTCTTTGATGGTGAGCAGGGCAATTATGCAGAAGAAGATGAACTGAAGCCGGTGAATTACTATGGTTTTACCAAGATGCAGGCCGAGGCCATTACCGAAACCAGCACCATTCCCTGGGCCATTGTACGTACCTGCCTGGTATACGGCAATACCCTCGAGGGTACCCGCAGCAATATCATTACCTGGGTTAAGGACAGCCTGGAGCAGGGCAAAGCCATCAAGGTGGTGTCGGATCAATGGCGTACGCCCACCTATGTGGAAGACCTGGCCAAAGGCATCCTGCTGATCATTGAAAAGAAAGCCACCGGCATTTACCATATCTCCGGCAAGGACCTCCTTACTCCCTATGATATCGCTTTGCAAACAGCCGATCTGTTTGGGCTGGATAAAAGCCTGATGGAAAAAGTGGATGCTTCTACTTTCAACCAACCTGGCAGGCGTCCGCCCAAAACAGGTTTTGTGATTGAGAAGGCCAGGAAGGATTTGGGGTTTGAGCCAATACCTTTTGCAGAAGGCCTGAAGAAGATGTTTGAGGGAAAGGCATAGCCGTAACCAATCAACTTGTTAACTTTATTCGGTAGTATGAAAGGCTGTATCCTGTATATTTTCTTCCTTTTAGGAATGTTCACCACCGGCCTTGCCCAGGATACCTCGCGTGTGCAGGACTACGCGCGGAAATTGGTAAAAGCATACCCCGATTGCATTACCGGCATCAAAGACAATTATGTTGTATTTAAGAACGGCGCGCGCCTCTTGTTTGATGATGGGAAAACCAAAACCCTGGCAGAGCTGTATGCCCGGCCCGACATAGAAGACCAGTTGCGAATGGTATATGTAAAAGGTAAAACGGCCCGGCCTGCCGAACTGGATGATCCGGGAAGGATCAGGAATGATTCTTTTTTTAAAGTGATGTATGGCGCCACTTCGCCTGCTGTGCAGCAAAACCTGGTCACCATTACCTGGCTCCCCCAATCAGCCAACCAACTATTGCGCGTATCCCGTATCAATGGCGTGGATAAAAAACTGCAGGCTATTTCCGATGACCTCGAAAAGCTGCCCGCCAACTTACTGCCCTATGTACAACAGGTAGCCGGCACCTTTACCTGGCGGCTGATCAAGGGCACCAACCGGTTGAGTACCCATAGTTTTGGTATTACCATGGACATCAATACCAGTTATTCCAATTACTGGCAGTGGGACAATAAGACCACCGATGAGGCCCGGAAAATTCCCTCTTACATCAATAGAATTCCCTTTGAAATAGTGGCCATCTTCGAAAAGCATGGTTTTATATGGGGAGGCAAATGGTACCATTATGATACCATGCATTTTGAATACCGCCCTGAACTATTGGTGGATTAATGCCAGCCATTATCTGGCTTCCTGTGGATTGTTTACTGTTATTACATGGGCATGGTTGATGGAAGAATACAGTATGGGTTGGCCGCTATCCTGGTACTTATTGAATGTTACCCGCATACCTGCTACAGCCAGCGAGGCCGGCAGGTTCCTGATATAAACGGCATTGGTACAATTGTAAAAAGGCTTTGGCTCACTCGCACCAAGCGTACAAAGAAATGTATGGTTGGACGGATCAGGACTTTCAACAATGGCGGCATAAGCGCTATCAATACCCCAGCTTATTTTTTCCTTTACCGTCACTATTACCGTTGGCCCTGTATCTTTCTTACAGGCCATAGTGGTAAACAAGCAAATTGATAATAATATGTACAGGTATTTCATGCCGGGGGTTTAGGGCATGACAGGATAATTCCAGAGACCGTTGCAGTTCATTGCTTTTTTTGCGATTCCTCAATATGGAACGCCTTCCTACCCCCATCCCTCGTTGCCTTCGTTGCCTTTACTCCGCAATCCGCCTTTCCAGGAATACCTCCGCCATCATACAGCGGGCGCTGCCGCCGCCATTGGTTTCGATGGTATAGATAGGAGCATGTACGATCCGGTTGTAGCTGCGCAGCCTGTTTACCTGCTCCGGTGTCAAGGAGTTATAAGCCTGCGAGCTCATCACCAGCAGCGTTTCGCCCTGGATACTCGCTATTTGCAGCATATTACCGGCAAACCGGTTCATCTGGTCCAGCGTAATGCTGATCAGTTCCTTGCCTCCCTGGTCGATCGTATTGCTCAGCAATGCCCGTTCTTCAGCCGATGGTAAAGCATCCATACACACTACCACATACCGGTCGGCCACGCACATCACCACATTGGTATGGTAGATCGCTTGCCCTGCTGCATCTACCGCATCAAAAACAATGGGTTGATAATCCATCGCGCGGCACCATTCCTCCAGCACCCTCTTATCCGTTCGGGGGCTAAGGCAGGCATAGGCGATCTTCAGATCCCTGTCCAGCACCATGCTGCCCGTGCCTTCCAGGAAAAGCCCTTCTTTTTCGAAGTGCGTGAGGTCGTAGGTACGTTCAACAATGAATCTTTCCTGTAGCTTTTCCAATACATGCGGTTTCCTTTCCTTCCGCCGGTTATCGGCATGCATGGGGTAAAGACATACCGTTCCATCGGCATGAAAAGATATCCAGTTGTTGGGGAAGATCGAATCGGGTGTATGCGGCTCCGGTGTATCATTCACCACAATAATATCGGCTCCGTTGTTGTGCAGCATAAGTACAAAAGCATCAAACTCCTGTTGTGCCTTTTGTTGCGCTTCCGCTTCCTGGCCAGCCACCTGGAAGGCATTGGTACCGGCCGTCTGCGCATTAAAGCCAAAATTGACCGGCCTGATCATCAATATATGTGGGGTTATTGACATGGTTGATTGATTTCGTATTTCAGTTATAAGGTTTCGGGGTCTTCAACTATTAGAGGCCTGGAATCGCATGTTGGCTGCAATTTCGGCTTCTGAATTCTGTATTCTGAATTCTGTATTCTTCTCCTCAGATTTCTTCCCGCAGCAACGGCATGCTCATACAATGGAATCCTCCTCTTGCACGCGATAACTCGGCCGATGGCATCAGGATCACCGTATCTTCCATATCCGCGGGCTGCATCACGCCCTGTTCAAACTGTTCGAGCAACTCTTTTACCGGTATCACCATAAAGCCCGATTCCCGGAAAGCTTCCACCGTCTTATCATTGCGATCGTATCCCAATACAACGCCTTCTTTTAAGGCCAGCAGGTTGCAACTGTCCGTCCATTGCTCCCTGGTATCATAGGGAAACTTGTTGTTGCCCGAATAGATGAATTTGATCTTCCCTTCACAACCCAGGTCGTTACGACTGATATCCGTCAGCAGTTCTTCCAGGTTGTCGAAGAACTTAGGTTCGTCAATTGATTTCTTGCGAAACTGGATGATCTTGATCTTCTCATCTTTTTTCAGTCCGCCTTCCAGTATGCGTTCCACCGCATCATCATCTTCGTGTTTCATCACTTTTTTGGAGAAGGCGCCCAGCATCACCCATACATCGCGTTTTACCTGCGTAAAGATCGTATCAATGTGCATGTAGTCGCGCTTCTTCGGTATTTTGATCACCGTGATCTTTTTCACGATGTTCTTTTTAAACAGCATGTTCACTACCTGGTGAGCGGCTTCCATACTGGTGCGTTCACTTACGCCCACCAGCAAATGGTCTTTGCTTACCACCATTACATCGCCTCCTTCCAGCGTCACCTTTTTTTCATCTCCATCCCGGGGCAGCAGAAAATGGTGGAAGGTGTCTGGTATTTCCAGTATGTTGTCGCGGTATCGCTCAAACAAAGGGTGGTTGAAGAATATGTATTTGGCCAGCAGCGCTTCGCGGGTACGGGCTTTTTTAGCCGGTTTGTTGAGCAGTACATAATCGTTGATCACAATACCAATATCACGCGTAAAGATGAAATTGGGAATGGGGGGAAACAGCAGGTCATCGCCCGAGAGCGTGCCACTGATGATCACCTTCGACAATTGGGCCGGTGGCAGTTCCAGCAACTGCGTTTGCGTGGTGTAGGAACATCCTTCCACCGCGCATACAGAAGCTACCAGTTTCAGCCTGATCTCATGGTCTTCCAGCACTTCTGCCAGCAGCCATTCCAGTTCTATTACTTTTTCACTGCGGAAGAAACCGGGTTTCTCCGGTATGTAGAAGTTGCGTTTGCTATCCGGCGCGTCGATTTCCTGCAGGCGGCCCTGGATCTTGCCGGGGTCCAGGAAATAAAGCAATATTTTAGTGTAGTAATCATATTCTTTCCGGCGGATCGTTTCCAGGTGCACAATATCTTCAAACAACCAGTCCTGTGCTTTGGAGGGCACTACGCGGCCCAGACCGCTATCCGGACTATGTACCAGCAATCGTTTTAAAGTTCCTACTTCTGAAGTAACGTTTAAAATGGTCTTATCTTTTTTAGTCATATAGGCAAAATTGATCTGTCGTTCAGAGAATGGTATGTTCAGGAAATGGGTAGATGTACAGGTAAGGGAAGCTAACCCGGTATATAATAATTTACCGGCAGTAATAACTGCGCAATCAGTGGTGTAAAAGAAGTCGATCGCTTCATAAGAATGGTAAAGATATGGGATTTACCCGTTGAAGTATTAGGGCTGATAGTAAGCGATTGATTAATAGTGTATTAAATAGCGGGTGCCGCTGTGCGGAAGCTTGTCAAAGCTCGCCTTAAAGATCTTATCAAAGGGTATTCATGCCCCTTTAGAGCTTGTCCCGCCACAAGCGGGAGGCTACCGCTTTGTAGAAATGAATGTAGACAAATTTCTTTTGCCCTGTAGAGCTTGTCCCGCAACATGCGGGAGGCAATCCTCAACCTGGACTGCGCTGCAGCAAAATACAGAAACCGCCAAAATAAAAAAGGACCGTTGTCCCAAAACAACGATCCTCTTTACAAAAATAATAGCTACTGACTATTGGTAAGTAACACTTAAAGTAATAGGAACACTCAGCGCTTTGGAGATGATACAATTGGCTTTGGCGCCTTCGGCGATCTCATTGAATTTTTCGGCAGTCACCCCTTCAATGGGAGACGCTTTCAATTCCAGGTGAATACCATTGATCTTGAGGCCTACCATATCCAGGTCAAGAATGGCATTGGTGTCCAGGTCGCCGGCGACAAAACCTGCCTGGGTCAACACGGCACTTACAGCCATGGTAAAACAACCTGCGTGCGCTGTAGCCAGCAGTTCCTCAGGATTGGTGCCTACGCCTTCCTCAAAACGGGTTTTGAAGGAATATTGGGTCTTGTTCAACGTGGTGCTTTGAGAAGTCAATACACCTTTACCTTCTTTTAAATTGCCATTCCAATGGGCGGTTCCTGTACGTTTCATAATTAAATGGTATTTGAAAGTTAAATGAATAGATCACTGTGAAAAAGCTATGCCAGTTTTTCAAAAGGCAGAAAAAATAAGAATAGCCTAAAGCTACCGATAAAATGAGAATATAGAATATTGAATTAAGCATACAGCAGTAAGGGGGCTGGATACTTCAACGAAGTAAGCGAGTTATTTCCGGAATAAAAAACCGGGGTGTCAAATCAACAACGGAATCCATGAATTTTACAAGTAGAAGCTATTAGCTAACACCTAATACCTAACTCCTAAATCCTCATTCTGAAACCCTAAAGTTCGTCTTCCCGCTGATCACCCCTTCCAGGCTATAGCCCTGCAGTATGCAGATAAAGCGTCCATTCAGGTCATTGGTGGAAAAATGCAGCGTCGCTTCTCCCTTTTTATCCGTCAGTACCTTGTAAGTCCAGAACAGCGTCGACATTACTTCCGGTTCCGTGGGGTTAAATTTATCATAGTCTGCCACATAAAAATCCTTTGGCCAGGCCGTACCATTTACCTGTTGCATAAAGCCCGGTGGCTTTTCCTGGCCCTTGCACCCCTCATACACTACTGTTCTTCCGCGATAATTATAAGAGGCACCATCCATCGGTAGTGAGCCCGTAGGATGATTTTGACAATTCAATACATTGTACATGCATACCCAGTCACTACAGGTCGTGCTTTTAAAGGTGCCGGAATAATAGCTATCATGTTTTTTAGCCGTTACCACTACTGCCTGCATCGCTTTTTTAAGCAGTCGCTGTTCCTGTTCCTGCTCCGTTACCGATTGTTCAGCTTTGGAATAGCCTGCGGCTGGCCAGGTGATTGTAGATAAAGCGGTATCCAACACGCTGCAGTTGTTGCGGAGCTTCACCACATAGTCTTTAAAATTCTTGCTGTCACTTACCAGGATGATCGCTTTTTTGCCAGCCTCTGTCACCATTACCTGCGAGGGCAATTCAAAATAGCCGGATGAATCTGTTTCCATCATGTACGTACGACTGCCACTGATGATCATCAGTCCCGTCGGCTTTTTTACCGGGCGGTCCTTGTAGAAGACATAACCTACGTCACAATTTTTTTCTTGTTGTGGTGTATAGGGTGGCGCCGTATTGACGACTTCCCATTTGTACCGGGTCCAGTACCGGGTGAGTAGCAGTTGATCGATATTATGCGCAATGCTCAAATAATTCGTTCCCGGCATAGCAGCAGGCGCCGGCAGGTAGCGGTCAAAATGATGGAAACGTACGATGTCGGCAGCACGGGTAGTATCCAGTCTGGAGGCCAATACACAGGCCAGGGAGAACATCGATCGTACCGGCTTTCCTGCAGCGTTGGTTACTTTCACTTTCAATTGTAGTTTGGCGCGGTGGTGATAGGAGCTTGAGTCCGTGGTAAGCTGTACCCGCAGTGGTGCCGCCTTTTGAATATATACCGCCCTTTCTGCTTTGGGTACACCTGTTGAATCAAATAAAGTAAGCGTGATCACCCCTTCCGGCATATCGGCTGTAGACAGTCGCAGCGTGGCCAGTGCCTGGTTGGTGCGAAACGTGCCTGAAAAGAAAGCCATGCGGTAATTATGGGCCACCAGGTGACAGGTGGTTTTGCCTGGCGTGCCGATCCCTATCTGGAAGTTGGTGTCTTTGATCACCGCTTCCTGCAGGTTCAGACTATAACCTGTGGTAGCTACCGGAGGAAAATCATAGACCAGCGGCCGGGAGGTATCGGTTATTTGCAGCGTGTAATTCACTCCGGCTTGCGGCAGCCAGTTGATAATACCTGTACCGTATTGGTCAGTTTGAAAATGGGCCCTGGGTTGGCCATCGGCCAGTACCTCTCCCCGGGTAGCCAGTGGCACTCCCTGTCCATTCTTTATTTCAATGGCCATCTTATTAGGATGGTCCTGTACCAGGTTGCCGCTTTCGGGATACAGTTTGATGATTGCCACTTCCTGGAACAGGGGCACGATCGTTTTGATCTCCTGCTTTTCTTTTTCCCTGGTCACCGTTGCCTGCAATTGCAGCCGCTTGCCAAATACCTGCTGGCGCAACAACCCAAAACTCACTTCTCCGAAGGCATCGATTTTTTTCTTGCCGCTTTGCAAGGGCCTGCCTTCTACTTGCAGGGTATAAGACAGTTCACCACCACTGGCCAGTCCGCCATAGCCCGTGAGTACTTTATAGGTAAAATAAACAGAGTCGCTGGTTGCTGCCGGCCGGGTCTGCGGCAACATAGATAATTTGAAGGTGGTGGATTCTCCGGCCCTGATGCTGATGGGTTGCTGGAAAACCGATTGCTGTGGATGGTTGAGGTAACTATTGGTATATGCCAATAACCGGTATTCCCCGGTGGGCAAACTGTCGGGCAGAAAAATAGTGCCGGCGCCAATGCCCGTGTCAATCACAAACCGTTCAGCCAGCACGATCTTTTTAGTAGCTTCTTCTACCAGCAGCGTATAAAGCGTATGTTGTGGGGTAAGCGTATCCTGGCCCAGGATATAAGCCGTGAACCAGATATTTTCCTGGCGCACATATACATTTTTGTCGATATGCAAAAAGAGGTCGGGCGTTTGCCGCCCGGCAGCGTATTGTGCAAAGCTGGAATCCAGGGCATCCAGTACGGCCATTTCCTGCTGCTGGGCACCGGCCGTACGGGTGAGCAGGAAAACAAGGACAAAAGCAAACAGGCGGATAAATCGTTCTTGCATAAGGCGCCATGAAAATACGGGTGTTTGGGATTATTTCAGCTGGTTATAGAAAGAAAATCACTTTTCTTTACTCAATAAATGAAGGAATGGAAATAACTATTTGATGAATACAATTCATTAGAGGAAGGTTCTGTGGAATTAATCATTCAAAAGAAATAGATACTGGAGCCCAGATGGCGTTTTTTATTTGATAACATTTATGAGGATGTTTGGTATGGTAAAAGTCTGCTGGCTATATAGAAAAAGCAGCTCCTCGAAAGATGTGTTAGTATAGCATTAATAAACAACAATAGAATCATGATTGAATGTAATCCTGCAATAAATTTTGGAATGCCGGCACTCAAGGGAAGGAGGCTTACTGTATATGATATTGTTACCAAACTTTATTTTGAGGAAAGTATTGCAGTTGCAATTGATGATTATTCAATTACCATTGAGGATGCGAAAGATGCAATTGCTTATTGCAGAAGTCTTAAGTGTAAAGAAGATAAAGATTTAATTCAATTTTGTGATGGATGCTTATTACGAACCATGGCAGATGGATGGACGTTTAATAAGGAAAACTATGTGCAGCTAGAAGAAAATGGTCAAAAAATAACAGTGTTTAAAGATGGTAAAGTCTACTTTATTGGGAGTATTCAGGAATTCGAAGAGGATGAGTTCGGAAAAACTACCTGGCTAATTGCCGAAGAGGTTGAAAGAATGTTAATCTGAGATAGAGCGGATTGGTTGGGCTTGCAAGCTTATCTGAGGTGCCAGTACAATGGACCAACCCTGCTGGCCAATTATGGAAGATGTCTACACAAACCGGGGGCGTCTATTCGGCTTACATTAGGGGATGGTAAAAGTATGACTGAACAATAATCATAATAATATGGAATTTGAAAAAACAATAGAAGCACTCAATAGTAAGGAAGATTTTATTGAGTTTATCAACCTGCTTGTCAAAGATCTAAAGAATAATCCTAATGAATGGGAAAATAAATCTCTTGAGTCGTATCTGAAAGCTATTTCAAGTTGGACTGAAGACATGGATGGATATTATATAAACCATAACCTTCCAATCCCATCCAAAGTAGAATGGAAAGTTTTTGCTACGATATTGATTGCTGCTAAAATATATGAATGAAGCGGGCAGTGTTCCAAACGTCACCTGCCTAACTGGCGCGTATGCGACCCTGGTCCGTGCGGCAGGGTACTTGTTTCCGGATGACCTTTTTGTTTTATTGATAATCTCAATATTTCACTTTCAAACAAATCAATCGGGGCAATACCAATTTTCACTATCACCTATACATATCTACAAATCGCCTGGCCCCTGTTATTAATTTCAAAAACATGAATCGAACTTGTTTGACGAGCTAGGGTCACGAAAATTTTCTGCAAGGCTTGCCTAAGTGGTTGCACTTAGTTGATGGCGTTATTGTCCGGGTGAAGAACATGTGTATAAACTTCTTGATTTCATCATATTTCAATAATATAAATGAACGTAGCTTGCGCTCCCTGTAACCGATAGAGATACCCGCTGCACGACTTTGGGCATTTTTTACACGGTTATCGGTTAAATCTGCACGACTATCGGTTTGTGCTTGTTGATTCAACAGTACCTTCCTTTATTTGCACTGGTTTAAAGCATCACCCTTGTATCGCTTACTATAAAGATCCGTATCCATTGAGGAACTTGAGTTAACCTCTATTTATAAACCCAAACCAGACTGCGTATATGGGAAAGCCATATTCGTGCATACCTTCCTATGTCGTTACTGTAGTATTGGCCCTGTTGATGGCCACTGCTTCAGCCAGCGCGCAGTCACCCACTACAGCCCGGGACACCACCCAGCCGGCAAAAAAGGGTTTACACAAGATCACCGATTCTCTTCGCTCCATCACCGATACCACTGTTAAGACCGTCCGTTGGCTGGCCGAGTACCGGCAGGAACAAGTAAAGGACAAGCTTAAGTCAAAAGGCGCCGCACTAAAAGGCATGCTGCCCGGCAAAAAAGCCTTCCTGCCAGAGGATTCCCTGAAGTTTGACTTCAGCAATCCCTTCAGGAAATTATTGCTCACAAAGCCTCTTGTAAAAGCCAATGGTGGTTATGTGAGCTACCAGTTCAACTACCGTTCGGCTATCGATACCCCTTATGTAGAAAAAAATATTGCCCAGCATAATATTACCGGCAACCTGTTCTTTACCCTGGCAGGCCACCTGCCTGTACGGCTTACCTGGTGGTCGCGCCAAAGCAATTCCCGCGTATTCCGCGATATTACCGATGTGCAGGCTTCCTTTGATGGCCCTGCTTTTCAACAGCAATTGCAGGCTTCCTTACGCCAACGCCTCCTGGCCATGGCGCCCAACCTGCGCGATTCTTTAACCGAAAAATTATATGGTTTAAAGAAAGGGCAGCTCGATGACCTGTGGCAATCCCTGCAAACTTCTTTCAGCCCACAAAGCCTGGTAGAAGCCAACGAGACCTTGCGCGTGCCCCGCATTACCTGGAGCCCCAGCCTGCCGGATAGCATCAACAGCCGTCGCGAAGATTCACTGAAAAAAGCAGCCGGCTTCTTCCTTGATCTGTATGCAAAAACCAAAGGAGAATATGACCGCTTATCAAACCAGGTAGATTCTTTGAAAGCCGTTTACCAAAAGAACGAGCAAAAGCTGCGGCAGTTTAAGCAAATGGTCACTGGCAAGTGGGATGACCTGATTGCTTCGCGCAACTGGACCGAAAAGCTGCAGGAATACGGCATGAGCAATGTGGAAGTGCCCGCCAAATACAAGTGGCTGATGGGCTTGCGCCAATTCAGTGTGGGCAGGAGCGTCACCAATTACAGTGAGCTCACAGTGAAAAATACCAGCGTGAACGGTATTAATTTTGAATACAATTCCTGGTACTACCTGGCTCTGAGCGCCGGCTTGGTAGACTACCGCTACCGTGATTTTGTGGTCAACGGGTCCAATAAAAAACCACAATACCTCTACCTGGTAAGAGCCGGTATTGGAAGGCTGGAGAAAAATTACTTTATCCTGTCTGCCTTACGCGGGGAGAAACAATTGTTCCCCTCCAATGGGTCAAAGCTTTCCTCCATTACCGTCACCGGTTTCAGTGCCGAAGCCAGGATGCAGGTAAATCCTACTACTTATATTACCGCCGAGGTGGCCAAATCACTGGCGCCCGACTTCCGCAATAACCCCTCACAGGGCAATACCAAGTTTACTTTATCCGACCATAGCAACCAGGCCTACGCTTTCAGGGTGTATTCATTTATACCTGCAACAGCCACACGCCTGGAAGGTTTCTATAAACATACAGGCGCCAACTTTCAATCCTTCAGCAGTTTTCAAACCAACAATGCCCTCGAAAGCTGGACCCTGAAAGCCGATCAGGGCTTCTTTAAACGCAAACTCCGGCTGGCCGCCTCCCTGCGCAAGAATGAATTCACCAACCCATTCCTGCCGCAGGATTACAAGAGCAATACCGTTTTCAAGAGCCTCACCGCCACCTTTCGCATGCGCAAATGGCCCGTGATCACCGTAGGCTATCAACCCATGAGCCAGTTAACCGCCATGGACAGCCAGGTAATAGAAAACCGGTTCCAGGTATTGAATGCGAGCGCTTACCATATTTATAAGATCAATAACCTGCGTACAGCTTCGACAGTAGTGTTGAACAAGTTTTACAACAGCAGCAGCGATTCCGGTTTTGTGTATTTCAATGCCACCAATATATTCTGGGCACAGCAGTTCTTTTTCAAAGCATTCACCACCCAGGTATCGGTTTCTTATACCCGCAACCCCGGTTACCGGATGGTGGTGATGGAAAATGGTGTTCAGCTCAACCTTACCAGGCTGGGTTCTGTAGGTTTTGGGGTAAAGATCAATAGCCTCAACGACGATATTATTAAAACAGGTGGATATGTCAATGCCAACCTGCGCATATACAAACAGGATTTTATCACCCTGAGCTATGAGCAGGGTTATTTGCCCGGCTTTAATAAAGGATTGATCAGAAATGAAATGGCAACCGTTCAGTTTGTAAAGAGCTTTTAGTAACCAAGTGCAGTAAGAGACCCGTTATCGAAGTAAAGGATTGCCGACTGCCGATTGCCGATTCCCGATTGCCGACTGCCGGTATCGAAGCAAACGATTCAAGATTCATGAAATAAGAACTATGAGAAAGATATTATTCTTTACCGTATTGATTTCATTGGGATTAAGCGCCCACACACAGGTAGTGCTCAATCTCCAGCTGCCGCCACTGGGCCTTACCATTAAGCCGCAGTTATGGAACCTCTCCCTCATCAATACTTCCGCACAGGAAATGCAGGTGCGTATTGAGATGGTGATGACCGATGTGCGCAACAACCAGCGTGTGCTCACCGGCACTTCCAAATTGATCCTGCTGCCCAAAGGCATTAAGCAGGTGCAGTTGAACGATGTACTGCCCATCGTGTACAACTCCGGTAGTCCGGGTTATGCCGTTGATCCTTCGCCGGAGGGCTTTTTGCCCATTGGCCTGTTCAATATTTGTTATACCGCCATCAAGGTGGAAAACGATGCGGTTGACAGGCTGGGAGAGGAGTGCGAGACCATCGAGATAGAGCCCATTAGTCCCCCGCAGTTGATGATACCCCTCGACGAAGAACAGGTAGAGATCACCCGGCCTTTCTTTGCCTGGATACCCCCTTCACCTTTCAATTCACTCAACAGTCTTTTGTACGACTGGGTATTGGTGGAAGTGCAGGCTACACAAAGCCCCGCAGATGCCCTGCAACAGAATGTGCCCCTGCTTAGCCGGCAGAACCTTTCTTTTACTAGTTTCCAATATCCCCTTTCTTCACCTGAGCTGGATAGCAGCAAGCTCTACGCCTGGCGCATCACTGCCAAGAACAATTTGGCGCCTATTGGCAATAGTGAGGTGTGGAGCTTCCGGGTAAGGAAAAACCAGCCGGATACCGTCATCGGCATTGGTACGGGTTATTTTGCCAAACTGCACCGCGAAGAAGACGCCGCTTTTACCATCTCCACCGGGGTGTTGCGGTTTGAATATATGAATGAGCTCAATAGTCCTGCCGTTAACCTTCGCCTGTTTGACATCAGCAGTGCCAACCGCAAGGCGATCGCATTGGATAGTACTGCACAAAGGGTGCGTATGGGCCAAAACTTCATCCAGGTCGACCTGCGCGAAACAAGCGGTATGGTCAACAAACATATGTACCTGCTGGAAGTAGAGAATGTGAGAGGAGAGAAGGGCTACCTGAAGTTTGAGTATAGGAAAGAAGATTGATGGTTTAAAACCTAAGACCTGTTCACTGTATTAGCTCGTAGCTCGAAGCTCAACGCTCGCAGCTATATGATTTTGACGATTCACGACTAAAATAATATTGCATGTTAGTTTCTCTGGCGCGTTATCATAAGTCTATTGCCTGGTTCTTTATGGGCCTGATCTACCTGGAGCTGGTATTGATACCAGTGGCTGCAAGGAGTGAGGGGAGTTCGCCCATCGCCTTTAAGCCAGGCAAGTCCTATGGACTGGATGCACCTTATCTGAAAAACCGCGCAGCCTGGTCAACGGGCGCGGAACCAGTAAATGGGTTCAATGTACCGGTGGCATCAGCTCCTTTGGCTTTCAATGCCACACCAATAGCCAATACGGTGCCCCGTTTTCATGCGGCAAGTCCTGCCGGTGTAAAGGGTACAGGCCCCGGTCAGCCGGAGATGGATGCCTTTACTTCCGTGGGCAGCGCCAATATGGTGGACCTGTTCTCTGGTGACTTTTCCTATAACATCCCCCTGCTGGATGTGGGTGGTTACCCTGTGAACCTGGCCTATCGAGCCGGTGTAACGATGGACCAGGATGCAAGCTGGGTGGGCCTCGGGTGGAATGTCAACCCCGGCACGATCGGCCGCAGCATGCGCGGCCTGCCCGATGATTTCAATGGACGGTACGATACAGTACGAAAGATCATGTCGATCAAAGAAAATAAGACAGTGGGAGTTACTGCCGGAGCAGACCTGGAGATTGCAGGCTTCCCCGCTAGTGCAAAGGGTGGACAAACAGTGCAGGACAGCAATAGTGTAGGGCCCAAGATCAGTTTAGGCGCCAGCCTGGGCATCACCTACAATAATTACCGCGGCTGGGGATTGGAACATAGTATCAATGCCGGCATTAATGCAGGTTTACCAGGCAAGGGAACATTGTCAGCCGGACTTTCCGTTAGCAATAGTTCGATGGACGGACTGTCCCTGACACCATCTCTGTCGGCAGGAATTGCAGGGAAAATTGCTGGTGAAGATGGTATTTCCTCTGGTCAACTTTCAATATCGCCGTCTTACAATTCTCGGTCGGGGCTAAGGTCTCTTCAACTAGGTCTCGGGTCCGGCAAGTCTGGAGTAAACAAAAAAAATCAAGAGAAGGGTTCATATAGCGGCCAATTCTCGACAGCTATCTCCTTCGGTTCGCCAAGCTATACACCTACTATTTCTATGCCCTATACAAGTTACCAGGTAACTTATAAAGCCAAGGCGGGCATAGAAGCTAAAGTGGTATTTCCCAACCTGTTTACCAGCGCTTATATCTCCAAGCAATATATTGCACGTGCAGACACCTTACTGGAACTGCCTTCTTACGGTTACCTGCATTACAAAACCGGTGCACAGAACAGCGCTTCCCTGCTTGATTTTAACCGCGAAAAGGAATTGCCTTATCGGGAGAAGCCGGCCGTTCCCCATATTGCCATCCCTGCCTATACCTATGATGCTTTTTCCATTACCGGCGAAGGCACCGGCGGTATGTTCCGGGCCTACAGGAGCGATATTGGATTTATTCATGATCATTTTATCCGCACCAAGGATAGGTCAGGCCGGTTGGATGTTGAGGTTGGCCCTGGCGACCTGCTTCATGCCGGCTTCGATCTCAACATCAACCGCGTGATCACACAAAATGGACCCTGGCTCAACCAGAATGTTTTGAAAGAAGCCACACGATTCAGGTCTGATTCGGCCGATTTCCAGGCCGTGTATTTCCGCAACCCGGGTGAAAAATCGATCAACGACAAACAATTCTATGAAACCCTGGGCGGCGATGATGTTGTAACCGTAGGCCTGGCACAGGAAAATAAGAACAGCGCCATTATTACCGCCACCAATTATTTATGGCGCTATAAGGAGAATGGCCGCGCCAATGGCCAACAACAACTCTCGGCCAGTAATGCTGTGAAAGCCCAACGCGATAAACGTACCCAGGTGATCAGTTACCTTACAGCGCAGGAAGCTGATGCCGTAGGATTGTCCAGGTATATCGAGTACCACAAGATGAACCAGTTTGATTCCGCTTCCTGTGTAGAACCTTCTTTTGGTGTTGACCCGCTAACCGGATCGGGACTCAGGGCGGAATATTACAAAGGAATTACCCTCAGGGGAAAACCAGACACCGTACGCCAGGATCCCAATATTGCGTTCGACTGGTTCAAGCGTTCCCCCGATGGGATATCCGGTTTCCCGGGCGATTATTATTCCGTGCGCTGGACGGGTCGCCTCAAAGCACCGGTTACAGGCACCTATATATTTTATACCACCAGTGACGACGGCGCACGTTTTTGGCTCAACGACAGCCTGCTGATCGATGATTGGGGCAAACACCGCCGGGAAGATGGTATACGGTCCGACACCGTGTTTCTGGAAGCCGGGAAAATGTACAATTTAAAACTGGAGTACAAAGAAGAAGGTGGCATTTCCTATATGATGTTTGAGTGGCAACATAAAAATTGTCCTGTAAAGGATACTGTGTCCCGCGCCTTTTTATATCCTCCGCCTGCTGTAGATACTTTCGAGCACAACTATATTGTGCGCGAACAGCGGGTCAACCAATTCAGGAAGGCTGGCCATATATCGGAGATCGACGTGCTCAACAATGATGGCCGGCGTTATGTATACGGTATTCCCGTGTACAACCTGAAACAGAAGGAGGTAACCTTTTCTGTAGATAATGAGCAGGCCAACCGCAATTCCGGCCTGGTCGGATATGTGCCCGGCACGGATAATACCACCCGCAACAAACAAGGCAGGGACAATTATTACAACAGCGAGGAAATGACAGCCTATGCCCACTCGTACCTGCTGACGGGCATTTTATCAGCCGATTATTCCGACATTACCGGCAATGGCATCACCGACGACGACATGGGTGATGCAGTGAAATTCAATTATACCAAGGTGGCCGGTATTGTTAATCCCTACAAATGGCGCACCCCGGCAGTTGAAGCGAAGGCTTCTTACAACGAAGGCCTGAGAACCGATAGCCGTGACGACAAGGGAAATTATATTGCCGGCGAAAAGGAATTATGGTACATGCATTCCATTGAATCCAAAACGATGGTGGCCACCTTTATACTGGAAGAGCGCGATGACCTGCCGGCCTATGGCGAGAATGGAGAACGCATCAACAGCCATGCCGCAAAAAGATTAAAAGAGATCAGGCTCTATAGCAAATCAGATTTTGCAGCCAAACGCACCAATGCCATCCCGGTTAAGACTGTTCATTTCAGGTATTCCTATAAACTTTGTGCGGGTGTTTATGGCCCCGGCACAGGTAAGCTTACCCTCGATAGTTTGTGGTTTACCTACAATGGCAACAACAAGGGCAAACAAAATCCTTATGTATTCCATTACAACAACCACAACCCGGCATATGCCCAGCAATTGAATGACCGCTGGGGCAGTTATAAAGATCCTTTACAAAACCCTGGTTCCACCAGCGGTAACCTCATCAGCAATGTCGACTATCCATACAGTGTGCAGGACAGCCTTACCGCCGCCCAAAATGCGGCTGCCTGGTCGCTTGATTCTATCCGCCTTCCATCTGGTGGCGCCCTGAAGGTGCAGTATGAAAGCGATGATTATGCCTGGGTGCAAAATAAGCGCGCCGCTCAAATGTTTCGGGTGATCGGTACAGGGCGAACCGCCAATTTCGACCTGCGTACCTCGGGTTTGTATACCAAAAACATTTCCATGAACTGGGATGATCACCGGTATGTATTTATCCGTGTGCCCAAACCCGTAAGCAACCGGCGCGAGCTGTACCATGCTTACCTGGAAGGGATGAAAAAATTATACTTCAGGATATCCGTGAAAGTACCCTCAGACAATTACGGTAGTGGATATGAAGCCGTTCCCTGTTATGCCGACCTGGATGCAGACAGCAGTTATGGCGTCGTGAACAGTCAGGTGATCTGGGTAAAGCTGGAAGGTATATCCCTCAAGGGTGATAAGCAGGGCAAATACAGTCCGCTGGTAAAAACAGCCACGCAGTTCCTGCGCCTCAACCTGCCTTCCAAAGCCTATCCCGGTTCCGAAACCGGCGACAACCTGGATATGGGTGAGGCAGTGATGATGTTGATGTCGATGGTCACCAATATCACTACCGCTATCCAGGGATATGATGGGATGGTGCGCAATAAACCCTGGATGCAGCAAATAGATACCCTGCGCAGCCTGGTAAGGCTTAACAATCCTTTCCTGAAAAAAATGGGCGGCGGCCACCGGGTGAAACGCATTACCGTGTATGACCACTGGGATAAGATGGCCAAAAAAGATGGACAACCCAAAGTGAGACCCGCCATCTATGGACAGGAATACAGTTATACCAATGCCTGGCCGGTAAACGGCGATACAGTGACCGGTAGCAGTGGTGTAGCTATTTGGGAACCTGGTCTCGGTGGTGAAGAAAACCCCTTCCGGGTACCCATAGAATATGTAGAGAAGATAGCACCGCTGGGTCCTGTCTCCCTGGGCTATTCAGAAGAGCCCCTGGGCGAATCCTTTTTCCCCGGCGCCAGTGTCGGCTACAGCAATGTACGCGTACGCACCATCAACTACAAGGATCGGAAATCGGCCAATGGTTTCGAAGAAACGAAATTCTATACGGCCTATGATTACCCCATTTATGTAGACAGAACCTTGCTCGACGATGCCACCAAGAAACGGTATAAACCCGAATTGAAAAACCTGTTGCGTATAAAAGCCTATCATTACCTGAGCCTGTCACAGGGCTTTAAAATAGAGCTCAATGATATGCATGGCAAAATGCGCGCGCAGGCCTCTTATGCAGAAACCAATACCCGCACCCCGATCTCTTATAGTGAACAATTTTATAAAACAGACACCACAGTACCCGGCTTCAGACGGCTTTCTAACCAGGTGACCGTGATGCGGCCGGATGGCATTATTGATACTACCGCCCTGATCGGTAAGGATGTGGAGCTGATGATGGATATGCGCGAACAACATTCCATCACCCATGCCGTGAATATTCCGTTTAATACTGATTGGTTCTCCATTCCTTTTGTACCGCCTACCTTTTTGTTGCCCACCGCCATGAACTTCCTGCAGCGGGAGGAAAATATTTACCGTTCCGTAGCCACCACCAAGATCATTCAGCGTTATGGCATATTGGACAGCGCCATCCAGATCGATAAAGGCAGCCGGATATCAACGCATGACCTCCTTTATGACAGCGAAACGGGCGATGTATTGCTTACGCGTACGCAGAATGAATTCAATGATCCGGTATTCAATTTCACCTATCCTTCCCACTGGGCTTATGATGGCATGGGCCTGGCTTACAAGAATATTGATGCCGTACTCAGCAATATTACCATCCGCGATGGAAAATTGGTTGGTATGACTGCCGCACAGGAAAAACTATTTGCCAGTGGTGATGAGATACTGGTGGCCGGCAAACAGCTAACCACCGACCTGGCCGGATGTGCAAATGATACCATTGCTACTTTTCCCGACTATAATAAAATATGGGCAGTAGACAGCAGTGTATTGTATGGCGGCCCCCGCGCCATTTACTTTATCGACCGCTGGGGCAAGGCTTATAATGCCTACGATGTATCGTTGCGCATTATCCGGTCGGGCCGTCGCAATATCCTGGGAGCTGTGGGCAGCGTTACCAGCCTCGACAGCCTGGTAAGAAGAAATCCGGCGAAAAATTATGAGCTGGTAGTGAACACCAATTCAAAGATCATCGCTGCTTCCGCAGGTGAGTTCCGCCAGTTCTGGAAAACCGATGATGTGCTGCGCAAGCAAAAAACGATGACCTGCCTGCCCAACCGCCAGCCCAATGGCTTTGTGGAATGTATCAGGAGTGGAGGCATCTATACAGGCTACCAACGTATACAGTTAGAGGATATGAATCCCCTGAGCCCTTCTTACCTGGCAAAGACCTGGGATACCGTGTTCAATTGTGCTGAATGTCCGCGTCCGGCCAAATGGATAGCAATAGATACTTTCCAATGCGCCACCGATAGCCTGGGCCAAAACCTTGGCTTCCGCTGGAAGGGAGAAAAGGACACAGCCTCTTGCAGCGCAACTTACGGGCAGTACCGTTTCAGTATCAATGCCGGAGCAGCATGCGCCACTTGCCCTAAGCCAGCCAAATGGCAGTTTGCAGCAGCTGATAGCTGTCAAAAGATCAATGGTATCAATACTGGCTACGTGTTGCGCAAGCAAGTCAATTCCGAATCCTGCAGCAGTAACCCCGGTGCTATC
Organism: uncultured Paraflavitalea sp.; assembly: GCA_966211765.1. Taxonomy (GTDB): domain Bacteria; phylum Bacteroidota; class Bacteroidia; order Chitinophagales; family Chitinophagaceae; genus Paraflavitalea. The sequence goes on from CBIHOV010000046.1 coordinate 56,289, forward strand.
CGCTGGGTGCGTGATACGGCCAACTGTACGCTTTGTCCGAAACCGGTTGACTGGTGGAAGATCGACACCTTCCGTTGCGAAATGGTAGGCGGTGTAAAAACCGGCTATGCCGAGCAACTGGAGATCAACAGGCAGCCTTGCCTGAACAATGATTCGGCAGCAAGATGGGTGCGGTTACCAGAGAAAACCTGCGATTGTGGATTGGATGCTAATTACCAGATAATAGGTGATACCTGTCAACTGGATGGCAGCGGAAAGAAAACAGGGTACAAGTTCAATATCTGGAAAGACATGGAACCATGCAGCCCTACTTACAATGATACCAATTGGGTGTTTGTGCCTACCAGAGATTGCATCAGATGTGTCGCACCCTCCAGCTACCAGGTTGTAGGCGACACCTGTCAACTGGATGGCAGCGGAAAGAAAACAGGATACAAATACAATATCGAGAAAGACCTCGCACCATGTAGCCCAACATTTAATGATACCAATTGGGTGTTTGTGCCTACCAGGGATTGCATCAGGTGTATTGCACCTTCCAGCTACCAGGTTATTGGTGACACCTGTCAACTGGATGGCAGTGGAAAGAAAACAGGGTATAAGTTCAATATTGAGAAAGACCTCGCACCATGCAGTCCCACCTTCAATGATACCAATTGGGTATTTGTTAGTGGCTTGGATTGCGCAAGATGCAAAACAGATACTATTTGGAGACCTACTGGCCTGGTCAGGTGCCAGGAAAGCGGGGGCACGGGCACGTTGCAGGCAAATAGTTCGAATAGCCCCACGGTTTCAACGGTGTATACAGGTTACCAGGAACGGCAAGAAGTAGATTCTTCGGCCTGCGGAAATCTGGCTGTAAGATGGGTAGTTTTCAGAACCAGCCCCCTTTGTTCGACACCAATCGGTTGTAGTGTTGCGAATTGCTCTGGAGAAGATAAGAAATGCGTAGGTACAACTTGCGTTACTGGCACTAAGTACTATGTATGCCCGAGGATATCAGGTAATCTTGAATATTGCCGATATGTATATGTCTTTGGCCCAGGCGATACTTCACAAGTGTATGAAGAACCGAACCCAATGCCATCCGGGATGTCCTGCCCGATCCAGATAAAATGTGAGCCTGTGGCAAGTAACAATCCGGATAAGTCTTCTACAATGCCAGGCAGCATCTATGCATTGAATACACAATTAGAACAACGGTTTGAAACAGCAGAATCTACTTCAGACAGATTTTATAGATCTGTGTTATCTGCCAAACTCTATAAGCAGTATCAGCGGAAAAACATGCAGGAATTAATTCAAAGCAGAGACAAAGAGTCAATTAAGCCATAAATAGCAACCATACATGAAACCAATTACATATCTATATACCGCAGTGCTGGTCACATTGACCTATTTGTCGGCCCACGCCCAGGCCCCCTGCGATACCCTCACCGGCACCATCTGTAAAAGTATTGTAGCCGATACGGTATTCAATCCTTACGTGACCGGTGTATTGGGCAACTGGCGGGCCAACAAGAGTTATACCTATTATGCGCGGCGCACGGAGCAGGATCCTACTACGGCTACCACCAATATCCGCAGAGATGGCACCTTCAACGACTTCTCCGTGTTCTGGGCCTTCCAGAGCAATAAGCTGGCAGCTGCCCCCGATACCAATCGCTGGGTATGGAACAGTGAACTCACCTTGTTCAACCGCAAAGGTTTTGAGGTAGAGAACCGCGATCCCCTGGGCAGGTACAATGCCGGATTGTATGGCTACAACCTCACCATGCCCGTGGCCGTGGTGCAGAATAGTCATTACCGTGAAAGCGCTTACGAAGGATTTGAAGATTATGTATTTGCCACCCAGCTTTGTGATACCGCCTGCGCTTCCAAACGCCATATTGATTTTTCGGACAATCGATCGGCTATCGACACTTTGTACAGCCATACCGGCCTGCGCAGCCTGAAAGTACAGGGAAGCGGTGGCGGAGATATAGGCATTGCATTCAAAGTGGAACCCTTATCGGCCGATACCATAACGCCCAAACTGACCTTCACCATAAAGACCGTCGAATGCGGCGGCCAGGTATTGCAGGATATCCGTACCAACGCCAAAGTATTGCTGCCCGTTTTTTCACCCGCGCCAGGCGCCCGCATGGTCATCAGCGCCTGGGTAAAGGAAGTAGGTGACACAACCTTGCGTAGCTCCTATATTAATAATAAGATCGTAGTGAGCGATGGGACAACTGCTTTTACTTTTTATCCTTCCGGCACTATCATTGAAGGCTGGCAACGCTATGAAGGAGTCTTTACAATAAATAATAATGCTACTCAACTCCAGGTCAACCTGAAGTCGATCGGTGCCAATCCCGTTTATTTCGACGACCTGCGCATTCATCCATTCAACGCCAATATGAAATCTTTTGCCTTTCATCCCGTCAACCTGCGGCTGATGGCCGAGCTGGATGAAAACAATTACGCCACCCTGTATGAATACGATGATGATGGCACCCTCATCAGGTTGAAGAAAGAAACACAAAGAGGGATAAAAACGATCAAGGAAACACGTAGTGCATTAGTAAAGGAGAATTAGAAAAGTGAATGCCCTAAATAAAATTCAGAATAGCATACAGTGATATGAAAAAGATATTATTCCTCACTTTGATAGCGATTTCCTTCCTCCCCTTCAGGGGCCGGGGGCAGGCGCAGGCGACAGGGCCCAACAAAGGCCTGCAAGCCCTGCATAAATTGGCCGCCCGCTACCAACAGCCGCAATTCCTGAGCTTCGATGTACTGTTCCGGTATGCCACCGAAACCCAACCTACCAATTACATCGACTCCCTGAGCGGGCAATACAAATTGCATGGCAATCAGTTCTGGTCTATGCTGGATGGCCAGCTGAGTGTTTGCGATACAAAACTCCAGCTGATGGTATTTGAGGAAGACAGCCTCCTGATGCTCACCAGGCCAGGCAGCAGTCCTGGGGCAAGCCCCATATCAATGCTGGACTCCTTCCTGCTCAATCAAAAAGAAGCGACCTGCCAATATACCGCTACCGCTACAGAAGAGATCATTGAAGTATCCTTTCCTGCCACCGGCATGTACCGGAAAATAAGCTGGTATATCGACACCCGGACAGGTTACCTCAACAAAATGGTGAGCGTAATGACTGCGGATCAGCTCTACGATCCTTCGGTACGCTCACTGGTAAGCGGTGGCAACAATGCCTGGGTGATCGTTGAGACCCTGTATAGCCATTATCGCCAGGCCGCTTTTGACGAAGGGGTGTTTGACCTGGGCAGGTACATTAAGAAAGAAGGGGAAAGCTATACACCCGTTGCCCCCTACGAAAAGTATAAAGTGTTTTTGGGTAGCTCGGGGCTGTGAGTGGTCAGTGAAGTGCAGGTATTAAGTAAATGAGGTATGGAAGACGCTGGACGCAGGATTCTGTATTCTAAATTCTGTATTCTGTATTCTTTATTCTCTCCTGAATTGATTTCGAACATTTGATAATATTATTATGAGAAAGCTGTTGCTTATTAAATGGATCGCCGGTATTATCTTATTCTTACTGTGCTATACACCGGCCCTGGCAGGTGAAGATCCACCAGTGATCAAAGTGCTGGATGGAAGCCTGGGGCAATTAACCGTCAATTCCACCGTGACCGTAAAGGACCCCAAGGTCGGTGTCGCTCCCTACACCAGCCTGCTCCAAACGCCTTACCGCACCGAGAGCATTGTGTCGCTGGAGATCAATGAGGGATTGCCCATCTACCTCCAGGCCAATTTTACTGCCACCGTGGGACTTGCGATCACCTATAGAGATTTCAACGACAACCTGACCACTGAAAACAGGAGCCTGGCGATCACCTATACAATGGGTGGTACTTATAATCACCGCGCTACCTATATCAGGACGGGTTTTTATGAAGTAACAGTGAAGATAACCAGCATCACGACCAATGTGGCCTGGGATGCGTTGAAAGGGATAAAAGTAGTGAACCAGCTCAACAGCTTTCCTCAATACAAGTTTAGTTATAACGGCAATAGCATTAGCCAGGTGAGCGATTCGACCTGGAGTGCCGGTACCAACCGGGATGACCTGCCCGTTTGGTGGACGCCTTCCATAGGCGCCGATGAATACGACCTGGAATGGGCCTATATTGATTCGGCCGCCCTTGCCGCAGGCCGGTACAATAACACATTGGGCCAGCTGGACCCGGTGAAGATCTTTGCCTACAATGCCAGCCGCGTATCAGTTACCAGTACCGCTTACCGCATACCCATTATTTATGACAGCAAAGGGCACCTGTTTTACCGCGTACGTGCCGTGCAGGTTCTAGCCGGTGGAGGTCGCTATGAAGCCATCTGGACCAATGCCAACACGGCAGGGCATGGCCGTTTTGATTTTAATGGCCACGAAAGAACCTTCAACTGGCAGGCTACCACCAGTTTTGCCGAAGAAGGCAAACGCAAGAGCGTGGTACAATATTATGACGGTAGTTTGCGTGGCAGGCAAACCGTTACCAGAGACAATACCAGCAACCGCACCATTGTAGCCGAAAGTTTTTATGACTACCAGGGCAGGCCTGTGATACAGGTATTGCCTGCACCTACCCTCAATACCATCATCGGTTATACCCAAAACTTCAACCGGGGTATCAATGTGGGAGAGTATGATAAGAACCAGTTCGACAGCATGTCCAACCCCTCCCTGTATTGCAGCTTGCAGGCCGCACCGATGGACTCAGTGTCCGGTGCTTCCCAATATTATTCCTCTCTCAGCCCTTACAAGGACTCGGGCGTGCATAAATATGTGCCTTCGGCCGGAGGCTTCCCCTTTACCGAAGTTCAATATACGCAAGACAATACCGGCCGCATCAGCCGGCAGGGTGGGGTAGGGCCCGACTACCGCCTGGGCAGTGGCCATGATACCAAATACATCTATGCCACACCCGATCAGAGAGAGCTGGATGCCTTATTTGGCACAGAAGTGGGCGACAGATCGCATTACTTCAAAAACCTGGTTCGTGATGCCAATGGGCAGTACAGCATCAGCTATGTAGACATGCATGGCCGTACCATTGCCACCGCACTGGCGGGCAATCCATCTGTGGAGAGCAAGCTGGAAAAATTGCCCTCTAATAAAACCGATAGCATTACCGAGACCCTGGCCGATCCTTATTCCGCAGTGATCAAAGACCTGGTGATGGAAAACCAGAAAAGCCTGGCCGTTACCACCGCCGGCAACCACGATTTTGTGTACACCCTCAATCCCCTCCTGCTAAAACAGGAAGGCTGTACGATCGATTCCGTGTGTTATGATTGCCTGTACGACCTGGAGATCATCATCACCGATGATTGTAATAACAATACATTTAACGGCAAACCATTTGATACCTTATTCCGCAATTTCTCTTTAAATGCCATCGATACCATTTGCAACAATGGTACCGGCTTCACCGTGGCTTTTACCAAATACCTGCCCGAAGGCAACTACGAGATCACCAAGCGGCTGTCCGTAAGCAAGTATGCGCTGGATTATTACCGCGATAGCATCTTCATGGTAAAAAATACCTGCAGAAGCCTGGATGATTTTATTGCTGAGCAACGCGCCCTGCGGGCCCAGCTGGCAATAGATTGTAAGCCCAGTTGTGCAGCCTGCGAAGCCGAGGTAGGCGACTATACCGCTTACCGTACACGGTTCATGAGCAACAATGGAATTGCAACCGTAGATGCAGCCGCCTATGAAAGTATGGCGCGCCAAAGCTTTGAGGAAGCCAAACAGCGTTGCCTGGAATTGTGCGATAAAGAAAGCGATACCGTTTCCATCCGCAAAAGCATGCTGATGGACATGATGCCTTCTTCGGGTCAGTATGCCAATATTGACCGGTTGGACGACCGCTATTCTATTTTCTATTCGCGCGTGGATTCTACCGGCGATAACAAAACAAAAGATACCCTGGCTGCTTATACCCTCATCAGCAATTACCGCAATGCCGATGGTCAGCCCGAGCTGGTATTTGATGAAGCCATTGGCAAGCTGGTGCCTCCGCAAAAGCTCACGGCCGAACAGTTTGCCCAACGTTTTCAATCCAGCTGGGCCGAAGCCTTGCTGATGAAGCACCCTGAATATGACAAGCTGCGCCGCTATACCGAGCTGGAGGCCAGCCATGCCTGGGACCGGAAGTTTGAAGCCATCGACACTTATGCCGAAGCCAGGGCAGCGGGTTATCTCAACCCGGTTGATGATATAACAGTAACCCCTTATTTTGGCGCCGCCGGCGCCGGTAAGGATCCCTTGTACAATCTGCAGAGTGGTATTTTCCAAACCAGCTTAAGGGATTCCCTCAATAAATACAGGACCATTAAGGTAGATGGCGGCGCTACTCCACAAAACCTGAGTTTGTGGAGCGTGGCCACCATTACCGTGATGTGCCCCGGCGAAAGCAATTCGCAAAAATGCGTTAACGATTATAAGACCAACGACAAGGCTTTTAATGCAGCCACCATGTGTGCAGCCGAGATGGATATGGCCTGGCGCAGTTTCCGCCAGTTGTACCTCGAAGTAAAACGCCGCCTGGTGAACAAGTGGGTGAAAGGATGTGAAAGCGGGGGGTGCATGACCGCCGCAGCGATCATAGCCACCGGCCATCAGCCCCATTTTACCGATGCAGCTGAGCTGATGCAATCAGACTCCCTGCCACCCATGCCTTCCAGTACGGCCGAAGCCAATGCCATGGCTGAAAAATACTATAGTGACAATTGCAAATCCTATGTTACCCATTGGCTGGAAGCCCTGGCGCCTTGTGCAAAATATGACACCGCCAGCCTCAACAATACCATCATACCCGCCCTCCTTGATATTTGTAAAGAAGGCTCCGATCTGCAGCATCCTTATGGCTCCAGCTCTGTAAAACCTTCCAGCACGCGCCCCGCTTACCTGCGCAGCTTTGAAGCTTACCTGCAGCACTATAATACCATCAATAACATTACTGATAAAGTAAATTGCAATGCCTATGGTATCTCTGTGCCCAGGCCTTATGACCAGCAGGTGATCAACGGCAATAAACCATTGTACAGCAAACCCGATACTTGCGAGTGCAATAATATCTCACGCCTGTATACCAAATACAAGCCGAAGCGCAGCTTGTATGGCAGCTTTTCCAATTACCTGAAGCGGGTATTCCAAACTGATATTGCCGATTCCACCCTTAATACCCTGCTCGCACTGTGCGGCAATATTGATTTCCCGGCCACGGATTGTGATTTTGTATCCAAAGCCATTTACCTGCCACCGGTATTCCAGTGCAGCGCCAATGATGTATGCGTGGATTGCGATCTGTTCAAACAATTGAATGATGCATTCAAACAGCAGTTCCCGGGTGTTACACCCATCCTATCCGATACCCTTACCACCGATTCTGCACAGATCCGTAAAAACCTGGTCTATGAGCAGTTCATGAACCACCGCCTGGGGTATGTGAAAACGGCAGAAGAATACCTGTTATTTAAGATACAGTGTAGCGGAGAACTAGCCAGCCCGGTCTGTGATAGTTTGCAAAATATTGCGGCCGACTTTAAGAAAGTGAGGCAACAAACACATGGTATCATAACTTCATTTGGTACCAATAGCCCCACTATTTACACTGACCTCCATGATATTGTATACAATGGTACGCTTCGCTTACCGGATTCAATTCGTCAGCAGCCCAGTGGATGGTATAATAATGTGGAAGTTACAGCCCGTGGTGGTAAAACCTTTTGCTGGGCCGAAGGGTACAGTGTAGAGGTGCGCATGCGCTTTCTGACCGACAACGTGACTGGGGATCTCTTTTACCTGGCGCCTGGTGGCTTTGGTGCAGTCTTTGGCAGGGCTTCCTTCGGAATGTACCTTTCTTACATTAGTGATGCTTATGGGATGGTACAAAACTATGGAGCAAAAGGATTGTATGCTGCCGGATCGCCCACTACCTGGTTTACGGTGAAGCTGAAAATTACTCCTTCTCGTTATTATGTATATTTTAACGGTGTATTGTTGACAGATAAAGCCCGCAATCCCGCCGATCCTATTCTCAGTGTACCTAATTATACGATTGGCTTAATAGGCCGCCAGGGTAATCTTGACTACATTAAAATGTACGATGCCAATGATCAGTTGAAATATTTTGAAGATTACCTGGATCCAGACAATCCGGCTATACCCGCTGCAGATTATTTGTGTCCCGTAACTTCAGCCGATTGTTCAGCTGCATTTGTTACTTACTTTAATGGTCGTACTGGTAAAAGCTATACCAGCAACCAGATCGATTCATTGTATACCGCTAACTGTGGTAAACTGCCCGCTGCGTGTGACAATAGTGCCGGCCTGCAACAGATAATAGACAGTTTTAAGATCAACAGGCAGCAGAACTATGGCGTTACCACAACCGCCTATTCCCCTCCCAAGCTCTTTACTGGCCTGGGCCAGATTGTGCAGAATGGTACCCTGGTCATGTCAGATTCCATCAGGATAAATATAGCGGGAAATGTCAACACCGGCTTTGCCTTGAATGGCGGAAAGAAATTCTGTGTCAGTGACGGGGGGTACTCTTTTGAATTCAGGATGAAGTTTTTAGAAAACTATCCCAGCGGGCATATCTTTTATGCAGGCGGAGCTGGCCTGATCGGTACATTTACCCGAAATGCCGGCGGTCTATTCCTGACGGCCGTGAGTTCAGACAATGGCCAATGGGGCTATGATATAGATAGCAACCCGGCTTCCGTATGGCAGGCCAGCGCCAATCCCAATGTGGTGGGGGATTGGTTTACCATAAAGCTGCAGCTCACGCCCAATAAATACCGGTTTTACTTCAATGGGACCTTGTTTGCGGAGTTCAACCGCAATTCAGACACCGCGATACAGAATGCTCCCAATTTTGGGGTGACCTATTATACCAAGCATGGTGCCATCGATTGGGTAAAACTGTATGATGCCAGTGGGAAGGTGCGCTATTTCGAAGACTATCTCGACCCTAATAATCCGGCCCTGCCCGATCCTGCATTCCTCTGTCCTGGTACCGTACCGGATTGCCAGTCGGATTTTGTACAATATTTCAACACGAAGAAAGGCACCAGTTATACCTATAGTCAGATCACTGCTTTGTATGGTGCTGCTGGCTTGCCGCTAGCCCCGTGTAACCCAATTGGCAGTATGCCAACCTGCGATACCCTCACCAACTGGCTCAATGATTATAAGAAGTATGGCGGCATACCCCACCTTGATGCCAGTGGTGCAGATACCACCCACTGGAGGCCTAATTTTGGAGGATCTTATCATTACAAGCTGGGGGTTCCGTTGGGTGAATTAATAAAGAATGGAGTGCTTGGGTTACCCGCTTATTACACAGATACTTTACCCGGTACGCCCCAATTTGACAATGTTGATTTTGACTATCATGATACTCTATGCATGGATCCTGCGGGTTTTGACCTGGAAATGCGTTTAAAGGTTCCTTACAATTCCGTAATCCAGGGGGGCTACAGGGCCTATTGGTGGCTATATGTATTAGCCGACAAAACTCCAACTGGGGAATTATTGGCTTCGCTTAACTATGCACCTGTAGGTAATGGGGCGGCTATCTGTACCCACAATAGTCCTTCCGATCCATTGAAGGATTGCCGTGTTGAGCAAGTGCCAGTTTTGACTTTTGATGATTGGCGGGTAGTGCGGTTTCGGTTCAGAGGTACTGACTTTAAGTTGTACGTTGATAATGTGCTGATGGGACAACGAACCCTGACTGCTCCTATGACAAAGGTATTGGGTATTGTTCCAGCAGCCTGGTCACAAAAAGGGCAGATCGATTATGTTAGGATCGCTGATGTGAACGGCCGTTACCTCTACAACGAGGAGTTCAATGATGCTCAAAACCTGGCCATTCCCGACCGCTCCCTCAAGTGCGGGGGCTGTGAAGTTGATTACGCCCAATATTTCAACAAGCGGAACAATACCAATCTGACTTACACAGACATTACTGAACTGTACAGGCAATGTGGTATTACCATGGACGCCTGTGCCAAACAAGACCTCACCCTTTGCGGCCGTGCCCAACCGGCCTTCCCGCCCACCTTGCTGGAAGCCATCGACAATTGCAGCGATTCTACTTTCTTCATCATGAGCAAAGCACAGGACCTGCACCGCCGGTACACTGACAGCCTCAAAGGCCGGTTCGACAATAATTACCTGGCCAAATGTATGCAGGCCTATAAGTATGAGCGCTTCACCGTACGTCATAAGGTGAGCGAATACCATTATACCCTGTATTATTATGATCAGGCGGGCAACCTGGTGAAGACCATCGCCCCCGCAGGCGTACGTCCTAATTACGATTCACTCTGGCTGGATAGTGTGAGCGCTGCCCGCAAAATCGGGACTGCGAAACTGCCCAAGCACCTGATGCCTACCCAGTACCGCTACAATACCCTCAACCAGGTGGTGGCGCAAAAAAGCCCCGATGGTGGAAGGACCGATTTCTGGTACGATAGGCTGGGCCGCCTGACTCTGAGCCGCAATGCCCGCCAGCTGGCCATGAGCAGCAGCAACAACAATTACTTTAGTTATACCAAATACGATTGGCTCGGCCGCATTACCGAAGTAGGGCAGGTGAAAGACAACCAGAATACAGTTATCAACGATACATTTACCCGCAATACAACGGCATTGAACAGCTGGCATACCGGCTTGCTCAATAATCGCGAACAAGTGACCAATACCATCTATGATATAGCTTATGATGCATTTACCGGTATAGAACCTACCCTGGTAGTGGCCCAGCAAAACCTGCGCAACCGGGTGAGCTATGTAACCTATACCGACATACCGGGAGTGACCGCGGCCTTTGACCATGCCAGCTTTTACAGTTATGATATCCATGGCAATGTGGATACCCTGCTACAGGATTATGGGCGCTCGGATGTGAAGCCCAACCTCATGAACAAAAACGCCAACCGCTGGAAAAAAATGGTCTATGAGTACGACCTTATCAGCGGCAAGGTCAATAAAGTAAAATACCAGCCCGGTTATACCGATCAGTTCACCCACCGGTATTTTTATGATGCGGAGA
>CBIHOV010000047.1:0-66831 GCA_966211765.1 uncultured Paraflavitalea sp.
TAACGAGGTATTGATTCAATCAAAGGCACTAAGTATCAATCCGGTAGATATAAAAACCCGTTCAGGTAAGGGTATGGCAAACAGGATTAAAGACCTGCTCCCTGTTGTACTTGGATGGGATGTATCGGGCGTTGTTGTAGAGACTGGCAAAAACGTTACCCGGTTCAAGGTTGGCGATGAAGTTTTTGGTATGGTCAATTTCCCCGGACTGGGCAATGCCTATGCAGCATACGTAGCAGCACCAGCCAGCCACCTGGCTTTAAAACCGGCCACTATTACCCATGAAGCTGCGGCAGCCGCTACCCTTGCAGCCTTAACGGCCTGGCAGGCGGTGGTTACCGAAGCAAAAGTGCGGCCTGGTCAGCGGGTATTAATTCAGGCTGCGGCCGGAGGTGTGGGGCATTTTGCTGTGCAGATAGCCAAACATCTTGGTGCTTATGTAGTGGGTACTTCATCGGCTGCCAATAAAACCTTAGTACTGGGCCTGGGCGCTGATGAGCATATTGATTATCATACACAGCCACTGGATGCTGCCGGCAGCGATTACGACTTTGTATTGGACCCTATAAGCGGTGACAATATTGAGCGCAGCTTTGAAGTGGTGAAGAAAGGTGGCATTGCACTCTCCATTGTATCCGCATTTGCTGACCTGATTAAAGAAAAAGCAACAGCAAAAGGTATTAACGGATATTTCTTTATGGTATCACCCAATGAAAAAGACATACAGTCCATCGCAGATCTCCTGGCAAAAGGGATCATCAAACCGCATGTATCAAAAACATTCCCCTTCGAAGAAATGGCAGCAGCTCACGAGACCCTTGCAACCGGCAGAACGCTGGGCAAGATTGTTGTAACCATTTAAGCATTGAAAAAACAACATACAATGATCAACAACACCCTCAGTTTTGTTTTCCTCCGTTTAGGCATTGGGCTCAGCCTGTTTGGCCATGGGCTGGTGCGCCTGCCCAAACTACAGGGCTTCAGTAAATGGATGATTGGCAACTTTGCTAATTCCATGCTTCCCCGGTCATTGGTATTGCCCTTTAGCTACGCATTGCCGGTCGCTGAATTTGGCATCGGGCTATTGCTGATCACCGGCTTGTTTACCAGGGGAGCACTGATTGCCGGCAGCATTGTGATGCTGCTACTTATTTTCGGATCCTGCCTGATCGAAGAATGGAGCGCATTGCCCTCTCAGTTGATACACTTGCTTTTTCTGGCTGGTTTGCTATCCCTGATACACCTCAATAGTTATGCAGTCGATAATTTATTCAAAAGCAAGTAACCATGAACCCGCGTAGAAATTTTATTAAACAAAGCAGTCTGGCCGGCGTCGCCGCACTGATCAATCCCCTTGATATGTTAGCAGCTACATCTACTACGTCCCAACAATTGCCTGCCACCCATTGGGCAGATGGCTCACAACTGGTGATCTCTGTTTCAATGCAATTTGAAGCAGGTGGACAGCCCGACAATGCTGAAAGCCCTTTTCCACAAAACATGCAGAAAGGATACAAAGACCTGCCGGCAGCTACCTGGTATCAATACGGATATAAGGAAGGAATTCCCCGTATGCTTGATCTGTGGGACGAATACAATATCAAAGTAACCTCGCATATGGTAGGCGCTGCTGTATTGAATAATGCAGGGCTGGCCAAAGAGATTGTGCAACGTGGTCATGAAGCCGCAGCACATGGCATGAACTGGCAATCGCAATACAACCTGCCCTACGCAGAAGAAAAGAAGTTTATACAGGATGGTGTGGAGGCCGTAAAAAAAGTGACAGGCCAGACGCCTGTTGGCTATAATGCTAATTGGCTGAGAAGAGGAGAAAATACCCTAAAGATCCTGCAGGAGCTGGGATTCGTATATCATATTGACGACCTGAGCCGCGATGAACCTTTTATCACTACCGTCAATAATCACCCTTTTGTGGTAGTCCCCTACACACTCCGTTGCAATGACATTGTACTGATAGAAGGTAAGAACTTTTCTGCTGATCAATTCCTGCAGCAGCTGAAACTGGAATTCAAACAGCTGTATGCTGAATCAGCCAGGAAGCGCAGGATGATGTCGGTAAGCTTTCATGACCGCATTGGCGGTACTCCACAAATGGTGCAGGCCGCCAGGGAATTCATTGAATTTGCAAGCAAACAAAAAGGCGTGGTGTTTAAACGAAAGGATGCAATTGCAGCCATGGCACTGGCCGACAAAACCTTCCTGGTAGATTAATGGAGGCTCGGGCTGGTATTGAAAAGGTTTATGGAGACAGCTAATTAGCTGTCTTCCTATATGCAGGGAATTGCCTTTCCAGTATGGGGGCCAGATCATTGACCAGCAGGGAAGCTACTTTTTCTGCGCCGGCATTGGTAAAGTGGGAGGCATCGTAAAAGTAAAGGCTGTTCTTGGGAAGTTCATGGGCAAGGTCAAGAACCGGAATTTGCTTTTCCCTGCCCAGGGCACGTGCCACCTCATTGTATTCTTCCAGTATGGTCCACAACAATTTGCCGTTGAGCGCCGGTTCCACGTAAAATAATTCCAGATCAGAGCCCGTTACAGAATCCTTTCCTGCTCCAAATTGATTGGGCTGGGTGATCAATACAGGCATGATATTATTCGCCCTGCAGGTATCTACCAATTGCAATAATCTGCTTCTGTAAGCTGCCAGGTAAGGCGCCTGCTCCCGCAGTCGCTTATTGATCACCGAATCGGACAGTGACAGCAATTTATCATTGTTCATCTCCAGCATAGTGTGCGTTGGATTATTGAACTTTTGTACACGCCATCCCCGGGAAAGGTTTAAGAGCAGGTTCAGTACCTCGCTGTTCTCAAAAACATAATGCCTGAAGTCAGACCAGCCGCCCCTGGTATTCAGGTTATCGTGGAAAGAAGGCTGGCTTGTTTCCACGTCATTGATGCCTGTCAGGAACAGTACAACCGAAGGCTTTAATTTCTTGACATGATCGTTCAGCATAATAAGGTGCCCGTAGGTAGAGTGTCCGTCCATCCCTGCATTATTCAGCCATACTTTGTTCAGGGAATCGCCCAGCTTTTGACCCAGCAAAAAGGGCCAGGTACGACGATCATCCAGAAAACGACATTCTGTAGAGCTCCCTCCTATTGTAATGAGCGTGAGGTGCTTTTCGCCGCCTGCCGGCCATTCAGGTCCCCGGAAGCCCAGGCCATTCCGGTCGTTGATAACAACAGCGTCCAGCTTAGGATTGATGGTATTGGTAATTGTTTGGTGCCTGTTTACGGGAAGTATGATCTTATCTCCCTTCAACCTCAGATTAAAAGGATTATGGATACGGAGGATAATTTCCAGGCCAATAAAAAAGATCAACAAGAGATAGATATAGTTGAGCAGCTCCTTTCTGGATCTGCGGGAAATCATTTTTTTACCCTTCATGCATACGGGTTTGTACAAAACTATCGTTTATTTTCAGGCAAAATGCGACAGCGAAACCTAAAAGCTTGTCTATTAAAGGTTGGCGGGCAAGTTTATGTATGGAGACTCTTTGTAATTCCGAAGGAATTCGTAAGTTGTAGCGCCAAACTCTAATCGGGCGATTTTACTTGAATGAACAGGAATTAATACTACTTCTCCGGCAGGGTGATGAGCTGGCTTTCAAAACATTGGTAGAAAGTTACCAGGATATGGTGTTTAATACCGCCCTAGGTGTGGTGCAGAACGATTCTGATGCAGAAGATGTAGCACAGGAGGTCTTTATCCAGGTATATAAATCGATCGACCAGTTTAAAGGAGATGCCCGCCTATCCACCTGGATATACCGTATTACCACCACCAAAGCTTTGGACCATATCCGGAGCAAAAAGCGGAAAAAACGGTTTGCCTTCCTGACCAGTTTGTTTGGGGCCGATAATGAGTTGTTGCACGACCCTGTTGACTTTTATCATCCGGGAGTGGCGCTGGACAGGAAACAGCAGGCAGCCCTGCTATTTAAAGCCATCGAGCAACTGCCCGAAAATCAAAAAACGGCATTTACCCTACATAAAACAGAAGAGCTTAGTTATCAGGAAATTGCAGATGTAATGGGGCTTTCTGTTTCCGCAGTGGAATCCTTACTTTTCCGGGCAAGGCAAAACCTTCGGAAAATACTGGAAAAACATTTGCAGCAGGGGGGCTAATATTCGCAGGTTTTACTATCTGATAACGTCAAATAATATAGTTTACATAAATTACAAGATCATGTCAACCAAGCCGAACAATCCACAAGGGATCGATGAGGTGCTCAACAGCCTGGAGGGAATCCAAAGGGCCAAGGCGCCCGCGTTCTTTTATACCCGCCTCCGGGGCCGGATGGAACGGGAATTGGAGAATACAGGTGGCCCGATCGTACGCTTGCTTACAAGGCCTGCACTGGCTTTGAGCCTTGCAGCTATTGTCCTCATTCTGAATACCACGGCCATTATGGAAATGTGGCACCAGGATAAATCCGTAGCGGTTGAAAACACCCAACAGCAACTTTTGGCATCCGATTACGCGATGGGTACATACCCCGTATATGATGAAACCCCTGTAGCACCATGACGAAATTTCCAAGGCAAAAATGGTTACTGTTATTAGTAGCTATCTTATTGGTAACCAACATCATCACCTTGTCCATTTATTGGTCAATGAGAACGCCCGACCATCCAAAACAAGGTCAGGGCCAGAGTGATGGCGACCGCCAGCGGAAAATGGGACAATTCATGGTCAATGAACTGAAGCTCGATAAGGACCAGGAAGTTGTTTATTGGAAATTAAGAGACTCCATGCTGAGCCGGCAAAAGCCCCTCATGGACTCCATTCGCAATACCAAAAAGAGATTTTTCGATCTGTTAAAAGAACCCACTCCGGCAGATTCTGTTTTGCAGGAAAAAGCAGATCAAATTGGGATACTACAAAAACAACTGGATCTGATCACCTTCCAGCATTTCCAACAGGTACGCGCCCTTTGTAACCCCGATCAGGTATTGAAATTCGATACAGTCGTTAAAGAGATCGTCAACCGGATGACAGGCGCCTGGCGCAATCCCGGCAAGCAAGGTGCTTCCAAAGATTCAGCAGGGGTAAAAAAATAAATCAATAACTGCGTTACGCAGTAAACACTATAATCATACAAAGAGCCTATTCAATATACTTTGAATAGGCTCTTTGTGTATAATATTGGTAATGACGGGAATCATAACGCGTCCCACAAAACAGGGAATGAATGAAGCCATTCAGCTCTACCTGCTGTGTATGGAATATTTTCCGGTCGGGATTGGTCTTGAGAAAAAACTGAATGCGTTCATCACTGCTTTTGTAAACGATCAGGCTGTCATTACGAACCTCCTTCATGGCAAAAGCAGCAGACAGATGCTCCAACATACGGTGACTACGGTACCAGGTACCGCCGGTAGCTGATACCAACGGTTTCCCATTATACAAAGCCACACTGTCGTTATAAGCAAATACATTCAAACAGGCAGACTTATTGCGCAGTAACCAATTGATCAATTTGCCGGTGTAGGTGGAGTCATACCCGTAGTTACTGTCCAGGAAGCTGATGCGCTGTATAAAAGCTGGAATACTGTCCACACCATCCAGGTAACTGAAGATGAACCGCCCGCCGCCGCTATGTCCATTGAGGTAAACGTTTTTCCGCTCAGCAGGTACCTGGTCCATCACAGTATCAGTAATATGCTGTATCAGTTCCTTATAATTGGCATGGAGTGTTTTCCATTGTGGCCAGCTTTTCTGCGTATTCTCCAGGTAGGCTACTACTACCTGGTGTTTTTTCCAGGCCTTTCTTACAAATGCAGTCTGGGCACGTATATGTTGTATATCAAAATGCCAGTCTTCACCCGCCGTTATCTTTTTTCCCATGGTTTGTGCAGTGGTATTTCCATTGGGCAGTGCAAAGAAAACAAGGGTCGTGGGCCTTTGCTTATTCATTACAGGGGGAAAATCAATGGTCACCTTTACATCGGTGCCTACATCAAAAGAAAGCATATTACCGGGCCGCTGCGCGCACACCGGAAGGCTGTAGTAAATGCCAATAAAAAGTATCAGAATGTATCTAGACATGGCGTGCATTCGTCCCTACCCTATTCAAGCAGTTAACCTTTCCACCTCTTAAGCCTTCTTTCCTTTCTCCAGTATTTGCCAGAATTGCTCTACCCTGGCCGTCCAGGTATTAGTGGAGGCAACCTTCATTCGGGCCTGCTTACGCTCCTCACTGTTTTCGGCGATTGCCTTGTCAATGGTTTGCAGGAATTCTTCGTGGCTATCTACCACATAAGCTACTTCCCGGAACGTATAAATATCTTCTGAAAAATGGGTGGCGATTACCGGTTTGCCGGCTGCCAGGTATTCATTGATCTTGAGCGGGTAAATACTTTTGGTAAGGGTATTCTTTTTGAAAGGAATGATCACACAATCGAAGTACTGCAGGTAATTGGGCAGCTCCGTGATCTTACGCGCACCGGCAAAGACCACATTGGGCATTTTATCGAGGCCCGCCGCCTTGTGCTCTTCTCCCTGAATGGGCCCCACAAGGAATAGTATTTTGTCTTTATGGTGTTCGGCGATCTTCTTCAGCAATTCAAAATCTGATCGGTATTCAATACTGCCGGTATAACCAATAACAGGCTTTGTAATACCCTGTAGTTCTACTGGCTTGGGTAGCGTTTCAATAGCGGCCTTTTTAAAGATATCAATATCGGCCGCATTGGGATGGAAATATGTATTGGGCGAAAAGGCGCTCTTCAACCTGGTAAGCTCTTTGGAAGTGCACAGGGTAAAATCAAAATTGCGGATGATCTCTTCCTCCAGCTGGCTACCGTGCCGGTTGGAATAAGCTACCTGCGAAATATCGTCCATCGACTGGTAAACACTATATACAGGTTTGATATCAGCCGGTATGCTGCGCACAAAATAAGGGTCAAAGAAATTGACATAGATAAAGTCCTTTACCTGGTAGTCTTTGATCAACTGCCTGATCACTTTCAGCACGATCTTATCATTGATCTTAGCCAGGCCATTGTACAAGGCGCCCGGTGGCAGAAAGTTGACCGGGATAGTAAGCCTGGGCGTTACCACGGTGATATTGGAAGGCAGGGAAGGCGGATTACTATAAATGTCCTTGCCTTTCAGCAAAGCTGGTTTACGGGATTGTATTTGTGCGGTATTGCGCATACCTGCATAATCCTTCCAGGAGAAAGGATGCTCCACATAAAATACACGGTTGTTTTTAGCAAACTCGATGGCCAATGCCAGGGCTGGCGACGAGATGGTGGAATCCCATCTTGATAAGGTAAAGCAGATTATATCGCAATGTCTGTTCATAATATTAAACTAATCAGAAGTAGCTCCTTTCCTTTTCCGACGCAAGCGAAAGGTGTCACCTCTCGCAGTAATGTCACCTCTCATAGCAACCCCTCACAGATAACTGTCCTATTGCAAACGTTGCAGGCAACGTTGCAGGCTGTCCTTCCATGCCGGGATCGTCAATTGATAGGTAGCTTGTATTTTATGTGTATCCAATAAAGAAAAAGAAGGCCTTTTGGCAGGCGTAGGATATTGGGCAGTAGGAATAGGATTTACGGCGCAGGTGCTGCCGGAGAGCTCTTTGATCGCCACCGCAAAATCGTACCAGCTAATGCGGCCCTGGTTGCTGTAATGATAAATACCAGGAGTCCAGCCGGTTCCTTCCGCACTCACAATGCTGAGCATCGCTTTCGCCAGGTCTTCTGCATAAGTGGGCGCTCCTACCTGGTCGCTCACCACATTGATGGCCGGGCGCTCTTTCATCAGGCGCAACATGGTTTTCACAAAGTTATTGCCATGTTCCGAATACACCCAGGCTGTGCGAATGATCACTGCATCAGGATTGTAGAATAAGCACAGGGCTTCTCCCCGCAGCTTGGAAACCCCGTAAGCATTCACAGGGTTCGTACGCGTATCTTCTTTATAAGGTTCCGGTAAAGTACCGTCAAAAACGTAATCTGTAGAGATGTGGATGAATTTGGTGTTGTACTTAGCGCAAGCCGATGCCAGCACGCCTACCGCGTCGCCATTGACCAGGAAAGCAGTTTCCTTGTCCGCCTCTGCTTTATCAACAGCCGTATAGGCTGCTGCATTGATACAATAGGCAGGTTTCACTACATCAAAATACTGGCTTACCAGCTCAAACCGGTGAATGGGCAGTTCGTCTTTGGTAAGAAAAACAAAATCGAAGGCAGGATAAGCTGCAGACAAAGTTCTGAGCGACATACCCACCTGTCCATTAGCACCCGTAACCAGTATTTTAGGCTTTGCCATACGTATGATTAACCTTCAAACACAAAATTGTTTTTGCAATCAGCCAGTACAGGAAGCTTCATGTCCTTATCTGATACAATGGCTTTGTCTGGTGCTATTTTCCAATCTATCTGCAAGGCAGGGTCATTGTAAATGATCCCTCCTTCACTTTCCTTGTTGTAGAATGAATCGCACTTATACAATACCTCCGCCGTTTCACTCAACACAGAAAAGCCATGGGCAAAGCCCTGGGGTATGTATAACTGCCTCCTGTTTTGAGCCGATAATTCTACTGCACACACTTTACCAAACGTGGGAGATCCTTTACGGATGTCTACTGCCACATCCAGTATCACACCGCTTAGCACACGTACCAGTTTGGTTTGTGCATGCGGTTGCAGCTGATAATGCAGCCCCCTGATCACACCATAGGAGGAACAAGACTGATTGTCTTGCACAAATCGGGTTGTAACGCCTTGTTGAGCATAGGTGTTCTCATTGTAAGATTCATAGAAATATCCACGGCTGTCTTCAAATACAAGGGGGTCAAAGATCAATAACCCAGGAAATCCGGTTTCGGTGAAAGGCATGTGAAATGATATTATCTTTTTGCGTATTGCTCAGTATAGTAATGCTGGTAATCTCCGGAAGTAACATGCTTTATCCAATCTTCATGTTGCAGGTACCAGTCTACCGTTTTTTCCAGTCCCTCTTCAAATTGCAGGGAAGGGGTCCATCCCAGCTCTTTGTTCAGTTTACTGGCATCAATGGCATAGCGCATATCATGACCCGGTCTGTCTGTTACATAAGTGATCAGCTTGGCCGATTCGCCTGCGGCACGGCCCAGCTTTTTATCCATGATATTGCACAGCAGGTGCACGATATCTATATTTTTCCATTCATTAAAGCCGCCGATATTGTATTTCTCACCCGGCTTACCTTTGTGGAAAATGGTATCGATGGCACGCGCATGGTCTTCTACATAGAGCCAATCACGCACATTCTCCCCTTTACCATATACAGGCAATGTCTTATTGTTTTTGATATTGTTGATCATGAGCGGTATCAGCTTCTCCGGGAAATGGTGTGAGCCATAATTGTTGGAACAATTGCTCATGATCACCGGCAATCCGTAAGTATGATGATAGGCCATCACAAAATGGTCGGAAGAAGCCTTGGAGGCTGAATAAGGCGAACGGGGATCGTAGGGTGTTTCTTCTGTGAAGAAACCGGTTTCACCCAGTGAGCCATACACTTCATCGGTAGATACATGGTAAAACAGCTTGCCACTCTTATCTCCCTTCCAGTACTGCCGGCAGATATTCAGCAGGGTTACCGTACCCAAAACGTTGGTACGCACAAATGCCAGCGGATCAATAATAGATCGGTCCACATGGCTTTCAGCGGCCAGATGGATGATACCGTCAAATTGATATTGTTCAAATAATTCAGTGATCCTTTTCTCGTCGGTAATATCCCCTTTTTCAAAAATGTAATTGGGTTTGTCCTTTATATCTTCCAGGTTTTCCAGGTTGCCTGCATAAGTAAGGGCATCCAGGTTTACAATACGGTAATGTGGGTAGTTGTTTACGAACAACCGTATTACATGCGAGCCGATAAAACCGGCCCCGCCTGTGATCATAAAGGTTTTAGTATAATTAGCCATTATAAACTCCAGTATTTTCTGCTCGTGATGGTATGTTTATAGATCCCTTTCAGATCGGCAATCAATGCGTGTTCCCGCGTGATAGCTGCAAAATCAGCATCGCACAAGGTGGTATAAGGTTTATGCGGTACGGTAACGATCACTGCATCATAATCGATCGCAGGCTGTTTCACCAAATGCAATCCATATTCTTCATACACTTCTTCTTTTTCTGCATAAGGGTCTTCCACATCTACCTGGATATTGAAGGCCAGTAATTCTTTTACCGTATCTACTATTTTCGAATTGCGGATATCGCTTACATTCTCTTTGAACGTAACCCCTTTCACCAATACTTTGGGATCATTGGAATTACGCAACACATGGGTTATGATCTTACGCGCCACGTATTTGGCCATATCATCGTTGATATACCGGCTGGCCGTGATCACTTTCGATTCATAACCCAGGGAGGCTGCCTTGTAGGTAAGATAATATGGATCTACCCCAATACAATGCCCGCCTACCAGGCCCGGCTGAAAGCGCAGGAAATTCCATTTGGAGCCTGCAGCTTCGATCACCTCATAAGTATTAACGCCCATTCGGTCGAAGATCAGCGACAGCTCATTCATCAGCGCGATGTTGAGGTCACGCTGTGTATTCTCTACGATCTTGGAGGCCTCAGCCACCTTAATGGAAGAAGCACGGTGTACACCGGCATCTACCACCAGTTCGTATACTTTAGCTACTTCATCCAGCGCTTCCGCATCACTGCCCGATACCACTTTGACCACCGTACGCAGGGTATGTACCTTATCGCCCGGGTTAATCCGTTCGGGTGAATACCCCAGTTTGAAATCAATGCCCATTTTCAGACCGGAGACCTTCTCCAGCACAGGCAAACAATCCTCTTCTGTACAGCCTGGATAGGTAGTGGATTCATACACCACATAATCGCCTTTCTTCAATACCTTGCCCACCGTTTCGGAGGCGCTGAGCAAAGGTTTCAGGTCGGGCACATTGTACTTATCCACCGGCGTAGGTACGGCCACAACAAAGAAATTGGCCTGTTTTAATTCATCCAGGCTATCGGTAAAAATAATATTCGTACCCTTAAACTCTTCGACAGTCACTTCCTTGCTGGGATCGATCCCCTGCTGCATCAACTCTATCCGTTTTGCATTGATATCAAAACCGATAACGGAAATTTTACGGGCAAACTCCAATGCTATTGGCAGGCCCACATAGCCCAAACCAATAACAGCTAACCTGGCTTTCTGATCAACTAATTCCTGGTACATGTCCGAATATTAATTAAGCCCAACAGCTACCGGCTACCCAATCAACTGTCGGATCTGTTTAAAAACAAGTCAGGCCCGCTATGTGGGCCAGACCATCTATCAGTTTTACCGGCTGACAAATTCTTTCGGCTGTTTGAACCATTCTTCCGGCTTCAGCGACTTGAAGTATTCGTAGGTAATCTTCAAGCCTTCTTTCCGGCCTACTTTCGGTGTCCAGCCCAGTATTTCTTTAGCACGGGTAATATCCGGTTTACGTTGTTTGGGGTCGTCTACAGGCAAGGGTTTATATACGATCTCCTGTTTAGTGCCGGTAAGGGCAATGATCTCTTCTGCAAATTCTTTGAGGGAGATCTCATCGGGGTTGCCCACATTGACCGGCTGGTGATAATCACTCAACAGCAGGCGGTAAATGCCTTCTACCAGGTCGTCCACATAGCAGAAGCTTCTTGTTTGAGAACCATCGCCAAATACGGTGAGGTCTTCTCCACGCAAAGCCTGGCCAATGAAAGCTGGTAATGCACGGCCGTCGTTGAGGCGCATGCGCGGGCCGTAGGTATTGAAAATGCGGATGATACGTGTTTCCAGACCATGGAAGGTATGGTAAGCCATGGTCATGGCTTCCTGGAAGCGTTTGGCTTCATCATATACGCCACGTGGACCTACAGGGTTTACATTACCCCAGTATTCTTCATTTTGCGGGTGCACCATCGGATCACCATAGATCTCGGAGGTGGAGGCTACCAGTATCCTGGCGCCTTTAGCTTTTGCCAGTCCAAGACAGTTGTGCGTACCCAAAGAACCCACCTTCAATGTTTGAATAGGTATTTTCAGGTAATCGATCGGGCTGGCAGGGGAAGCAAAGTGCAGGATATAATCCAGGTTTCCCGGCACATGAATAAAGGTAGAAACGTCGTGGTTATAGAACTCAAACTGTTCCAGTTTGAACAAATGCTCAATATTCCTCAGGTCGCCGGTGATCAGGTTGTCCATGCCAATAACATGGAAACCTTCTTTGATAAAACGGTCACTTAAATGTGAACCCAGGAATCCGGCTGCTCCGGTAATAAGTACTCTCTTTCTTGCCATGTTGGGTGTTGTTTGTAGGGAGTGATTACAGGAAAATTATTTCTGTCCGGGAATGGCAACTGCCCTTCCTACACTCTCATAATAGAATCCTAACTCTTTCACTGCACTGCCTTCAAAAAGGTTACGGCCATCAAAGATCACTTTGTTCTTTAAGGCGGTCACCATTTTCAGGAAGTTGGGGGTGCGAAATTCATTCCACTCGGTGGCAATGATCAACGCATCAGCGCCTTCCAGGCAATCATACAGGTTCTCAGCATACTCTACTTTATCTCCAATAACACCTTTTACATTGGGCATCGCTTCAGGATCAAACACACTCAGGGTAGCACCAGCTGCGGTCAGCTCATCGATCATGTATAAAGCCGGCGCTTCCCGGATATCATCCGTATTGGGCTTGAAGGCCAATCCCCACATTGCAAATTTCTTGCCTTTCAGGTCGTCCTTGAAGTATTTTTTGATCTTGGGCATCAGGTGCAATTTCTGACGCTCATTTACATCCATTACTGCATTCAATATCTGGAAATCATAACTAACTTCTGAAGATGATTTTACCAGGGCCTGTACATCCTTGGGGAAACAGCTACCGCCATAACCAATACCAGGAAACAGGAAACGTTTTCCGATACGCTCATCACTACCTACGCCACGGCGCACCATATCCACATCAGCTCCCAGGCGTTCACACAACTGGGCGATCTCATTCATGAAAGAGATCTTGGTAGCCAGGAATGAATTGGCGGCATATTTGGTGAGCTCGGCAGAACGCAGATCCATGTTGATAACCGGGTTGCCGGAACGAACGAATGGTGCATACAATTCGCTCATTACCTTTTTAGCTCTTTCAGAAGAAGCGCCGATCACTACACGGTCGGGCTTCATGAAATCTTCCACAGCCACCCCTTCCCGTAAAAACTCAGGATTGGATACCACATCAAACTCGCCTTTATAGTTTTTAGATACGGCCGCATGTACTTTCTCAGCAGTACCCACAGGCACCGTACTCTTATCTACAATTACTTTATAATCTTTGAGGATCTTACCCAGATGATCAGCAACGCCCAATATGTATTTCAGATCGGCAGAGCCGTCTTCGCCGGGAGGTGTAGGCAGGGCCAGGAAAATAATCGCAGCATCTTTGATACCATCTTCCAGGCTGGTAGTGAACCGCAGGCGCTCTTCTTTCAAATTGCGCAGGAACAGTTTTTCCAGTCCGGGCTCATAAATGGTGATCTGACCGTTCGTAAGTTTATCAACTTTCGATTTGTCGATATCTACGCAGGTAACATCGTTTCCTGTTTCTGCGAAACAGGTTCCGGTCACCAATCCAACGTAACCGGTGCCAACAACAGCAATTTTCATATTGAAACGTTTTTGTTAGGGTTCAACTAAGCCTTTTATCTGTAGGCTAAGGTTTATGAATGTTTATTAATAAATTCCAACACATTGCTGGTAATGAAAAGGAGTTGTTCTTCGTCCAGTTCTGTATGCATTGGTAACGAGATCACTCTTTCAGTAAGCCAGTCGGTGGTTTCGAGGATATAGGATGAGCCGCCGAATGCTTCAAACATTTGTTGACGATGGGCGGGTACAGGATAATAGATCATGGAAGGGATACCCTTATCAGCCAGATACTGATTCAATCCATCACGGTCAACACCTTCAAGCAGGAGGGTATATTGATGAAACACATGGTCGCTATACGATGCCCGGGCAGGTGTGGTGATCTTTGGATGATGGGCAAATGCCTTATCATAATAATCAGCCGCAGCCTGGCGTGCCGCAATATAGGTATCCAATAGTGGTAATTTCACATTCAGTACAGCAGCCTGGATTGAATCGAGGCGACTGTTACAACCAACCACTTCATGGTAGTAACGTTTGCTCTGACCATGGTTGGCAATCATTTTCATCTGGCTGGCTAACGCGTCATCGTTGGTGAATATTGCCCCGCCATCTCCATAACACCCTAAGTTTTTGGATGGGAAGAAGGAAGTAGCTCCGATGGTGCCAATGGTACCAGCTTTTTTAACCGTACCATCTTTGAACTTTATTGCACTACCAATAGCCTGTGCGGTATCTTCAATTACATACAGACCATGCCGGTTGGCTATCTCCATGATAGCTTCCATATCGGCACTTTGTCCGTACAGGTGTACCGGCACAATCGCTTTGGTTTTCGTTGTAATTGCTTTCTCTATAGCAGCGGGATCGATGCAAAAAGTTTTGGGATCAACCTCTACAAAAACCGGTTTCAACTTCAGGAGGGCTACTACCTCCACAGTTGCGATATAGGTAAAAGAGGGAGTGATTACCTCATCACCGGGTTGCAGCTTCAGCGCCATCATAGCGATCTGCAGCGCATCTGTACCGTTGGCGCAGGGAATTACATGTTTTGCACCCAGGTACTTTGTTAAGCCGGCCGTAAAATCCGTGACTGCTTTACCATTTATAAAAGCTGCATTGTCAAGCACCTCCTGAATACCTGCATCAACGCCTTGCTTAATCTTTGCATACTGCTGCTTTAAATCCACCATTTGTATCGGCCGCATACTCAACGTTTTCTTTTGAAACGGGCACAAACCTACCACAAAAAACTGGTTTATGCAATGGGGGCATAGTAAGTAACGCAGTCAATTGGGGATAAATCCCATAGAAAAGCGTATCCCTACGCTAACCGCCGCTTAAACCAGAGCGTATTTTACCCATTCCCCACCTTTTCGGATCACTTTTTTTCAAAGGCCCGGCTTCCTGCCCCGGCAGGCATTATATAATTATTTATTTCAATTCGTATTGCCATTCCCTTCTATTTATCACACGCTGATGGTCTTACCCCGCTTCTTTGCCTGTTTGAGGCGGCCCGGAGCCGGTTTGCAGCCGGGATTGATCCGGTTCTTTTTACTTGATAAGCTGTAGATAAGCCGTATATAACCCGTATATAAGCCGTAGATAAGCTGTCTTTTTAAGAGACGGCTTATCTACGGCTTACTATTAATTTATGAACAGTTTGAATACAGATTAATAGGGCTGCTGGTCACAAGCAGGCCCCCTTTTGGCCCGGTTACTCCATTAATTTGCCCCGGTTTCCCGCTAAATAACCATGGATTTCAATCTTTTACGGATTTGCAGGCTAATCTTTCCCGCCCCGGAAGTGATAACTTCCTGTAGTTTTCCCGACTTTTGCGGCATAATAATTTATTAACCCGTGCACCTGTTCTTCTATACCATTTTTTGCCGCCTCTACCTGTTGGGAATACGTATTGTAGCACTCTGGAATCCTAAAGCCAAATTGTGGGTGGAAGGAAGGAAGGGGTTGTTGGAGAGGTTGAAGTCGGCGATCGACAGTCGGCCTCCTTCACCACTCGTTTGGATGCATTGCGCTTCCCTGGGCGAATTTGAACAGGGCCGGCCGGTGCTGGAAGCTTTGCGCAGTAAGTATCCGGGTATTAAAGTACTGCTAACCTTCTTTTCCCCCTCGGGATATGAGGTGCGCAAAAACTACGAAGGGGCCGATTATGTGTTTTACCTGCCCATGGATTCAAAGGCCAATGCCCGTCGTTTCCTGGACCTTGTGCACCCCAACCTGGTGATCTGGATAAAATATGAGTATTGGTATCATTACCTCACGGCCTTAAAAAAACGGAAGATCCCTACCCTGCTGGTATCGGGTATCTTCAGGCCCGATCAACCCTTTTTCAAGTGGTATGGCCGTCTGCACCAATACATATTAGAAAGCTTCACGCACCTGTTTGTGCAAACACCTGCTTCCAAAGACCTACTCGCCGGCATTGGTTTCTCCAAAAATGTAACGGTCAATGGTGATACCCGTTTCGACCGGGTAGCGGCTATCGTAGAGAAGTTTACACCCCTACCGGCCATTGAGACATTCTGTGGCAACTATCCTACTGTGGTGGCCGGCAGCACCTGGCCTGAGGATGAAGAAGAGCTGGACCATTATGCCAATACACACCCGGATATGCGGTTTATTATAGCACCCCACGAGATCCATGAGAGCCATCTCAAAGAGATCGAAAAGCTATTTAAGCATACCATTCGTTATTCGGTTTTGCAAAAGCGCGTTCCGGGCACAGTAAGCCGTGAGCAGCAGCTTACCAATACACTGATCATCGACAATATCGGCATGCTGTCGAGGTTGTATAAATATGCCACCATTACTTATATAGGGGGAGGTTTTGGCGATGATGGGGTGCACAATGTGCTGGAAGCCGCAGTATACCGCAAACCAGTAGTGTTTGGACCGGTATATGAGAAATATATAGAAGCAGCTGAGCTGGTAGATGAAGGTGGCGCCTTTCCCATTAAAACAGCCCTGGAACTGGAAAAAGTGCTGAATGATTTACTGGCTGATGAGTCTGCTTACAAAAAAGCCTGCCAACAGGCAGGCCAATATGTTCATAGTAAAACGGGAGCAACTGATGCCGTGTTGCAATATATTCAGGAAAACCGTCTTTTAACCAATTGATAGAAATGGCGGGTGATCTCTTTGGAATCATCCCATCCTAATTTGATCTTCAATTCCCTTTCTATCCAATATTGTGCTTCGGGATAGATGCGGAAGCCGTTGATGGTTTTTACACTGCGCTCATACATTACTTCATCACCCCTGAACAGATCGTTGATAAAAACAAAACGGTCGTTGATGCCGATGGCTTTTTTGAGGTCACGAACGGGTGAATCGTTGAGGCGGTGCCCTACTTCCACTCTTTCTTCTTTTAACTTATCATTAAGAGAAGCCTGGGCGGATGCCATGGTCTCATTGAGCTCTTTGGCCGATGTTTGGTGCGCCAGGGTGGGTATTTCTATAAGTGGGTTGAATTGCAAACCTGCTTGTACTGCGGCAGCGGGAACATGGGTGCCATTGCCATTCTTTACTGGCTTTTCTTCCTGTATTTCAACAGGTAACACGATCTCTTCCTTCACTTTTGCTTCCAATACAGGCGTTTCCACTACCACCGTATTGTACACTGTACGTGCAGCGGGCATTACCACTGAGACTTTGGAGCTGCCCTGTGCCGCCCTTGTGGCCGCGGACAACCGCATTAGTTCCGCCTCAATGAGTTGAGTGGTCACTAATAGTTGTTTATTATCGGCATTTTGTTCGAATTGTTCATTTAATTTGCCGATCAATTGTTTTAGTCGCTCCATAATAGATTAAGTGGGTACTTTATGGGTTAGTTATTGACTATAAAGTTAACAATTATTATACCTATTTCCGTTAACATGTTCATAGAACCAAATATATCAGGCGAACGGCGCGGCTTTATTGAAGTGATCTGCGGCTCTATGTTTTCTGGCAAAACAGAGGAACTGATACGCCGGTTGAAGCGTGCGCGCATTGCCAACCTGAAGGTGGAGATCTTTAAGCCAAGGGTAGACACACGCTATCATGAAACCGATATTGTATCGCATGATGAGAAAGCTATTCAATCAACACCGATAGATAATTCACAAATCATTTTGTTATTGGCCGGCGAGGTAGATGTGGTAGGTATTGATGAGGCCCAGTTTTTCGACGACCAGCTGCCCGATGTATGTGATCAGCTGGCATTGAAAGGCATACGCGTTATTGTGGCCGGCCTGGATATGGATTATATGGGTAAGCCCTTTGGTCAGATGCCCAACCTGCTGGCCAAAGCAGATTTCATTACCAAGCTCCATGCTATCTGCGTGCGCTGTGGCAATATTGCCAATTACTCCTACCGCAAATCACCGGACGCTTCCCAGGTATTACTGGGAGAGAAAGACCATTATGAACCCCGGTGCAGGAAATGTTATTATGAGAAACTTTAAGGATACCCAAAGGTGACACCTTTCGCTGGGAATATAGGTGACGCCTTTCTTTTGCGACGAATGCGAAAGCTGTCACCTATATTCCCGGCGTGCCCGCACAGTGAATACACGGCGGGCTGTTACACTGTAATAATCTGTTTTAGTGGCCAGGGAATCTTCCATCGAAATAAGCCAGGGCATACCGGTAGCCAGGCTGGCCTTCACGGTGCCCCACTGATCGCCTTTGGCAAATATCCTTCCACCTTCTCCTGTCCAGGCCGACACAGCCGTTTTGGTATGCAGGAGCACGGTATCGCCTTGTAGCTGTTGCACCGTGATCAGGTTGCTGTATTTCACGGGTGCTTTGGCATTCAGGGTATAGTTGTTGACCCAATTCTCACCCACCAGTATAGGTCGGCCCCTTAAGTAAAAGAGCAATTGTTTCATCAGGTCTTCCATGGCCCTGGTGCTGAACATATCCTGCAGGCTACTGTACACATCGCGGCTATCGTGGCCAGTGGTCATGGCTATTTTCTGCAGTATCTTCTCTACACCATTCACGGTTACCAGTTCGCCCCGGCTGCTGCATTTTATCACCAAGGAATCTTCTACCACCCCCTGCCGGCAGGAATCTTTAAATGCCTCCCATTCCCTATTCATCTTATCCATTTCCACAGCAGTTTTACCCGGCAGAATAACGGCAAAATGGTATGCTGAACGCTTCAGTTCCTCTATCCTGAGTTGCAAAGTAAGCACGCTGTCCCGCTCTTCCAGGAACCGGAGATTAAAGAAGACCGTCATTGTATCGGTACGGCTATTATTGACATCCGGTATAAGGATGGATTGGGCCACAAAATGCCAGGTAGTATCCGTAGGTAATTGCAAGTGCCAGGGCCGCGGACTGGTGCTGGTATGGCAGGCAAGGGTGAGAATGGTTATAACCGGAAGGACAAATAAAAGCAGTCTGCTGGTCATGGTTAAAACAGGTTTAGTGGTAGATGCTGTAAAAAGTAAATGGAATAACCCCCTGAACTATTTATTTTCGCGCATCTCTTCTTATGGCTGGTAAACAAATGAAGCATATCTGGGCACTGGTAAAAAAAGACTTTCTGTTGGAGATCAGGCAGCAATATACCTTTTATGGGGTATTGCTGTATGTGGCTTCTACCATTTTTGTGCTTTATATGGCCATGGGCTCGGAACCGGAGGAAAAGGTATGGAATGGCCTGTTCTGGATGATACAGCTCTTTATTTGTATCAATGCAGTAGCCAAAAGCTTCCTGCAGGAAAGCCGCGGCCGTATGCTATACTTCTATACTATTGCCGGCGCACGTGACTTTGTATTGTCCAAATTGATCTTTAATGTGATACTAATGGTGTTAATGAGCCTGGTAAGCCTGTTGCTGTTTCAGTTGCTGTTGGGCAATCCGGTACACAACCCGCTCAAATTTATAGGTATTGTGTGCCTGGGAGGCTGCAGTTTTAGCCTTGTATTCACCTTTCTGGCGGCTATTGCGGCAAGGGCACAGCAAAACGCTGCCCTGATGGCCATCATGGGCTTTCCCCTCATTATTCCCCAGGTATTGCTGTTGATGCGTATTTCCAACACCGCCTTTTCGGATGTGATCCAGGCGGGGTTGACCAGTATCGTCCTGATGCTGGTGGGGCTGGATATTATGATAATAGCCCTGGCGGTGATCTTATTCCCATTTCTTTGGAAGGACTAACTTCCTTTAGGTGCCGCATTACCCCTTTAAGTAAATTTCTGTTTTAAGACCCCTTCCCCTAATTTTGCCCCCTATTCAGGTAGTTGGCAAGTCTCACCCCGATCCTTCAATCGCCAATATCTATCATCAATAGCCCGGAATTATGCGCCAATACTGGTGGAAAATACTTTGTATCGTTTTGCTGCTCTACACTTTTACTGCAGGCTTTTTAGTGAAAGTACCTGAAATAGGCAATCTCTATCAAACGATACGCAACCTCTTTTTCCATGTGCCCATGTGGTTTGCCCAGTTGGTGTTGATCACCGTTTCCCTGGTCTATTCCATTAAATACCTTCGTGATCCCCAGCCTAAATATGACCTGTATGCCTGGCAATATGCCCAAACCGGCACTGTACTGGGTTGTCTTGGTCTGCTAACTGGTATGATCTGGGCCAATTATACCTGGGGAGTGCCCTGGAACAATGATCCCAAACAATTGGGGGTTGCTATCGCCTTGTTGATCTACCTCGCCTACTTTGTATTGCGCAATTCCATGACCGATCTTGATAAACGGGGCCGGGTAGCGGCTGTTTACAACATATTTGCTTATTTTATCTATATTCCCATGATCCTGATCCTGCCCCGCCTGGTAGAATCACTGCATCCTGGTGGCAAAGGCGTGGAAGGCAATCCCGGATTGAACGGTGGTGACCTGGACCCCGAGATGCGTAAAGTATTCTGGCCTGCTGTAATCGCCTGGAGCTTGCTGGGCGTATGGATCACCACCCTTTACCTGCGGTATAAGGCACTGGAAGAAAAAAAACATTCCCATTTATAATACGCATGAAGAAATTACTAATCACCCTGTTTATCCTGCTACCGGCATTGTGGGCCAGCGCCCAGGAAAATGGCGCACCCCCTGAACAAGCTACCGGTTTAAGAGCAGATGGTAAGATCTATGTAGTGCTGGCCGTTGCTATTACCATCCTGCTGGGACTGATCATCTATGTAATACGCCTGGACCGTAAGATAACGAAGCTCGAAAAAGGTCAATAGGTCCCGACCATTGGCGGCATGAATAGTCAATCAACAGCCCTTGCCTGTAAATAAGTCCCCGAAATTTTCGGGGGTTCCTTTTTTAAAAAGTAAGGGTATTGACAAAATATTCACCGCCATTACAAATAAATAGCACAACCAAACCGTTAGCGACTGCGTTATTCACTATTGACCATTCACAATTCACTGAAATAACGATTCACCATAAAAATTGCTAATCATGTCAGAGTACAGTTTTTTTGGCGCGGTGGAAAAGAGTTTTGATAAAGCCGCGCAGTTTACCAAATGGGACCCCGGCGTCCTGGAACAGATCAAACAATGTAATGCCGTATACCGGATGCACTTTCCGGTGAAGATCGGTGAGAAGATCGAAGTGATCAAGGCTTACCGCGTACAACACTCCCACCACAAGCTGCCTTGTAAAGGGGGTATTCGTTTTGCCATGAGTGTAAACCTCGATGAAGTAATGGCCCTGGCAGCGCTGATGACCTACAAATGCGCCATTGTAAACGTTCCTTTTGCAGGCGCCAAAGGTGGTATCACCATCGACCCCAAAAAATACACGCCGTATGAGCTGGAGAAGATAACCCGCCGTTATACATCTGAGCTCATCAAGAAGAACTTTATTGGTCCTGGCATTGATGTGCCGGCGCCTGACTATGGTACGGGAGAACGTGAGATGGCCTGGATCGTAGATACATACGCCAGCATGCGCCCCGGCGAAATTGACGCCATGGGTTGTGTAACGGGCAAACCCGTAACGCAGGGTGGTGTTCGCGGACGCAAGGAAGCAACCGGCCTGGGTGTATTCTATGGCCTGCGCGAAGTATTGAACATGAAAGACCAGATGGATAAGCTGGGCCTGAGTGTTGGTGTGGAAGGCAAGCGTGTAGTAGTACAAGGCCTGGGTAATGTGGGCTACCACTCTGCCAAATTCTTCCAGGAAGCCGGTGCCAAGATCGTTGGCCTGGCCGAATTTGAAGGCTCTATCTGGAACACAGATGGACTGGATGTAGATGCTGTTTTTGAGCACCGCAAGAAAACCGGCTCTATCCTCAACTATAAGGGTGGTACTAACTTTGCCAAGAATACGGATGCGCTGGAAATGGATTGCGATGTGTTGATCCCTGCCGCACTGGAAAATGTGATCAATGGCACCAATGCTCCCAATGTAAAAGCCAGGATCATTGGAGAGGCTGCCAACGGTCCTTTGACACCGGAAGCAGATGATATATTTGCCAAACGTGGTATACTGGTAGTTCCCGACATGTACCTCAATGCAGGTGGTGTAACGGTATCCTACTTTGAGTGGTTGAAAAACCTTAGCCACGTACGTTATGGCCGTATGGAAAAGCGCTTTACCGAAAACCTCAATACCCATATCCTGGGGCAAATTGAAGGCCTTACCGGTAAAGCGGTAGACAAAAAAGAGCGTGAATTCATCATGCACGGTCCGGATGAAGTAGACCTGGTACGCAGTGGACTGGAAGAGACGATGATCACCGCTACCCGCGAGATCATGGAAGCCTGGAAAGCCAATCCCCAGGTACCGGACATGCGCACTGCCGCTTACTTAGTAGCCATCAACAAAGTGGCTACCAGCTATGCGGAACTGGGCATATTCCCCTAGAGCATATCCATCCCGAATACCGGGAATATCTAATAGCTTGATCCCATTCGCTTTATGGCGGATGGGATTTTTTTTGCCCGGCGAGGGAAAAATAGATTAGATTTAAGTAACCTTAAAACTGCTTAGTCAAATGGAAAAATCAAAACTTTACCCGCAAGCGTATTTTCCTGCCGATAAGATAGAACACATCTTAAGCAAGGTGATCACCACCCAAAAAAATGACGAACCAGCCAGCTTCTACTACCTTACCAGAGGCGATGAATCATGGCGTTTCGATAATGAACGGGAGTACTTCGCAGAATACCGGAAAGAACACGACAACTCCTTCCTGAAAAGGTCCTACAAACAGTTGACCTTTAAGATCAGGTACGCCAGAAACAACTATACTGATATTACGGTGCAGGCTTCCACCAGCAACGAAATAGACAGCATATTTGAGGTATTTGAAAAACTGTACCCTGGTTCAAAACAAAAACCTACTGTCAACACGCCTTCCATTTTCGCCAATATAGACCCTGATACATTTTAATTTACACGGTACCTGTATACCAACAGGCGCTTTGACCCCAGCCCCCGATGAAAAAAATTATGGCATTGGCAAGCTGTATCCTGTATGCCATCTATTCAACCGCCCAGGATGATAAAGATGTCATTGCAGCACGCATTGTAGAAGACGTAAAACTGTTGTACAGATCGGAAAGGGCCTCCTGGTATGGCACTTATATATTCCTCGAAAAGTACAGCGACCGGGATAAGATCGGTGGCTACTTTTCCTACCTGGAAGAGGCTGTTGCGAAATGCATTTTCTTTTCCAAAGGCGAAACACCCAAGGTAATTGGCACGATATCGTTCGATAGCACCTATGCCGTAAAAACAGCCCAGGCCGACCTGACAGAAAGGGATTTTACCGCTGCAGAAAACAATCTTTTCCGCATACGCCACAGTGCGTTGCAAAGCATCAACAAGGATACCTTATTCAAGCAATACAATAATACCAGCCTCAATGTGGTGCCCATCATATTCCAGGGTGAAAAAAAGGTATATGTGCTTACAGGGCCGAAGGAGAATGGTGTGGTGATCATCGGGAATGACTACCTGCTTACCTATGATGAACAAAACCAACTTACGGGCAAGAAGCAACTTCATAAAAACATCATCAGCATAGGATACGGGGCAAAACAGGGTGAAAATGGAGAGGGTACAACGGTTGGCGCCATGCATACGCATTTGCCCGAAACCGGCGATTTCATTACACCGACTGATATATGTACGATCATGCTGTATGCGAAATTTGCTGGCTGGAAGCAACACCTGGTAATGACACCCAAATATGTAAATATCTGGAACTGCGAAACCAATAAACTGCTCACCCTTCCCCGGGAAGTATTTGAAAAAATATACAAAGACCAGGAGAAACGTAAGAAAAGAAATTAAAAGTATTAGCTTAGTTCCCGTATGAAGACCTGCATTTTATTTCTACTATCCTTTTGTGTGGTACAATGTTTTGCGCAAAAAAAATCGCCCGC
Source organism: uncultured Paraflavitalea sp. (assembly GCA_966211765.1). GTDB lineage: Bacteria > Bacteroidota > Bacteroidia > Chitinophagales > Chitinophagaceae > Paraflavitalea. Next base: position 24,025 of record CBIHOV010000047.1, read on the forward strand.
CGATTATGGCTTCAGGCATATACAGATGCTCTACCAGGGTGATACAGTTGACCTGTTGATCAAATCGAAAAAAGGAGATGAACAAAAGCCCAAGCCGCTGTTCTTATTTTGCCAGGGCAGCCAGCCTGTTCCCCTGATCATTCACAACAAAGATGTGGTGTATGGCACCTTTCCATTTAAGCCAGATAGCCTGACTACCTATTACCACCTCGCTATCATTAGTAAGCCCGCTGTTCCCCTGATTAAAGATGTGAGCACGCTGTCTGATCTCACTTATAAAGACAGTACAGGCTCCTATCCGAAAGCATACAGTGACCGGAATTACCTGGATTATTATGTGAACCGGAACATCGAAGTGATCAAATACCTGCAAAAGCAATCCTGGATAACGCGCACTCAACTTGTGGTAGCCGGTCACTCGGAGGGCGCCACTATTGTAGCTAAACTGGCAGCCAGCTTTCCCCGCATCACGCACCTCATCTACTCCGGCGGCAACCCGATGGGAAGAATTACTTCTATTGTCACCAATAGCCGGCGGTATGAGACCGACAGTAGCCGGCAAGCTGAGCAGGATATTGAAGAATGGAAAGCGATCGTTGACAACCCCTCCGCCAGTGACGCTTCAAAAGGAGACCCGCATAAAACGACCTATGGCTTTTCTATCCCGCCTATCACCTACCTACAAAAATTAACCATCCCTGTATTAGTTTCTTTCGGTACAAAAGACGTAGGGGCGCCATTTAATGATTACCTGCAGCTGGATATGATCCGGCAGCATAAAAACAACTTCACCTTCAAAGGTTATATTGGCACAGAACACAACTTCTTTGGCCTGAATGCGGATGGCACCACCAATTATAATGCGTTCAACTGGGACAAGGTGGCACTCGACTGGTTGCATTGGCTATTGCAGACTACTGCCTCCCGTTAACATCCATTTAAGATGGCCATACAGGATATTCGGCGTAAATTCAGGATGTAGAACATCTTAAACTTTACAAATCTATCCGATATGGCAACAAAGGAAATCGAATCGCTTATTACACAGGAAGATGACCAGTTAAAGAAATTACAGGGCATAGTATCTCAATCCATCCAGGAAGAAGAACTGATCGTTAACAACCTGCTGAATCCGCCAACTGATATCCTGAGCCGCGGTCAAAAGGTATCAGATAAAGTAGCCCGCTTTGGTGGCAGCTGGAAGTTCATTATCATTTTTACATTGATTATCCTTGTATGGATACTGTATAATCTATTAGGCCCGAACAAAGAATCTTTTGACCCCTATCCTTTCATTCTGCTCAACCTTGTATTGTCGTGCGTAGCCGCCCTTCAGGCCCCGGTTATTATGATGAGCCAAAACAGGCAGGAAGAAAAAGACAGGAAAAGGGCAGAGAATGATTATCTCGTAAACCTGAAGGCGGAATTGGAGATCAGGAGTTTGCACCAGAAAATAGATGTGCTGTTACAGGAACAGATCAAGATTCTATATGATATGCAGCATAAACAGTTAGAAATGCTAAAAGACATTTGTGATAAACTGCACACGAAGTGATTATGAGCCAGGAAAAATCGCCCCATATACTCAATACCTCCTCCAATCTGCTGGGATTTTGTCTCATTGTATTGACCTCTATCAAGATATCAAAAACAGGCAGCGCCACCATCATTGACGACATAACAGGAATAGCGGCCATATTGCTCGTGATCAGTTGTATTCTTTCTTTTCTGTCCATGCGCTCCAGGCAGGAAGTACGGTCGGAAAGGATGGAAAGTGCTGCTGACATCGTTTTCCTGGTGGCTTTGATCTTTATAGCGCTCACGATCATTCTTGTCTCCTTCAACCTGTTGGTATAGCTACCTCATTTGAGTGATTGGTACAGGCTGGTAATTGCGCTATTTTAGAAGGCGCCATTATTTCCTCTATTAAATCAGTTGCCATGTTGACAGAAGCCGAAAAGACGCATATTGAATTGCAGGAAAAATACAAGGCTGAAGTAGCTGCCAAATTCAAGTCGCCTGCCAGGATCAATCTTGTAGAGACCACTACCAAGGTATTGCAGGGATTGGCCATTATTGTTGGCATCTGGGCCACCTGGCATGAATTCAAAAAATACAATGAAGAGAAAATAGGCAAGGTAGCAGAAGAAACCAGGCAGGCTAACCGCGACTTTTCAAAAATGTTTTATGAAAAACAACTGGAATATTATGCCGAAGCGGTAGAAGTGGCTGCCATACTGGCTAATGAAACGCGTGATAACGATGATTATAAAACTGCCCGCCAAAAATTCTACCGCCTGTACTGGGGCAAATTGTCGTTGGTAGAAGATAAGCGGGTAGAAGCAAGAATGGTACAATTCGAACTCCTGCTACAAAATTATGAAGGCAAACCAACGCAGCAGGAGCGCGTATGGGATGCCTGGTCCAAAACCTGGATATCGCTGCGAATGGTAGATCAGGCCGATCTGCAATCTGCCTCCCTCCGCCTGGCGCATGATGCCAGGATCCATACGATCAATACCTGGATCGACTCACTGGACAGGATTAATTACAATGCCCTTCAATAACTTTTACGGAAGCATCGACAAAATGCAGCTACCGGCTATCAAATCGGCCCGGCAGATGGTATAAAAATGCTAATTTCGATGAGCAGAAGTATAGCCTATGTACCAGATCCGCCTTATTCCCAAAGAGGAGCTCCATATTATTATCCCCTTCCTGCGCATATTAAATGATGCCATTCCTGAAGACACGCTTCAGGAACGTTTAGCCGATATGATGCAACGCAATTATGAATGTGCCGGGGTGTATGATGAGGACAGGCTGATCGGCATCTGTGGATTGTGGATCCTCAATAAGTACTATGTCGGTAAGCATATCGAACCCGATAATGTGATGATATTGCCCGAATACCGCAACAAAGGCGTGGGTGAGCAAATGATGGCCTGGATAGATGAATATGGCCGCTCACAGGGCTGCATCGCTGCTGAACTCAATTGTTATGTAGTGAATGATAAAGGCATCCGGTTCTGGCTCAACCAGGGCTACAAGATCATTGGCTTTCACTGTCAAAAGAAATTACAATGAGCATTGATACCTCCCGCGTCTTTTTGCGCCCTGTACAGGTGACTTTCCTGGAAATGCATGAACAACCTGCCAACACCATCCCTGCAGCTTTTAAGTTGGATTTTCAACTGCTGCCCAAACCCATCAGCGTAAATGATTACCGCAATTACTATTATGGTGTAGGCAAGGAATGGTATTGGCTCGACCGGATGGTAATGGAGGATGCCCTGCTCCATGAAAAGATCAATGCCCCCAATGTAGATATTTTTGTTTTACACATAGAAGATCAACCTGCGGGCTTTGCAGAATTTGTACGCGAAAAGGACCATGTGGAAATACTCTACTTCGGCTTATTCCCGGCATTTATTGGCAAGGGATACGGTAATTATTTCCTGCAAACTGTGATACAAAAGGCCTGGAGCTACCAGCCTCATCATATACAACTCAATACCTGCGCACTGGATCACCCCAATGCGCTGCCTATCTATAAGAAAGCAGGCTTCAAAGAAGTAAAGACAGCCACGGAGGAACGTCGCATATTGAAATAAAAATGCTGATACCTTAAGGCTGCGCTCCCGCTTTTTCATCTCCAAAGAGGATATCCTTGTAGCGGTTGTACAGGTACGACACGAGCAGCAATATAACGCCAAGTGTTATAAAGGAAATGGTTTTTGTAATGGTGCCCGCTTCTGCCAGATCAAACAGAAACAACTTCAGGATCGTGATCACAAATAATACAATGGCTGCCAGGCGCAGGTATTTCTGTTTTCTGCTGATGCCATAGACCACAAGTCCCAGCGCATATAGACCCCAGATGATGCTAAGACCTACTTTAAACTGGTCCCGCGCACCGGCTATGGAAGTCCAGTTAATGTATTCATAGCTGATGATCCCCAAAACAGTTATATATATCAATAAGCGCCAGCCCTGTTGCGGCATGGTCTCGGTCACATATTGTTTTACGATCCGGGTACCCATCGCCATCATCCAGGCTACCAGGGCAATGGCAATATAACGCATTACAATATGCCAGGCCCCCAAATGTGAATGGCTCCCATGTTTAAAATATCCAATGGTCATCTCATTAAAGGAAGGTAAGGCATTGAAGAGAAAAAGGCTGCACAGCAGTCCAACACCTATCAGCGATGCAGTGGCAAGCCAGCGGCTCCTGATCCAGCGTTGGTTGATGAACAATACCAGGGCGCCAAAGGCAGCAGAATAGAGAAACAACACAGCTTCAACCAATACAGCGCCTTCTGCTGTCCAGCTTCCTACAGAAGGAGCTAAAGTCCAATCATTTTCTATCATCCACACCGCGTCCCTCACTTCCAGGAAAGGAATATAATAGCTGGTCAGGACCAGTAATACAGGCACTATGTAATCAAAAAAAGCATGTAGTCCTGTTCTGTTTTCCGGAGCTGGTTTCCATTTCTTTTGGCAACTCATCCAGGTAATCACGCCAAAGGCCAGCATTACCAAAAGGCCCGTGTAAAAGACCATATTCCTGAAGGGATACCCAAGATCAGATGGCTGTAGCAATTGTACACGGTCGTGTATCAGGCTGGCAAAGGCCAGGATCACCAGGCCAACAGCCATCTTTTCATAGAGCTCCGCCTGGCGGGTGCGACCAATCACAAACAACAAGACAGCTTCCGCGGCCCATAGCAGGGTAACCCAGTTGCCATCCAGTTGCACAGGGATCGCGATCGTGCCGAAAACGACCACCAGGCCCAGCACCAAATAGTACAATGACTTATCGGCCAGTTTCAGCCGCCTGATAATGATACTCACCGTCAGGTGGATCAGGGCATTGGCGATGGTGAAAAGACCAGGCCAATAGGGGGTGTTCGTATAATTACCCAGGAGCTCGTATCCCAATCCATAAAAGATAAAAGCATTGGATAGAAGCAGGAATACATCACCAATATTGTATTGTTCTTTACGGATGAGTTTGTAGGCCAGGAAAGTAGCATAGAACAGGATATAAAAAGCAGCCAGAAAGCCAAGGGCCAGGGGAAAATGCTGTCCGTTATAATCACTCAAATACCAAACGCCATAAATGATCCAGGTAGCGATATAGGCCACATAAAACAGGGACTTCCAGTATTTGTAGAATGATAAGACGAGTATACCGGCATTAATAATGAGCATATACGAGAACAGGATCTCAAAGCGGCCCGAATTATTGCTTAGTAAAAAAGGAATGGCATAGGCGCCTACCTGGGCCAGGTGGGCTATCACCACCTGGTTGTACCAAATAGCCATATACACAATAGCGCAGGTAAACAACAACATCAGGCCAAAGGCTGCCACCTGGGGCAACATTGCATAAAAACTCCAGGCTATATAGGTAATGAAATACAACACGCATAGCCCGCCTCCCATCAATACGGAACTATAGGTCTCATATTTCTTTTTCAGTTTCAGGGCGATCCCCACCAGGGCCAGTCCACACACATATCCATTCACGATACGCACTACCGGGCTTACGAGATTATGCTCAATGGCGTAGCGCGCCCCAATGAAAATTCCCACTATTGTAACCAATATGCCCACCTTGCTGGCCAGGTTCTTTCCGATAAACTCTTCGAAAGAACGGCTGCTTCTATTGGCAGCTTGTGCGGCAGTATTTACAGGTGATCCTTTTCGTTGTACCTGTTGCGGCGCCACCGGCTTACGGGAGGGAGCAGTGACGGTTTCTGTATACTCAATTACTTTTTCAGCATGGGGTTGCTTTTCAGCAACAGGTTGTTTGCCCACTTGTCTTTTCAGCTCATCCAGTTCATTCATGAGGGCCAGGAGTTGTTTGCCCAGGTGCGTTTGTTGCGCAGCCAGCTCGCTGATGTGACGGGTTAGTTCATCAATTTTTTCCTGCAGTGTACCCATAAAGGAGGGGTTGGTTACATTAAAGAAAATACAAAAAGCGTTAAGAGAACTCTAATTTATAAATACAGGTAGTGTATCAATGGGTTGCAGCTGTTGCTCACGCTTTTCAAATCCCGCACAGTAATGACCGTTGGTAATGACCAGGAAAGGCACGGGCACCGCTATATTGTAGCGCAACACCTGCTGCAAAACTGATTCATCGAGGTTCACCTCCATGGCCTTGCATTCTACCATCAACCAGGGTTTGTGCTGCCGGTTGTAAACGAGTATATCAAACCGCTTCCGGAGTTCCCCCAGTTTTAACTCCCTTTCAATGGCGATCAGGGAAGCAGGATACCGCATGGTTTGGACCAGGTATTGCAGGAAATTCTGTCTTACCCACTCTTCCGGAGTTAAGCGTATCCATAACCGGCGCAGCTCATCGAAGATGAGCTCTTTGCCTTCTTCTTCCCTGATACGGAACGGAAATGATGGATACTCAATGCGGATCATGGGCCAAATCTAAGGCTAACTGTGGAAACTGCCCCCAGGAAGATGGTTGAATGGCAGTATAATCACTGATATTTTAGATATCCTTATTTGAGGAAAATGAACGAAATTTAACCCTTAATATGAAGACAAAAGAAGATATAGTTCAAAACTGGCTTCCCCGTTATACGGGAGAGACCCTGAAGAATTTTGGCAAGTATATCCTGCTTACCAATTTCAGCAACTATGTGAAAATGTTTGCTGAATGGAACAATGTTCCCATCGTTGGGCTCGACCGCCCCATGCAATGCGCTACCGCCGAAAACATTACCATCATCAACTTTGGTATGGGTAGCCCTACGGCAGCCACGGTGATGGACCTGCTTACCGCTATTGAGCCCGAGGCCGTTCTCTTCCTCGGCAAATGCGGCGGGTTGAAAAAGCGCAATAATATTGGCGACCTGATCCTACCCATTGCCGCGATCAGGGGAGAAGGTACTTCCAATGACTATTTTCCACCCGAAGTGCCGGCCTTGCCTGCCTTCGCCCTGCAAAAAGCGGTATCTACCACCATACGGGATTATGGTGTAGATTATTGGACAGGTACTGTATATACGACCAACCGCCGCGTATGGGAGCATGATGAACATTTCAAAGAATACCTGCAACGCATCCGCAGTTATGCTATTGACATGGAAACTGCTACCATTTTTTCTGTAGGGTTTTACAATAAGATCCCTACGGGCGCCCTACTGCTGGTGAGTGATTCGCCGATGATACCGGAAGGTGTGAAAACAGAAGAGAGTGATAAAGCTGTAACGGCTAATTATGTGGAGCGTCATTTGCGCATTGGTATCGATTCATTGAAGCAGCTCATCAATAACGGGCTTACTGTACGACATTTGAAATTCTGATAAAGCTTTTGTACCCTACATGGCCACCCCCCTTTTACAGATCAATAACCTGCAGGTAGATTTCGTAACGGAAATTGGAACTACCACAGCGATCAATAATATATCGCTGGAAGTACAGCGTGGCGAAATTGTAGCCATCGTTGGTGAATCAGGATCAGGCAAATCGGTCACCTCCCTGTCTATCCTGCAACTGTTGCCTACGCCGCCGGCCCGGTACACGCAGGGTAATATCCTTTTCTCGCCCGATGGCAAAACAGCGGTTAACCTGCTCACGCAAACGCCACAGCAGCTACGGGCCATCAGGGGCAACCAGGTGGCCATGATCTTCCAGGAGCCCATGAGCTCGCTCAACCCGGTATTCACCTGCGGCGACCAGGTAATGGAAGCCATCCGCCTGCACCGGAAATTATCCAAAGAGAAAGCTACCCAAAAAACGATAGAGCTGTTTGAGAAGGTAAAGCTTCCCAACCCGGCACAATTGTTTCACCGGTACCCCCACCAGTTGAGTGGCGGACAAAAGCAACGGGTGATGATTGCCATGGCCATGAGCTGTGAGCCCGATCTGCTGATCTGTGATGAACCAACTACAGCCCTGGATGTAACGGTACAGAAAACGATATTGCAGCTGATCAAATCGCTGCAGGAAACAGAACAGATGGGCGTTATTTTTATTACGCACGACCTGAGCGTAGTAGCCGAAATAGCTGATAAAGCAGTGGTGATGTACAAAGGGAATATTGTGGAGCAGGGTACCATTGCTGAGCTGTTCAGCAACCCGCAACACCCCTACACCAAAGGGCTGCTGGCCTGCCGGCCGATACTGCATCCTAAGGGAGAGCGGTTACCAGTGGTGAGTGATTTCATGGAAGGAAGGAGAGAGAATACAGAATACAGAATTCAGCATACAGAAGAATACAGCGCGGCAGGATACGATAACCAGGAATCGCCACTCCTGACTGTGGACCACCTCAGTGTTTGGTTTCCTTCAAAGAAAACATTCCTGGGCAAGGCGCTGGAATATACCAAAGCAGTAGACGATGTTAGTTTTGATGTGTACAAAGGAGAAACATTGGGATTGGTAGGCGAATCGGGCTGCGGCAAAACCACATTGGGCCGAACAGTGCTCCGGCTAATAGAGCCCACCAAAGGCAGCATCTTATACAACGGGATAGACCTGACCGCCAAAAAAAGAGACGAACTAAAGGCCCTCCGCAAAGACATACAAATCGTTTTCCAGGACCCCTACTCTTCCCTGAATCCACGGCTCACGATTGGTGAAGCCATAGCTGAACCACTGAAAGTACACGGGCTTTTGTCTACTCCTAAGCAACGAAAGGATAAAGTGGTGGAACTACTGGAAAAAGTTGACCTGAAAGCAGAACATTTTGACCGGTACCCGCATGAATTTTCCGGCGGCCAACGCCAGCGGATCGTAATCGCCAGGGCCCTTGCGCTCAATCCCTCTTTCATTGTGTGTGATGAATCGGTATCTGCACTGGATGTAAGTGTACAGGCGCAGGTATTGAACCTGCTGAATGACCTCAAAAAAGAATTCGGTTTTACGATCATCTTTATCTCGCACGACCTTTCGGTGGTACGCTATATCAGCGATCGTATAATGGTAATGAACAAAGGAAAGATCGAAGAGATCGGGGATGCAGAGCAGGTGTACTTCCATCCCAAACAGGCGTATACACAACAATTGATCGCATCTATCCCAAAAGGAGTTATAAGCTGACAGGAGGAAGCTTAATCGCGGAACCTCCTGCTCTTCACCATTTCTGACATATAACCTTTGTACAACCTGAAGTTGCGGGCCTGATAGAACTCCGAAGCGCTGCTGCGCTTTGAATAGACCATTTCTTTCAGCATCTTCTTCAGTTGCTCTTTTACGGGTGTATCGTTGTCCAGTTTCCTTTCTTCCCTTGTGGTAAATTCGTCATCCTCCACACTCACCTCATTTTCCTTTTCGGGTTGCATACCTACTGAAGCCAGCTGCCAGCTGATATCATCCCGCATCTTTTTGTATTTGTAGAAATATACATACCCTTTCTTACCCTTGTAAGTCACGGGCAACTTATCCAGGTACGCAATGGTATCCATTTTTTCATACCTGTTGGCGCCATTGAGCAACAGGCTGCGGGTTATTTCCAGCTGGGTCTTATATTGGGCCGGGAATTGAGCGGTCATTTTCAGCTTTTGCAGATCGGCATAGAACTCACTCCGGTACTCATCGAGTTTGGCATATTTCACGAAAAGAGAATCAGGTACGGGCTGTTTCTTACGCAACAGTAAGAGGAAAGTATTGTACAACAAGCGCCTGTCGCCTGTTTTCATCAATTGGTCAAAGAATGACTGCACGCCTGGATGCTTATCACGGAAGGGCAGTAACAAGGCTGCATATTGTTCCAGCGCATCATTGCCATCATCTATTTCCTGGTCTTCTTCCTCATCATCTACATAGCCCAGTATTGCAGCAGCTCCGCTCTTGTCCTTTTTACCTGCCCGTTCTATTTTCACTTTGCCTTCGGCTGCTACCTGCTTTTTCAGCAGCTGCTTCCCATCGAGGTATATCTTACCAAAATAAGGTTCATAATCTGCGGCTTTCAGGAAACCACTGTCTACCATCACCGTTAACAGATTCATCACCTGCCCTTCATAATCATCGATGTGCATTAGTTGCAGAATATCCGGGAAAATGGTTTTGGTGAGCGCCAGGGTATCGTACAGGGCGTACCAGCCGCCTTCCACGCCTGCTCCTTCCATGTACCGGCGACCTCCGGCAGATAGTGGAGGATAGATCGTAGTATGCCAGCCGGGCACTACGGATACGGCATCCTCATCCCAGGAATTTCCGTCCTCAATGGGAGGCTCCTGCAGTATCAGGTCCTTAAAAGCTTTGAAAGAGGATTGTGTACGTTGGTTGGTCAGGGCATTCAGGATGACATGCTGAAGATCGGCCGTGTCTTTTATCTTCCAATACAAAGCCTGCAGGTAAGGAGTCACGCTATTGTCTTTAAACCTGCCCAACCAGCTTATCAGGTACTTTTTGGTACGCAGGTAGGCTGTATGGTTCCAGTTGAGGGAATCAATGGCCTGCTTTAACAGGGGCACCTCCGTTGAATCGAATTGTACAAGGAAAATGGCCCTGGCTGCTTTCCGGGCAGTCAGACTGTCTTTGCTGAACAGCGCTGTTACCACCTCACGGGTTTTACGGGTAAATACGGATGCTCCCTTCAGGGTATCTGAAGGGGTAAAACTGGTAAAGAAATTTTGCAGGAAAGCGCTGGGCCGGCTTACGGTATCGGTAAGTGTGGCGATATTAAATAAATGCCCATCCTTGTACCATGTTTTCACCATCAGTAAACGGGTGCTGCCGGTATCTGTATAGTGCTTTTCCAGGCACTTTGTGCCATTGGGCAGATCGTATCGTTTATCCAACCGGGTAATATAAGTGCTGTCACCATTCCAGGTGGCCTCAATATTCTCTTTCCAGAACGATGCACTATCTTTCCAATAAGCATACTTGGGCAAAGCTGTATACGTGACCAGTATTTTTTCTCCGGTAGTATCATTGCCTATGACGGAATACTTTTCATCCCCGCCCCCCAATAAACCCTCCCCGCCCATTTCTTCAATGGCCATCCTATAGATATCGTCCATGCCTGCTATATCCTCCTTCTTGCCAGGATCAGGAAATACAGGAGATTGTACGGTGTAATGCAGGGTAGTATCTGTTCTTGGTTTTACAGCAGGGTAAATGAAGGGCTGAATGGTGAAGGATTCCATAAACCGGCGAACGTTGGGAACATCCTTTTTATACCTGGCTATAACAGCATAATATACAGGCCCCCGGATAATGTACCGCGCAGCGCTATAACTACCATCCTTGTGGCTGTATTTGACTTCCAGTGCGGGATATCCATTTACTGATATAAATTTCCGGCTTAGCTGTTTGTCAATAAAGGTTGAATAGCCATAGCTTTCATCGACCAGGTTGAGTTCAAAACTGTCTTCTTCCAGGAAAGAGTAATTGTGGAGGTTTACTTTCATCACCAGGTAGCTATTGCCATCCTGCTTGTCCCAGGCGCTGTATTCCAACCTGTCGGTACCCACATTGTTGTCGCGCATTAAAGCAGGGGTATGGGGCACTTGCACGCTGAATCCACCGGTAGCAGGCTGCCAGGTTTGCCATTCACCTGTGTTGTATTCCTTTAATTGCACGGATTGAAAAAACTTATTGGCTTCGGTACCGCTGGTAACGTATTCGCCATTGCCGCTCATTTTGAACAGGATGAGTTCGAAGGGGGTAATGAAAATATTATACCGTTGGTAATCACCCCGCCTGGTGCGGTTTACAACATCGTATCCTTTGTAGCCATTTCTCGTAATGGTGGTCTTCTTAATTATTTTGCCCGGTACATTCTCATACAGGAGGCTGTCTACTTTTCTATGTACAGTTTCGGTGCTGTGTCCCAAAGCAAGGCTATTGGTCTTGATGCGCGTTACCATATAATAAGCACCATTGACCATATCGGCATACTGCACTACATCCATTCCGTTCCATTCTGTAAACTGGTAGAACTTTCTGCCGGGAATACTCACTTTATAAAAACCATCCGTGGGGCTTTGGGTTGTATAAGCGTGAGCCATCCGTATTTTTTCAATAGATTCCTTTTGTATGCTGTTGCGGTCATCCATCATTACGGGGCGCAGGGTATAACCCTTCTGCCGCAACATTTCTATCACACCTCTTTTGCCAGGCAGGTGGGCAGCGCCTACGCCTACAAACAGGGATTGCTTTTTGATAATGGAGTCAATAGAGTTGGCCTGTATGTCATTGCGTTTGTATAAAAACTTTTCCTGGAATGCATCAGAAAATACGGTCATGGCTTCCAGTGAATCCAGCATGTCGAGATCGCCCCGGCGGTAAGCTTCTTCTACTTTTTTGGGGTTGGTCATCATGCCTTCCATGTCATAACTTTTCTTTTTCCTGTTCTGATCACGGATCATGTCTTTGTAAGCTTCCATAACGAGCTTCTCACTTTCTTCAAAGTTCTCCACTCCGCTGAGGCGCTTACCCAGTTTTTTGCCTACCTGAAAAATGTACATATCGAGAAAGGTATCTTCTTCAAAGTCGGCGGTGCGGGTACCATCTGTTCGGTACAACATACCATTGATCATGGAAGGCTCTACGGACAGGGCCGATTTGATGGCTTCATCGTAACTGTCGATGGCAAAGGTGGTGATGCGCATATTGTCGGTAGCGGCCTGCCAGTCTCCCCGGCCCATGTTGCCGGAGCCTTTTCCCCTGGCGCCGAAAAAAGCCGATTTACTATAGTCATCCTGCCAGGTTTCGGGATTGGTTTCCAGGGCAACCACTTCAGCGCTTTTGATGGCATTGTAAAAGGTATCGCCCAGGTGGAAGGCGAGTTTATCGCTTACATGCATGGTGCCAAAGAGATAAGATGGCTTTTTGAGACCGTTGCCGCTGATCTCCCACAGGAGGCTGGGGTATTTTTTGTTGTTATCCTTCACGGGCGGCTTCGCTGCAGTTGGCAATTTGGTTGGGCGGCCAGGTTGCTGCGCCAGGGCAGTGGTGGTCGATAAAGAGAGCAGGAGAAGGAGGGGAAGAACTGTTTTTCTCATACGAAGGAAGGGTTTATGAGGTATCCGGGAAATAGCCGGATTGCCTTTTAAAGGTAATTCATCCGCTTCCCGGTGGGCCTGTGAAAGATGCTAAAAACGCCTGATATCATAAAATATTTGCTGTTTTTGTTTTCTTAAAATGCTATTCCTGCGGGAATTGGACATAAAAGCCGTGAGTTTTTACTTTATTTTTTCATATGGTTCTTTTTGGCTACCTTCGCCCGCTTGAAATTTATGCCTGACATGCTATCAAACCTGGTGCCGTAAGACCTCGTTTGTCCCGGAGCACTTTCCCCGACGTACCCGCTCTTACTACCGCTTGGTATCATGTGGCTACCTACCGTAATAAAATTGTTATAATTCACATGAAACTGTCACAGTTCAGGTTTGATTTACCGCTTAATCTTATTGCCCAACACCCTACGAAGAAACGTGAAGATGCCCGCCTGATGGTGGTTCATCGCAAAACCGGCCAGATTGAAAACAAGCATTTCCGCGACATCATGGATTATTTTGATGACAAGGATGTATTTGTAGTCAACAATACCAAGGTGTTTCCTGCCCGTATGTATGGCCGCAAAGAGAAAACGGGTGCAAAAATTGAAGTATTCCTTTTAAGAGAATTGAATAAGCCCAACCGGCTTTGGGACGTGATCGTTGATCCCGCCCGTAAGATCCGTGTTGGTAACAAACTCTATTTCGGCGAAAACGATGAGCTGGTTGCTGAAGTAATCGACAATACTACTTCCCGCGGCCGTACCATCCGTTTCCTGTGGGATGGCACAGACGATGAATTCCGTCAGATGCTGGAATTTCTGGGTGAAACGCCCCTGCCAAAATATATAAAACGCAAACCGGAAGCGGAAGACAAGGAACGTTTCCAAACGGTTTATGCCAAGCACGAGGGTGCTGTAGCCGCTCCTACTGCCGGTCTGCACTTCAGCATTGAATTGATCAAAAGACTGGAAATTAAGGGTATTCGCTTTGCAGAGGTAACCCTGCATACGGGCCTCGGTACTTTCCGTCCCATTGAAGTAGAAGACCTCAGCAAACATAAAATGGATGCTGAATACTACCGCATAGAAGATACAGCCTGCAAGATCGTGAACAAAGCTATTGAAGGCAATCACCGTATCTGCTCCGTTGGTACTACCACCATGCGTGCGCTGGAATCTTCCTACACTGCCGAAAAGCTGTTGAAACCATCTGAAGGCTGGACGAATATCTTCATCCACCCTCCTTACCAGTTCAACATTGCCGATGCCCTGGTGACCAACCTGCACCTGCCTAAGACGAGCCTGCTGATCATGACCTGTGCTTTTGCCGGTTATGACCTGGCTATGGAAGCCTATAAAAAGGCCATTAAGGACAAGTATCGCTTCTTCAGCTATGGCGATGCAATGATCGTGATCTAAGCCAGTTTCGTGTTTGAAGTTCCTGATTCCGGGTTCTTCCAGCTCAAACGACCTTATAAACAGAAAGCCTCACTTAAGTGGGGCTTTTCTTTTGCCCCCCTTTCATATGCTGGCTGCTTGTATTACTTTCGCACTCGTTATGAGCCATTCCAACAAAATACGCATCCTGGAAACCATCCGTCAGGGACAGATCGGCGGAGGGGAAAGTCACTTATTGAGCCTGGTAGAGAACCTGGACAAAGACCGCTATGAACCGGTGGTGCTTTCTTTTACCGAAGGTCCGATGGTAGACCGGCTGAAGGAAATGGGCATACAAACCGAAGTGATCTATACGGAGAAGCCCTTTGATTTCAGTAAATGGAAGCGTGTAAAGGCATTTATAGCCGCCAATAATATCCAGCTGGTACATGCGCATGGCACCCGGGCCAACTCCAATGTGTTCTGGGCTACCAAGAAGCTGAAACTGCCCCTGGTGTATACGATCCATGGCTGGTCGTTCCACGACGACCAAAACCCACTGATCAAAAAGGTGCGGGTGATGGGAGAACAATTACTGACGAATAAATCGGATATTAATATTTCGGTTTCGGCCTCCAACCAGCAAAGCGGGAAGAAGACGTTCAAAGGATTTGAGTCGGTGGTGGTGAACAACGGCATTAATCAGCATAAATTCGATCCTTCCCGTTCGTTCAAGGATGTGCGGAGTGAGTTGAATATACCCAAGGATGTAACGCTGGTGCTCTTTGTTGCTCGCTTTATTCACCAGAAGCAACCGCTGAAGCTGATCAGTGCTTTTGCCAATGCGGTGAAGCAATTGCCTTCCCTGCGTTTGTTGATGGTGGGTGATGGCGATCAGAAGCCGGAAGCGCTGGAGATGGTTAAGCAGCTGGGCATTGCGGAGCAGGTGATCTTTGCGCCTTTCCGCCAGGATGTGCCGGATGTACTGGCCGCTGCTGATGTATTTGTACTGCCTTCCTTATGGGAAGGACTGCCTATCGGGCTGCTGGAAGCCATGGCCATGGGCAAGGCGATTATCGGCACGCAGGTGGATGGTACTTCTGAAGTGATACAACACAATACGAATGGTCTTTTACTTCCCGTAGAGACCCTGGACAATACCTTACCACAAACAATCATCCAGTTAACTGATCCCATTCTGCGCGAACGCCTGGGCAAAGCTGCCAGGGCTACCATCAGCTCCACCTACAGCGCCGCCACGATGACAAGGCAGATCGAGGGATTGTATGAGGGGTTGCTGAAGAAGTATAAAAAATAAGGATAGAAGGCAAGTGTAATTTCATGTGGATAAATGAAAAAGGTGAAGAACCGGGTCCTTCACCTTTCAGTATTTTATTAGCGAACGCTGATCCATCATTCAGCATTATCTCTGGAATTTGAACACATAGGTCCGGTTGCCATCGTACAGATAAGCCTTGAAACGGTTGGTACCGGTAAACACGATCTCATCAAAGTATTCGGAGCGTACGTCGTGGGTCACGAAATCGGTAACGTTGATACTGAGTGTACGAACACTACGGCCATCACAAATAGAGTTACCGTTTTCATCTATATAACAGTCAGGAATACTGCGGGTGCGGATATCCCATCTTCCTTCATAAAATCCACCATAGCCATCTTCATAATCCACCTGGCCATTTCCATAGAAGGTAAACCGGCCATCGGTAAAGTTGAGGTTGGTGCTACCCCAGCCTACTTTGTTTACATCGGTCAGTTCCCACACACCCTCAATACGGTCATCGTAGGGCTTCAAAATATCTTTGCTGCAACCGGTGAATAATATTAGTATCACAAACAATGTTGAAAGGGAGTATAGCTTTTTCATAAACGCTGGTTTATTGTATGACCTGAAGGTATACCCATAAGTTACATGGATCAATGGCCCCTACCCCTGTTTTAACTTAATATTCTGTGAAAGAAAAGCAAATGGGAACGTTCCTATTTACAGGAGGCTAGAGGTGACAGCTTTCGCTTACGACGCCGGGGAAAGCTGTCACCTCTGCCAGCAGACGAAAGGTGTCAGATCAGGTTGAATTCCTGAGCCGTTTTGCATTATATTTGAACATCAACTCAAACCATATGAAAAGCACGCTGGCGTTATTATCCTTTTATTGTTTTGCACAAGTAACCATGGCACAGACCACCATTCCCTTATATCCCGATGGTATCCCCAATTCAAAGCCGACGCCCGATAAAGAAAGCTCGGTAGTGGGCGCCGATGGCAAGCTCCGCATCAGCTATGTTACCACCCCCACCCTCACTATTTACGAAGCGCCTAAGGAAAAAGCCACCGGCACAGCGGTGATCGTTTGCCCCGGCGGAGGTTATTCCATACTGGCTGCCAGTCACGAAGGATCAGATGTAGCCCGGAAGTTCAATGAAATGGGTGTTACAGCCTTCGTATTGAAGTACCGCCTACCCAACGATACCACCATGGTCAATAAAGAGTTCGGGCCGCTACAGGACGCGCAACAGGCCCTGCTGGTGGTGCGGGCAAGAGCCAAAGAATGGGGCATTAAGAAAGACCAGGTGGGTATTATGGGCTTCTCAGCCGGCGGTCACCTCGTGTCAACCACCGGTACGCACTTTCAATACAATTATGTAACAGGGCAACCCGAGAAAAGGGTGTCGAAAAAATCACCGCTCAGGCCAAACTTTCTGATCCTGATCTACCCGGTGATCAGTTTCTCTGATAGCCTGGGACACAAGGGTTCCCGTATAAAACTACTGGGCGACAACCCAACGGCCGACAAGATCAAGGAATACTCTAATGAACTACAGGTTACCAAACTCACCCCGCCCAGCTTTCTGGTACATGCCAAAGACGATAAAACGGTACTGTATAAGAACAGCCAGGAGTTTTATGAGGCGCTGCAAAAGAATAAGGTGCCTGCAGAAATATACTTTTATGAAAAAGGAGGTCATGGTTTTGGCATGATCAACAAGACCAGTGAGGTGAAATGGATGGACCTGCTGCAGCAATGGATGAAGACCAATAAATGGATCAAGTAGATGCCCCTGTAAATTCTCTTCTTTAAAAAGATACTGTGCCGGGTTAGTGACCCGGCATTTTTTTGGGTTTTAATCGATTTTCTTTTGCAATTGCTGGAAGGCGGATATGAACATCTTGAACTTATGGTCGGTTTTGGCCCAGGCAATGCGTTCGTAGGTGAATACATAATGCAGCTTATTCCAGGCAATGCGCTTATCTTCCTGATCGTAAAAGACAGCGCTCCATTCGGGAGACCAATCTTCCAGGGGCACCAACTCAAACCCATTGCCGTAGATCTTTAGTGGACCGCGCAGGCTGCGTACATCCAGGCTTTGCTTGTTGGTTTGAATACCCCAGTCAAAATACTTCTCCCAATACCTGAAGTGGTTCTTTAAACGATCGCTGATCTCTTTATCACTTTCTTTATGGGCAGCCTTGATGCGCCATTTGTTATTGACCAGGGAGAAGGGATTGTCTGCCTCTTCATAATTATTCTTATTGCCTTCAAAATGATAAGCAGTTTGCTGTTTATTGTCGGGCCTGACATCCAGTATCAATTCATTCTTTTGGATCCCTTCTATGCTGATACGCCGCTTTTTATTATTGTGCCCGGTAAGAACGATCAATTCCTTATCCAGGTCCCAGGAGCCATAGGTAAATTCTTCCAGCCAGGCAGTGTATTGGCCGTTGGCCTGCAGGTTAATAAAATGAGTAGGATTTAGTTCGGGGTCGCCGGAAGCAGGGTCGCTATCCTCGTTATTGGCGCTTTTTGTATCATCGTAGGTATAGAACCACACCTTACTCAAAGCATCATGCCTGGAACAGCTACTGGTTATTACGATCACGCTTGCCAATAAAACAAGTAACTGTTTAGGGAAGGATATAGAAGGGTGCATGACGTGCAATATTATTTGAGCGTTTCGGGGTTAAAATCAATAGGCAGCATGTGTGCCATTTTTTCAGACCATGCCCAATAACCCAGGGAAAAAAGCTCCTGCGGGGGAAAGTAAACACCTGAAGCCTCTATCAGCACGGGTGTGCCATTCAGGAGTACAATATCAGAACGGGGATGCCAGGGCTTGCGCATCTCACCAAAACGTTTCAGGTATTCTTCCTCTTCGAGGCCTTTTTTGAAAGTAACATGCAGGTAATCTGGAAAATTCAGTAGGCGGGAGGAATCACTCCGGGTTACAATACTATCGGCGGTTAACAAACGGGGATTGACAACATCAATAAAATCGGGCTGCCGGAGAATGCGGGTATAGTAATTGGAAGAATCGCCCACTACGGAAACGGAATCACCCCGGCCCATCACTATCCGGGAGCCGGTACCTATGTTTCTTCTCCACAAAGCGGCATATTCTTTCTTTACACGTTCCTTCTCCAGGTTGGGCACTTTTACCATGCGCTGCACTTCAAACCCATCATTAACGAGCTGATTGGTATACAAAGAACGCATGAAGTGCAACATGGAACCCTCATAAGCATGCTTACGGCTTACCTGCCAGCGGCGGGGAATGCGGTTGCGGTCTTCCGCCATATCTTCAAATAAGGTATAGCCCACATACAGTAAGGTGCGCTCCTTCATATTATAGATAAAATCTTCCAGTTGGTATTGTATGCGGTAGCCCAGTGCCCGGTTTTCAATGATCAGTGGCTCATCGGCCACTGCGATGAGTGTGTTGGTCTTCCTGGAATAACGGAAACGAAGTGTTTTATAATTCTTAATGGTGCATTGACGGGCAGCACCCACTGTACCAATAAAGCTTTCGGTAAACACACGGCCCCATTTTGCCCAGCCATCTTTTTCCCAGGGCTCAATCACCACCGATTCCAGTTCGGTTACCTTGGGCTTCAGCTTTACCGAAAGGATCAATGGCAATGAATCGGCAGAAAACGGGTATACAAGGGTAGTAAAGCCAATAGAAGAGATCACCAGTTCGTAGGAGCCTTTGGCCGGAACATCGGTGAGTGTAAAATGGCCGATACCATTGCTGGCAGTACCACGGGAAGTATTGCTTATAAAAATGCTGGCGCTCACAATGGGTGCGCCGGTAGTAGCATTGACAATGGTGCCTGTAATATGGTTGTTGCCCTGCGCCAGGCCAGAGAGGGTACATAACAGCAACCATACTGTTACACAAGCAATGTTCAATTTGTTTCTCAATACTGTACGATAAGATAAGTTAATCGCCGTTTTAGCCCCTACCCGGTGGTATACCGGGAGTGCACAAAAAAAGCCGGTGTGTATTCACACCGGCTAAGATAATAAACAAGTTCGGGAGCAGTTAGTTATAGGCAAAGAAACCCACCTATTTAGGCAATTTTAATGGACCTGCCCGGGTCTAAATAGGATAAAATTACCATACAATACCCTATTAGTGGTATTATATGCCCAACCATTACTCCAATCCAAACAATCCCTTATTCAATAATTGTAATGTTTGTGTTTTATAGGAAGAAGGAAGCAGTAAGGACACATTGTGTTTGCTGCCGCCATAGCTTACCATCCGCACGGGTACGGGTGTCAATGCTTCAAACAGTTTGCTCAGTACATTGTGCGTTTGAGCAATTTCGTTACCCACTACAGAAATAATGGTATGGTTGTCTTCCACTTCAATCGTACCGAATGGTTCCAGTTCTTTTACAATAGCTTTCAGGTGTATGCCATTGTCGATGGTTACTGATACAGCTACTTCGGATGTGGTGATCATATCGATCGGTGTGCGGTACTTTTCAAACACCTCAAATATCTTACGCAGGAAGCCATAAGCCAGCAACATACGGCTGCTCTTGATATTGATGGCAATGATACCATCTTTGGCAGCTACTGCCTTTACGCCTACTGAACCCGCTTCCTGGGTGATTACGGTACCACCTGCCTCAGGCTGCATGGTATTGAGCAACTTCACGGGTACACGTTGTTGCTGCGCCGGCCATATACAGGTAGGGTGTAATATTTTGGCTCCGAAGTAAGCCAGCTCGGCGGCTTCTTCAAAACTCAATTGCTCGATGGGCAAGGTCTTTTTCACTACACGCGGATCATTGTTGTGCATGCCGTCGATATCGGTCCATATTTCACATACGGATGCATTGACGGCCGCAGCTACCAATGAAGCAGTATAATCACTGCCACCACGTTTCAGGTTGTCTACCTCGCCGCGTACATTGCGACAGATATATCCCTGGGTGATGAATATTTTCTTATTCTTATGATGCTCCAATATGGGCAGCAACTTTGCTTTGATGGCAGCTACCTGTGGCTCGTCGTGGATATCGATGCTCATGAACTCCAGGGCAGGCAACAAGGCGTGGTCAACGCCTTTTTCTTCCAGGTATACGCTGAAGAGCTTGGTGGAAAGGAGCTCACCCTGCGCCAGGATATCCTTGCTGAGGGCTTCACTGAAAGATATTTTGAGAATGATGGTCAGGAATTCAAAATGTTCCGCAACAATACGTCTGGCTTTTTCCAGGGCTGCATCGGTCTTCAGCAGTTCACGGATAAACGCCTGGTAATGAGCATCCAGCTTTTCAATCTGTTGTTTGGCATTGTCACGGTCTCCGGCAGCCATCGACTCACCAATAGACACCAGCGCATTCGTTGTACCACTAAGGGCGCTCAACACTACGATCTTGGGTTCTGCATCTTTAGTGATCAATTCTGCCACCTGATGCATACGCTCCGGCTTACCTACTGAGGTACCGCCGAATTTCATAATTTTCATGGTTTACTCTCCTGTTCCGCCACTGGCGGAATGTTTAAGTGGGAAAATAATTTTTGCAAGGCAGGCGCAAAGATAAGGGAAGATGCAATTTCGCATCCCGGATTTAGTATTTCGGATGCTTCTGGCGCAATATCTTGCAAGAAATTTAATTGACTGCTATTTTTAGTCTACCTGACTGATCGAAAATAGGGATCACAGCCTCAATACTGCCTTCGAAATCAAAGTCGTATCCCAAATTTCTCACCCGTCAATATAAGGTCCTCAGACACAGATTTAAGCAAAGGTATGCCGGTTTTGAGGCGGTTGGCTTCCATTTCCCGCTCCGGATCGCCCGGGATCAGTACCTGTTCTTCCCCGGCTACAGGCGTGGCGCTGCGGAAACGGCCAATCCATTTGTCCATATGGAATTTGAAATCGGCGGCGGGGCGGAAAGCGTCCACACGCATAGCGCCAAAGAAGTGTCCAATGCCTTTGCCGGGCATATCAACCGGCATGGGCACATAAGCAGGGAAAGGCGGTACCCAGGGGCCATAATTGGCGCCACTCAATACGGCAGAGAATATATCGACCACTGCACCGAGGGCATATCCTTTATGACTGCCGTGTTCCCGGTCGCCGCCTAGTGGCAATAAGGCGCCCCCTGATTTCAATTCATGGGGATTGGTAGAGGGATTGCCGGCCGCATCCTGTACCCAGCCGGTAGGGGTTTCCTTGCTCTTGCGCTGTAATATTTCCAGTTTGCCGTTGGCAGCGGTGGTAGTAGCCAGATCGGCTACAAAAGCAGGCTCTTCACCTGCCGGTATCGCTACACAGATTGGATTGGTGCCCAGGAGTCTTTCTACTGAAAAGGTGGGCGCTACCAGGGCGCTGGCATTGGTCATGGCTATGCCGATCATATCATGTTCCAGCGCCATCATGGCGTGATAGCCCGCTATACCAAAATGATTGCTGTTTTGAACACTTACCCAACCAGTACCTACCTGTTTGGCTTTATCGATGGCCACCTGCATGGCAAAGGGCGCCACCACCAGGCCCAGGCCTGCATCGCCATCCACTACTGCCGTAGAAGGAGTTTCATGAATGATGCGCACATTGGGTTTTGCATTGGCCCGGTTGGCTTCCCATAGGCGCACATAACCACTTAAGCGGGCCACCCCATGAGAATCGACCCCGCGCAGGTCGGCAGACAACAACACTTTGGTGGCCATAGCAGCATCCGTCTCATTACAACCGATCTGCTGAAATACAGCTTTGGTAAAATCAAATAACTGTTGGTAAGGATATATTCTTTCTGACATGTTCTGATTTGAAATATTGATATTGGTTCCTCAAACGCAATAATCAGTAATTATTAATTAATAATTATTGATTACTGGCTGATCTTTTTAAAGTGCTCCCTCATCCTTGCCTTGTGCTATGCAGAATTCGTTATCGTCGCTCTTCCCAAACGGGTATTCACTTTCTCCAGCACTTCTTCCGGCTTAATGAGGTTCATGCATTTGAAATGCTTTTTAGGGCATTGCTTATAGCCAATTTTAGAACAAGGACGGCAGGACAGGTTCTTTATCTCCATGATATCATACAGCTGTGGCCGGCCAGGCATATAGGGGTACATACCGAACTCCGGTACGGTGTTGCCCCAAAGGGAAATAATGGGTTTATTAAATGCAGCAGCGATGTGCATGAGCCCGGTATCGTTGGTGATGATCAGTTTGGCGCGCCGTACGAGGTCGGCCGATTCATTGAGGTTGAATTTGCCACAGGCATTGTAGATCTTCACCTTGTCAACTTCGGCAATGGCATCGCCCTGGGCGGCGTCTTCTTTACCTCCCAACAGGATAATAGGATGTTGTATAGCAGCACAAAGGTCTTTCAGTTTATCCAGGGGATATTTCTTGGTATTGAGGGCTGCACCAATCACCACACCGATATAACCGGCATGATGAGCTGTGGGAATATCGTTTTCTTTTACTTTGTCTTCTTCCGGAATAAAATAATCCAACCCTACCCCATCATTGCGGATACCAAAAGATTGCAGGGTAGCAAGGTACCGGTCTACGATGTGTACATCGGGCATCCGGTTGACCTTAAAATTGGTGAGCAGCCATTTGGGAATGTTGAGCTTATTAAAGGAAAAGGATTGCTTGCCCAGGGCCCGTTTTACCTTCAGGGTGCGCAGGTTGTGGTGGAGGTCGATCACATAATCAAAATCTTCTTCCTGGAGGGAAGTGATCATGGCATCGAAATCATCCTGCAGGTAATGTACTTTATCGATGTAAGGATTGGAAGCTACTACGGCCTTAAAGGAGGGCTTGGTAAGATAATGTACCTCGGCCGTTAGTACCTGCTTTTTCAGGCAACGTACAACCGGTGTGGTCAATACTATATCACCGATGGAGGAGAAACGGATAATGAGGAATTTCATGGATGCGAAAATAAGGCGAAAAGACGGGAAAAGTCGGGAAGTCCGTCCCGGCTGCTATCAAGAGGAAAAGTCCGAAAGTAAGACTGCTTAGCGCTGTATTACTTTCGGACTTCCAGATTTACTGACTTTCGGACTATCTCTCTACATAATTCAGGTCCTTGTGGAAAGTCTCTTTCGTAAAGAAAGCAGCTACCAGCGATACAGCCATTACAATAATGCCGGTTACTATAGCGCTTTGAATGAGGGTCCATTTCCAGGAATCCTGAAATACATCCTTAAACATCATGTTGATCAGCGGCAGGGCGCCCCGCACCATATTGGGAATGGTGGTTGCCGCTGTGGCACGCAGGTTGGTACCAAACTGCTCGGCACCCATGGTAACGAAGATGGCCCAGAAGCCGGTACTAAAACCAAGGGCTGCACAGGCAGCATACATGGTCGCATCGTTTTGAATACCGCCACTAAAGAAGAAGATACCCGATACAATGGAAAAGAAGTAAAACAGGTACAAAGCTTTCTTTCTGCTTTTAAAGTATTGGCTTACGAGACCTACCAGGATATCACCTATCGCAATAGCAGCATAGGCATACATAATGGCCTTGCCCGATTTTATCTGGTTTTCCCCATAAAACTCAGTGGCAAACCGGTTGCTGAGGTTGACCAATATACCTATGACATACCAGGTAGGTAACCCGATAAGAATAGCCAGTATGTATTTTTTGAACCTTTCGCCATTATTGAAAAACATGAGCAGGTTGCCCCTTTGTATATTCTCCTGAGTTTTTACAGAATTGAACATCCCGCTTTCAGCTACGCTGATACGGAGTAATAACAATACGATGCCCAATCCGCCTCCTATTTTATAGCAAAGCCGCCAATCCTCACCTGTAAACTGAAAGGTAAAGTACGCGAATACAGCGCCGAATAAGCCGATACCGGCAACGAGGGAGGTACCAATACCTCTTTTGTTTTTAGGCAGCAATTCACTTACCAAAGTAATACCAGCGCCCAATTCCCCTGCCAGGCCAAGACCCGCAACAAAACGCGCCCAGGCATACTGATCGGTAGTGGTGACAAATCCGGTGACAAAATTGGCTACAGAATATAATAAGATAGAGCCAAACAATACACTCAATCGTCCCTTTTTATCGCCCAGTACACCCCACACAATACCACCAATCAGTAATCCGATCATTTGCCAGTTAATGATCTTGGTACTGGCGGCTATGACCATTTTGGTATTCTTAAGGTCTACCCCCAATGCTGCGAGACTGGGTTCCCGTACAATGGTAAACAGCAGCAGATCATAAATGTCTACAAAATATCCAAGGGCAGCTACAATGACAGCAATGTTAAAAACAGAAGCAGGTTTCTGTTGCATAGCAATTTATTCGGGCTTTTGGTTGGTGGGTGGAAGTGTAGTTTCTTCTCCGGTTTTCTTCTTTCCAAAGAATAATTTATATAGCACAGGAGCAGTAGTGACCAATATGATACCAATTACAATCACTTCGAGGTGTTCTTTCAGGTCGAACTGAAACAGTTCCCATATCCATTTTTGCAGGAAGTGACCGGCAAAGAGCATACTGAAAACCCAGAGCAGGCAACCTACAATATTATAATAGAAGAATTTCTTTCTATCCATTTGCACAATGCCCGCTACAATGGGCGCAAAAGTGCGGATGATGGGAAGAAAACGGGCGATCACAATGGCACTACCGCCTCTTTTCTCATAAAAATCATGGGCCTGGTGGAGGTAATGTTTTTTGAACAACATATTATCTTTCCAGTGGTACATGGCGGGTCCTATTTTCCGGCCGGTCCAATAGCCCACCATATTTCCCAAAATACCCATTAAGGAAATTATCAGCCATAGAATGATAAGGTCAAGCCATTCATTGCGTATCTGGCCCAAGCCCAATAAATTCAGCAATTCATAAGTAATACCTGGCTTGCCTCCTTCCCCTTCATGTGCATAGATACCGGCTACAAATAACAGGGAATCGCCCGGTAAAAAGAATCCGGCAAACAAGCCTGTTTCTGCAAAGACCACAAACAGCAACAGCCATAATCCGCCATTCTCTATATAAAATTGTGGGTTTAGTAATTGCTTCCAGTGAAAATCCAGTAAGATCATGTCCAACAAACTCATACTACGTAAGATTAGGTATTAGCTTTTAGGTTTTAGCAGCTTTTTGTTTCTACGCTGCAACTGCTACATCGTCCACCTGCTCCGGCCCCAGTTCTCCTTCCCACTTACTAACGACGCTGGTGGCCAATGCATTGCCCACCACGTTGGTCATTGTGCGGAACATATCACAAAAGTGGTCAATTGGTAATATCAGGGCTATGCCTTCGGGAGGAATACCAAACATAGCGCAGGTAGCCGTCACTACTACCAATGAAGCTCTTGGTACGCCCGCAATCCCTTTGCTTGTCAGCATCAACACCAGCAACATGGTGAGCTGTGTACCTAAATCGAGGTGCACACCATATACTTGCGCAATGGCAATGCTGGCAAAAGTCATATACATCATACTTCCATCCAGGTTAAAGCTATAACCTAATGGCAGGATAAAGGAAACGATCTTATCCTTGCAGCCAAAGCGTTCCAACTCTTGTGTAAGCTTGGGAAATACGGCCTCGCTACTGGTAGTGCTGAAGGCAATGAGCATGGGCGATGCGATGCGCTTCATCAGGGCAGGCAGCCTGTTCTTGAGGATCAGGTACCCCACACCCAACAAAATAATCCACAAGCAAGCAATGCCTATCAGGAAGTATAATAAATAATAACCATAGAATACGAAAATCTGCAGGCCCTTGGTGGCAATCACTGCAGAAAGGGCTCCAAAAACACCCAGTGGTGCGAAATTCATCACATACCCTACCATCTTTAAAATGATGTGAGCTGCTGCATCCAGACCTTTTACTACGGGCTTTGCATAATCGCCCAGGCTGGCAGTTGCAACGCCAAAGAAGATACTGAACACTACCAATTGCAGCACTTCATTGGTGGCCATGGCCTCAATAACGCTCTTGGGAAATACGTGCTCTACGAATTTGGTGAGTGAAAATTCCTGTGTTTTGCCGATTAGGTCCTGAGCACCGGCCATATCCATAGTGGTATGACCGCTAATGGCTTTACCCGGTTCAAAGAAATTGACCAGCAGCATACCCAATAAAAGGCTCATGAGGGATGCAGATATAAACCAGAGTAAGGCCTTGCCACCTACCCTGCCTACAGTTTTTAGGTCGCCCAGTTTGGCAATGCCGACCACGAGGGTACAAAATACCAAGGGGGCGATGATCATTTGTACCAGGCGCAGAAAGATGGTCGTGAGTAGTTTTATCTTGTCGGAGAAAGATTGAATAGCTGTTACTGTCGCGACGCCATGCGCAGGCCCGCTTTCTATATCGCTTAGGTTGCCACCATCGGCCCCTGCCATTACAGCAGGTATATAGTTGCCTTTTGTATTGGAAACGACCAGCCAGGTGCCAGTCTCAGTACTATCCTTCAGTCTTTTATAAGTAGCAGAATCTTTAACTACTGTGATTTGTTGAGCAACTTCCTTTCCGGATATATTTAAGGTAAGGGTGTCTTTACCAGTAAAATCTTTGGAGGGGGCGTAGGTGATCTTATTGCCGGTCCCGTATTGATGAATAATATATCCTACCAGTACTCCCAGAACCATGGAGATCAGAATATAAATCGTGAGCCTGTTTTTCTTCATGAAGGCAATTCTTATTGGGTAATAGCCTGCAATATAAGATATAAAGGCAAAAAACAATGGCTCCACGCAACCTGTGCTACCACTGGGCCCAAAGTCTTTCCGATGGCTGATTTTAAAATTGTTGGAATTAATAAATCCTTATCTTTCCGCCTTTATTTACCCAAATTGGTCACATAATAAACTATAACCAACTGTATGAGTTTGTTCGTTAAGAAACCACTCGGGTCCTTACTGGCCGAAGCACAAGATACGGGCGGCCACACCCTTAAAAGAACCCTCGGCGCAGGTGCGCTGGTTGCACTCGGTATTGGTGCCATTATTGGCGCTGGATTGTTCTCCATTACAGGCGGCGCGGCTGCTAACCAGGCAGGTCCGGCCATCACCATCTCCTTTATTGTAGCAGCTGCGGGTTGCTGTTTTGCCGGTTTGTGTTATGCAGAATTTGCGTCCATGATCCCGGTAGCCGGTAGCGCCTATACTTATAGTTATGCTACCATGGGTGAGTTCATTGCCTGGATCATCGGATGGGACCTTGTACTGGAATATGCGGTAGGCGCCGCCACTGTAAGTATCAGTTGGAGCCGTTACCTCGTGAGGTTCCTGGAAGGTTTTGATATTCATTTGCCGGCAGCACTCGTTACCGGTCCCTGGGACGGTGGTGTGATCAACCTGCCCGCAGTATTCATTGTAGCGCTGATGAGTGCCCTCCTTATTAAGGGTACCAAAGAAAGCGCCAGTGTGAATGCGGTGATCGTGTCGCTGAAAGTAGCAGTGGTATTGATCTTCATTTTCCTGGGTTGGAAATACATCAACAACGACAACTATACCCCTTATATCCCCGACAATACGGGCAAATTTGGTGAATTTGGTTTCAGCGGTATCATCCGTGCAGCAGCCATTGTGTTCTTTGCCTATATCGGCTTTGATGCGGTGAGTACAGCAGCGCAGGAAGCCAAGAATCCAAGGAAGCACATGCCAATCGGTATCCTCGGTTCACTGGCTATTTGTACGGTACTCTATATCTTATTTGCCCACGTAATGACGGGTGTTACCAGCTATACCACGTTCAGAGGTCAGGACGGTATTGCTCCGGTAGCAGTGGCCATTGAGCACATGGGCACTCCGGATGCAGCGGGTGTTATTCACCCCGACTATCCCTGGCTTAACCGCGCTATTGTGGTAGCCATCCTGGCTGGTTATGCTTCTGTGATCCTGGTGATGCTGATGGGACAAAGCCGTGTATTCTTCAGTATGAGTAAAGATGGTTTGTTGCCAGGCGTATTCTCTGAAGTACATAAGAAATTCCGCACACCTGCCAAGAACAACCTGTTGTTCATGGGATTTGTGAGTCTTTTTGCCGCCTTTGTACCTGCCCGCGTAGTAGGTGAAATGACCAGCATCGGCACCCTGTTTGCCTTTATCCTGGTTTCGATTGGGGTAATGGTGATGCGTAAAACGATGCCCGATGCACCCCGTGCTTTCAAAACTCCTTTGGTTCCATTGATCCCCCTCCTGGGTGTGGGTACCTGCCTGTTCATGATGGTATTCCTGCCACTGGACACCTGGATCCGCCTGATCGTTTGGATGCTTATCGGTTTTGATATTTACCTGGCTTACAGCGTACGTAACAGCGTATTATCCAGCAAATTACCTGGAACGGTACAGGAAAGCAACCGTATCGTAGGCTGGTGCGGGCTGGTTTTGGCCATCATCCTGGCTATCGTAGCATTTGTACACCATGGCATTATCCAGGCTGAAATGGCAGTAGACCCTAAAGTAGGTAGTGATGCAGGTATCTTCTATTTCTCCCTGATATTTGCCGCTATCCATGCTGTTGTTTTTGGCTTGCGTATCGCTAAGAAGTAAACATTCGTCAAATAGTTATAATATTGAAGGTCTGGCCGCTACGGTCAGACCTTTTTCTTTGGCAGACAGGGCTACTTGCCGGTTTTAAGAGGATAAGGTTGGCAGCATCGTTTGCTTATTCTATTTTTGCAAACTCGAAAATATAAACCATTATGGGTCGCATATTTGAAGTTCGTAAGTCTACCATGTTTGCCCGCTGGGACAAAATGGCCAAACAGTTCAGCCGTATTGGAAAAGAAATAGCCATTGCCGTAAAAGCCGGCGGGCCCGATCCGCATACCAATCCAGCCCTTCGCCGGTGTATGCAGAATGCCAAGAGTGTGAACATGCCCAAGGACCGTGTAGAAGCGGCCATCAAACGGGCACAGGGCAAGGAAATGGAGAACTATGAGGAGATCCTGTATGAAGGATATGGTCCTCATGGAGTTGCCATCCTGGTAGAAACAGCCACGGATAACCACGTACGTACGGTAGCCAATGTGAAGTCTATCTTCAACAAAGGCGGTGGTACGCTGGGTAATAGCAACAGCGTAAGCTTTCAGTTCAAGAAAATGGGTGTTTTCAAATTAAAGCCCGAAGGCCTGAACCTGGACGACCTGGAGTTGGAACTGATCGACTTCGGCCTGGAAGAGTTGGGAGAAGGTACGGGTGAGAATGGTGAAACGGTATTGGTGGTACGTGTAGGCTTTACCGATTTCGGCAATATGCAGAAAGCACTGGAAGAAAAAGGCATCACGCCCATCAGTGCAGAATTGGAATGGATACCCGGTACACCGGTAGAACTGGGAGAAGAACAAGCCCAGGATTTACTGAAACTGGTAGATAAGCTGGAACAGGACGAAGATGTGCAGAAGGTGTTCCATAATCTCGCTTAAAGCAAGAATACAGTATACAGAATTTAGAATACAGAATAAAGGCCGTAAGTAGTTGCTACACGCAAACTGCTTACGGCCTTTATTTTTAAAATATTCGATATTTATTAATCCGTACAAAAAAGTCTAAACACAGCAACTTAACTCCTGTCTTCTGTTTTATATCGAAGCAAAAGCGTATTCTTCTGTATTCTGTCTCCTGTATTCTGTATTCTCCCCCTACTCGCTCCTCAGGGCCTTCACCGGGTTGGCCAATGCCGCTTTGATCGTTTGGGTAGCAATGGTAAGGCCGGCTATAATAAATGAAGCTGCTATTGCCAGCAGGAATACACCTGCGCCGATGCTGATATGGTAGGCAAAATTCTGCAGCCAACTATTCATCATAAAAAAGGCTATGGGTGCGGCAATACAGAAGGCGATCAAAATAAGCCAGATAAACTCTTTGGAGAACAGGTATACAATGCTGCTCATAGAGGCGCCCAGCACTTTACGGATACCTACTTCTTTGGTGCGCTGAATAGCTGCAAAAGCAATGAGGCCATACAAACCCAGGCATCCGATGAGGATGGCAATACCGGCAAACAGCCTGAAAGCAGTGAATAGTTTTTGCTCCTGCCTGTAGAAATTGGCAATATGGTCGTCCAGGAACTCGTATTGGAACAACTCATCGGGGAACATCGTGGACCAAATTTTATCAATACGGGCCATGGTCTGCACAATACTACCCGCCTGTAATTTTACACTTACATCATAAAAAGCTTTGGGATTATAAGCGATGATCACTGGGCGTCTCAGCCTGTGCTTGCTCTCACTTTGAAAATCCTGCATCACGCCTTTGATCGTAAGCATTCTTCCGTTACCCTTAAAACGTACACCAAGGGCCTTTTGCGGATCCTTTATACCGAGTTTATGAATCAGTGTTTCGTTCACGACTACGCGGCGCAGGGTATCTTCTTGTTCAAGCCGCACTATCTTTTCTCCTGCCAGCATTTTCATACCAAACATGTCGGTATAATTTTCATCAATGAACTTCAGTTCGGTAACATCATCTTTATCAAGACCTCGGTCGGGTGCTGAAAAAGGCGCGAAATTATTGCTGTAGCCGGGTGCCCCGGAAGAAAAACTGATTGCTTGTACACCGGGATTGGCGGCCAGCTGCTGCCGCATGGCTTCGCGTTTATTGCCATCGGGCAAGGAGAAAGAAACGATGGCCTCTTTGTTGAAGCCAAGGTCCTGGTTGCGGAAAAAGTCCATTTGCCAGGCTACCACCAGGGTGCCAATGATGAGCAGTTGTGAGATCACAAATTGCACCACCACCAGGCTTTTGCGGAGTGAGAAACCCCGCACCACCGGCGATCGCATGTTCTTAAATGCTGATACAGGATTGAAGGCAGACTGTACAAAAGCAGGATACAGACCGGCCAACAATATTAACAATAAGGTAAGGCCACCGATAAAAGTGATCACTATGGGATCGACCAAAGCTGCCGGCCCAATTTTTATTTCCAGCCAGTCACCTGCCTTTGTTAAAAACAATGCAGCGGTCAATATCCCCAACACCACTGACAGCAATACCAGGAGGGAGGTTTCACCCAAAAACTGACGTATCAATTGGGTACGATCTGCGCCCAACACTTTGCGCACACCTACTTCTTTGGCCCGCTTAACAGATTGGGCGGTAGAGAGGTTGATAAAATTGATGGCGGCTATGATGATAATGAGCAGGCCAATAGCGCCCAGTGCTACGAAAGAATCTTTTGAAACTGTAGGGCTGGCAGTACCGCCCAGGTAGCGGGTATCATAGTGGATGTCCAGCATGGGCTGTATCGGCAGCCTTGCTTCTTTGGCAAAATTTTCGCCCCAATGGCTTTTAATAAAAGCAGGTATTCTTTTTCGCAACTGATCCACGTTATAATGTTCGGGCACCACGATATAGGTCGTGCCACCCATGATGGCATAGAAGTGCATTTCGGCCGGCTTCAATTCCTTGACCAGTGTTTCGAAGGACACGAGAAACAAAAAAGGAATATGTGTATTGGCAGGCTGGTCTTTGATGATGCCGGTCACTTTCAGGTCGTAAGAATTGTCGAGCCGGATCACCTGTCCCATCGCTTCTCCTTTGCCAAAATATTTCTGCGCCATGCTTTCTGTGAGCACCACGGTATTGGGAGCGGTTAAAGCGGTACGGGCATCTCCTGCCATCCACTTAAAATCGAATATGTTGGTAAACTGCTGATCGGCAAAAAAGAATCCCTTTTCATTGTACCGGTGCTCGCCAATTTTCACCAGACCGCCATGACGAAACCAGGATTGTGAGACCTCCAGTTCTGGAAAATCGGATCGCATGGCGGGTGCAATGGCCATGGATACGCTCGGATTAAAATCAATCGCATTGAGTGTAACACGATAAGTACGATCGGCTTTTTTGTGGTAATTGTCGTAGCTGAGTTCGTTGCGTACTACCAGGAAAATGACCAGGCAGGTAGCAACACCTAAACCAAGACCAAAAACATTGAGGAAGGTATAGCTAAAATTCCGGCGGAAGTTTCTGAGGGCTGTCGTAATAAACATGCAGAAAAACTTTCAGGATGAAGAATGGGTGGCTGGTAATTAGGGTAAATAATATGCCAAGCTCCTGAAATATTGACTTACAACAAACTATGGAATTGAACGGTCAGGGTTCTGTTCGTTAGTGATACAGGTATTGTACGCTTATACCCGTGGAGAGGAGATCTTCGGGCCGAAGTAATGGGTCCAAACTATTCCTGATATTCAAAAAAAAGAGGAAGTATACCTTAGAATACTTTTTCATCGGAAGGCTGCGTGTCGGTCGCCTGGCCTTCTTTCACTTCCCGGCGAATGATGGCCTTGAACTTCCTTTCATTGTTTTTCCAGGTAAGGATGGTGATGGTTACGGACAGTACTGCACTAACAACAGCTACGGAAACAAAATATTCACGCCCTACATATGACAACATGGAAAAAAGGAAAGCGGTGATGACGCTGCAAAGAAAGGTGCCTACGGGGATATACAAGGCAAAATAAGACCAGCGGCCACCTGTACGCTGTTCTTCCCAATACTTAATAAATCGCTTTTCTTTGGCTGATAACACGTATACTAATTTTGATCTGGTTGATATTTCAGGTTGTTGTATGCATTCAATCCGGGAGGTGAGGATATATTGACAGGCTGCCAACTGGCTTTACACCTTACAAGTCGAACTCTCCTTTCATGAAAAACACACATTTTCCTGCAATGGTGACACGCTCACCCAGGTAGTCGCACCACAAATCTCCTCCACGCCTGGATAGCTGTTTCGCCCGCAAGTTAGTCTTTCCCAGCTTTTCTGCCCAATAGGGAATCAATTGAGCGTGGGCCGACCCTGTTACGGGGTCTTCATCAATACCCACAATAGGTGCAAAGAAACGGGACACAAAATCCACTTCGGTACCCCGCGCTGTGATAATGGTCTTCTCGCCCATTCTTTTCAGTCTCACAAAATCGGGCTGGCAATTGCGTACGGCATCTTCAGTTTCCAGTTCCACCAGAAAATCCCGGTTTTTATAGACATTCACAAAAGGCACAAAACCAAGGGCCACGGCCAGTTCGGCCGGAAAGTCTTTTAAAGGTTGTGGTTTCCAGGCGGGAAAGTCCATGCTGATAATATCGCCCTGGCGGGAAATGGTGAGCAACCCGCTTAAACAGTGAAAGCGGATGGTGGGCTTGTCGTAACCAAGTATATGGTACAATACCCAGGCGGATGCCAGGGTAGCATGGCCGCACAAATTGATCTCTGCGGCAGGCGTAAACCAGCGAATATGAAAATCATAATCATCAGTAGCAGTGGCCGGCACAAAGAAGACGGTCTCACTGAGGTTGTTTTCCAGGGCCAGTTGTTGCATCAGCTCATCGCTGATCCATTCCTGCAGCGGGATCACAGCCGCAGGATTACCTCCAAAGAGTGTATCGGTAAAAGCATCTACCTGGTACAGCAGCAATTTCATAGTTTAAGTTTTTCAGTTATTATCAGGTTTAATTGTTCGTTTTTTTTACATCCTGTTTTCATACACCCTTGGCAACATGAGCTTATAACGCATGGCGATGATACGGATCAATACAATAACGAGAATGGCGATGATGGTGTTCCAATCGTTGGGAATCCCGGTCTTCTGCATCAACAGGTAAAGACTACCACCCAAAATACAGGCAGAAGCATAAATTTCACGTTGAAAGATCAGGGGCACATTGTTGAGCAATACATCGCGTATAACGCCACCAAAGCAGGCCGTGATGGTACCCAGTGCAATACATATTCCCGGACTCAATTGCATACGCAATCCTTTCTCCATACCAATAAGGGTAAAAACGCCCAATCCCAGGGCATCGAAAAGGAAAAGTGTTTTTTGAAATTGCTTTACATAGCGACCAAAGAATAAGGTGATGAAAGCTGTAGCGAGAATGACGGTAGCGGTCACATCATTACGCAGCCAGGCTACGGGTGTATTGCCAATCAGTACATCCCGCAGGGTTCCTCCGCCAATGGCGGTCACAAATGCCAGGATAACCACGCCAAAGGGATCGAGCTTTCGTTCCATAGCAGAGAAGGCACCGGATACTGCGAAAGCAATGGTGCCAAGAATATCAATAATGTTAAGGAAGCTATAGTCCATGAGGAAACAGGCACTAGCTTTTAGGTATTAGCCTTTAAGAA
Organism: uncultured Paraflavitalea sp.; assembly: GCA_966211765.1. Classification (GTDB taxonomy): domain Bacteria; phylum Bacteroidota; class Bacteroidia; order Chitinophagales; family Chitinophagaceae; genus Paraflavitalea. The sequence goes on from CBIHOV010000047.1 coordinate 58,761, forward strand.
TTAGCTTGTAGCTACGCACATTTACTCGGCCATCATTTCCCTGATAACATCTACAATCTCTTCCAGGTTGGGCTTGCTGAAATAATCACCATCGCTGCCATAGCTTGGGCGGTGGGCCTTCGCGGTAATGGTACGTGGCGACACATCGAGCCAGCGGTAACCGCCCTGCTTTTCCATCACTTCGGTGTACATGTATCCGCAAGCGCCGCCCGGCACATCTTCATCTACAAACACAATACGATTGGTCTTCTTCAGGGAGGCCAGTATATGGTGATCAATATCAAATGGCAGCAGGGTTTGAACATCCACTACTTCGCAACTGATGCCCGATCTTTCCAGCAATACGGCGGCCTCCTGTACAATACGGAGGGTAGAGCCATAAGATACTACGGTAATGTCGGTTCCTTCGCGTACCACTTCAGGTACCCCTAATGGTACCCGGTATTCCAATAAATTGGAAGGCAGTTTTTCCTTGAGTCGATAACCATTGAGGGATTCCACTACAATGGCTGGATCATTTCCATCCAGCAAGGTGTTGTACATACCGGCAGCCTGTACCATGTTGCGGGGTACGCAGATGTGCATGCCGCGCAGGGAATGGATCATCATGCCCATGGGCGAACCGCTGTGCCAGATGCCTTCCAGCCTATGACCGCGTGTGCGTACAATGAGGGGGCAGCTCTGCCTTCCTTTGGTACGCCAGCGCAAACTGGCCGCGTCATCGCTCAGTGGTTGCAGGCCATATAATAAATAATCGAGGTATTGTATTTCAGCAATGGGACGGAGGCCACGCATGGCCAGGCCAATACCCTGCCCCATGATGGTGAGCTCGCGGATAGCGGTATCAAATATGCGGTACCCGCCGTACTTAGCCTGCAAACCGGCAAAGCCCTGGTTCACATCGCCGATCTTACCTACATCTTCTCCAAACGCCAGTACTTTAGGATTGCTGCTGAAGAGGGCATCAAAATATTTATTCAGTATTTCATAGCCATTGGTCATGGGCGCATCCGACGCATAGGTAACGGCTACTGGCTCTACGAGTAAAGGGCTCTTCGGACTTTCATCGTACAGGTTGGTACTGTAAATATTATATCCTTCCTTTTTGAGGGAAGCATACATGGCTTTTATTTCATTGACTGCGGTAGTATCGCCGGCAACGCCGATCACACGGTGCAGTGTATGCAACACATCTTTGCGCTGAGGCTCGCGGTTAATAACGAGTTCATGTTTGGCTTTTTCAATATCGCCATGCACATCAATGCCCTGCCTGATGAGGGCATCTATCTGTTCTACGCAATGGGCCACCTGTTGTTTGATGGGGGCAATGTATTTTTCCCAGGCGCGGTTCTTATTGTCGCGCACCAGTTCTTTAGAGGCTACTTCAATATCATACAATTCATCTTCGCTGGCCAGTTCATTTTCCAGTACCCATTCTCTCATTTTCTTATTGGCATCCCATTCGCGTTCCCATTCCAGTTGGTCGGGCGTTTTATAGCGTTCATGGCTGCCAGAGGTTGAATGTCCCTGTGGCTGGGTGACCTCTTCCACATGGAATAAAGCGGGTATATGGGTATCGCGTATTTTTTGAATAGCGGTTTCCAGCACTTCGCACATGCCGGCATAATCCCATGCCTTCAGTTTATAGATATCAAAACCATTGGTATTGTCTTTTTTCTGCATGCCTTTGAGGGCTTCGGAAATAGAGCCTTTGGTGGTTTGGTATTTACGGGGAACGGAAATACCATATCCATCATCCCATACGAAGATGGCGAGCGGCACTTGCAATACGCCGGCGGCATTCACGGTTTCCCAGAAATGTCCTTCTGAGGTAGATGCATCGCCAATGGTGCAAAAACATATTTCGTTGCCATTATCGCTCAGCTCGTGCATATCCTGCAAAGCCTCGGAATGGCGGAATAAAGTAGAGGCAAAAGCAAATCCGAGGGAGCGGGGCATTTGGGCGGCGGTGGGCGCCATACCGGCTGCAATATTTTTACGATTCACGAGATCGAGCCAATCGCCATTACTGTCTACATTGGGTGTAGCAAAATGCGAGTTCATCTGGCGGCCGGAGCTGTGGGGATCATGGGACGGATCGGGATCGGCATACAACTGGGAGAAAAACTCTTCCAGGGTAGCCTGTCCGGTAGCAAAAGCCAGGGTTTGATCGCGGTAATACCCCGACAGGAAATCACCGTTTTTGAAAAATTTGGAGACAGCGATCTGGGCAACTTCCTTGCCATCGCCGAAAATGCCAAATTTGGCTTTCCCGGTCAGCACCTCTTTTCGGCCCATCAGGCTGGCTTCCCGGCTTTCACAGGCCATCCGGTAGTCCCGGAGCACTTCTTCCCTGAACTTGTCGAAAGAAAGCTTCTCGCTGGTGAGCAATGGGTTGTGAATCGTATTTTCCATAACTCAAAAGTATTAATAATATGCCCCCGTTGAGCCGGTTTTTGCGGGATGTTAAAAAATTGTCATTAGGTCCAAAATTAATTACCTGCAAGTACGTTAAAAATGTAATTTTGAAGGGTTCACAAACCAAATCCTTAGCAGTATGAAAAAATGGATAACAGTTTTATTGGTAGTTGGTTTAGCCACGGCCGCCCAGGCTCAAACCACGCCCGATTCCAAATCTGCGGCCCCCGAGGTACTGGCTTTGAAAGAAACCAGTTTTGACTTCGGCAAAATAGGCCAGGGACGCCCGGTAACGCATGTATTTGAGGTGACGAATACGGGCAAGGAAGTAATGCGGCTGGACAATGTGCAGGCTTCCTGCGGATGTACCACGCCAGAGTGGAGCCGCGAACCCATCCAACCCGGCGCTACGGCCAGCATCAAGGTAGGTTATAATGCCGCTGCGGAGGGTCCGTTCAACAAAACCGTGACTATTGTGTATAACAATAATCAAACAAAAACGATCGTCATTTTGGGAACTGTTTATAAGGCGCCCGCAACTTCTGCGCCTGCAAATGCGTCCTTATCTTTATTAAAACAATAAAAAAACAATTGAATATGAAACGTTTTGTATTAGCTGTTAGCGTGTTGTTCTTATCCGCCACCATGTTTGCCCAAAGTCCTTCTACTTCTGGTCAAAAAGCTGCGGATGTAGCAAAATTCAAGGAACTCGTACACGATTTTGGTAAGATCAAACAAGGTGTACCTGTAACTTATGACTTTGTTTTCTCCAACGCCAGCAATAAGCCCATCGTTATTGAATCGGCTGTTGCTTCCTGCGGTTGCACTACGCCTGTGAAGCCTGAAGCTCCTGTAGCAAAAGGCAAGCAGGACAAGATCACTGCTGGTTTCAATGCTGCTACATTAGGTACTTTCACCAAGCCAATTACTGTTAAAGTTGCTGGTATTGATACTCCGCTTGAGATCAAGATCACTGGTGAAGTGCTGAATGAAGTGGATTATGCCAAGTACGAAAAAGAAAAAGGTTCCAAGAAAGGCAAATAATTCCTTTTAATTCATTGATATGCATCCCCATAGCCTCGGCTGTGGGGATTTTTTTTGCCCAAAAAGCGTTGCTATCCTGTAGATTTGCTGACCATTAATATTCTACGCATGCCTTCAGCTTCAACGAAAAAGCCGCTTATTACTCCGGAGTACCGGGTATTCTTCCCTATAAAAGTGGGTAAAAGCCAGATAGATGGCCAGGGGGCCTATGCCCTGCAGCGCATTCCTGCCCGCCGGAAGATCGGCGACCTGGGCGGGGTGATCATCACGATCCGGGAGGCCCGGCGAATTACCGCGCAGACGAAACGGGTAGCCATGGTAGAGTTTGACAACGGAGAGGCGCTGAATGCCTCTGTGAACAGCAATGAGCTGCGTTACATCAATCACTCCTGCGATCCCAATACGTATATGCGCCTGACTCACCGCCGGGTAGAATTTTACGCGTTACGGCCTATTAAGGTGAATGAGGAACTGACCTGCAATTATGGGGAAACACACCATGATGGTAAGTTGCCTTGCCAGTGCGGCGCCAAGAATTGCAAAGGCTTTATTTAGCTTTTTGCCGTTAGGTTTTAGCCAGTAGCTCTTCGGGTGCTGCTATGCAATAACCAGGAGGCCTGGCTGGCATAGGTATGTGCGGCGAGATTTTCGGCGTATCAAGGCTTCCATCGGGCCCCACTTGCCAGGAGCTGGTGATTATAAGTTTTCGGTTTTGTGTTTCGAATTCTTTGGAGATCACAGTCTGATTGACTTTGGCTGCCCAGACACGTTTCTTTTCCACCTCCCGCAGTCTTCTTTCCACTGCTTCCGGATCTCTCCAAATTGATTTACCATTTTTATCTTTCTTGCGCAGGATGGATTCTATGCTGTATTTTCTTCTCTTCCTGACCTTAACCGGCTTCGGCTGCCAGATGGGATCATCGGGATTGGCTGCTTTTTGTTGCTCCCAGTATTCCACATAGCATTTCCAGAGGAGTTGCATTACCTGATCATCTGTATAAGGGTTCTTCTTTAATAAGGTGAAGGCTTCACCGGTGAAGGAACGGAACATCCAGAACTGGCGCCAGCCGGGAGGCAAGGCTTTATAAATAGCGGAGCCAATCTTAGAGGCACGGGCCAGGAGCCGGGCATTGATCATGGTCCACTTGAATTCGGGGCTGGTTTTGACGCGCTTGCTGCTGAGGGAGCTTTTGACGCGCACATAATACTGGCCGTCCATTTTGTAGAAAGTAAGGTCGTCGAATGTGCCTTCGAGGAAGCACAGTCCTGCAATTTGTTTTGCCATAGGAACAGATTATATACTTGAATTTAATTATATTTATTGAGGGGGAAAAATTAAAATGAGGAGCAGGTGAATAGTGAATGGGCCGCGCGGATCGGGACAAGTTTTGCTTCGATAGCGGCTTCCTCCCTGCGGTGGGAATGAAGGCATGTGAGGGCTAATGGTTGGTGGTGGCTTGTTGCTGGCTACTGGCTATGAAAAAGGAGGTAAAGTAATTGATTGTGAAATATTTAGGTGATTGCCTGGGGTTATGAACTGGTGCTGTAACCTAGGTGATTTTAGTAAAATGCGCCTTTTATGCGGCTGGCAAACGGCTGGTCTACGGCTAAAAGTCGGCTGATCCCCGGCTGAGGGGATGAATGAGGGTAATCTAATCCAGGATACGATTTTAGTAAAGTGCGCCTTTAATAGGCTTTATAGCAGGGACATCCATACAGTATCCTGCCTACATCCATCTAACATCCCAAAAGGAGATTTTCCGCGTCTTTTTTGAGGCTTACCAAGTGATTTTGAAGGATTTTGATACCATCCAGGGAGACAGCTTTACCCAAATGGTATGGAAATCAAAATCCTATATCCGGAAATCCGATTCCTCCTTACTTTTGCGCCATGTTAACTATTAGTCATCGCGGGCAAACGATGCCCGCTTCTCCGATCCGTAAGCTGGTTCCGTATGCCGAAGCAGCTAAGAAAAAAGGTGTGAAAGTGTATCACCTCAATATTGGTCAGCCGGATATTGAAACGCCCAAGGCGGCGCTGGATGCTGTGCGCCATGCCGATTTTAAAGTATTGGAATACAGCCACAGTGCGGGCAATGAAAGTTACCGCCGCAAGCTGGTTCAATATTATCATTCAAGAGGGATAGAAATTGATCATACACAGATCATTGTTACTACGGGTGGATCAGAAGCCATTCTCTTTGGTTTTATGGCCTGCCTGGATGCCGGTGATGAAGTGATCATCCCTGAGCCTTTTTATGCCAATTACAATGGATTTGCGGTAGCAGCGGATGTAATCGTAAAGCCCATCACTTCGCATATTGAAACTGGTTTTGCCCTCCCTCCTATCAGTGATTTTGAGAAAGCCATTGGTCCTAAAACCAAGGCCATTGTGCTTTGCAATCCCAATAATCCTACGGGCTACCTCTATAGCCGGGAGGAAATGGAAACGCTGAAAGAGATCATCGTTAAACATAATCTCTACCTGTTTGCCGACGAGGCTTACCGCGAGTTTTGCTATGAAGGGGAGCACATCAGCGCAATGCATTTAAAAGGAGTGGATGACCATGTGATACTAATGGATACGATCTCCAAACGCTACAGCGCCTGTGGTGGTCGTATTGGTGCATTGGTGACCCGCAATAAGCAGGTGTATGATACGGCGATGAAGTTTGCCCAGGCCAGGCTGAGCCCGCCTTCTTTTGCTCAGATATTGGGTGAAGCTGCAGTAGACCTACCGGATGATTATTTTGATGCTACGAAAGCTGAATATAAAAAACGCCGGGATGTGATGGTGAGCCGGCTGAATGCGATGCCGGGTGTATTTTGTCCCAATCCTGGTGGTGCTTTTTATGCGATTGCGCGTTTGCCAATCGATGATGCGGATGTTTTTTGTCAGTGGTTGCTGGAATCTTTCTCGCACGACAAACAAACGGTGATGCTGGCTCCTGCTACTGGTTTTTACGGTACGAAGGGTCTTGGATTGAATGAAGTGCGGCTGGCGTATGTGTTGAATGTAAATGATCTCAACAAGGCAATGGATTGCCTGGAGGCGGCACTGAAAGTGTATCCTGGAAGGAAGGGATAAAAACTGTGAATGCTTTTAGGCTCCATCGCGGAGTATTTAGATAATATTGGTTCCGGAGCAGCTAAGGCTGCAGTCCGGGATCTTTCTTTTAAGGGATCTGGGTGGCTAATAGAGTCGTTTGTTATGGATACGCTGGTCTGGTACTTTCTGCAGCCGTAAAGGGCAGATTGCCAGTGCGTAGGGGCTTTCAGTGACTCCTGGCGGTATGGGTAGCCTTGCTATCCGATCTTTTTGACTTTCTTTGAATTAAGTTTTTGCCGAAAGGTGATTTTAGCTATTTTTGCAGCCCGTTTTAAGCCCTTGGGTTGGGAGCGGGTGGATTTCGGGGACCAACAGGGGTTCAACTCCCTTCCCGGGTACATAGAACGAACATTTGGCGAGGTAGCTCAGTTGGTTAGAGCGCAGGATTCATAACCCTGAGGTGATGGGTTCAATTCCCATCCTCGCTACACGGAAAGGCTTCACGAGAGTGAGGCCTTTATTATTTTATACCTCCACCGGTAGTTACGGCCTTTCTTTATTCGTTGTTTTATAGCAATACGTGAAAAACACCTGTTTTTTTTGAAATGAAATTTTGTACTATCGAGGCCGTTTCATATTTACCCAATACCCCCTTAAACCAAAACATGACAAGGCTTAGAATAGAGCATTCCTCTTCTGCAAAATATAAAATTGGGCTATCAGGCTCCATTTTTAATGTTATACTATTTGCCATAACAAATACACTAAAGAATTTTAGATGGCTAAGAATATTGCTAGGTCTACTGGGAATGTTTTGTTTATTGTTTGGTTGTATACTTTTTTTAACAGACACTTATTATCTCCGTCGATTCGATTACCCTTTATTGGTAACGGGCTTTACTCTAACCCTTGGATTTGCATTATCCTCCCAGCTTTTTGAATTAACGCTTGAAAATGACTTATCTGTCAGCGCAGAAAAAGAAAGAGAAGAGGCGGAAGTCAAATATGAGCAAGACACTACAAATCCATTTTCATTTCTGGAAGTAGACACAAAGCGACTAAACGGGTATTACTTAATAAATCAAAGTCAGGCGCGGAATAGCTTTAGGTGGGCAGTATTTGCAATGTTCATAGGCTTGTCAACAATTACATGTGGGATTTGGCTATTTTACTTAGATAAAACTTCAGCTGAAGAAAAAAATACATTAGCAGCATCTTTGACAACAATAGCCGGAATAATTGTCAACATCGTATCAGTACTCTACATTTCCCTACATAATAAGTCACAAAAACGTTCTTTATTATACTATAACCAGCTTATACGTAATCAACAATTAGGTCTCTCAATAAGGCTTGCAGAAAGCTTTGATAATCCACAAGAAAGAACACAAGTCAAATCTAAAATCATAGACGAATTATTGGCAATAGTAAAAGCCCAATCCGCATCAGATAACAGTAAAATGGAGAAAGAAATGCGTTCCTCTTGAATTTCGGAAGAGAATGTATGGGACTGTCTCAGTAACTGTGTAAGTTTCAAAAATCGGAGTTCGTAGCAGGACC
>CBIHOV010000048.1:0-66443 GCA_966211765.1 uncultured Paraflavitalea sp.
CCATGCCCCAAACAAAAGAGCACATCCTGCTGGCTCGTCAGGTAGGTGTTCCCCGCATGGTGGTTTTCATGAATAAAGTTGACCTGGTTGATGACCCCGAGTTACTCGAACTGGTTGAAATGGAAATTCGTGAACTGTTGACATTCTATGGTTTTGATGGTGATAACACCCCTATTATAAAGGGTTCTGCAACCGGCGCTCTGGCTGGTGAAGAAAAATGGGTAAAAGCTATCGACGAGCTGATGGAAGCTGTTGATACTTACATTCCCCTGCCTCCCCGTCCTGTTGACCAACCGTTCCTGATGAGTGTGGAAGACGTGTTCTCTATCACTGGTCGTGGTACTGTTGCTACTGGTCGTATCGAGCGCGGTCGTATTAAAGTAGGTGAAGCAATCGAAATCGTTGGTCTGATGGATGCTCCCCTCGCTTCTACTGTAACAGGTGTGGAAATGTTCCGCAAACTGTTGGATGCTGGTGAAGCTGGTGACAACGCAGGTCTGCTGTTACGTGGTATTGAAAAGACCCAGGTTCGTCGTGGAATGGTACTGGTAAAACCAGGTTCTATCACTCCTCACACTGAGTTCAAAGGCGAAGTATACGTACTGAGCAAAGAAGAAGGTGGCCGTCACACTCCATTCTTCAACAAATACCGTCCTCAGTTCTATTTCCGTACTACCGATGTAACTGGCGAGGTTGAATTACCTGCTGGTACTGAAATGGTAATGCCTGGTGATAACACTTCACTGTCTGTTAAGCTGATCCAACCCATCGCGATGGAGAAAGGTCTGAAATTCGCCATCCGCGAAGGTGGTCGTACAGTAGGTGCCGGTCAGGTTACTGAAATCGTAAAATAAGCCCTGCTTTTCCCCTTTCAGGGGTTGAGTATGAAAGCTTAGATGTATATTTGCAAAGTACCTGAACCTTATGGTTCAGGTACTTTGTTCTAAAAAGGAAGTTCTTTGCATAGCCCGTAACACTCTTTTAATCACAGGATTATAGATGCGGGTAATTTTTACACACGGGCATGGTGCAACGGTAGCATACGGGTCTCCAAAACCTTTGATCTGGGTTCGAATCCTAGTGCCCGTGCTTATCAAGCCGAAACTTTTGCAGCAAATGCCTGAAGGAAGACTACTTCTTCCGGAAGCCTAACACGTTGAACAAGTTCGGATTTACAAATTTGTTATATGAACAAAGTAACAACCTACTTCCAGGAGTCTTACAAGGAGTTGGTAGAAAAAGTCACCTGGCCTACCTGGGCCCAACTGCAACAATCAACGATGATTGTGCTGGTAGCTACTCTACTGATCACAGCTATTGTATGGTTTATGGACCTCGCTGCTCAATCAGGCCTTAAATTTATCTATTCATTATTTTCATAATGGAAAATCAAACTATTCAACAACAGGAAACCAAGTGGTACGTGCTCCGGGTGGTCAGCGGAAAAGAGCGCAAGGTGAAGGAGTACCTGGATAAGGAGATTTCCCGTGGCGGATGGGGAGAGGTGGTAAAACAGGTTTTCCTCCCGGTAGAGAAAGTATACAAAGTACAGAATGGTAAGAAGGTAATGCGGGAAAGGAACTATTATCCCGGTTACGTAATGATTGAAGTAATTGAAGGCAAACTGTCTGACGATCTTCGTGAAGCCATTAAGAATACAACCAGTGTGATCCATTTCCTTGGTAAGGAAAATCCCATCGCCCTCCGTAAAGCTGAGGTGAATAAGATGCTGGGTAAAATGGATGAAATGGCCGAAGCGGGTGGCGTAAGCATGAGTGAGCCATTCATTGTTGGTGAAACCATCAAGATCATTGAAGGGCCATTCAACGACTTCAACGGTATCATTGAAGAAGTGAACGATGAGAAGAAGAAATTGAAAGTAACAGTAAAAATATTCGGTCGGTCTACACCTGTGGAATTGAACTACATGCAGGTTGAGAAGTTGAGCTAATATTTTCTACATAAGTTTTAAAAGAAGGCCACAGCGATAAGTTGTGGCTTTTTTTATTGCCCATCATGGCGATAGATAATATTACCTCATAAAAAAAGCCTTCCCGAAGTAACTGGAAGGCTCACTATCTTATCAGGATCACCTATTATTTGTTATCATCATCGCCTGGCTCGTCAGCTGGTCCATCTGTGTCAGGTGTAGGCTCATCATAAGAAGCGTCAACTATAATGACTTCTTCTATAACCACATCGTCTTCAACTGGAGGTGGGGGAGGAGGTGCTACTTTTTTGGGAGCTGGTTTTTTAGCTGCTTTCTTCTTGGCAGGTGCTGCTTTCTTCGCTGGCGCTTTCTTGGCTGGAGCCTTTTTCGCTGGCGCTTTCTTTGCTGCTTTTTTGGCTGCTTTTTTCTTCGGGGCTGCTTTCTTAGCGGCCTTCTTAGCTGCTTTTTTGGGAGCTGCTTTCTTGGCTGCTTTTTTAGGAGCCGCTTTTTTTGCCGCTTTCTTAGGGGCTGCTTTTTTCTTAGTTACTTTCTTAAGTGCTTTTTTGGCTGCCTTTTTTGGCGCTGCCTTTTTCTTGGTGGCAGCCTTCTTAGGGGCAGCTTTCTTTTTAGGAGCAGCTTTTTTAGCTGTTTTTTTCTTTGCTTTGGCCATAGTGTGATATATTTTTTAGTTGTTCGTGAAATACTTTGCAGCAAGCTGCAATTCAATGCAAAAGCTACGTAGAAAAATTCAAAAAATAAAAAATCATAACATTTTTGCCAATGGGAAGGTCGGGGTCAACTGCTATTTCATACAGCCTAACGGTACAATATGATTGCCTGGAACCCCAGTCTGGTATAACTTTAGCCAGTCCCACAGAGCAGAAAAAGATTTGTATTTACAGTCAATTTCCCTAACTTTGCGTCCCCAATTAATAAGTTCTTTATGGTCCCGCGTCAAGCGGGGTAGAGGAATTTGGGAGACCAATTACTAGTCAAAATGGCTAGGAACGGTCGTTTGAACCAATAAATCATTATAAAATGGCTAAAGAAATTACCGGCTTCGTAAAGCTACAGGCAAAAGGCGGTCAGGCCAATCCGGCGCCTCCAATCGGACCTGCTCTCGGTTCCAAAGGTATCAATATCATGGAATTCTGTAAGCAGTTCAATGCCCGTACGCAAGACAAAATAGGAAAAGTGCTTCCTGTTTTAATCACTGTTTACTCCGACAAGTCTTTTGAATTCGTCATCAAGACCCCTCCCGCTGCTGTTCAGTTATTGGAAGCTGCCAAATTGCAAAGTGGTTCTAAGGAACCTAACCGCAATAAGGTAGGTAAAGTGAGCTGGAACCAGGTTGAGGCTATCGCTAAAGACAAAATGCCCGACCTGAATTGTTTTACCCTGGAAAGTGCTATGAAGATGGTGGCTGGTACAGCCCGTAGCATGGGACTTACAGTGGATGGTAACGCTCCCTGGGAAAATTAATTCTTCACTGTCTTCGCATTATTGCGGGGGCTTCCTTAAAACTGAATGACAATGGGAATCGCTAAAAAAAGAAAAGCGGTAGACGCTAAAATCGATAAAAACAAAGTGTATTCACTGAAAGAAGCATCTACAATCGTAAAAGATGTGAATACCACTAAATTTGATGCTTCTGTTGACCTCCACATCCGTTTGGGCGTGGATCCTAAAAAGGCCGACCAGGCTATCCGCGGTACAGTTACCCTGCCCCATGGCACCGGTAAAACCAAGCGCGTACTGGTTCTGTGCAATCCCGATAAAGAAGCAGATGCAAGAGCAGCTGGTGCTGACTTTGTAGGTCTGGATGAATTCATACAAAAGATCGAAGGTGGCTGGGTAGATGTGGATGTGATTGTTGCTACTCCTTCTGTAATGCCTAAGATTGGTAAACTGGGTAAGATCCTCGGTCCACGTAACCTGATGCCTAACCCCAAAACAGGTACTGTTACCAATGATGTAGCAGCTGCTGTAAATGAGGTAAAGGGTGGTAAGATCGCTTTCAAGGTTGATAAAGCAGGTATTATCCATGCTTCAATCGGCCGTGTAAGCTTCAGCCCCGAAAAGATTGCCGCGAACAGCACTGAGCTGATCAACGCCATCATCAAGGCTAAGCCATCTTCTGCCAAAGGTACTTACCTGAGAAGCATATTCATGGCTAGCACCATGAGTCCTGCTATTCCAGTAGAAACCAAATCTTTAATGAACTAAAATTTGTAACGCGTTCATGGGCTACGATCCTGCAAGGGAAGAGGAGCTGACAGCGAAAACATCTAAAAATTTGCGTTATGACCAAGCAAGAAAAAAATGAAGTAATTGACGTGTTGAAGGAGAAATTCTCTCAATACAACAATTTCTATATTACCAATACAGAATCTCTGTCTGTTGCGCAGATCGGTAAACTGCGTCGTGTTTGTTTCGATAAGAATATCGAAATGAAAGTGGCTAAGAACACACTCATTAAGAAAGCACTCGAAAGCCTCGATAACGCCCGTTATTCAGGTGTGTATGATTCTTTACATGGTGTTACTGCCATCATGTTCAGCGAGAATGCTAAAGAACCAGCCCTGATCATCAGCGACTTCCGCAAAGGCCTGAAAGGTGCTAAAGACGGAGTAAAGCCTGAATTGAAAGCTGCATTCATCGATGGTGATGTATTTGCGGGCGATGATCAACTGAAGGTGTTGACTGCTCTGAAAAGCAAGAATGACCTTATCGGCGAAGTCATTGGTTTACTGCAATCTCCTGCCAAGAATGTTATCAGCGGCCTGAATGCCGGCGGCAAATTGGCCAGCTTGGTAAAAGCCCTGGAAGACAGAGCAGCAAACTAAGGTTAACAGCTTGCTGGCCTATAGCCAAGGGCTTAAGGCGGGTAGCTTAAAATAACACCCAAGTCTTCGGGTATAAGTGAAGACAAATTAAATTACCTCCGCCGGAGTGATGGCATTGAGCCTGAACCATGAAGGCGGTTATTAAAAAAATGTAAAATGGCAGACTTAAAAGCATTTGCAGAACAGCTGGTTAGCCTGACTGTAAAAGAAGTAAACGAATTAGCTAAGATCCTGAAGGAAGAATACGGCATCGAGCCTGCAGCTGCTGCTGTAGCTGTTGCTGGTCCTGCTGCTGCAGCTGCTGTTGCAGAAGAAAAGACTTCTTTCAACGTTATCCTGAAAAATGGTGGCGCTAACAAACTGAACGTAGTTAAGATCGTAAAAGATCTGACTGGTCTCGGTCTGAAAGAAGCTAAAGATCTGGTAGACGGCGCTCCTAAGCCCGTTAAAGAAGGCGTAAGCAAAGCTGATGCTGAAGCATTAGTTGCTAAGCTGAAAGAAGCAGGTGCTGATGTTGAAATCGCTTAATTAGATTTCCCGTCTCACATAATTACCCCGGTCATTCGACCGGGGTTTTTTTATTGCCCGCTAAGCCTCATAGCTTTTCATGATATTGCCCTTCATGTATCATTCCAGTAACAATATCTAAGGTTTTCTCCTTAGGCCTATCTTTGTATTGTGAATTAAGTGGAACGGTTTCGTAAACTTATTTTGCAAAATCGGTTTAGTTGATTAATATTGATCACTCTCTCCCGAAACTTTATTACCGTGTGAACTCCCCTGAGCGTTGCATATCAACGTCTCAAGTCCCTTATTGCTATCCCCAGGCTCTATTGTAGAAATTTTGGTTATTGATCTAAGGCAGTACTGACTTTCTTCTGATTGTCTGTCAATGGCTTTGCTAACGATTGCACTGGTTCAGTTTTCTCCGGATCTGATGGCAGGCAGGTTGGATTGTACTGTTCTATAAGCTTGTTCACCAAATTAAACTGCATATGAAAAAGGTTTATTCCAACTTCATGCAGGCGGGATTCCTACTCCTGATCCTGCTCTTTTCTTCCTTCTATGCCTTTTCTCAAACAAGAATGATCACCGGTAAGGTGGCTGATGCCAAAGACAATGTTGGTTTGCCCGGCGTATCCGTGCAAGCCAAAGGCGCATCAGCGGCGACTCAAACAGGTAGCGATGGCAGTTATCGACTGGAAGTCCCTCAGAGCGTAACAACCCTGGTATTTACTTTCGTCGGTTATGACCAGTTAGAAGTTTCCATTGGATCCTCCGACGTGGTAAATGCCTTGCTGGCAGCCAGCAGTAAGACAATGCAGGATGTTGTTGTTATCGGGTATGGCACCCAGCGTAAATCGGATCTTACAGGTGCTGTAGGCTCTGTAAAAGCCAGTCAGTTGGCAGAACGTCCTGCAGCATCACTCAACCAGGCATTGGCTGGGAGGATACCTGGCGTACAGGTCAATACCAACTCCGGACGGCCAGGCGGGCAAAGTAACGTAAGGATCCGTGGTTTCAGCTCTATCAATTCTTCCAACAATCCGCTGTATGTAATTGATGGGGTAATTATCCCGGTAGGCACACAAACACAGAACAGCAATGCTATTGACTACATCAATCCCAATGATGTAGCGTCGGTGGAAGTACTGAAAGATGCTTCCGCGACAGCTATATATGGGGCCAGGGGCGCCAATGGGGTGATCCTGGTTAGTACCAAAAGAGGCAGTACTTCGGGTGGCAGGATCACCTACGATGCAGATTTTGGCGTTCCTACCATTGGCCCGCACCGCGTAAAAATGCTGGATGCAAAACAGTATGTAGCGGTAGAAGACCTTGCTTATGATAATATCAAGGTCTATGACGCCGCCGGCTGGGCTGCCGGCAACTATGCCTCTACACAGGATCCCCGCGTCAAGCGTAAGAACATGCCTTCTTTATTTGATGCCAATGGCAATCCCTTGTACAATACCGATTGGCTAAAGGAATCTACTCAGCATAAAATATCACAGAATCACCAGGTATCTTTTTCAAATGGTAATTCAGACAATAACTATGGCGTATTCCTGGGATACCGTAATGACAATGGACTGTTGTTGAATTCTTTCCTGAAACGTTATTCAGGCCGCTTTGTATTTGACAGCAAAATAAAGAGCTGGTTGAAAGTAGGTGGTACCCTGGGCTATAACAATCAGCAGGAAAATATCGTAGACCAGGGCACGGGTGGATTGAACTCTGTACGGATGATCACTGAAAGTTTCCCTTTTCTGCCGGTAAAATATCCCAATGGAAAATGGGCCGACAATGCTGATTATCCTGATGCAGAAGGGGGCTCCAATCCCGTGCATATCCTCAGCGAACGCAAATTCGGCATGGTTACGCAAACTACCCTGGGTAATGTGTATGCAGATATTTACCTGGCCAAGGGCCTGGAGTTGAGAACCATATTGGGGGCCTATATTGCTACCCGTAACGTTACGGAATACAATGGCAGAAGCCTGTCTAATATTTCACTCGATCAGCGTGGTACTGCCAATGTAGCCAATGGCCGTGAATCTTATTGGTCTTCTGAAAGCTACCTGACCTATAATAAGAAAGTACGCCAGAATGATGAGTTTACAGGTATGCTGGGTATTTCCTGGCAAGAGACCAATATTTATAATAATGGGGTAGGAGCAGAAAATTTCTCCACCGATTATTTCCAGGCCAACAACCTGGGAGCTTCCAGTAAACCCATACCTGGCTCTTCTATCAGGGCAAGATTTGCTTTTAATTCTTACTTCGGCAGGTTTAATTATGTATTGAACGACAAGTATCTATTTACACTAACAGGAAGGGTGGATGGTTCTTCCAAGTTTGGTCCCAATAATAAATATGCTTTCTTCCCTTCAGCAGCAGTGGCCTGGAGAGTATCCGATGAGAATTTCATGAAGAGCAGCGCTGTTATTTCCAATATGAAACTGCGTGCCAGTATAGGTCAAACGGGTAACTCAGAAATTCCTACTTATTCTGCTTTGTCACTGCTGGGATCTGATTATGCCGCCATTATCAACAATACCAGGACTGCGGGTGTAGGATTGGGACGTCTTGGCAACCCTGATCTCCGTTGGGAAAAAACTACACAAACGGATGTGGGATTGGAAGTAGGCTTATGGGGCAACCGGGTGTTGCTGGAAGCCGATGTCTACTACCGCAAAACAACCGACATGCTCCTGAATGCACCGGTACCACGTACCAGTGGCTATGCTTCTATTTACAGGAATATTGGCAGTATGGAAAATAAGGGCCTCGAACTTTCTATCGGTACCGTCAATATCAGTACACCCAACTTTACCTGGAGTACTGCCTTTAATATTTCCCTGAACAAGAACAAGGTGTTGGCCCTGGCTACTCCGGCAGATATATTTGGAGTGGGGAATCCAAACTTCACCAACCAAACAGGTATCATAAGGGTAGGGGAGCCGGTAGGGTCATTCTGGGGGCTTACGCGCCTCGGTACATGGGCCACCAAGGATGCAGCGGAAGCAGCCAAGTTCTCCAATTCCAGCTACCGCGGAGGTAAGCCTATTCTGCCGGGTGATATCAGGTACCTTGACGTGAATGGCGACTATGCGATCAACGATGCCGACAGAAGTATCATTGGCAATGGCAACCCTGACGGATGGGGAAGCCTGTTCAATACTTTTAAATACAAGAATCTGGAGCTGACAGTTGAGTTGCAGTATGTATATGGCAACGATGTGCTCAATATGACCCATCACTCAGGAGAAGACCGGCAGGCCCTGGCCAATAGCTTTGCTTCTGTATTGAATGCCTGGACACCTGATAACCAGAATACAGAGATAGCGGCCATCCGGAATAGTAAGGCAGGTTATGTAACGAATGTAGATACCCGTTGGCTCGAAGATGGTTCCTTTATCCGGGGCAAGAACATTTTGCTGGGGTATACTTTCACACCTGCGGCCATACAACGGTTACATCTTTCCAAGTTGAGGCTGTATGCTTCCGTGCAGAATTTCTTCCTGGCCACCAGGTTCAGTGGCAATGATCCGGAGGTAACAACCTATGGTCAGCCTTTTGCACAGGGACAGACTTTCTTTGATTATCCCAAGCCAACTACTTATACAGTGGGTGTCAATGTGAGCCTGTAACTACATTCTTCATTCAAAAGTTAGATCATATGAAATACTCAATCATAAAATATAAAGCCATTCTTTTTTATTGTTTAGTGCTATTGGTTGGTTCGGGGTGCAACAAATTCCTGGAAGAAAACAGTGACCCATCCAGCCTGAGTCCAGATAATTATTATACGTTACCGGAACATGCTGATGCTGCCATTGCGGCCGGCTATGCCCGTACCCGGTTTATTGGCGAGGGGGCCGGCATATTTGTACAGAACTTTTCTATGCTGGAGGCTGTTACAGGAACAGCCCGTACGGAAACTGCCCAGAATTCAGATCTCAATAACCTGATCGGGATGGTATACAATGGAGACAATCTCCTGATCAATAACTGGTGGAATGGCTTGTACAATGTTATTGCCCAGGCTAACCTGGTATTGGATAAAGTGCCCGCTATTGACATGGAGGAAGCCAGGAAACTTAAAGTATTGGGCGAAGCCCGTTTTCTACGGGCATGGGCTTATTTCTATGCAGTAAGGTTGTGGGGTGATGTTCCCCTGTTGACCAAGCCCATATTCAGTTCTACTGACAGCACTTTTTCTCCTTCCCGCAAGGCAACGCAAGCGGTGTATGATCAGATCGTGGCTGATCTTACTGCGGCAGAAGCTTCTGGTTTGCCCTGGGCAGATCCAAATGGAAAGGCTTCCTTAGGCGCCATCAAATCCTTGTTGGCAGAAGTGTACCTTACTATGGCGGGGCAACCACTGAATAAGGGCGTATCTTATTATACGCTGGCGGCCAACAAGGCCAATGAGGTAATCACCAATGGTGCTTTCAGCTTATTTGCCAATTACGGCGATCTGCATAGCCTTGCACAGGAAAACAAGGGTGAGCACATCTTCGAGATCCAATACCTGGCTTCTGTGGCTGGTAATCCTATTCAACCCATATTGCTGCCCAATTTTAAAGGTGTTTCAGCTTATGGGACAGAAGTGGGCAGTACGGTGCCTACGCCGGCGTTCTACGCATCGTACGAAGCGGGCGACCGCCGTACGGTTGACCGGCAAGGGTTTTACTACACTTCTTATTATACCGAAGGCAATGGCCCTTTAAAGAACCTGGGAGCGCCCTATATCTTTAAGCATTTCGACGTCATTGCCAATGGCACACTGGGCGTGGCGGGCACTACACAAAGTGATCTGAACTGGCCGCAATTGCGTTTTGCCCAGGTTTTATTGACTTATGCCGAAGCGCAGAACGAATCAGCGGCTGCCCCCAATGCGGATGCCTGGAATGCTTTGAAAAAGATCAGGGACAGGGCACAGCTTGTTACCCCGCCATTGGCTGGCTTTACGACAGCCTCCTTCAGGCAGGCGGTGTGGAGGGAAAGGTGGCATGAGCTGTGTTATGAAGGGATTACCTGGTTTGATATGGTACGCCTGAGAAAAGCATATAAGGAGAGCAACAACACATTTGAAGATTTTGTAGGGCATATTTTTGCGGATAATAATGCAAAACTGGAACAGAAACACCTGCTTTTCCCGCTTCCAACCAACGAATTAAGGAACAATCCTAACCTTAGGCCCCAGAATCCGGGCTATCCTGAATAGTAGTGTGATCAATACACGAAGCATCCTATATATAGGGTTCTGCATAATGAAATGAAATAATAGCCGGCCGGGGAGCCATAGCGGCTCTTTGGCCGGTTTTAAATTGACAGGAAAGGATTAGATTAGCAGTTTTATTACTATTTCCCCCTTGTATATGAAAAGAGTATCACTGAAAGACATTGCCAAAATGGTAGGAGCTTCCCCTTCAACCGTATCGTTTATCCTGAACGGTAAAGCCAGCCAGATGCGTATCAGTGACGAGTTGAAAAATAAGGTGTTGGCCACAGCCAAGAAAATGGGTTATCAGCCCAATCAGGTGGCTGTCAGTCTCCGCACCGGCCAAACCAAGATACTGGGGTTATTGGTAGAGGATATTTCCAACAACTTTTTTGCCTCCCTGGCCAAAACCATTGAGGAGGAGGCTGAGGAATTTGGTTATAAAGTGGTTTATTCCAGTACCGAAAACAATAGCAAAAAGGGGGTGGAGCTTTTGCGCATGTTAACCCAGCGCCAGGTGGATGGGTACCTGGTGACACCTACTCTCGGCATGGAGGAAGACATTGAAATGCTGGTGAAGCATAAAAAGCCCCTGGTATTGATGGACCGTTATTTTCCGGGCATTGAGGCGGCATATGTGCAGGTAGACAATACCGGTGCTGTACTGAAAGGGATGGAGCATCTGGTGGGGAAGGGGTATAAAAAAATAGCCTTCATTACCATTGAGTCGGGTTTGATCCAGATGCGCCAGCGTGAGGAGGCTTATGCCGATGCCATCAGCAAGAGCGCTGAACAAAAGAAAAAGTATGCGCTTAAAGTAACTTATAATGGCAGCCGGGAAGTTATTATAGAGCAAATAACAGAGTTTCTTAAAAAGAATAAACCGGATGCCGTATTCTTCGCAACAAACTACCTTGGTATCCTTGGGCTGGAAAGTATAAGGTCCATTGGATTGAATATTCCCAAAGACCTGGCCGTTATCTGTTTTGATGATAATGATATTTTCCGCTTACACTTGCCGGGCATTTCCGTTCTTCAGCAGCCGGTTGAGGCGATTGCCCGTACTGCTATTCATATCCTGATGCAACAACTTGGTAACAATAAGGTGGCCATCAAAAAAAACCAGGTACAGCTTGCAGCGAATTTTATAGTCAGAGAGTCTACGTAAAGAATTGGTTAATTAACAGGTCATTGTATTTATTTTTGCAAAATCGGTTTAGTTGCGTAATATTGACCCGTGTTTTTGGTTATAGAGTTTAGTCCAATCTCCTGTCATTGCTATTATACCTTTATTCCTTGTAGTTAATATCCTGTGATGCAATAGATAATATAATAGAAGCATATTTTTTTTATACCATGGCTAAAACGTTTTAGTGTTGGCCTGATTAATAGATTTATCACTGGTTATGGGGGTTTATATAACCAATGATGATAAAGTAATTAATAAACGAAGAGTTTTTTAATACAAACAAAATAAACCCACACAAAACACTTGCGTATGGAAAAGCGACGTTCCAACTTCGTGCGGAGGGGTGTGCTTTGCCTATTGGCATTGCTATCCCTCTCCGTCACCGCCTTCTCTCAGACAAGGACCGTTACCGGTAAGGTAACAGGATCAAAAGACAGTCAACCATTGGCGGGGGTTACTGTAACAGTTAAAGGATCTAATATTTCTACCCAAACAAATGCAGAAGGAACATTCAGTATTAATGTTCCACAGAATGCAAAAGCATTGACCTTCTCTTTCGTAGGGCACCAGGCCCAGGAAGTTATTATTGGTTCATCCAATAATATAGAGGCAAACCTTGTTCCTTCCGCTAAATCTCTCGAAGATGTAGTAGTTGTAGGGTATGGAACGCTTAAAAGAAAGGAAGTCACTTCTGCTGTAACCTCAGTAAAGCCAGAAGACTTCAACCAAGGGGGATCCCGTTCTCCGTTAGACCTTATTCAAGGTAAAGTAGCAGGTCTTACCATTACACGTACAGGTGGAAATAACCCTAACTCTGGCGTATCTATTCAATTGAGGGGTGTTACCTCATTCAGAGGTACAAACAGCCCGCTGGTGGTAATTGACGGTATTCCTGGTGGCAACCTTGACCTGTTACAACAGGATGATATCGCTTCTTTTGATGTATTGAAAGATGGGTCAGCGGCCGCTATATACGGCACCCGCGGTACTTCCGGTGTAATCCTGATCACTACCAAAAAGGGGAAAGCCGGCGAAGTAAAGTTTGATTACAATACTTATGTTCAGCGTGAATTTATAGCCAAGAAGCCCGACTTTTTAACTCCCGATGAGTACAGAGCTGTAGTTGCCCCCGCCAATGACCTGAAGGGTAACGCTGATATTTATGACATGTTGATCGACAAACAAAATACCAGCCAATACCACAACTTTGCGGTTACGGGTGGAAGCGTAAACAGTAATTACCGTGCATCTTTATATTATAATGATGCTAAAGGAATTGCTATCAAGAACAGTCGTAATCAATATGGTGGAAGGCTAAGCATTAATCAGCGCGGCCTCAACAACATGTTGACATTACAGGCTACCTTAGCTACAAATTATAACAAAGCCAACTTATTGGGTGGTAGTGATGGGGATTTCGAGCAGGCTATTCAACGTAACCCTACTGCCCCCGTATTTAATCCTGATGGTACCTACCTCGAGACAAACGCATTCAATAACTACAACCCGATCGCCCGTCTTAATCAGGAGCTATCTGAAAGAGATCAGCAAACAACATCTGCAGATGCAAAAGTTACGCTGGAGCCAATAAAAGGGTTGAGGTTCTCTGCTTTTGGAGCATTGATCAGGGACAATTATACTGACAGGGCATACCGCCTTCGTGAGTCAAGGTCTTCCCAACAAACCTATCAGGGAACAGGTTATGCATCAAAAAGCAACAGGCTTCAAGTAGACAAGACATTTGAGTCTACAATCGACTATTCCAAAACATTTGGAGAAGATCATTCTTTAAATGCGATCCTGGGCTATAGCTATCAATACAGCACAGTGGAAAACTATAACCTGAACAACTCTGGTTTTCCTACGAATGCTTTTGAAGATTGGAATATGGGCGCCGGTACTGCTATCACAAATACTTCGTTGCCAAGGCCAGGTCTTGGTAGTTCCAAAGAAGATAACACACTGATCGCTTTCCTTGGAAGGGTGAATTATGCTTATCAGGGAAAATACATTGCCCAGGTTATCCTTCGTCGTGAAGGCTCTTCCAGGTTTGGTGATAATTACAAGTGGGGATATTTCCCGGCAGTATCAGCCGGATGGGTATTGAGTGACGAAAATTTCATGCGTAACATTGAAGTGGTAAATAACCTGAAACTGCGTGTTGGTTATGGTATCACAGGCAACCAGGGCTTCCCTAATTACCAATCAATGGTAACGTTAAGCACCGGTGGCTTTTACCTTCAGAATGGTGTTTGGGCGCAGACTTATGGTGTGGCGAGAAACCCCAACCCTGATCTAAGGTGGGAAAAGAAAAAGGAATTGAACATTGGAGTGGATTTCTCTTTGCTTAACTATAGGCTTAATGGTTCAATTGATGTATATAGCCGTAGGACAGAAGATATCTTGGAACAGTACAGCATACAGCAACCTGCTTTTGTATTAGCTGATGTTTGGGCAAACGTAGGCACCATGTCTAATAAAGGTATTGAAATAGCTATCAATGCTATTCCTGTGAAAACGAAAAACTTTACCTGGAGCATCGACTTCACTGCCAATACCCAGAACAATAAGCTGGTTTCTTTCTCTAACGGTGATTATAAAACTACTCTCCGTGAGTTTGGTGGCTTACCCAGCCCCGGTAACCTTGGAAATACTATTCGGCTTACAGAAGGTGCCGCGATCGGTGGTTTCTATGGCAAACGGTTCGCCGGCTTCACTGATGATGGCAAATGGTTGTTCTATAAGAAAGATGGTTCAAAAGCAGCCGCCAGTGCTATGACTACTGATGATCTTACCTGGATCGGAAATGGTGTACCTAAGTATATGGTATCGTTGTCCCAAAGTTTTACCTACAAGAATTTTGACCTAATGCTTTTCTTCCGTGGGAAATTTGATTATGACATCTTGAATACACAGGACCTGTTCTTCGGCAGCAAAAAATGGTTGCCCAATAACCTGCTGAAAAGTGCACTTACCAAGCACGCTAAGCTGAATGATGATCCTCAGTATTCTGATTATTACCTGGAGAAAGGTGACTTTGTAAAACTGGATAATATTACTATTGGGTATACTATCAAGTTGAAAACAAAGTATATCCGCAATCTGCGTGTATATGCAACTGGCCGTAATATCGCTACGATCACCGGTTACGATGGCCTCGATCCTGAGTTGCAGGATACCGGATTTACTACAGGTATCGATAACAGGGGATTTTATCCCAGAACCATGTCGTTTGCTTTTGGATTAAATCTTGGATTCTAAACTATTCATTTATGAAACATATGAAAAGAGCATCTTTATATATAGCATTCGTGAGTTCTTTGGTAATGGGTTCATGCACCAAACTGGATGAGAATCTGTACAGCCAGATCATTCCTGAAAATTTTTATAAAACCAAGGGTGAAGTTTTATCGGCCGTGGTAAGGCCTTTTACCCATGCGAGAGCCTGGGCCACTATGAACGACAGGCACGGTTACTGGCGCTTGCAGGAATTGCCGGCCGACCAGTTGGCATGGCCTCAAAAAGGCCGCCACGGTTATGATGGTGCCCAATGGTTCCGTCAGCATTACCATACCTGGACTTTGACCGACAGGGCTATTGAAGAACCCTGGGAGTTGATCTATTGGGCTATTGGCTTTTGCAACCAAGCCATTGCTGACCTTCCTAAGATAGATATTGCTGCACTGGGCATGACTGCCGAGGAAAGGGATTCTTATATCGCTGAAAGTAAAGTTATGCGTGCGTGGCATTACCTGAAGTTGATGGATATGTATGGAAATATTCCTGTGGCTACTGAAGTAGCTCAGGGAACTCCTACAAATCCTGCTACCAAGACAAGGAAGGAAGTATGGGAATTCATTGAAAAGGAGCTGAAAGAAAATGTAGATAAGCTTCCTAAACTGGCTCCTGCATTGGTAGGCCGTGTAACGATGCCCGCAGGATATGCTATGCTGGTTGAATTGTACCTGAACGCTGAATTGTGGACCGGTACTGCTAAATGGGATGAGTGTATTGCAGCCTGCGATAAGATCCTTGGTGGCACAATGGGAGGCTTAAATGGCGCTTTGGCGCTTGATCCGGATATTCTGACAGCTTTTGGTAATAAAAACCACCAGTCAAAAGAGAATATCTTCCAAATTGCTTATGATTATAAGGCAAGTGGTGACGCTCCCAGCTTTACAGGTCTTTTCTGGCATTATCGTCAGCGTCAAATATTGAATACTGAACGCGATGGCAATAATGCGCTTGTAGTAACGCCAAATGCGTTTGATGCTTATAAGGCAAATGATCTAAGGAAAGCGCAATGGTTCTTGTTCGGACCTCAGTTTAAATTTGGGACCACTGATCCTGTATTGGGTACTGAAGAGTATAATGGTAAACCATTGGTATTCGTAAACAGTATCCGCAGGAACAGCGAAGGTGAAACAGGCGCGGGTGGTATGGCGCGTGGTGAAGAAAATAGTGGAGCGCGCTTCTACAAATACCGTACAGGAGCATTGGATGATGCCAATTACCTGAGCAATGATTTCGTGGTATACCGCTTGACAGAGATCTATTTCAATAAGGCTGAAGCTTTGATGCGTAAGAACAACAAAGTGGCAACTGGTGCAGTTGTGACCCTGATCAACGATTGTAAAAAACGTGCTTTTGACCCCGCTGATTGGGCTACAGAACAATACACTACTAATACTTTGACCATGGATGAATTCCTGGCTGAACGTGGCAGGGAGTTTATTTTTGAAGGGAAACGTCGTACTGATATGATCCGCTTCGGAACCTTTACTACGGCCACCTGGTGGGATCATCAGCCTACGGACAAGGCCAAGGAATTGTATCCTATTCCACAAAAGCAACGGATCCTTAATCCTAACCTTGGGCAAAATCCTGGTTACCCATTACAATAAGGCAATCCGTACCAATAATTAAGACTAGAATCACTCATTTTTGACTACCCGGGCTCGTAAAACGGCCCGGGTATTGTTTTTTAATGCCTCCCAGGCTATAATTATTTTGCAAAAACGGTTTAGCTGCCTAATTTAGGAGGTGAAATTGACTGTATCGATCCTTAAACTGTTTTTCTTATATCTTCAATCATGAAAAAGATTACTCAATTGGTTATCGCGCTGGCCTTCATCAACACGCTGAATGCGCAGCTGGTAACGACTGTTGCTGATCCCGTAGAATGGATCAACCCATTGATGGGTACTGATTCAAAAGGAAGCCTCTCCAATGGTAATACCTATCCGGCTATTGCTGTTCCCTGGGGTATGAACTTCTGGATGCCACAAACAGGCAATATGGGCAATGGGTGGGCCTACACTTACAGCTCAGACAAGATCCGTGGCTTTAAGCAAACACACCAACCTTCTCCCTGGATGAATGACTATGGCCAGTTTGCCATCATGCCGCTCACCGGAAAAGCTAAATTCAAACAGGACGACCGGGCCAGCTGGTTCTCGCACAAGGCAGAGACGGCCAAGCCTTATTATTATAGTGTATACCTGGCCGATTGGGATATCACGACAGAAATTGCTCCTACAGAACGCGCTGCTCAATTCCGCTTTACTTTCCCTCAGAACGATAGTTCCTTCGTAGTGATTGATGCACTCGACAGGGGTTCTTACGTAAAGGTGATCCCGGGTGAGAATAAGATCATTGGTTATACCACCCGCAACAGCGGCGGTGTTCCTGCCAATTTCAAGAACTATTTTGTTATTTATATTGATAAGCCTTTCACTGTTTCCTATGGTTGGAAAGACAGTGTGTTGACCAAAGACGTTACAGAGTCGGCAGGAAAGCACGCGGGTGCTGTTATTGGTTTTAAAACCACCAGAGGGGAGAAGGTAAACCTTCGGGTAGCATCTTCTTTCATTAGCTACGAGCAGGCTGATATATCGCTGAAACGTGAAATAGGTAATGATGCTTTTGAAGTGACCAAACAAAAAGCGAAAGCTGCCTGGAATAAACAACTGAACCGCATACTGGTAGAAGGTGGTACGGTAGACCAGACCAGGACATTCTACTCCTGTCTGTACCGTATGCTGCAATTCCCTCAAAAGCATTATGAACTGGACGCCACGGGAAAGATCGTTCACTACAGTCCTTACAATGGAGAGGTGGTACCAGGGTATATGTTTGCCGGTACGGGCTTCTGGGATACCTTCCGTGCGCTGTATCCATTTCTCAACTTTATGTATCCTTCCATCAACAAAGAAATGCAGGAAGGATTGCTCAATGATTATAAAGAAGGCGGCTTTTTGCCCGAATGGAGCAGCCCGGGCTTCAGGAGTGTGATGGTGGGTAACAACTCTGCCTCAGTAGTTGCAGATGCTTACATCAAAGGAATGCGTGGTTACGATATTAATAAATTGTATGAAGCGCTGATCCATGGCGCCAATAATGAAGGGCCTATGACAGCTGTGGGCCGTGCAGGGGTAAAGTATTACAACGAACTGGGCTATGTGCCTTATGATGTGAAGATCAATGAAAATGCTGCCCGTACGCTGGAATATGCTTATGATGACTTTACGATCTGGCAACTGGGAAAAGCTTTGGGCCGCCCCAAAGAAGAAACTGATCTGTATCTGAAACGCAGTCAGAATTACCGTAACCTCTTTGATCCTGAAACAAAGTTGATGCGTGGAAAGAACCAGGACGGTAATTTCCAAAAGCCTTTCAATCCATTCAAATGGGGTGATGCGTTTACAGAAGGCAACAGCTGGCACTATAGCTGGAGTGTGTTCCATGATATTGAAGGGTTGAAGAAGCTGATGGGGGGTAACAAAATCTTTGTTGGTATGCTGGATTCTGTATTCAATATGCCTCCTGTATTTGATGAAAGCTATTATGGTGGAGTGATCCATGAAATAAGGGAGATGCAGATCATGAACATGGGACAGTATGCGCACGGCAACCAACCCATCCAACACATGATCTACCTGTATAACTATGGTGGCGAACCCTGGAAAACACAATATTGGGTGCGCCGGGTAATGGAACAGTTGTACAAGGCCACTCCCGATGGTTATTGTGGTGATGAGGACAATGGACAGACTTCTGCCTGGTATGTTTTCTCTGCTATGGGCTTTTATCCTGTATGTCCCGGTACTACGCAATATGTATTGGGAACGCCGCTGTTCAAGAAGATGACATTGACATTGGATAATGGAAAGAAGCTGACGATCAATGCACCGGCCAACAGTGATGCGAATAAGTATGTACAACAGGTGAAGAGAAATGGGGTTGTGTATTCTAAAAACTGGGTGGATCACTTTGACCTTTTCAAAGGAGGTACACTGGATTTCAATATGGGTAGTACGCCCAGTAAAACAAGGGGCACTACACCGGATGCTTTCCCTTATTCCTTTTCAACGGAGACCAATAAATAACACTTACAATCTAAAAATACACGGATGAAAACACCCCTATTCCTTGCATTATGTTTTGCAACTGTATCTTCCTTTGCGCAGGGCGACTGGAATCGCATTGGCACGGAAGGCATCGTATCCAAAGACTCGATCAAAAAGAAAGGATATACGATCCTTTTTATCAATAAGGATTCCGGCTTCAGCACGGTCACCAGGCAACGGATGATCGATACTTATTTTAAAGTTTATCCCAAAGAAGCGAAGCGCTTTAATAAGAAAACCATGAAGATGGTGACCTTCATCATTGATCCGGGTTATAAAGGCGTAGCTGCTGCCGGTGGTGGTATCATACGGGTGAATCCCAAGTGGATGGTGGATCATCCTGAAGACCTTGATGTGGTGACGCATGAAGCCATGCACATTGTACAATCGTATCCAGGTGGTGCAGGCCCCGGATGGCTTACAGAAGGAATAGCGGATTATGTACGTTATGTATTTGGGGTGAACAATGACGCCGGCAAATGGTCGTTACCTAAATTTGACACGACGCATCATTATACAAAGGCTTACCGCATCACTGCGCGCTTCCTGGTATGGACAGAGAAGAATTACAATAAGAAGCTGGTGGATAAGCTGGACAGTGCCATGCGTACTAAAACGTACAAGGCAGAGATATGGAAGGAGCTGACTGGTAAAACACTGGATGAGCTGTGGGGAGAATATGCGAAGAACCCTGTTATTTAACCTGCACCGTGCAAATTATGATTCCGGCGGGAGGAGGCTGCTGCCGGAGTAATCAGTAGAATGCTTTAAAATCAAAAGAAAGAATGAGAAATCTATTGTTGTGTGGTTTGTTGAGCATACCAGCCTGGTGTGCAGCGCAAACATCTTCTGAAAACCTGGTGCCTTATGTAAAGCCCATCATCGGCACGCAGCGCATGGGACATACTTATCCCGGTGCTACGGTACCTTTTGGAATGGTACAGTTGAGTCCTGATACGGATACGATCCCCTATGAAATGAATGGGAAATACAATGGGGATGTATATAAATACTGTGCGGGGTATCAATATGAGGATAAAACGATTGTTGGATTTAGTCATACACACTTCAGTGGTACGGGCCATTCTGATTTGGGCGATTTCCTGATCATGCCAACGGTAGGTGAATTGAAGCTGAACCCTGGTACCGCCAATGAACCACGCAGTGGATTCCGCTCTGCCTATTCTCATGACAATGAAGTAGCAGAAGCGGGTTATTATAAAGTAAAGCTGGATGATTACAATATCCTGGCTGAGCTTACGGCTACCAACCGGGTAGGTTTTCACCAGTATACTTTTCCGCAATCGGATCAGTCGCATATTGTGTTGGACCTGATGTCGGGCATCTACAATTATGAGGATAAGAATGTATGGACTTTTTTGCGGGTGGAAAATGATACGTTGATCACGGGTTATCGTCAAACCAATGGCTGGGGCAGAACAAGGACGGTCTACTTCGCAATGGCTTTTTCAAAGCCTTTCTATCAATACGGCAATAAGAACTTCTCCAAAAGGCAGGTGTACCAGGGATTCTGGCGCAAGTTTGACCAAACGAAAAACTTCCCTGAAATGGCTGGCAAGCAATTGCGGGCTTATTTTGATTTCAAAACTACGGCTGGGGAGAAGATCAAGATAAAGTTTGCCTTGTCATCAGTAAGTACGGAAGGGGCTTTGTTGAATCTCCGCACAGAAGCGCCGGGATGGAACTTTGACCAGGTAAAACAACAAGCGCAGCAGGCATGGAATAAAGAGCTGAGTAAGATCACGATCCAGTCGAAGAACAAGGATGATAAGGAGAATTTTTATACCTCCATGTATCATGCTTTCCTGACACCCATTACCTATATGGATGTGGATGGTTCATACCGCGGATTGGATCAGAACATCCATAAGACAAAGGATTTTACGAACTATACGATTTTCTCTTTGTGGGATACCTACCGGGCGCTGCATCCCTTCTTTAATCTTGTGCAGCCAGCCCGGAATGCCGATATGATCAAATCGATGCTGGCGCATTATGACCAAAGTGCACAGCATATGTTGCCGGTGTGGAGCCATTATGCCAATGAGAACTGGTGCATGATCGGTTATCACAGTGTATCGCTGATCGCTGATGCGGTTATAAAAGGGAATGCTCCTTTTGATGCGAATAAAGCGCTGGATGCCTGTGTAGCTACTGCGCGGCATGGTACTTATGATGGCCTCAGTTATTATATGAGTATGGGTTATGTGCCGGAAGATAAAAACGGCTCTTCTGTGTCCAAAACGCTGGAGTATGCTTATGATGACTGGAGTATAGCGCAGATGGCCAAAAAGCTGGGTAGAACGGATATCTATGATGAATTCAGTAAGCGGGCGCAAAATTTTAAGAATGTATACGATGCTTCGATTGGCTATATGCGTCCCAGACTTAATGATGGCAGCTTCCGGAAGGAGTTTGACGTATTGAGCACGCATAACCAGGGATTCATAGAAGGCAATGCCTGGAATTACAGTTTGTATGTGCCGCATGAGCCGGAGCAATTGATCGAGATGATGGGGGGCAAAAAACGTTTTGTGGCGCACCTGGATTCTTTGTTCACGATGCACCTGCCGGATAAGTATTTTGCGGAAACGGAAGATATTACCCGTGATGGCATTATCGGTAACTATGTGCATGGTAATGAACCTTCGCACCATGTGCCTTATTTATACAACTGGACGGACCAGCCCTGGAAGACGCAGGAGCGTGTGCGGATGATCCTGAAAAAGCAATTTAAGCCCACACCTGACGGATTGGGTGGAAATGATGATTGCGGTCAAATGAGTGCCTGGTATATTTTTACGGCATTGGGCTTTTATCCGGTGGCCCCCGGCTCTGACCAGTATGCTATTGGCAGCCCTGCTGTGGACGGTGCTACGCTGCAGCTGGAGAATGGTAAGACCTTTGTTATTGAGGCGCAAAACCAAAGTGATAAGAATGTGTATGTGCAGAAGATGGTTCTCAATGGCCAGCCGCTGAACCGGTTGTACCTCACGCACAGTGATATAACCAGCGGCGGGAAACTGGTTTTTGTGATGGGGGAGAAGCCTAAGAAGAAATAAGTCCGTCCCGATAGCTATCGGGAGGAATGACGGAAGACATAGACGATTTCAAGGAGCGTTTGCAGGATGCCAGGTTGAACCGATGAATAATTGGTTGAACCTGGCATTTTTCATTTGCTGGGGTGAGGGGGGCGCCAAGCCGACCAGGCTGATACACGGCTGTGCAACGGCTACATTATGAATGACATACGGAGGTATATCGCTATAAGGTCGCTATAACGTCGCTGAAAGCTCGCTATGAAGTCGCTGGAAGGCCGCTGAGTGGCCGTTGTAGTAGTGCCCTGGGATAGCCGACCGGCACTTGAAGAGGCGCGTGGATTGCCGGAAGCAGGCATTTCCCAAGTGTGGGAAATGATATCGGGAAACAGGTAATCATTTATTTATTAGGCATTCTAAATATACGAAAAAAAACGGCCTTGTGCTTCAATTTAAGGAGTGATTATGCGCGTTTCTTCAAAAATTTTCCCACCGTTGGACCGGAACCCTTAAATTTGAAGAGCTACGGATTCTTGCCATTACGTTTTAATAGTTTGCCCAAGAGTGCCTGTGTATCAGCAAATACAGGCATCAGCCCCTAAAAAACTACTGCCAACATTATGAAACGTGTATCGCTCAAAGATATCGCTAAAATGACGGGAGCCTCTCCGTCGACCGTATCATTTGTCCTCAATGGTAAAGCAAGGGAAATGCGGATCAGTGATGATCTGGCAAAGAAGATAGTGGCGACTGCCAAAAGGGAAGGATATCATCCCAACCAGGTGGCTGTGAGGCTAAGAACGGGTAAATCTCAAATGTTGGGTCTGGTAGTGGAGAGCATTTCGGGTAACTTTTTTGCGGCGCTGGCCAAAGTGATTGAAGAGGAAGCGGAACAATATGGTTATAAAGTGGTGTATTGCGCTACAGAGAATGATGGGAAGAAGGGGCAGGAGTTGATCAAGATGTTGTCTCAACAGCAAGTGGATGGCTATATCATTACCCCGGCTATCGGGATGGAGGAGGATATCGAACAGCTGATCGAACATAAAAAACCGGTGGTTTTGCTGGATAGCTATATCCCAAATATGGATGTGCCGCATGTGCTGGTGGATAATTATGCGGGGGTAGCCAAGGGCATGAAGCATCTTATCAGCCGGGGGTACAGGAAGATCGGGTTTATTACGGTTGACCTGCAATTGATCCAGATCAAGGAACGGCTGCAGGGCTATATAGAGAGCTTAAAGGCGGCCAAAGTGCCTGTCAATAAAAAGCATATCCTTTCACTGGGGTATAAGATCACGAAAGCGGATGCCATCAGCCAGATATCAGCTTTTGTTAAGAGCAATCCTGATCTGGATGCGCTCTTTTTTGCGACCAATTACCTGGGATTACTGGGGATTGAAAGTCTGCAGCAGCTGAGCATGAATATTCCGAAGGATGTAGCGATGCTGAGTTTTGATGATCATGATGTTTTCAGGTTGTTTCCGCCGGGGATCACGATCATTGAGCAGCCGGTGGAAGAGATCGCCAAAACGGCCATTAACCTGCTCATGTCGCAACTGGGCAAGACGAAGCCTACTAAAAAGAATAAGGTGCAATTACCGGCGAAGCTGGTGATCCGGGGGACTACATAATTCCGGACAAATTTTTCCGGTAGTGCGTATCTGTTTGTGTTTTAAAATTTTGTACTTTTAAGCCTCCCGGGATTTGAACCTTTGGCTGAATAAAGTGTTTTATTAGTTGTTGCAGTTTATTCGTTCGGCAAGGTCACCGGAGCCGGCATTGTTGCCCCCAATCTGTCCGGTGCTGATTTTGGAACAAATTTTGTGAAATGTTGAGGTTTTTCATTACCTTTGCCGTCCATTTTTCACAATGCTAATTAGCTGGGGTACGTTATTACATGGCCAAATTTACATAACTACTTCATTTTGAATGCACAGAGAACTTCATTGTTCTCCTGTGATTTTTTTGTGTATAGACGATTTTTGATGAATTTTTGAACGTTCGAACAACTAAAAAACCGGTTTTAATCAATATGTCTTCAACAAAATTGCAAAGCAGGATCAACTTCGGTAAGATTAAAAATTTATCAGAAGCTCCTGACCTACTCGAAGTACAGATTCAATCTTTCAAAGAATTTTTCCAGTTAGAGACTACTCCGGACAAGCGTAACATTGAAGGGTTATTCAAGGTGTTTAAGGAGAATTTTCCTATCACCGATACGCGTAACATCTTCGTGCTGGAGTTCCTGGATTATTTTATTGATCCGCCCCGTTACACCATCGAGGAGTGTATGGAGCGTGGATTGACCTACGCTGTACCGCTGAAAGCGAAATTGCGTTTGAGCTGTAATGACGAGGAACACGTTGATTTCCAAACAATTGTACAGGATGTATTCTTAGGAAACATTCCTTACATGACTCCCCGTGGTACTTTCGTGATCAACGGTGCTGAGCGTGTGGTTGTATCGCAGTTGCACCGTTCACCCGGTGTATTCTTCGGTCAGTCCATTCACCCCAACGGTACGAAGATCTATTCTGCCCGGGTAATTCCTTTCAAGGGAGCCTGGATGGAGTTTGCTACGGATATTAATAATGTGATGTATGCCTACATCGACCGTAAGAAGAAATTCCCGGTAACAACCCTGTTGCGTTCTATTGGTTATGAAACCGATAAGGACATCCTGGAGCTCTTCGGAATGGCCGATGAGGTAAACGGTGATACCAAATCTTTACAAAAGTACCTGGGCAAACGCCTGGCTGCCCGTGTTCTAAGAACCTGGGTAGAAGACTTTGTGGATGAGGATACCGGTGAAGTTGTGTCCATTGAGCGTAATGAGGTGGTGCTGGAACGTGATACGGTGCTGGATGAAGAGGCCATCGACATGATCTCTGACATGGATGTGAAGAGTGTATTCGTACAAAAAGAAGATGTGGGTGGTGATTTTGCGATCATCTACAACACATTGAACAAAGATACTTCCAACAGTGAGCTTGAAGCGGTGCAACATATCTATCGCCAGTTGCGCGGCGCTGACGCTCCTGATGATGAAACCGCCCGCGGTATCATCGATAAATTGTTCTTCAGTGACAAACGTTATGATCTGGGAGAAGTTGGTCGTTATAAGATCAACCGCAAACTGAATCTGAACCAGCCGCTGGAGCAAAAAACACTGACCAAGGAAGATATTATTGAGATCATCAAGTACCTGGTACGCCTTACCAATGGTAAAGCGGAAATTGATGATATTGATCACCTGAGTAACCGTCGTGTACGTACCGTGGGTGAGCAGTTGTATGCTCAGTTCGGTGTTGGTTTGGCCCGTATGGCCCGTACCATCCGTGAGCGTATGAACGTACGTGACAATGAAGTATTTACTCCGGTTGACCTGATCAATGCCAGAACATTGTCCTCAGTTATCAACTCTTTCTTTGGTACTTCTCAATTGTCTCAGTTCCTGGATCAGACCAATCCGCTGAGTGAGATCACGCACAAACGTCGTATCTCCGCGCTCGGGCCAGGTGGTTTGAGCCGTGAGCGTGCAGGCTTTGAGGTTCGTGACGTACACTATAGCCACTATGGCCGTTTGTGTACCATCGAAACACCGGAAGGTCCAAACATCGGTTTGATCTCTACACTTTGTGTACACGCGAAGATCAACGAAATGGGCTTTATCGAAACACCGTACCACAAAGTGGATAGCGGTAAAGTAGATCAGAAAAGGCTGACATTCCTTAGTGCAGAAGAAGAAGATAATGCCAAGATCGCCCAGGCGAGTGCGCCATTGGATGAGAAAGGCAACTTCGTAGAAGATAGGATTGCTTCCCGTCAAACAGGTGACTTCCCGATCCTGGAGAAAGCGGAAGTGGAATTCATGGACGTAGCGCCCAACCAGATCGTTGGATTGAGTGCTTCTCTGATTCCGTTCCTGGAGCATGATGATGCCAACCGTGCGTTGATGGGATCAAACATGCAACGTCAGGCTGTGCCGCTGATCCGTCCTGAAAACCCGATCGTGGGTACAGGTCTGGAAGGCAAAGCTGCCCGTGATGCAAGGGTTCAGATCCTGTCTGAAGGCGAAGGTGTGGTAGAATATGTTGACGGTAGTGAAATTCATGTTCGTTATGATCGTACTGAAGGCGACCGTTTGGTGAGCTTTGAAGATGATCTGAGAATTTATAGACTGACCAAGTTCATTAAAACGAACCAGGAAACCTGTATTAACCATAAGCCGGCTGTTAAGAAAGGCCAGCGTATGAAGAAAGGCGACTTCCTTACAGAAGGATATGCTGTACAGGCTGGTGAACTGGCCCTGGGTCGTAACCTGCGTGTGGCGTTCATGCCATGGAAGGGGTACAACTTTGAGGATGCCATCGTTATCAATGAAAAAGTAGCCCGCGAGGATCTGTTTACCTCTATCCATATTTCCGAATATGAACTGGAAGTACGTGATACCAAACTGGGTGAAGAAGAACTGACACCAGATATCCCCAACGTTTCTGAAGAGGCTACCAAAGACCTCGATGAAAATGGTATCATCCGCCTGGGTGCTGCTATTAAGGAAGGCGATATCCTGATCGGTAAGATCACTCCTAAAGGTGAAAGCGATCCTACTCCTGAAGAAAAGCTGTTAAGGGCGATCTTCGGTGACAAGGCTGGTGACGCCAAGGATGCTTCGCTGAAAGCACCAAACGGTGTGGAAGGTGTGGTGATCGGTAAGAAATTGTTCCAACGCGCCAAGAAAGATAAGAACGCGAAGATCCGTGAGAAGGCAGCTCTGGAAAAATTGGAAAAGGTACACGAGAAGAATGTAGAAGAGCTGAAGGAATTGTTGTTGAATAAGCTACAAACATTGCTGAAGGACAAACCTTCTGCCGGTGTAAACAACAACTTTGGTGAAGTACAGATCGGTAAGGGTGCCAAATTCAATCCGAAGAACTTGTCTTCTATCGATTACCAGAACGTAAACCCGCTGGGTTGGACTGGTGATGCAGCGATCGATGACAATATCAACATCCTGCTGCACAACTACAATATCAAGTACAACGAAGAACTGGGTCGTTATAAGAGAGAGAAGTTCAACATCTCAATCGGTGATGAGTTGCCTGCCGGTGTATTGAAACTGGCTAAAGTATACCTGGCTGTTAAGCGTAAGCTGAAAGTGGGTGATAAGATGGCCGGTCGTCACGGTAATAAAGGTATCGTTGCGAAGATCGTTCGTGCAGAAGATATGCCGTTCCTTTCTGATGGTGAGCCTGTAGATATCGTACTGAACCCGCTTGGTGTACCTTCCCGTATGAACCTTGGACAGATCTATGAGACTGTACTGGGTTGGGCTGGTCAGAAACTGGGTGTGAAGTTCGCTACGCCGATCTTTGATGGTGCTACTGTAGAAGAAATCGCTCAGCATATAGATAAAGCAAACCTGCCAAGCTTTGGTCATACTTATCTGTATGACGGTGAAACAGGGGAGCGTTTCCACCAACGTGCTACGGTGGGTGTGATCTACATGATCAAACTGCACCACATGGTGGATGATAAGATGCACGCACGTTCGATCGGACCATACAGCTTGATCACACAACAACCGTTGGGTGGTAAGGCGCAGTTCGGTGGTCAGCGTTTCGGTGAAATGGAAGTGTGGGCACTGGAAGCCTATGGCGCCTCCAACATCCTGCAGGAGTTGCTCACCATTAAATCTGATGACATCATCGGTCGTGCCAAGACTTATGAAGCCATCGTGAAGGGTGATAACATTCCAAGAGCCGGTATCCCTGAGTCATTCAACGTATTGGTGCATGAGTTGAGAGGATTAGGACTTGACCTGAAATTTGAATAATATTTCAAGCTGTTGGCTGATAGCGTTTAGCTATTGGCCAACTTCTTTTGATAAAACTTTTCCTGCCTTTTGCTACTAGCTAAAGGCTAACAGCTAAAAAGCTAAATAATAATATGGCTATTAAAAAAGATAATCGTCCCAGGGCCACCTTTTCGAAGATCACGATCGGTTTGGCTTCACCGGATTCTATTTTGGAGCGTAGCTATGGTGAGGTTCTGAAGCCTGAGACAATTAACTATCGTACATACAAACCTGAGCGCGATGGTTTGTTCTGCGAGCGTATTTTCGGACCTGTAAAGGATTATGAGTGTGCCTGCGGAAAGTATAAACGTATCCGTTATAAGGGTATTGTGTGCGATCGTTGCGGTGTAGAAGTTACTGAAAAGAAAGTTCGTCGTGAGCGTATGGGTCACATCAAACTGGTGGTGCCTGTAGTTCATATCTGGTATTTCAAGAGCTTACCCAATAAGATCGGTTATCTGTTGGGCGTAAGTTCGAAGAAACTGGAAACCATTGTTTACTATGAGCGGTTTGTAGTAATCCAGGCTGGTATCCGTGAAGATCGCGGATTAAAGATGGGTGATCTGCTTACTGAAGAAGAATACTTAGAAATTCTGGAAAATCTTCCTAAGGAGAATCAATACCTCCCTGATGAAGATC
The DNA here is from genome assembly GCA_966211765.1 of uncultured Paraflavitalea sp. Taxonomy (GTDB): domain Bacteria; phylum Bacteroidota; class Bacteroidia; order Chitinophagales; family Chitinophagaceae; genus Paraflavitalea. Next base: position 28,664 of record CBIHOV010000048.1, read on the forward strand.
CCCTGAAGTTCATTGCCAAAATGGGTGCTGAAGCGGTGCATGATATGCTGCAACGCATTGAGTTGGATAGCTTATCCTTCTCGTTGCGTAATGCTGCTGCTACCGAAACATCACAACAACGTAAGGCAGATGCGCTGAAGCGTTTGAGTGTGGTAGAAGCATTCCGTGAGGCCAATAGCCGCATCACCAACCGCCCTGAGTGGATGGTAATGCAGTACATTCCTGTAATTCCTCCGGAATTGCGTCCGTTGGTTCCTCTGGATGGTGGTCGTTTTGCATCTTCTGATCTGAATGACCTTTACCGTAGGGTGATTATCCGTAACAACCGTTTGAAAAGGTTGTTGGAGATCAAGGCGCCTGAGGTGATCCTGCGTAACGAAAAACGTATGTTGCAGGAAGCGGTTGACTCCCTTTTTGACAATAGCCGTAAATCCAATGCCGTTAAAGCAGAGGGTGGACGTGCACTGAAGTCACTGAGTGACGTGTTGAAAGGTAAACAAGGTCGTTTCCGTCAAAACCTGTTGGGTAAACGTGTTGACTACTCCGGTCGTTCTGTAATCGTGGTAGGTCCTGAGCTGAAACTGCATGAGTGCGGTTTGCCTAAGGATATGGCTGCTGAGCTGTTCAAACCATTTATCATCCGTAAGTTGATTGAAAGGGGTATTGTAAAAACAGTTAAATCTGCCCGTAAACTGGTAGACCGTAAGGAAGCTGTTGTTTGGGATATCCTGGAGAATATATTGAAAGGTCACCCTGTGATGCTTAACCGGGCCCCTACGCTGCACCGGTTGTCTATCCAGGCTTTCCAACCGAAATTGATCGAAGGTAAGGCGATCCAGTTGCACCCGCTGGTGTGTGCTGCGTTCAACGCCGACTTTGACGGTGACCAGATGGCGGTACACGTTCCTCTCAGCAATGCTGCTGTATTGGAAGCGCAGTTACTGATGCTGTCTTCACACAACATCCTGAACCCACAGAACGGTGCTCCGATGACCCTGCCTTCACAGGACATGGTACTCGGTCTGTACTATATCTCCAAAGGAAAGAAAACGATTGGTGATGAAATCGTTCGTGGAGAAGGAAAAGCATTTTACAGTGCTGAAGAGGTGATCATTGCCTATAATGAAGCACGCGTTGACCTGCATGCTCATATTAAGGTAAAAGTGATGGTTCGTGAGCATGACGGTACACTGGTCAAGAAATTGATCGAAACCACTGTAGGTCGTATCCTGTTCAACCAGTTTGTTCCTAAGGAAGTAGGTTATATCAATGCCTTGCTGACGAAGAAGAGCTTACGGGAGATCATTGGCGATATCATCAAGATCACCAACGTTCCTAAAACAGCTAAGTTCCTTGATGATATCAAGTTGCTTGGTTTCCGTACAGCCTTCCAGGGTGGACTGTCGTTCAACATCAATGACCTGATCATCCCTTCTATCAAAGAAGAGGTGCTTGATAATGCGAAAGTAGAAGTAGACGAGGTTTGGGATAACTATAACATGGGTCTTATCACGAATAACGAACGTTATAACCAGATCGTTGATATCTGGTCACGTGTGGATACCCGTATTACAGAAACACTGATCCGTGAGATGAGCAGCCATAAACAAGGGTTCAACTCTGTGTACATGATGCTTGACTCCGGTGCCCGTGGATCCAAACAACAGATCAAACAGCTTTGCGGTATCAGAGGTCTGATGGCTAAGCCCAGGAAGTCTGGTTCATCCGGAAGTGAGATCATCGAAAACCCGATCCTTTCCAACTTCAAGGGTGGTCTGAACGTATTGGATTACTTCATCTCTACGCACGGTGCGCGTAAAGGTCTTGCGGATACGGCCCTTAAAACAGCCGATGCCGGTTACCTTACCCGTCGTCTTGTGGATGTAGCCCAGGATGTAGTTATTACTGAAGAAGATTGTGGTACGCTGCGTGGTATTGCCATCAGTGCACTGAAAGATAATGAAGAGATCGTTGAGCCGCTGTATGACCGTATCATTGGCCGTACATCATTGCACAATGTGTACAGTCCTGATGCTGATAAGCTGATCGTAAGCGCCGGCGAAGTGATCACTGAAGATATCGGTAAAGAAATTGAAGAAGCTAACATTGAAGCAGTAGAGATCCGCTCTGTACTTACCTGCGAAAGCAAGCGTGGTGTGTGTGTGAAATGTTATGGTAAGAACCTTGCTACCGGTAATATTACGCAGAAGGGTGATGCTGTAGGTATCATTGCTGCGCAGTCGATCGGTGAGCCTGGTACACAGTTGACACTTCGTACCTTCCACGTGGGTGGTGTGGCTGGTTCTGCTTCTGTAGAATCATCCCTGGTAGCTAAGTTTGATGGTACTGTACAATTCGATGGTTTGCGTACAGTAACTACTGAAAATAACGAAGGAGATAAAGTTCAGATCGTAATTGGCCGTACGGGTGAGTTGCGTATCATGGATGTGAAGAATGACCGCCTGTTGATCACGAACAACGTGCCTTATGGTGCTACGCTGTTTGTGAAAGATGGTCAGAGTGTGAAGAAAGGTGATATCATCTGCACATGGGATCCGTTCAACAACGTTGTAATGGCTGAAATTGCAGGTCAGATCAAGTTTGAGAATGTAATTGAAGGTATTACTTACCGTGAAGAGGCTGACGAGCAAACTGGTCACCGTGAGAAAGTGGTAATTGAAACGAAGGATAAGAACAAGATCCCAACGTTGATCGTAGAAGGTAAGGAAGTGAAATTGTATAACCTGCCGGTAGGTTCACACATCATAGTAGATCAGGCGGAAGATGTGCGCGCAGGACAGGTATTGGTGAAGATCCCCCGTACGTTGCGTATGCAACGGGATATCACGGGAGGTCTGCCACGTGTAACTGAACTGTTTGAAGCACGTAACCCGGGCAACCCTGCTATTGTGTGCGAAATTGATGGTGTGGTATCCTTTGGCGCTATCAAACGTGGTAACCGCGAGATCGTGGTTGAAGCGAAAGATGGTGTAGTGAAGAAATACCTGGTGCCTTTGACACGTCAGATCCTGGTACAGGATGGTGACTTTATCAAGGCTGGTGCTTCTCTGTCTGACGGACAGGTTGCTCCTGGTGATATCCTTTCTATTAAAGGTCCGTTCGCTGTACAAGAATACGTTGTGAATGAGATCCAGGAAGTTTATCGTCTGCAAGGTGTGAAGATCAATGACAAGCACATTGAGGTGATCGTACGCCAGATGATGAAGAAGGTAGAAATTGTTGATCCGGGCGATACCCGCTTCCTGGAGGAAGATCTGGAAGATCGCTTTGACTTCAATGAAGAGAATGACTGGATCTTTGATAAGAAGGTAGTATCTGATCCCGGAGAAAGCAGTAAACTGCGTGCCGGTCAGATCGCTAGTCTTCGTGAGATCCGTGAAGAGAATTCATTGCTGCGTCGTTCCGATAAGAAACCAGTGGAATTCCGTGATGCGAATCCGGCCACTTCTCACCCGGTTCTGTTGGGTATTACGAAAGCCTCTCTGGGTACACAAAGCTGGATATCAGCAGCTTCGTTCCAGGAAACAACGAAGGTGTTGTCTTCTGCAGCTATCCAGGGTAAGAGCGATGATATGCTCGGTCTGAAAGAGAATGTTATCACTGGTCATCCGATCCCGGCTGGTACAGGTTTGCGTGACTTTGAGAACATGGTTGTAGGTAGCAAGGAAGAATATGAATTGCTGCAAACTACGCGTGAGGCTATGAGCTTTGATGATGACGAATAATCGCGGATCTAAACGGATCATGCTGATCTCACAGATTAACAAGTGATTGAAAATACAAGTAGGAAGTGAAAGCTTCCTACTTTTTTTATTTCAGGACGAGTTGGTATAAAAATGTGCATAGCATGCATACATAGTTGCAAATTATGCTATGGTGTAAATGAAATTTATGTATATCTTGTTGACCTATTGAACTAATTAAGGAGTGTTAAAAGTTTTAACAATTTTCTTTTAACGCAAGACTATATCTTGCAAAAAAGGCGTGAATGAGAAACATCTCTACTATTTTAAGCATTATTGCACTGGCGCTTACCGGGGTGCTGTTCTATCTTCATTTTTCCTCTAAGGGAGCATCGAAAAATGTACCTGTGGCTGTTGATAAAGACGGGCACCACGATTTTAAGATCGCTTATTTCGACATCGACTCTTTGCAGTCCAGTTATACTTTCTATAAAGATGCCCTGGAAGAGATGAAGGGTAAAGAAAGTGCTGCAAATGCAGAATTGCAGGACATCAAAGCGAAGTATCAGCGCAGAATTCAGCAATTACAGGAAAAAGGTCCTACCATGTCACAAGCTGAAGGCGAAGCTGCCCAACGGGAAGTGGCCAAGATGGACAAGGACTATCGTACAAGGGAAGCACAGTTGCAGGACAATCTGCAGAACCAGCAGATGGACATGACCAAACTGATGCGTAAGCAAATTGAGGATTACCTCGCTGAATTTAATAAGCAAAAAGGGTATGCCTATATTTTCTCTTATGAGCCAGGGTTTATTATGTATTATAAGGACTCCTTGTATGATGTAACCAGTGACCTGGTACAAGGGCTGAATGAGAAGTATGGGAGCAAGAAGAAGAAGTAAATAGGGCATTCAGTAAGAACTGATTATACTTCGTTAAAATAGGTAAACGCAGCTAGGCAATAGCTGCGTTTTTTTGTGCCTTGTATATAGCTGATTTCCTTATCTTCAGGATTACAATATTTAAAAACACTTTGACCCTTATTTAACTGCTATGGCTGAAACACAACCCGCCTTTAAGCCCTCACTGAGTTTAGTAGACGCTACCATGGTGGTGGCAGGCTCAATGATTGGCTCCGGTATCTTTATCGTAAGTTCAGATATTACCCGCTATACGGGTAGTGCAGGCATGCTGATCCTGGTATGGCTTATTACCGGGTTTATGACTATTACTGCGGCAGTAACCTATGGGGAGTTGAGCGGTATGTTCCCCAAAGCAGGTGGTCAATATGTGTACCTTAAAGAAGCATTTAACCCGCTGGCGGGTTTCCTGTATGGCTGGAGTTTCTTTGCAGTTATCCAAACGGCAACTATTGCTGCGGTGGCTGTTGCTTTTAGCCGTTTTACTGCCTACCTGGTGCCTGAATTGGGAGAAAGTAATATCATCTTTAACCTCGGTAGCCTAAAGATCTCTGCAGCTCAGTTGCTGGGGATCGCCTTGATCATATTTCTTACCTATACGAATACAAAAGGCATCAAAGGAGGCAAGATCATTCAAACGGTCTTTACGACTGTAAAGCTGCTTTCCTTATTTGGCCTGATCGTATTGGGATTTTTGCTGGCCAAACATAGCTTTTGGGATGAAAACTGGCAAACAGGATTCAATGCCATGCAACTACCCAAAGATGCGGAGGGTAATTTTGTTAAAGAAGGGCCATGGTTCTCTATTGGTGGTACGGCATTGATCGGGGCGATTGCTGCCGCAATGGTAGGCTCTATCTTCAGTAGTGACTCCTGGAACAATGTGACTTTCATTGCCGGCGAGATCAAAAACCCCAAGAAGAATATTGGCCTGAGCCTGTTCCTGGGAACTTTGATCGTAACGATCATTTATGTTACGGCGAACCTGATGTACCTGTATGTACTTCCTTTAAAGGACATTGCTTATCCTGAAGGCAACCGGGTGGCAGTAGCTGCTTCGAATGCCATTTTCGGTAGCAACGGATCGATCGTAATTGCGGTAATGATCATGATCTCCACTTTTGGTTGTAACAACGGTCTTATCCTGGCAGGGGCCCGTGTATATTATACGATGGCCAATGACGGATTGTTCTTTAAGAAAACAGGAACGCTCAATAAGAATGCTGTTCCTGAATTTGCTTTGTGGCTGCAATGTATAGTAGCCTCCATTTTGTGCCTCAGCGGCAGTTATGGAGATCTGCTGGATATGATCTCTTTTGTGGTGGTATTGTTCTATGCGCTCACTATTATCGGTATTGCGGTATTGCGGAAGAAAAGACCTGATATTGAGCGTCCTTATAAGGCATTCGGCTATCCGGTTTTGCCCGCTATTTATATTCTGCTGGCACTTACCTTCTGCGTATTCCTGATCATCATGAAACCTGTTTATGCGGGTGCGGGACTGGGTATCGTATTGGTGGGCATACCGTTGTATTATATTGCTGTATCGAGCAAAAAGAAACAGGCTTAGTGACGGAAATCCACCGGTAGGCGTAAGGGTTACTGATTTTATCAATAATTCAATATCTTGCAACCGCTCACCAGAGCACATTTTTTAAATGAAAGTTGCAGTATGGGTGTCATTGATTTTGATAAATTATTTGCTCAGTTCAATGGTATAAAAGTAGGGGTTATTGGCGATGTGATGCTGGATACCTATTGGTGGGGGCATGTAGACCGTATCTCACCGGAAGCGCCGGTTCCGGTAGTGGCGCTGGACAAAAGGGAGTTTCGCATTGGCGGGGCGGGAAATGTGGCATTGAACCTGGTATCATTGGGTGCTCAGGTGACGGCTTTGTCGGTAACGGGGCAGGATGATGATGGACAGCTGTTAAAGGGGTTGTTTAAGGAATTCAATATCAACACTGATTACCTGTTGCAATCGCCAGCGCGCATCACCACCAATAAAGTGCGTATCATCAGCCGGAACCAGCAGATGATGCGTCTTGATTCGGAAACTACGAAGGACCTTTCGGCTGAAGTGGAAGAAGCCTTGCTGCAGCAAGTAAAAAAATACATTGTTACTGAAAAGCCCCAGGCGATTGTGCTGGAGGACTATAATAAAGGAGTACTTACAGAAAGGGTGATCAAAGAAGTGATCGCTCTTTGTAAGGAGTACGGTGTGATCACAACGGTGGATCCCAAGCGCAAGAACTTCTTTGCCTACGCAGGGGTGGATATCTTTAAACCCAATATGAAAGAGGTGAAAGATGGCCTTAACCTGTTGGTAGATGAAGTGAATATGGCTTCCTTGACGGATATTCACCAGCAATTGCAGGGAAAGCTGCAGCATCATATTTCCTTCATTACCCTTTCGGAAAAGGGGGTATTTTACCATAATCACGAAACTTCCCGGATCATTCCTTCTCATTTACGCAATATTGCCGATGTATCGGGGGCGGGGGATACGGTCATTGCTGTAGCCTCGCTGATCTACACTGCTACAAAAAGCATCGACCTGATGGCAGAGGTAGCCAATATTGCCGGCGGCCTGGTGTGCGAAGAAGTAGGCACTGTGGCTATCAATAAAGAGAAATTGCTGGCAGAATGTAAGTTGTTGTTGGGATAGGAACCGAGGCATCCGGGCACGGAGGCAACGAGGCATTAAGGCAAGGAGAAAGACCTTACAGATAGCTCCTAATTTTTGAGTGCAGGACCCCAATCCTGGCGATTTAAGGGGCGGTAACTTCCTGGCCGGGCCCCCGTTTTCGCGGAAAAGGGTGCTTACCCGATATTTTACGGACAATTGAACCTTATTGATTTGCGTTATTATATGGTAATCAGTTAATTTAGCGATCATAAGCAGCAAATTGATCTGTGTAGCCGTCTTACTCGCAGTTTAAACCCTTATTTACGGAATGCTCGCAGTTACTATACTGGGAAATAATTCAGCGCTACCGGCTTACGACCGGCATCCAACATCACAACTGGTGACACTGGATGATCAACTATTTCTGGTAGACTGCGGGGAAGGCACACAGGTGCAGTTATCCAAATACCGCATTCGCTGGGGGCGTATCAATCATATTTTCATCTCGCATTTGCATGGAGACCATTATTTTGGCCTGCCTGGATTCATCAACAGCATGGGGCTGTTGCACCGGGAAAATGAGTTGCACCTGTTTGCCCCAGCTCCCTTACAAGAAATACTGGACCTGCAATTAAAGGCTGCCGCTACGGTATTGCCTTATGCATTGCATTTTCATCCTTTGGAGGGGGAGGGCGTGTTGGTAAAGACTGACCGGTTTAAGGTATCCTGTTTTGCTACCAAGCATCGTATTGCCTGTTGGGGTTTCCGCTTTGACCAGGTAAAAGCCCCCCGGCGGGTAAACCCGGAAAAAGCTATACAGCATAGTGTGCCCTCGTCTTTTTATGACCGGCTGAAGCAGGGGGAAGATTATGAGACGAAGACGGGTGAGGTGATAAGCAATGAATTGGTGACGGATCCGGCGCCCAAACCTCAATCTTACGCTTACAGTGCCGATACGCTTTATGATGAAGAATTAATTGAAAAGGTGCAGGGCGTAGACATGCTTTACCACGAAACTACTTACCTGAAGGACCTGAACGACAGGGCTGCCAGTCGATTCCATTCTACTACTACACAGGCTGCCTGTATAGCCAAAAAGGCCAATGTAGGCCGTTTATTGATCGGTCATTTCAGCTCCAAATATGATAAACTGGATGTTTTCAGGGAGGAAGCCTGTGAGGTATTTCCCAATACGGACCTGGCATTGGAAGGGGTGACTTATAAGGCATAGAAAGAGAAAGGCGCAAAGCCATTCTATCATGTGCTTCACGCCTTTGCTAACCCATCTGTAATTTATTTATCCAGGTATGTTCTCACCTGTTGATGTATGCCACTGCTCAATGAAGTCATGGGCAAACGAAGGTGGTTTTCCAGTAAATCCATTTCAGTTAAGAATGCTTTTATACCGGCCGGATTGTTTTCTGCAAACATCAGGTCGTACGCTTCTATGAGTTGATCATTGAGTTTTTTGGCTGTGGTAAGGTCTTGCCTGAGGGTGAAACGGACCATATCGCTAAACAGTTTTGGAAATGCATTGGCTGCCACGCTGATCACACCATCCATGCCTGTAGCTATCTGAGCAAAGGTTAATGCATCATCTCCACTGACCACCAGAAAATCTTCGGGACGATCGCGCAAAATGAGGCTGCACTGTGCCATATCGCCGCTTGCTTCCTTGATACCAGCTATATTGGCTACTTCATTGGCCAGGCGCAGGGTAGTGGCAGCAGTCATGTTTCTGCCGGTCCTGCCGGGCACATTGTACAATAAGATAGGTTTGGGAGAGGCAGCTGCCAATGCCTTATAGTGTTGAAAGATGCCTTCCTGGGATGGCTTGTTGTAATAGGGGCTGGCGCTCAGTACGGCAACGGCTTTGTCGAGGGGGAACTCGCTCAGGTCTCTGATGATCTCTTGTGTATCGTTGCCCCCAATGCCTACCACTACGGGCACGCGGTTGGCTACCTTATCGTAGGTGTATTGTACAATGGCTATCTTTTCCTTTTTGCTGAGGGTAGGTGTTTCGCCGGTGGTTCCCAGCGTGACTACATATTCAACTCCGCCCTTAATATCAAAGTCGATTATTTTACCTAATGCTTCATAATCGACTTCATAGTTAGCTTTGAAGGGGGTAACGAGTGCTACGCCTGTGCCTTGTAATGTTTGCCTGAGCGACATTCTATTGTTGGTTTTTAATTTAATGATCGAATGAATGATACACCTACAAAACAAAAGCCTTCCTGTTGCAGGAAGGCTTTAATCTATTTAAGACATACAAACTGTCTTCAACCTTCCCCGTACATGGAGTGTTTCTTGACTTGCTTTGTATGGTTCTTTATTAATTGCATGATGAGTATCAAAAATAATCAGCAAAAGTATTCCACCCAAATTTTTTCTGAAGGAAACTGCCGGATGGCTGATAAATTGCTGTTTGAAAAGGGCATTATGAAGCAAAAAGGCTCAGCACCCGCACCTCCATGTTCAGCTCTGCCACTGATCACAGTTCATCGTAGAAGCCCATTTTACCAAACTTCTCGATACGCTGTTTCGTGCGCTCTTCGGGTGTTAACAGGCTCAATTCATTGATGGTATTAATGAGGTATGGCTTTAACAGGCTGGCAGCTTCTGCATAATCCCAGTGGGCGCCTCCCACCGGTTCGGGGATGATCTCATCAATCAGGCCAAACTGGTGCATATAATCGGGGGTAAGTTTTAACTGCTCGGCAGCTTTTTCTTTCTGGTCCCAGCTACGCCACAAAATAGAACTACAGCTTTCGGGAGAGATTACGGTGTACCAGGTATTTTCCAGCATGAATACCTTGTCGCCCACACCGATACCCATGGCTCCACCGGAAGCTCCTTCGCCAATGACCACGCAAATGACAGGCACTTTGAGGCGCATCATTTCGTAGATGTTGCGGGCAATGGCTTCGCCTTGTCCTCTTTCTTCTGCTTCCAGGCCGGGATAGGCACCGGGGGTATCTATTAAAGTAATGACGGGCTTGTTGAACTTCTCGGCCAGCTTCATCAGGCGCAGGGCTTTGCGGTAGCCCTCGGGATTGGCCATACCAAAGTTGCGTAACTGGCGGGCCTTGGTATTGATACCTTTTTGCTGTCCGATGACCATGACGGTTTTGCCATCCAGGGAAGCGAATCCTCCAACCATGGCTTTATCATCGCGTACGTTGCGGTCGCCAAAAAGTTCTACAAAGTCAGTAAAGAGTTTATCTATATACTTGAGGGTATAGGGACGGTCGGGGTGGCGGCTTAACTGTACTTTTTGCCAGGGAGTAAGGTTCTGGGTAATGGCCCTGCGGGTTTCAATTACGCGCTCTTCCAGCTTTTTTATAGGGTCGCTCAGGTCAATCTTGCTTTTTTCAGCTTTCTGTTTCAGCCCTTCAATATCATCAAACAGCTCTTTGATAGGTTTTTCAAATTCGAGAAATTGACGGTTTTTATCTTGCGGCATATTTAAGAAAATATAAAGCTGTAAAATTAAGGGTTGAGGGCTTTTTTAACGAATGTTTCTGTACAAGCTTGTACAGGGGTAAGAAAAAAGCCTGCCCATTGGAAATTTGGGCAGGCTGATGAGCCGGGCTAAAGGCTAATATTTTGTAAGCTGTTGATTATTAATAGGATTATTTAGTTTTGGGCCGCGATTTGACGATATCTCTTTTCAAAATAATTAGTGACTCTTCTCCATCTTTGTACATGGCGTCATACTGTTGAGGCGTGTACAGACCCACCTGCACATAGTGTTTTCCATAATTGACAGCATTTTTCGCGAGCCTGCTTTCGTCATATAATACAAAATCTTCGGGTTTGTAATTGGTCAGTACGGCATTATCAACGCGTTTACTACCTATCCAGACGCCGTACATTTTGGGGTCGCTCCACCTTTGGAGATCAGCAGCTGTGGGTGATTTTTTAGGGCGTGGTTTAATGAACATGAGCATGGGGTACTGCTTTCTTTGTTCTGCGTTCATGGCACTGTACAAGGTCTTCAGCTGCTTTCTTTCTTCTGAGGAAAATTTATAAATGATGGATTTTCCACTGGCGTCGGCAGACTTGCCGAGGATACTTTTGAATTCATCCAATTGTTCGGGTGAAGCGCCTGGGCCAAGGGGCAAAGAGAAAGACACTATTCGGGGGACAGTTGTATCTGCCTCCTGTCGCTTCTTTTCAGGTGAGGCGGTGGGCTGGGTTTTCTTTTCGGGTGTTTTTTTGTCCTGCGCCCAGGTTCTTCCGCTGAACAGGAAGATGGCTGTGAGGAATAATGGCAGTAATGCCAGTTGCATACAGGTGATCCGGGTGGGGTTGGAGGATTTGGTCATCATGGTCAATCTTTTTTTGGTGATGAAATAATTGAAAGAGCTGGTAAGAGGGATGATATGCTGATGCTGTATTTTATCGAGCAGCAGGTGCTGGTAGCTGCGGATATCACCAAGTGTTTTGATCACGGTATCATCGGCCTGGAGCTCATGATTGAGTTGAATGGCTTTTTTATAAAAGATCAGGGAGGGGTTGAGCCAATAAAAAACCTGCAGGAGTTCTATGAACAGGATATCCCAGGAATGTTTTTGGCGTACGTGTGATAATTCGTGGGTGAGTAATGCATGGCGGATAATGGGATTGTTGTAATCGGCCTTGCTCATAAAAACATACCGGAGAAAGGAATGAGCAGGGATATCCTTATTGACCAAAATGAGGCGTGCCCGCTGGTAATGGAGGATATTGTTGCCGGCTATTGCCCGCCGGATGCCGTACAGGTTTCTGATAAAACGGACTAATAAAGTGATGGTGATGAGTGCATATATGATCATGGCAGCAAATGAAAGGGAGATGGCATTTGTTGCAGACGCTGGTGATCCGATGATTGACTGTGACTGTGCCTGGGCTTCGGGCTCCAATGGGATGATGGCAGGCAGGTAGATATCTTCCAATAAGGGAGGCGCCTCCTGGCTTACCTGGAAGGACAGGAAAGGCACCAGCAGGGAAAAGAGAATGCTGAATAATAAATACAACCTGTTGAATGCATACATTTTTTCACGCTGCAGGAGTAGCCGGTACACGAGCAGGAGTAAAATGGAGCAGATGGCGGATTTAATGATGTAGGTTATCATTTCTTCTTTTTTTCAATTTCCTGGTCAATGATCTTTCTTAATTCTTCCAGTTCCTTTGCGGTGAGTTTGGTGGATTTGGTAAAGAAAGAAGCAAACTGCAGGGCAGAGTCATTAAAGAAATTCTTGATCATGCCGTTGACATGTTTTGAAAAATAATCGGCCTTCTTGACCAGCGGAAAGTACTGGCGGGAATTGCCGAATAGTTTGTGGTTTACAAAGCCTTTGTCCTGCATTCTTTTGAGCAGGGTGACTACGGTAGTGGTGGCAGGTTTGGGATCGGGGAAAGCCTCGATCAGGTCTTTGAGGAAGGCCTTTTCCAATTGCCAGAGGTATTCCATTAACTGTTCTTCTGCTTTGGTTAGTTGCATGCTCTACATGTTTAGATTGTGCTCTACAAATGTAGAGTAATAATTGAAGCAGGCAAATATTTTTTCTGGCGGTGAGGTTAGGGCGGTGATACCAGCTGGTTAAAAAGCTGGTTAAATCAATGATATTGAATGTGTTTATTAGTCCAGGATTTTTATATTTACAGCTCACTTAAAATGTATTGCATATATGACGATAAACAGCATGTATAAAAGAGTAGCTTTCGTTAGTCTGCTGATCATTGTGGTGGCTGGTGCTTTTGGCGCCACGGTAGATACGGTGACCACTTTCAGTGTGTCGATGAAGAAGGATATCAAGGCGGTGGTGGTAAGACCGGCTTCTTATGATAAGAGCAAAAGCTACCCGGTGGTATACCTGCTGCATGGGTATAGTGATAATTATGCCGGCTGGGTGAAAAAGGTAAAAGCGGTGTCGGCTTCTGCCGATCAGTACAATATGATCATTGTATGCCCGGATGGTAATTTCAGCAGTTGGTATTTTGATAGTCCGATAGACAGTTCCTGGAAATATGAAACCTATGTATCGAAGGAATTGGTGAACTGGGTGGATGATCATTACAGCACGATCAAAAGCAGAACAGGCCGGGCTATTACGGGACTAAGTATGGGAGGACATGGCGCTTTGTACCTGGCTTTTCGTCACCAGGATGTATTTGGTGCTGCGGGCAGTATGAGCGGTGGTGTAGACCTGCGGCCTTTTCCACTGAATTGGGATATTGCCAAGCGCATTGGTACTTATAAGGATAATCCTGAGCAATGGGAAAAGAACAGTGTGATCAATCTCACGCATTTACTTACGAGGGAATCGCTGGCATTGATCATCGACTGTGGCACGAGTGATTTCTTTTACGTGGTGAATGTGAACCTGCATGAAAAGCTGCTGGAAAGAAATATTCCACACGATTTTATATCGCGCCCGGGTGCACATAACTGGGAGTACTGGGATAATTCGGTGAGTTATCAGTTGTTGTTTATGAGTAAGTACTTTAAGAAATAGGGGTTTGTCACTTTCTTTGCCTTGATGCAAAGAAAGTAACCAAAGAAAAATCAAGGCAGGCCCGAACGCTCCGCGCGGCCTGCCTGGCCAGCTCCTCCCCAGGTGTAACTACGTAATTATATACGGGCAACCATGGCCATAAAATGGATAATGAATGGCAAGGGTATATTTATAAAAAAGTTGGGTCTCCTTTGTAGGGGACCCAACTTTTTTTCAATCTATTATCAGTAAAGTGCTCACAGTTTGCTGCTCGTAGCTTATAGCTCGTTGCTTTTGCTAAAACCCTTGTGCCGCTGGCCAGGTATTGTTCTTGCTGTTTACATCAGGTAATGTATTGTCGGGATCGAGGGTAATCTTTTGGATCTTTGAAGTAGATCGATAGGCAAACTTCCAAACGCTTCCATGCTGCCATACTTCAACGGGTAGTTTTACACGATCCTTCTTTCCATTTTCTTCTGTTACCTCTACTACTACGGGCATGGGCAGCTTTTCGATGTTGGCGATGGTGATAATGCTTCCTTTGGTGGCATCATCCTGAATGTAGGCTACATCCTGTACGGCCTGGTCTATCTTCCAGTTTTCGAGGAACCAGCCTCTCCAGAACCAGTCGAGTGTTTCTCCAGAATAATTTTCTATGCAATGGAAGAAGTCGTAAGGTGTAGGATGCTTGAAAGCCCATTTGTGTACATAATAACGGAAGGCGCTATCGAAGCGGTCCTGACCTATTACATTTTCGCGGAGCAATTGCAATCCAAAGCCTGGTTTGCGGTAAGCGATGGTGCCCAGGTTGGCCGGATTGGTAACATCGGGTACGGTGGAGATACTTTCGGAATTGGCTCCAAAGAACGTGCCGGTAAAGTTGCGTGCATTCATGGCGCGGTTGCCGGCATACTCACCATTGTTGAATTTCTTTTCAGCCAGGGTATTGATGAATGTATTGAAACCTTCATCCATCCAGGGGAATTTTCTTTCGTTGCTACCTACGATCATGGGAAACCAGTTGTGCCCAAATTCGTGGGAGGTAACACCCCATAAGCCGCCTTTCTTTGCGCGGGCACCGCAGAATACGATACCGGGATATTCCATACCACCTACAATACCGGCCACGTTAACAGCCATGGGATAGGAGTAGGGGTAGAGATAATCGGAGTAGAATTCAATGGCTCCTTTTACATACTCGGTAGAGCGGCTCCAGGCTGTATCCTGTGCTACTTCTGCGGGGTAGGCAGACATGGCCAATGATTTTTTACCGCCGGGCAGGTTCATACGGGCAGCATCCCATACAAAGGAGGTAGAGCTGGCCCAGGCCACATCGCGTGTATTGAGGCATTTGAATTTCCAGGTAAGTGTTTTGGTAGCGGAAGGACGGCTGGCGGGATTGGTCACTTCTTCAGGAGAGCGGAGCAAGACGGTCTTGTCGCTGTTTTTAGCGGCATTCCAACGCTTGAGTTGTTCTGCAGTAAGTACTTCTGTGGGATTGAGCAATTCGCCGGAACCTACTACAATATGGTTGGCAGGCGCTGTGATGTTGTAGGTAATATCACCATACTCAAGGTAGAACTCGCCCTGGCCCAGGTAGGGAAGGGTGTTCCAACCTTGTACATTATCATATACGCACAAACGCGGGAACCATTGTGCTATTTCATAGATCCATCCGTTTTTGGATTTCAGCCGACCCATACGGTCTGTTCCGTATTCAGGCACGGTGAATTCGTAGGTGATCTTTAATTGTGTGCTTCCGCCATTGCTTTTAACTGCTTTGGGCAGTTTGATCTGCATGCGGGTATCTATTACTTCATATTTTACGGGTACTGCTTTACCGTTTTCGAGGAGGGTTACGGATTGAATGCCATAGCCACCATCAAAGGCATTGCGGTTGGCCCAGCGGCCACCGCCAACGGCTGTAGCTGCTACACCTCTTGATGCCAGGTTATAAATATTCTGGTCGAGCTGCAGCCAGAGAAAAGGCAATGACTGCGGACTGTTATTGGTATAGGTGATCTGAACGCTGCCTGCTACATGATGTTGGGCATCGTCGAGTGTTGCCTCGATCTTATAGTCGGCTTTGTTTTGCCAGTATTTAGGTCCGGGGGTGCCATCGGCCGCTCTTACTTCATCGCCGTAGGCGGGATAGAAGAATGGGGCGAATGCTTCGTGCTGGTCATACACGGATGTGGTTTGCGCAGCAGCCTGTAGTCCCATAACTATCAGACAGCCACTGATGAGGCTTTTGGGTGAAAAGATCATGATGAAAACGGTTGATTTTAATGAAAGAAAAACTAAATATAGGAAAATGGCTATGTTGGGGCTTGCCATTAATAAAATAGTGTGTTTTTTTTAATGTATTAGAGTGGCAACGAGGCATCGAGGCATCGAGGCAACGAGGGGAAAGGCAGGGAGGGAAGGATTCGACAGGCTATCCTTAGATCGGGTGAGCCGCCCTTCAAGGGCGACCCACCCTTCGTAGATGCCCGAAATGCTGATGTCATTGAATAGTTATAATTTGCGGTCTGATATGTCATTATACATCACCTCATTGAATTCCGGAAGCAATGGCAATTGCTACTACATTGGTAACGATGAGGAGGCCATTTTTGTGGATGCAGGGATATCCTGCCGGGAGACGGAAAAACGGATGAAGCGGCTGGGGTTGTCGATGGAAAAGGTGAAAGCGATCTTTGTTTCGCATGAACATACAGACCATATAGCTGGAATTCCTGTGCTGGCTAAAAAATACCGGTTGCCGGTTTATATTACGCAGGGTACGTTGCAACATGGCGGGCTGCAACTGGCGCCGGAACTGGTGGTCCCCTTCCAGGCTTATGAAGCGGTGCGCATTGGCGGTATATCGGTAACAGCGTTTCCCAAATTCCATGATGCTTTTGATCCGCATAGCTTCATTGTAGCCTCTTCAACGGTGCGGGTGGGTGTTTTTACAGATATAGGTAAGCCTTGTGCGCATTTGATCAATCATTTTCAACATTGTCATGCAGCTTTCCTGGAAACGAATTATGATGAGGAAATGCTGATGAATGGCCGGTATCCGGCATCGTTGAAAAACCGGATACGGGGTGGGCATGGGCATTTGTCGAATATGCAGGCGCTGGAATTGTTTAAGCTGCACAGGCCTAGCTTTATGAGTCACCTGTTGCTGGCGCACCTGTCGAAGGATAATAATAATCCACAGCTGGTGAAGGACTTGTTTGACCAGCATACAAGTAATACTTCTATTGTGGTGGCCTCGCGGTTTGAGGAAACGGGGGTTTATCATATTCAATCTTCCGGGGAGATGCTGGCTGAGATAAAGCGGCCAGTGGAGGCGGTGGCGCCGGCATTCGTTCTTTCAAAGCCCAAGAAAAGGTCTAATGACCAGCAATTGTCGTTGTTTTGATGGGGAGGTGCCTTGTTGCGTTTGGTGGGAGTAGTCTGAGGATTGGTTTCCGCCTGTTTGGAGGTTCTTTCTTTTGGGTGTGGAAAATGGGGTTCCGGGCCCCGGGTTCAAAAAAAATGAAATAAAGTTTCCGAAATCTGTTTTTTTTGTTGGTTGAAATTAAAAAACTGCTATCTTTGCCATCCCAAAAACGATAGAACGGTAGGTAGAAGGGACTGGTTATGAAGCGTTTGCGGGGAAAAGAAGTTCTTAAGCGATCACTCGCTCAACATATTGGATCGGTAGTTCAGTTGGTTAGAATGCCGCCCTGTCACGGCGGAGGTCGCGGGTTCGAGTCCCGTCCGGTCCGCAAGAAGCCTCACAGAAATGTGAGGCTTTTTTGTTTTATAAATCTTCTGTTTTAAGATGGCAATTTTTAGAACGACGCCTCTTCGTTTACTTAAGCCGCAGACTTCGGTGGCGTTCACCCAGTATTTCAATGTACTTTCTTTTTGCTTCTTCGGAGAGGAAACTGTGTTCTACCATTTCCATAGCTTTTAGGGTGCCTGCGAGCATGTCGTCTACGATCTTACCAGCAAGATTTGGATTGATGCCTGCTTTTTGTGCAAATACGATGAAGGATGCGCGGGTGTAAGTGCCGAAGTTTTGGTAGGACTTTTCTTCTACATCGCCTTTGTACAGACCCTCATGCAGGGCCAGTCTGGCATCATCGATGTGCAGGGCTGTGCAATGGAGGTCGTAAGCAGGTGAAAGCATATAATCTCCCTGCGCTGTTTCCATTAAAGAGAAGTTTTTAAGGTGGGCGTCTCCATTTGCAATGAGGTAGTTGAATACGACTAGCCGGAAAAATTCGATCAGTGCCACGGGTGCTGCTGCTACATATTGCCTGATCTGTATAGCGATATCCAGATAAGAGGCGTTGTACTTGAAATCATGGCCTCCTTTCTCAGGACTCTTTGCGAGGAGGGTAGCGAAGTCTTCTACCTGGTATTTATCGTGGGTTCCTGGCTTGTAATCGAAGCGCCGGGTAATATAGGCGGGTGAACCTTCGTCGAAAAAGATCATGCCGCAGGCAGCGGTCTTGATACCAAATACCTGTTGAGCGATCTGCATGCTGACATGTTCGTTTGCTGGCAGATCGGTTACCCTGTCCAGTCTTTCGGCGGGAACAGGTTTTAATATATGGGTCCCTTCTGTATCTGTAAGTACCAGCTCATTTTTTTCCAGCTTCAGGCTGTATTTTTCCTGTACACCACTTATGCTGATCCGCTTTCTTTTTTCATTGTATTCACGGGTCAATGCGCTGTTTTTGCCCGGGGGACCGAAGGGCAGGATATGGGATACTTTTTTGCTACGGCTGCCGAACAAATTCTTTTGTGCCTTAGGGCTATAAGTGTTGAAGCCTGGCTCCAGGGTAGATGGACAGTATTTAATTTTCGGCAGGCCCATGGATCTCTTTTATGGTGAGTGGTCCAATAATCTCCTTACCGGCGGTTGCCAGTAATAAACTGAAATAATCGTTCTCATCAATCTTCAATAATCTTGTCTGTATGGCCTTGTTGGCGCCTTCGCTCAACCTGTTTACAAACGCGGGGAAAAGCACATCACTTTCATAGGGTGCTTCACGAAGAGGCAGGGTTAAACTTATTGATCTGCTGCCGGTCTGGGAGAGATAGTTCTTGTCATAGGTAAAACGATACAGCTTGCCCGATTTAGACAAAATACCTGCGAGTTGACCGTTGTATAATACCTGCGCTGCTCTCATGCTTCAATTCTTGGGGTTGGGTCTTTTAGAACAAGTTCTATTTGTAACCCGAGTGGATCGATCAATTTGATAAGGGTTTCCAGGGAGGGATTACCCTGGCCTCTTTCTATGAGCTGAATGGTGCGGGTACTGATACCAGCTATATCGGCAAGCTCAGATTGCGAGAGGCCCAATAAAGCCCTCCGTTTCCGGATAATAATACCCAAATGCTCTAATGAATCCCGCATTATACTTCGCTTTTGGGTGTAATTTAAGTAAAAATATTGGAATGAACAGTCAAAAGCGGAGTATCCTTTGCTTTTGGGCGTTTGTGACTTGAGGGGGACAGAATATGCCCTAAAGCGCAGTATACTGCGCTTTAGGGCATAAAAAAAGCTACATGCAAACGGTATGTTACTGCTCTGCTAGTGCTTCATGAATTTCTTTACTTCATTGATGCCTTCACCTTTTAGTTCTACGAAATAGATGCCTTTGGATAGTTTGCTAACATCGAGGGACAGGGAGGTGCTTCCGGCAGCTATTTGCCATTGTTGCTGGAGGAGGGTCTTGCCTGAGTTGTCATATACCCTTATTTGCAGCTTGTCGGGCCTGTTGAGGGAAATGGTGAGACCAAGTTCGTTTACAACAGGGTTGGGGTATAGAAGAACGGCGGCCCCGTGCTGGCTAAATGATAATATTACGATCCTTGAGTAAGTGTAGCGGCCATTGATGTCTATTTGTTTGAGCCGATAATATAGTTTGGTGGCGCCGGCGGAATTGATGTTGTGATCAGTAAATGCATAGGCATGATTGCCGGGGCTATTGGATGATTGCACGCTTCCAACTGGTGAAAAATTTATTCCATCTAGGCTACGCTCGATGTTGAATGATTGTGTTTGTTGCTCGCCGGTGGTCTTCCAATTCAGCAGGGCATCGTTATTTACCAGGCGACCGGTGAATTCGAGTAGTGTTAATGGCAGGGCGGTGGCCATATTGGCTATCCATAATTCTTTTCCATGGGTTGGATCGATCATCACTGCGTATAACTTGTTACCGGCGGCGGCAAAGGTAGATGGGTTGATGCTGCCTACTGCGCCCACATTCTGTATCATTACGGTACCGGCTGCGGTGCCATCTGAGCGCCAGGGCTCGTTGCCTGCCATGCCATTATTGCCCATAAAGAATACGTGATCCTGTGCATTGAACAATTGGCCTGTGCCGCTTCCTGCACCGGGCCACACATCTTTCACCAGGGAAAACCCGGTGGTCCAATCGTGCTTATATAGTTCGCGGCCGGTGGTGGGGTTTTCGGCAGTGAAGTAGATGGTGTTGTTGATCTTGATGAAATTGGCCGGATCGCTGTCTTCGGGACCCGGATTGATGTCTGCTATTATGCCATTATCGAAAGAAATAATTGACCGGAATTCTCTTCCCTGTGAAGGATGGTAGCCAACGAAGAATACAATACCAAACAGATCGCTGATATCTGTGGGCTGGCCCCAACAGGTACCGGGGCATAGATCAAACTGCATGGTGGTCCCGGCAGTGGTGCCGTCACTGCCCCATAATTCCTGACCGTTAGCTGCGGTCTCTGCCGCAAAGTAGAGTCTGCTATTGATATTTGTAAGGCGCATTGGAAAGCTGCTGGCGCTACCGGGGTTTATATCCTTCACGATCACGGTGCCTGCTGTGGTGCCGTCGCTTTTCCAAAGCTCGGTGCCATTGGTGGCATCCTGCGCACTAAAATATAACGTGTTGTTAATGGCGAGCAGCCCTTGAGGCTGGCTATGCTGTGCCCCCGGGAGTATGTCTTTTACCAACACAGTGCCTGCTGCGGTGCCATCGGTCTTCCAGAGCTCCTGGCCCAGGGATCCGTTGTTGGCATTGAAGTAAACGGCATTGCCCATACGCACCAGGTAATTGGGCGATGAGTGGCCGGTGCCTGGATTGATATCTTTTAGTAACACAGTTCCTGCTGCGGTGCCATCGCTTTTCCACAATTCTTCTCCGTTGGTAGCATTTCTGGCGGCAAAGATCAGGACACCGTTTAGGTTAACTGCCTTCCATGGGAAACTTCCATCGCTACCGGGGTTGATGTCCTTTACCATCACGGTACCTGCGGCGGTACCATCGGTTTTCCAGAGTTCACCCCCATTGATGGCATCATTGGCTGCGAAATAAAGAATGCCGTTTATATCCACAAACCATTCCATGCCCTGCATGATACCGTCGGCGGTAAGGGGTGATACAATATCTTTTACGATGGTAGTGCCGGCGGGGGTGGCATCGCTTTTCCATAGTTCAATACCGGTAACACCATCATTGGCTATAAAAAATAAGCGATTGCCGGAGACAGCAAAATTCATGACCATCAGGTTGGGAATGCTATTGGCGGCGCCGGGGTTGATGTCTTTTACCAGTACAGTGCCGGCATTGGTGGCATCGCTTTTCCATAGCTCCCTGCCTGCGGATGTTTGGGCGGTAAACAAGAGGGTGCCATTTACATTCAATAAGTGCTGAGGGTTACTACCGGTGCTTCCTGACATGATATCTTTTACCAACTCAGTGCCTGCCTCTGTGCCATCGGTCTTCCAAAGCTCAAAGTCCCCGGTTGCCACCTGTGCAATAAAAAAGATAAGGTTGTTCACCACTGTGAGTGAAGCAGGATCGCTGCTTCCATAGCTGGCAGCAATATCTTTTACCATTACTGTGCCCGGACCTGTGCCATCGCTTTTCCATAGTTCCCTACCAGCCCCAAAGCCCCTGCCCACAAAAAACAAGGTCCCATTCAAATTGGTGAGGTATTGGGGATCGACGCTGTCGAATGAACCTGTATTTTTTACCTTGATGGTGCCTGCAGGGGTGCCATCGGTCTTCCATAATTCCCTTCCATAATAGTCCAGTCCGGAGAAGTAAGTTGTTCCGTTTATGGTGATGAAATCAGTTGGTCCGCTGCTTTCATTTCCGGGATAAATGTCTTTGATCATTACGGTACCAGCGGGTGTACCATCGCTCTTCCACAATTCCTGACCATACACAGCATCGCTGGCACTGAAGTATAAAATGCCATTGGCATTGGCGCCATTGAAGGGCCTGATATTTTTGACCAACACGGTACCTGCGGCGGTACCATCGGTTTTCCATAGTCCGTACCCATTTACACCATCTGTAGCCGAGAAGAATAAAATGCCATTTACATTGACCAGCATACCCACACCACCGTAGGCCAATCCCGGATTTACATCTTTTACGATCACAGTGCCTGCTGCGGTACCGTCGCTTTTCCACAATTCAACGCCATGTATCCCATCGTTTGCCGTGAAATACAAGGTGCCGTTCACGTTTGTCAGGTTCTCCGGCAGGCTGGTCTCTGCCCCGGGGAAAATATCTTTTACCATGACTGTTCCGGCTGTGGAGCCATCGGTCTTCCAGAGTTCAAAGCCGGTCGCTTTGGTGAGCGCCACGAAGAAGGTGGTGCCATTCACATCGGCAATGGCCCTGGGGGCGGACCCTGTTGAGTTGTCTGCATCGGCGGTATTGATGTCTTTGAGCAGAGAAAAGACCTGTGCATTTGATTTTTGCAGTACTGCGAAAATTGTAAGAACAAGGAACAGGGAAATCAGCTTTCTCATACCTGGAAATTTGATTGACAGTAAGATTGGTTGATCGATTTTAAGTGATCATTTTCTTACCACGGTATGAAAAAGACCAACGACAAAAAATTGCGACAAACAGTGATCTTTTATTCCCCAACACCATTGGGCCTTGTTATTGGCTTTATTTCCTGAAAGCGGGAAGCTGAGCGATCAACGGGCGAATCAATTTAAGGAATGGCTAATTTGGGCGCCCGGGAGGATAGATATGCAGGTGCTGGTAATTAGCTATTTATTCATTTCAAAATATATTCTTATGGCTAAAATTTTGATACTGACGATCGCGCTTGTGCTGGCTGCTTTTGCTAACACGGTAGCGGGCCGCAAGGCGGGTCAAGGACAACAGGATTTTATACCAGGCACTAATTTGCCGGTGTTGCACAAGTAGCAGGTCAACACTCAAATGACAAACCAGGTTTGCCCGAAATGGTAAACCTGGTTTTTTTATGCTATTTTGCTTTGATGGGGGCAAGGCCCGCCAGCTTTCGGTGAAAGGAATTAATAAATCAATATGAAGAAATTATTCAGGTCGTTGTACGTGCTGTGGCTACTGCCTTTTACTGTGGTGGCACAGGGGTCGCTGCAACAATTGTATCCAGTGAGCTATGCGCGGGTAATGATCACGGACGCATTCTGGAAAGGCCGGATGTACAGTGTTGCCACGGGCACCTTGCAAGCCTGCATCCTGTACACGGAAAATAAGACAGGGCGTATACGGAATTTTGAGAAAGCGGCCCGCCGGAGTGGTCAGCACGAAGGTATTTACTACGATGATTCGGATGTGTTCAAGGCGTTGGAAGCAATCGCCTATTCGCTGAGGAACCATCCGGACGCGGCGATCGAAAAGAAGGCGGATGAATGGATCGCGAAGATCGTGGCGGCGCAATTGCCGGACGGATACCTGAACACGTATTATACGTTGACGGGGCTTGATAAGCGCTGGACGGATATGGAGAAACATGAGGATTATTGCGCCGGGCATTTGATCGAAGCGGGCATTGCCTATTATAATACAACGGGTAAACGGTCATTGCTGGATGCAGGCATCCGCTTTGCCAACCATATCGATTCGACGTTCCGGCAAAGCAACCGGCCCTGGGTAAGCGGTCACCAGGAAATAGAACTGGCGCTGATGGGGCTTTACCACCATACGGGGCAGCGCCGGTATCTCGAACTGGCGCAGTGGTTCCTGGAACAGCGTGGCCACGGACATGGGAAGGGGGTGATCTGGGATCAGTGGAAAGATCCTGATTATTGCCAGGACGGCTTGCCAGTGAAGGACCAGCGCAACATTACGGGGCATGCGGTGCGTGCTATGTACATGTATACGGGTGCGGCGGATGTAGCGGCTGTGACCAATGATGCCGGCTATGTGAAGGCGATGAATGCGATCTGGGAAGATGTGGTGGGCCGTAATATGTACATTACGGGCGGCATCGGCGCACAGGGAAAGAACGAAGGGTTTGGGGTGGATTATGACCTGCCCAATGAAACAGCCTATTGTGAAACCTGCGCTTCTGTGGGGATGGTATTCTGGAATCAGCGGATGAATATCCTGACAGGCGACAGCAAATACATGGATGTACTGGAAAAGAGTTTGTACAATGGGGCGCTCGACGGCTTATCGCTCACGGGGGATCGTTTCTTTTATGGCAACCCGCTGGCATCGGGCGGTAACCATGCGAGGCGGGAGTGGTTTGGTACGGCCTGCTGTCCTTCGAATATTGCGCGGCTGATCGCCTCGCTCGGCAATTATGTGTACAGTACTTCGGATAAAGGGGTATGGGTAAATCTCTATATTGGCAGTGAGGTGAGTATTCCTGTGCAAAAGCAAAAGCTTGGCTTGTCTATGCAAACGGGTTATCCCTGGAAGGGAACCACCACGATTGGGATCACGGAAGCTCCGAAGCAAGCCATTCAATTGCGGTTGCGGATACCCGGTTGGCTGCAGGCAGCAGCACCGGGGGGATTGTATTATTTTGAAGACAAGCAGGCAGCAGTGATGCAGGTAAAGGTGAATGGAACGATTGTGGGGTACCAGCAGGAAAAGGGCTATGCGGTGATCGACCGCAAATGGAAAAAGGGTGATGTGGTGGAGGTGGTGACGCCTATGGAGGTGCGCCGGGTGCTGAGCCGTCCGGAACTGAAGCAAAACAATGAGCGGGTGGCGTTGCAATACGGACCGATGATGTATTGCGTGGAAGATGCAGATAATAAGGGGCAGGCCTGGAACTTTATTGTACCGAAGGCAACGGACTTCGTGGTGGGATATGAACCGGGACTGTTGGGCGGTGTGAATACGATCTCCTTTACGGGAAAGGCGTCTGTAGGCAGTAGTGACGGGCAGGCTATAGAACTAGCCAACAAGACGATCAAAGCCATTCCTTATTTTTCCTGGAACAACCGGGGTGCCGGCGGAATGCAGGTATGGCTACCAACGGCTTTCCGGCAGTTCCGCATCAATCCGTGAGTGGCTTAAGATACTGTTTCGCTCTCTACCGCTTATATAATCATGCAATCGATGGCGCAGATTACAGGCGGCCATGAATTAGTATTTAACTTTACGGCCATGCCTTTTAAAACAACTGGCTATGGATCATGAAACATATCTTCCGGATCTACCTATTCTCCGTGCTATTAGTGCTGTTATTGACAACTGTTAACCATACTGCCAGGGGGCAGGTACAAAATAAGGTTACCAATGCCGTGCAACAGGATACGGCGCAGATCATCAGTGCCAAAAAGATCAATGGCACCACGGTGGAAATCATCTATTCCAACCGGCAACATTTGTTGCTGGACTTCTACGGCGATCATATCTTTCGACTGTTTTATGATAGTGTAGGTAAAGGGCTTCGTGATCCACAGGCTTCGCCTGCAGCAAATATGCTGGTGGATAATCCGCGCAAGCCGGTATCGATGTTGAACGTAAGCAATAGCGGGAACAAGATCAGCATCAGCAGTGGGAGGATAACTGTTGAGCTGGATAAGGGGTCGTTTGGCATGAGGATCCTTGACGGGGACAATAAAAAAGTAGTGGAGATAACGAATCCCATTCAGGTTACTAAAAAGCAGGTAACGCTGAGGCTGAAAGAACATGCACAGGAATACTTTTATGGTGGCGGTGTTCAGAACGGCCGGTTCTCGCATAAAGGGAAAAGCATTGCGATTGAAAATCAAAACAGCTGGACAGATGGCGGGGTAGCTTCTCCCACGCCTTTTTACTGGTCGACGAATGGATACGGGTTGATGTGGTACACGTTTAAGAAGGGTAAATATGATTTCGGTGGCAAGGAGAAGGGTGTTGTGAATCTTTCGCATGAGACGGACTACCTGGATGTATTTTTTATGGTGAATGCAAAGGCTGTTTCGCTGCTGAATGATTTTTATCAACTGACGGGAAATCCTGTATTGATACCCAAGTTTGGCTTTTATGAAGGACAGTTGAACGCTTATAACCGGGATTACTGGAAGGCTGATAGTACGGGTACGGGTGTGTTGTTTGAAGACGGCAAGCACTATAAAGAAAGTCAGAAAGACAACGGGGGAACTAAGGAATCGCTGAACGGAGAAAAGAATAATTATCAATTTTCAGCAAGGGCTGTGATTGACCGTTATAAAGCAAACGATATGCCCTTTGGCTGGATATTGCCCAATGATGGCTATGGTGCGGGTTATGGACAAACGGGTACGCTGGATAGCAATATCCTTAACCTCAAATCCTTTGGCGACTATGCGCGGGAGCAAGGGGTGCAGATCGGGCTTTGGACGCAGTCGGACCTGCATCCGAAAGAGGGCATCAGCGCGCTGTTGCAAAGGGATATTGTGAAGGAAGTAGGTGTAGCAGGTGTACGGGTATTAAAAACGGATGTGGCCTGGGTGGGACGGGGTTATTCGTTTGGACTGAATGGTGTGGCGGATGCGGCGCATATTATGCCACAGTATGGAAATGATGCGCGACCCTTTATTATTTCGCTGGACGGATGGGCAGGCACGCAGCGGTATGCGACGATCTGGACGGGTGATCAAACGGGCGGTGTGTGGGAATATATACGGTTTCATATACCTACTTACCTGGGAACGGGCTTATCGGGGCAACCGAATATCACTTCGGATATGGATGGCATTTTTGGGGGTAAGAACGCTGCGGTGAATATCAGGGATTTTCAATGGAAGACTTTTACGCCGATGCAATTGAATATGGACGGATGGGGCGCGAATGAAAAATACCCGCAGGCATTGGGAGAACCGGCTACCTCTATTAATCGTACATATCTGAAATTAAAATCTGCGCTGTTGCCGTATTCGTATAGCATTGCCAAACAAGCTGTGACGGGACTGCCTATTATGCGCGCTTTGTTTCTGGAATATCCGAACAGTTATACGTTAGGAAAAGCTACACAATATCAATACCTGTATGGACCCTGGTTTCTGATAGCGCCGGTTTATAAAGAGACCAGGATGGATGGGGCAGGTAATGATATCCGCCACGGTATTTATTTGCCCAGGGGAGAATGGATCGATTATTTATCGGGCAACCTGTATGCAGGTGACCGCATCATCAACGATTATGCTGCGCCTATCTGGAAACTGCCGGTGTTTGTAAAGAACGGTGCGATCATTCCTATGACGCCCGCTCATAACCAGGTGAAAGGCATCAATAAGGGAGTACGTATTTATGAAGTGTATCCGGCGGGGAAGACCTCGTTTACTGAATATGATGACGACGGACTGACGGAGGCTTATAAAAACGGGAAGGGGGCTACTACGCTTATTGAATCTTCAGCAGCAAACAATATAGCGATTATCACGGTACATCCGACAAAAGGAAGTTTCGATGGGTTTGAAAAGAATAAGGTGACTGAGTTTCGCATCAATGTAACGCAGGCGCCCACAGGTGTGAAGGTTGTAACAGGCGGCAAAGCTGTTGGATTGACCAGGGCCAATTCCTATGAGCAGTTTGTGCATGGTACGAATGTCTATTTCTATGATGCGGCGCCTAACCTTAACCAGTTTGCTACGAAGAACAGTGCCTTTGAAAAGGTAGTCATTACTAAAAATCCGCAGTTGCTGGTAAAAGTGGCGGCAACAGATATTACGGTAAATGCTGTACTACTTACGGTGAGCGGATTCCGTTTTGCACCCAAGGATCATTTGCGCAAATCATCGGGTGCATTGGTTGCTCCGACTCAGGCACAGGTGATAGACTCGAACGCGCAGGCTTATAGCTTAACGCCCAGCTGGAGCAAAGTAGCAAATGCGGATTATTATGAAATAGCATTTAATGGACAACTCTATAGTACGATAAAGGATACCAGCTTTTTATTTGAAGAGCTGGCGCCTGAATCGACTTATACTTTTAAACTGCGTTCTGTGAACAAGACAGGCGCTTCTGCCTGGAAACAGTTTAGTGGTAAGACAAAAGTGAATCCGCTGGAGTTTGCCATCAAGCATATAACGGCAGAAGCTACGGTGGCTGCTGAGGAGGGTACTGAAATTTCGAACTTATTTGATTTTGACGAAAGCAGTATGTGGCATACGGAATGGGGCAGGAAGGCGGTTCCCTTTAGCCTGACGCTTGATCTGGTATCGCTCAATCAGCTCGATAAGCTCCAATACCTGCCACGCGACAGGGGTAATGGTATTCTATTGAAGGGAACGATCGCTTATAGTGAGGATAAGGTGATCTGGTCGGATGCCAAACCCTTTGAATGGGCCAGGAACGGTGCTGTAAAGGAAGTTGTATTCAGCAATCATCCGATGGCGCGCTATATTAAAATAGCCGTATCCGATGCAGTGGGCGCCTTTGGTTCGGGCCGGGAGTTGTATGTGTTTAAGGTGCCGGGTAGTGCCAGCTTTATTCCCGGCGATATCAACAACGACAATATGATCGATCATAACGATCTCACTTCTTATTACAATTACACGGGTTTACGAAAGGGGGACAATGATTTTGAAGGGTATGTAAGCAAAGGAGACGTGAACAAAAATGATCTGATAGATGCTTACGATATTTCTACTGTAGCCACAAGGCTTGATGGTGGGGAGTATGAAGGCAAAAAAGCTCCTTTAACGGGCAGGCTGGAGATCAGGGCTGATAAAAGCTCGTATAACAAAGATGAGGTTGCTGAGATAACTGTAAAGGGTATTGACCTGCAATCGGTAAATGCACTGAGCTTTGCCTTGCCCTATAGCACGCAGGATTTTGAATTGGTAGGAATTGTTCCGCGGAATATTAAGCATATGCAGAACATGACGAATGACCGGCTGCACAACAATGGTAAAAAAGCATTGTATCCTACGTTTGTGAATGTGGGTGACCAGGAACCGTTGACAGGTACGGGTGATCTGTTTATCATTAAGCTGAAGGCGAAGCGAAAGGTGGATTTCAGTTTGAAGGCGCAGGATGGCCTGCTGGTGGACAGGGAATTGAATGTTGTATCATTTTAAGTAGATAGTGTGTTAAATGACAACGGGCCGTTCCTTATGGAGCGGCCCGTTGTTTATGAGGGAAGCTGCGAGCTATGAGCTGCGAGCTATGAGCTACGAGCTTCGAGCCGATTGCTTCGTTTATGATGGTTATGATCAATTAGGCGGATCGGGTGGTGTATTGGTATTGTTGTCGCGCTCCACGAAGGGATAAGGCATGTAATTGCGCTTACGCTCGCCGATGGGGCGCGCAAGGCGTCGCTGGTCCTGGAGGCGCAATCCCGACATGTACAGTTCAATACTGCGGTTGCGGTATATCTCCTCCAGCAGGGCGGCCTGGGTAACAGCCCCGGCGTAAGGAGGCTGATCGGCGCCTACACCAAAGGGATCGCTGGCCGGCGTTTTGGTGAGTATCTGGTTGAGGTAGACGATGGCATCGGGCAGGGCATTTTGACGGGCGGATGCTTCTGCTTTGATGAGTGTCATCTCTCCGGGTAAATAGATGGGCCAGGCGGAAGCGGCGGAGGCTCCAAATCCATTGATGCGGAAACGCGGCGCTATAGTGGTATTGATACCAATATAAAATGGTTCGCGTTTATCGGAGAGACTGGGCGCGATGGCGGGTGGCAATCCCATGGTGGAATCGATGGGCTGGTACACGTTGTTGGTGGAAGTAGCGGTTTCGAAGATGGGATTGAGTGTAATGGCGTCGAAATTGAAGGTTGATTTCTTTGTAAGGTCTACGGCATTGGCTTCTGTGAGGGCCAGGGCGTTGTTGCCTACGTTCAATGCATACCTTGCTTTCAACGCGTGTAAGGTGTTGACGATATCGATGCCGGCCGGAACATTGGTTAGGAATTGGGCACTGATGGGGTTGGCTGCCACAGCGGCCAGTGCATTGTCGAGAATGGCGATGGCTTTTGTAAAGGCGGCGTCGCTGGTAATAAAAGTAACATTGAGCCCAATGGTATCGGGCACATTGTTCCAATTCATGGCCAGGTTGCCGAGGGCCAGGGCCTTGAAGATACTGGCATAAGCGATGAGGCCGCTTGCATATCCTTTGTCGACCAGGGCAGGTGCATTCTTCAATACGTTGTTGGCATCGAAGATGATCTTGTTGCTGTTGGTCCACAAGCCGGCCAGGATGGTATTGGTGCCATCGACGGAAGTGCCACCCAGGAATAACTGGTATTCGGCGGTATTGCCCTGGTTGAGGTTGTTGAGTTGCCGGGTTACAAACCCATCGGTGGTTATTTGATTGTAGAGGGAGCTGGCACGCCCGGCGGTGTATACTCTTTGCAGGCCCACTACTACACCGGTCATACCCCGTGCCGTTGTCAAGGCATCGCCTACAGGCACTTTGGAGGGATCGGTATAGTTCTTTTTACAGCCCACCACCTGTATCAGCACGAGGGCCAGTAAAAAAACGGAGGATAGTTTTATATTGACCATTTTCATACAATAGAATTTAAGTGTTAGAATTTAGCAGCTACAGAAACGCTGAAAGTGCGTGGAATGGGAACGGCGCCAAAATCAACGCCGCGCAATACGGTACTTTGTCCACCGGCATTGACTTCGGGATCGTATCCTTTGTAATCATCCCAGGAGATCAGGTTGCGGCCGCTGGCGCTGATGGTGAGGTCTCTGAATATTTTCAGTTTTCCGAAGCGGTAGCTCATTGAGATCTCGCGCAGTTTTACAAAGGAGCCATCATCCACGCGCCATTCTTCTATCTGGTACACGCTGTTGATGTATCCGCGGGGAAGCTCGCCGCGGTGTTCCTGCTCGGCCACTTTACCATTGCCCACGCCCTGTCTTGTTCTGAAATCGGCATTCCACACATTCACGCCCTGTACGGCATCGAATTGAAAACGCAATCCGAATTGTTTATAGGTAACCTCGTTGACGAGGGAGGCTGTGTAATCGGGATTGGGATTGCCAATCACTTTCCGCAGGGTGGTGCCTACCGGCAGGCCATTGGCATCACGCTGGGTGGTATAACCCAATGGACCGTTCTGTGTGCCTTTTTCCAGTTGGGGGTATCCGGCAGGATTCTTTACCTGGTTGCCATTGGCATCGAGTGCAAAAAAACTGCCATAGAAAACGCCAATGGGCTCTCCTTCCAGTATGGCTACGGGTGCGCCGGCATTGGTGCTTAAGAGGGTCAATGCCTGTCCTATTTTCAGGGCTTCGTTGCGGTTGTGGTTGTAGATGCCTGTTATATCCCAGCGCCAGTCTTTGTTCTTAACGGGTGTGCCGGTCAATACTACTTCGAAACCTTTGTTGCGGAGGGAACCCAGGTTGTTGAGGTAGCTGGCGTAGCCGTTGGTAGGGGAGATCACGCGACTGATGAGGAGGTCATTTACTTTTTTGATGTAGTAATTGAACTGGAGACCTAACCTGTTGTCGAGGAAAGAAAGATCGGTTCCCAGCTCCAGTTCTTTTTGGCGCTCTGGCTTTATATCAGGATTGACCAACTGGCTGTTGCTAAATATGGCGCTCCGGCCTACAAAAGCAATGGCATTATAACCATTGAACCGTGCATAAGGTGTGATACCGGTGAGGTTGCCGGATTCGCCGTAGGCAATTCTCAGCTTGGCGAGGTTCCACCATTTGGAGATGGAGAGCTTGCTCCAGAAATCAGTTTCAGACAAGAGATAACTGCCGCTTGCTTTTAAGTACACCTGGTTGCGCTGGTCTTCTCCAAATACGGAGGAGCCATCCATGCGCACGGCGCCTGTCAGAAACAACTGGTTGCGGTATTTAAAGTTTTGTTGGAGGTAGACACCGGAAACAGACAATTCGGTGCGCTCATCGGAACCGGGCAGCAGGGTGCTGGCGGCATTCACGGTTTCCACGAAAGGCGCGAGGCCTCTGCCATGCAAAAGTGTATATCCGTTCTTTTCATATTGCATGGAATAGCCCGCCTGGGTGGTGCTCGACAGGTTGTCGTTGATATCGAACTGGTAGGTACCGTTCAGCTCGTGGTTGATCTGGAAGAAATTGTTGTTGGCGGCACTGGCATAGCCATTCAGGCCCACTGCGAGATCGGCTCCACCGCCAAAGAAAGCGTTGCTTACGTTGTAGGTAAATGGAGGCATAAGGGTGGTACCGCGCTGTGCATAGTTGTCGATACCCATGGTATAATCGATGGTGAGGCCTTTCATGGGGCGCAACTTCACGGAAGCGTTGGCGATAAGCCGGTTGGTTTCCTGGCGTTGTTTGAAATCTTCGATAACAGATACGGGATTGACGCGACCGCGTTCGCCTACTGCCTGTAAGTTGCCGAGGGCATCGCGCTTCCAGATGTCGTGGAAATTACCGATGATGGTAACGGCATTCATGGGTGAGTAAAAGGAGTTGCCATCGGGCTTTTCATTGGCAGCGCTGTTGACGTAATTTAAACCAACGCTCATACTGGCCCATTTGGTGATCTCCTGGTCGAGGTTCAACCGGAAACTGAAGCGACGGTAATCGGTATTCTTGATAATACCCTGGTTGAAGAAATAGGAAGCGGAGGTATAATATTTGGTTTTATCTTTTCCTCCACTGACGGATACATTGTTATCGGTACCGAGGCCGGTGCGGAAAATATAATCCTGGTAATCGTACCGGGTAACGGCTGTGGTATTGGTAGGCAATGCGGGGGGAGTGCCTACTGAGCTGATGATATCCTGTGTTAATGCACCGGGGCCATCAGTTGGTCCGCCAAACTTGGTGGGGGCCTGGTTGACGTCGAGCTTTTTGCGCAGCTCGCTGATGAGGATACCGGTGGAGAAACTAACGACGGGTGCGCCGGTGCTGCCTCTTTTGGTAAAGATCTGCACTACGCCGGCATTGGCTCTGGAGCCATAGATAGCGGCGGCGGCTGCACCGTTCAATA
Organism: uncultured Paraflavitalea sp.; assembly: GCA_966211765.1. Taxonomy (GTDB): domain Bacteria; phylum Bacteroidota; class Bacteroidia; order Chitinophagales; family Chitinophagaceae; genus Paraflavitalea. The sequence continues at coordinate 61,520 of CBIHOV010000048.1, forward strand.
CTTCCACGCGTTCGATATCGGCCGGGTTGATATCGGCCATACGGCTTTGGCCAACGGTACCTACAAAGAGGTTGGCGCCGGTATTGTTGGTGGATGCGTTGGGCGCATCATAGGTGTTTTGGGTATTGGTAACGCGGTTGGTGGCATTGTTGACGATAACGCCATCTACGATATACAAGGGCTCGGAGGAGCTGTTGACAGAACTGATACCGCGCAGCCGTACAGAAATACCGCCTGCAGGATCGCCGGAGTTTTGAATGATCTGGGCGCCGGCGGTTTTACCCTGTAAAGCGGCGAGCACATTACTGGTCGCTCCTTTGTTGATGTCATCTGCTTTGAGGGTACTGATATAGCTACCCACCTGCTTGCGGGTGGTGCCTGCGGAGGTACCGGTGACGATCACTTCGTCGAGGCCCAGCACATCTTCCACCAGGGTGACCTGTTGGGTGTAGGTGCTGGCAGTGCCGATCTGAAGTGTACGCTCTACGGCTTTGAACCCAACGCCTGAAAATTGCAGGGTGTAATTGCCAGGTTTGAGGGGAGCTGTTAGACTAAAATTACCGGCGGCATCGGTGGCGGTACCATAGGTGGTATTTTTGACCGATACTGAAATGCCGGCGAGGGCTTGTTCGGTTGCCCCGGTGACTTTACCGCTGATGGTAACCTGGGCCATGGCCAATACGGCTATGAGGTTGCTGATCAGGAACAGGCCAATGCGCCGTAAGGGCTGGCGATTCGTTGATGGAGATTGCATCATAAACCTTTTTTTCGAATTAAATAATAGTGGGTAAGGAGGCTAAGGGCGCCTATGCTGGAAAGGATAAGGTTGCTGTTTGTTTCTTCGGGCGGGTTGGGTTGGTTGGAATAATTTAAAGCTTGTGGTGTACGGGAGGATCAAGCAGATAGTTCATAGATTGGTTTTGGTGAATAGTGTGGCGCCGCAGTTGGCGCATGTACACTTTAAATTACGTGAATCTATTTGATATTCAATATAAATAGACGGATTTCAAGGCACAAGACAAGACTGGTGCAGCATTTTGCAGGTTGGGTATCGGAGGAGGTCGATAGTCGGGAGTCGGCAGTCGAGAGTCGGCAGTGGTTGTCGGCAATCGGCAGTCGGCAGTCGGCAATGCTGCGTGATGAGTAGTGCGTTGTGAATGGTGGTTTGCGGCGTGTGGGTTGTTATTTAAAACGTTCGAGGAGATGAACGGCGGCTTTTACATATTGATCGTGGGCGCCGCTTGCTGTAATTTCTTTTGCTGCCTGTTCATTCATGCCTTTGGGGGTAGCAGCATGACTGGCGAGTTCCTGAAAATCGATGGGATCTGCGTGTTGCGCCATATAAGATAATGCCTGAAACATATTGGCGATGTAGGCATTGGCTGTTGCAGCGGGCACCCCATTTTCGATGGTCCAGTTGCTCAGGGCGCGGAGCATATCATAATAAGGAGAGATGAGGCCGGTGAGGGTCCACAGGGTATGTAGCTGTTGTTCATCATTTACTTCCAGTGGTTGGCTGATATGGCTGAATAGCTTTGTAATGGCCGGTGTGGGCGGGAAGATGGGGATGGGGCATTGGTGTGCAGCCACGGAAGGCAGGGGAATGGCGCGGCAGGCAGTGGTGGCAGGGGCGATTGCATTGGAGAGGGCGGCCAATTTTAGAAAAGGAATAAAGGAAACGACGGTATGGTGATCGCTGAATTGAAGTTCGCGTAAAACGGTTTCTGCCAGGGCTGGCCTCACGGCAATGAAAATAATATCTGCCTGGTCCACCACCTGCTGGTTGCTTTCCATGCGGGTAACGCCCGCATATTTGTGGGCCAGTTGTTTGGATTCGGCTTCGTTGCGGGGAGAAAGGTAAATAGCCAGCTCTTCTATGGCGGCGGTGCAAAATCCTTCGATCACTGCAGCTGCAATTTTGCCGGTACCGATAAAACCTAATTTCATTGATAATTGTTTATTGGATGAGTTGTCAAAAATACAGAATACAGGAGACAGAATTCGGCTGGAGTGGTTGAAGGGGTGGTGGGTAAGGAGTGAGTGGATTTGGTTGCTTACAATATTGGAAAGGCCCGTGGAAACACGGGCCTTTTTCATTGACTTATTCTTAGTGTAGCTTTTTACAGTAACGTTCTACTATAACGTTCTACTATAACTTTTTACTGTAACGAGCGCTTAGAGAATCGCAGGCATAGGTGTAGGTATTGTTGATCAGTTTTTCCACATCGGGTGCGCTGGGCGAATGGGTTATCCATTGCAGCTGGGCTGTTGCAGGATAATTGTTGTTGTACGTGTAAGTATAGAATACTTCCTGAAAAGTGAAGCCCTGGAGTGATGTGGCCGAATAAGTCCAATTATTATCCGGGATGGGTTCGAATACGCGTTCCATGGTATCAAAGAGGTCGAATGAAAAAGGGTTCAACGGGAAGTTGGGCCATTGGGACAGGGGATTGATCTTGTTGTCGTACTGGTAATTGATGACAATGGTATCACTGGCAGGCCCCTGGCTGCTTCTGTAGGTGCGCTTGGTGAAATTGCGTGAATTGTCGCTGTACTGCCACCAAAGGGTATCGATGGGCGAATCGCGCCGGATGACACGGCCTGTGGTGTCGTAGAAATAAGTATACCAGTCCTGGCTAAGGTTCTGGATCTTATAGACCCTGTTATTCTGGTATTGCCAGGTGGTGAACCAGCAGCAACCCATATAGAGGGATACCGGCTGTTGCTGGCCATTGTACTCTATGTGCGCTTTAAAAAAAGGATTGGGTGAGGAGGTTGATCCCCCATAGATGGAATCCAATAAATTGCCATCATACAAATAATTTAAAGCGCGTCCGGGATCTCCATTGGCATAGACGCTTTGTACGCGGGTGATCTGGCAAAGGGTGGTGGTGGTGCGTTTGCGGGGAAGGTCGGATTTCTTACAGGCAAAGAAGAGGCAGGCCGTTATGGCTATAGCCATCAGCGTAATACTTTTCATAATAAAATGAGGTTAATGATTAAATAATATCATATGGGTACGGATAGGTCCATAGGAATAGCTGTTGGCTGCCGGCAACCAAGCAATGTATTGGATGAGTGAACAAATTGTTTTTAGTGGTAATGTATCAGGAAGGAATTGGACAGGTTCGGGTATGGATGACAGTGTCTGGATAAAGATAATGGTTTTATAATCATAACAATTACTAACGGTATTAAAAGTTAAATAAGAATTGTTAATGGTAATAGTGGGTTTTCGTTTGGGTAGCACGATATTATAAATAAGGGTCATGTATACCCGAAAAGGTTGCGTGGTATGGAATTGAGGCCTTGAGCACCTATGGGTAAAAGGCCGATGGTATGGAAGACCTATAAACTTGTCGTGAATGCAAAAATGTAAACACCCGTTATAAACGGTTTTGGCCTGAAAGCATCGAATACCGCTCAACTTGTATAAAATGCCCAATTATCGGGCGTTTTTTTTATGCCTGGTTGCAAAAAAAGCCGGGTGTTTATAACGGGTATGTATCGTAACGGTGCCACGCAGATGCTGCAGCTTTGTGTTATCAAAATTGATTGATATGACAACAACAGTTAAGATATTCGACTTTCATCCTGTGGCCATGATGTGTGCATTGGCTGGCGGCCTGCTGGCCTGGTTACTGCCTACGGATTGCCTGCGCTCCTTAGAGAACTGGCCCCCTTTTCAGAGAGCGTTCAGGCAATGCGTAGGCAATCCGGAGGCAATCTGCAGCCCATACGACAAGGTATGGCAGCAACCGGATGGCAACTGTGCATTCCATGGCGGAATACGGGCGGGCTGACAAAGCGGCCAGCCTGCTGCGCGGGATCTTGCTGATGGTATGAAAATTCAGACAAGAATTATAAATGGCTATAGTGGGTTTTCGTTTGGGAGCGTGGTATGGAATTGATGGTGGGAGGCATCTATAAATAAAAGACCGATGAGATTGTTTAAGAACTCTGCAAAATTGTGTTTAATTATGTTGGCTTGTGTGTTTGTTGCCTGCGATCCTGGGGCAAGGTCAATTGCGATTAAGCCGGTTCGGGTAGATAGTTCTGTTTTGGCAGCTGACAATGATCTGTTTGAGGCGATGCCTTTGCTGACCAGGCAACTACAACTGCCTTCTATTGAGCAGGGGGTGGATTCTTTTGAGTATCGCTTATGGTGTCCGAAGCATGATGAGCAGCTCAACCTGATCAGGATACGGTACGATGGGGGGAAATGGGTGATTACTGAAACTTCTATCTGGTCGCATATACCGGATCATCGTTTCAGGCGTGGTGATACGGTGAATTATTTAAAGCAGACCATTGTTGACAGTGTTCACACCAATACCTTGATGCCGCGCATTCCTATGCAGGCGTTTATTGATTCGCTCCAATACTTCAATTTGCAGGAAGCGCCTTCGAATGCTGAAATCAGTTCTTCTGTATCTATAGGGACGGATTCCTGGCGATATACTTTTGAACTGGCGGATAAAGTGAATTACCGGATCATTGAATATAATGTGGGTGGGGGGACGGACCTGAAGGCATTTCACCGGCGGGTATGGAGGTTGCTGTTCTTTTTGAAGCGGCAGTTGAAGGTGGAGTTCAGGGATCCGGTGGATGAATACACGGAATGAATGGTTGCGGCAGTGTTTATAAAAAAGCCACTACAGGAATAGTTCCTTGTGGTGGCTATTTTATTATGGGGGTATTGAGAGGGATTTAACGGATTGGGGGATATGGGGGACAGGGAGGCCGTTTCCCCGGTAGTAATTGCACTGAAATAGCCTACGACTTGCACTGAGCCAGCCTTGCCAGTGCAAGTCGTACTATTTAAGGGGTGGCTGCTGGACCTGTATAAGGGGCAGAATACCAGTAGGTTTAGCGCGTATTGGGCCAAAGTTGTCCAAAAAGCCAGTGCGCTTTTTTCCTTTTT
>CBIHOV010000049.1:0-65231 GCA_966211765.1 uncultured Paraflavitalea sp.
CGTATTCAGCAATGTAGCTTTCACACTTACAAAAAGCAATCAGGAAACTAAACTGGTGTTGGATGAAACACCGCAAAAGCAAAGTGTACGATTAGGCGGCTCCGGCAACAGTCCCATTGTACTCTCCAATATAGAAGGCCGCATGTGGGTGACCAATAATCAATGGAACCACCTTTACATCAACGGCGATATGCCCGAAAGCATGGGCTTTACAGCAGATGGCAAACGCATGCGCTTTGATGTGCACGGTGCATTGTCAGTCTCTAATCAGAGCGTAAAGCTGAAGAAAATGTCCACACCCTTTGGCAACCTCAATATGACCTACGACATGGAGAACCACCGTCTCATGGGCAACCTGTCTTTCACCAACAGCGCAGGCAGCATGGAGATCAGGGGTGATGCAGAGATAGTAGTAGACAAGTATGGTTACTACTTCATGGCAGGCGGCGGTATGGAAATGAGCAATCCTTCCATAAAAGGCCAGGCATACATGCTCTTTGGGAATTACAACCACCAATCCAGCGATCGCCGTAGCGCTATTGAGGATATGCTCAAAGAGTATAGTTACTACTACCAGGCATTGAACAAATTCCCCAGAGGCTATACGAATATGCAGAAGGTCGATGGCTTCTTCTTTGAGGCCGGAGCAGAAATACCGGTGCCGGGTGTGCCCAACTTCGATATCAACCTTGGGCTGGTAGATGCAGCACTGGAAGTAACCGTAGGAGGTGATGTACGATTGGGAATTGCCTTCGGTGACAATACCACCTACAATATGGGCATGGGCATCTTCGTGAACGCTTATTTCAGGCTGGGAGTTTCAATCATCCATGCCTGCGCTGGTGTGGAAGTAGGTGTGCGGGCAGGTGTTGATGCCGATGGTAATTACTCTACCAATGGCAACTATAGCATGCAGGTAACAGGCTATGTATTGCTCGAAGGACGCGTATACGCGGGCGGTGGCCTGGTATGTACCAGTAAATGTGATGGAGCTTGTGTTTATGACGAAGCATACGGACAGATCGGCTTCAATGCGATCGGCACTATCACGAACAACAGTTCCAACTTCCGGCTCGAACTGGCGAGTGGTAGCAGCACCTTCCCGAAGAAAAAGTAAGTCAAAGGTTTAGAATAAAACACCCAACTGTAACACGATAAATAACCTGATAATGAAAAAGTATTCAACCATCATCTTCTTCCTGGTAGCAGCCTTGCACTTGCAGGCACAGAATATGCTGGCCGGCCTCGCCCGGCCCGGCGCCAAAGGTATCTTCGTGCTCACGGGCGATGCCATCAGTGATACCAAAGGGCCTGTCACCGCGTATAAAATAGAACGCAAGGCGACTAACGATAAAGACTTTACTGCTGTAGCCACCCTGCCGGCAGTGACCACCATCGCCGATTTCAAAAAGCGGGCAGCAGCCTCAAACGATATGGTGCCTTTTCAGCAGGATCTTTCCCTGCTCAACCTCGACTCGATATGGGTAAAGGGAAAGGCGGCAGGCTCCCTGGCTGACCTGCTCAATATAGGATATAGTACACCCGTAATGGCCGGCTTCAACATGATCTGGCTTGATGAAAAAGTACAGGCAGGCAAAAGTTACCAGTACAGGGTTACGGCCACCGGCAGCACTTACACAGCACTTTCTTTACCTGTCAGCTTTCACCGTTTGCCGGTTGCCACTCCCTTTTATCAACAAGCGGTCTTCAACAAACCGCAACGCCATATGCAGCTGTACTGGCGTACCACGTTTAAAGACCATCCGGACTTCATTGAGACCTGGCGCAGGGAAGACAATGGCGCATATTCCAAAATACCTGCCATCATCGGCTACCTGCCCGGTAAGGATTCGGTTCAATACCTGATCAAAGACACTACCGCAAAGTCGGGCCGTCTCTACCGGTATTTTATAAAAGCGTTTGATGTATTGGGCAATGCGGCGCCTGTATCGGATACGGTCACCATCGCCTCGCTCGACCTGCTGCAGATGCCCATGCCACAACAGGTGAAAGCCGTTAGCGATAGTGCTACCCGTGGCATTCAGATCTCCTGGCACCTGCCGGAGGCTGCCTTTATCAAAATGTTGACGCTTTACCGCAGCACCAACTCGGTAAAAGGATTTGAACCGGTAGCGGAATTGTCTGCAGTCGATACCAGCTTTCTTGATCAGCAGGTGCAGCCCGCCACACCTTACTTCTACTACTTTGCAGTGGAATATAAAACACAGAACAAACCCAAGCGCAGCACTTCGTTTGCTGGCAGCTTCATTGATGCTTTGCCTCCATCATTACCACGTAATATCATTGCCACTGGCAATAAACAAGGTATTGAACTTAGCTGGGATTACCAGGGCGCCAATACTACGGGCTTCTGGCTCTACCGGGCAGAGCGTGGTAAGCCCTTGCAGTTGATCACCACCATGATACCAGCGCTGGATACTGTACAACACTACATCTGGACAGATACCGATAGCTTATTGAGAGGCGACCGCTTTTACCAGTATGCACTCAAATCTTTTTCTACCAGCCATATTGAAAGCGCCTTCTCTGATATGGTAATAGCCAGGCCACTCAGGAATATTCCGGTTCCCAAACCACCGATGAGGGTAACGGCCTATGCCGAGGATGGCCGTGTATATGTGGACTGGGACGCGGTATCATACGATGAAACGGTATCAGGTTACAAACTGCTGCGCAGCAAAAAAGCAGCCGACGCCAGCAACTTTACCACCGATACGATCCTGTGCAATACCAATGGATATGCCGATACGCTTGTAAAACCCAATGAAACTTACCGGTACAGTGTCATCACACAATCGATACTGGGTGTGCAAAGTGTACCCGCTACCTGGGCATCGGTAAATATAAAAGGCGAAAAACCTGCAGCGCCTGCCTCTGTAACCGCCAACATTGCCCAAACAGGTGTACAGCTCAACTGGGAAGTGCCAGCTAATAATGAATCGCTCCAATACAATATCTATCGCTACGAGCGTGGTAAAGAACCCGTAAAGACTGGCACAGTAGCAGGCAATACTGATCAGTTTACCGATAAGGCAGCTGCCAAAGGCAAACAATACTTCTACTTCATCCGCTCCCTGTCATCTGACAAAACAGAGAGTGATAAGAGCAATGAAGCAACGATAAAATATTAACCCATTGAAAGGGTGAGCCGTCCCGCCAACGGGCGGGAAGGTCGGCCCACCCTGGGCTAAAAATATTAACCATAAAAACACAATCAATGAAAGCACACAACCGGAATATAACAGGCTTACTGTTTGTATTCATAGCGCTCCTGTTTATGTCTTGCGAGCGTGAAGGCCCTATGGGCCCCGAAGGACCACAAGGCCCCGATGGCCCGCCCGGTGAAGATGGCGGCGGCGGTGGCAGCAACGTGACAACTTTTGTTACATCTCCAGGTGCCATCATCAAGTGGGAAATATCTGATGGTTGGGGAGGCTATGGTGTATATGAACTCAAGGGAGGGATCATTTCAATACCCGAATCTTATAAAAAGGCTATTGAAGAAGGGCTGGCAGTAGTGTACCTGGGCGGACCGGAAAATGATTGGTACAAATTACCCTGGACCTGGGGGCAGAAAAAAGATCATATATATGACTGCTTTTTTCAGGGTACCGAAGTCGTCATATATGCAAAGATCAAAGATGAACCCAATGGCGAGGACAATGAACCTATTCAAATCAATAAAATAAAAGTGGTCATTGCACCTGCTTCTAAAGTATATACACTCTCATTGACCAATTGATCACCATTCCTTAAAAAAAGATCATTATGAAACGATACCTGTTTGTTTTAATAAGTTGCTGCTGCTTTCTGTTCTCCTGTTCCAAAGAAGGGTTGCCCGGTCCCCAGGGGCCTGTAGGTCCTGAAGGGCCGGAAGGTGCGCCCGGCACAGGCGGTGGTGGAACAGCTACCAATATTATATCTGTAATTACACCCGCTGCTGCAAGCTTTACCTGGGAACAGACTTCCCGCTCTGCCACCAATATTGTGTACCGGCTTAAATGGAAATCCGGCGCCACAGAGGGCACTACGTTTAGATTACCCGATTCACTTACTACCCGCATTGATAATGGCGCCTTATTGATATATGCCTGGAGTAACCTGGGTGATTACGAAGGCAAAAGGTTCCAATTGGCCTACGCACCTGCAGAATTTTATCCCCTCTCAACGTATATCTATCAACTGGAAAAGATAGCCGGCCGTTACGTCATCACTGTTCTGGCTGATATGGAAGATTGGGGTTCTACCAATCCACGACTGCCTATGCTATTTCATTCCCTGAGGTTTCTGATCATTCCCCAAACAGGCACCGGTACAATAGGATGGGGATAGATCACTGACACACAAAAAAACACAATCATGAAAAAGATACTTTATTACAATACCATCTTCTTTCTGTTGATCGCAGTCCTGGCATCTTGCGAAAAGCAGGGGCCTGATGGTCCCGAAGGACCGGAAGGTCCTGCCGGTAATCCTGGTCCTCCCGGTAGCAGTGGTGGCACGGGCAATGGTGCAGTGATTGCTTATACCACCGATGCAACCAATGTATTTCGATGGGAAAAGAATGCCTTTGTGGCCAGCACTTATACGCTTGCCCGTGCCTCAAATTCGACCAGCGTTAATTATGACGCCGGATTCTATGTGGAGGACAGGGATGGAGCGGTTCCTGATGGGATAGTACTTGTATTCGTGAAAATGAAGAAGAAAAACAGCACGCAGGAAGCGGTTTGGTTCGCCATGCCCCATTTGAGCGGCAATATGGCGGCAGGATCGGAGGAGTACACAGCCCTTCAGAATTACCGCGATCAATCGGGGAATAATGATTACCTCGCGGTGAACATCACGGCCGATGTTGCGCAGAATCCTGCCGCTGCAACGCCGCCATCTTACGATGCATCAGGCGTAAAGATCATCGTTATTGCCTCCGGTAACGTTATAATGGATAGTCGTTCAAGGGACTTGAAAACACTTTCCCTGGAAGAAGTAATGGAGCGCTACAACATAAAAGAATCTGATTTCAGACAGATCAGGTAAGGGTGGTTTCATGAGCAGTTACAGGCTATGAAGCAAAAGGGGGTATCACAATGGTGATATCTCCCTTTTTTCTTAATTTGCTTCCTTATGACTTTACGCATTGGTCTTACAGGCGGCATTGGTTCCGGTAAAAGCACGGTAGCCAAAGTATTTGAAGTACTGGGTATCCCTGTATACTATGCCGATGAAGCAGCCAGGCATATCATGAATGCCGATCCGCACCTGCGGGAACAGATCATTCAACAGTTTGGGCCCGGCGCTTACGACAATGGCCTGCTCAACCGAAAATACCTGGCCGGAATTGTATTCAATGATCCCACCAAACTGGAATTGTTGAACTCGCTGGTGCATCCTGCCACGATCCGGGATGGAGAAAAATGGATGCAGCAACAAATCACTCCCTATGCAGTGAAAGAAGCAGCCCTGATATTTGAAAGTGGCTCGCAATCACAGCTTGATTATGTGATCGGTGTATCTGCGCCCGATGCACTGCGCATCCACCGCACCATGCAAAGGGATCATATTACCCGCGAGGATGTAATAGCCCGTATGAATAAGCAGGTAAAACAGGTCATTAAAATGCGGCTTTGTGATTTTGTGATCTACAATGATGAACAACAGCCGGTGATTCCCCAGGTATTGAAACTCCACGAGCAACTGCTTGCGCTAAGTCAACAAGCTGTAAGCTATTAGCCGTTGGCCGTTGAAGGTAGCTATCCTGCACTATCCTGATCACAAATACATCTAATTCAACATATTATCGGCATAATTTACCCAATTTCGCAAAGAAATTTTCCGCTTTGCGGCAGGTGTGGTATCTTATATTCAAATAATAGATTGCTATGCACCGAAGAAATTTCCTGCAACAATCCGGCAGCCTTATCGCCGGATCATTGATCGCCGATTCTGTACTCGCCAACGAATCTCTGACCACTCCATTTGCCAAAAAACGTGTAGCCATGGTAGGCACCGGCGTACGGGGCATTGGTATGTGGGGCAAGCCAGTGATCAAGGAATTTGCCGATCAGATAGAATTTGTAGGCTTGTGCGATATCAATCCGGGTCGTGTGGAGACGGCTAAAAAATCAATGGGCCTCTCCTGCCCTACCTTCACGGACTTTGATAAAATGATGAAGGAAACCAAGCCCGAAAAATTACTGGTGATGACGGTAGATGGCACTCACCACGAATTCATCATCAAAGGCATGGAATATGGCGCAGACATCATCACAGAAAAACCCATGACGATCGATGAGCAGAAAGTGCAGGCCATCCTGGACGCAGAAAAAAGAACGGGTAAAAAGGTAACTGTCACTTTCAACTACCGCTATTCACCTCACCGTCAGAAAATATATGAGTTGCTGCGCAATGATGCCATCGGAAAGATCACCTCGGTAGACTTCCACTGGTACCTCAACACCTCGCATGGGGCCGATTATTTCCGCCGCTGGCACCGCCTGCGTAAGAATGGCGGCTCACTGTTGGTACACAAAGCTACGCACCACTTCGACCTGCTGAACTGGTGGGTCAATTCGGAACCAGAGCAGGTATTTGCCTATGGCGCCCTGGAGCATTATGGTAAAAACAACTCCTTTCGCCATACGCATTGCCGCCCCTGTCCGCATAAGAAAGATTGTAAATTCTATTGGGACATGACCAAAAGCCCCAGCCTGATGGAGCTATATGCTGACAACGAAAAGTACGATGGCTATCACCGTGATGGCTGTGTATGGAAAGAAGATATTGATATCTTTGATAAGATGGCGGTACAGATCAAATACGCCAATAAAGTACAGGTGAGTTATTCCCTCACCGCCTACTCGCCTTATGAAGGCTATCGCATCGCTTTCAATGGCACCAAGGGAAGGCTGGACGCCTGGATCAAAGAAAGTCAACCCTGGGAAGAGGAAGGATTCGACGAGATACAGGTAACGGCCAATTTTGGCAAACGGGAGATCATCCGCATTCCCAATAACGAAGCAGGCCATGGTGGTGGCGATACCCGCCTGCGCAAACAGGTGTTCACCCCCGGCGAAGATCCTTATCACCAATCGGCCGGAAGCCGGGATGGCGCTATGTCCTGCCTTATTGGGATAGCAGCCCGCAATAGCATCGATAGCGGAAAGCCCGTTACCATTGGTGATCTCACTTCCCTGCAGCCGAAGGCTTCACGAGTGGGTTGAGGGGATTATTGATTACTGATTATTGATTATTTCGTTTGATATGCATGGTTCTGAAAAGGGCCATGCTTTTTTTTGGGAGAATAGAGAATACAGAAGACAGAATATAGAATACAGCATTTAGAATCCTGGTACCGGCAACCGAAAACCCTTACCCCGCAACCAACGATCAGCTTACCAACAACCAGCACCCGGCAACCCTTCATCAACTTTCCAGCCTGTCAACCCTTGTTTTCCCCTATATTTAGCCTTCTAAAAAAAATCCCTGCATGAGAAAAAAACTAATTGCACTCCTGTGCGGCCTGCTACCCCTGTTGGCTGCAGAGGCTCAGAATGACTACAGCAATTACCAGCAACAAACCAATCGTATACAGGCTTTATCGAAACAATACCCGCAACTGGCGTCGGTAAAGTCGATTGCGCGTACCACAGGCAATAAAGACACCTGGATGATCACTATTGGCACAGGCAATACGGCATCCAAACCAGCCATCGCCATTGTAGGTGGTGTAGAAGGCAACCACCTGCTGGGGACAGAGCTGGCCATTGGCTTTGCGGAAGACCTGCTCAAAGGCAGCGCTACCGATAGCATCAAAGCCCTGCTGAATAAAACCACTTTTTATGTATTTCCCAATATGAGCCCCGATGCCACGGAGCAGTATTTTGCCAAACTGAAATACGAACGCCAGGGCAATGCCAGCACCACAGATGATGACCGTGATGGCAAAAACGATGAAGACGGATATGATGACCTGGATGGCAATGGCAAGATCACCTGGATACGGGTAGAATCACCCCTGGGCGACTACAAAGTACACCCGGATGATGCGCGTGTATTGATCAAGACCGATGCTGCCAAAGGGGAAAAAGGTAAATACCTGTTGCTCGCCGAAGGCATCGACAACGATAAAGACAATCAATTCAATGAAGATGGAGAAGGCGGTGTATGGTTCAACAAAAACTTTACCTACAAACATCCCTCCTTTACGCAGGGCGCCGGAGAATTTGCAGTATCGGAAAAAGAAACAAGGGCATTGGCAGATCAGTTGTTTGACCTGTTCAATGTATATGCCCTGATCAGCTTCAGCAGCAACAATAACCTTTCTACTCCTATTGCCTATAGCGCACCCGCTGCCAGTCAACGCATCGTAGCCGGATACCAGGAAGCAGATGCCAAATCGAATACGCTGGTATCTGAACTGTACAATAAGATCACAGGTATGAAAGAAGCGCCCAAAACAACGGCAGCAGGCGGCGACTTCCTTTCCTGGGGCTATTACCATTACGCCCGCTATAGCTATAGCACACCAGGCTGGTTTGTACCCAAGGCCAAGCCCGATACGACGAAGAAAGAAAAAGCATTCTCTGTAGAAGACCCAACTGCCAATTACCTGCGTTGGGCTGCCCAGCAAGGCATCACCAATACCTTTACAGAATGGAAGCCGGTGCAACATCCCGATTTTGCCGGTAAAACAGTAGAAGCAGGTGGTCTTGATCCTTTTGTATTGATCAATCCGCCCTTTAAACTGGTACCGGATATCATAAAGAAACATACGGATTTTGTACTGAAGCTGGCAGCTTACCAGCCCGAACTGGACATCCTGAATGTAAAAACAGAAAAAATAGGCAATGGTCTTACGCGTGTTACACTCGATGTAGCCAATAAAGGTATTCTGGCTTCGCATACCAAACTGGGAGAAAGAAGTTACTGGATCAAGCGCATACAGGTAAAAGTGAATACAGGCGGTAACCAGTCGGTGATCAGTGGCCGCAAGAACCAATTGTTGAATTCACTGGAAGGACTCAGTTCTCAACAACTGACCTGGCTCGTAAAAGGCAGTGGTAAGATAACGATTGAAGCAGGCAGCCCCACCACTGGTATCGTTAAAACAGACATTAACCTCTAGCATCTTCCCAAAATTGATCATTATGAAAATCAATATATCATTTGTTCTTCTAACCTGCGCCCTGGCTGTTACCGGAATTGCCGTGCAGGCCCAACAACCCAACCAGGTATTCAAAGGAGCCGGTAGCCCGGTGAATCCCAAAGTCCTTATGAGCTGGAACCGGTACAATGACCATGCAGGCATCACGGACATCTGCAAAAAGATTGCCGCCGCACATCCTGAGCTTTGCAAACTGGAATCTATTGGTAAATCATTCCAGGGACGTGATCTCTGGTGCCTGACGATCAGTGATTTCAAAAACGGGGGTGATGTAAGTCGCAAGCCCGCCATGTACATTGATGGCAATATCCACTCCAATGAGGTACAGGGCAGTGAGTTTGCCTTATACACCGCCTGGTACCTGACAGAGTCTTTCGGCGACACAAAGTACATACAGGAATTACTGGCCGATAAAACCTTCTACATTGTCCCTACCATCAATCCTGATGCACGTGACAATTTCTTTCATGAAGCCAATAACGCCAGTTCGCCCCGCTCGGGCCTGATTCCGGTAGACAATGACCGCGATGGTGCAGTGGATGAAGATGGTTACGATGACCTTGATAAAGACGGCAATATCGTTATGATGCGCCGCAAGAACCCCAATGGCCGCTGGAAGCAGGACAACAAAGACCCGCGCAAAATGGTGCAGGTAGGCCCTGAAGAAAAAGGCGATTATGAATTGCTGGGATTGGAAGGTATTGACAACGATGGCGACGGATTGGTGAACGAAGATGGCTATACTTTTGAATATGATCCTAACCGCGACTGGGGATGGGGCTGGCAGCCCAACTATATCCAGGGTGGCGCTTATAAGTATCCTTTCTCCTTACCGGAAAACAGGGCGGTAATGGAATTTGTGATGAAACATCCCAATATTGCAGCGGCACAATCTTACCACAATTCCGGCGGTATGATCTTACGCGGCCCCGGCGGACAGGAAGATGTAGGCACTTACAATGCCACCGATGTACGTATTTATGATGTGCTGGGAAAGAAAGGGGAAGAATTATTGCCCGGTTACCGTTACCTGGTTGTATATAAAGACCTCTATTCTGCTTATGGTGGTGAGCTGGACTGGTTTTATGGAGGCCGTGGCGTGTATACTTTCTCCAATGAGCTGTGGACCTCTTACCTGATGTTTAACAAAGGGAATGACGATGATGACAATTCGGGAGTTGACCCCTCCTATCAGTTTGACCGTTACCTGTTGTTTAAAGATGCATTCGTAGAATGGCATGAATACAACCATCCGCAATATGGCAAGATTGAAATAGGCGGTTTCAAAAAGAACTTTGGCCGTATGCACCCGGGCTTTCTGTTGGAAAGCGATGCCCACCGCAATATGTCGTTCAGCATTTTCCATTGTTATCAAACACCCAAGCTCTCTATTGATTCCATTGCAGAAAAAGACCTGGGCGATGGTTTGAAAGAGATCACGGCTATTATTTCGAATGAACGTATTATCCCCACGCATGCCAGCCAGGACCTGAAGTTTAAGATTGAACGTCCTGATTATATTAGCATCACAGGCCCCAAAGTATTGGCCGGCATGGTAGTGGAAAACCGCGACCTGAATATCACCACTGAACAAAAGACCAATCCCGGCACTATTGAAGTGGCTAATATTCCCGGACAAGGTACCGTAACGGTACGGTGGATTGTGCAGGGAAGTGATAAGTATACGATTAATGTTGATAGTCGCAAAGGAGGATTGTTGAGCAGGAAGAAATAATTTACCATCTTTGTAAAGAGGTGTTTAAGTGCATTAGAGGTGACATCTTTTCGAAAAGCTGTCACCTCTAATGCTTTGGCGACACCAGGCTTCATCATCATGAACATCATAGAAACCATACACTTGTTTCCGGTGCTCGATCAAAAACTGATCGAATTACTCCGTTCATTAACACCTGAAGAATGGAATTTACCTACGGTAGCCAGGCTGTGGACAGTGAAGGATGTAGCAGCACATATACTGGACACGCATATGCGCACGCTGTCCATCGGCAGGGATGGGTATTTAGGTGACCCGCCGGGCAATATCCAATCATCACAAGACCTGATCGATTACCTCAACCGGCTCAATGCGGATTGGGTAGCAACCAGCAAGCGGATCAGCCCGCCAGTACTGATTGGCCTGCTGGAAGTATATTGCAAGGCTGCCAGTGCTTATACTGCCACACTCGACCCGATGGCGCCGGCCCCATGGGGCGTGAGCTGGGCCGGAGAGGAAGTATCTGCCAATTGGTTCAATATCGCCCGCGAATACACAGAGAAATGGCATCATCAGCAACAGATACGGGAGGCAGTGAACAAGCCGGGCATTATGACGGAGGAGTTGTATCACCCTTTCCTGGATACTTTTATGCGGGCTTTGCCCTTCACCTATCGGCATACGGCTGCTGCTGAAGGCGCGGCACTTCAAATCACCCTCACAGGGGTTGGTGGCGGCCATTGGTGGCTGGTGAAGAACGCGCAGTGGGAACTGGCCTCAATTCCTTGCAGCCAACCGGTTGCTCATACCACGATAGATGGCAGTGTGGCCTGGAAGCTCTTTTCGAAAAGCTGGCGCCGCAAGGATGTTGAACGCTTTGTATCTATTGAAGGAGACCAGCGGCTGGGTGAAGTGGTATTGGATATGGTGTCGGTGATGGCCTAAAGACAAACAACACGAAAAGACTGCCAGACGGCTTCAACAAACCGGATATCGCAACTGTTTTATATAAAAACACTTTATGAATAAAGTAAACCTTGCAGAGAAGTTCTCAACATTCAAGGAACACTGGAGTCCTAAAATAGCTGGTGAACTGAATGGGCAGCACGTAAAACTGGTCAAATTCCAGGGGCCTTTTACCTGGCACCACCATGAACAGGAAGATGAAATGTTCCTGGTAGTGAAAGGCAGCTTTATTATGGAGTTCCGCGATAAAAATGTAACGCTGAATGAAGGAGAGTTCATCATTGTACCCCGCGGTGTAGAACATCGCCCCAATGCTCCCCAGGAAGTGGAAGTACTCTTATTCGAACCGGCCGGCACGCTCAATACCGGCAACGTGGACAATGAATTCACGAAGAAAGAGTTGAAGACTATATAATAGATTCAGCATTCTTCTGACACCTATACCGGCCTGATAGTCGTTTGGTGCAGTGGCAGCACCATCACAAAGGTGGTACCCGCTCCTTCCTTGCTGCGGGCGGTAATGATGCCGTTGTGCTTCTCTATTATTTTACGGGTAATGGCCAGCCCGATGCCCGTACCTTCAAACTGCTCCTGGGTATGCAGGCGTTGAAAGAGTGTGAATATTTTATCAAGGAAGCGCTCATGAAAACCAATACCATTGTCGCTTACTTCAATGCGGCAATAGGCGCCTGCTGCATCTTCAGGAGCATCGAAAGACCTGGCGGCTACGCGTTGCGCGTGGATGTGCACTTCAGGGGCAATGTCTTTGTGGGTAAACTTCAAGGCGTTGCTGATCAGGTTCTGAAATACCTGTCGTATCTGTCCCGGCATGCCGTCGATCGTGCACAGGTCTTCAATTTCCACCACGGCCTTTTTATCGGCAATAACAACTTCCAGGTCCGACAAGATATCCCGGATGGTAGTATTGAGGTCTACAGGTTCAAAAACACCATTCTGCGACAACCGGGAATAATTCAGCAGGTCTTCTATCAGCCGCATCATGCGTTGGGATGATTTGATGATGCGATTCACCAGGTCAGTAGCCTTTGATTCTGTATCCTTCAGGTAATTGTCCTTGATCATATTACTGAAGATGAAGATCTTCCGGGTAGGTTCTTTCAGATCATGGCTGGCCACAAAAGCGTATTGCTGCAATTCGGTATTGCTTTTTTCCAGTTCTTTATTGGCGCGGATGCCCTCCACCACTTTTTCCTCCAGTTCGAGATTGAGTTGCTTCAAGGTATCCTTGGCAACAACCAGTTCACTGTAGCTCTTGTGTAGCTCTTGCTCTGCTTCCTTCTTCTCTGTAATATCAGAATAGGTAATGATGATGCCATCCATCATCTTCACTGCAATCATTTCGTAGGTCACCTGAAATTCACCAGTAGTCAGGATACACTCATCATGAAATACCTTGTTTTCCTCCACCACCCTTACCAGCTTATTGAAGAGTCCATTGCTACAAAGGTGCTGAAAGTCATACTTCATGGAAAGTCCGGTCGCTTTTTCACTGTTCGAGGCCAACAAGGCATCAGCCGCCTTGTTGGCGGTGAGCACATGGAAATCGGCGATCTCGTTGGCAGCGCTGCGCTGTGCCTTAAAAGCAATGATCGCATTCAACGTGGAATTAAATATACCGGTAATGATATTGTCCAGGTTCTTGATCACGGAAATATCAAGGAAAGAGATTACGGCACCATCTGTTTTCTTATCCGACCGGATATAGGGAAATATCCGCATCAGGGCGCTCGCACGGTTGACCAGCTTTACTTCCTTCTCTATCTGTTTCTTTGATCTTAATACATGCTTGATATCCTCCAACAAAGTACTCTGCTCTATATTGTTGGAGATATGATCGATTGGCCGCCCAATATCCGATTCAATGAGGTTGATCAGTTTGATGGCTGCAGGATTGAATTTGCGTATACGCATATCGCCATCTATAAATACCTGCCCGATATCTGTACTGCCGAAATAATTATTCAGGTCATCATTCAATTCGATCAGCTCCCTTATCTTTAACTGGTGTTCTGTATTGAGGGTGTGCAACTCCTCATTCAGCGATTGCAATTCCTCATTAGAGCTTTGCAATTCTTCGTTGGCGCTTAATAATTCTTCATTGGAGCTTTGCAGTTCCTCATTGGCAGTTTCCAATCCTTCCACTGCTATTTGCAGATTGGACTTGCTTTCCTGTAATTCATCTTCCAGTTCCAGTATCAACGCCTGGCTATCCGGAGAGAGCTGGTGCCGTATCGCTTCCAGGTCATCCCCACCGGTATCAGGAGTTTCCCACATCACCACCAGGGTACAGGGATTCTTTTCAGGAGGGAATGGATTAATGATCGCATTCACCAGCACTGTCTGTTCCTCACGCTTTATCCGGATAGCCCGCACCGCTACTTTCTTTTTTTCCTTCCAGGCCTTACGTATAGAAATATTGATGGGTACTGATAATTCAGGCAACAACATTTTCAATAAGTGAAAATTGAGTTTGCGCTCAGGAAGCCCCAGGTACCGTGTAAATTCTCCGATGGCATCTTTTACTTCGTACCGGCTATCGATGTACAATGCAGCATATTTCGACTCATCGGCCATCAGGTCTTTGAATGCTTCCACCAGGGAATGCTCTTCCTGTTTTTTGTTGCTGAGTATTAAAGGAAGTTCCGTGCGGGAGGACTTGATGTTGCGGTAGGGCCTGCCCGGATTGTACAAGGGCTCTATATAATTCTGCCGCTTCAGGTTCATCTTCCTGAATATTTTCCATTTCCCTTCCGTTTCCGCATAGTTCTCTTTAAGTGACGCTAAGTGCTCGCTGGAACCCAGGAACAGGAATCCCCCTACCCGCAGGGAAAAATCCAATGTATCCAATACTTTTTGCTGCAGGGTATTATCCATATAGATCAGCATATTCCGGCAGCTCACCAAGTCGTTGTGAATGAAAGGAGGATCTTTCAATACATTGTGGCGGGCAAATACTACTGATTTGCGGATACGCGGAATGATCAGGTATTTTTTCCCTTCCCGAACGAAATATTCTTCCAGCATTTCCTGGTCAATATCTTTTTCAATAGACAGGGGATAGACCCCGCGGGCAGCATATTCAATGGCCGCTTCGTCGAGATCGGTAGCAAATATTTTTATATCCAGTTGCAGGTCATGCTCTTTCAGGTAGCGTTCAAATATTATGGCCAGCGAATAGGCCTCTTCCCCTGTACTACAGGCATTCACCCATATTTTCAGCAGTTCACCGGGTTGCTTTGTTTTTACCAGTGCGGGCAATACTTGTGTCCTGATCACTTCGTAAGCCTGTTTATCCCTGAAAAAACGGGTCACCCCAATCAGGAAATTTTTATATAAAGTATTCGACTCTTCGGGGTATTGAACCAGGTAAGCTACATAGTCTTCCAGGGAGCGTAATTCCAATCTCATCATCCGTTTTTCAATACGCCGCAGAATGGTAGCCGGTTTATAAGCATGAAAATCGTTGCCTGTATTCAATTTGACTAGGTGGGTGATCTCCCGCAGCAATTCCTCTTGTGTAAGAGGAGTAGCGTGCCCGTGTCCGTTGCTATGGCCATTTTCGTTGTGGTAGGATTCATTGGGCCGGGCATGCTTGACGATCTCTGCCGGCATGTCGGCAGGAGACAATACAA
Organism: uncultured Paraflavitalea sp.; assembly: GCA_966211765.1. Lineage (GTDB taxonomy): Bacteria > Bacteroidota > Bacteroidia > Chitinophagales > Chitinophagaceae > Paraflavitalea. Next base: position 15,515 of record CBIHOV010000049.1, read on the forward strand.
GGTCAACACTGCCGCCGTTAATGGCGCTGTTGGGCATCCCGTCGAACCGGGCGGTATCGGGCGACTGTACCAATACGATCCCTCCGGCTTTTTTAATGGCTTCTACTCCACGGGTACCATCCGACCCGGTGCCTGAAAGAATAACAGCAATGGCTTGCTGTCCTTTATCACGGGCGAGGGAATGCAGGAAGGTGTCGACGGCCGTGTTGGGCGTTTTACCGACCGCCTTCTGTACCAATTGCACTTTCCCCTGCTTAATGGTCATTACCTTATTGTTGGGGATAATGTATACGCACCTTTTCTGCAATACCACATTGTGTTCCGCTTCCAGTACTTTCATCCGGGTATGCTTGGACACCAGTTCTACCAGCAGGCTTTTATAATCGGGCGACAGGTGCTGGATCACCACAAAGGAATAATTACCAGGATCTGTCATATTATCAAAAAACTCATGGATGGCTTCCAGCCCTCCTGCCGAAGCGCCGATAGCAATAATATAGTCGGGCTCTTCCAATATGCCATTGCCAATAGTTTCATGATATGTGCGGGGCTGTCGTTTCATTAATGCTTATTAAAATGGCTGACTACGATCATGCGTTTTATTATAAAATTCACGAATGCGTCAGGCATTTCATGTAATACGACTTCCATGCCAAGGCGGTATATTGGATTGTTATTTCTGGTTGGCAAAAGTATTACGAGGCTTCCATGGAGCCAGCCTCCACTTTTTGTAGAAACTTTTCCGCATTTATAAATATCCGGCAGGTCCTGGTGGAGATATGAGGTTTGGAATAGCTACAGTTTCAAATAAAGATAATTACAGATCATGCCGTTGTATTTTCCTGGCAAAGTACTGTAACCCGGATAATACATGGCGCAGCCGGCGCTTTCGAGACACAGGGCATCTGTACAATTAAACCGCTCCTTGAACAAGGTGGCAAAATTATAAAAGGATACAGGGTTATTGGAAATGGCGAAGACAACAAACTTTTCACCTGCACTATTTTTAAAACTTCCTGCCCCGGTTCGCAAATGCTTATTCGGAGAGTTTTGATTGAACAGGGGATGAATGGTTCCATTAATAAGCAACATGGGACCGCTTTGAATACCCACCCGCACCTGCTTGTATTGCCCCAATTGGGAAGACTCACAAAAGATGGCATCGTTTCCCGTAAACAACAACAACCCGTTCGGCTTCATATAGAAGTTTCCGGAACTGTCTCTCAGGTTCACAGGCTGTAATTCCTGGCTGTTCTGACTCAAATATCCTACGGGCCGGCAGGCGGAATCTGTAGTGCCCGCATTGATCACAAAACAGGCTGTATCATTCAGGCTTACTAAAAAATCATTGTGCGATAACCGGCTTTTGTTTTCAACAAACTCAAATTTTCTGACCATGTCGGTATCCACCTTTACAATGAACACGTTATAGGAGTTTCCATTAAAAGAATAATTCGTAAAAGTTTCTACCTGTGCCTGAATGTTTATAGCCATCAGCAGCAGGCATGCCGGCAGTATCGTATTTTTCATGGTTCATTTTTTTGAAACTGAAATAATAGGACCAAAATGCCCCCCTGTTACGCGCGGGGCCAGATCGCGTAAATACATCTGCGATATGGCTCCATCCAGGTATAGAGCATCCTGACAATTGAAAAAGTCTTTAAAGAAAGAAGCAAAATCATAAAAATTAACCTGGTCAAGCGCGAGTGCAAAAACAATCTTCTGTCCGGAAATAACCCCCACCCCACTCCGCACATTCAGGTTCGCAGATAAAGGTTTGAACTGAGGATGGATCTTTCCATCAATGACGAGCATGGGGCCCGACTGGGTAGCCATCTTCAGCCTGGGTATGCCCGGCTTGTAATGGGAGATAAACTGGTCGGTAGTTTCAACATGGAATACACCCATGGAATCCATATAGAAAACGCCATTGGGCTTCAGGTAGAAATTAGCTGCACTTAGGGATGAACCTGTATCCAGTGCAAACGCTTTGGCGGAATGGCCGTCTACAAATAAGCCTTCCGGTTCAAAAGCAGGTGTAAACATGCCCGCATTGGTGATCATTTGCGCTTCTGCTTTTTCTCCTGCCAATGCACTCAAAACAGCTCCCAGGGTGAAATAATTCTTCCCATCTTTTTTAAAGAGGTGCAGCCTTACCTTATGATGTGAGGTATCGGCTACAAAAAGCTGGTATTTCCTATTATCGATCATGACGGTTTTTGCACCGCTTACCTGGTCGGCTACTTCCCTGATCAGCTTTATCTGTTGCGCAACGGCTTTCTCAGCCTGTTCGGAAGCTTGTTTACTCCGCTCCAGTTCCTGCTCCTGCTCCCTGCGCAGTTTTGCATTGCCCGCTATTTTTATTGTAATATTATCTACTATGGAATCATAATAGTTTCTCAGGGATTGAACAGAATCTGTTTTCTTTTCTTTGGCAGGCTTTTTATCCAAAGCCTCTAACTTCTGTTGATAGGCCTTCTTTTCTTCTGTAAGTCCTTCCTGGATTGCTTTACCTGCTTCCAGGAAATTATTCAGGGAATCCAGCTTTCTCAAACAACCTGACCTTACCGCTACCTTCCGGCTGTAATCATCCAGCAAGGATTGTAAAGTATCTGCCGGCATGGGAACTGGTTTTTGATCATGAGCGCTGTTGCTTTCGTGGGCGTTGGTAAAAACCGTATTGAAACAACCGGCCAACAACAGGAATAACAAAGCCTTTGCTGTAATAGTCATATCATTTCTCTTTATACTTTAAAGGAATAGAAGCAGCGATGCCACGTTCTGCATTTACTTTTTGTTTTAATACAGGATCCATAGCCCTCAGTTCGGCATACCTGCCCAGGAAATCTCCTTCATGAAACTCGATCGTCATCGTATTGGGTTTGATGCTCCCATTATTCCAGGCCTTCACTACCAACAGGTTCTCGTTTCCGGGAATTATATGCAAGGTCCTGATGATGGAGCCTTTGCCTTTCATCCTGATCATTTCTTTGTCGACCAGTATTTTCCCATCCAGAAAAACTGATATGGTGTCTCCATCTTCAATGGCATGATCGTAAATAACCAATGTAACAGCAGGCTTCCGGGATACAAAATCAAAAGCATGTCTTATTACACTGTCTATTTTTTCTGGCAAGGTGGGCGTAAGCTTTGGAACAATTGGTGTGGGTTGCTGTGCCTGTGGTGGTGGCTGCGGTGGCGGGACCGGCAACAAGGGCTGAGTTTGCTTGAGGGAATCAGCAGGCGCCTTCCTGGGTTTAACAAGGGTGATCGGCGGGGCAGTATCCCGGGATGGTTTCACCGGCGGGCTGTTACGCACTACAGTTACCTTGTAGCGGCAGAGCTGGCTACTATTGCCCGATCCATCTATTGCCACAAATTCGAGTTCATGTTTTCCTACCGGGAAAACGGCGCCGGAAGCAGGGCCGCTTCGCTGGCTGACTGTAGGGGTGCCGCAATTGTCTGTTGCCTGGGGCATCCTGAAAGTATGGACCAGGCCATTGCTATTGTCGCCCGTGATGTACAAGGTAGTGTCTTTGAGACATGAGATGACAGGAGGCTCTTTATCCATAACAATTACCCTGGCATAGGCCATCTTTTTGAATCCTGAGCTTCCTGTAGCCTCGTATACAATGGTAGAACTTCCTTTTGGGAATTGAGCGCCGGAGGGCAAACCACTGATCTGTTTTAAAGTAGCTGTACCGCAATGGATGGCCAGGACCGGCGGCGCAAAGTTCACCACGGTATAACATTTCCCTTTTTCTGTATTCACGGTAATATTCCGGGGAGCGGAAAGGGTAAATTCATCAAAGGCCACCAGGTTGCGCTGCTCATTATAAAGCTGTTTGATCCGGTCTTCCGGTAAAGCATCACCATAGATCCGCAAATCATCCATGCAACCGGTGTAAAACTCATCATTTCCTGGTACATCCCTGCCGATGAACAAAGGCGCACTATTCTGGTTCAAGGGTTTGTTGTAAGCAAACTCCCATATCTTACTACCATTAAGCCAGGTGGTAATAGAAGCGCCATTGTACACCAGCACATACTGGCTCCATTTGTCGTACTCAAAAGGGTGACTTAGAAAATCGTTATCATATTCCGTTAAATCGGTGTTAATGGAAATGGTACTCTGGCCTGGCGACTGGAATGTCTGCATCCTGAACTGCGGATTCATATCCGATTCTAATGCTTCATTGCCTTTACACACGATGGTCAGCCATTTATCAGCGGTCTGCCGGTTGGTCAGTTTAAACCAGCAAACAATGGTGAAGGCTGACTGCACTGATTGCAGGGAAGGCGTATTGGCAATTTCAATAAAGCCATCTATACCATTAAATGCCAGGGCGCCACAAGGATTCCCAAATCTGTCGGCGGTGGTGGTAATACCCCCATTGATAATGCCATTGTTCTTATTACTGCTGATATCAACGGCGCTGCCTTTATCGAATGGATAATGGGCTATCAGTGTTTGGCTATAGCTATTGTGCGCATGCAGCACCACCAGGGAGATGACCAATATGATTCGCACCATATAAAAACATTAATCGTTACTCGAAATAATAAGCCAGTATATTGGCTGCTTTTTCCAGGGGAATGGGGCCTTGAATAAAGGGGCTCTTTACCCCATGTTCATCATACAATTGAAAAACATCCTGGGCGCCAGGATCCAGGTTGATCATAAACATGACATTCATGGTCCTGAAACTTTGCAGAAATTCCAATGTTCTTTTGGAAGCTTCGTAAAGTGTTGCATTGGAGCTGCCGGAATTAACGATGGCATGTACCAATTCGCCCCGCACAGTACCCACTGCCAAAAATCTTCTTTCCCTTGGAGGCGTAGGTGCATTGGGGGCAATGGCGAGTTTGTTCCGGTGGACAAGCAAATGGGTTTGAAATACCGTGGCCCGCTGATTCTTTGCCCATTCAATGAACAATTCCAGGTCTGTGGTAGAATTGCGGATATCGAGCTTTTTACCTTGTGGAACGGGATTTCCCACAACCGTGAGGTTGGCCTCGTCCAGGTTGGACAGCACTACCCCACCTGTTTCATACACGATCACTAGACCATCGAACGGTTCCAGTGTGGCATTCACCAGCACACCTGCATCGATGGTAAGCCCTACCGTGGTCCGGGAATTGTCCATATATCCGGCACTGGTATAGCATACTATGTTTTTTGTTTTGGCCCATTCCTTGTACCTGTCAGATACTGAAATGCCATTGATCCTGGCACCAAAATATTTTGCCTTTATCTTTTCACTTTTCCGTTTCATGGTCACCACATCATAGGTAATACTCTTGTGCTGAACCGAAGAAACATCCACATAAGCCGGATCATAACCCGATTGAAAATCGCCCGCGCAAAAAGAGGTACACCCAATCAACAGGAGCACCTTGAACATTAGTTTTTCCATACAGTTTTTATTATTTTTTTCACAATAAGCATGTAACCCCAAATGGTAAGACCCGCTATCAGCAGCAACAGGGACCTAAATGCCCAGGAGGTTGCTCCCCATAGCCTGTCCACAATCAAATAATACCACTTACGTTCAACGATATTATTGACGATCTTGGTTGAGGAATCATCTGTCACATCCACCCCATAAGCGAGCAAGCGGCATCTTTCACGCAGGTATTTGAATTTAAAGGTGTAGCGTATACCATGATCTGCTTTGGCAAGCGCATTCAGCCGGCTGCTCAATTCGTTCATCCAATAGCGATATGCAGCCATTAAAAGCAGCCGGTATTCACTCTCGCCCTCTTCAGCGCAGTTTAAGGTAACTGCCCAGGTGAGCAATAGATTTAATGAGTCAAGGTCATTCCCCCGCCAGTATGGGTTTTCTTTCGTGATAGCCTTACACAATACCTCAATATTGCGATAATGGTCGGGATAAAGGGAGTCTACATAGCGGAGATCCAACTTCAGTCCTGCTGCATGCCTCCAGTTATCGCTCCTGGTGTAAGCATTGGCATCCAATTGCCAGGCATCCGTTCTTTGCTCGTCCATCCGGATCATGGAAGCAATGGGTGCGTAATGGGAAATATCACGGAAGGGCAGCTGTTCAAAATAAACGCCTTTGGGTTGCCCAGGCATGATCACCATACTTGTTAGTAGCCCTGCTATTATCAAAATAGAAAGCGCAAACAAGGCCCTGATTTTCCACTTATTCATAAACTGCAGTTGTTGTAGTTATTAATAAAACCAGTTGCGGTTATAGATCAGTTGAACACCCCAAATAGCATCCCTGAAATTGACGGAAGTAATATCCAGCTCGCGTTGTGTGGTAGCCAGGCTCATATCGACCCTTAATTTGAATGCACTCTGCCGCCACCAGGAAAGGCTGAAACCTGGCCTCCAGGCAGGCAGGTCATTGTAATTTTTCATAGAAAAAGCAGTCACCTTGTCATCAAACACGCGGGTAAGACTATAGACGAGGTCAAAGGAATTTCCACGTTTCCCGTATTTCCTGAAATACCTGCCCAGGCGCAGGCCTGCACTCACCGTTTCGGTATTGAAGGCATGGTCATAGTCGTACTTGAGGGTATGGTTAAAATAGCCGCTGGCGTCCTTGCTGTAATTATTGGATTGAAAACTCCGGTTGAGCTTCACCAGTAGTTTAGCTCTTCTGAATCCTATTGCCAGTTCACCTTCCACTACAGACTTGAGCCAACCATATTTTTCGTGGATAGTAGTATCGTTCAAAGTAGCTTTGCCACCTTTGAAAATGCGGGGAGTAGTTCCCACAGAAAGCGAACCAATAAAGCCCAGGCTCAGGTATTCTTTTATGATGGGGTGTATAGCCAATTCACCTTTAATACCCAGGCCATCAATCTGTATCAGGGCTGGTATGGTTTCGTTGGGCCTTGTACTGCGAACCAGGCTTGCTTCGTCGGAAAAACGCATCCACTCCAGGCCAAGGCCTAGTCCGATATGAAAAAACTTGCCGCTCCTGCCTCCGTACACCGAATGAAAGCGGTGTGTTTTTTGGGGTGTTACGGTGGCACTGACGCTACTGGTGGTGCCGCAGATCCCTTCGGCCTGTACATACACCGTTGCCGGCCGGCGGATCCTCGCATAAATGGAGCTGCCGGTTCCCATGTAATTATCTTCCGCGACGGAACCTTTGTACCATTTCCAACTGGCGTTCGTTCCCGTGCTACCACCTTTCACGGACAGCAGGGTCTTCCTGGTCCTGTACACTGTGCCGGGTACATCAATGGATTGGGCGGCCACTGATCTTGTATTTACGTACACGGGCAAAGAGGCACAGGCTGTAGCATTGCAATACCCTACTCCTTTAACATATAAAATGGTTGTGGAAGACGGGCTCAGCTGCACTGTACTCCCCGTTCCCACCAGGGGGCCATCGCAGGAGCCTGCGTACCATTTCCAGGAAGCATCCGCAGACAGCTTTCCCCCCAGGGCCATTAATGTGACAGCTCCTCCTTCGCAAATGGTATTATCGGTTACTGCCGCCACGGTTTCCGGCGCCTGCGAACGCTCGTAGGGAGTAATGAGTATGCGTGTACAGGAGGTGGTATTGTACGGGCTTTCAGCCCTTACATAGTAGTAAGTGCTTTGAGAAGGGCTTACGTTGATCGTTTCTCCGGTACCCACCCTGGTATTGCCACAGCTGTTGCTATACCATACCCAGGATGCATCTTTTCCCAGGCTGCCACCCGAAACCCTTAATTGGGTGGTGGCTCCTTTGCAGATATTAGAGTCGGCAATCACCCGCTGTGCCGCCGAACTTCTTTTATCTACATTGAGCTGCAGCCGGGCACAATTGGTTGTATTGGCCGGACCTTCTGCCCGCACGAAATAGGAAGCATTGTCTGTTGGCTTTACTACAATGGATTCGCCTGTTCCTACGCGCCTGCCCCCACATTGATCCTGGTACCATACCCAATTGGCTTTCGTTCCCAGGTAGCCGCCCCTTACGGTTAATGTCGCCTGCTGACCATAGAAAATACTTTGGGGGCCGTTTATAGACTGAGGATCTGCTGAGGCAGGCCTTTTAAGCAGTGTTACAGCATGTACGGGCGTTGAAGCAAACCGGACATCATAAAATTCCTGGTCCAGCTTTCCTGCAAACAGGCTGTTGTCGGGCGTAAACCATATGCCAGGCTTGGCCAGACTGCCTGTGCCCACATCAATTGAGTATTGCATACAATACAACATGCCTGCACAATCATAATAATCCATCTTAAAGGTCAGGTAAGTTGCTACGGACCGGAAGCTGCCCTTTATCCTGTAGCGAAAATAGTTAGGCCCCCCGCCCATGCAGGTAGCATCGGACAGATTGTATTCCAACTCAACTGTTGTAGCATTGTCTTTAAAGATTGTTTGTACCGGCCTCACTTCAAACTGCGCCATTACTGTACAAGCGCATACACTCAACAGCAGCAGGCAGACAATTCTGGCACCCATTCTACCCAGTTGACAAAAGTAGATGCGGGTTATACGGTGTATTGTATCAGATAGGGGCATGGGTATATTTATTTATGTTCAGACAATACTTCTTTGGCCAGGTTGGGAAAATCAGTAATAATTCCATCTATACCCAGGCGCATGAGGTACCGCATGTCGTCTTTATTATTTACTGTCCACACGTTTATTTTTTTTCCTGCTTTGTGCACTTTATCAATAAAGGGATGGGAGAAGCCGCTCCTGTACACAGATATCTCTTTGATGAATGGCATTTTATCCGGGTTGTAAAAAAAGCTGGTGAGCAACAGTTTGTGCAATGGTATTTCCGGCGCCAGTTGGTGGACCGTATTGAGTATGGTATCGGAAAATGAATGGATGATACACCAGCCCAGGGCCTTTTTACGCCTGATGATCGAAATCACCCGCGCTTCTATGCCCGGATAATAGTCCCCACCCTGCTTCAGCTCGATCAGCAATACAGCTTTTCCATTCACGGCATCAATAGCTTCTTCGAGGGTAGGTATTTTTTGTACGGCAGTATCCTCATCCTGTAAAGGCTTCAGCGTAAAGGCCTGTAATTCGCGGTAGGTCTTACTCCTGATCTTGCCTTTTCCATTGGTGGTACGATTGATGCTGTCGTCGTGCATGACCACAATGATACTGTCGGCAGTTTGGTGCACATCAATTTCAATTCGGTTGCACCCGATCTCCACCCCTTTCCTGATGGCAGCCAGTGAATTCTCGGCCTGAAGTCCGCCAGCGCCCCGGTGTCCGGTAATCACTACCTCCTGTATATCGGCTTTTACTGAGCGGAGGCGGTTCCTGCTGAAAGACAATACTGTGATCAACAGGCAGCCTACCAGCAGTAGTATGATAAAGATCTTTTCCATAAGTAGTGGGGTATGTATATAAATGTTAACCGGCCTGTATGGTTACTTCCACATCATAAGCGCCGTCATTATCAGCCTGTTTGTTGTCATTGATCTGAAACTCGATGCAGCCATCTCTACCTGCGAGGAAAGACTTTTTCTTCCCAGCCAACCTCCATTCGCTTTCACCGGAGATCCTGTACATCAATGCTGCGTGGTTGAATTTTTCTACTATATTGTAAGCGGCCAGGCTCAACCCGCCAACGCCAAACTCTCTTCCATCTGGTGTAGAATTACCCACAAATATGCCCACCGTAATATGTCCCGAAGCTTCGATGGATATAACATCCCCTTTCTTAAAGCATATCGTTGTTCTTAAAAATCCGCTCACTTTAATACTGGCTGATTGGCTTGGCAACATCTTAATCCTGATAAAAGCGTTGATCTGAAAGAACTCCGGATCGCTTTTGACAGGTTTCCATCTTTTAGCCGGATCCCTGGCTAATAATAAAACAGCGTTCATACCCTGATTCCTCAACATACCCAGCGTAACAGGCATCGTAAACTGGCCAAAGCTATTGGTCACCACCGGGTCCATATCTATATCTGCCATGATCTTTACTTCCATATTGGCCAGTCCTTCTCCCGTAAGAGAGTTGACCACCATACCATAAATAAACAATTTGGCATTCCTGATTATTGAAAAATCGAACTTATAGTCATTGGAGATCACACAGGTAACTTCAGAAGAACCAATATCCTGATCAAACGTATAAATACTGATCTTGTCGCCAGGTTTGCAAGAAGTACAACCAGCCAGCGGAAGCACGTAACGTCCTAAATCATCTGTAAAGACTGTAGCGTACGCAGTATATACGGCAATCCTTCTTACGGGTTGATTGTTCAGTCTTACAATCCCCGTGAGCGACTGCTGCGCATGAGCAGCGGCACCCATTATTACAAGGAAACATAAAGAAAAAAACTTCGCCTTCATAATAGTCAATTTAGTTTAGTAAGAGTTGCTTCAGTAGCATGAGTGGTATGAGCAGTATCAATCAAAATAACTTCTGTAAGAGAAGCGTTGTCGTAGCCTTTTTTCGTTAAAAAGATCTTAACAGGTTTCGTATAAGATCCATTCGTCTTTATTATTCCAGGCATTTCGATTACGAAACTGCCCAGTTTGGTATAGGTCCTATGCCCGGAATCAGTTGTCACTTCTACGCTATCCAGTAATCGTCCGGTACCATTTTCTGTCACCATTCCTGTAATGATAAAGTCGCCAGGCAGGTGTTTTTTACCTGCCGGTATTCGGCCGTTTCCAGGTTGAGTAACCGTCGTATTCGGCTTTGTTATTATCGGCTCCTTAGGTATCGAATCATGATTGGCCTGCGCATGGCCACCCTGATCGACCGAATCCTTTCCCGGCGGCGTAGTACTTGTTACCTCCTGTTGCTGCCAGCCGTTCAGGAACCAACCTGCCAGCCCCAGGCAAAGCAATACAATGCTCAATAACATTAATCGCTTCCTATTCCAGGCCCTTTTGACCGGCTTGATGGCGTTGGCAATTTTGGCAGCTATTTCACCCGGATTATTTTGCCACTTCTTATGGAGCATGGAAGATGGCAACTCATCTATTTTTGTATTATCCAGGAACAGGGCCAACACAATCAACTTTCCTTTTTTTGCAGCCACCTGGGCAAGCTTCAACTCAATGTTGGGCCAGGGCTTACCAATATAGTTTTTGCTGATCACCGCCAGTACACAATGTGTTTTATCGATATAATGTTCCAGGGTCACGTCCATCAGCAGGTTGCCCCAGTTATCCTTTTCATAGAAGTCGAAATAGCGGATACCCTGATTGCGCATCGCCAGGGTTATTTCCCGTACGATCTCTTTATCCTCATCGGCATAGGAAAAAACCACATCGTATTTAGTCCCTATCATATTAAAGGCTGTTTTAGAGATAATCTTTCTTTACCAGGTTCCAGTACCGTTTACCCAACGCAGTGAGTTTGCACCGTTGGGATTGTATGGCAGCATAATACATGTGTTCGGCCGCGTCCGGCACCACCAGCCCCACCCGGTTCATTTGTTGCAGGTGATTCAATACTATCACCAGCTCAGGAACAGCCTCTTCGCATTGTCTGCTATATGCCTTGCTCAACTGGATCAATTGATCAGGCGCCATAAAATAGTCAGTGATCTTTCTCAATACAGCTTCCTCAATCAGCGGTGCAGCATTCCTTATAGTAACAGAACGGCTGACATTGGCTTTGAACTGCGGCCGCTGTTCCATAAAGCCCAGGGACTCGTCCAACAGGCCGTACAAACGGGTAGCTGTTACCCGGCCCATAATGTCTGCCGCCCCCCCATCGAGCCCTGCCAGCAACAGGCTGGTAAATACACCATGCCCGTTTATCTCCAGGGCGCTTTCGGAGGCCCGCGAAGCAGCGAGGATCACGATGCCTTCTCCAATATGGGCCGCATTACCTCCAAAAGCAGGTGTCCCCATATTGCCCGCCCGGCAGCAATCCAACAGGATGATTTTATCAGTAATAGGTGAAGCATTCGCGATCTTCAGCAGATCGTCCATGGATATACCCTCATCAAAAGGCTGGGAATCGGGGGTTATTATACACCCTCCCCGTTCATTGGCTTTGGCATGACCGGCAAAGTATAATATACCCGTGTGCAGGTGGGAGTTAAAGAACTTCACAAACAATTCCCACAGGTCGGCTTTTGAGTATACATTATGCATTTGTTCTACGTGGAAATTCCGGTGTCCATCATAATGTTTAGACAGCATGGCTGCTATCTCAGTGGCATCCCTTACACAGAAGGAAAGGGGGGCGTTTGAATAATTATCAATTCCTACAGCTAGTGCGCCTCTCATATAGTCGGTTATTTGGTTTTGACGTATGGGGTTCCATGGATACTAAAAATCCCGGGAGGCTATTTTTCCGCAACGATGAGAGCAACTATACTACTGCAGCCTTCCCGGGAAAAAGGAAAGAAACTATTTCATGAATATTGCCTGCTAATACTTTTCGGGATGCCGGAACCAATAGGAAATACTGGAGGTTGGATAGTACTGGTGAATCGGTCGTTTCTGGTTGTTTTGATCTCGTTGGCCAAAGATTGTATATAGCGCAGACGTAGAAAACCGGTTTCATGTACAGGAAAAATCCGGTAGGGAGTGAAAAAGCAGGTTATAAATACAGGTTTTTTCCTCCTGACCAACAGTTTAGCTTAGCGGTAACATTGTATTTTTTCATTTAAAAGTAAACGTTATGATAACCAACGAATTACACCAAGCACTACCTGCTATTTTTATTGGAAGGGAAAAGATCAACGAACGTGTAAAACTTTATCAGAATGGAAAACATAAAGTTTTGACGGAAGCTTTGCACCAAAAAGGGATGCTTAAAGAGGATACCAAATCCATTTGGTATACCAAAGAACATATTGAGATACTGCTCGAAGAGATCAGGTATTGGAAAGCCGATGGCCTGCGCATTTATTTGGGCGAATATGAAGAGGCCGCCCTTGCGCCCGGGCAACTTTGCCTGCTAATGGTACTTACCCGCAAAACAGCCGACGGCCAGAGCCGGGAAGACATTAAACTAGAAGATGAACCCAGTTATGCACAAAGGGTTCAAAAAGGGCAGGCCCGCTCCATTCATCTGTCTTCGGACGATAATGGTCGTCCCCGTGAGTATAACTACGGTTCCCCCTGTCCTCCGATTTGTTTTGAAGGAGAACCTGGTTTTCCGGAGGATTGAGTAAATTGGAGTATGATAAAATTGATACAACTCATTTACTACATACCAGTACTGATAAGCGCTATTCTGAGCTATAAAAGCTTTAAGCACAACTGGCCGGCTCCTTACAAGATGTTCTCCCGGCTCTTATTCCTGGTACTACTGATAGAAACAGGAGGCATCTCCTTTAAGCTATATCAATTCATCCATGTAGGAACGCAGACTGCGCAGTACAACCTGTGGTGGTACAATAGTTTCCTGGTACCGCAATACCTGCTCTACATAGCTGTTTTTTACCAGGCCATTCGATCAGTAAAGATCAGGCAAATCCTGAAAGTTGTTGCTGTTCTGTTTACCGTATTGGCTGTATGCAATCTGTTGTTCCTCCAAACCATCAACAAAGTCAACAGTTACACACTCATAATGGCCAGTGGAATAGTCCTGTTTTGCATCATTGTGTGGTTTAATCAATCCCGTAAAGATGAAGAAAGGGACGTAAAGAAAGGGATAATACCGCTTCCACTGAAGAATAATCCGATGGCGTGGATTGCATTGGGGGCCCTCCTCTTTCACGTTGCCTTTCCGCCTTATATATTGGGGCTGAATTACCTTACCGCGAGCGACAGGTCACTGGCCATTAATTTATTTTATCTGTTCCAGCTGCTGAACTTTGCCATGTACACCTTCTATTCAATTGCTTTTCTATGCAAGAGACCTCTTCAGTAGCTATAAGCCAGATCATCCTTTTCAGTACATTGGCCTTACTGGGCTGTGTGATCTTTATTGTGCGCAATATATTTCTGAATCAACGCAGAAAATTCCATCACCTGCAAGAGGTATTGGAAATACGGGAAACATTCAACAAAACCTTATTGGAGTCCAAATTGAAAATACAGGAGCAAACACTTGACCATATTGGCAAAGAGCTACATGCCAATGTAAGTCACCTGGTATCGTTGATAAATATCAATCTTTCGGAGATGCTGCCGCAAAGCTCTCCCCGGATCAAAGACAATATCATAGAAACCAAATCACTGACCAAACAACTCATGTCGGAACTCAAAGGTCTGAGTGCCAGCCTCAACACAGATTATATCATGCATGTTGGTTTTTCCAATGCGCTCAAAAAAGAATTGAACAGACATCAAAAACGGTTCAACGTCTCCTTCACGATCAGCGGTGAGGAATATGGGTTGCCACCGGAATCTTCCATCATTCTTTTCCGCCTCTGCCAGGAGATCATTGACAATGTCCTTAAATATGCACAGGCAAAATCCGTGACAGCCTTGCTACAATATTCACCGGAATTGTTTACATTGGAAATTGCCGACGATGGTATCGGCTTCGATGTAAACCAGGTATTGGAACACAGTGTAGAAAAAAACAGTACCGGATTGATCAACATGCGGAAAAGAGCCAAACTGATCGACGCCGATGTCCGGATAGACAGCCAACCGGGCCATGGCACCCGCTTTACCATCACCATCCCCCCTTCCATAAAACAAAGCACCATACATGACAACGCTTATTAATAAAAAGATCTTTAAACTCGCCATTGTGGATGACCACAACCTGTTTAGAAAAGGGTTGATCAAACTCATCAACCTCGGCGACAAGGAAAATAAATACACCATCTTATTTGAAGCGGAAAACGGAAATGACCTCCAGCAGAAATTAAACATCAAAGAGCTTCCGGATATTATTCTACTCGATATTGACATGCCCGGCATGGATGGCTATCAATCGGTAGATTGGCTCAAAAAACATTATCCGGACATTAACATCCTGGTCGTATCGATGTTCGAATCGGAAGAAACGATCCTCCGCATGATCCAGCTAAAAGTTAACGGGTACCTGTCCAAAGACATTGAGGTGGAGGATATGCATGAGGCACTTGAAGCCATTGCCAACAAAGGTGTTTACTATTCTGACCTGATGACTTATGCAATGGCCCAATCCATACAAAACAAGAACAATGGTGGTGAAAATGCTATAACACATATTCTTTCGGACAACGAAGCGACTTTTTTGAAACTGGCTTGTACAGAACTAACATACCAGCAAATTGCAGACAAGATGTACCTGAGCCCTAAGACTATTGATGGGTACCGTGAGGCTTTGTTCCTGCGCTTTGGGGTCAAAAACCGGGTGGGTTTGGCGGTATATGCTATAAAGAACGGGCTGGTAAAGATCTAAAAATATGCCTGTCCACTTTTCGGTTGTTGTGTAGTGCCGGTATCCGCTACTTTTGCCTTATAAAGTACCTGAAGTATGAATGCCACGCTGACGCCCGAATTGATGTATGATGCCCTGGTAAGAAAAGACAGCCAGTTTGAAGGGGTATTTTTTGCTGCAGTAAAAACCACCGGGATCTTTTGCCGGCCTACCTGTACCGCCCGCAAACCCAAATTTGAAAATGTAGCATTCTATACCACCAGTAAAGAAGCCATCCTGCATGGGTACCGCCCCTGCAAAGTGTGCTCGCCACTGGAACAGCAGCATGAAGCACCCGCTTATATCAGGCAACTGCTCACCGCGCTGCAGGAGCAACCCGACAGAAAGATCAGGGACCAGGAACTCCGAGAAATGGGCATGGAGCCTGTACAGGTGAGACGTTGGTTCAAAAAGCACCACAACCTTACCTTCCAGTCATTCCAGCGTATGCAGCGCATCAACCAGGCTTTTGGCATGATCCGCTACGGCGAAAAAGTAACCAGCGCCGCCTATGAAAACGGGTACGACTCGCTGAGTGGTTTTCATTATTCGTTCAAGAAAAGTACCGGCTTTGCTCCCAATGCCAGTAAATCGGGACAGGTGATCACCATTACCCGCCTCACCACACCATTGGGCCCCATGCTTACCGGCGCCACTGATAAAGGCATTTGCCTGCTGGAATTTACCGACCGCAAGATGCTGGAAACCGAACTTAAACAACTTCAGAAATTATTGGCCTCCCCCCTACTTCCCGGACAACACCGCCATTTTGACCAACTCCACCAGGAATTGCAGGAATACTTTGAAGGACGCCGGCAATTGTTTACTGTTCCGCTGGATGCACCCGGCACCCTCTTTCAG
Source organism: uncultured Paraflavitalea sp. (assembly GCA_966211765.1). Classification (GTDB taxonomy): domain Bacteria; phylum Bacteroidota; class Bacteroidia; order Chitinophagales; family Chitinophagaceae; genus Paraflavitalea. The sequence goes on from CBIHOV010000049.1 coordinate 31,654, forward strand.
CAATCAGTTTGGAAAGAACTTACCAGCATCCCTTACGGCACTACACGCTCGTACAAACAACAGGCCATGCACCTCAACAATCCTTCTGCGGTACGTGCAGTAGCCAATGCCAATGGACTCAACCGCATTTCGCTGCTCATACCCTGCCACCGTGTTATTGGAAGTGATGGCAGTCTTACGGGTTATGGCGGCGGTATCTGGAGAAAACAATGGCTGCTGGACCATGAGGAAAGGCATCAGGGCAGCGAGGCATAAAGGCAATAAGATAGAAAGCTGTTAAAGCCAAAGACCCGACAGGATACAGTATACACGAGTACTGCATTTTGTTGGGCCTTTTTGTATTATTGAGCGACTTCCCTGCTATCCTTTGTTGGAAACCAGCTTGTTTTATTTATATTTGGTTTGCATTCCATATTGTGTGGCAGCACGCACTTGTTTAGCTGCCCCGACATCTGCCTTACTGCTGTACCAGCTCCATTAGCAGCCCCATCACCTACCCGTTCTGATTGTAGCAAATACTGCCTGTGTCATCACAGCCATTGTATACTCATTTTATTAAACCATACAAATACTTAAGGCTATGTCTACCTTCCGCACAGAACATGATTTCCTCGGAGAAAAGCAGTTGCCCAATGATTGTTATTATGGCGTACAGACCCTGCGGGCCAAAGAGAACTTCGACATTACGGGCATTCCGATCAGCAATGAGCCCCTGTTCATCAAAGCCTTTGGTTATGTGAAAAAAGCAGCGGCGCTGGCCAATAAAGAACTGGGCGTGCTGGACGCTAAAAAGGCAGGCGCCATTGTATTTGCCTGCGATAAACTGATCAAAGGAGAATATGTTGATCAGTTCATCAGCGACATGATACAGGGAGGCGCCGGTACTTCCACCAACATGAATGCCAATGAGGTGATTGCCAATGTAGGCCTGGAGCACCTGGGTCATAAAAAGGGGGATTACGATCACCTGCATCCCAATAACGATGTAAATCTTTCTCAAAGCACCAATGATGCCTACCCCACGGCTTTCCGCATTGCGCTGTACCTCAAGATCGACGAATTTGCCGATGCCCTGGAGCAATTACAAAAAGCTTTTTATGATAAGGGCAAGGAATTTTCCACTGTACTCAAGATGGGCCGCACGCAGTTGCAGGATGCCGTGCCCATGACATTGGGACAGGAATTCAATGCTTTTGCCACCACCCTTGGGGAAGATGTGCTTCGCTTGCGCGAAGCCGAAAAGCTGATCACCGAAGTGAACATGGGCGCTACGGCCATCGGCACAGGGGTGAATGCCCCTGCCGGTTATGCGGAACTTTGTGTAAAACACCTGGCTACCATCAGCAAGATACCAGTGATACTGGCTGCCGATCTGATCGAAGCCACTTATGATACCGGTGCTTTTGTACAATTGAGCGGTACGCTTAAAAGAAGCGCCATCAAACTGAGTAAGATCTGTAATGACCTGCGCCTGCTGAGCAGCGGCCCCCGTTGCGGCCTGGGCGAGATCAACCTCCCTCCTATGCAGCCAGGCTCATCTATCATGCCGGGCAAGGTAAATCCCGTTATTCCTGAAGTGGTAAACCAAACCTGTTTCTATGTGATCGGCGCCGACCTTACGGTGACGATGGCGGCAGAGGCCGGTCAACTGCAATTGAATGTGATGGAGCCCGTAATTGGTTTTGCCTTGTTCACTTCCCTCGAATACATTACCAAGGCCTGTAATACCCTACGGGAAAAATGTGTGGCCGGCATTACCGCCAATGCTGAGTATACCAAACAACAGGTCATGCAAAGCATTGGTATCGTAACACAACTGAACCCGATCATCGGTTATGAGGAATCAGCCGCCATTGCCAAAGAGGCCTTGAAAACAGGCAAGTCTGTACATGATATAGCAGTAAAGGAAAAGAAGCTGATCACGCAGGCCAAGTGGGATGAGATCTATTCTATTGAAAACCTCCTCCATCCCAAATTCATTACCCAATGATCACATTGATACAACTGATCATCCTGCTGGCCATGATCCTCATTGGCTCCAGGATGAAAGGCATAGGACTGGGTGTCATGGGCATGATCGGCCTGCTGATCTTTGTACTGGTCTTTCACCTGCCGCCTGCCGAGCCACCCATTGCGGTATTGCTGATCATCCTGGCCATCGTAACTACGGCCGCCACGCTGCAGGCAGCGGGTGGCCTGGATTACCTCGTGAGCATTGCAGAGAAGATCATCCGCAGCAATCCATCGCGCATCACGTTCATAGCGCCTTTCACGGTTTATTTTCTTTGTCTCTTTGCCGGCACTTCGCATATCGTATATTCCTTGTTGCCCATTATTGCGGAAGTATCGGCCAAAAAGAGAATAAGACCTGAAAGGCCGCTTAGTATATCCGTGATCGCTTCTCATCTCTCCCTCACCGGCAGTCCCATGAGTGCCGCCACGGCCACCATGGCCACCGTACTGGCAACCTCCACCGCATCGGTGGACATCATGAAGGTTTGTATACCGGCCTGTCTTTGCGGCATACTTGCCGGCGTGCTGATAGTACGCAGGAAAGGGAAGGAATTGAATGAAGACCCGGAGTTCCTGGAGAAAATGAAAGACCCGGCTTTTGCCCAAAGCATTGACGGCAGCACTACCAGCGCTGCCACCACTATTAAGCCGGGCGCTAAACTGGCAGTGGGCATTTTTGGCCTGGCCATTCTGCTGATCATTTTCTTTGGCGCCTTTCCGCAAATGGTGCCCAATGTTGGGGAGGGTCATCCCAACTTTTCGGTAAATGCAGACGGTTCGCTCAACCTCACGAGCCTCATCATTATTATCACCCTCTCCGCTTCGGCCATCATGATGCTGCTCACCAAAACGGCCCCGGCGGCGGTTACCAGGGCCAGCCTCTTTACCTCCATGGCTACCGCGGTGGTTTCTGTATTGGGCGTGGTATGGATGAGCGCCACTTTTATGGACGCCAATGAACCGCTCATTAAACATGCATTTGGTGATATTACCCAGGATCACCCTTGGACCTTTGCCATTGCCTTGTTCCTGATGGGCGCCCTCACCTTTAGCCAGGCAGCTACCACCCGTACGATGATGCCGATGGGTGTGGCGCTGGGCATCAGCAATCCACACCTGCTGGCCATGTTCCCGGCCGTAAATGGCGATTTCCTGCTGCCCGGCTATCCTACGCTGGTAGCAGCCATGGATTTTGACCGTACCGGCACCACGCGTATTGGCAAGTTTGTCATCAATCATAGTTTTATGATACCGGGCCTGGTAGCAGTAACGGTTACCATTGCAGTAGCGTTCCTGCTCAGCAGTATCCTGCTGTAATAACCATACCGCGCAGTACACAAGAAACGTTCAGCCTGTCCGGCGTTTCCGGCACCCCTTTGTGGAAAAGATTTTCCGGCTCCCCAATTCATTGCAAAATAATCAGTTACAAGGCCCCTGGCGGGCTTTCACGTCATTTTAACAATCCCGGAATTTGGAAATCCAGGCTCCGTGAATACCTTTGTTTGACAATTTTGTCAAACTATATTGTCAATGGCAGTAAAAGACAGTCAAACAGAACAACAGATCAAGGATGCGGCCCGCAGGCTTTTCTTCGCCGAAGGAAGGTTTAATGCCACTACGCAGGAGATAGCCGACGCAGCCGGTGTGAACCGTACGCTGGTGAATTACTATTTCCGGTCGAGGGACCTGTTGTTTGACCAGATCTTAAAAGAAGCCAGGGATACGATGGACCAGCGCCTGGACATGGCCATGAGCAATGAAACCTCTTTTAAAAAGAAGATCGAGCATTTCATTGACATCTTTACGGAACAGGCTTTTACCTATCCTTACCTGGACATTTATATGGTGACGAGGATCAATGAAGATGTGGAAAAGCAAAATGAGATCATCAGTGATCTTAAGAAGACGGACCGGGTAAAGAATTTTCTGAAGGATGTAGAGGTTGAGATCAAGAAAGGGACCGTTGAAAAAATAGAACCCGTACAATTTCTGATCAACCTGATCTCATTACTGTCGCACCCCGTGGTGATACAGCCGCTTTTTAAAAAGTTATTCAACTATTCTGATAAGCAATACAAGCAAATGCTGGTGGCCAGGAAGGAACTGATTTTAAAAATGCTGTTTAAATAACAGCCTTTTTTAGGCCCCTGATTTGACAAAATTGTTAAACAATATTATTAAATAGTTATGTTAAAATGAGAGAACAGATCACCCGGAAAGCAGCTGCGCTGTTCACCCAGTACAGCGTTCGGAGCATTACCATGGATGAGATAGCAGGGAGTATGGGCATTTCGAAGAAAACCCTCTACACCTGGTTTACCGATAAAAATGAATTGGTGGAAACCGTGTATGCCATGCCGCTGCAGCAGTTGGAGACAGATTGCACCACCATCATCCGGGGCGCTTCCAATGCCATCCAGGAGATCTTTCTCATCTGGCAATCTGTAAAGCAAACGATCGGCACGATGAACGAAACGCTGCTGCACGACCTGCAGAAGTATCACCATACGGCTTTTGAACGCTATACCAGTTTTAAAAAGGGATTCTTATTTCAGCTATTGCTGAGTAATATCAGACGTGGTCAATCGGAACAATTGTACCGTGCCCAGATCATCCCGGAATTGATTGCGGGCTACCAGGTATCCATTACAGGCATCAATACGAGGCAGGAGATCAATCAACAACAACTGTGGCCACAGGCCACCATCAATGAACAATTGATCCTGCATTACCTGCATGGACTGGCGACTGCCAAAGGCGTGCGACTGATCGAGAAATATTTAAAAGAAGGCAACGAGGCATAGAGGCAAAAAGGCAACGAGGGAAAAGAAAGCTGCTTGCGACAAGCAGAAGACAGCTTTGAAAACGAGGCCTTTAAGAACCCAGGCAGAGAATAACAAGCAAAACACCAATCAGCAATAAACAGATGTATCATGGATGTGAAAAACAAAAGACCAATGAAATGGCTCACGCTAAGCCTGCTGCTCATCACAGGGCTCTTTAGCGGCAGCGCCTTTGCGCAACAGCCCGCAACCCCATCCGCCGCAGGCGAAGCAAAAACACTCACGCTGAAGGAAGCGCTGAACTATGCGCTCCAGGCCAGCCAGGCCGCCCGCAAGGCGCGCCTCGATGTGGAGAATGGGCAATACCAGATCGACGAAGTGAAGGCACGCGCACTGCCGCAGCTCACTGGTAATGCCGGACTTACCTACAACCCTATTCTGCAGCTAAGCGCGCTGCCCGGCGAACTGGCAGGACAGCCCGGCAAAACGCTGATGGTAGCATTCGGTCAGAAATGGGCATCCAGTGCGGGGGTATCCTTATCGCAGAACCTGTTTGACCAGGGGGTGTTTACGGGACTGAAGGCTGCCAAGTCAACCAAAGAATATTATAAGATCAATGCACAGCTCACGGATGAGCAGTTGATCGAGCAGGTAGCCACTACTTATTACCAGGTGTTGGTACAGCGTCAGAAGATCGGTGTACTGGATACTACGCTCCTGAACACGCGTAAAGTACAAAGCATTATAAAAGGACAGTTTGAGAACGGATTGGCCAAGCAGATCGATGTAGACCGCATTGCGGTAAATATCTCCAACCTGGAAACGCAGCGGCAGCAATTGCTGAACGGGGTGAGCCAGTTGGAAAACCAGCTGAAATATGCGATGGGCATGGCCATTCAAACACCCATTGCGTTGCCCGCTGTAGAGTTTACCTCCATCCGTCCACAAACGGCGCCCACCGGCGACTCGCTCAATGTAAGCACCCGTACAGAATATAAGTTGCTAAAGCAACAGGAAACGCTGCTCAAATACCAGAAAGACGCTTACAAAGCAGAGAACTACCCCACCCTGTCGTTGAACGGCAACTATGCCTACCAGGGGCTGGGCAATAAAGTGCCCTGGTTCCAGAAAGGCAGTGCAGGGGTCAACTGGTTTGATTATGCCTCTGTGGGACTGAGCCTGAAGGTGCCCATCTTCAATGGCTTTGCCACCCGCTCGCGTGTGCGGCAGGCGGATGTAAGCATCCGTAAACTGCAGGAGGATATTGCCAGCACTTCGCTGTCATTGAACCTGCTGTATGAAAATGCCAAAACACAGATCAACAACAGTATTATCATACTCAACAACCAGCGGGAAAATGTGCAGCTGGCGCAAAAGGTATTCTTCAACACGCAGAACAATTACAATAACGGATTGGCTACGCTGACGGACCTGCTGGATGCAGAGAACTCGCTCACGGAAGCACAGAACAACCATTCTGCCGCCCTGCTGGATTACCGGGTAGCAGAGATACAACTCATCAAAGCACAAGGCAACCTAAAATCATTATTAAACCAGTAATTCAACCAGGATGAAAAAGAGATCAATAGTACGTACCATACTCACCATAGTGATCCTCATAGGGTCTATCGCGCTGATCGGATGGGTACTCACCAACAACAAAAAGAAGAATGCGGAGAAAACAGCTGTGGTAGCACAGGGCAATAGTGATGTGGCCGTACGGATAAGCACGGTACAGAAACAATCGCTGGACCTTGACTTTGGCGTGAACGGTAATTTCATACCGGGCCAACAACTGGATTTTTCGGCGGAGAATTCCGGTCGGGTTACGCAGGTGCTGGTGGATGAGGGCAGTGTAGTGACCAAAGGACAAACGCTGGCGGTGATCAAAACCGACCAGTTGAATGTAGACCTCGAGAGTGCACAGGCCAATTACCGCAATGCGCTGAAAGACAAAGAGCGTTATGAAAATGCTTTTAAGACAGGCGGTGTTACGCAACAACAGCTGGACCAGGCCAACCTCGCGCTCAGTAATGCAGATGCCCGTGTGGCCCAGGCAAAGATCAAAGTAGGCGATGCGTATATCCGCGCTTCTATCAATGGTGTAGTGAACAAGCGTTATATAGAACCAGGCGCCGTAGTAGCTCCGGGCACCAAGTTGTTTGAACTGGTGGATATATCCCGGCTCAAACTGCAGGTTACGGTCAACGAATCGCAGGTAGCCAACCTGAAAGTGGGCGATAAGGTAAAGATCAAAGTAAGTGTATTCCCCGATAAGGATTATACGGGCACAGTGAGCTTTATTGCCGCCAAAGCCGATAATACCCTCAGCTTCCCTCTGGAAATTGCTTTAGCAGCCAATCCCGGCAGCCAGGTAAAAGCCGGCATGTATGGAACGGCCATTTTCAACTTCCCTTCCCAGGCGCCTGCTGTGCTGATACCCCGCTCTGCTTTCATCGGCAGTGTGAGCAGCAACCAGGTGTTTGTAGTAAAAGGCGATAGCACCGCTGCCCTGCGCAAGGTAATTGCCGGCCGGGTAATGGGCGATAAGGTAGAAGTATTACAAGGCTTGCAGGAAGGAGAAACGGTGATCACCAGCGGGCAGATCAACCTGAATGAAGGATCGGCGATCTCGGTAGTAAAGTAAGCTTCGAGCTGTGAGCTGCGAGCTGCGAGCAAAGAACCAGCAACAGGTATAGAAAAGTGCAGACAATTAAAAATTGATTCATGAAAATTGCAGAAATATCGATCAAACGTCCTACCCTGGTGATCGTACTGTTTACGGTATTGATCCTGGGTGGATTGTTAAGTTATAAATCGCTGAACTATGAGCTGCTGCCCAAGTTCTCCCCTTCGGTAGTATCCATTACGACGGTGTACCCGGGCGCTTCTCCCAGCGAAGTAGAGAATACAGTGTCCAAGAAAATTGAAGATGCCGTATCGTCCATGGAGAACATTAAGAAATTAGAGACCAAATCATTTGAGAGCTTATCGATCATCACCATTACGCTCAACAGTGGCGCCGATGTTGATTATGCGCTCAATGATGCCCAGCGAAAAGTAAATGCAGTACTGAAGGACCTTCCGGATGATGTGGATCCTCCCTCCCTCAATAAATTCTCATTGGATGATTTGCCGATCATGACCTTATCGGCGACGGGCAAACTGGAAGAAGCCGCCTTCTTTGACCTGATGGACAAACGTATTGCCCCGGTATTATCCCGTGTGCAGGGCGTGGCCCAGGTAAACCTGATCGGCGGACAGGAAAGGGAGATCCAGGTAAATATTGATGCTACCCGCCTGCAGGGCTTTGGCCTTTCGCTGATGCAGGTGCAACAGTCGATCCTGGCTTCTAACCTCGATTTTCCCACGGGTAGTGTACAAACGCGCGAGCAGGATATCCTGATCCGCCTGGCGGGTAAGTATAAAACAGTAGATGAACTGCGCAACCTGGTAGTGCTGAATAAGAATGGTGTGCAGGTGCGCCTGAAAGATGTGGCCGATGTACAGGATGTACAGAAAGATGTAGAGAAACTGGCGCGGGTAAACCAGCAGGCTTCCATTGCCCTGCAGGTGATCAAACAATCGGATGCCAACGCGGTAGCGGTGAGTGAACAGATCACGGCCAGCATTCAGAAATTACAAAAGGATTATGCCAGCGCGGGATTGAAGATCGATATAGCAAACGACAGTTCTGTTTATACGCTTCAATCGGCCGATGCGGTGATCCATGACCTTATACTGGCGGTTATTCTGGTAGCTTTTGTGATGTTGTTCTTTTTGCACAGCATCCGCAATGCCCTGATCGTGATGGTGGCTATCCCGGCATCATTGATCGCCACTTTTATTGGTATGTCTTTGCTGGGTTATTCGCTCAACCTGATGTCTCTGCTGGCGCTATCGCTGGTAGTAGGTATCCTGGTGGATGATGCCATCGTGGTATTGGAAAATATTTACCGCCATATGGAAATGGGCAAGAACCGGGTGAGGGCAGCTTTCGATGCCACCAAGGAAATCGGTTTTACGGTTACCTCTATTACCCTGGTTATTGTAGTGGTATTCATTCCCATTGCGTTGAGCACAGGCCTGGCGGCTGATATCCTCAAGCAGTTTTGCGTGACGGTATCGATCGCTACGCTGTTATCGCTTTTATCTTCCTTTACCATTGTACCCTGGTTGTCGAGCCGTTTTGGAAAACTGGAAGTGATCACGGGCAAAACATTCTTTGGTAAGATCATTGTAGCTTTTGAAAAAGGATTGCACCGTTTTACCAACTGGATCACCAATATCCTCAAATGGTGCCTGGGGCATAAGAAAACCACCCTGGGTGTGATGCTCCTTTTGTTCTTTGGTTCCTTCTACCTGGTAGGAGCGGGATTTATTGGAGCAGAGTTCTTTGCCAAAACGGACAGGGGCGAATTCCTGGTGCAGATCGAAATGCCCAAGGATGCATCCATTGAGCAAACGAATGCCATGACGCGCCGTGCGGAAGAATTGCTGAAAACAAAAAAGGAAGTGACCAAGCTGATCACCACCATCGGACAAAGCAGTGATGGTATGGGCGCCTCGCAGTCTACCGCTTACAAAGCGGAGATCGACGTGCAACTGGTGCCCAAGACGGAGCGGCAGGATGAGGCCAATATATATGCGGTGAAGACGAAACGTGAATTGGAAAAAGTACTGATTGGCGCCAAGGTGAAAACAGTACCTGTAAGCATATTGGGTACGGCGGAACAAGCGCCTCTGGCGCTGGTGGTCACCGGTCCTGAACTGGACAGTGTGATGCGCTTTGCCAATGCGGCCATGGCGGAGCTGAAGAAAGTACCGGGTGCTACTGAAATGCGTTTGTCGGTAGAAGCCGGCAACCCCGAGATCAGTGTACAGGTAGACCGTGATAAAATGGCGGCGTTGGGCTTATCGCTCAGCAATGTGGGAAGCACCATGCAAACAGCCTTCAGTGGTAATACGGATGGTAAGTTTCGCCAGGGTGAATATGAATACGATATTAATATCCGGTATGAAAAGTTTAACCGGCAGAATATTACGGATGTAAGCAACCTGTTGTTCATCAACGACGAGGGGCAGCAGGTAAGGCTGTCGCAAATTGCTGCTGTGAAAGAAGGCTCAGGCCCCAGTCAGCTGGAACGCCGCGACAAAAGCACGTCCGTTACCATACAGGCGCAAAGTGTGGGCCGTCCTTCCGGTACGGTAGCCGCCGAATGGCAGGCTATGTTCGACAAACTGCCCCGGCCGGTGGGTGTAGGTTATGTGTGGAGCGGCGATATGGAAAACCAGAGTGAAGGTTTTGGCTCCATGGGTATTGCGCTTCTGGCGGCCATTGTATTGGTGTACCTCATCATGGTGGCGCTGTACAATAGTTTCGTGTATCCTTTTGTGGTACTTTTTTCTATTCCATTGGCCATCATTGGCGCTTTCCTCGCGTTGGCGCTTACCAACAACTCTTTGAACCTGTTTACGATCCTGGGTATGATCATGCTGATTGGTCTGGTAGCCAAGAATGCCATTATCCTGGTTGACTTTACCAACCAGCGGAAGGCAGAAGGGGCCAGTACCTACCAGGCACTGATCGATGCCAACCATGCCCGTCTGCGTCCCATCCTCATGACCACCATTGCCATGGTGATCGGTATGCTGCCCATTGCCCTTGCCAAGGGCGCCGGCGCTGAGTGGAAGAATGGACTGGCCTGGGTGATCATTGGCGGTTTGATCAGTTCGCTGTTCCTCACGCTGGTAGTGGTACCCGTGATGTATGCCATTTTTGATAAGCTCATCAACAGGCTGAACAGGGGAAAGAAACAGCAGGATATGGGACAACTGATGACGGAAGATTATGTGGCACAGGAGGTGCATGAGGGAGAGTTTAGTCCGTCGCATATTTAATAAACATAAGAGGTGACAGCTTTAAACTTCAGAGGTGACACCTTTCCTTTTCGACGCGGGCGAAAGGTGTCACCTCTAAAGCTTATCGATGCAAAGGAATAATTAATAATCAGTAATGAATAATCAGCTTAGGCAGGCATAGCTATAAAGAAAGGAACAAAACCACAGTAGTATCGTTAGGTTTGCAAAAATGGTCCTAAGGAGTCTGAAAAGGCGAACTGGGGCCATTTTCTTTATCCAATGATTTCCCGCTCACATTCAGGTAAAACCTGTTCCTGCCACCACCAGTGGCAAAGGTTTTACGCATGCGTTCACGCTGTCCTTTTGTAAAAAGATACATGGCATCATCATCCACATAATCCATAAAGTTCATGAACATATTGCTGTGTCCGCAGGAGAGCTGGGGATAGGCAGGGTGACCCAGGTAACGGGTACTGGTACTGGGTGTATCATCGACAAAATCGCTGGAGGCGCAATTGTCCGATTCGCCAAATATGTGCAGCAGGTTGAGCCAATGGCCTATTTCATGGGTGGCGGTACGGCCGAGTAAATGGCCGGGACTCAGTGGAGCCACTGCACCAAAAGCCCGGGGATCGATGACCACACCATCTACCCGCGCATCGGCGCCGGGATAGCTGGCATATCCTGCCAGTCCCATCTCCCCATTCCGGTCGGACATTTCGGCTACCCAAATATTCAGGTAGCGGTCGCGAGGCCAGGCATCACTGCCTCCTTTGGTGGTGTGAAAAAGTGTTAAGTCTTCTACCGGTATGGCGCCTGAAGGATTATTGCCCCTCCATCCATCTACCTGGGTAGCTACCCTGATGACCCCATTGGAGGGGTTGCCTACGGGGTCTTTGGCAGCCAATACAAATTCGATCCCTGCATCAGCAGCCAGGTCAGCAAACTCAGCCGGTATATTAGACCGGTCTGCATTCTTTTGCCGGAAGTCTTCATTCAATATGGTAAGCTGGGTTTGTATCTTCTCGTCGGAGATATTAAAAGTTGCCTTGCTGTACAACACATGTACTACTACCGGTATATGTACGATCTCGTCTTCGGGGATGGTGGTTACCGGAGGAGGTCCGGGTTCACGATGCGGCTTTCTGCACCCCCACAGCGCCAGGGCCAACAATAAAGTAAGGGGCACCTGATAAAAACGGGAACAGTAGTTTGGGGGCATGACAGGAGGTTATAAAAACAAAACATGACCAAGGTATGATTTAAAACGCTGCACGTAATTATATTTATTAACTTTAAGTATTATCGCCTGCACTGAATTCCTTCGACTTCTGCTATTCCGGCCAAGCTCCCCTTTACTGCCATCAATACCCCTGTTCCTGTAACGGACAAGCCAATGGCATTTTATCACTAACATAAAAACATTCATTATGACGCCGCTTTTCACACAGTATTGGTGGATCTTCCTGCTCAGGGGCCTGTTTGCTATTATAGTTGGTATTATCGCCTTGCTGATGCCCGGTATTACTTTTACTACCCTGGTCATCTTTCTCGGCACCTATATTTTGGTAGATGGTACCCTTTCGGTTATAACCGCCATCAGTGGGCGGAAAACGATGGAGCATTGGGGCTGGGTGCTCGCTATTGGCATATTGAGCATACTGGCCGGTATTGTTACTTTTATGAACCCATTTGCAACCGGCGCTGCCCTACTCTATCTTGTGGCATTCTGGGCTATTGTAGTGGGTATGCTGGAGATTGTGGTATCCATCCGCCTGCGCAAAGTGATCACCGGCGAAGGCTGGTATATACTGGCGGGCCTGCTCGGAATCGCATTCGGTATACTGATCATTCTCAATCCTATTGCCGGGGCCATTACTGTTACGCTGATATTTGGGTTCTATGCCCTTGTCTTCGGGTTTATCCTCCTCTCCTTTGCCATGCGGTTAAGACGAAGGCATAAAGAGGCTACGCAAAAACACTACCCATCTGCCACCCGCATGAGGCAGTAGGCCCTCCCCAGGGTTCCGGGCACCTAGCTATAGAATATGCAAAGGCGAAATGAAGCCTAAGGAGATCACACCTGTTGTGCTGTTGGTTGCCCCAAATCTGCTTTTGGCATAATCTGTATACCGGTATACCCGGCCTACAAAGCTTACAAAGAATTTCAGGTTGAGGTCCTTAAAAGGAAAATATTCAACCGCGGGAATGTAGCCCCAGGCTGTCCGCAGCTTATTGTCTTTATTGGGGTCGGGATTGCCCTTCCAGCTGGCAAAGTCCACCATACCCACCATGGACAAATTGATCTTACCAATCCGGTAATCGGCCTTGAGCCAGTGGCTGGCATACAATACATCCTGATCAGTAGGCTGGTTATTATTGGGATCGGTAATGCCCGAAACGATGCCCTTCCGGTCGAGGTCCTCCTTGCTGTATTTAAAGTCATAGGCCAATTGAAACCTATTGAGCGAAAGTTGATTACCCAGGGCGAGGTAATGCATCAGGGTAGAGCTGGCTTCCTTAAAAATGCCGTAAGACCAAATGGTGCTAACCTTCCCGCCCAACAAACTTCCCCTCCAGTTGGCCACCCCTGCAATGGGGAACTTCGATTCGGTAATGCCGGGCACAGTACCATATATTTCGCTAAAAGTGCGGGTACGCGAATTGAGCGCCTGAAAGCTCAATGAATGATTGTCATTTAGCTTCAACTGCACGCCCATACCCAAGAGGAAATTATCGGAGGTCTCCACAATATCTGAATATTGGTATATATCTATGGGATTCATGTCAAACTCGATCCCGCCCCAGTCGGCACACAATTTACCAATGGTAAAACTCAGGTTATCGGTGGCAGTCACCTGTATATAGGCCAGGTCGGTAGACATGCTCATATTGTCTTCCGACTGCGGATCGGTTCCCTTGGTATACCGGTCTCTGAACCGGAAATAAACCCGGTCGTGTATCTTGCCTTTAATTTCCAGCCTGAACTGGTTCATCACAAAATGACCCTTTGTGTATTCGCCATCCACAAATTCATTGCGCAGGGAACTTTGCATATTGGCGATCACCTCTATATTGCTCAACAGCTTTTGCTTCGCCTCCGGAATAAGGGGATGTTTCACGGCAAAAGAATCTTCCTGTTTCTGCTTTTGGGCCATCGATAAAAACACCATCATCAACAGCGTGCTGCATAAAACGATCTTCCTCATAGACGAACTGTTTTGATTAGTATTCAAAGAAATACTCCTGGAGTTTCTTCCTGTCTTTTGTTTGTGTTAATCCGAGCATCAGTAATATCCTCGCTTTTTGCGGATTGAGGTCATCACTTACAATAGTACCCAGCTTGCTATCATCCGTTTCATCAAAGAGTGTAACGCGACCGCTGGGCACGCGGGTAGAACGGCAAACTGCTACGCCTTTTTTAATAGCCGCTATTACGGCATCTGTATTGGCCTTATTGAGGTTGCCATTACCAAGACCACCGGTAATGATGCCATCATAGCCCTCAGCCGCATAGGCAGCTATTCCTGTACCTGGCGCATCGGCAAACAATTCCACTACTGCTACCCGTGGCAGTTTGGTAAGACCGGTAATATCGAAGGGGGTGTGTATGTTGGCCTTTCTTTGCGCTTTTAAATAATAGACCACTTTCCCATCATATACCTGGCCCAGCGGCGCTCCGTTGGGTGCTGTAAATCCGTTTACGTGGGTGGTGCTTGTTTTTACTGCATCCCTGCCGTCGAAGATGGATTCATTAAAAGAAAGCAATACGCCCCGGCCCTTTGAATAGGGACTGGCCGCCACGGTTACCGCATCATACAGGTTTTTAGGACCATCTGCACTGATGGCGGTAGAAGGCCGCATTGATCCGGTCAATACCACGGGGTGATCGTAGCGCACGGTGAGGTTTAGGAAATAGGCTGTTTCTTCCTGGGTATCGGTACCATGGGTGATCACGATACCATCGGCCTCCTTGTTCTTAAATATCTCATTGATCCGCTTATTGAGCTTGATCCAGATATCGACGGACATATCCTGGCTGCCCACATTGGACACCTGCTCACCGGATATCTGCGCTATTTTGTCGATGCCGGGTACAGCAGCGATCAGGTCTTTGATGGGAAGTTCACCAGCCTTGTAAGCACTCCGGTCGGCTGAGGCGCCGGTACCTGCAATGGTGCCTCCGGTGGCCAGGATCACCACACGGGGCAGTTTGTTCTGTGCAAAGACGGAGGCTATCAGCAAGCTGGCTGACAAGGCAAGAATTAGTTTTTTCATAACCAGTATATTTTATGATTGAAAGTTTATTTTTTTCCTTCACCGGCTTTCCAGCTGTCGGCATATTCTTTCATGATCATGGTAATGCTTTTGCCGATGGTGGTATAGGTTTCCGTAGGCAGGTTGGCCAGGGATACCCTGATCGACCATTCAGGCCCGTCAAAGCCACCGCCATTCAACAATACCACGCCCGATTTCTCGGCCAGCCGGAACAGGATGTCTACCGGTTCAAAATTCATCATCAGCCAGCTGTTGAAGCTATCGCCGTATACCTTCCTTCCCCAAACCATGATATCGATCTCGGTATAGTAACCGGCATTCAGCGCATCGGTGACCAGGGGTATTTGCAACTCCTTCCACAGGAGCTTCAGGCGCCTGGCCACTACCAGTTGGGTGAGCTTTTTATACTTGTCTTTTTTATCCAGTAAAGCAAAACTGGCAAAGAGCAGCATCTGAATCTGTTGCGGCAGTGACAAACCCGCGGTATGGTTGAGCGCCACTTGCCGGCTATCGGCCACCATCCTGTCAATGAAGAGCAGGTTCTCCGGCTCGAGGGTAATGGTACCGTACCGTTTATTGAGTACCCCCGACTGATTGGGCGGCAGCTGGGCAATGAACGGATCGAAGATGTTGTTCTCATGAATCGCAATGACGCCCAGGCGCCAGCCGGTACAACCAAAATATTTGGAGAAGGAATAAACACCAATGGTATTCTGTGGTATCACGGACATCAGGGACCGGAAGCCTGGCACAAAAGTGCCATACACATCATCGGTGACCACTACCAGGTTGGGATTGTTTTTGCGGACGATCTGTACAATGCGCTTCAGGCTATTGGGATGAATGGCTGAGGAAGGTGGATTGCTGGGGTTCACCACAAACAATATCTTCACTGAAGGGTCTTTTAGTTTGTCCAGCTCACTATCGGGGTACTGCCAGGTATGCCGGCCTTCGCGGTTCATGGAAGCCGCATTGATCTTTATAACGTTGAAGTCGTAGCGCTCCAATTCGGGTATTTCAATATAAGGGGTGAAGGTGGGCACCATCAGGGCGATGGTATCTCTTTTCCTGACCAGGAAGTTTTGCATGAGGGAATCAAATATATAGCACATGGCTGCGGTGCCCCCTTCTACCGCAAACAACTTGTACTTGCCTTTGGGCGGATCATTGTCGCACATTTCTTTCACGATATAATCATGCACAATAGCTTCGGGATGTACGAGCATCCTGTCGGGCACGGGGTATTGATCGCCGATAATGCCTTCGGCCAGTTCATGTACCCAGGCGTCAGGATCAAATCCATGTTGTTTGATCCCATATTTATACATTCCACTCAGCAGGCCGATGCCAGGCGATTTCTTATGGGTGGACAGGAATTTTACAAAGCGCCGGGCGATCCCTTTCTTTTCAGGAATGCCTGCCAGGCCACCGGGTAAATGGTCGGTACGTTTGCATTCTTCCAACCCAAACAAGCCCAGGGTGAAAAAAGCTTCGCGCGGGGTGGTGGCAATCCAGTTGGGGTTACCTCTTCCGGCATTCAGCATGGCGGTAGACGTTTTTTTGGTTTCTTCCTGTGCCAGGCTGATGAGGGTATTCTTTAATTCAAACGGACTCAGCTGCAACAATTCCTGTTCCTGCTGACGGGTGGTTTTTATTTTTGATAGCTTGCCCATGATCGTATGATTTTAGCGATAGTTAAAATAGGTGGCTGTTGTGATAGCATTATTTGGTGAGCAGCACGATCACCACGCCCCATATAATGAGGAGGGTATTGCCCACGGCATAGGTAACGGTGTAGCCCAAAGCAGGTGTTTTACTGCCAATGACATCCTGTATGGCGCCCAGCGCTGCCGTAGTGGTACGTGCACCAGCCGTGCAGCCCAGTGTTAAAGCCGGATGGAATTTGAAGAGGTACCTGCCCATTAATACACCACCCAGCAAGGGCAATGTGGTGGCCACAGCGCCGGCCACAAACAATCCCATTCCAACTTCCTTGAATCCCTGCACGAAGCTGGGACCGGCAGTAATGCCTACCACAGCAATGAACATATTGAGCCCCACATTATTCATTACCCACAGGGCGGGTTCCGGAATACGTCCGAAGGTGGGATGTCGGGAACGCAACCAGCCGAAGAACAGGCCCGCTATCAGGGCGCCGCCGCTGGTGCTGAGGCTCAGGGGCACACCGCCTACATGAAAAGTGAGGGCGCCTACCAGTCCGCCGACCACAATACCCAATCCTACAAACAACATATCGGTTTTATTGGTGGCCCTGTCGGGATAGCCAATTTGTACGCTGGCTGTTTCTACGCCTTTTTTGGTGCCTATCAGTTCCAATACATCGCCCCTGTCAATTATTGTATCGGGCAATACGGGCACGGATATATCGGCCTTCTTGATATCACGGATAAAAGCGCCATGCATAAAATCTTTTTTGCGCAATTCCTTCACGGTAATACCGGCTATTTCTTTTTTGCTCACCAATACGGGTAATACTTCCGCGGGAAACTGGAGCAACTCACCATCATTGATCTCCGGCCCCACCCATTTCTCTTCACCGATGATGTTTTCACGACGGCCACTCAGCACGATCTCGTCATCTTTCTGTATGATGGTCTTCGGTGTGGCTTCTGTTATTGTTTTTAAGTGACGTACCCTTTCTACAAACAAGCGGGTATTTTGGGCCAGCAGGTAGGCTTCTATCTCCTGTACTGTTTTGCCGTTGCCAAACCAGTCGTTGGTGACCCGGTATGCCCGGAAGGAGATGACGGGATTGGCAGCCACCATGCCCGGTTCATCAAACTCACCACCGCTGCCCATTTTCGCTTCCAGCTCCTTGCTTTGCTGTCTTACTTTTTCCAGTCCACCCAGCAACCTGGGACCTACGCTGGCAAGGAACCAGGCCGATCCGGCTGTTCCGAATAAGTAGGTCACCGCATAACAAACGGGTATGGCATTGGTCATGGAGGTTTTGGCAGCAGCAGCTATATCCAGTTGATGAATGGTATCGCTGGCTACGCCGATCACGGCGGAAATGGTTTGTGCACCGGCCAGCAAACCGGCAGCCTGTCCGGCATTGTAGCCCATCACTTTGGCGCATATCCAGGGAACGATGAGACATAGCACACATACAAGGGCGGCAAAGATCATTTGGGGTATACCGTCACTCTTTAAGCCACGGAAGAACTGCGGGCCTACGCTGTAGCCTACCGCAAAGAGGAATAGGAGGAAGAAAACAGACTTTACATTGGGGGAGATATCAATGTTCAGCTGGCCGATCAGCACGCCCATCAACAGCACTGCGGTGACTGTGCCCAGGGAAAATTTTCCCAGTTTGAGCGGGCCGATAAAAAAGCCCCCTGCGATGGTGAGAAAAACAGCCAGTTCAGGATACTGCCGGAATACGTGTACAAACCACTGCATAATGGAATTTTTAGGTTACTCTATCGGGAATAGATGATCATAGCAACGGCCGACGGGCGACTGCATGGGGTTATAGTCTAAACTACCAGTAAAACGAGCCATTAATCAATAGGAGCAGGAAGGATCCTAGTTGTTGAATCAAATTCTAATAAATAACAGGATCAGTTGAACAATGAGTAAGGTCGATGCTGTTTCAGCGGAAAGGATGGAGGGGATATCAAATTGATGATTAAATATAATACAATTATTAATTCCAATGGTATATGGCCTGTGCAAATAATTGGAGTAAGTTGCTCAATATTATACGATTGATCACTACAACAAGCAACCGAATAAAGCAAGTAACAATTAGATTAAAATAAAAAAACAGGCCCTTATGTTGTTCATAAATGAAGCCTGTTTTAATTAATATGTTTCAACAATCCCTAGGCAGTAGTATCTTCTACCGTAGCATCGGGGGCATTGCTTTTCACTGACGCTATACCATTATCCCGGGCTTGTTCACTTTCGTACATTTCACTGGTACCAATGATCTGTCCGTTGGATGCTTTGAGGTTGAAATAATACTTGTTGTTGGAAGATGTTTTCTTATCGTACTTGCTATCGTCCTGTGAATTGGTACGTACGGATTCAATACCATTCGTACAGCTGGCTTTGGCGCTGTAACCCTCACTGGTAAGGATAGTTTGACCATTACCGGCTTTCAATACAAACTGGAATTCGCCATTGGCTCTTTTGGAGATTACAAATTTACCCATGATGATGAATATTTAAAATGAAGGAATATCATATTGCTGGGATATGAAGCAAATACATTACACGGTGTTGATCAGGGGCAATTGCAGCAGGTAACTTAATACGGGTACCCTTAGTAAGGGGTAGTTTTTAAAAAGAGACATTCCAAATTTATATAAATCTTCTAAACAGACAAGCCAAAGCGGGAATTTATTGGCAGAAATAACATGGTGGCGATACAAATTGGTTTTTACAGTAGTTCAATTATGCGATTTGTAAGATAAGCCAGGAAATGAATAAATTGTACTGTGAAAACGCAGTTTATCATACCTTCTCCGGGCATCAGCCGGTATGTAAGTCATATCCTGGTCATTGAGAACGACCGCCATATCCATCCGGATTTTGTGTTGCCGCTCTTTGCCAATGGAAGCCCTACGCTCGTATTTCAAACCGTACCCGCCTTAAAGCAGGACCAAAGCATTGGCCACCTTACGCTGTATGGACAACTGATCAGGCCCGGCGCTTTATCATTGCGAGGCGATTTCACTTTGATCGCCTGCTTTTTCTATCCTTATGCACTGAGGGCTTTGTTTGGGATCGCTGCCCAGGAACTGACGGATGATCATATGGACCTGGCCTTCCTACAGCAGGCAAAGGCATTTTCTTTGGAAGAACAGCTATTAAACCTGTCCTCACTCACGGAGCGCTTGCAGCTACTGGACGGTTTTATACTGCAATTGTCTAATGCCGGCACCACCGACCGAAAGATCGTATTCGCCACACAGGAGATCATCAAGGACAGTGCACCGGATGCATTGATCAGGATAAGGCAGAACCTGAACATATCGGAAAGAACATTCCAACGATTGTTTGAAGGGCATGTAGGCATCGCTCCCAAACTGTTTAGCCGGGTATGTCAATTCAATGCAGCCTTCCAGCAATTGAACCAATACGGATTTACCAAACTCAGTGACCTGGCTTTTGAGCATGGCTTCGCCGATCAAAGTCATTTCATCCGCAGCTTTAAGGAGTTCACCGGACTTACCCCCAAAGAATATTTAGCCCAAATGGCCCCATATAACCCGAAATTCTAATCTGTTGACGGCTTTGTTCTATTCCGTCTGTACAGGCAGCCCGAATTTTGTGCTAAATATTACTACCATGAAAAAATTAATCGTTAGTGAATGGATGTCTTTAGATGGTGATTTTGATGCAAGCTCTATGGAACTTTGGTTCAATCCCTACCACAGCGATAGCCGGCAGCAATATATCCAGGACACCTTGCATAATTGTGATGTGATGTTGTATGGCCGCAACACTTATGAAATGTTGTATGGCTATTGGTCGACTATGCAAAACAATGAAATGGGTGTAGCAGAGAAATTAAATAAGGTGAAGAAATACGTCGTCTCCTCCCAGTTAAAAACAGCCAAATGGGAAAACTCCACCATCATTAAGGAAAAAATACTTGAAGAAATAGCTGCCATCAAAAAAGCTACCACGGGAAATATACTGGTACAGGGCAGCGCTGCGCTGGTGAAAGCATTATTGAAAGCAAGACTGGTAGATGAAATGAAATTGTTGATCACCCCGCATGTGATGGGCAACGGGTTGCACCATTTATTTGAAGGCATGAATGGCCCCCTTGAGTTGATCAATGTACAAACGCTGGAGAAAGGTGTGCTGGCGGTAAGCTATAAACCTCTGTAATGACGCTGGCGTACGGTAATGCTAGGGATTACTGTATTGAACCTGTTTGCGATAAAAAAGCGATCGCAACTGTTTTACGAAATCGAATGCTTTGCCTGGTTCAAAATAGAAGTTGGTAAGGTTCCACACAATCATAACGGCTGAAAAATAATACAGGTTGAGCACAAGGGCAATTCCTATATGCATACCGATGGTTGCAAAAAGCCAGACTTTCCGGGTGGGGGCGATCCAGATAAACAGGGGGTAGCACATTTCAGTGATAATGGTTGCCCATCCTGCAATGACCAGGAGCCATGCATGTTGTGCGAGCCAGGAAAAGTCGAAGAAGAAGTCTCTGTTGGCATAGGGTAAGTTGATGGCTTTCCAGATGGCTTCTCCATTGCGCCAATTAAATCCCAGCAGTTTATCGAAACCGGAAAAGAAATAGGCCATGGACAAGTGTAGCTGAAACATCCTTTTAACCGGCATGAAGTTAACCTGCCGCAGCGGTCTTTTCCAAAGATAGTTGCGCAGGGAAAAGTAATGATCGGCCGGGAACAGGATCAGGTAAAACAAGGACATGCTGGTAAAGAAGTCAACGCCATACAGGAAAAAGGACCCGCCCTTGGTGATGGCAATTTGTAGTAGGAGCAAACAAATGGCGCTGATGCGGGAAAAGAAGCCTGTTATTATACAAAGGCAGCAGGCAATGAACAGGAACTGTACCATAAAGATGGTGGTACCTTCGGGAATGCCCATCTTTTCGAAAAGATGAACGATCTTAGGAAGGGTGATCAGCCAATCGGGTGTAAAGGCGGTCATGATATCCTGCGGCACGATGCTTTGACTGGTAAATAAACGGTCAAAATCTGAAATGGTGGCCAGAAAGTGCATGAGTACAACAACGCCTGTTGCAATCCTGAAGAAAACAAGAAATTCAGCTTGTTGATCCTGGGCGAAAAAAAACTTATGTATACTATTGTAAATTGATCTTCCCCGGCCCATTGCTTAGATTTTATATTCACTAATGAGTATGGCTTTTTCTTTCCGGTCGCCCTTTCGGTATCGTTCCATACCTGGGTAATCGTATAAATACAGACTGGCCTTTACCTGAGCAGCGGTTGGATAGTCTTTCCTGACGGCAACAGCGATCTGCCTGATCACTATGTCGAGGTATTTAATGTAGAGGTCACCCTCCTCCCCTTTTTTCCTGGATATCTTATCCAGGAACATATTATACAGGGAAGTGTAACGCACCATGCTTTCCTTTTGGTTAAACCGGGGCATGGCGCACTGGTGGATGGTTTGTCCGAGGGAATCCTGTACATTAAAGATGAGAACAAAATCGCTCGCTACATTCGGTGCAAAAAAACCGTACCCGGTATCGAATCCTGTATAAGCCAGGAACATATTTACGGGAGTTGTTTCTACGATCGCCTCGGTTGCTTTGTAGGCGAAGGGCTTTTTGTACTGGCCGGCTTCATAGTAAAAGCCGAAATAGCCATCAAAGGTGCTTTTCAGCCCCAGTGTAAACACCAGCAATAGCAGGGCAAAAACGCCTGTCAACTGAAGTTTTTCTTTCATACTTCAAACCATGAAATGGAGGTACTATTCCTTATTTGTATTATTTGTATTGCGTGAGAATCTTATTGAGGGATTGGGTCAGTTTTTCATCCGGCCTGATGGTCTTTGCCGATTTTATTAAACGGGTATATCTATTCGGTCCCATGTAATCGCCACAAATATTAATTTCATCCACCCCAATCACTGTGAGGGCATTCAACTGGCTGATGTCTTCCGCCCGGAGTTCTGCTACGGAGGTCGCGATCTGATTGTTGACGATGGATACATTGCCTTGCACTGTGGCAGGATTGTACTTGGTAAGTATCTTATCCAATCTTGCTTTCAGGTCGCCAAACTGTGCCCAGTCGATCTGTTGCAACTCAAAACAACCTTTGTTGATATCCAGTATGCGTTGGATCTGGGTATAGCGTGTGAGTTGTGCCATCCTATCCAGCTTTGTCAGCTGGTTGAGCCTGAGAATGGTTGATACTCTAACGGTGGTAAGCAGGAAACAAACACCTTTGGTAAGTTTGGCAATTTCAGGATCAGCATCGAGTGCGATCAATTGCTTCACATCATCCGCAGATATTTCTGCAGTCTTTTTTATTATAAAATTGTTGTCAACAAAGTAATTTCCATTGTCCTCATAAAAGAGGGGTTTTTGACTTTTACAGTAAGCTAAAGTAAATAGTATAACGGCAAGGCTGCCAAGGAGGATCCATGTTCCCTTTTTCATAATAATAATTTATTACGTTAATGAATGAACCATTTATTTATTAACTGGCGGCTGGGAACAATTATTGATCAATCAAGTATCTGAAGTTCATGGGGACAGATCGGGGGGGATGTCTAAGAAAGCTATGTACACTAAATTACCACGATGTTATCAAGCAGCCTTGTAAAAAAGGGACAATTTTAATGTCCGTAGAAAAATTCGTCATGATCGGCTACCTGGGAGAATACTTCCTGGGGTGTTTTACCGGAAAGCTTCTTAAAGTCGTGCAGAAAATGGGCATGGTCGAAATAGCCCAGGTCGTATATGAAGTCTTTCACTGCGGGTGGATTGTTTTTTTGCAGGCATTCCACGGCGGCGTTGAAACGAACGATGGATTGAAATTGCTTGGGCGTAGGGCCTACCAACTCTACAAAATGGCGTTCCAGTGTTTTTTTGGTGTAAAAGCTCTGTTGGGTCAATTCCTGTATTTGCAAATGGCCTTTATGGGACAGAATAAATTGCACCACAGGGGCAAGCATTGTTATTTTTCTATTGGGCACAGCGTGCAGTAGTTTCCCCGCAAAATAAGGTTCCAGTATGCCCATGCAGGCATCGGGCGTGGGCGCCCTCCCCATTTTCTCTTTTAATTCCCGGGCAATTGTTTCCTTTTCAATGTGCTCAAAATCAACAGCTCTATCGAGCAAGGTATGCAAAGCTATATTGAACAACTGGTAAATGCCTGTAGGGGTAAAGTGTACGGCAAACACTTTCATGGGGCCTTTTACAATATTATGTCCGGGCCTCGTTAGATTGCCCAACATGAAACAAGGTGGCAGTTTTTCTTCACCGGTCGTTTCAGTAAGTGAGCTGATGTTGTTATTAAGGTCAAAGACGAGGCAATGCATTACGGTAGGAAGCCAGGTTTGGTTCCACTCACCTGTTACACCAGGCGTAGCTGCATACCAGTAACGCTCAATGTAAGGGCATAAAAACGAAGCTGGCGGAAAAGACCGGAAGTCCATTTATATTGCATTAGGCAATATAATTTACAACATTCCCCAGAACTTTCACAAATATAGATCGCCAGCCCCGTTGGTTACGCTTTATTGTTGACGGGATAAATACTGGCCCAGTTTATCAATGGAGGCGGAAAGTCCACCTTTGAAGCCTGGTTTATTTTCGCGGAAGGAAGCTATTTCAGCTTCGCCTGCATTGACAGGATAACTTCTGGTGGAGATGGTTGTTTTGCCGGCCTTTTCAGTTAATGTAAATATGTTCAGTATCTCCATGGGCCAGGAATCAAAGAAAGGCGCTCTGGTAATGCCGCCTTCTTCATTCGCTCCGGCGGAGACAAGCAATTAATAGTCAGTCCTGTCTCTGCTCAATCGGCTAGTATTTTTAAATACCTTTAGCAAAAGAAAAGACTATGAGAGCATTTATAGGCATGGGCCTTTTAGGGGCCAATTTTGTACGGGCATTGATCAAGAAAGGAGAACAGGTGAATGTATGGAACAGAACAGCTGCCAAAGCCAGCGCACTGGAAGCGGAGGGCGCAAAGGCATTCGCTCATGTAGCGGATGCGGTAAAAGGTGCAGCCATTATTCATGTAACGCTGAAAGATGACGCTTCGGTGGATGAAGTACTGGCCATAGCCAGCGCTGGCTTCAGCAAGGGCGCCATCATCGTTGATCATACGACCACCTCAGCAGAAGGGGCTATACAACGCACGCAGACCTGGAAAGAAAAGGGATTTACCTATTTACATGCACCGGTATTCATGGGCCCTCCCAATGCGCTGGAAAGTACCGGATACATGCTGGTATCGGGCGATCAGGCAGTGATCAGTGAACTGACGCCTACCCTGTCGGCCATGACAGGTAAGCTGCTCAATTTTGGAGCAGCGGAAGGAAAAGCCGCCGCCATGAAATTGATGGGCAATTGTTTTCTCGTGACCTTTACGGCAGGACTGGCAGATACGCTTACGCTTGCCAAAGCATTGCATTTACCAGTGACTGATGTAGCAGCCTTGTTTGACCTGTGGAATCCAGGCGCTATGTTGCCTGCCCGCCTGAAAAGGATGACGGCCGGCACTTATGACAAACCCTCCTGGGAATTGAATATGGCCCGCAAAGACACGCAGTTGTTTATAGACAGTGCGGTAAAAGGAGGCGCGCACCTGGCGGTGGTACCTGCTATTGCAGCAGAAATGGATCGTTGGATCGCCAAAGGGCATGGCAATGATGACTGGACGGTGATTGGGAAAGACAGCATTTCCTAAAACGTATTACAAAACAAAAACAGCCTCTGGAGGCTGTTTTGCTTTGTAACCCATTACAAGGATACGGAAGAATAAGAAAGGCTATTGAATGGTTAATACTGATCGTCTAAAGCAAACACGGGTTTGCGGTACATCCACTGGCCGCCGGTAAAGTCGGGAAACTCTACGGTTTCGTTGCCCAGTTCTATGGACTGCTCGCTCAATGGGGTGATGGCGCTCCAAACCGCCGCATCATACACATCCATTGGGGTGGCCACCTTGCGCTTGACGGATTCAACAAAGGAATTCACGACAAAGAAGTCCATACCACCATGCCCCGCACCTTCGGCAGAGTTGCTGTACTTAACCCACAAGGGGTGGTCGTATTTGTCGAGCCAGGCTTTCTGATCGTCCCACTGGTGGGCTTTGGCCGATTTACCTTCAATGTAGATGCCCTTGTTAATATCCATCCACAAACCTTCGGTACCCTGCACCCTGAAGCCAATGGAATATGGCCTGGGCAGATCGGTATCGTGCTGTAAGAGGATGGTCTCGCCATTGGCGCAGGAGATATGGGTAGTGACCACATCGCCGAGTTTGAAATTCACTTTGGCATTGGGATGGCTTTCCCCTCCTTCTTTCACGATATAATTGTGCAAGCCTCTTGCCTTGGTGGAAAATGAATTGAGTGTTAAGAAACGGTTACCCCGGTTAATATTGATATAGTGGGCCAACGGTCCAACACCATGGGTAGGATACAGATCACCATTGCGGTGCACGGAGTGGTTGGTGCGCCACTTCGCTTCAGAAAATGCGTTCTCACCAAACTCTACGCCTTTGGCGCCGGTAGCGGTATTGAACTTAACAGCGCGGAGGTCATGCTGGTAACCACCCTGCAGGTGCATCATTTCACCAAACAATCCCTGGCGTACCATATTGAGGATGGCCATTACATCGCGGCGATAACATACATTTTCCAGCATCATCACATGGCCCTGGTATTTTTCTGCGGCCTTCACCACATCCCAATGATCGGCGAGGGTAATACCCAGGATCACTTCTGTACCCACGTATTTGATGCCTGCTTCCAGTGCGCCGATGATCATGGGCTTGTGCCATTCCCAGGGGGTAGCGATCACCACAGCTTCTATGCCTTTCTTTTCTACCAGTTTTTTCCAGGCATAAGGATCACCGGAAAATATTTCCGGCATCTTCTTACCACTCTTTGTGATCATTGATCTTGCACTGTTGAGCATCCGCTCATCCACATCGCAAATAGCTACCAGTTCTACATCCTCTCTTTTCAATAACAGGCTAAGGTGACTCTGGCCACGAAGACCAACACCAATAATGGCCATTTTAACTTTGGTATCGGACTTGCCGGCAAACAGGCTTTTGCCCGGCATTACCAGGGCAGCAGCTGCCAGGCTGGTATTTCTAACGAATTCTTTTCTGTTCATGTAGAATAATATGTTTGGGTTGTTACAACCTGGTGTAATGAAAACAAGCTTGCTTGGTTACCAATATTAAGCATACCCGGTTGCATTTCGCTGTGCAACCGGTAGCGCAAAAAATGGCGATGCTGATTACCTGGCTACGGGATAATGCATTACCAGGGTAGGCACGACCTTTTCGGTATGGTGGGTGTCGGGCACGGTAGTGCCGGCAGATTTTTCATTGAGGATCTTGATCATGAGC
Source organism: uncultured Paraflavitalea sp. (assembly GCA_966211765.1). GTDB lineage: Bacteria > Bacteroidota > Bacteroidia > Chitinophagales > Chitinophagaceae > Paraflavitalea. Next base: position 58,670 of record CBIHOV010000049.1, read on the forward strand.
TCCATGGCTTTCTTACCCTGGCCATAAGGATATTGCTCAATGGAAGCGAGCGGAGGAAAGGCTGTATAACTGGTAATGGGCAGGTTGGCATAACTTACAAAAGCAATGTCTTTATTGATCTGTATGTTGTGTTGTTCTGCATATTGCACGGCATCCATGTGCACATAATCATTAAAAGTGATAATGGCATGGGGCCTGTTCTTCAGAGACAACAACTTCTTCATGGCCTCGTGGGTGCTTTCTTTGGACAGATCGGTAGACTCTACCATCTGCATATCGATCTTGAGCTTTTGTCGGGTAACACCTTCGAGGTAACCTTTCAACCTTTCCTTGCTGGCCTGTAATTTCTCCGGACCGTTGATGAAAGCTACGCGGCGATAACCGCGGTTGAACAGCCAGTTGATCATTTCGGTAGTGCCCTGGTAGAGATCACAATATACTTTGTGCACATTCTCGATGGTAGGCACCCGGTCGAAATAAACAACAGGTATATCGTATTTGTCCAATGCCTGGAGGTGATCGTACTTGTTGGTTTGCTTGGACAGGGAAATGATGAGGCCATCCACACGTTGCTTTTTCATGGTGTCTACCACCTGCTTTTCCCTTTCGGGGTTGTCGTAGCTCTGTCCAAACAGGATGGTGTATTCATGTTCCATCGCTGCAGCTTCAATACCACTGATGGCTTCTGAGAAGAACTCTTCCCGGATATAGGGCAGGATAACGCCTACGATGAAAGATTTCCGTTGCTTAAAGAAGATAGCTTTTGCATTGGGCTCATAGTTCATCTCTTTGGCCAGTTCCTTCACCTTGGTTTTGGTACGCAGACCAATACGCGGGTGATCGCTCAATGCCCGGGAAACGGTAGAAACAGACACGTTGAGCCGGCGGGCAATCTCTTTAACGGTAGGCAGTTTGTTATCCATGAGTACAAATTTTAAAGCGTGACGGATGGCTATTCAAAATGCAGGCTTCCAAAGCTGGCCGGCACATGAAAATTGGGGGTTGGCGTATCGATAGCAGACCAGGTAATAAAATGTGGATCGGGCAACAGGTCGCCACATTTATAAAAGTTGGCCCGGCATTGCCGCCCGGATAAGGTAAGCGGCTGGTGGTGTATAAAGCTGGTAACGGGAATGCAGGTGGTGAGTTCCCACTGTACTGATCTTTTAGCGGGCTGCCGGGCGATCACCGCATGGGTAGTAATTTGCTCCACAATGGGCGCGGGCAAACTATTACGCTCATTTTTGGAAGGCCCATATCCTACGAGTGCAGTGCCCATACAATTGAACTCGAGGTTGTAATAAGCGGCATCATCAAAGCTGATGAAGCATTCCACACAACTATCTTCCCATACCTTGCCATTGACCTGGCTGGCCACGGCACGGATGGCTTTTTCTGTAACAAAATATTTGAGGAAGAGGTGGCTTTCCTGGTAGGCTATTACAAACTCAACAGCCGGCTTATAAGGATAAGCCGGCCAGGGGACTTCTGCCATTACTTGTTTTGGTAAAGCATTCAATACGCGGGCCAGCTCCCGGCTGTCCTGCGGATCTTTGATGGCAATGTGTGGAACGGTTAATTGTTTCATGCCGATTGTTTGACTTAAGCTTTGCCCCTACAGGGCAAATGAATTTCTTGATATTCAAATTCTACAAAGCTTTAGCCCCTAAAGGGGCAAGAAAACCTTTTGACACGATCTTCTACAAAGCTGTTGCCCCGATGGGGCATGAATACCTTTTTACACGAGATCTACTTGCAGGGTGAGCCGCCCTTCAAGGGCGACCCACCCTGCAAGCTATGGCAGCTTATCGAAGTCGATCACCGGGGCTTTGTTGTTGCCTGTACGGGTGAAGGAACTTCTATAAGGTGTACTTTGATTGAAGAAACCACAATTCTTCAGGAAGAAACGATCGCCTTCCACACCACCCGCATAATCTTTGCGGTATCCTTTGGCAGCAGTATTATCATAGGTAAACCCAGCTGTTTTCAGGGCGATCCAGTTGCCTTTTACATCGCGTATCCATTGGTTGCCGAATAATACTCTTCTTTCGAGGTTGCCCTGATCGGGATTGAAATTCTCGAGGAAGGAATGGAAACGGGTGAGGTGTTTGTTGGTCTTGGGTCTTTTAAAGGAGGCAATCAACATCCATTTGGCTTGCTCCGGATCGTGGAAATAAGCGGTATAGGTGGTATTGTTGTTGCCATCTGGTACGCCTCTCAACAGGAAGCCATAAGTAAGCCCGGCTTTCCAGGGAAAGCGCAGGTAGCTTTGGCCACCGGAGCCTTCGTTGCCAAATTCACCGGCGTATACCTGCTCGCCTTTTTTCAGCAGGGTAATGCGCTGGTCTTCCGGGATGCTTTTGGGATCGTCGGTGGTGAATGGGCTCCATACAGAAAAGAGTATCCTTCTTTCGGTAGGAGAATTTACCTGGATACCAAAGTAACCTTCGCCAAAACCATTGGCCATATAATAAGAGCCGATCACATCCTGACTGGCAGGCACGGTGATCTCATTGTAAAACCATTCGGCCCGGATGCTATCTGCAAAAGGATAGTTCAAATGAACAGAAGGACCACGGCGGCCCCAATAAAAGAAATTGCCTTCATTGTTCTTTACATAAGCGGTGGCAGTATTGATGGCAGTACCACTCAATTCATAATCGCTGATATTGATCACGCCTTCGCCTACTTTAGTTCCCGCCGCTAATTGAATAGAGATATAACCAGTGTCTTTCAAGCTCCACTCACCTGCATTGACCCATTGGGTTTCGGCTTCGCTGATGGAGATGGTTTTCTTATTGCCGGCAATGGTCATGGTGAGCTGCGTGGGCAGGCTGGCCCTTCCTTTTAGCTTTACCTGCATGGTACCGGGCGTATTGATGCGCACATAGGTGGTAAAGGATACGTCTTTGTTGTTCCAGTTCTCAATGCCATTGGCGGTGAGCAGGCGTTTCTTCTCGGCAGGGCCCTGCACCCAGGTGTTGCCTCCTAAAGGGAGGGTAATGGTTTCTGCGGGCGTGCTATGCCTGGTGTTCGCCACCGGCGCTGTGTGAAAGGCGGGTAATGCCACGGTGAGGGTGGCGAGGATTATCGGTAATAAGATGATATGTTTCATAATTGTTGTCAATGTTGTTTGTTAATCTTCACTGTCGCCAGCGTCCCGCTGGTGACGACTATTTTAAAGCCTCCGGCTTTATTGACACTTGTAGCCGGAGGCTACACAATAGCCTCACTCGCCGGAGGCGAGCGAGTGAAATCAATTGTTATCGAATGGGTTTTATCCAATAGCTGTATTGGTGATCCTTGTACGGTATTCTGTATTGTTCCAGTGGTTGTGATCCCCAGCTGTCGATACCCTGCACACCACTCTGCTGCAGGTCGATGTGCATATAGATCTCCTTCCGCTTCACCAGTTCACCGGAATGGTATTGTTTTTTGTCGGCTTCGGGATCAAGGTCATCGATACTGTAAGGCAGGGCGGCAAAGTTGAGGAGGCTATCGGCCATCTCAACACGCAGACCCCTGCCTTGCTGGTTGGTAAGGCTTACCCAACGTACATCGGATTTATTGCCGCTTTCCTGGGGACGGGCATAAGGAAAATACTGCTCCTCCACAGTTTGCGCATAGATGCCAACGGGGGAAGCGGTTTTACGGTCCCAATAGTTTTCCCAGGGGCCACGTCCATAGAATTGGATCTTGTTGAACTGCTGGTTTACCTGCAGGTCGTTGCCTATACGGTACCATATTTTGTGCTTGCCGCTCACTGCTTTGAAACGGTTCTCTACTTTCACAGCGCCATCACCATAAATGGTAAATGTTTGTTCGGTGAGGGCATCGCCATTCATGATCTTTTTGGTGAAGATCACTTCATAACCTGCATCGATCTTGCGGGAAGCTACGATTAAGGCGGCACCCTGCTCATAAGCATTGCGCCAGTTGCGTAAGGAATGGTTGTAACCGGCGCCGATATCATTGTCGGTAGGCGCGCGCCAGAAAGCAGGCTGCGGTCCCTGCTGCAAGAGTTGTTGACCTTTGAGGGTATAGGTACTGAGCAAACCTTTCGCCAGGTCAAAAGCAATGGTAAAATCCTTGCCTTTGAGGGTTAACTGCTGACCGTTCTCTACTACCTGCAATGATCCGCTCTTGCCGGCAGCTACGGTTGCCGGGATCGTTTTTTCACCTACCATAAATTGTTCGGCGGCAATGGCATAGCCTTTCTCCAGGAAGGGCTCTGCCTCTTTCATGGTGTAGGTGATGTTGAGAAAATATTCATGGTTTTTCGAAAAAGTCGTCTTTACGGGGATGGTCAAAGTAGTAGAGTCCTGGGGTGCGAGGTTCAATGCGGCAATTGCGCCTTTCGCTACGGGCTGGCCATCCTGCAGCAGTTCCCAGTTCAATTGGATATTGTCCAGGTTTCTGAAGAAATACGCATTGCGTACGGTAAGCTGGTTATTGCCTTTCCAGCTGGTCTTGATGTGCTGGTACACTTTCTTTACTTCGATGGCCATGGGCGTTAGTCCACGGTAAGCGGTCACGACGCCTTTCACACAAAAATCATTGTCGCTGAAGTTTTCATCTACGGGTCCGCTCAGGGGGAAATCTCCGCCATAGGCCATGATGCGCTTGCCATTCTTAACAGTATCGATAGATTGGTCGATCCATTCCCAAATAAATCCGCCCTGCTGGTAAGGATTGCTTTCGATCTTATCCCAGTACTCTTTGAAGTTGCCCAGGCTATTGCCCATGATGTGGGCATATTCGCTCATGATCATGAGGCGATCAGGATTGCGTTGGGAATATCTTTCGAGGGAGTTGGGAGCCGGGTATTGGGGCACGATCATATCGGTATTGTAATCGCGTTCGGCACGTTCATACTGCACGGGGCGGGTGTCGTTTTTCTTCAGCCAGTCGTAGGCTTCATACATATTGGTACCATTGCCTGCTTCATTGCCCAGGGACCAGGTAATGACAGCGGGGTGATTCTTATCGCGCTCATACATACGCAGTATCCTGTCCATATGGGGCTTCAGCCAGAGGCGGTCGTTGGCGAAAGTGGTTTCCAGGTCATAATACCTGCCATGGGATTCAATATTCGCTTCGTCTATCACATAGAGTCCGTATTGATCACAGAGTTGCATCCAATAAGGATCGGGCGGATAATGAGAATGGCGCACGGCATTGACGTTGAGCTTTTTCATCATCTCCATGTCTTTCTCCATATCGGCATGGGTAAGGGTGTGCCCTTGTGTGGCATTGTGCTCATGCCTGTTCACGCCTTTCAGGAATACACGCTTGCCATTGACCAGGAAATTGCGGTTCTCTATCTTAATGTTGCGGAATCCTACGCGCTGGGGGATCACCTGCAATACTTTTCCTTCTTTGTCTTTTAATGTAAAGTAAAGTGTGTAGAGATACGGAGTTTCTGCCGACCAGGCATGTACGCCTGGCAGCTGCCGTTGAAAATGAACGGCAGACCGGTAATTGCCCAATACGGTCTGTACGCCTTTGGTTGTTTCTTCAAATACTTTATTCCCCTGCCGGTCTACCAATTCAATCTCAACAGAAAAGGTATCTGGTTTACTGTGCAGCGTTCTTTTGTCGATCTTGTAGCTGTTGATGGTGGCATCGATGGACAGCTCGCCGGTTGTATAGTTGTTGCTGAGGTCGGCGGATACTTTGTAATCGACCAGGTCGAGCTTCGGTGTTGAATATACATACACGTCTCTTTCAATGCCGGAAATGCGCCACATGTCCTGGCACTCGAGGTAGGAGCCATCGCTCCAGCGGTATACCTGCAGGGCTACGAGGTTCTCGCCTTCCTGTACATAGCGGGTGATGTCAAATTCTGCCGCCAGTTTGCTGTCTTCACTGTATCCCACTTTCACACCATTCACCCAAATGAAAAAGGCAGATTTAACAGCACCCAGGTGAATGAATACCTGCCTGTCTTTCCAGCCTGCGGGCACGGTGAATTTCTTGCGGTAGGAACCAACAGGGTTGTTGTGTTCGGGAATATCAAAAGGCGCATTCAGCTCCCTGCCTGTTTTCTGGCGACCGGCAAACTCATAGGGCTGGTTGACATAGATGGGCAATCCATAACCATTCACTTCCCAATTGGCCGGCACTTTAAAATTGGTCCATTGGGCATCATTGAAATCTTTTCGGAAAAAGTCGGTGGGCCGTTGGGTGGGATCCTGTACCCAATTAAATTTCCAAAGGCCATTGAGGGAAAGAAAAAAAGATGATTGTGCTTTTTCACCACCGGTGGCCAGTTGCCTGTTTTCGTAGGCAAAAGAAGAAGCCTTCATCGGGAGCCTGTTGACGGCTGTGATCTCGGGAGATAGTAGTTCGGATGGAATGGTTTGGGCGAGGATCATCAGCGGCGCCGCTAAACACAATCCGGTTAGGGTCAGTTTCATTGTTCAGAATAAAAACGGTGAAAAAATACCTGGCTAAAGGTAGCCATAACAAGAGCAGCTTGCTTTAAACCAACAGAATTTCGCACAAACGGTTGCCTCAATCGGTTGCGTGCGGAAACGGCAGTCGGCAGTCGGCAATGCTT
>CBIHOV010000050.1:0-55604 GCA_966211765.1 uncultured Paraflavitalea sp.
AGATCTTACGAACTCCGATTCTCTATGTTTACACAGTTTTTGTTACAGTGTCGAAATTTTAGTAGATATTTCTCTTATTCCCATCCCAGCTTTTCCTCCCAATGTAACCATACATTATGTTGACTTCTCGTCTAACTCTATTCCTGATAATGAAGTTATCAAAGGAGGTGATGCCTGTTTCTTTGGCTATCCAGTAGACTCAATAAAATGTAATATATACAAGACTGAGCTTACAGATAATTTTCTAAACAGCAATGGAGATAAGTTTCAGTATATTTTTACCAATATAAAAGGCGTCGATGGAGTATCCGGTGGGCCTCTATTTTATATTATAGCTGATGATAAGGAAATCAAGTACAGGCTAGTTGGCTTATTATATGGCTCCCATGCAGATAGTCCATATCCCCAAAGTGGCATGTTTACCAATAGTTCTTTTATAAATGACCTGTTGAAAAAATTTGAACCTTAAAAAAGGCAAAATGTTTTACCTTTTCTGAGAATTAAACAGTGGGTTATTGGCATTTACCTGAAATAGTCAAGATTTGTTCTAGCACTACTAGGTCAAAAATCCAGTACCCGGTTTTCCCACCAATGCTCCCGTGCCGTCATTTTTGATTTTTGGGCTTTTGCCGGAGCAAGCTTCAAAACAAAAATGTCGATTTTAAGAAAAGTGATTACTTGCGCTTCGATCCGATGATCCCTGAAGTATGGACTTCCGAGCAAATAATAACAGTGCCGCACTGCATGCGTCATTTTTCATTCGGTTCGCTTTGACAAGCAAGCTAGAACTTTGAGGGAGCATTGTCCTTGCTTCTTTACGTTCCCGGAAACGAAAAATGCCCCTTTCGAGGCACTTCTGTTATTTGTTTGGCGGGGCAAGATCAACCCTTTTCAAGGATGATCTATCCCAAATCTTGCATTCTCTTGCCTGTTTAGTCAGAAACGATGTCAGCGTACACAACACTTACCGCCATCCCAATCCCGGCGCCACATGCTTCAGGATAGACGACAGCACATGCACATTGTAGTCAACTCCCAAGGTGTTGGGTATCGTCAGCAGCAGCGTATCAGCTTCCTGGATGGCTTCGTCCTGGGCCAATTCCTTAATCAGTTGATCTGGTTCGGCAGCGTAGGATCTGCCGAAAATGGCGCGTTTGTCGGCCTCGATCATACCAATTTTGTCAACGCCCTTGGCTTCCCGCCCAAAGTATAGTCTGTCCTGGTCATTCATCAGTGCAAAAATAGACCGGCTCACGGAGACCCTTGGCTCGCGTTGGTGGCCTGCTTTTTTCCAGGCATCCTTGTACAACCTGATCTGTTCTGCTTGCTGTATATGGAATGGCTTGCCGCTTTCGTCGAATTTTAAGGTAGAGCTTTGCAGGTGCATGCCGTTTTCGGCTGCCCAAACGGCTGTAGCATTGGAGGCTGCTCCCCACCAAATACGTTCCCGCAATCCCTGGGAGTGGGGTTCTAATCTTAATAAGCCCGGTGGGTTGGGAAACATGGGATTGGGGTTTGGCAGTGCAAATCCTTCACCTTTGAGTCGATCCAGGAATTGCAGGGCTTTCCTACGCCCCATATCGACGTCGGTTTCTCCTTCGGCTGGCTGATATCCAAAATAACGCCAGCCTTCAATTACCTGCTCTGGCGAGCCTCTGCTGATGCCCAATTGCAAGCGCCCGCCCGAGATCAGGTCGGCAGCGCCGGCGTCTTCCACCATATAGAGGGGATTTTCATACCGCATGTCTATAACACCGGTTCCGATCTCTATTTTGCTTGTTTTGGCGCCAATGGCCGACAGTAAAGGAAAGGGAGAAGCTAACTGGGCCGCAAAATGATGTACCCGGAAATAGGCCCCATCCAGGCCGATCTCTTCGGCGGCCACAGCCAGGTCAATAGACTGCAGTAAGGTGTCGCTGGCGGAACGTGCTTTATAGGCGGGATGATTAGACCAATGTCCGAATGATAAAAATCCTATTTTCTTCATATGCCTCTTTTCAATTGTAAAATAGCCGGCACAAAGGTAGACATATCAATTGAAGAAGTGCTGCCTGACCAAGTATCCCGCGGGATACCAGCTACCTGTTGGTTTCATTCTTCATATCGAGGTTTTCATCAAAAGGACTTTTCGTAAAAGGGTAGACCAACTGGTTCATATAGCCTTTGGGGAAATGGGTTTCCCGTAGCCCGGTACCTTCGGGCCAGGTATTGCCCGGCAGGTAGTATGTGCCGAATAGCTTATCAATAAAGGGGAATATGGTGGCAAAGTTTTTTCCATAATGTGCGGGGTCTTCGCAATGGTGCCAGTGATGGTACTGGGGCGTAGCAATAATGTATTTCAGGAAGCCAAAGTTGATCCGGGTGTTGGCATGAATGAGCACGGCATGGATGGCCATGAAGATGATATAGGTATTGAAAGTGATCTCGGAAAATCCAAACACGTACAGGGGAATAAAGGTCATGGACCGGGTGACAAAGATATCTACAAAATGGGTTCTTGATCCGGCCAGCCAATCCATGTTTTTGGTGGAATGGTGTACGGAATGGAAACGCCACAGGTAGGTATGGGAATGGAAAAAGCGATGGGCGGCATATTGAAAGAGATCGGTGATCAGGAAGGCGAAGATGAGCTCAATTACATAAGGAAGCTGTTGCACCCAAAGCTGGAGTTCTGACAGTCCGATCCATCCAAAGAATAGTTTTGCCGGCTTCTGGGTGATCACGCCAAAGAACTGAATGAACAAATGGCTGATCACAAAATAAAGCAGGTCGGTTCTCCATTCTTCGTGAAACTTGCTTTGTTGCCTGTTCTTAGGGAACACCATTTCAATGGGAATAAAGATCACGGCCATCAGCAAGAGGTCGAGCAATAACCAGTCAACCCCCAGGTGCCAACTGCTCTTTTCAACTGCCCGGCCCTCTACCTGCAAACCTCCGAAGACAATGGCCCCGGTACAGAGCAGCAATCCTGTCATGGCCCATTTCTTTTGTTTGCTCAGCATAAAACTGACGAGTGCAAAGAGAAAAGAGGCGATGATGGTAGCGGTTAACACGATCTTCATAGAGTCGCCTGTGTATACCTCCCTGAATTGGGGTGTGGTGAGCCACTCCGGGTATTTGAAACAAATAACGCCGGTGAGGGAAAGTAAACCCAGGAATATGGACGAATAGCCGCTTATTTTCCCTTCGCCAATCTTAAGCCGTTGAGCAGGTGTATGCATATGAATATATTCAATACATTAAAGTGGAAAGTTATGTAATTAAACTCCCCGCAATTGCTTTTTATTGCCCTATGTATCAGTCCTTAAGATAGAAAGGCTGCAAAGTACAGCTGCCCTGTAAGGGTATGAAATAGCAATTAGCGAATGGTATTATATTTCTGATGGATGGTGTGGTTTACGCTTTGAAGTGCACACAAAACACATTGTTTTGCCAGGTAGCCCAAAAAAGAATAGCTTGGAATAATGATGAAACAGGTGACTTTATTGGCTTTGTGCCTGCTGTTTGTTTTTTGCCCCTCCTCGAAAGGGCAAACGAAAACGGAGCTGCCAACAGCGGTGATCAGCTCTCAGGGCCCCAAAACATCGGTCCGGGTGATCAGGCAGGATAGCAAGGGCCATATCTGGCTTGCCTCCAACGAAGGCATTATCCGGTACGATGGACAATCTTTTACCAATATCACCGGTGAAATGAATTCAGGCCGCTTCCTGGCTCTTTTGGAAGATAGAAAAGGGAATTTTTGGTTCGGCACTTATGGCTCGGGAGTCTATTATTACGATGGGAGATCGCTGCAACATTTTACAACCAAGGAGGGACTGGTCAGTGACCGGGTCAATACGATCTATGAAGATAAAGCCGGCCATATCTGGTTCGGTGGTAGGGAAGGAGTAAGCCGCTACGATGGAATGGCTTTCCGGAATTTCAACACGGAGGCAGAACATGATGTTATGGCGATCTTTGAAGACAAAACAGGCAGGGTTTGGTTTGGGACAGGTGGCAATACTTACGTATATGATGGAAAACAAGTTGTCGCTTCCACCTATAACGGCAACGCTTTTACAGATGTCTGGTCGATGATCGAAGACAGCAAAGGCAATGTCTGGATCGGTAGCAGTGCTGGTCTCTGGCGCTATGACGGCAGCCAATTTACCCGTTTCACAACCACCCCTGTCAGGTATATCTATGAAGATAAAAAAGGAAATATCTGGACCAGTAATACGAATGACAAGGGCCGGTTTGTGATCTCCCGGTATGATGAAAGCTCATTGTCCAATAAAAAGCTAACCGTAACTGAAATAGCCCAATCACTCAACCTTTTTGGGATCGTAGAAGTTAAAGATTGCAGTATTTTGTTTGGCGCGTATGATGGGGTGTATCGTTATGATGGGCATACCGTTAAAAGACTTTAACCAGGGATCTGTCTTTACTGCTTACAGTCTATTTTCCTCCAATACCAATAGATTGAACAGCAATCGATGGTGATATGCTGCAAAATGGCCAATTGCTGGCAGTTGTAGCTACAAACACTTCCAAATGGGATTATGATATTAACTGTGCAAACTTTAAATTTGGAACTTACTACCATCAACCTTTCCTTCTTTTGATCTTTTACCAAACCTCAAGAGGTAATCCAAATTAATGCATAATTGTCTACTGGTCAACCATATAATGAAACTGAACTGCTGCGGCGTATTGCCGATGGCGACCAGGATGCATTTGCGGAGTTCTTCCGGCGCTATTTTGACCAACTCTACCTCATCATGGTCAGGTACATCAAGCGGCATACGGATGCAGAAGATATTGTACAGGCGGTATTTGTAAAGGCCTGGGAAAAAAGGCAGGTGTTCAGGGAAATGGATAACCCCATGAACTGGTTTTTTATTACGGCCCGTAATGAATATTTTGACCGGTTCCGGAAAAACAGGCAGTCGCAGCAATACCAGCAGTACCTGATCGAGGTATTCAGCGAGGCGGATATTGCTTCCCCGGAATCGATCGTTACGAATAAAGAGTACAGCAGGCTGTATCAGCAGGCTGTCAAAAACCTGCCTGAAAAGCAGCAGCTGGCCTACCTGCTAAGCCGGGAAAAGGGATTGACCTATGAGGAGATCGCCCGGGAAATGAAGGTGGAAAAGTCAACGGTGAAGGAGCATATAGCGCGGGCCATCAAATCGATCAGGGCTTTTTTCCTTGCGCAAACGAACTCCCCGGGCGAGTTTATTTTTTTATTATTTTTTTTTAAGGAGCTGTCCGCCTCTTTTGTTCCTCATGCGTCTTCATAGTGTGGGCAGCAATGACCAGTTATAATCAGCATATGACGGAAGACCAATTTCTCCAGTTATTACAGGGCTTTCAGGACCAACGATTGTCTGAAGAGGAACTGCTTTCTTTTTTGAAAGCGGCCGAAGACCCGCGTTTTGAGTCGCTGATCGGCGAAAAGCTCCAGTTGGAATTGGCACAGATGAAAGCGTTGCCCATTACGGGCAATGAAAGGGCGGATAAAGTATGGCAGCATATACAGGCGGCTATCAACAGCCCAGCAGACAAGGATACAGATGATGGAACTGTTCCTGTAACGGCGCACATCCATTTTCTTAGAAGGCCGTGGATCAGGTATGCGGCGGCTGTTATCATTTTATTGGGCATCGGCGCTTACCTCTGGATCTCGAATAAGCCAAAGTCAGTGGAGCAGGTTGTTACAACAGACATAGCACCGGGCCGGGAAGGCGCTGTCCTTACGCTTGCCAACGGGACCAAGGTGATCCTGGATAGCCTGGGCAATGGCATCGTGGCAGAGCAGCAGGGTACGCAGGTGATATTGAAAGATGGCAGCCTTTCTTATAATGCCAGTAGTGCCAGTGCTGTAACCTATAATACGATGGCCACTCCTAATGGGCGACAGTTCAGTATTACACTGCCTGATGGTTCCAAAGCCTGGCTCAATGCGGCCTCTTCGATCACTTATCCTACTGCCTTCATTGGCGATGAGCGCCCTGTTGCTATCAGCGGCGAAGTGTATTTTGAAGTGGTGAAGGATGCCAGGCGGCCGTTTAAAGTAAAAGTAAATGACCATACTGCCATAGAAGTGCTTGGCACCCGTTTCAATGTGAAAGCTTATGCCGACGATGTCAATACGAATACTACGCTGTTGGAAGGATCTGTACGGCTGCGTGCTTATGAACGTGTACAAATGCTTAAGCCGGGCCAGCAAACGCTGGTAAAGCAGGGTGGTGATATGGAGTTGATCAACGATGCGGATATACAAAAAATAATGGCCTGGAAAAACGGGCTCTTCAATTTCCAGGATGAATCGTTGGAAGAGGTGATGAAGCAGCTGGAGCGGTGGTATGATATCCAGGTAAAATACATTGGTGACCCTCCTAAGAAAAAGTTTTTTGGTGAGCTGGGGCGGGACCTGACGCTATCGCAGGTCATTGAAACGCTTCAGGAGATCGGTATCCAATTCCATATTGAAGGACGCACATTGGTTGTAAGGCATTAAACCCCTCCTATATTTCTTAAGATCCCAAAGTCCCAATAAAAAATATAACTGTGAAGCCTGCATAGGGCTTTGCTATTGTAATCATTTGTTTAACCCAAAAGGCACCATTATGACCTGATGCAAACAGGGTTTCCCAAAAAGAAAGCCAGAAGCGCTAGTAACACTCCTGGCCGGATGTTGGGTAACCCATAAGAATTCAAGTTGACTGCTTATGCTTCCCGACTGAAGTCGGGACGAGTTATTCATTACCCAAACAACTGCAAGTTATGAATTTCCTTTCTTGTTTGGACTGTAGCGTCGTGTGTTCAGGGCGGCGGCGGTCCGGCAATTCCGGCCCCGCTGTTCTTCATCGCCGGAATTTAACCAAAACGGTGTTAGTTATGAAGCTAACCTTTCTGTTCTTAACCATTTGCTTTCTCCAGGTAAGCGCTGCGGGTGTGGCGCAATCTGTATCGCTTTCTGTAAAGAGCTGCCGCATCGACTCTGTTTTTTCGGTGGTGAAAAAGCAAACGGGCTTTGTTTTTTTCTGCAGCGCAGACATTATCAAGGAAACCAAACCGGTCTCGATCGATGCCCGCAATATGGAACTGAACGAGTTCCTGAACAGGCTTTTCAGTGGGCTTCCGCTGAAGTACTCGATCAAAAACAAAACGATCATCGTTAGCAGAAAGCCGGGCGTCACGTTATTGGAAAGGGAAGGTCCTCCTGCGGACCTTGCCAGCAGGCCCGCAACACTTATTGACAGCTTTCCGCCCATTATGGGTTTGGTACGCGGGCGCGACGGGCGGCCGCTGGTGGGGGCCAGTGTGTTGATAAAAGGAAGCAAGAAAGGCGCTTCTACGGACGCCACGGGCCGCTTTATGATCGAAGTGGATGCCGGGCAAACACTGGTGATCAGCTATATCGGTTACAGAACAACTGAAGTACGTGTCCGGCCCTACGTTGATCTGCTTGATATTGTTTTGACGGCGGATGATGAGAATATACAGGAAGTGGTGATCAATACAGGCATTATCAAAAAAGACAAAGCCAGCTTTACGGGCGCAGCTACGGTATATACGGGCGCCCAATTGAAAACGGTGGGCAACCGGAATGTGCTGGAAAGCCTGCGCACGCTTGACCCTGCTTTCATTAAAGTGGAAAATAACCTGCAGGGTTCCAATCCCAACAATATGCCCAGTTTTGAGATCAGGGGGCAAACCACGATCAATACCAATACGCTCAACGAACAGTTTAGCCAGGATCCCAACCAGCCGCTGTTTATCCTGGATGGCTTTGAAACGACCTTACAGATCATTTATGATCTGGATATGAACCGCGTGGCCAGCATCACGATCCTGAAAGATGCCGCGTCTACCGCGCTTTATGGCTCTAAAGCGGCCAATGGGGTAGTGGTGGTGGAAACGAAACGCCCGGTCCCTGGCAAGTTGCAGATCTCTTACAACGCAGATATGACCTTTGAAATACCGGACCTCAGCAGCTATAACCTGATGAATGCGGCAGAAAAGCTGGAGTATGAGCGGCTGCATGGTTTTTGGTACGACAGCACGGGGCCGGCACAATGGCGCAATGAAGAAAAATACAATCAACGGCTGGCGGAAGTGAAGCGCGGTGTAAATACGTACTGGCTCAGTGATCCCTTGCGCACAGGACTCTCACACAGGCACTCGCTGCAATTTGCAGGCGGCAACAACGATCTTATGTTCAATGCCGCTCTTTCCGTAGGCAGGCAATTGGGTGTGATGAAGGGTTCGCAAAGGGAAACATGGGGTGGGAATATCGGCATCACTTACCGTAAAGGCAAACTGAACCTGAGCAATATGTTGTCCTTGTCAGGCGGCAAAGCCAATGAATCGCCCTATGGGTCCTTCTCGGCCTTTGCCCAGGCAACGCCTTATTACCGGAGAACAACGCCCGGCGGCGGGATCGAAAAGTACCTGGACTATGATCCATTCGTTGTAAACCCGCTGTACGACGCTTCCTTTTTCAGCATCAATGAATCAAAGCCTTTTTCTTTCTTCAACAACCTTGATGCTGTTTATAATCTCTCTGCCAGGTTCCGCCTCCAGAGTGGTATACAGGTGGCAAAAGGCACTAATAAAACGGTATCGTTCATTCCCCCGGAACATTCGCTTTTCGATAATGCGGACCTGCAACAAAAGGGGAGCTATACACAAACCAATAGTGAAAATTATTCTTACCGGGGCTACCTGATGTTCAGCTACGGGGAAATGATCGGCAAACACCAGTTGAGCGCCACTGTGCGGGGAGACATAGGAGAAGAGAACGGTGAGTCGAGGGGTTTCACGGCCGTGGGCTTTCCCTATGGTTCTGATGGTAATCCTATTTACGCCTTTGGCTATTCGCCTTTTGGCGCACCAACGGCCAACACTTCCAAAAACAGGAGCGCCGGGTTCCTGGCGAGTTTCAACTATGCATGGGACCGCCGTTTTATATTTGATGCGGTGTACCGCCTGGATGGAACGAGTGTGTTTGGTACGGACCATGTATTCAAGCCTTTTGTTTCCGGCGGCCTGGGCTGGAACATCCACCAGGAAGCATTCATGAAAAAGACTTCCTTTTTCAGCCTGCTGAAGCTACGGGTGAATGCGGGTTATACGGGCAACGAGAACCTTGGGCAGTTCAGTTCTATCTCTACTTATAGCTACCTGACGGGGAGTAATAATATTTTTGGCCAGGGCATTTCGGTGGCCTCACTCGGCAACCCCTCGCTCGACTGGCAACGTACGCTGCAAACAAGCTATGGACTTGATCTTGGCTTCTGGCATAACCGGGTGAGCGGTTATATAGAATACTTCGATAAAAAGACAGATCCCCTCACGGTTGGCGCTGAAGGCACACTCCCTTCATCTGCCGGTACGGGCAGTAAATATGTACTGAATGTGGGACACCTGAGCACCAGGGGCTGGACGCTGAACATACGGGTGCAGCCGGTGAACATACCTTCCGGTATTGTATGGTCGATAGGTGTTATGGGCAGCCGCTATAAGAGTTTCTATGGCGGACTGGCCGATAAGCTGTCCAAGCTGAATGAGGACCAGACAAAAAATAAAGGGCTGCTCCGGTTTACGGACGGGTACAGTCCGGATGATCTGTGGGCAGTTGTTTCACGCGGCATCGATCCTGCCACGGGTAATGAAATTTTCCAGAAAAAGGACGGCACGCTCACTTTCAATTATACTACGGATGATATTGTGAAGGTTGGCAATTCAAGGCCAACGGTGGAAGGTGGCATCAATACTACCTTCTCTTATAAAAATCTCTCACTGAACGGCACGCTGCGTTACCGCATCGGCGGATATGTTTACAACGAAGCCTTGTATAATAAGGTAGAGAATGTTGGCTATGTAGCAGAGAACCTCGACAAACGGGCATTGTACGACCGCTGGCAAAAGCCGGGAGATATTGCGCAGTTCAGCAATATTAAGAGCACGACGGCCAACCTTAGTTCCCGCTTTATACAGAAGGATAATCACCTGATCGGAGAGTCACTCAGCCTGAGCTGGTACACGAATGCCCCATGGCTGCATGCGCTCAAATTGCAGTCCATGAGTATTACGATGTATACGAACGATCTATTCCGGCTCGAAAAGATCAAGACGGAACGCGGAATAGATTATCCCTATGCGCGGACGGGCAGTCTTAGCATTAATGTTTCATTTTAATTAAAACAGCCAACCATGAACCGGAAACATATTGTCGTATTGCTTGCTGGTATCTTTCTTGCCGCAACAGGTTGTAAAAAATACCTGCAGGTACAGCCGACAGGGTCTTATACTGAGGACCAAGTCTTTGCCAATAAAACGGCGGTACAACAGGCGCTCAATGGTCTCTATATCGACCTGTCGGAAAATAACCTGTATGGCGCTTCGCTTACACAAACCCATATAGAGCTGATGGCACAGCGCTACAGGGCCTTGCAGGATGGGGTCAATTTCTACGAGCAGTACCAGCAAAATAACTACCATGCTTCGCAGGCGCAAAATACTTTCGATCTTATCTGGAAGAGTGCCTATCATACGATCCTGTCGGCCAATCTTTTCCTCGAAAAGATCGATAAGACTGTAGAAAACCATGTGGTAACAGAAGAGCAGGGCAGGTTGATGAAAGGGGAAGCGCTGGCGATAAGGGCCTTATTGCACTTCGACATCATGCGCATTTTTGGCCCGGTATATAGTGCAGGCGCCAATCAAAAGGCCATCCCTTATTATTTGGAGGCGAATGGCAAAGCGCAGCCGATCATCACCTCGGCTGAGGTGCTGGCCAACATATTGGACGACCTCAACAGGGCTGAAGGGTTGCTGGCGCAGGATGCGATCATCCAAAACGGTATTGTCCGGCACCCCGAGCCCGATTTTTATACGGATTGCCGCAACCAGCGGCTGAACTATTTTGCGGTGAAGGCGCTTAAAGCACGGGTATATCTCTGGGGCGGCAACCATAAGGAAGCGCATGATGCGGCGCTGGCGACACTGACGGAAGGTGAAAAATGGTTCCCCTGGTTGCCTTATACTTCGATCATCAACACGACCATACCAGACCGGATCTTTTCTACCGAAATGCTTTTTGCTGTTTACAACAGGGACCTGTACAAAAACTACAGCTCTTTCTTTAGTCCGGCACTGACAGAAACGCGCTTGCTGGCGCCCGATAATACGAACCTGCGCAACACGTTTGAGAATAATGAGAACGATTGGCGTTTCCCTTCTACCTGGCGGCAAACGAACAAGCCTTTCCGTACTTTTTTCAAGTATGAAGATGTATCTGCTTTCCAGACGTGGGGGTACTGGCAGCCGATGATCCGTAAATCGGAATTGTATTATATACTCGCCGAAACAGCCACTGACCCTGCAAAGGCGCTTACTTATCTCAACACTGTGCGCAATAACAGGGGATTGATCAATCTTGGCGCCAGCGCGAATATAGCTGCCGAAATTTTGAAAGAATACAAGAAAGAATTTTACGGAGAAGGCCAGTTGTTCTTTTATTATAAGCGTACCAATACGGCATCGGTACCCGACGCGATGACCAATGCGCCGAGGTCATTGGTATACGTGGTGCCGCTGCCGCTGTCTGAAACGACCCCACGCTAACCCAAAACCAGTCAACATCATGAAACGATCACTCTATATCCCTCTCCTCATTTTGATAGCTGCCTCCTGTAAACGGGACGCACTCATCACTTACAATACAGCCGATAATGTGTACTTCAACTATAATACAGGGTTCAATGTATGGCGGGACAGCATGGGTGTTTCTTTTGCCAACAGGGATGGCAGTGTACGGGATACCTTCCTGTTGATACCGCTGGCCGTGACGGGGGTGGCGTCCACAACGGACCGTCCTTTTAAGCTGGTGGTGGACCCCAGTTCCACGGCTGTGGCCGGCACGCATTACGAGCTGCCTGAACCGGTGATCCATGCAGGTAAAGTACAGGATACGTTGCGCCTGCATTTCAAACGTGCTGCGGACCTGGCTTCGGGTGAGAAAAAGCTGGTGCTTAAGCTGGTACCTAATGATTTCTTTAAAACTGATCTGCAATACAGGATGGTGAATGGCGGGGCGCAGGATACATTGGATATGCTCCGCTTTTCGATAGTGGCGTCGGACCTGCTTGTTTCAGGGCCTTACTGGGATCTTTATAGTACTTATTTTGGCAAATTCAGCATCCGGAAAGTGCATTTTATCCACGACCTGCTGGGGATGCCGCTCGATTTCTGGAATGAAGCGCCCAACAACCAGGACAGGGCAGCGGCTATTTACTATGCTTCTGCGACCTCGCGCTACCTGGGCGACCAGGCCGCACAGGGCAATATTATCCTGGATGAAGATGGGACGCCGATGCAGATGGGGCCCGGCTACTAATACTTTTTAATGCTAACATTCAAATGACGTTTTGTATGAAAAGAATACAAACTTGTTTTATACTCATGGTTCTTTGTTGCGGCTTTGCGGGGTGTTACAAGGATAAAGGCAATTACGATTATCAGGCCATTAATGAACTGAACTTTACGAATATCGATACGGCCAAAGGATATACGGTGTTTTTGGGTGATATGCTCAAGGTAAGCCCTCAACTGAAGGGCACACAGGACGCTGATGGTTCGGGCAAACAATACAGTTATGAATGGTCACTGGACCTCAGTGAGAAAGATACTGTCCTGTCCACTCAAAAAAACCTGGAGGTGAAACTGGTGGTGCCTCCCGGAAAATATACGCTGCAATTTAAGGTGAAGGACCTGGGGACGGGCATACTTTTTCATATCAGGACGCAATTGCTGGTCACCACCAAAGTGTTTGAAGGTTACCTGGTGATGAATGAAGTGAATGGAAAGACGCGGCTGGATATGCTGAGTTATTATCGTACGGACGACCGGTTCGAACAGCTTACGGATGTGCTTGCGCAAATGAGCTCAACGGCGCCGGTGCAGGGCAAACCGAAGCAGGTGTTCTGTATGGAAACGGAAGTCTTCAATATTACAGCTCAGACCTTCCGCATCTACCTCGTTACAGAAGCGGGCACTTACAAGATCGACCCGGAGACTTTCGGGTATGATCCGCTGAATGATCTGAGGTATGAAATGATAGGTTCCTTACCGGGCAATTTCAGGCCAACAAGCCTCAACGGCAGCCTGCAGTACCTTTTTATGCCTGCCATGTTCATGACGGAAGGGAACAATATTTACACAAGAACGTACCAAAGTGTCGTATTCCCCTATGTGCCGGTAAATATCTATGCGGGAGAATCGAAACCCTTCAAGGCTTTTCCACAGGTAACCTGTTATGATGATGGGTTTACGGTATTCAATATGGACAAGCGCAGTTTCACCATGGGCACGCTGGGGAATGTAAATGTGATGGATATTGCGCCTGGCAATGGATTTCCCGAAGGGAAAGACATGGTATATATGGAGGATAACCAGGCTACGGGTTTGGGCTATGCAGTCATGAAAGATCCCGGTGCGGCGAATTATTACCTGCTGCGTTTTTACCCGGGCTATGGTTTCTCCGACTATTTCGAGCCGTTCCATGCGGTGGATATCGACAAAGCCACGCACTTTGCGGCAAGCCCCGAACTAGGTTATTTCTTCTACAGCGTGGGTGGCAAGTTGTATGAGTATGATCCGTTCCTGCAGCAAAGCTTCCTGATGCTGGACAAGGGAAGCGCTGAGATCACTTATATCGCGTTCCAGAAATTTTTCAATCCCAATTTTTACGATAGATACACAGCGTTTGGCAACCTCCTCACTGTTGGTACACTTGATCCGTCGGGCAGCGAGGGCAGCAATGGTACGCTGGAACAGTATGCGGTACCTCCGGTAAACGGGGCGTTACAGAAGAAACATACCTGGACGGGCTTTGGTAAGATCACCAGTGTGGCCTACAGGGAAAGAAACTGATCTAATCACATAAACATAAAAAATGCAAGAACCTATTGTTAAGATAGAGGGCTTGTCGCATCGCTATACCAGTACCTGGGCGATACGCGATATCAACATGCAGATCGATGCTGCCGGTATTGTGGGTTTGCTGGGATCTAACGGGGCGGGCAAGTCGACTACCATGAACATCCTTTGCGGGGCACTGAACCAGACGGAGGGCCATGTGTACATCAATGGCATTGATATGCGCAAGCAACCGGAAGAAGCCAAAAAACTGATCGGCTTTCTGCCGCAGAACCCGCCCCTGTACATGGACCTGACGGTGGATGAATACCTGGGCTACTGTGCAGGGCTGCGGCTGATGCCAAAAGATAGGATGAAGCCGGCGATCAAAGAAGCCAAAGAACGCTGCGGGGTGGATCACTACAGCTCAAGGCTGATACGTAATCTTTCCGGCGGGTACCGCCAGCGGGTAGGCATTGCACAGGCCATTGTGCACAAACCCAAGCTGGTGGTGCTGGACGAGCCAACGAACGGGCTCGATCCTAACCAGATCATCGAAGTGCGGGCGCTGATCAAAGAGATTGCGCAGGACCGGGCGGTGATCTTTTCCTCGCATATCCTTTCGGAAATACAACTGCTTTGTAAGGAGATCAAGATGATCGAAAGTGGCCGGATCGTTTTTTCCGATTCGATGGATGCTTTTAACAATTACGTGGAGCCGCACAGCATGTTGCTGCATCTCGAGAATCCGCCGTCTGCTGCCGAGCTGCAACAAATACCTGGCATCACCAAAGCCGATTTCCTTACGGAGCGGCAGGTGCGCCTGTACTTTAGCGGCGACCAGGAGATCACGGAGCGGGTGGTGGCTGCCAGCATCCACCATGGCTGGCGCCTGCGCGAGATCAGCCTGGACAAAACGGCACTCGACGAGATCTTTAAACAGTTATCCTCTCATCAAAACAATTAGCCTTCCGCTAAACAACTTCAATGAAAACAATTATCCGAGTGGCCCGAACAGAGTTGCGTACGCTGTTCTACTCACCTATTGCCTGGTTCTTAATGATCGTTTTCTTCATCCAGTGTGGCCTGGCCTACCTGCGGCTCATCAAAGGGATCGCCCGCACGCAGGAACTGGGCGGTATGGAGATATCCATGCTTGACTTCCTGACCAACGGCATCTTCACGGGTATGAGCGGGGTCTTCAGCAGTGTGATGCAGACGCTTTACCTCTATATACCCCTGCTCACGATGAGCCTCATCAGCCGGGAAACCGGCAGCGGCACGATCAAGCTGTTGTATTCATCGCCCGTCAAAATACGGGAGATCGTATTGGGAAAATACCTTGCCATGGTGGTGTACAGCCTGTTGCTCATTGCCATCCTGGGTGTCTTTGTCGTATCGGGCATCTTTCATATCCAGCATCCGGAGACGGGTATGCTGATGACGGCGCTGCTGGGTTTCTTTTTATTGCTGTGCGCGTATTCGGCCATCGGCCTGTTCATGTCTACGCTCACCACGTACCAGGTAGTGGCGGCCATTGCATCCTTTATCATGATCGGCATCCTGAGTTATATCGGTAACCTCTGGCAGCGGATCGGTTTTGTACGCGAGCTTACCTATTTTTTGTCCATGAGTGGCCGCACGCAGAAAATGATGGCCGGATTGCTCACCACCAAAGATGTCGTGTATTATTTCGCGATCATGTTCCTGTTCCTCGGGTTCAGTGTTTACCGGTTGAAAGGCAGTATGGAATCGAAACCCTGGACGGTGAAAGGGCTGCGTTATGCAGTGGTGTTGGGTATTGTGCTGCTGGTGGGTTATGTCACCTCGATCCCCGGCCTCATCGGCTATCATGATGCCACCCATAATAAGATCAATACGCTTTCGCCGCTGACACAACAGGTTGTCAAAGACCTCGGTGACGATCCGATGGAAGTAACGGCCTATGCCAACCTGGTAGACCGTTTTTATTTCCTGGGGGATCCCGATTCCTACAACAAGATGCTGGCGCGCTGGGACCCTTACCTGCGTTTCAAAAGCAATATCAAGGTAAAAACGATCAGTTATTACGATAGCGCCTTTGCGTCACCATATATCTACCAGATCTACCCGGGGAAGACGCTGAAAGAGATCGCCGATCAACATGCAAAGAAATATGACATGAAGCTCAGTGATTACCTGAGCCCCGAACAGATACAAAAAGAGATCAACCTGCGGCCGCAGTTCAACCGCTACGTGATGCACCTGAAATGGCGGGGCCGGGAGGCCTGGCTGCGTGTGTTTGACGATTCGCAGGCATGGCCCAGTGAAACGGAAGTATCTATTGTGTTGAAACGATTGCAAGGCGCCAGGATGCCTAAAGTTGGTTTTGTTGCGGGCAACCTGGAACGGGACATCAATAAAATGAATGATCGCGATTACGCCGTGATCACGAATTCGCCCTTCTTTCGTTATTCCATGGTGAACCAGGGCTTCGATGTGCAGACCGTTTCGCTGGAAGCGGGCCCCGTGCCGGCAGAAATATCGGCCCTTGTGCTGGCAGATCCCAAACTGGACCTGCCACCTGCGGCGCGCGCTGCGCTTACTGAGTACATTGACCGGGGCGGCAATTTACTGATCGCCGGAGAGCCTGGCAGGCAGGGCCAGCTCAACGCTTTGCTGAGGCCACTGGGTGTGCAACTGATGGATGGTACAATGATACAGGAGTCGGAAGATGAAACACCGCTGTTGGTGTGGCAGCAACTCTCTGGTTTTACCGGCAGTTTTTACCGGCCGTTGGGCGGAGCTGCTAAAGACAGTATGCCGGTGACCATGCCAGGCGTGGCAGGCATCACCTGGACGGACAGTAGTTCTTTTGCCATACATCCCCTGCTGCAATCCCAACCGAAGGCATCCTGGAACAGGCGTAAACCGTATGATCCGGAAACCATGGTCTCCGCGCTGGTAAAGCCACGGGATACCTCACTCCAAAAAGCGGGGCCCGGCCTGATCACTTTTTCTGCGGCAGACGGGGACCTCATGGGCCCGGTGACCACGGCTGTGGGCCTGACCCGGACCATCAACAACAAAGAGCAGCGCATCATCGTGACCGGGGATGCGGATTTCATGAACAATAAAGAGGTGAACCGTTATGGAACGGCCAACTTCGTATTCTGTACCGGTAGTTTCCGCTGGCTGACAGGCGGGGAATACCCGATCGATGCGTCGAGACCAGCAGCCAAGGACAAACGAATAAATGTTACGCTCAAACAGGCGGAAGTGTTGCGTATTGTTTATATCTGGATCGTACCCGGTCTGCTGCTGGCGTTTGGAACCGTATTGCTGATCAGGCGTAAAAGAAAATAACAGAAAGCATGTTGTTCACTACGGATAAGCAAACGCTGGAGGACCTGAATATTTTCGGCAGGCATGGCGGAGATGCTATTTATGTTATTTACAATCGCTGCTCCACCCGGGGTGGGGCAGCGGTACTGGAAGAAATGTTCCGCTACCCGCTTTCGGATGATATGGCTATCAACAAGCGTGTGGGCATCATCCGCTTTTTTGCAGCCAGCGGCATGGATTTCCCTTTCGACAGCGCCCTTTTTGATGGGATAGAACCTTACCTGGCCAATACGGACGAACGTACGAAGCTGCATGCGCAGGAACAATCCGTTACCAAAAAGCTGGGCAGGATGATCGCGGTAGATACGGAAACGGCCGTTATTTACAAGGGGGTGCAGGCTTTGGTGGAACTGCTGCAAAAGGCCCGCTCGTTTGTGGCCTCACTGGATAAAGATAAAGAGCAGGTGTACGGTACCGAAAGGGATGCCATCCAGGCTATTGTAGCCGATGCGGCTTTTGCCAGGGTGCCGGCGGGCAAAGGCAAACTGTCGCATGGGGCGATGGCGGATCTCGATGTACTGCTTCGTTTCCGCCACCGCGATGTTGTGCAAAGCCTGCTGCGTCATCTCTATTACCTGGATGTATACATCTCCATTGCCAAAGTGGCCAAAGCGCGGGGGTTTGTGTTCCCGAAAGCATTGCCCCGTGAGCAGGCTATGGCCAAACTGGAAGGCGTGTACCATCCTCAGGTGCCCAATGCAGTGGCCAATGATATCAGGATCTCGTCGGAAGGCAATGTGATCTTTTTGACGGGGGCCAATATGGCCGGCAAGTCGACTTTTATGAAGTCGCTCAGCATCGCGATGTTCCTGGCGCATATGGGTTTTCCTGTTGCGGCAAAGGCTATGGAGTTCCCGGTGCTGGATGGCATTTATACGACCATTAACCTGCCGGATAACCTTGGCATGGGCGCCAGTCATTTTTATGCGGAAGTGTTGCGGGCCAAAAAGATGGCGGTTGAACTACAGCAAGGCAAACGGCTGTTCATTGTTTTTGATGAGCTGTTCAGGGGCACCAATGTTAAAGATGCTTATGAGGCTTCGATTGCGATCATCAAAGGGTTTGCCCAAAAGCGGAATAGTTTATTTGTGATCTCCACGCATATCATCGAGGCCGGCGAGGTGTTGCGGCGGGCCTGTCCCAATATACGTTTTGTATACCTGCCCACACGCATGAATGGTACGCATCCTGTGTATACTTATAAGCTGGAGGAGGGCATTACGGATGACCGGCATGGCATGATCATCGTGAGGAATGAAGGCATCCTGGATATGCTGGCGGCAGGTATCAAAAAGCAGGAGCCGCAGCAAACTGGTTTTATAGCGGACAAACAAACGCTGGAAGACCTGAACCTGCTGGGCCGGTTTAAGCCGCATTCTATTTACAGTCTTTTCAACAGGGCAAAGACAGGCGGCGGTCAGCGCCTGCTGGAAGAAATGTTTCGCCATCCGATGACAGATCCTGTTGCTATCAACCAACGCAGCCAGACGTTCCGCTATTTTCAGGAGCTGGCGTTGAACTTCCCCTTCCGTTATGAAAATTTTATACTGGCCGAGAACTACCTGGGCGCCAGCAGCGCCGGTAATATCATCGCTGCCACAGCCGGTATGTGGCGCAAAAAGATGATGGGATCCTTTTTGCGGGATGAGCAGTACGCTCAATTACAGGCTGGCCTGACAGCAACGATCGATGCGCTGAACAAATTGAAGGAACTACTGGGCAAGGTGGATATACCGCTGGTGAAGGAAGCAAAAGGCATTCTGGCAGACAAGCGGCTTTCGTGGCTGGCAACGGAAAAAGGGGTACAGGCATTTCCTGTAGTAAAGGCAGCGAAGTATGATCTCCTGTTGCGCCATACCCTGCGGCGGGAAATGGAAACCCTGCTGGACTGCCTGTACCAGCTGGATGTATATATTGCCGTAAGCGCTGTGGCCCGGGAGCGGAACTTTTCCTATGCCAGGGCGCTGCCTGCCCATGAGCATTCCATCCGGGCAACAGCGCTGTGGCATCCTGCCATCGATAAAGCCGTTGCCAATCCTGTTGCTCCGGATGCAGCCTGCAATGTGTTCTTCCTGACGGGAGCCAATATGGCCGGCAAATCTACTTTCATGAAATCTTTCGGTATTGCGGTTTACCTGGCGCATATGGGGTTTCCTGTTGCGGCGCATGATATGGCCTTTTCTGTGCGGGATGGCCTGTATTCTTCCATCAATGTGGCGGACAACCTGAATATGGGCTACAGTCATTTTTATGCCGAGGTATTGCGTGTTAAAGCGGTCGCCGAACAGGTGAGTTATGGTAAGAACCTGGTGGTCATCTTCGATGAATTGTTCAAGGGCACGAATGTGAAAGATGCTTATGATGCCACCTTGCACGTATCCACTGCTTTCGCCCAATACCTGAATTGCTTTTTTATTATCAGTACGCATATTGTAGAAGTAGGAGAGGAGCTACGACATGGAAAGTACCCTGTGCAGTATGTATACCTGCCCACCATCATGGAAGGTACGGTGCCGCGCTATACCTACCGCTTAACGGAAGGCATCAGCAGTGACAAGCACGGCATGGTGATCATTGGCAATGAAAAGATATTGGAGATACTCGGGGGGACGTGAGACGTGAGGCGAGAATCCAGAATTCAGAATCCAGAATCCAGTAGCCTGTAACCTGAAACTTATAACCTGTAACATTAGACCATGTTCAACATTAATACACGAACAAGATTATTATCGTTATTCATAATGACTGCATCCGCCGGCTTTGCGCAACAAGTGCCGCTGGATCCGGCCGTACGTACCGGCCAACTGCCCAATGGGTTTACGTATTATATCCGTTACAATAACGAACCTAAGCAGCGGGTGATCTTTTACCTCGCTAACAAGATCGGCGCGATGCAGGAAGAGGATGATCAGCGCGGACTGGCGCATTTCATGGAGCATATGAGCTTCAATGGCACGAAACATTATCCCAAAAATCAACTGGTAGAATATCTGCAGAAATCGGGCGTGCGCTTCGGCGCGGACCTGAATGCCTATACCGGTTTTGAAGAAACGGTATACCAGTTGCCTTTGCCGGCCGATGATACCGCCATTGTGCGGAATGGCCTGCAGATCATGCGCGACTGGGCGGCGGACGCTTTGCTGGAGACGGAAGAGATCAATAAAGAGCGCGGCGTGGTGCTGGAAGAAAAACGCCTGCGCAATGGGGCTGGTCAGCGGTTGCAGGACAGGTCATTTCCGTTGCAGGTAAATCATTCGCGCTATGCCGACCGGCTGCCGATCGGCACGGACAAGGTGTTGAACAATTTTACCCCTGATGCTGTCAGGCGTTTTTACAAAGACTGGTACCGGCCCAACCAGCAGGCCCTGATCTTGGTGGGTGACATTGATGTGAAAGCGATAGAAGAGCAGATCAAAAAACTGTTTGGCGATCTCAAAAATCCCGTCAAGGAGCTTCCTGTTATCAAATACAGGATCCCCCTCACGGGTAAGAACCAGTTCCTCGCTGCTACCGATCCGGAGTTGACAACAACAGAGATCTCCCTGTTGATCAAACAACCCGCAGTGCCGTTGAGAACCAAGGCCGATTTCCGCATCCACATCATGCGCAACCTGCTTAACCAAGCGCTGGGTGGCCGGCTGGGTGAACTGACCGTAAGGGCGGAACCGCCCTTTGTTCAGGCACAGGCAGCCTTGTCGGCCTATATGGGCGGGCTCGACGCTTTTAGTGTGAGCATTGTGCCCAAGCCAGGTAAGATCAAAGAAGCTTTCGATACGGTATGGACGGAGATCGTTCGCCTGCAGCAACTGGGTATTACCAAAACCGAGTTTGATCGCGGTAAGCTTGCTTATATCAATGGCATGGAAAATATCTACAAAGAAAAAAGCAAGATCCCTTCCGATGCCTATGTGCAGGACTACCTGGCTTATTTTCTGCATGGTGCAGTTGCTCCGGGTATCGATCTGGAATATGCCATCGCCAAAGGGCTGATTGAAAACATTACCCTCGAAGAAGTGAATGCGCTGGCGCGTACGGCAATAAAGGAGGTGGATCGTGATGTGATGGTCTTCGCTCCTGAAAAAGATAAAGCTCATCTGCCGGCTGAAGCTACCTTCAATGCATGGATAACTGCTATCGGCCGGCAAAAACTGCTTGCCTGGAAGGATGGGATCAATGAAAAGAAATTACTCTCCACCCTGCCTGTGGCCGGCAAAGTGATGGGCCGTGAGCGCATGGACAGTATCGGTGTGACGATTTATACTTTAAGTAATGGTGTAAAAGTGTGGGTGAAGCCTACCAGCTTCAAAAATGATGAGGTACTCTTCTCTGCATTCAGCGAAGGCGGCACGTCTTTATACCCCGACAGCCTTTTCCTGCAGGCCTCTGCAGCGGCCTCACTCATAGCGGCTAATGGGTTGGATGTTTTTGGTCCCGTGGAACTGGGAAAAATGCTTACGGGCAAAGCGGCTCAGGTGCAAGTGTATGTGCAGGACCGGTATGAAGGTCTTACGGGTGGCAGTACCGTCAAAGACCTGGAAACAGCCTTGCAGCTCAGCTACCTGTATTTTACGAAGCCCCGCTACGAAGCCTCGCTGTTTGCCAATAATATCAATGCGAGTAAGGCCATGATCCTCAACAGGGCCAACAATCCGGAAGTAGTATTTAATGATACGGTCAACGTGCTCATGGGCGGTTATCATTACCGCCGTCAGCCGCCGGCAGCTGCAAAGCTTGATTCTATTAACCTTGACAAAGTATATGCTATTTACAAGGAGCGCTTTGCCAATGCCGGAGACTTTACATTTATATTCACCGGCAGCATCGATACGGCTACTTTTATTCCATTGATGGAACGATACCTTGGTTCTTTACCTTCTACCGGAGTAAAGGAAGTTGCCAAAGACCCGGGCATTTATGTTCCGGAAGGGCGGTTCAGTAAAACGGTGTATAAAGGCAGGGATAATAAGGCCAACGTAAAACTATTTTACAGCGGGGACTACGTTTTCAATGTAGCCAATAACACGCAGTTGGCCGCCCTCGGATCTGTATTGCAATATCATATTACTGAAAGGATACGTGAACTGGAAGGCGGCGCTTACACGCCCAGTGCCGGTGTGAATTATTCGAAGTTGCCCAGAAGCCGGTACCTTGTTGCGATCGGGTTTACCTGCGCACCGCAAAATGTGGAGAAGCTGATCGCTGCCGTCCATGATGAGATCAGCAAACTACAATCAGGCAGTGTTTCGGAAGATGATATCAGCAAGTTTAAGGCCGAACAACTGCGTCTGCGGGAAACGCAATTGCAGACCAACGGGCTGTGGCAGGCCTGGCTGACCAATGTATTGCAAAATAATGAACCGGTGACGGGTATCCTGAAGCTGAAAGAGCGGTTGGTGATGGTCACTACTCAATCAGTGCAGCAAGCTGCGCAGCGATTCATCAATGATAAGAATTATATCAGGCTGGTGTTGATGCCTGAGCCCTAAAGATGGTTAAGCCCCGATGTTGACTGAACCCGTTTATCAGTCAGCAAGCCCCCTGACTTCTGTCGGGGGGCTTTTTATTTACCAGCTAGCTGCTGGTTTGGGGGGCTTCGCAATGGCGCCAGTGATGGTACCGGGGCGTAGCAATAATGTATTTCAGGAAGCCAAAGTTGATCCGGTTAGCCTACTGTAGAAAGCTGTTCAAATAAGTTAAGATCGTTTGGGTCTGCATCATCAGGCTGACATGCCCTTGCCCGGGAACAATGGCGAGCTGCGATTTCGACACGGCTCCCATTTCGACAGAGACACCTCCTCCGAGCAATTGATAGGTTTTTGCGAGCTCTACTTTATCCAGTCCGTCATTGTCGCCGGCTATGATCAATACGGGCGCCCCAATTTTTGCTATGTTGGCGTCACCGAAGTCGAATGGCGTCGAGGCTAAAACAAACATCTGCTCCAGGAACTTTGTCCATTTTGTTTTATCAGGCGCCACTGCTTCATAGGCGGCCTGCATAGGACTACCGTCAAAAAGTTCGGGCTTCATTTGTTTAAACGCATTGTTGATGGCGGGCAGCCAACCACTACTTTTATAAGTGGCAGAAATGATCACTAATTTCCTTACCCGCTTAGGGTGTTGAATGGCAAACTGGTAAGCCACCGAGCCGCCAAAACTAAATCCTGTTACATCGGCGCTGTCAATTTTCAGGTAGTCCAGTACTTTTTCTACATCACTGGCCAGGGTAGCATGGGACAATTTTCTATCTGAATAGGGGGTATGTCCATGGCCCTGCAATTCAATGGCAATTACCTTTCTGGTCTTTGACAGCTCGGGGATCAATTCGCCCCAGTTTGTATTAATGGTCATAAAAGCACCGTGCAGCAAAACGAGGGGCCTGCCTTCTCCATATACTTCGTAATAAACTTTCGTGCCATTGGCAGGCGCATAACCGCTGCTGGAAGGTTTCATTTGTTGTGCGTTTGATGAGTATGCTGCAAACAGGATGGCTATTAGGAGCACTGATCTAAGCAAATTACCTGTTTTGAATGAATTTTTCATGTCGCTGTCTGAATTTTAGGTTGTATGTTATTTGACCATACAAAACTAATATTCAATGCAGGACCGCACGCGGTGTAAAAGCGACATTGTAGGGTATGATTTCCGGTCTGACAAGATGCGACACCCAAGAAAAAAGGGCCTATGCCAAGCGGCACAGACCCTGTAGCAGACGGTTTTCTATACGCATCAGTAATCCATTCCCATGGCGGGGGAAGTCGCTGCAGCAGGTTGTTCTTTTTGGGGCTTATCGGCCACTACACATTCTGTCGTTAACAACAGGCCTGCAATGGAAGCAGCGTTCTCGATGGCAATGCGTGATACCTTGGCCGGATCGATCACGCCGGCCTCAAAGAGGGGCTCATAGGCTTCCGTACGGGCATTATAGCCAAAATCGTTTTCCCCTTCTTTTACTTTTTGTACGACGATACTGCCCTCCTGTCCGCTGTTGTGGACGATCTGACGAAGGGGTTCCTCCAGGGCCCTTCTCACAATACCGATACCGGTGTTCTCATCCCCGTTGGCGCCTGAGAGCGGGGAAAGAGCGGCAGCAGCTCTGATGAAGGCGATGCCCCCACCGGGCACGATGCCTTCCTGGATAGCAGCACGGGTGGCATGCAGGGCATCATCCACGCGGTCTTTCTTCTCCTTCATTTCTACCTCGGTGGCAGCACCCACATACAGGACAGCTACCCCACCACTCAATTTGGCCAGGCGTTCCTGCAATTTTTCGCGGTCATAAGCGGAGGTAGTGCTTTCCAGCTGGGCTTTCAGTTGTTTGACACGGGCCTGGATGGACTCGTTGTCCCCTTTGCCACCCACGATCACGGTATTGTCTTTGTCGATGGTAATGGATGCTGCGGTGCCGAGATGGCTGAGGTCGGCATGCTCCAGTTTATACCCCTGCTCTTCACTGATGACTGTACCTCCCGTAAGGATAGCAATGTCCTGCATCATTTCTTTGCGGCGGTCGCCAAAGCCGGGAGATTTAACGGCAGCCACCTTCAGGGTGCCGCGGATCTTATTGACCACGAGGGTTGCCAATGCCTCGCCTTCCAGGTCTTCCGCAATAATCAATAAGGGACGGCCTGTTTGCGCTGTTTTTTCCAGGAGGCCGATCATGTCCTTCATGGAAGAGATCTTGCGGTCGCAGAGCAGGATATAAGGATTGTCCAGCGCTGCCTGCATTTTTTCGGTATTGGTCACAAAGTATGGTGAAATATAGCCGCGGTCGAACTGCATTCCTTCCACTACTTCCACGGTGGTCGATGTGCCCTTTGCCTCTTCCACGGTAATGACGCCTTCATTGCCCACTTTGGCAAAAGCTTCAGCGATCAGGGAGCCGATCGCATCATCGTTGTTGGCGGAGATGGTGGCCACCTGCCTGATCCGGGAAGCATCGGAACCTACGGTACGGGCCTGCTGGTGCAGGTTGGTCACAACGGCCTGTACAGCTTTATCGATGCCCCGCTTCAGGTCCATCGGGTTGGCGCCTGCTGCCACGTTCTTCAGGCCTTCGCTGATGATGGACTGTGCCAGTACAGTAGCAGTTGTGGTACCGTCCCCTGCAATATCGGCCGTTTTGGAGGCTACTTCTTTCACCATCCGGGCGCCCATGTTCTCAATGGGATCTTCCAGTTCTATTTCTTTGGCCACACTGACACCATCTTTGGTAACAGCAGGAGCGCCAAATTTTTTCTCCAGCACCACGTTGCGCCCTTTGGGGCCCAGTGTTACTTTGACGGCGTTGGCGAGGGTATCAACGCCCACTTTCATTTTGTTTCTTGCGTTCAGGTCAAAAAAAAGTTGTTTTGCCATACACTTTGATTTGAAGGTTTCACCATTTGAAATTTGAAAATGTTAATACTGCATGGGTTGTTGCCATGCGTTGTTTGCGCAATAAGCGCATGGGCCTATTAAATGATCGCGAGAATATCGCTTTCCCGCATGATCAGCAGGTCTTCATTCCCGTAGCGGAATTCGGTGCCCGCATATTTACCAAACAGCACTTTGTCGCCTGGCTTAACGGATACGGGTTCCTCTTTTTTTCCCGGACCCGCTGCCAGCACAATACCTGTAAGCGGTTTTTCTTTGGCAGTGTCGGGGATGATGATGCCACCAGCGGTTTTCTCTTCTGCCGGGGCAGGCTTAATGATAACACGATCGTGTAATGGAACGGCCTTTACATTGTTTGCCATAATTGATGATTTTTTTAATGGTCAATTGAGCGGCTATCGCCTGTTAAAAATGGCCCTCAACCAATATGCCAATAGAACGGATCAAGACCTTGTGCTAAAAAAATGGCAGGGTGCAGGAAAATCTGACAGTTGGAAGGCAGGCATCAATTGTCATTTTTTCACGGGCAGGGGTTGGGCACCGGTTAAAAAGATGTCATCATGTTTATCGTACTGCTCTGTGAGATGGCACTACAATAGTTTGAAATTTGCCTGATTAAAAATTTCCTTACTGATGATACGGCAGTTGTAGGCAAGCTCGTCAAGGGTACAACTAACTATCTGCAGGTTAACCGGAAGGCCATCGACGGTTTCCATAAGTTCCAGGGACAAGAAGTTAAGGTCATTGACTTCAGGGTTACCCTTTAATTGCCGGAAAATTCTTGCGGCTGCTTCGCGGTCATTACCAATGCCGAACTGGCCGTAGCTCTGCAGCCCCTCCGGAGTTTTTACGTTGAAGCGGATGTAAAAAGCGCTTTCCATATTGGCAAATATTTACTTCCCAGAAGTCGATTCAACTTCAATGCCAAAGGACGCCGCTGAAAAAATGTCGGGGAGGAGTACCGCATAGGGTGCGACTGCCGCCTGGAAAAAAAACCGGCAAGATTTGGTTAGAAAATTTACCCTTATTAATTTAGCCCCGCCTTTTTTTCGAAAGGCGCTTTTATCATCATTAATGAATATTTAAAATCTATTTATTAATTTTTATGCTAGCGCTTAAATCAACACTACAGCGAATGCAAGACCGCCGGCATCGACGCTTTTTGCTGGTTCCGGTCATTCTCTTCCCCCTTTTTTCATTCATCCCGCCGTCAAACGGAAAGCCGGCCCGCAGTAATCCATCGACCTTTACGGCGAGGCTGATCAACCTGGAGGCCACTGCCAAAGAAACGTTCCGGTTCAATGCTTCCCTGCACAATGCAACAGCAGGTGCTGTCATTTACACGTTTCGTGCGGGTATCCCGGATGGCTGGAACCTCGCTTTCCGCGTAGACGGCATGCAGGTGACTTCCTTCAAAGCCGATTCCGGCCGCACGCAGGACGTTTCCATTGAGTTGACGCCCACGCCAGATGCAAAGCCAGGCACCTATGCGATACCGGTAACGGCGTCTGCCGAAAGGGATACGCTTTCCCTGAAACTGGAAGCGGTGGTAAAAGGCGCTTATGGTATGGAGCTTACGACGCCCTCGGGCTTGCTGAGCGGAGAGATCACGGAAGGGAACCGTGAGCCCATTCATCTGACGCTTAAAAACACGGGCACCCTGCCGCTGGAAGGATTGGAACTTTCTGCGCAAACTCCCGCTAAATGGGACGCGCTCTTTGAGCCCGCGAAAGTTGACAGGCTGGAACCCGGCAAAAGCATCGATGTGGTGGCCAACCTGAAGGTGCCGGACAAGACCATTGCGGGTGATTATGTGACCACCTTCTCGGCGCGCAACAACAACACGAATGCTACGGCGCTATTCCGCATGACGGTAACCACCTCCTGGCTGGCCGGATGGGTAGGCGTGCTCGTTATCCTGGCAGCCGTTGGCATTGTTTATACCTTGATCAGAAAATACGGAAGAAGATAACCCTCCTCATTATATGGAACAACCGATCATTGAACTGGAAGGATTGACAAAATACTACGGTTCACTGAAGGCTGTCGATCAACTCGACCTGCGCATCAGGCCGGGCGAGATCTATGGCCTCCTTGGACCCAACGGGGCCGGTAAGACCACGACCATCCTGATGATGCTGGGTCTTACAGAACCCACCGCCGGTATGGCAAAGGTCTGCGGTATCAATGCCACCACGCATCCGATAGCGGTTAAGCGAAAGGTGGGTTACATGCCGGACAATGTTGGTTTTTACGATAGCATGACGGCGCTGGACAACCTGGTTTATGTAGCACGGCTCAGCGGATTACCGGAAAGTGAAGTCAGAAGCCGTGCCCGCGATATGATGCAGCTTGTAGGGCTCGGCGATGCCCTGCACAAAAAAACGGCCGCCTATTCACGCGGCATGAAGCAAAGGCTTGGCCTGGCGGATGTACTGATCCGGGAGCCCAAGGTCATTATCCTGGACGAGCCAACCCTTGGCATCGACCCCAGCGGTGTAAAAGATTTCCTCGACCTGATCAGGCAACTCAGCTGGCAGCAGGGAATTACTGTCCTTTTATCTTCGCATCATCTGCACCAGGTACAACAGGTGTGCGACCGTGTGGGAATCTTCGTAGGAGGCAGGTTGCTGGTGGAGGGTGATGTGGAAACGCTCTCCCGGCAATTGTTTTCCGGCGACCATTTCATCATCAACATTACGCTGGCGGATGCACTGGCCGCCGATGGAGCAGTACTTGCGGCGCTCAAAGCCATGGCTGGCGTAAAAGAGGTAGCCCTCGAAGGCCACATGGTGGAGGTCACCTGCTCTCACAACATGACCCCGGACCTGGTCCGTTTTTTTGTGGCCAAAGAAATGGACATCATGGGCGTGCATAAAAAGGAATACGGCCTTGAAGAGATCTATCAACGTTACTTTGAAAATAACCTAACCGATCATGAAAAGGATGGCAAATCCAGCGGTTTATTTCAACGGACTTTTTTCCGGAAGGTCCACCACTAAGGGTCCCCTGGCGATCATGGTACGCAAGGAAATCGCAGACCATATCCGCAGCTGGCGGTTTATCGTTCTACTGGCATTGCTCCTGCTGACCTTCCTCGCCACGATGTACGTGTCGCTAACCAACCTGAAGGCAGCTGTGGCCAATGAGAACGATCCGGATCACTTATACCTATACCTGAAACTGCTCACCACTTCAGACGGCTCACTGCCGACCTTCCACATCTTTGTCAGCTTTCTGGGAGCGCTGCTCGGCATCAGCCTGGGTTTTGATGCCATCAATGCAGAACAGAATAACGGCACGCTGACAAGGCTTATGGCGCAACCTGTTTACCGCGACCATTTGCTGCTCAGCAAATTCCTGAGCGCACTTACAGTGGTATCTGCTTTGTTTCTGTCGCTGGCGCTGTTGATGATGGGCGCCGGGCTCCTGATCACCGGGGTACGCATGGAGCCGGAGGAGTTTTTCCGGATCATCGCCTTTGTGCTCATCACGGTGCTGTATGTTGGTTTTTGGCTTGCCTTGTCGATCCTGCTGTCGGTAAAATTCCGCCAGGCCACTACCTCAGCGCTTACAGCCATCGGCATCTGGTTGTTCTTTACCATCTTTTACCGCATTGTTATGAGCATGGTAGTAAAAGCTTTTTTTCCGGACCCGGTGTATCTTTCGGAGGCGGAGGTGCTTTGGTACAATAACCTGCTCCTCGACCTGCTGCGCCTGGCGCCGAGCCAGTTGTACACGGATGCAGCTACCACGCTGTTGATGCCTTCGGTACGGAGTTTGGGACCGTTGACGATGGAACAAATGGCCGGCGCTATCCCCAGGCCGCTACCTTTCAGGGAAAGCCTGCTGATCGTATGGCCCCAGGTTTGCGGTCTTGTTGCGGCCATCGCCGTGTGCTTTACGCTCACCTATTACTGGTTTATGCGGCGGGAAGTACGCAGCTAGGGGCTGCTACACATTGTGGCATCAGGCCAGGATGGTTGGCTGCCAACGATCCTGCCGTCCATTGAATGGCATAGTTCAGCTGTTTTTTTGAAAGAAAGTTCTAATATTGCCGATCAATCGTTCCAATAGTGAGTAGAACACTCGCTCAAACTTAAATAATAAAGGATATTACCTAATGGACGCAAAACTACTGGCAACATTAACAAACGAAGAATTATTACAGGTAGCAAAAAAAAATAAATCCACTAAGATCTTCGATGCTGCGTGCATTGGTTTTTTGCTTGGAATTGCCATTTATAGTACGGTTAGAAATGGCTGGGGCTTACTAAGTTTTCTTCCATTGGTCTATTTACCCATAGCTGCCAGGAATAATGCTAAAAATAAATTGGTGACAGACCAGTTGAAAGAAAGGAATTTACAATAGGGGACTGATCAATACATTGATCTTTATTGTATACAGGTTTTATACGGCATACAACTTTCCATTATCACCTGGGTTTTCTTTACGGTGGCTGGCAATGTATTCAGATGGCAGCATACCAAATTTTTGCTTGAAAGACCGTGCAAAATAATTAGGTGTTGTAAAACCTACCTGGTAGGCAATCTCGGCAATGGTCATATTGCTTTTCTCCATTAATACGGCGGCCTTCTCCAGCCGGAAAGAACGAATGTATTCAACCGGCGTCTGGCCTACAATTTGAAGCAATTTCGTATACAAGGTACTCCTGCTCATACCAAACTGCTTGCTCAATCCTTCTACAGAAAGCTGCGGATTGGTGATGTTCTGCTCCAGAAAGAGGACTATTTCCTGCAGCAGTATTCCGTCGGACGAATCGATCCTGACCTCCGGTCCCTTGACGGTTATTTGTTTGACATAAGTATTTTTCATAGCACTGTTCAATTCGAGGAGGCTCTTTATTTTGGCATTGAGCACTTCAAAATCAAACGGTTTGGTAATATAGTCGTTGGCCCCGGTAGCGAGTCCTTTGACCTGTTGTTGTTGATCGTTGAGGGCCGTCAGTAATATGACGGGGATATGACTGGTTCTTTTATCGGACTTTAATTTATTGACCATCTCAATCCCATTCACTTCGGGCATGCTGATATCGCTGATGATCAGCTGCGGATGATGCGCCAGGGCTTTCTGCCAGCCCTCCTTTCCGTTTACAGCCTCCACTACCATATAATTGTCCCGAAGGTTGTCTTTTAAATAGAACCTGAAATCTTCATTGTCTTCTACCAGCAGGATGATGGGCAATATTTTCTTATGCGCTGACCTGCCCACTCTTTTGGAAGATATGGGGTTCTCCACCGCCGGCGCCAATGGTGGAGGTATGGCAACCGCCATTTCTGTAGCCATTGCAAGCGGCATATGAATGGTAAAAGTGGTCCCATTGTCCGGCTCACTCTCCACGTGTATGGTGCCGCCGTGCATTTTCACAAATTCCTTTGTGATGGACAGGCCAATGCCTGTACCATAATTAAGAATAGCAGCAGAAGCATCGTTTTGAAAAAAGCGGTCATAGATCCTGTCCAATGTTTCTTTGGGGATGCCTATGCCGGAATCCATCACTTTCAGCGTGACCCATTCGTGCTGATCATCGCCCCGCTCCGGTGTATTTTCCAGCACTACGCTGATATGGCCGCCTTCCAGGGTAAACTTAAAAGCATTGGACAATAAATTGAATAGTATCCGTTCTATTTTATCGGGATCAAAATGGACTACGAGGCGCTGTATGGTGCTGCTGAAAGAAAAATTAATGTGTTTTCTTTCAGAGAGGTCCCTGAATGATTCGGATACCTCCTGAACGAAAGAAACGAACTCTCCCTTTGCAAGCTGCAATGAGGGTTCCTGCTCTTCGAGCTTCCTGAAATCAAGCAACTGGTTCACCAGGTTGAGCAGCCTTTTAGCATTTCGCCTGATAAGATGCAGTTTGTCGAGTTTCGCATTGGTTTTTTCTCCATCAATTAATTGTTCTACGGGTCCGGAGATCAGGGAGATGGGGGTTCTGAAATCATGGCTCAGGTTGGTGAGGAACTTCAGCTTCAGGCGATCCAGTTCCTGCAGGCGTTTCGCCTGTTGTTGTTCCTGTTCCCTGGCCAATTTCTTTCGAAGGGCAACCATTACCCGGTAGCGGCTATACAGTACCAGGCCAACAATCAGGGCCACATACAAGCCGTAAGCCCAGGTGGTGCGCCACCAGGGCGGCTGCACATAGATCCTGATGGTGGTGTCCTTCGCACTCCACACGCCATCGTTGTTGCTGGCCTTCACCCGGAAGCTGTATTCGCCCGGGTCGAGGTTGGTATAAGAGGCGGTATTGCCTGCGCCCGTATAGTTCCAGTCTTTGTCGAAACCTTCCAGTTTGTAGGCGTAACTGTTTTGTTTGGGGAGGGTATAATTCAGCGCCACAAAGCTCAGCGCAAAGTTTTGCTTGTAAGCGAGGTGAATGCTTTCTGCAACGGATACATGCGCCTGGATGGGAGCGTCTTCACCGGCCATCACGGATTTGTTGGAAATGCGCAGGTCGGTGAGCAATACCTCCGGCACATTGCGGTTGATTGTCAGTTGGGCCGGGTTGAAATAATTGATCCCCTCCAGTCCCCCAAACATTAATTCTCCACCGGACAACCGTATGCCCGATCCATGAAAAAAGTTGCTGTTCTGCACACCATTATAACTGGTGAAATTCCTGAACTTATGAGCAACGGGGTCCATGCAGCTGATGCCGGTATTGGTGCTGAGCCATAGTTGTCCACGCAGGTCTTCAACGATTTGATAGATGGTCGTATTGGGCAATCCATCTTTTTCGGTGAAGCGTGCAAATTGTTTTTTTTGTTGGTTGAACAGGGATAATCCTCCGCCATCGGTACCTATCCACATCATGCCGCGGCTATCGCATAACAGGGATTGTATTTTGTTGCTGGGCAGTTGGCTGTTGTTTTGATTATAGATGGTCCAGGAATCATTATTGGGCTGGTAGACTGCCAGTCCACCGCCATGGGTACCGATCCAGATATTCTTATCTCTATCTTCCACGATGGCCCTTATATAGCCGTTGATCGGCAACAGGCGTTCATGGGGCCCGGTAGGGGTGGGGCTGAAGGTGTGCACCACTTTATCGTCGTGTATAACCTGTATGCCTGCACCATTTGTGCCTACCCAGGTATTGCCTTTACTGTCTTGCCCGAAACAGTAAATATCATTGCTGTACGGGCTACCGGGTGCCCTTCCATCCGTTATTTGTCTGGTTTCGCCGGTTATGGTATTCAACAGGAGCAATCCCTTTCCATAGGTACCGATGTATAAATTGTTGGCACGCACCCGATGGATGGCCAGTATCGTGAGGGGCTGGGCTGGTTTTCCATTCAGCCGGATAGGCGTTTGCTGCACCTGGCCGGTCCTGTGGTTGAATTCGTACAATCCCCCATCATAAGTGGACACATACACATTG
This sequence comes from uncultured Paraflavitalea sp., assembly GCA_966211765.1. Lineage (GTDB taxonomy): Bacteria > Bacteroidota > Bacteroidia > Chitinophagales > Chitinophagaceae > Paraflavitalea. Next base: position 33,069 of record CBIHOV010000050.1, read on the forward strand.
CCAGGCGGGTTCTCGGCAAAATTGGTTACCAGCAGGGATGGTCCCCCGTTCTTATTGAATGTATTGGTGAGTTTCAGGCCAAAGAGGTTGATATTCTTATCATATTTATTGATACCGCGCATGAAAGTGCCGAACCAGTAAATACCCGCTGCATCGAACCAGGCACAACTGATGGCCTTGCCGGTCAAACTAAAAATATTTCCGTCCTCGGTATTATAGGTCGACCATTTTCCGGTGGCGATATGGAGGGCATTCACGCCGTTTCTGGTGCCCACCCATAAAAGCCCGTCATTATCCGCCACTATACAATTCACAGCATTGTTGCTCAATGATGCTTCGTTGCCGGGTGTGTGCCTGTAAGTGATGAAGTGTTGATCATCCGGCTGCAATTTGCTCAGGCCGTTGAAGGTGCCTACCCAGATGGTGCCTGATCTGTCTTCTGCGATGGCACGTACAAGATTATCGCCTATGCCGGAAGAATCAGCTTGCTGGTATAAAAAACGCCTGAACGAATTGGTGGCAATGGTATACCGGAAGAGACCATCATGGGTGCCGATCCATATCCTGTGTTTGCTGTCCTCAAAAACACATTCCACGACGGTTTTGACAGGATTGCCGTTGGCATCCGGAAGAAATATCTCTGACACTGACCTGGATGCGGTATCCATTACATATAAGCTTGCGTAGGGCGCTATCCATAGTTTACCCCGGTAATCACTGCAAATGCTCTTGATAACAGCATTGGCGGTTAATGCTGTATTATGGAACGTGAAATGCTCGAAGGTGTTTTTTTGACGGTTATAAAGGCTCATACCGCCTCCACCGGTGCCAATCCATAAATTGCCCACCTTGTCTTCGTGTAAAGCCAACACTTCGTTTGCCCGCAGGCTGGTGCTATCGTCGGGAATATTCCGGTAAACGGTAAAATTGGTGCCGTCGTATTTATTCAATCCATCGGTGGTGGCAAACCACATCAGGCCATGCCTGTCTTTCAAAATGCCAAAAATTGAGTTTGATAGTAGCCCGTCCTTGACGGTAAGGGAGGTGAAATTAATATGCCTGGGCTGTGTATGTCCAGCTATGGCAAGCAAGGAAAGGAAAATGAAAGGTATATATTTCATGGCAGGCAATATATAAGGGATAGTACTTATGTACAATTTGCGATTAATTGCCATATTGACAAGAAATCCGAACATTATTGACATCATATCCGACAAACGTCCCATGCATCCATTGTCAATTTATCGAATTTTATACAAGTGCCGGTTTACAATTATTACCGGCTACTCATTTTCTAACTGATTGCCTTAGAATTACTAACTGATCGCATTACACTATTCAACAAGTTGAATTATTGTAATTACCAAACTGCTGCCATTATGAACAAGTTTACCAGCCCGGGCTCATTCCCGGCTTCCCCCCCAGGTTTGTATCTTCTCCGCCATCTATTCCAGCGCTGTTACATAACGCGCATCTGCACAATCAGTTACAGCCTCCGTACCTGGTGAAAACCTTTCATTATCTAACCAAAAAATCGCTAATTGTATGAAACGAATTGCCTGCCATATTAAAGTATGGTTTTTTCTTGCTTTCATAATGTCCCAGGTAAGCTCCTTTGCCAATACCCCGCCATCGCCTTTTGCTTTTACGGTGAGTGGAAAAGTGCTGGACGACAAGGGTAATGGGCTGCCGGGAGCTTCCGTTACGCAAAAGGGGCGCACCAATGCGACTACAACAGCTGCAGACGGAAGTTTTAGCCTTACCGTTCAGGAAAGAGCAGCGGTGCTGGTTATTTCTTATGTTGGTTTTCAGATAAAAGAGGTGGCGGTTAATGCCGGGGCATCCGATATGATGATAGCTTTGAGCCCCGGGATCAATTCACTGGAAGATGTGATCGTAATCGGCTACGGTACGCAAAAAAAGCAACTCTCTACGGCCTCAGTAGCCAGGGTGAAAGGGGAACAACTGGCTGCCGTGCCGGCGGCCAATATTTCGAATTCGCTGGCAGGCCGGGCTACGGGTGTTATCACGCGCGCCAATGGCGGCCGACCCGGTGCGGACAATGCTACGATCTACGTGAGGGGCATTGCGACCACGGGTACCACGGTGAATGGCGTTACTTATAATACGACCCCATTGATTGTGGTGGATGGGGTGATCCGGAATAATATCAATGAAGTAGACCCCAATAATATCGAAAGCGTATCTGTATTAAAAGATGCTGCTGCGGTGGCGGCCTATGGATTGGGCGGCGCCAATGGTGTTGTACTTATTACGACAAAGAGGGGTGTTACCGGGGCGCCTGTATTAAGTTTTGGAGGCTATATTGGTGATCAGCAACCTACGTATTTGCCCAAAATGCTCAGTGCGACGGATTATATGAAGCTGAAGCTGGAAGCTTATACAACAGAAAACCCAACGGGAACAAACCCTACCTATAGCCAGGCCTATATCGACTCCTACCTTGCTAACCATGCGAAAGACCCGGACCTGTATCCCATTTCAGACGCATTGAATGATGTGGTAAAAAAACATTCGCCCATTTACCAGGGTAATTTCTCGGTTCGTGGCGGTAGCTCCACCATTAAGTATTATGCCGGCCTCGGTTACTTTAAACAGAACGGTATGTTTGACAGGTCGGGTTATGAGCGCTACAATTATAGTGTGAACCTCGACATCAATATAACACCCACCACCACCGCCTCTGTCACTTTAAATGGGGCTATACAAAAAACCACTGATGTGGATGGAGGCACAGGCCAGTTGTTCAGGGGCGTTTATAAGTTCATTCCTGTTGCTCCGCTCCGATTTAGCAATGGCTTATGGGGTGAAAGTTCAGGCAATGCTCCGATCGGCGTCATCAACTCTGAAGGTTATTTCCGTCAAAATACCAACAATTTGCTGAGCACAGTTACCCTGGAGCAAAAACTTCCTTTTATACCGGGGCTTAGTATAAAAGGGGCGTTCAGTTATGATCCGTATTATTATACGCAAAAGCAATGGCACCGGCCATTTATTTACTGGACGCAAAGCGGTGCTGCTCCTCCTTATACTTATACACCTGCTTATTCTACCCAGGAAACCAGTGCCACCACTTATGGGTGGTTGAACCAGCAATACTGGACAAACAATACGATTACCTGGCAGGGTTACCTGAATTACCACAATGTGTTTGGCAAACATGATGTGACCGGATTGGTAGTAGCAGAAAAGAGAAATAATAAACAAAATGATTTTAGAGCGAGAATAAACAATTACGCGGTGAATATCGATGAGTTGTCCTTGGGCAGCTCCAATAAAAACGACTTTGATATTGCCGGTGGATCGGGTACGGGCAGCCAGGTGGGTTATGTGTACCGTGCCAGCTATGCTTATGACAGGCGTTACCTGCTGGAAGCTTCGGGCAGGTATGACGGTCATTACTATTTTGCTCCCGGTAAAAGATGGGTTTATCTTCCTGCATTTTCTGTGGGTTGGATACTTTCGAATGAGGACTTTCTTCAATCAGCCAGCTTTGTGGATTTTCTTAAACTCAGGGGATCCTGGGGCAAATCCGGCAATCTTACCAGTACGGGGTTTCAATTCTTAAGCAGCTACCCGCTCAGGGGAAATGCGTACGCTTTTGGGGATGGCGCGCTGGTGCAGGGCTCCTACGTGTCGATAGAAAATAACCCCAATATTACCTGGGAAATCAGCAAAAAAACAGATGTGGCTGTTGAGGCAACGCTGTGGAAAGGGCTTTTAAGAGTGGAAGCCGACTATTTTTATGAAAGAAGAACAGGGATGTTGTTGGCTCCCAACATCGTGGTGCCACAGGAATATGGCCTGCAGCTTGCCCAGGAAAATGCAGGTATTATGGACAACCATGGCATTGAATTGTCACTTGGCACCAGCAAAAAATTCAACAATGGGCTGCAGGTATCGGTTGACGGCAACTTTACTTATGCACGAAACAAAGTAATACAGTTGTATGAGTCGCCCGTAACCAAGAACGATCCAAGGCGCAGCAGAACAGGCCGTCAATTTAATACGGTGTTCGGCTATAAATCACTTGGCCTGTTCTCTACTGCCGATGATAAAAACGGTGATGGGGTCATTAATGCCACGGATGGATATGCGATCGCACAATTCGGTACGCTGCGTCCCGGTGATATCCGGTATGCCGATCTGGGAGGCCCCAATGGAGCTCCAGACGGGAAGATCGATTCTTATGATGAAACGGTCATCGCCAAACCTCAGACACCTTCCATTATATACGGTATTAATGTAAATGCCAGCTGGAAGGGATTTGATCTTTCTATGTTGTTGCAGGGTTCGGGCATGTCGAGCTTTAATGTCTATGGTTTTATGACGGTCGCTCACCTGAACAACAATAGCAATTCTGCTTACGAGTATTATAACAATAGGTGGACTACCAACAATCAGAACTCAAAATACCCCAGGGCCTATTCTGCCCCTACCAACAACAATGGACAAACTTCTGATTTCTGGTTTGTTAACAGTTCGTATTTGCGTTTAAAAACTGCCTCGTTGGGTTATACGATACCTACCCATATCAGTTCAAAGGTGAGCATGAAAAATGTACGAATATATGTAACAGGTCAAAACATATTCACGCTCGGGAAGCTGAAGTTTACAGATCCTGAAACAACCGGCGAACAAGGTTATCCTATTCAGAAAACATTCCTGGCTGGCTTTAATATCACTTTCTAACATTTAAAAATTAAAATGATGAGACCAGTTAAAACATATATTCTTTACAGTTGCCTAATAACGGGCTTGCTGGGATTGTATTCCTGCGACAAAGACCTGGACAACCAGCAGAAAGTAAGTCTGGACGACAACACGCAATGGGCCACTGAATCCAATGCCGATATTTTTTTAAATGATGTATATGACCAGATGCCGGACATCTATGCGCAGCCGGAAAACCTGGACAATTTCACGGATGATAATGATGCGGGTTTTTATTACAACTCCTGGAAATTTAAGGACGGGAACCTGGATCCTGCCTCTACCAATTATGGACTTTTTGGTGGTGGCGCTACCGGCATTCAAACTGTCAGCAGGCATAACTGGCCTGCTCTTTATACTTCTATCCGGAAATGCAATACGTTTATTCAGCAGGTAAGAGCCCATAAAACCAATTACGGGGAAGCCTGGGCCAATAAACGCATCGATGAAGCCCGGTTCAACAGGGCTTTTCACTACAGCATTCTTTTTCTCAATTGGGGAGGTGTGCCTATTATTTTAGACCCACAGGTGCGTACAGATACGGCCAATTTGTTTGTAAAAAGAAGCACCTATGCAGAAACACTCGACTTTTTAACAAAAACCCTGGATACGATACTTACCAATAAATACCTGGCTGTTAAATACAACAAAGGCAATACGGATGCAGGCAGGGCTACGCTGGGCGCAGCTTTAATGTTAAAGGCTTATTTGCAGTTAGTGGCCGCCAGCCCTACCTATAATTCTGCCACTTATCCAGGAGGCGGCGATCCTAATAAGATAGCCGGATTTGGCAATGCAGATGTAACGCGTTGGGCAACGGCTGCCGCTTCGTTTAAAAAGTTCATGGATGATTGGGGAGGAGGGAAACCTTACGGACTTTTTGCCGAGGATTCCACGCTTTGGTATGAGGACAATGAGTATAACGCTGAAGTGATCTGGGACAGGCAATATGTGCCCAATGTGAAGGGATCGAATTATGAACAATATGGGGGCCCTGTTTATGTGCTCGGTTCTTACTACACCTGGGGAAACTATAACCCTACGCAGGAACTGGTAGATCAATTCTTCATGGCCAATGGTAAACCTATAACAGACCCCAGCTCGGGCTATGATCCTCAACGTCCTTATGTGGGCCGTGAACGCAGGTTTTATAAATGGATCGTTTACGATGGAGCGCCTTATAAAATGGACTGGATGTCGGCACAGGATACCATTTATACCCGCATTGATAAAGTGAAACCATCGCCGAACCAAATAGATTTTGCGAGCACGGATGTGAGCAATACGGCGTATTATTTCAGGAAGAAGTTGAATCCAAGAAATCGGCCAGCAACAGGATTGAGTGGGGCCAACTATATTTATTTCCGGTATGTGGAAGTGCTGTTGGGATATGCTGAAGCGCAAAATGAGGCAGTTGGCCCGGATGCTTCTGTATATGCTGCCATGAATGCAGTGAGGGCCCGTGTAAACCTGCCTGAATTGCCCGCAGCGTTAAGTCAAAGCCAGATGCGTGATGCCATCCGCCAGGAAAGAAGGGTAGAGCTGTGCTTTGAAAACAAACGTTTCCAGGACATCATCCGTTGGAAAATTGCAGACCAGGTACTGACTGTTGATCTACATGGCATGAAGATCGAAAATACAAAAGCTGATAACAGCGGCACCTGGGTATATACGCCGGTAGGATTGAACCATCCACATGCTTTCAAACTGAGGCAATATATGCACCCGATCCCGCAGTCGGCCCTTGCACAAAATCCCAAACTTGTGCAAACACCCGGTTATTAATGCTTTGATTGCTGATAATGACTAACAGGAAAGCCCATCAAGCCGATGGCGCCAGGGGCTTTCCTGCTTTAACACAAGGAACCCGTCATCTTTTTACATTTTATTACCTAAAAAATTATTTGTTATGAAAACTCTTTTTGGAAAAACATCCCATTTCTTATTGATTCCCGCTTTGTTTCTTCTCTCTTTTACAAAAATGGCAGAGCGTGCTAATTTTTCCGGGGACTGGAAACTAAATGAATCAAAAAGCGAGCTCGGCGATTTTGGGGGCTTTGTTGCCCGTTCTCTTAAAGTTGAGCAAAAAGACAATGCTATTACCATCACAAGAACAACTCCTGGTTTTAATGGTGGCGATCCGGTTACCACTACGCTTACTTTAAGCTATGATGGCAAGGTAACCGAGTCGGAAGGATTTGGCGGATCAAAGCGAAAAACAACCGCTAAATGGTCTGACGACAATTCAGCACTTATAGTTAGTAATACTATTAAGTTTGAAAGAGATGGAGAAACCAATGAATTTAAATCAACCGAAACCTGGACGATAAAGGATGGGTCGCTATCAATAGTAACCTATTCTAATTCACCACGTGGAGAAACTACAACAAAGGCTATCTACACACACTAGAGCGGTTTTTTTTACCAAAAAAATTATGATCAAGCACAGACAAATCCTATTAACTAATCTACCAATCATGAAAAATATCTTTCTTATGCTGATAGCTGTTATGGTTCATAACATGTTATCAGCTCAGTTTGCCGGCATTCAGAACAACCAGGAGCAGCCGCTTCCCGCAGGCTTCAAACCTGCATCGACCAACACGTTCTTGTCGCAGTATCCGGCTGTCAATCCTGCAACCCGGCAGGCGGCCTTCAGGGTGGTGGCGCCCTATGCACAAAATGTAACCCTGCAGTTGAGTGGAAAACACGCTATGACAAAAGATGAAAAAGGGGTTTGGTGGTATACCACGGACCCGCTGGTGGTAGGGTTCCATTATTACGCCGTGATGATCGATAGTGTTCCGGTAATGGACAGGGGAAGCGAGGCTTATTTTGGTAGTAACTGGGAATCGGCAGGTATTGAAATTCCTGAAGGCCCTGAGGGGGATTATTATCGATTCAATAAGGATATTCCTCATGGGCAAGTTCGTTCACTTTACCATTGGTCTGATATTAATGGCCTGGAACGGCACGTGAATGTGTATGTACCGGCTGAATATGAAAAAAATACAACAAAAAAGTATCCGGTCCTTTACCTGGTGCATGGATGGGGGGAGGATGAAAACGGTTGGTCCGTCCAGGGGCATGTAGCCAATATCATGGATGGCTTGATCGCGGCCGGCAAATCCGTTCCCATGATCATCGTAATGCCCAGCGGGGATATTAAAACCAATTCGGACGTGCGTAAAGCATCGGGAGATATCACTGACATTCTGATGAAAGACCTGATCCCTTATATTGATAAAACCTTCCGTACTTATACTGACCGGGAACACCGGGCGATGGCCGGATTATCAAGAGGTGGTGCTCAAACATGGAATGCAGTACTGAACAATACGGACAAATTTGCCTGGATGGGTGGATTTAGTGGCTCAGGTCGTTTTGGCGCCAATCCTTTTAATCCTACAGCCCCGCCCACAACGGTGGAGACAGCCTATAATGGCGCCTTTAAAGATGCAGACGCCTTTAATAAAAAGATGAAACTGTTGTTTATCAGCATTGGTACTGCAGAAGGCCCGCAGGCAAAACAAACCTACGAGACATTGAAAAACCACGGTATCAAAAACCTGGTGTACCATGAATCGCAGGGCACGGCCCACGAATGGCTCACCTGGCGCAGGGCACTCAATGATTTTGCGCCAAGATTGTTTAAATAATATGTTGATCGATATGGAAAAAATCCTGGATAGAAAAGTATTTGCAATGTGCTTACTGGTATTAATGGTTCAAGGGGCGATTGGCCAGAACCCGCTTATCAGGAATATGTATTCGGCAGACCCTTCGGCCCGGGTTTTCGGCGACAGCGTGTATGTGTTTCCCTCACATGATATTCTTGCCACACCTGGTCATGGCCGCATCGGGTGGTTTTGCATGGAGGACTATCATGTGTACGCTTCCAAAGACCTTACGGAATGGAAAGACCATGGTATGATCGTAACCCAGACTGCTGTGCCCTGGGCAAAGCCTGATGGGTATGCCATGTGGGCGCCTGATTGCATCTACAGGAATGGTAAATATTATTTTTATTTCCCGGCCACCCCCGATTCTGTATTGTATGGAAGGGGATTTGCCATTGGTGTGGCAGTGGCTGATAATCCCCGGGGGCCCTACATCCCTCAGTCAACACCGATCAAAAATGTACATGGGATCGATCCCAATGTATTTATTGACAAGGATGGCCAGGCTTATCTCTATTGGTCGCAGGGAAATATTTTTGGCGCCAGGCTGAAAGATAATATGCTGGAGCTGGCATCCGACCCGGTGGTATTACAGGACCTTCCGACTAAAGGGCTGAAAGAAGGACCGTATCTCTTCGAACGCAATGGTCGCTATTATCTCACCTTTCCACATGTAGAAAATAAAACGGAAAGACTGGAATATGCCATGGGTGATAGTCCATTGGGGCCGTTTAAAATGACGGGCGTTATCATGGATGAATCGGCCACGGGCTGCTGGACGAATCATCAATCTGTTATTCAATTCAAGAACCAGTGGTACCTGTTCTACCACCTCAACGACTATTCACCCCGATTTGATAAGGCAAGGTCAATAAGAGCAGACAGCCTTTCCTTTAATGATGATGGCACCATAAAAAAGGTAGTGCCTACTTTAAGGGGTATCGGAGTGACCAGGGCCACCAGCGAAATACAGGTAGACCGGTATACAGCGATGAGCGACCGGGGTGCTTCCATATCTTTTCTTGATACTGCTGACAGGTTTAAAGGCTGGAGAACGGACTTTAGGGAGAGCGGCGCCTGGGTACAATACAACAGTGTAGATTTTGGGAAGAAGGCTCCCAAATCGGTGCTGGTAAAGGGGATGGCTGAAGGCGACAACACGCTCGAAATTCACAGCGGAAGTATTGACGGCCCTGTTATCGCAACTGTTAAGGTTGCAGGAAGCGGGGAATGGAAAACGATAAAAACCCCTGTATCCAAGGGAGTATCCGGCATACAGAACCTATTTGTGGTGGCGAAAGGGAATGGGTCGTTGGGGGTGGATTGGGTAAAGTTTGAATGATTGGAACATCAAAGCAATTCAGTAAAATAATTAGTATGAGAAAAATACTGGCCTGTTTATTTTACCTGTTTCCTTGTGTAATACAGGCACAAACAGCGAAAATTAAGATCGATATTGAAAGGACCATCGGGGAAATTGACCCTAAAATATATGGCGTATTCATGGAGCCTATCCATTTTAACGGAAGGAGGTTGGGCTTGCCCGATTCCGTGGAGTTCAATACACTCTACGGAAATCTATACGATCCCTCCTCACCGCTGGCCGATGAGCACGGTTTCAGGAAGGATTACCTGGATGCCATGAAGGAGTTAAAAGTAACCAATATGCGCTGGCCCGGTGGCAACTTTTTAATGGGGTACAACTGGCAGGATGGGATCGGTCCGAAAGATCAACGTCCCACCCGCGTAAACCTGGCATGGGGTGGGGTAGACAATAACCATGTAGGTACCGATGAATGGATGCAATTGAATAAATCGATCGGGAGTGAAAACATAGTATGTGTAAACCTTGGCCTGGCAAACATTATGGATGCGGTATACTGGGTGGAATATTGCAATTACAAAGGCGGCACCTACTATTCCGACCTGCGTGCAAAAAATGGTCATCCTGCTCCCTACAAGGTGAAGATCTGGGATCTTGGTAATGAAGTGGATGGTGCGCCCTGGGAGCTGGGCCATAAAAATGCAGAGGAATACGGGAATATAGCGAGGGAGGCTGCCAAAGCGATGAAAGCTGTCGACAGCAGTATACAACTCGTGGCTTGTGGTTCGTCCTGGTACAGCAACAAAGGAAGTTGGGTAGACTGGAACCGCCAGGTGCTTTCCAGGTTGGGAGATATGGTCAGCTATCTTTCCATACACAAGTATTGGGAGAATGCTGCCGACTATTACAGCTTTATGGGGGCGAGCGCCATGGATGTTGAAGAGAAGATTACGGTCACTGCGCATGAAATAGCCACGCAAAGGGCCAGGAATAACTTTAAAAACCCCATTTATCTTTCTGTGGATGAGTGGGGCTCTTTTGGCAACAACTTCCGATCTGTGTTGCCCATTGCACAATTCCTGAATTCCTTTATCCGCCATGCAGACGTCGTTAAAATGGCCAATTTTACGCTGATGACCAGCCTGCTATCATCAGACCCTAAGAAAGGCACTTTTAAATCGCCCTTGTTTTATACGTTCAAGCTATTCTCGAACAACTGCCTTGGCAATGCGATCGACACCTGGGTGGCTTGCGATACGTTTGGCACCGACAAATACAAAGGCATTCCCTACCTGGATGTTACCACTGTTTATTCCAAAGAATCACATACGGTGTATATCAATGTGGTGAACAGGCACCAGGACAAATCCATCACCACTGACATATTGAGTACCGCAGGCGACTTTGGCGGGAAAGCACAAGTGAGCGAAGTGAATAGTGGCTCTTTGACAGCGCCCTTTACTTACGACAAAAAAGATCAGTATTTACCGGTCACAAAGGAGGTGCCCGTCAGCAATAATAAGATCACCTATAGTTTCCCCGCACACTCTTTTACGCAAATAAAAGTTAGTGTAAAAGAGAGATAGGGTTGACACCAGGTAATTGTTTCCACTACCTGTTGACAGGGCAGCCCACGTATTTACCGCTGCATCCTAAAAACCCTCCCCCCACGCTGCTGCACACACCGTGGCTACGTAATACAGAGCGCCAACTCAAACAATCAGACAACAAGGCCCGCCATTAGCAAACGACAACAACACCCACGCCCCACCCAATAATTCCCTCCTTGCTAATGGCGGCATAATGGCCAAAAGGACAGGCGGGCAACAGTTGTTTCCTTTATTATCATCGAGCTCGCTATTTCCTATAAACATTAATTGTGCACTGGCTCTGCTTTATTTCTGCAGCATCAAATTTTTCAAACTAATACTTCCACAATTAATTTCTTTCTCGTCAACTAATGAGGCTCCTTGTTTGCCAGTGTATCGTGTAACTTTATAAAAAAGATTTTGCCCCTTTATACTTAGTCCTGTTCGAAATGGACCAACTACTCCGCTATCAAAGAGAATTGCAACATAAAAACCACCCGATTCTTTTGGATTAATAGTTCTTTTTAAAGATGACGGCTTATGAATATTATTATCCAAAAAAGATTTTAAATCTGTTATACCATAGTCTGGCAATGGTTCTTTATCAAGTGCCATTGTATCAGAAGGAAGCAATATTTTAAAGTATCTACCAGGTAAAGACGGAACTTCATATTCTACAGGAAAGCCTATATTCAATTCTAATGGATTTTCTGTTTCATTGGTTATTCTGGTCCAAAACAAAACTTTATTTTGTGTCTTCCCATTAGGGTCCGTGTATATTATACCTCTTGAAAAACTATTTTTTATAATTAGACGCTTACCCATAGAATCAGCATACACATATTTGGAGTAAATATTACCTTCATTAGATCCGGGGGAAGTGACTATGTTTTTGATTTCGGACTTGACAGTTTCTTTAGGTGAGTTCGTTTGGCTTTGTCCACAGGAAGTGAGAAAAACAGACGTTAAGAACAAAGTATAGCCGAGCACATAGTTCATATTTTTTCTATTTAATTATGAGGAACAAAAAAACTGCCAGACCTATCTGCTGCATTACCTTTTTAAACATTGAGCTGGTAATAGGTATCCGGAGCACCAGGTGTGAGCTGTGCCTGCGCAGGCGAGTGGATTAGTCCTTCCAGCATGATGAGCAGGCTGTTCAAATCGTTTCCTTTAGTTTCCATATCCTATTAAAGATTGATACAGCAAAACTACTTTGATCCTTTCAGCTTGAAGGGTCAGGATTGTAAATTAAAATGTAAACATTGTAAAAAAAGGTATCGTTTACTTAAATCCGCAGGCATCATGAAGGTCCGGTTAAATAAATCAAACAGAGGAAAACCCTTCATGATTAATGCTGCTGATTTTCCTTTCTGCCAATATAGAGCATATCACAGCCCTTGTGTTATTGATCAGAAGACACAACAACGGCGATACATCAAAGGCTAACGAAGGAAAAAATTTAACCCAGCCCTATAATTATAACCTTAGCTTATTCATGTCCAACGCTATTGCAGATGGCGTGTAGCCTCGTACTTTAAACACCTGCCTGTTGGCGGGTAGATAATCGGCTTCGCCACCTCTACGGGTATAAACAGCAATCCCAGCGCCGCCGCCTGCAGCGCCAATAAAAGGTGGGGGGTATGCTTTTACAATAGCAATGTCTGTCATGGGTATATTAGCTATCTGTTGAGCGGACACCCTTACCTCATCCAGAAAGAACATTACCTGGCTGCCACGCCACGAAGCTGCGCCTGTTGGCGCTATTTGCAGACCAGCCACCCTGCCTTGCAGGTAGTTAAAAACATTGGTAAAACCAATCGCACTGGGGTCATCCATAATAGCAATCAACCGCTCGTCTCCCGACCGGAACAAGCCGCTGACATACTCTTCATTAAATTGCTGCGCCCGGGTTCTGGCGGTTCTTCTTACAATGACCGCTGGGAGCATAATACCGCGATCTGCAAAAAGCGCTTCCGGGGTTTCAACAGGCTTATTGAGGCTTGGCCGCACCGCTGCCGGCGGGTTGCCTATGTAAAAGGTCCTGCCTGCTACGGCCAGTGGTTCATAGGTGGAATCAAGTTGACTACTGATGCTGATATTCAGCGGCTGGTTATTGTCTTTTGTTTGATGGAAAGCCAACAATGCATTGTCTTCAAACAGCCAGTTACGGATAGCGAAGGTGCCGTCCGGAGTCACAGTTACTTTTTGCTCGTCCCAGTCGCCGGTTTTGGTGAGAAGCATCGCTTGTACACTTCCGAGATTCCTGGCGTCTTTTATCTGGCCAATCACTTCGAAAAATCGTTTCTGCAAGCCAGCCAGCAACGTGTATTTGCCGAGGGGCAACGAATCGGGTAAGAATATTTTACCGGAAGCACGCCCATTGATCACCGGCCAGCGGAGGCGGGTGCGCCGGCCCTCATTGTTTTCAATCACCAGCTCCAGTGTTGCCAGGGATTGGTTCATTAGTTGACCACCACCAGTTTCATAATCCACTGTTACCAGTAATGAATCGCCGGGTTTAAGGATGTTTTTGTTGAGTTGTATAGCTAATCGGCTTGTCGACTGCTGCGCCTGAACGGGCGCCGACAGCAGCAAGGCGATAAATGGTAATAAAAGGAACTTTTTCATACCTATACTTAATCAATATTGAAGCCAGCCCATACTAAAGTAAAGATAAAATTGACGAGGTCTATGCTTTCTACTGGCGCAAGTTTGCAGCCCAAATGTTCCTGAGCAACTAGTGTGGGCGGACTTGTCCGCCGAAGGCCCGCGCCTGACAAAGTGCCTAGAAATGCAAAACCCGCCAGAACTGCTACGTTCGGCGGGCCGGAAGCGGGCTGTAGGGTACAACTTTCGAACCGATTTGTGGTGGATATCAATAAGATAATAAATTTTCACAATAAGTATTTGCTGAAGACTCAAACTGTAACGTGAAAAGGCATATTAAGCCGGTGATGGGGAATGTGCTTTCGCCCGGCAGTATCGATACGCCGGTGTTTGACAAATTCTCACCTGCCGAACAGGTTGACCTGATTAAACAAGTCTGGGTGAACCAGGTCCCTGTGGGCCGGCTTGGCCAACCTGCTGATATCGGAAAGGCGGCTGTATTTCTTGCGTCTGACGAATCAACCTTTATTTGGGGCAGCGAACTGTTGGTGGATGGCGGTATGACAAATATCAGTCTGATGAAATAATGCTTATGATACAAAGATCAAAACTGCCAGGTGGGGAAAACTTAAGCTGGTTTAAGAAAGATATTCGTCCCGGATGTGGTCCGGGGTCAGTTCCTAACCGATTGTGTAGACATCATCGGGGAAGAGCTGGTCAATGAGGCGTGGGAATCTAAATTAGCCAAAGATGCCCTGGATTATGGAAATCGTCTAATGATTGCTGCTGATAAGATAGCCGTGGCTAATAACTTAACTTCTTTGAAAGAACAGCGTTTGCCTCCAGATGCAAGTGAAGACAGCCTTGACTACCGCGAAAATGCCGGAATCGATGTACCTGATTTGTATTTCAGCCGCTTGTTATTTTGAAAGTTAACAGCTAACTTGTAATGTAATCGTTCAAAAACCTGACCATGAGAATTGCCTCCCTCGGTATAATTCTTATTATATTATGCGCCGGGTGTAAGTCACAGGAATTGGCAGCAAAGCAGTTGCTGGATTTAGTGAACTCCGCAGCCAGCAAGATTGAAAACGGCTTCTATACGCTGCATAACAACTACTACCGCTCGGTAAATGGAGAGGATACGGTCTTTAAGAAGAGCATCACTCAGTGCAGGTTCAGGAAAAATGCCGTCGAAAGATCGGTTGGCCTCCAGTTGTATTCGAAGCGGGATGATAAATACCAGCAACTTTTTGATGGAAGAAATTATTATTCCCTGACTCCGTGGAACCAAACTTTGGAAGTTTCATCTGTCGGCACTTCGCCGGAAAAACTGAACGATCTTAAAAGCAATTATACCATTTATCCATTCTTCAAATATATCAATGACGGCCTGCAATATTATAATACGGACAGCATGATTGGCCGGGTGGTTGTAACAGGCGAGGAAATATTCAGAGGCGAAAAGTGTTACAAAGTAGAGACTTTGACAAGAAAAGGGAAGAACAAGATGAAGTCAAGGCAATACTATTTTATTTCTGCAAAGACATTCCTTCCTGTACGGAATTATGTCACTTTCGAAGACAGCACGGGAAAGGCCAGGGAAGTTCAGGTGTTTGATGTTTGGATCGATGAGATAAAATTTGACATTCCATCATCCGATGGCTTTTTGAAATCCTCACTGGGAAATTATAACCGGGAAGTGAGTGCAGATCTTCCTGAAGATAAACCTGCAAGCCTTCTCGCAATCGGAACTGAGGCTCCTGATTGGGAGTTACCCTTGCTGGATGGAACCAAATTGAAGCTCTCGAGTTTACTGGGAAAAATAGTGATCATGGATTTCTGGTACAAATCCTGCCTGCCATGTCAGAAACAGATGACTTCCCTGCAGGTCTTGCATGAAAAATATAAGGATTGTCCTGTAGTTTTTATCGGTATAAACACAAAGGATGACCCCACCAGGGACAATCTGTCTGCATTTCTAACCAACAGAGGGATCACCATGCTATCCGTTTATCAGGGTTTGAAAATTGAAGCGGGTTATCATGTGACCGCGTCTCCGGCTTTGTTTGTAATTGATAAGACGGGAAAAATCGTTTATAATCTGGACGGATATTCTGATAAATTAATCGAGGATTTGAAGAAGGTCATTGATAAGCTGATTTAGCGTTCTTCCGCCACATAAGGACGGGAAGTATAATGGCTATAACAGGCAAAGAACATATCAAACCTCCCAGCGTCCCTACAGCCAGTGAAAACCAAAAAGGTTCATCTTGTCAATGAGCGCCTTGCTTCAAATACCTTTACCTGTAAAGCAGTAAGATGATTGTTTAGTTCTTTTACCTTTTCGGTTTTACCAAATGCTTTTTCTGCTTTTTGATTCCAGGATTGAGGATCACAATGGCGTGATGTGGTCATTTCTTTTTGCTTCCCATCAACAGTAATACGCATGTAAACAGGCATCTCACCCGACACATAGTTTTTGGGCTTTTTTAAGAAGAAAAGCACACAGAAGTTCTTGCCTAACATAACTATTCATGTTTACGTTATAAAATTAGAACCTCAGTTACGCCTTAACAAGACCTGTTCAAAGACTGAATATGTTCATTTTCAGTCGGTTGGATGCCATTTTGGTTGATGCTTAAAAAGAGAAAACCCGCAAACTCAAGCATTTGCGGGTTTCTTACTTCGTTTATTGTATGTTTCAGCGGAGAGAGAGGGATTCGAACCCCCGGACCTGTGACAGTCAACGGTTTTCAAGACCGCCGCATTAGACCGCTCTGCCATCTCTCCGGCGCAAAAGTAGTATTTCAACTTATTCAACCAAAAAAAATGACAGAAAATATTTTAGATCAGCGGTTTATACCGGATAAATTATTCATTTAACTAATCCGCAGGCCGCACCAGAACTGCGATCTGCCCGGTTTTGCACTTTCCTTTAATTATTTTAGCTGGTGGCTGGTCGTCCCAACAAAGTAGCGATCAATCAAAGATTAGCCGCGATCCCGGCCCATTCAAAAGCTTTTTGGTTGTTCGCAAAGGAATGGAATTCTGCCACCCGGCCATCTTTTATGATAAACCCGTCTGCTATTCGCGCGTCGATCCATTCCGGATTATTTTTAAGCCGGACTTTAATATGAACTGTAACAACTATCTTATTTCCAGCAGTAAAAAAATCGACAGGTTCACAGGCACCTTCTGCCCAGGTGCTTCTTCCAGTGATCAGATGCTGGCGCATAGCGCTGTGCCCCTGGTAGGTACCGGCTGTCGGAAATCCTTCAGGTTCTATACGCGTGATATCGGCATCCATCAAATCCAACACAGCATCGATATCGTTCCGATTGATGCCGGCATAAACCTGCCTGATGATCTCAATATCACCTTCAGGCCCCGAATGATTAAATGATGTCATATTGTTGCGGTGTTTTAAGTAAATTTCATTGTAAACACTACTCTGTCTTCTCCTACGCCAGAATAGTCTTTGATCACTTTTATTCCGTTGTCATTCTCAACGCCTGTCATTTCCATGCCGATACTCCGATGAAAGTTGATTGATCTTTCGTTTGTTGGCGTTGTGATGGCTTTTAAGTTTTGAATGCCAATGCTTCTCAGGTATGCTATAAAATGTTCATATAGTAGTTTGCCCAACCCCTTTTCTTGATGACCGGACCTAACGCCAACCAGATGAACGTAGCCTGATTGCGCTGTCTGGGACACAAAGCCAAACAGGTAGGCGATCACCTTGTCTTTATCTTTTATAACAAATGCGGTATTCCCAAATTCGTTTATAAACATGGGATGGTGATAGGAAAGGGTTCTGTTGCTGCCCCAAAAGTCTTCAATGTCTTTCAGGATCTGTAAAAAGTCTGCATGACTACAGTTAGATATTCGCTCCATTCCCTGTTCAGCTATGTCTTTGTTCATGTCCATTGTTATATATCAATTTACCCTGACCTCTTTTTTATGTTGTTATTGGGATCTTTGTCAAATACTCATCGTAGAAAGCTACAATTTTTTTGATAAAATGCTAACCTGCTATATTTCCTATATTTAAGAGATATAAATTATAATAGAGAAAATTTGGCTAAAATTACTCCTGCCACAACTCAAAATATGATGCATTTAATGGTGTCTGGTATTGACAAGCTATTGGCCAATCCACCCGAATGGAAAAACAACAGGATTGGGCTGGTAACGAATCATGCTGCCTGTACTGCAGACTTCATACCAGTGAGGCAGGCGCTGCTGGAAGCGGGATTCAGGATCACCCGGTTGTTTTCTCCTGAACATGGGTTGGATACGATCGGCGTAGATGGCGCGGAAATGCAGGATGGGATTGATGCCTTGACGGGGCTTCCGGTTACCAGCTTGTACGGCAGCAAGTTGGCGCCCGATCAACAGGCCCTGGCCGAAATAGACACGCTATTATTCGACATTCCCGATATCGGCTGCCGTTTCTATACCTATCTATGGACGATGACGCATGTGCTGGAAGCCTGTGCGGTGCACAGGAAGCACCTGGTGATCGCCGACAGGCCCAACCCCTTATCTGGCCAATTAGACCTGGCAGAAGGCCCCCTGCTGGATGAGCGATGCAACAGCAGCTTTATCGGAAGATGGAACATTCCAATCAGGCATAGCTGTACGCTGGGCGAATTGGCGATTTATTTCAAGTCGACCGGGAGCAGCCAGCTCTTACAGGAAAACTCCAATTCCTTTCAATTGGACATTATTCCTTGTGCCAACTGGCAGCGGACAAGCTTCTACCCACAAGAGCATTATTCTTTTGTGCCCACCTCACCAGCTATACCTTGCTTTGAGTCTGCGCTATTGTATCCAGGCCTGGGCCTGCTGGAGGCGACCAATATCAGCGAGGGAAGAGGAACGGCCACACCCTTTCGCGTGGCCGGCGCTCCCTGGATGGATGGACTTAGCATAGCTAAGCTTGTTAATGACCTACATCCGAAAGGAGTGTTTGCCCGACCCGTTAGTTTCAAACCCCTGGAAGGAAAATATGCCGGGCAGCAATGCCATGGCATTATGCTTCATGCGTATGATCCAGCGGTCTTCAGGCCGGTGGCGCTGGGGTGGCTACTGATCGGCCTGATCAAAAAATGGCATCCTGACCATTTTGCCTGGGCTGCCTATCCCACCTATGTGAATCATAGCGGTGCCCGGCACCTCGATCTGCTGACAGGATTAAGGGACGCTGAAGGCCTGGTAGCCGGACCTGGAGAAAACAGCCTTGAAGACATCGCCCACTATACTGACCCCGGCAATTGGCGCGAGAAAGTGGCTCCTTATTTACTGTATTAGGCGACCGGCTCCTTTTTAGTAACGCAGGCGAATCGCCAGGATGTATTAATCATTACCTTAGGTGCTCACTTAACCCATGTTTCCGTGGCCCATTTGCTGAGAGAACATATAGAAGCCATCAGCCCCTTGTCGGATGAAGAATTTGACTATATCTTATCCCACTATGTTGTAAAGAAGGTGAGGAAGCACGCTTACCTTATTCAAGAGGGCGATTATGTGAAGCACGAATATTTTGTTTTAAAAGGTTGCCTTAAAGCTTTTGTAACGGAGCCTAAAACGGATAAAGATTTCATCTTTCAATTTGCGGTGGAAGACTGGTGGATCACGGACAGAGAGGCGTTTTTTACCCGGTCAAAAGCCAGCATCAGTGTTGATTGCCTGGAGGATTGTGAGGTGCTGGGCATCACGCTGGAAAACCGCACCAAGCTGGCTGCAGAGATGCACAAATACGAACATTTTCTGGCGGTCAAGTCTAACTGGGGTTATATTTCACTTCAGAAACGTCTGCAATTAATGATCATGGGGAGCGCCAAAGTGCGCTATGAAAAATTCATCCAGCAATACCCGCACCTGATCAACCGCATTCCCAAATCATATATCGCTTCCTATCTCGGTGTATCCCGCGAAACGCTGAGCCGCCTGAGCCGTTCCTGACGTGACATTTGTCACAAAATCAAAGTGACCAATGACCTTCGCCTGGCAGCCGTAAGGGTTGAATTTTGTCTTATAAATCTATATAAGATGAACATTTCAATGAAGTCTGTTTTACTGCCAGCCCTTGCTATTCTTACAACCTTGTGCTGGCTGATCGCCTCTCCTTCGATGGCTGTTGCGCAAAGCACCAACAGTGTATCGCTGCGTCAACCCGGTTATTATCAAATGCAGTTGGGTGATTTTGAGGTCATCGCACTTTCGGATGGCACGATACCGCAGGATGTGATCAAACTGCTGACCAATGCCAAACCCGGCGAGATCGACCAGCTTTTACAACAGCACTACGTAACAACGCCGGTCGAAACTTCCGTAAATGCTTACCTGATCAAGGCCAATGATAAGCTGATACTGGTGGATGCCGGCACGGCAGATGCTTTTGGTCCCACGCTGGGGCAATTGACAAAAAGCCTGCATAATGCAGGCTATCAACCTGAACAGATCGATGCGGTATTGATCACTCATATCCATCCTGACCATACGGGAGGATTGATGGAAGGTGATAAAATGGTTTTCCCCAATGCAACCATATACATCAGTAAACCCGAAGTAGCTTTTTGGCTGACGGAAGAAAGTAAGAAGAAGGCGCCTGAAGGTTTGCATTTCTATTTTCAGAACGCAGAACAGAAGGTAGGTCCTTACCTGAAAGCGGGTAAGGTTAAGGCCTTCGAATACGGTAGTGAATTGCTGCCAGGCATTACGCCCATTGCGAGCCCTGGTCACACGCCCGGCCATACGTTTTATGCATTGGAAAGTAAAGGCCAAAAACTGGTCTTCTGGGGAGATATCATGCACGTAGCCCCTGTGCAGCTTACGGATCCGTCCGTAACGATCCAATATGATGTTGACCCGAAGGCTGCTGCCTTCCAGCGTAAAAAAGCCTATAGCGAGGCTGCAAAACAGGGTTACTGGGTTGCCGGAGACCATGTTTCGTTTCCCGGTATTGGTCATTTAAGAGCAGAGGGTGGAAAATATGTATGGATGCCCGTTAATTACAGTACTTATGGAACTGGTCAATAAGTAGGTTACCTAAAAGCAAGAAAACCCCGAATCCGGGGTTTCTTGCTTTTGGTTGTTGGTTTTACTTATACAGCACACTATGGTTTATCCCACCACAGCCTGTCTGTGATCAGCGCAGCTTGCTGGGGCCGGGGATTAGAGGTATTTTCCAGTTGAGGATACAATAACCTGCGTGGTATCTCCGATAAGGCATTCGGTACTTTTGTGAGTACGGGGAATCCTGTTCTCCTCCAGTCGGTCCAGTTCTCAAAATTCAGGAAGTTGGCGATCACTTTTTCTTCAATGATGCGCTGTAATCCATTGCCAGCCGTTAAGATTCCTCTGGCAGCCAGATAGGTTGTAACAGCCGTGCCAACAGGATCGAGCCCGAGCTTTTGCATATGGGACTTTATCGCATCTGTATAGATCGGTTGTGCGGCGACGAAACCTGATTTGATGAGGGTGGCTTCTGCTTTGATGAACAAGGCTTCAGAATAAGTGACGATATAGTTTTCCGCATCGAGCTTCCTGAAAAAAGTACCGGGGAGGGAGTAATTTGCCAGGGGACCCACGGTTGGTGTGCCGATGGCCCTGCCTGTATACAAGCCTGTGCCAGTAGCCGGCGCCACCATGATGGGCAAGCGTGGATCATTCCTTGTTTTCAAAGTATCCACAAAAGCGGAGGAAAGCACCAGGGTAGACACAGGATCAAAACTCCAATTCCATTGTATCTCACCACCGGCTCCACCGGGATATTTGTATTTCATATCGTCGGCGTTTGCTGCCATACCATTTTGCAAGGCCTGCAGGGCCAGGTCGGCCTGGGCAGCAGCTGTGGCGCCGGGCGCCTTGGTAAGGTGGATATAGTAACGCGCTTTCAAGGTATAGGCCAGCTTTTTCCATTTGCCCATATCGCCCTTGTAAAAATTATCATCATTGGCGGGTACCTTACCCTGGTTCTTATTAATATCGGCAATACCAGCATCCAACAAGGATTGAACGGAAGTGTAGATGCTTTGCTGGGCATCGTACGCAGGGGTAAATTTATTACTGCCCAATAAGGCTTCGGTATAGGGTACATCGCCCCACCAATCGGCCGCTGTTGCCAGGGTAAAAGCAGAAAGTATCTTGGAGATACCGGCATAATGATAGTTGCCATTGGTTTCGGCCTGCGCATTCAAAATTTTCAGGTTGTTGAGGCAATCTACATACACGGTTGTCCAATCGCCATTCAATTCTGAATTGACCACGAGGTAAGTGCCATGGTTGGGCACGGGTTGGTTAAGCGCCACTACCTGCATGTAATGCTGCGCCAATATGGGCGCCAGTCCATCGGCGCCCGACACGAGGCGATGTGATATGGCCAGCTCCACCGGCGCCAGGATAAGGGCTTCCTGTACGGCAATGGGCCTGTTGGGATCTTCGTTTACATCTATGAATTTCTTGCAACCACCTGTTGTAAACAGGCTCGCCAGGCAAAGCATATCTATTAACTTCTTCATAATAATTTCATTTTAGGTGACAGTGATGGTTCGAATCCTGCACGTACGGTAATATTGAATGACCGGGATGT
>CBIHOV010000051.1:0-52547 GCA_966211765.1 uncultured Paraflavitalea sp.
TTCCATGTTATTTAAAACAAATAAACAACTTAATTTACCCCGCGGTTTTTTTCTCAAAAATAAATAAAAAACTCTTTAATCCGGTAAAAAAAAACGCGACCCCGTCTGAACGGAGTCGCTTTTCGTTATATAGGTGACGGCTACACTTAGATGTGCTGCTCGATCTTCTTTACGAAGTTTGCTTTCGGTTGGGCGCCTACCAGCTTGTCTACCACTTTACCACCCTTGATGAAAAGGATAGCAGGGATAGAGGTAATGCCGTAATTAACAGATATCTGTGGATTATGGTCAACGTTTACTTTGCCCACATTGATCTTTCCGGTATATTCTTTAGAGAGGTCTTCAATTACTGGCCCAATTGCACGGCAAGGTCCACACCACTCAGCCCAAAAGTCTACCACGGTCAATTTATCGGAAGCGATTACCTTCTCCTGGAAGTTCGCGTCGGTGAATTCTAATGCCATAAATCTAAATTTAGTTGTAAAGTTAATTATTTTATTGCTTGATCATAAGCCTGGAGCGGGTTTCCCTTTGTGGGACTCTTTTCCGAAACTTACTACTAAGAACCGACAAATTTATAACCAATTCGGTATACCTGCAGGTATGGCGTTATCCACATTTACACAGTGACAACCTGTACGTCTACCTCGGGTTTATTCTGCAACCAGGCCGTCATTTCGTCATTCATTTCAAATCCGGTCTCCAAACTGTACAAACTGATCTTATACTGCCGCTTCATTTCCCGGATGTTAAACTTAATACTGGCCTTTCCAGGATGGGTTTTAACATTCTTTTCAATAAAGCTCACCATGTCCTCATTGATATGCCTTGCTTCGATATCTAATATAACCTGTTTGGTGAGGTTTTGTTTGATGCTCTCCAGCAAAACGATCTTCTCAATCTTGAATTCGTATTCCTGTTTGTTAAAGCGTTGTTTAAACGCACCCGTTATGAATAGGTTTTTACCCTTTTCCATATAGTTGGAAAACCGCATATAGTCATCACTCCACAGCATAAACTCACTTTTTCCGCTATAATCCTCCACATAGAAGGACGCAAATTGCCGGCCCGTCTTGGTTACCCGGTGCTGGGCATCGGTTACCAGTCCTGCCAGCCGGAAAGTCCTGCCGGGATTCGCCTGGAGCGTCACCGCCTCCTTGATCTCGTTAAAATCGGCCAGGGTAGTAAATCCGTAGTGTTTTATTTCAAACCGGAAATGGTCGAGCGGGTGACCGCTGATGAACATGCCGGTTACCTCTTTTTCCCGGTCCAGCAGTTCTGTAAGGGTCCAGGGCTCACAAGCCGGTATTTTGGGCAGAGGAATATCCATGGCCTTGGGCAGGTCGCCAAAAAGGGTATTGGCCGTGCTGTTGTTCTCCGTTTGATAAATATTGCCGTATTTAATGATCTTTTCCATCCCGGAAGCTGTCTCATCCTTAGGAATGGTAAAGTATTGCGCCCGGTGACATTCTTTAAAACAATCAAAAGCGCCGGCGTAGACCAGGCATTCCAGCGTCTTTTTGTTCACTGCCCGCTGGTTTACCCGCTTGATCATGTCGAAAATATTGGAATAGCGGCCATTGGCTTCCCGCTCAGCTATGATATTCTCTACCGCGGCCTCACCCACACCTTTCAGTCCACCCAATCCTACCCGGATATGGCCTTCCATGTTCACAGAGAAGCCTTTATGCGATTCGTTAATATCTGGCCCCAATACCATCTTGCCCATCCGTTTGCATTCTTCCATGAAGAAAGTGAGCTTTTCAATGGCGCCGGCGTTGTTCAGTACAGCGGCCATGTATTCAGAAGGGTAGTGGGCTTTGAGGTAGGCCGTTTGGTAAGCCACAAAGGCGTAGCAGGTAGAGTGCGACTTGTTGAAGGCGTATTGGGCAAAAGCTTCCCAGTCCGTCCATACTTTTTCCAGCTTGTCGGCAGGATGCCCTTTATCGGCGCCTCCTTTCACAAACTGGGCTTTCATTTTGTCCAGTACAGACTTTTGTTTTTTACCCATGGCCTTCCGCAATACGTCGGCGTCGCCCTTGCTAAAGCCGGCCAGCTTCTGGGCCAGCAACATTACCTGTTCCTGGTATACGGTGATACCGTAGGTGTCTGCCAGGTATTCTTCCATTTCCGGAACGTCGTACGTGATCGGTTCACGGCCGTGTTTCCGGTCAATAAAGTTGGGGATATATGCCAGCGGACCGGGGCGGTACAAGGCGTTCATCGCAATGAGATCCGCAAACTGGTCAGGCTTCAGGTCGCGCAGGTATTTTTGCATACCGGGGCTTTCAAACTGGAATGTACCGATGGTATCTGCCCGCTGGTAAATTTCATAGGTCTTCGCATCATCCAGTGGAATATCATCGATCACAATGTCCACCCCATGGTTCTGCTTGATCATAGCCAGGGCATTCTTAATGATGGTAAGGGTCTTCAAACCCAGGAAGTCCATCTTAATAACGCCGGCATCTTCAATGATACTGCCTTCAAACTGTGTAACCCAAAGCGTAGAGTCTTTTGCCACTGATACCGGGATCAGTTCTGTAAGGTCTTTGGGGGCAATGATGATACCTGCTGCGTGGATACCGGTATTCCGCACTGATCCTTCCAAACGTTCGGCTTCATGCAATACCGATCCGTTCAGCGTATCGCTTTTATAGATCTCACGAATCCTTTTTACGTTTTCCATTTCATCAGGACCCAGGCCTTCTTTTTCCTCCAGGGATTTCTCCCCGTCTTTCACTGTCATGGGCGCGTTCAATACGCGGCGCAATTCTATACCCGGTTTGTCGGGCACCAGCTTGGCCAGGGCATTCGATTCTGCCAGCGGCAGGTCAAGCGCACGCGCCACATCCTTGATACTCATTTTGGCAGCCATGGTACCATAGGTAATGATCTGGGCTACCTGTGCTTTTCCATATTTATCTACCACATAGTCGATCACTTTCTGACGGCCTTCATCATCGAAGTCCGTATCAATATCCGGCATCGACTTACGGTCGGGGTTCAGAAAACGTTCGAACAGCAGGTTGTACTTGATGGGATCGATATTCGTAATGCCGATACAATAAGCAACCACACTACCGGCGGCAGAACCACGGCCTGGTCCAATGAATACACCGAGATCACGGCCGGCTCTGATGAAGTCACTCACAATAAGGAAGTAACCGGCAAATCCCATGGTTCTGATCGTGAACAGTTCAAAGTCGAGGCGTTCGGTTATCTCTGGTGTAAGTTCTGAATAGCGTTTCCTGGCCCCCTCATAAGTAAGGTGGTGCAGGAAATTCCATTGGTTCAGGTTACTGTCTTCCGTAGTCTGAAACTCCTTAGGCAACGGAAAGGCGGGCAGCAGGATATCCTTTTTCAGGTTCAGCACTTCCACCCGGTCTACGATCATATTGGTATTGTCGATAGACTCAGGAATGTCGCTGAAGAGTTTCTTCATTTCATCCTGTGTCTTGAAATAAAACTGATCGTTGGGGAATTTAAAACGACGCTCTTTTACATTGAGGTCATCATTTATTATATCGTCATACCCCGGTGTACTTTTCTTTTCACCCGTGTTGATACAAAGTAGGATATCATGGGCGTTGTAATCATCCTGGTCTGTATAGTGACTATCATTGGTAGCAATGATGGGTACGTTGAATTTCTTAGCAAACTTGAGCAATACTTCGTTGATCAGGATCTGCTCTTTGATATCGTGGCGTTGAACTTCGATAAAATAATCTTCGCCAAACAGGTCCAGCCACCATTTGAATTCCGTCTCTGCTTTATCCTCTCCGTCATGCAGGATCGTTTGTGGTACATAGGCGCCGATGCAGCAGGTAGTGGCGATCAACCCTTCATGGTATTGCTCGATCAGCTTTTTGTCGATCCGGGGATATTTGCTGTACATCCCTTCTATATAACCCAGTGAGGTGAGCTTGATGAGGTTCTGGTAGCCTTGTTTATTTTTTGCCAGCAATACCTGGTGGTAACGCTCGTCTTTTACTTCTTTGGAAAATACCTTGCGGTGACGGTCTTCCACCACATAAAATTCGCACCCTACAATGGGTTTTACCTTTAGTGAGCCATCTTCATTTTTATGCTTATAAGCTTCCGATACAAATTCAAAGGCGCCAAACATATTACCGTGGTCGGTAATGGCGATCGCTGGCTGGCCATCCTTGACGGCCTTCTTATACAATGATTGGATAGAGGCTGCTCCGTCGAGCAGGGAAAACTGGGTATGGACGTGAAGATGAGAGAATTTACACATTAAATCGGCGTTTTCAGATTCCTGGTTAGAGTTAACACAAAGTCAACCGCAAAGTTCCTGAAGAATTGGTAAAGAAATGACAATATTTCCCCACAACTTGTGAGTAGAATACCTGCTACTCACAAAGGCATCTTTTTGGCAATGTATTTGTTATCTTTGCGCGATTTGTTTTTAATAGGTGGCTAATGAATAATATGTTAAAATATGGATGGTTGATCATGCTGGTGGCCCTGGCCGCTACCAGTTGCAGCACCCAGCGTAAGTCTACCGCTGCTGCGCCATCCACTGCCAGTAACAGATCTGCCTCCGGATCGCCCCGTTTTATCGAAAATATCTCCATCAAACCTGCCGATAGTTCCCGCCGTTATTCCATGGGAAATGCAGCTAAGGAACGCTATGCGGCCGGTCCTTCTGTTCATACTGGTTCAACTGTTGAGTTGAGCGATCCCCTCCAGTTTAAATATTCCATCCTGCTCGACTCGCCGGTAGAAGAGCTCACAGACGGCAAAATGATCAGTTTTATTGAAGACTGGTATGGTACCCGTTATAAATACGGCGGAAATGATAAAAATGGCGTGGATTGTTCCGCCTTTGCCCAAACATTTATCCTGGCCATATATGGCCTGATGCTGCCACGTACCTCTGTGCAGCAATACCAGAATAGTAAACGGCTTCGCAAAGAAGAATTACAGGAAGGCGACCTCGTCTTTTTCAAAACCCGCGGCCGTAAGGCCGGTATTTCCCATGTAGGGGTATACCTGCGCAATAATAAATTTGTTCATGCCTCTACCTCCGGAGGTGTGATGATCAACGATATTGGCGAGGGTTATTATTCCGCCCATTACGCAGGAGCGGGACGAATACGGTAAAGATTCGACCCTTAATTGCTACTACTTGCACAGGGATTTGTCAAATTCCAAAAGGATCAATATATTTCGGAAGAAAGTACTTGTTCGTTTGTCCAAAAATGCTCCTGCGCAATGATGGTAACTGGAATTATCATATTTCTGCTGATCGTTTCTAATGTGCTCTTCTCCTGGAAGGGATTTGGCAATGAAGTATTCTTTGACCGATATAAGTTTAATGTAGACGGTATCCTGCTGTACAGGCAATACGACCGGCTTATTACCTCGGGCTTTTTGCATGCAGGGTGGCTGCACCTGATCTTCAACATGCTTGCCCTCTACTTCTTCAGTGGAACACTTAGCGCCGTTTTGGATTGGTGGGGGTTCCTGATCGTTTATTTTGCCAGTCTTGTTGGTGGTGATCTGCTATCCCTGTTTATACACCGCCACAGTGGCGATTATAGCTCCGTAGGCGCTTCGGGGGCCATATCCGGGGTCATTTTTGCCAGCATTGCACTGGTGCCTGGCCTCTCTGTCGGGTTGTTTTTTATTCCAATGCCCGGCTGGCTTTTTGGTTTGTTGTATACGCTGATCTCGATCTATGGCATTCGTTCAAGAACAGGTAATATCGGATATGATTCTCACCTGGGAGGCGCATTGATCGGCATGGTAATAGCCCTTCTGATGCGGCCCACCGCACTGGTTGAAAATTATGTGACCATCCTGATCATTGCCTTGCCTGCCGTTGTATTCATTTTCCTCATCATCAGGAAACCACATCTGCTCCTGGTCGATAATTTCTTCTACAAAGCACACCAACGCAATTATAATATCGATAACAAGTACAATGAAGAACAATTCAACCGGCAACAGGAGATAGACAGGATACTGGACAAGATCAATAAAAGCGGCATGCGCAGTCTTACCAAAACCGAGAAGGGAAAGCTGGAAGAGTATTCAAAGCGGATACGGTGATGGGATAGCTGTTAGGTTTAAGCGCTTAGGTATTAGCCCTTAGCTTAAAACAGCATGTCTTGCTAAAAGCTAATACCTAAAAGCTAGTACCTTATTCTTACTTCACTTGTTTATTATTCACATAGAAGTTCCTGTCTACTTCAAAACTTTTACCGTCATAATTAGCCAGCTTTTGTGATTGCCATTCTTCGGTAGGCGTGATGGTCAATGTTTGGCCGCCTGCTTTTACTTTCACTGGTAAGGTGAATCCTTTGATACAATTCACATAACGGAATTCAATGCCCTCAGCTGTTGTTTTGTATTCGAGCGTGGGTATCTTTGTAGTACGCAGGTATTGATCAAATGCTTTGGAGAGATCAATGCCCGCCTGCTTGCTGATATAGGCTTCCACCTCTTTGGTGTCGGTGGTTTTGTGGTAGTAGACCTGGTTGAGGCCTCTTAATAGCTGGCGAAATTTCTCATCATCGCCAATGATATTGCGGATGGTGTGCAGCAGGTTGCCTCCCTTGTAATACATATCGCCGCTGCCTTCCTGGTTTACCCCATAATGGCCAATAATGGGAATATCATTTTGTATCGCTTTGCGCGTTCCAATGCAATAATCATTGCCGGCTTCTACACCAAATTCACAGGTAGTATAGAGGGTTTCAGAATAATTGGTAAATCCTTCATGCAGCCACATATCGGCAATATCATTGCTGGTGATGTTGTTGGCAAACCACTCATGGCCGCTTTCATGCACCAGGATAAAATCCCATTTATTGCCCCAGCCCGTGCCGGAAAGATCACGACCGCGGTAACCGTTCTGGAATCCATTGCCATAAGCTACGGCGCTTTGGTGTTCCATGCCCAGGTGCGGTGCTTCTACCAGCTTAGAACTATCCTCATAAAAAGGGTAGGGGCCAAACCAATGCTCAAAGCACTTGAGCATTTTAGGCGCTTGCTTGAATTGTTCTTTTGCTTTGTCGAGGTTATAATCCAATACCCAATAATCGCAATCCAGCTTGCCTTTCTCTCCGGCAAAGTCTTCATGCCAGGTTACATATTTACCGATGTATGGAATGAGGTTGTAGTTGTTGATCGGGTTGGTTACTACCCACGACCAGGTAGTAAGTCCATTACCGGCAGAACGTTTGTCTACCAAACGGCCATTGCCTACTGCTACCAGGGAATCGGGAACAGTAATAGAAAGAGAAGCGCCTTTATCGGGCTCATCACTTTGGTGGTCTTTGCAGGGATACCATACACTGGCGCCCAGTCCCTGACAGGCTACGCTCATCCAGGGACGACCTTCTTTGTCTTTTGTCCATATCCAGCCACCATCCCATGGCGGACGAACGGCTTCGCGCGGTTTGCCATGAAAATACAGGATAAGCATGGGGCTTTCTTCGCTGAAATATTTTTGAAATTCCTTCGTTTCCACCCACCAGGCATTGCCTTCCCGGATAATGGGCGCTGTGAAATGCCTGGTATTTCTGCTTTCATACACATTGTATACAACACTATCCAGGATCATGGGCTCCTGTAGGTCGATTTGCATAATGGTGGTAGTTGGCTTTTTGTTCTTTTTAATGTGCATGTAAACCCTGCCGCTAATGGTCTTACTACTATAATCGGGTGTCACATGTACATCATACCGTTGAACATCCCACCAGGTGCGTTCGGGACGCAGACTTCCCCGCAGGCTATCCTGCCGGGTAAAGCCTTTTTTCTGGCTTAAAGGCTGGGCAGAAGCGGAAAAACCAATAAAAAACAGCAGGGAACAACAGATTAGTGTGTTCCAAAAAGGACGGCAAGTGATAATTTTTGAGCAGATCAAAGCGATATGTTTTTGAAGTGCTAAATTTAGCGCAGAATATGAAAGCTAACCCACTTATTTT
This sequence comes from uncultured Paraflavitalea sp., assembly GCA_966211765.1. GTDB lineage: Bacteria > Bacteroidota > Bacteroidia > Chitinophagales > Chitinophagaceae > Paraflavitalea. The sequence continues at coordinate 7,962 of CBIHOV010000051.1, forward strand.
TATTCTCAGCTTTTCCCTCATTATCCTGGTTACCTCCTGCGGCGGTCGCGCTGGCGGATACAAGCAGGTATTCAGGTACAATGAATACAGCGGCATTGCCTCACTCGACCCCGCTTTTGCCAAGAACCAATCCGTGATCTGGGCCGTGCACCAGTTGTACAGCACCCTGGTGGAAACCGATAATGAGCTGCGGATCGTGCCCTCCCTGGCTTATCGCTGGGATGTATCGGATGACAGGCTGGTATATACTTTTCACCTGCGGAAGGATGTTTATTTCCACGACAATGAGGCTTTTCCCGGCGGCAAAGGCCGTATTATGACAGCCCGGGATATTGAATATAGTTTTAAACGCATTACAAACCCTGCTACTGCCAGCAGCGGCGCCTGGATCTTCAACAACCGCATAGCGGCCACCGATGGGTTCAAAGCCCTCGACGATTCCACGTTCAGGCTCTCCCTTTCCCGGCCGTTTACGCCCATCCTTGGCCTCCTGAGCATGCAGTATTGCTCCGTAGTTGCCCGGGAGGCCGTGGAAAAGTATGGTCCTGATTTCCGCAGCCATCCCTGTGGCACCGGCCCCTTTGCGCTCAAAAGCTGGGAAGAAGGACAGGCCCTGATCATGGTGAAAAATGAACGCTATTTTGAGAAAGACAGCGCCGGCAACCGCCTGCCTTACCTGGAGGCAGTGAAAGCCAGTTTCTATGATAGTAAGGCCACCGAATTCCTGTTGTTCCGCCAGGGACAACTGGATTTTATCAATGATATTGAAGCCTCCTTCAAAGATGAGATACTGACCAAGAAAGGCGTATTGCGCAAAGATTGGGAAGGCAGGATCAGGCTCACCAAACATTCTTACCTCAATACCGAATACCTGGGTATAATGGTAGACAGCACCAATGCCCTCGTGAAAAATTCACCACTGAAAATAAAAGCCATCCGGCAGGCCATCAATTACGGATTTGACCGTCGTAAGATGATGATGTACCTGCGCAACTCAATTGGTACACCGGCAGAAAGTGGTTTTATTCCTTCCGGATTACCTTCTTTTGATGCGGCTGTAGTGAAAGGTTATCAATATGATCCGGTGAAAGCCCGCCGTTTACTGACCGAAGCCGGCTTTCCCGATGGTAAAGGAATGCCGCCTGTTAAGTTGCTTACTATTGCCATTTATTCCGACCTGGCCAGCTTTATTGCCCGGCAACTGGAAGAAGTAGGGTTGAAGATACAAGTAGAGGTGGTACAGAAAAGCCTGCTGCTGGAACAAACCGCCAAATCGCAGGCCTTGTTTTTCCGGGGCAGCTGGATGGCCGATTATCCGGAAGCAGAAAATTACCTGAGTGTTTTCTATGGAAAGAATCCCGCGCCCCCCAATTATACCCGTTATAAAAATCCAGCCTTTGACAAGTTGTATGAGGAAGCAATTATAACCGAAAATGACAGTCTGCGGTACAAGCTTTACCAGCAGATGGACCAGCTCGTTATACAGGATGCGCCGGTGGTGCCCCTTTGGTACGATGAGGTGATCCACCTGGAACAATTGTGGGTAAAAGGTTTTCCGGCCAATGGTTTAAACCTGCTGGAGTTGAGAAGAACCCGGTTGGAGAAGTAATAAAAGCTGCCGTTTTTTACTATTCATTGCCCAATGATTTGAACAGATCATCTTTATAGCTAATGCCAATGGGCAATTCCATACCGGGCATTTCTACCTGACTGTTGCGGATGGCTGTAATATAACTCACCGCAGCAATATAGGATCGATGCACCCGGATGAACTGGGAAGGAGGCAATACTTTCTCGAATGCCTTCATGGTAGAAGATACGATCATGACAGTATCGGTGAGGTGTATCTTGATGTAATTTTGCATGCCCTCAACAAAACGGATATCCTTGAATAGGATCTTCACCAGTTTATTGTCCTGCTTTACGAATGTATAATCAGCTGGTGGCGGTGGCGCAACAAATATTCTTTCCTTAAACCGTTCCCATGCTTTGTCCACTGCCTGCAGCAACCGGGGCATGGCAATAGGCTTCAATAAATAATCCACGACATTCAATTCATAACCTTCCATCGCATACTTATCATAAGCGGTGGTGAAAATAACCAATGGTGGATTTTTGAGTGAGCGCAGGAAATCGGTGCCTGAGATAACAGGCATTTTGATGTCCAGCAATAAGAGGTCTGTCTTGCCGGTTTGTAAGGCTTCATAAGCTTCCATGGCATTGCGGCATACGCCGGCAATGCTGCATCCGGGAATGGAAGAAATATAAGTGGTAAGGAGCTTCCTTGCCTGCGGTTCGTCATCAACGATTAAACAGTTCATGTGCTGAAGGGTATATTGTTAATGTGACTGTAAATAAGTGTTGTGTATCCTGGATTTCCAGCAAATGCCGGTCCGGGAAGTAATGTTTCAATCTTCTACGCACATTTTGTAGCCCAATCCCCCCGCGATGGGGCAAACCGGAATAAGCATAACTATTGCTGGTTACAAATTTCAACACGTCATTTTGGGTAATTAGCTGTACATGGATAGATGCTTCCGGCAGGCCTGCACTGTATTTGAAGGCATTTTCTACCAGTGGCATCAACAATAAGGCTGGTAATGGATAACTAAGTGAAGGAGCACAAATGTCGGTTGTTATATTGGAATGTTCATCATAACGCACCTTTTCTACTGCAATATAATTCTGCAACAAGGTAGCTTCCTGCTGCGGGGTTATAAATTCACCATGGCATTCATACAGGGAAAAACGCAGGAGGTCGGCCAACCTGTTCAACAGTTCCACAGACCTTTCTTTCTCATCGTGTACGATGTAGGATTGCAGGTTGTTGAGGGAATTAAAAAGCAGGTGCGGGTTGACCTGAGCTTTCAGGAAATTCAGTTCCAGTTGTACGTTTTCTTTTTCCAGTTGGGTTTGTTGCAGGTTGCTGCGGTAAGCATACCTGATAAACTTGATGGTGAGGGGGATATAGATAATGGTGATCAGGCTGGTAATACTGCTGAAAAAATCGGCCAGTAGCCGGTGTGGTTGTAACTGGTGCTGGTAAAAATTGTTCCAGAAATCCTGCCCGGCAAACCAGCCACCTTCGTTTTTATAACCTTCCACCAACTGGTTGATATGATAGGTGCGTAGGAAGATCGCTACCAGGTAATAAACTACAAACAGCAAGATGGCTGCTATCCATCGCCTGCGTTGAACCAGCGGTATAATGCCATACACCAGAGGGTAGAAGAGAAACAAACCAAGGGCTATGCCGGTGAGGGTGATCACATAATGCTGGCCCGGCTCAATATGTATGACCATGTTCTCCCGTAGCCAGAAGAAAAGCAGGAAAGCCCAGAATCCTGTATGCAGCAGCGCCCGGTAACGCTGGTCGGTAAAAGAACGTTGCCACCACATGACGATTGCATTCGTTCCTTTGGCAAATACTTTACCCTTCATTTTTGGAATAACAACAGTTTTGCTCATAACCTTGGTTCTATGGGTTAAATGTCATGGATTTTGTGCAATTACCATCCATGGCCTTACGAATGTCAATCTGCCCGGGATCAGTATCAATACAAGACTGACGAATGCAGGAATGTCCGCTCCGGACATGGATAATCTGTTTGCTATGAATATTCATCCTTCCTGTACATGAACCGGTCAATTAAATTTTCGCTGTCTGTAGCTGTTTTATTCTTTTGGTAAAAATCATGTATGCTATTCTTTATTCATTTATGTAAGGACTTGTTTTGTCAAAAGATAAGAAGAATATTATTACCTGCCTGTTATATACTCTGTATTACCCGGGCTTCGGGGCAGGCGGGGGATGTTTTTCCTGCGCAGCCATCATGGGGTGATACCCTCCAGGTGCGTTATCGTTTGCAGGATACTGCGGCAACCCTTCGGGGCAAGGACCCCATTTATGTAAAAATAACTACCTGGCAACAGGATGGCGCTTACCGGTGGTATGTACTGAAGTTGTCAGGCCAGGATAGCTTAACGCAATCGTTTGTGTTGCCGCCTGCTACTGCAGCTCTTTCCCTGCGGTTTTATACACTCAATAAAGATGATGAAAAAGCGGCCCGCAAACTGTATGTGTATGATAAAGTCACCCACGTGCCCGTGGCGGGCGCTTATTGGGAGGATTTCTTCCGGGGCGATCCAGCTGTTTATTTTGACAAGGAGCTGCAGCATCATCCGCAGCATTACCTTACTTATGCCAAATACTTCAATGTAGTGTCTATGTACAAAGGCGTGGAGGAGAGTAAGGCGATCATTACCCGCTTGCTGCCGGTACTGGAGCAGGCTTACCGGCAACAGTCAACTCCCGGCGCCGGAGCGGCTAAGCCTGCTGCGGGTTTGATGGCTGCTTTGTGCGTGGGTTATGCCAAGCGTGGAGAACTGCCGGAGGCCAAAACATTCCTGCTCCGGTTGTTAGACAACTTTCCGCAGGCAGCAGAAACGGCGCTGGCATTCAGCCTGTATAATTATGAATATTATAAAGCCAGCAGTAAGCAGATAGAGGAAGATGTTAGGGCAAGGCTGGCTGCCATCCTGAAGCAGTGGCCCGGCGCTGCTTTGTTGGATGATCCCAATGTAACTTATTACATTAGTAAACTGCCTGAATTATCAGTAGCAGATTTTGAAAGGGCCCTGCTGCCCCGTTACCGGCAAGGCAGTATTCCCTACCATGGCCTGGACAGACTGCCCGATATCTATATCGACCGGCAGGAAAAAGCAGACAGTGCCAAAGCCATACTAACCCGCCTGATCCGCGACTGGCAGGATGGAAGCATCAACCATCAATACCGGCTGTCTCCCGGTCACTACAGTATGTACCTGCCTTCCCTTTTACAAATGCTGGCGAAGGCCAACCTGCTGTTGCAGGAATTTGATGAGGCCATCACCCATGCCTCAGCCGGAATGGCTTTATTGGCCGGTAGTAATTATGAAGGCAATTTCCTGCCCGATCTGCTAGCCCTGCGGGCGCTTGCTTACAAACAGGCCGGTAACCTGGATATGGCATTGGAAGATTACAAACAACTCTACAAAACCGGTAAGGAAGATGCGCTGGATTCCATCAAAGCGATCTTCCCCTATTGCACTGTACAGGAAAACAATGTCGAAGCATTGGTTGCCTCCTTACGAAAAAAAGCCCTGACGGCCACTGCTGATTACCTGGAACCGGCGCCCGACTTCAAAGGAAAAGACCTGCAGGGACGTACTGTGCAGTTGACTGCGCTTAGGGGCAAAATCGTAGTTGTAAATTTCTGGGGAACGGGATGTGGTCCCTGCATTGGGGAAATGCCTGCTTTGAATAAGCTGGTGCAAAAATACCAGAATAATAGCAAGGTGGTTTTTCTGGCCATTACAGGCGATGAAACGGAAAGATTGAATCAGTTCTTTAAAAAGCGCAGGTTCCTGTATACGGTGGTGAACAATGGTGGTAATGTAAATGAAGCATTCAATATTGAAAGCCTGCCGGTACACATTGTGATCGGAAAGAATGGAGCCGTGGTCAACCGGTCAACCGGCGCCCGGGAAGATATCGCTGCTTATCTCGATGCCGTTATACAGCAAAGCCTGTAGGTGAAAGGAACGATGTGAAACTAAAAATAACAGGCCCTGAAATAGCTCGTATACTTCAGGGCCTCCTTTCTGTTAATCAACGATGATCGTAAATAATACCCGCCTGTTTTGCTTTCTGTTGGTTTCAGACGTATTGGGTACAAGTGGTTCACGATCGGCTTTCGATACCGGTTGGATACGCGTTGAGGCAATGCCTTTATTGATCATATAATTACCTACAGCTTTTGCCCGCGCAGATCCTATGCGTTCATTCACAGCATCTGTGCCTGCATCACAGGTATGCCCTTGTATTTGCAGTGCCAGTTTGGGATGCGCCTGCAGGATGACAAGTACATTATCCACCTGCTGTTGTGCTGCAGACGATAACAGCGTATCACCTTTTTGAGAAAACGCTACCGGCGTTTTCAATACCTGCAGCTCGGCAGCTGTGAGGGTGTCTATTGGCTCTGCTGCCGGAATAGTTTTTTCTGTGGGTACGGCTTTTACGGTATCCGGCTCAACAGGCGGAGCTGGTTGCTTCTCTACCACCACAGGTGTTACCGGCGCTGCTGCTATTACCGGTGGTGCTGGCGGTGCGGGTTTGGCTGTCTTACGTTTACTGCCAAAAGCAAAGCCCAGTTTAATGCCGTAGGCCATCAACCTTACATCTCCTGTGGTGCCCGCCAGTGCAAAAATACCGGTAGCCTTACTTTCTGTAAGTCCATTGGGATCGTAGGTGAGCAGGGAAGCATTGCCTGCTGTTTTTTTCATATTGTTCAATCCATAATCAATCCAGGCGCCTGTATACAGGTAGCTATTGGCTGATACATGAAACCGTACCCCTGCTTCTGCGGCAAGGGATACGGCTATTTTAAGATCGTTGTCACCTTTTCCTTTCCAACCTGCCTGCTTACCAAACCCATGCACCGGAAGGTCCGTTATTTCAAGATCAAGATTGGGATAATAACCCGAACCGCTGATCTCATCTGCCTGAGCAGAATAAGTCTGGCTCAAAGGGATACCCAGTTTAGCGCCGCCCAATGCATAGAACTGTTGTTTGCCATGGCCGGGTGTTTGAAATTGCAGCAGCAAAGGAATGCTAAGCGTATATGCCTTTTGATCTTCCCGGTAGCCGCCGGCTTTTACCCGGTATTCAAAACCTTCCCCTTCACTATCTACATAGTTCTGCGTAAAAGCTGCACCGGGATTGAGTGTGGCGCGGGTGTGATAATACCCAATCTCCAACCCTGAGCGGATGCCCCAGTGGCCAGACAGAAAACGGGTATAGCCAATGCCAGCCTGGAAGCCGGGCTTAATCGATATGCCACCATGGGTGTTATCATATTGTAAGCCTTGCATGCCGCCACCGGCATACAAGCTGAATTCGTTTTGCTGCGCATGAGCAGTACGCCCTGCAAGCAAGGTGCTGGCGCACAATATAACCGGTAATACTTTTTTCATATACTGTAGTCTGTAGGGTCAATTATTGATTATGGTTTTACCAGTACATTCACGGCATGACTTATTCCGTTGCTTAATTTCAATCTTACCACATACAAGCCTTGTATCAATGGCATAGAAAAGCTGGTCTGTGGTGAAAGGTTTTGCTGTGTATTCATCACCGTACCTGTGCTATTGGTAATGAGGATGGTGGCTCCCTGTAATTGAGCAGCCGTGTAATTTACTTTTACGGTAACAGATTGTCCCGGGCCTACGGGATTGGGAAATACCGTCAGGGGAGCTAGCGTAGCACCCGGTGTTACGGTGATCGGACAAGTGGACAAGGTTTCACCACCCGTGGTTTTTACCGTGGCATAATATTCACCCGTCAGGTTTCCACTCTCATAATAATACTGTCCCGTTGCTCCGTTTACCGGACTTCCGTTCTTATACCATTGCCAGCCGTTGAATGCCTTGCTGCTGTTGTCAAATAGCAACACATCATTCCAGTGTTTTACCAATAAAGAAGCCGGTAGCCTGGATACAAGGTTGTTGATCACATTAACAGCTGGGAGGTAATTGTTATTGCCTGGCTGGGAGGCCGTGATATTGCTGAGGCCGGGTTGCAATATTGTCAACTGGTTGTTGGTCACCGTAGCTATTGCTGTGTTGGCCGACTGATACAGAACCGGTAAGCCGCTTGAACTGGTACCGGTTAATGTTATAGTGGAATTGCCGTCGCACGCAGAAGTTAATAGCTGATTCCAGGTGATTTGCTGACTCGCTTTGCCGATGGTCAGCAAACCTGGTACAAAACTGATGCTGTAATTAGGATTGCTCAGGTTGCCTTGAGTAATTGCATAAGTACCTGCATCCTCGCCTGTTGCTCTGTTGATATTGCCTGCCAGTACATCGTTGCCCACCAGTGAAGGTGCGGCAGTATAAGTAAGGGCGGGATCAGGGGCGCCATAAGTTTTGCTTTTATCGGCAGCGGTGACGGTGATGACTTTGGGGTTGATCACCAGGTTGGCGCCTGTATAGCTCAGTGTATAATTGTTGCTAAGGCTAAGGCCATTTTGAATGGCATAGGAGCCTGTGTTCTCACCGGCTGGTCTGTTGAGTGTTCCGGTGAATGCATCAGCGAAAGCAAGGGCGGGAGAGAAGGTGTAAGTGAGAACAGGATCAGCTTCACCATATACCTTGCTCTTGCTTTCGGCAGCAATGGCAATCGCTTTTTTAGTAATGGTGAGATTGGCGCCGGTATAGCTAAGGGTATAGTTGTTGTTGAGGCTAAGGCCATTTTGAATGGCATAGTCACCTGCGTCTTCCCCGGCTGGTCTGTTGAGTGTTCCGGTGAATGCATCACTGAATGCGAGGGCGGGGGAGAAGCTGTAAGTAAATGCAGGGTCAGCTTCACCATATATTTTGCTCTTGCTTTCCGCAGTAATGGCAATCGCTTTTTTATCGATGGTGAGATCAGCGCCTGCATAAGTGATCAAATAATTATCGCCTAAAGAGAGATCATTTTGTTGAATAGCATAGACACCGGCATCTTCCCCTGATTCCCGGCCGGGGTTGCCGGTGAACGCATCACCGGCAACGAGCGCGGGCGCCACTGAATAAGTCAAGGCTGGGTCTGCATCACCATATACCTTGCTTTTGGTTTCCGCTGTAACTGTTACGGATTTGGGGTTTACAGTAAGTGTAAACGATACAGCAGGGGCCGGATCATAGGTAGCGTTACCTGCCTGGCTGGCTGTAACAACTGCCGTTCCCTTGTTCTTGATCCTGATCTTTATTTTATTGTCGGTATCTGTGAATCCTTCTGCAGTATTGTTATTGGCCGAAGCATAATTAATCGGCAAACCAGTATTGATGGTGCCGGGTTCAAGGGGTGCATCGCCATAGGTGGCGGCAATATCTGTCACACTGATGGTTTGCTGCTTCATTTGCCGTTCCATAGCGCCGAGATCGATGGTACCGTCAAATACACGTGTTTGCTGGTCAAAGTCCTTATCGGTGCCTACACTGTTGTTGCCATTGTTGCCATCAGCTGCTTCATACAGGGCATTGCTGCCTTTGTTGATTGCGGGACTGCCGGCATTCAGGCCCAGGTCATTGTTGACCGCATCTATGAATAAGGGAGCGTCTTCCATCCGGTCGATGCTCTGGCCATTGACATAGGTGGGCGCACCATTGATATAGCCCTGGATGATATTGCGGTTTAATTCAAGGTTACCTTGATTAAAGATAGAATAGGCAACCCGCAGGTTAGTGATAATGCTGTTTTGAATTTTCAGCGTCGAGGTCATGTTATTATTATCAATAACCTGGCTCATTTGCGAGGGCCCCGAATTATCGTTGAAGGTTGTATTCACCACTGTGCAGGTGCCAAAGTTGGCAAGGGCGCCGGCAGAAGTATTGCTATGGTTGCGGGCAAAAACGCAATTGAACAACCGGATCGTTCCGAGATTGCTGACCGCACCGCCGTTATTGTCGGATGTATTGCGATAGAATGTACAGTTGGCGATAACCAGCACCGTATTGGGTTCATTGACCAATGCAGTTTGAGTGGCGTCCTGAAACACCAATCCATCCAGGGTGATGGGCCGGCTATCCACGGTGGATTCTGTGATCATTAACCGGCCGCTGGTATTTCCTGGGTGCAGGTCTATATTAGTGGGGTGGGCCTTCCAGTCGCGGGTATTGGTAGCAGGATCATAGCTGCCCTTCACAATATAACCCCGTTGGGGAGTCAGGGTGCCTTCCTGGTAATTGCCTTTGGCAACGTGAATCTCCCGTACCGATCCGCAGGTATTGGCATACAGGAGGGCAGCGGTCACTGATGGCAATGCTTTGCTCCAATCACTGCCTCTATCGCCAAAACCAAAATAGGTGCTAGTGACGTCAACATACAAAATGCCATTATTGTCGGGTTTCACTCCATTGGCGGGTACCACCTGGTATTCAACAGCGCCGATGTCGATGGTGCAGGGAGAGATGCGGAGCAGGCCATAAAAATCACCCGGCTCATCCGTTGCCAGCGAAAAGTTGTTATTGCCCTTGTCAATGGCCCCGCTGCCGGATTGCAAACGAAAGTCTCCATTCACAGGGTCTACCCAGAAAGGGTAAAAGTTGATATTGTCGCCATAAGTGGTACGGGTGTTTCCATTGACAGTGCCAGCCGGCAACAGGCAATTAAAGATGGAGGCCGTGCCGCCCGCTATAGTAATACTCTGATCATCTGTATCGCGGCTCGTATTGTCCCAAAGGGCACAGTTTTGAATGGTGATGGCAGGCGCATTGTCGAAGGGGGAGGAATAAATAGCGCCTCCCTGACCAACCCACTGGTCGTTGTACGCCTCATTGGCATAAAAAGTGCAATTGCGCACACTGGCTACCCTTTCATTTTGAAGGGCGCCTCCTGAATAGCTTTTGTTCTTATCGAATATGCAATTGGCAACAACAGCATTGCCCATATTTAAGGATACTGCACCGCCGCCGCCTTCAAAAAGACTCATGGTATTAAGCTGCGGGGTAGTATAATTGCCGGTAAACCGGCATTTGAACAGCCTAATGGAACTCGGAGAAGTACCCGAAGATGGAAAGCTACTCATAATAGCGCCTCCTTCAACTCCCGTTTCATTGTTCTCGAAGTGGCAGTTGATTACGTCCATGGCGCCGCGGTTCAACACCGCTCCGCCATAAGCAGTTCCTTTATTCTGGATAAATTGGCTGTATTGGATGATCAGTGTACCCAAATTGAATACAGCACCTCCGCCCCCCATATCGATGTTGTATATGTAGCCGTTTGCATTGGTAGCCGTTACCATTTTATTGTCGCGGAAGATACAATGTGCAATAGCTGTATTGCCCTGGTTAACAATAGCGCCTCCGTTTCCGACGATGTTGCCGCCCCGGGTAAATAGGATACCGGAGAGCTGAGTGGTAACGCCGGTTTCAATGGTCATGATCCGGTGGACGAATGCGCCATCGAGCGTAGTGTTAGAAACATTTTGTTCTTGTGTGTTGGTCGTTATATTCCAGGAGCCGCTGATATTGAAAGAGCGCCGGATGACATAGCCGGTACCGGTATACGCCCCATTCTTTGCCAGGCGGATCTCGTTGACAGCGGTATTGACATTGGCTGCATTAACTGCTGCAGTGAGCGTAGTGCAGGCATCCGTCCAGGAGCTGCCATCGTTGGCCCCCGTGGCATCTTTGTTTACATACAGGATCTGACAAGTTGCCGTAGCATGAATGATTACGACGAGCAGGGCAAGTACAAATTGCTTCATGGAGATGTTTTTGGTTTCAGCATGTTTTCTTCAATGAGCCGGATGCGTTGCCCGTAATACCACCACACAAAAAACAGGATGGAAAGGACAAAGAGGAAGCACAGCACAAAGAACAGGTTGCGTTTCAGATGCGATTTTTTCACTAGGTGTAAACCTACCAGCAATGGGGAGTGGATACAAAAAAACGCGCGGACAAACGCGGATGGCGGGGGCGGACAAAAGCGGACAAAGCCGTCCGTAGAAGTAATTATTGTTTGGTAGCCAGTAAGTTAAAGATGTATTCTTCCACCGTTACGAGTTCCGGCAGGTCGAGGCGCTTTTTGAGCCGGCGCTTGCCGCGCAGCACACTGTCTTTGCTGATGCCGAGGGTATTGGCGATCTGGTAGGTATTCAGTTGCAGGTATATTAAAGTGGCCAGTCTTTCTTCAGCCGGGGTGATCTGCTCCACACGCGTGCGCAGCGTACTGAGGAAATCAGGATAGGCTTTGGCAAATTCCACTTTGAATTTCTCCCACTCATTGTCCGTAAACAAGGTGTATTGCAACAGGTGGGCAGGTACTTCCTCTTCCTGCTCGGATTGTTCTTTAATAATAAGTTGCTGTTGCAGGGATTCGATAAAATTATTCTTTTCGATGATATGGCTGGTGAAGCTGGCGATCTGTTCACGGGCGCGTTGCGCTTCCTGTTCGGCCAGTTCTTTTTTTCGTTGGGTGGCCTGCAAGGCAACCTGGCTTTTTAACCTGAACCGGTTATAGAGCAATAAGGCGATCAATGCAGCCACGATAATGCCTGCCAGGATCACATTGCGGGTGAAGCGGGTAGCATCGAGTGCAGCCTGCGACTTGAGCAGCGTATTTTGCAGGTCGTCGAAAGCGATGCGGGCGTGCATGGCCGATAAGCGACCTCTGCCCAGCCTGGCCGTCAGCGTGTCTTTGTATTCATGGTAGCGTTCATAATAGACGATGGCGCTGTCTTTCTTGCCCGTTTGCCGCATCAGATCGGCGATGCCTTTGGCGGCCTGCAGGGCATTAGCGGGCGAATTAGCCTCTTCGGCGGCCTGTAATGCCTGCCGCCAGTAGTACAGGGCATGGCTATCGTCGCCTTGCTGCCGGTAGATGGAAGCGAGCGCATTGCCGGAAAGCGCCTGGTTGAGCTGATCATGGATCGTGATGCTGCTGTTGAGGTGTTGTTCTATCAGGGGAATAGCTGCTTCATAATTTCCTTCGTGTGCCAACACTTGTCCCCGGTTGCCCAGCGCAATGCCCCGCCAGATGGTTAGGAAATTTTTATTGGTGATATTGGATGCAGGCAGGAATTTTTCGATCTGGTCATAGTAATAACTAACACTGTCGTACAGGCCCAATTGCTTGTAGCAGGCCCCCAATATGTCCAACTGGAATACATACATAAAATCGTCCCAGTGTTGCAGGTCCTTATTGCGAAGGCTCAGGCAGGTCAACCCGTAGTTGATGCTCTGTCGGTAATCCTGCGTGAGGTAGAGTGCCCTGCTGATATCAAAGAAGCGGTGGTGTACATACGCAAAATGTTCAAAACCTACCTGACGCTGCAATTCAATGGCCTTGAGGTTGTAGAGGGGATAGTTTTCTTCACTGGCTATATTGGCATACAAGCTGTAAATTTCTGCCATTAGCTGATCATCTTCCAGGTCATGCGCCAGTTTCATGGCCTTTTGCAGAAGGGGAACATAGGGAGTTCTTGAATAACTATATTCACGGGCGCCGAGGGCTGCGTAAATGATGGTGCGTGCTTCCAGTCTTTTATCGGGGTGATTGGCCAGCCAGTCATTCAATGATGCTACTACCAGGCGGTATTTGGTTGTATCCCTGTCATATTTCAAGGCGTCATAAAATACCTGGGCGCGGTGGCTTTGTGAAGTATCGGCAATCCTCCATTCCCGGAGAAAGGGTTGGATAAGTGCTTCCTGTGCGCTTACAGCAGAGCAGGTCAACAGCAGGTACAATACAAAGGATAACGTGACTTTCATACGGGTGGTCAACAAATGTACTGGAAACTGTGGAACTATCTTATCCCGGTAACGAAAAAGCCACACCCGCTCAGGATGTGGCTGTTTTAAATATATTGACTGCAGGGTTACTTAAAAGATCATCCGGGAAGCAACTAAAGGGAGGAAAGGCGGGATGGAGCTGGCCGACCTACTCTTCAGCCAGTTTTTTTATCTCCGCCAGCATGGATGGCAGGTGCCCCTGGAAGATCTGGGTCTCCAGATCTGTCGGGATCTTTATCCGGGCATAGCTTAGTTCTACCTGATCCGCACCCATCGGCTTTAGGGTATAAGTAATCTCAGAATAGTTCTCCGGCAGGTCTGCATCGCCTCCCATACCGCTCCAATAAGTATACCTTAAATGGCTGCCAGGTATGTTTTCCAATACCTGCCCTTTATTCTGGAACTTCGTTCCGTGCATTTCTCCCGACCAGGTAATGGGTGAATCTTTTGCCCAGTCAGTTTGCGTCATAGAACCTGTGTATAATACAATTTTGTCGGGGTTGGTTAGAACATCCCACAGTTTTGCAGGTGTGGCATTGATGATAATGCTGCCCTGAACTGAATTGTTTTCCATGTTTACCTGTTTTTTGAGTGTATGTTGGTGGTTACACTTCAAAACTACAGGTGACCCATGAGGTGGCGTTCATACTTAATTACTAAAATGGGCTTTTTCAAAAAAATCATACTAAAGTAGGACGGATAGATTGCCTCTTCTGAGCCTGTCTGTTGTCGTGGGCTGCAAAAGCCGGCCGCCTCCTCTAAGCGCCCACCCATCAAAACTGATAACTGAGCCCTCCCTGAAATATAAAGGAGTTCTGCTGATAAGAAACATTGGCCTTGCGGTCATTGAGTTTGCTGAATCCATTGAAGGATACCTTTTGATCCAGGTTGAATGTTTCCAGCCTTTGCGTAAAGGTATGACCGGCTACCAGGTTCAATTTCCATCTTTGGCCAAGTTTGAGATCATAAATAAGTCCTCCACTGCTTTGCCGTAAATGCAGGTATTGCTGCTCCTTTCCTGCTTCGTTCAGTCGGTACATGCCTCCTCCAATGCTGGCTGTAAGGCCCAGGGATTGTGCTTCCGTCAGCTTGTACCTTAAAGAGGCTCTGGCTGGTAAAATAGCCGTAAGGCTTAGCCGCTTGTTGATCGTCCAATCGATATCGGGTAGGGGCAGCAGGTATTCACCGGCATAGTTCCTGACATAGGTCATCGTGATCCCGTATTTGAACGCCTTGTTTTGCCGGAACCCGAATCTTATGCCGGCAGTATATTGAACGTCTTCCTCCCGGATACTGGTCTTGAAATCGGAAGCAATAGTGGCCATACCAATGAAGCTCATATTGGTAGCGCGCGATAGTGAGTAACTGGCCAGTAAAGGAACGGTGATGGAATGGAAATTGGTACTGCTGATGCTCTTTTCATTGGAGAGCAATAGGCCCTGGTAACGAATACCTGTTCTTATCAGAATAGGATGTTTGGTGGTAAACTTTTTATAGACAGGTATGGCAATATCGGCTGTAGGAGTTTGCATGGTAAACGTGTTTCCACCGGCCTTGATGGGCGCCACCTGGTTGGTGATGGTGATACCACCCAGTCTTGGTGCAGTGGTTATTAGCTTTGAACGCAGGATGGTATCGGCTTGTTGCGACCAGGCGAGTACAGGCAATAGCATGCCTCCCAGAAATAGGCTTCTTTTCATTTCCGTTGATTTGTTTTAAAGTATGTGCAATGGATCCACATGACAAGCCCGTTCACTGACTCAGCGCGCCTGGGTCAATGGGCCATGCCGGCATGTACCGGGCATCGTTCATCGTATACTAGATGGAAAAAGTTATTGAGTAGAAGTAATGTCCTCGATAAGCCTTTGCGTTATACTTAGAAATTGTTTTTTTTCTGCTGCTGTTAGCGAATAAGAAAGGGAGACTTCAAATTCCTCCAGGATCTGATGCCCCCGTATGGCGAGCATGGTACCGTTCTCTGTTAATTCAACCCGGGTCTTTCGCTTGTCGGTCGCGTCCTGGCTGACTTGTACAATATCATTTTTAAGTAAGAAAGCAACGGTTCTATTAACGGATGCTTTGTCGCGATTTAGGTCTGAGCAAATTTCCTGCTGGTAGGCCCCACCCGAATAATACAGTTTGAGCAGAACAGGTACCTGGTCCAGATCGAGGGGAAATCCCTTTTCCCGGAAGACGCGGTCGCATCCTCTGAACATCTCACTATACAGCTTGCCGATCCGGGAGACCAGCAGGGGAGGAGCAGTAGGCTCCGTAATACGTTTCATAAGATAAAGGTAGGAGTATTGGTTGATATATCAACTATTGTTCCTTAAAGATTAGTTAAAGACGGCAATAAAAAGAGGGCACCCCGTACTTCCGGAGATGCCCTTTTGTGTATAGCGTTTTCGTAGCCTCTTTATTGCGGGGCCTATGGGCAGGTTACTTAGTGCTCCGGCATACCCGAAACCCCTGGTCGGGGCCTTTGCCATTGGCATCGTGACCGGCACGGAAAGACAAGGCGCAACAGAAATCGGCGCCGATCCAGCCACCGCCCCGCCAAATCCTTCCTTGTCCGGTAGGTGCAAACTCATCCCAACACCATTCCCTCACATTGCCCGACATATCGTATAGCCCTAATTCGTTGGGTGGCTTGTTGCCGACGGATTTTGTTTTATTATTATTCTTTACCAACATTGGCCATGACCAGAGCCCCGTTAAGTATTTATCTCCGGTATTTTGCCAATACCAGGCAACGGTATCTACCTCATTACTTCCACTAAAAGCATAACTCCTGCTCATTGTACCTCCTCCTGCCGCATATTCCCATTCCGATTCTGTTGGCAACCGGTATCCATTCGCACGCTCATTGATCCCTACGGTCCATTTTATATCATCCCGGTCGTTGGTATTGTTGGGGTCTTTTGTATCCCTGTTGATCTTGTAATACGGCGTCAGCTGTTCTTTAATACTCCTTTTGTTACAGTACTCAACACAGTCATACCAGCTTACCGATTCTACCGGCAGGTTGTCGCCTATGAAGAAGGAAGGATTGCTGTCCATTACTTCTATCCACTCTTTTTGGGTTACTTCATACCTCCCGATGTAAAGATCCGGTATGGTGATGTTTTTCCCATAGTAGGCAGACTTTGTATTTTTGAAGGCGCCACCTTTCACGAATACAAGGTTATCCGGCGCTGTTTGCGAACAGGCGCTGACCATTATTACAACCACCGTTAAAACGAAACTTAGAGATCGATACATCGTCTACCAAACTGTTGCGTTGATGTAACCGCTTCTATTACCCCATGCTTCCAATGCCAGTATCTGGTAATTGTGACTGCCAAATCCCTGGCCGCCGTTGTTCCTCCAATTGTTAATATGGTTGGCCATGTTGACAGAGCGGTTCTGTGCGGTTGGTGCTCCGCCCCAGGTGTCTTTGTACTGCCAAAATGTGGCCGTGCCGATAATGGAGGGTGCATTTACACGTTGTGATTTATAAAAACTGTAGCTGTGTCCGTCACTACTGACGGAGTTTACATAAGTTCCTCCTGTCATAGATCCTTTCTCTGCCACATAATATTCTATCAGGGGGCTTGTTGTCCATCCATAAATGCCTACAAAATTGTAGCTGCCGCTCAGGGCGCCCACATTGTAGCCGATGGTACGGGCCGATCCGGGGTTCCAGCCCTTACCGCCTACCACATCCGTGACATTGTTGTAGCTAATAGCGAAATTGCCGGCCGAGCCATGGGTGATGCTTGCTGATCCACCTTCCCGGTATAAGGACCAGAAGAAGCCGTTATTGGTGCCCTGTGCGTTCGTTGACACATCGTCCCCGACAAACCCACTCTGGCGTTCGCCTTCAGTTGGTGGCTTGGAAATGTCTTTTTTATTACAACCGGTTGAAATGAATAGACCTGCAGCGAATAGAAGGATCACTGCCGCGGAACTAGCCTTCCCGGCTATTTCCGATAGGAAAGTGTTTGATCTCATAATGGCAATAATTAGTTGAAAAGTTAATAAAGCGATTGCTGCTATCGGTTATAAAAATAGAAGGGGAGGATGATGCAACAAGTAGGTTGCCTAAAAATGAGACGATTGGTACAGTTAGGCAGCAGCCGGTTGGCTTCCATGTAATTGGCTTCATCCTACGACAGGTAGGGCACGCAATTAAAAAAAAAGGAATGCTTTCGAAAGCATTCCCTTTAATTCCTTATTGAAAATGGATACTAGTGTGTCTTCTTCATCTTGTTCTTAAACACCTTTTCAAACTTCTCCAGTTTGGGACGGATCACATAGTAACAATAAGGCGCAGAGCCATTGTTGTTGTAATAATCCTGGTGATAGTTCTCTGCTACATAGAATTCTGAAGCAGGCGTGATCTCTGTTACAATTGGCTTATCCCAGGCACCGCTTTTGCCCAGTTCTGCCTTGTACTTCTCTGCTTTGGCTTTCTGCTCGGCATTGTGGTAAAAGATCGCACTCCGGTATTGTGTACCTACGTCATTGCCCTGGCGGTTGAGGGTTGTGGGATCGTGGGTTTGCCAGAATGCTTCCAGCAATTCATCAAAACTGATCTTTGCGGGATCGTATACGATCTCTACGCATTCTGCATGGCCGGTAGTCCCTTCGCATACTTCTTTATAAGTAGGATTCTTTACATGTCCGCCACTGTAGCCGGATGATACTTTTAAAACACCATCCAACTGCTGGAAAATAGCCTCCGTGCACCAGAAACACCCGGTGCCAAAGGTAGCCGTGTCTGTGCGGAAGGTGGTTTCTTCCGTTGAGGGAGATGTTAAACTGCTTGTCATATATTTTTGAGGATTTTCTCGTACTGCACAGGATAGTAAGGTTACCATCGAAATGAGCGTTGTTGTAAACATCAGTTTCATGCTTCGTCGTTTTGTTAGATCAGCCATTTTGATAGTTCGATTTTACTACCCATATAAACGCATTATTGCTCATTTGGGTTTGCAGCCCGGCTGATAGAAGGCCGCTTTTACCATTAGGTTAACATTAATGGTAATTTCAGGATATAGATTAATGGAATATAGAATTCAAAAGCCCGGATGCATCATTAGACGTCAAAAAGTGAGGAAACTTGCTAGTAATCAATCTTTTCAACACCTGGCAGCAATCCGAAACGGGTAATTCGAAACCCGTAATCGTTTCGTACCTTTGCTCCTCATAAAAATAAGAGGATATCAGCGATAATCATTTATGAAATTTTTTCCCGAGTCGGCTTTGGTGCAATTGGAATTCGAGAAAGTGAAGTCTTTGTTAGAAGCGCATTGTAATACCTTGTATGCCAAAGAAAAAGCAAAAGAGCTGCGGATCCACACCCGCAAGGATTTCATTGACCTGGATCTGCAGCAAACCCACGAATACAAGCTGCTGGTACAGCATGGCCTGAATTTCCCCAACGATCATACACTGAATATCGCCAGGGAGCTGAAACTTATCGGCATTCCCGGGGCAGTGCTGTCGGAAGAGCAGTTGATGCAGGTGCGTAAACTGGCGGAAAGCCTTCAAAGCATTTTCCGCTGGTTCGATTCGGACCGCCGCCTTGCCTATCCCGCCCTGGCCAAAGTGGTGGCAGAAACGTATTATGAAAAAGCCATTCTCGAACTCATTGACGATGTGCTCGATGAGAGCGGAAACGTGAAAGATAATGCCTCTGAAGAGTTGTCCCGCATACGGTTAAGTCTTTATAAGCGCCGCAATGAACTGCGCCGTTTGTTCGACCGGATCGTGCAGAAGCTGGTCAAGGCCGGTCATGCCGCGGATATTGAAGAAGCTTTTCTCAATGGCCGTAGGGTAGTGGCAGTATTCGCAGAGCAGAAAAGACAAGTGAAAGGTATCCTCCATGGCGAGAGCGATACGCGCAAAACGGCTTTTATTGAGCCGGAGGAAACCATCGAACTGAACAACGACATATTTTCCCTGGAAAATGAGGAAAGCCGCGAAGTATACCGCATCCTGCGCGAACTCACGGCCAAACTGGCCATGTATGCGCCCCTCCTCAAATCCTATTATGATATTTTGGGTGAATATGATTTTATCCGCGCCAAATCCAAACTGGCCCTTGATGTGAATGGCAACCTGCCCATCCTGAGCGATAAAGCCCATATACACCTGGTGCAAGCCTACCATCCATTGTTGTACCTGTACAACAAGCGCTCGCAGAAACCGACCAAGCCAGTGGAGGTGACCCTTGATGAAAAGAACCGCATTCTCGTTATTTCCGGTCCCAACGCCGGGGGTAAAACGGTTACCCTTAAAACAGTAGGGCTGCTGCAATTGATGATCCAGAGCGGTTTGCTGGTGCCCGTACACCCCACTTCGCAGTTCGGTATCTTCAAGCAGATCATGATCCATATTGGCGATACCCAAAGCCTGGAGTTTGAGCTGAGTACTTATAGCTCCCACCTCAAGAATATGAAGCACTTCATGGAAGTGGCCAATGGGAAAACACTCTTTTTCATCGATGAGCTCGGCAGCGGTAGTGATCCCAACCTGGGGGGCGCCTTTGCCGAAGTGATCCTGGAAGAAATGGTGCGCAAGCATTCCATGGGCATCGTCACCACCCACTACCTCAACCTGAAGGTAATGGCCAATAAAACGCCGGGTATCATCAATGGGGCGATGGCCTTTGATGAAAAGAACCTGATGCCGATGTACAAACTCATTATTGGCAAACCGGGTAGCTCTTATACTTTTTCCATAGCTGAGCGCATCGGACTGGCGCCTGCCCTGATTAACCGGGCCCGTCAACTGGTGGAAGAAGATCATTTCCGGCTGGATAAACTGCTCAATCGTACAGAGCAGGACCTTCAGGAGATTGAAAAGAAAGAAAAAGAACTGCATAAGCTGCTGAAGGAAAATGAGCGGATGAAGAAGGACATGGAAGCGCTCATCGATAAAGAAAAGCATTACCAGCAGGTGGAATTATTGAAGCACCAGAATAAGGTGACAGAAGAGCGTATTGCCTACCTGAAGGATATGGAACGCAAGCTGAAGCAGATCGTGCTGGACTGGCGCAAAGCCGGTAGCCAGGAGGATAAGCGCGACCTCATGAAGCAGTTGCATGCTTTGTTGTTTGGCCAGAACCAAAAACAGGTGACGGAAAAAGTACAGAAAAAGATAGGGTCTAAATATAAGGAAGTAGGTGGTGATATTGTGATTGGAAATAAAGTGCTGATGAAGAAGAACCACCAGGTAGGGGAGGTAAAGGAAATACGTGGCCGCAAAGCGGTGGTGCAGCTGGGACTGATGCCGATTACGGTTGATATTGACGACCTTACCGTGGTAACAGAGAAAGTACCAGAACCGCCTCAATAACCGGCATGAAAAATATACTTTGCTTTGTACTGCTGTTCAGTAGCCTGTCCGCTATTGGACAAACCTTCCTCCTAAAAGAAGGCAAGCTCACAGCAACAACTGCCGACTCCACCCTGGATTATGGAAGTCCGTTGCCACATTTTTACAGTGTTGACGGAAAATATCCCACTGGCTCACCTGCGGTATTGAAGGATGTAAAAGCATTTATTGCCCTCACCGAAAGGTAAACGGCTCCATGAGTTCAATTCTTGTTCCATCCGGATCGTATAAGTTAAGTTGCCACTTATTATTGCGTCCAATCCTGGGCGCAGCCAGTATGTAATTGGTTTTGTTGGCCCTTACCCGCAACAGGTCTACGGCTTTCTGCATATCCGGCACCAGCAGTGCAATATGATGTAAGCTTCCCAATTGCTGTTTGTTGGGTGGGGAATTCACCAACATATATTCAATGTAATCTGTGCTTTCCGGCAGGCGCATATTGATCCAGTTGGTAATACTATCATTGGATCCTCCTCTCCATATTTCAGAAAACCCAAGAATGTCCTGGTAAAAAGCATGGGCCTGCGGTAGGTTGCTAATGGTTAATCCTGCATGCAGAATGCGGTCCGAAATGATATTGCCTGTAGCCGATTTTAGAAATGCGGCCTCATTGCCAGGCCCGGTGAATTGTATAAACCTTATTTGTCGTTTTTCCGGATCCTCAATAGAAAAAGAAAGACCGTGATGCGCGGTCCTGATAAGCGTATCCGGCACTACAATGCCTTTGTCTTTAAGATAGATGCGCATGGCGGCTGCATCTGTAGTTTGTAAACCAATAGCTACCAATCGCTCTATTTGTCCTTCCGGTAAGCCGCCCTGCAGGCCGATGCTTTGCCGCTGGTTTACCCGGATAATAAAAGAAGGTTGTTTGCCTGCTGTCGATGGGAGCGCCTTGCAGGTATAGCCAAGCAAACCTTCGTAAAAGGTCAATGCTTTTTTAGTGTTGGATACCTGTAATTCAACAGCAGCAATTCCAATGATATCCGGACGTTTGGTGGTTTGTGCATAGCTGCTGTTCATCATGACCGCAAGCTGCAGCAGGATCAATAAGCTGTAGAAGCAGGGGCGTACAATTTTTCCGGGCATACGGTAAGTTACAAATTCCGGACACATCTCATTGTCTATCTTCCGGTTAAAGCGACAAGCAGAATGGATTGTATGTATAAAGTTGTGTATTTTATAGCTTTAGTGCGATTTGGCTTAAAAAATGTTATAATTTTATATCCGCTCTTCTCCTTCCGGCCCTCCCTTAAACTCATATCGATTCAATTCTTATGAGGGACCGTAAATACTCACCTCAAAATTTACGGCATGAAACATCATTACAAAAAAGCCAGGTTGTTTTTTTGTTCAACCTTGCTGATGTTAGGGCTATCCCTTTCTACCAACGCCGCCATATACCCATTCCTCGCTACTTATTCGGGCAACCAGGAAAATCCCCCCAATCCATCGCTGGCGATTGGCACCATTGCCGGAATTTATAATGATGCAAACAACACCATGCATTACATGATCGTTTTCGGTGGACTCTCATCCGGTACCACCGCTGCCCATTTTCATGCACCAGGCGCCCCTGGTGTTAATGCACCGGTGGTTATTGCGCATGCCGGATTTCCTGTAGGTGTCACCGCTGGAACCTATACAGCTATTGAAGTGCTTACCGATGCAGAAGAAGAACAATTAAAGGCCGGACTATGGTATTCCAATATACATACTTCGCTGTTGCCAGGTGGTGAGATCAGGGCTCAGGTCTTGTTGGGCATTCCCAACACCCTGCGTTTCTTTTTTGAAACATATAGTGGTTCCCAGGAAGTACCACCCAATGCTTCTCCCGGTAAAGGCGTTATTTTCGGCGTGTATGATGCCGCTGCCAACCGGATCTATTATGGGATAGTTTTCGCAGGGGTGATGACCAATACTACAGCCGCTCATTTCCATGCACCGGCAGCGCCGGGTGTCAATGCGCCAGTGGTCATTGCTCATGCCGGATTTCCTGTGGGCGTAAGAGCAGGATGGTATGCCAATACACACCAGCTCACAGATGAGCAGGAAACGCAATTGCTTTCCGGTTTATGGTATTCCAATATTCACACTACTGATTTGCCCGCAGGTGAGATCAGAGCGCAGCTTATGCCACAAACAACACCTGATAATGACTGTACCTTGATCACCAACCTGGTGGCCAATCCATGCTGGCTTTGGCCGCCTAACCATAAAATGAGGGAGGTGAAAGTCAATTATTCTGTAGGGGATAATTGTACGTCGCCTGCCAGTTGTGAATTGTCTGTTACCTCCAATGAACCCGTTAACGGCATTGGTGATGGCAATACCTGGCCCGATTGGGAGGTCATCGATGACCACCATGTCAGGTTACGCGCCGAACGGTCAGGACGTGGCAACGGAAGGGTCTATACCATTAAGGTCACCTGTAAGGACCAACAGGGGAACACAAACACCCGTACTACAACCGTGGTAGTGCCACACAACAGGAATTCCAACAATCCGAATGCCGCCGACTGTCCGCAGGGCAATCGCGAGAGCGGTCTCCAGGCTGTTATCTCCCCCAATCCGGGCAGGGGCGCCTTTATGCTGAACATTCAAACGGATAACCAGGCAGATCGTATACAGATCAGGATCTCCAATATGTCGGGCCGAAATGTAGCGAACATCAGCAACCTCATCGGCAGCCAAGTCGTGCGTATCGGTGATGGCCTGGAGGCAGGCGTCTATATTGTAAAGATCACGCAGGGAAGTGAAACCATACAACTGAAGCTGATCAAGGTAAATTAATAGAATAAGGTTTTTATCAAAAGCGGCGGCCTCCTAAACAAGGAGACCGCCGCTTTTATTATTATCAATGATGTTCTAATGCAAGATTCAATTTGGGGAGCAGGTACCTTTAATACCTATTAGATAACCTGGATCAAAGCACCATCGCGTGAAGCTTGTAAGGTGCCAAAAGAACGGCACAATGGTTCCGGTAATCCCTGCTCATTCAGCAATTGTTCAAATTTCGTTGAATAGGCTTCTTCTACAGCAACGAGTAAACCACCACTGGTTTGCGGATCGGCCAGGATATAGCGTTGCTCATCCGGTAGTTCGCTTACCTGGTGGCCATAGCTATTCCAGTTGCGTTGTGTACCTCCCGGAAAACAACGCTGCTCCAGGTAATAGGGCAGAGAAGCGATCACCGGTACCTTATCAAATTCAATCGTGGCTGAGAGGCCGCTTCCGGCACACATTTCCATCAGATGACCGAGGAGTCCAAAACCCGTTACATCGGTCATCGCTTTAACATATGGTAATTGTCCGAACATTTCTCCCAGCTTGTTAAGTGTTACCATGCTTTCAAGCGCAATAGCGGCATCAGCTGCGCGTAACAAACCCCTTTTCTGAGCAGTAGAAAGAATACCCACTCCCAGCGCCTTGGTCAGGTACAAACGGCAACCGGCAATAGCCGTGGAGTTTTGCTTCAATTGTGGAATATTCACCAATCCATTCACTGACAACCCAAATACCGGTTCCGGACAATCGATACTATGTCCGCCTGCCAGGGAAATACCTGCTGCTGCACAAACAGCACGGGAACCTTCCAATACTTTTTGAGCGACTTCCGGAGGCAGTTTTTCAATGGGCCATCCCAGGATAGCGATCGCCAGCACCGGCTTTCCGCCCATTGCGTACACATCACTGATAGCATTGGCAGAGGCAATGCGGCCAAAATCATAAGCATCATCTACAATCGGCATAAAGAAATCTGTGGTAGAGATCAGGGCGGTTCCATTGCCCAGGTCAAGTACTGCGGCATCATCCCGCTTGTCATTGCCTACCAGTAACCGTGCATCCGGAAGCATCGCTACGGAGCTATGCAATATCTTATCCAGGATGGCCGGACTTATCTTGCAACCACATCCCGCGCCGTGGGAATATTGAGTTAGTTTAACCGTGTCTGTATTATTGTTCGTCATTAGTCCGTTGTGTTAATAGTGGTTCATGTATCCCCTTCACAAACTGCAAAATGGCTGCAGTATTGTGCTCAATATCATCACTATCCAGCAATAGGGGGAAGATCAAGCCGGAAGCCCGCTTCATGATCCCATTGCGGTATGTTTTGTCATAATACACCAGCAACAGTCGTATGAATTCCTCCATGCGATCCTCCCGGATGGCGGCAATCGCGTGTTTGGTTTGCTCAGGCCCCAATCGCTTACGAATGCGATCTGTGGATTCAACCAGGAACTCCTTGTCCAGCGTCCCATATGCTGCCAATAGATTTTGCAGGCGTTGTGCCGGAGCCACTTGCAGATCGAACAGTACCGCCTTCTGCATCTGATCCCAGAATGGCTTGGGAACAAACCTTTTTCCGATGGAAATACTTTCATCTTCCACCCAGGTCCGTTGCTGGTTGTTCAGGGCATTCAACTGTTGACCCAGGTTGTTCTCAAACTGCTCCTGTGTGGGTTGTATCAATTTGCTCAGGCTGCCATACGCAGAGCCCTGATGCTGCGCCAGTTCTTCGAGGTCTATGATCTGTTCCCCCAATGACCGGAGCCGATGCAGGAACGTTGTTTTACCCGACCCGGTCATCCCGCCCAGTATGCACAGCTGGTACGACTTTTCAAATTGTTGCAGCACCCATCTCCGGTAATTTTTATACCCCCCTTGCAGGAGGTACACCTCGAAACCGTACAGATCCAGCGCCCACGCCATGGCGCCGCTCCGCATCCCACCCCGCCAACAATGCACGGCAATCTTTTTATCCGGTGCTATTTCCAATGCCTGCCGGATAAAGCCCGACCATTTATTGCCGGTAAGATCAAAACCCAGCAAAATAGCGGCTTCGCGGCTCACCTGTTTATAGGTGGTGCCTACCTGTATCCGTTCTTCATTGCTGAAAAGTGGCAGGTTAAACGCCCCTGGTATATGCCCCTGTATAAACTCTGCGGGTGTACGAACATCCGCTATGGATATGAGCCTGGGTAATGACAGGAATTCGGAAATAGTGATTGGTTGAATCATGCACACAGCTTCATTAAGCTGTAAATATATTTGATATATTAATTACTCTTTATTTCTTTATTGAAGGACCTGAAGACAATACTGTAATTAACCTCTTACTGCTAGTAGCAATTATCAATTCCCCTTCAATATTTTTACTGCTTTTTCTGACTTCAGTTTTTACCTGCATGGCACCCAATCATACATCTCCGCAGAATAGTGGTAATTTGCAGTATCCAGAGAACGTAACCACCCATTATTTGTATGTTCGATTTTCGCCTTCGGGTTTTTCATACGGTAGCCAAGCGCCTGAACTTTACCAAGGCAGCCGAAGAACTTTTTATTACTCAGCCTGCCGTTACGAAGCATATACAAGAAATAGAAAATCATTTTAAAGTAAAACTGTTTGAGCGTAACGGTACAAGAATAAGGTTAACGCCGCCGGGAGAGACGCTTCTGCAGTATACAGACCAGCTTTTCAGTATCTACAGTAACCTGGAATTTGAGTTGAACAACTTTACGCAGCAACGTACAGGTAAACTAAAAATTGGCGCAAGCACTACTGTAGCGCAGTATGTATTGCCGCCAGTATTAGCAGCATTCCATAAGAAATTTACAGATGTAAATATTTCTCTTGTTATCAACAATACAGAACAAATTGAAAGGGCCTTACAGGAAAAGAACATTGACCTGGGTGTCATTGAAGGGCATTCAAAAAATAACCTGCTTAAATACACCGAATTTATTAAAGACGAATTGGTGCTGGTGGCCAGGGCTGGCCATCCTTTAGCCAGGAAAGAATTTATTAAACCGGAGGAACTACTAAAAATTCCTTTGTTGCTCCGGGAGCCGGGGTCCGGAACCCTTGAAGTAATAGCACATGCTTTAAAGCCCCTGGGAATAAAAATTTCCCAATTGAAAAATGAAATGCAGCTGGGCAGCACGGAAAGCATGAAGCTGTACCTGTTAAATTCAAATGCTATGGCATTTCTCTCGGTTCATTCCATCTTAAAAGAGCTGCAAAACAAGGAGTGTTGTATTGTTGATGTAAAGGGATTGTCCATAGAAAGGCATTTTTACTTTATTCAGCTTCATGGTCAGGCAGAAGCATTGCCCGATCTTTTCATGAAATTTGCCCGTCATAATAACTTGCGGTTATGACCGATCACCAATAGCAATTTCCTTTCCGCCACCATCGTGATGAACTTTGTGGTGTCAACAGACAAAAGTTAGCACCATGGAAAAAGCCATCATACAGCCGGACAAGCCAATAATAAAGGGCAGAAAGTTTTTAGACCGGAGCATCACCACGAGAGAATTGATTTTCTTACTCGCAGTCGTTTTCTGTTTATCCCCGCTGATCTCTCCTGCCATTGCCTTGCTTTTAGGCCTTGTGATCGCTCAGTTTGTAGGCCATCCCTATTTGCATCTTAATCACAGGGCCACTCATATTCTTTCGCAGGTTTCGGTAGTAGGCCTGGGATTTGGCATGAATGTTACCAGTGCCCTTCAGGCAGGCAGAGAAGGCATTTTATTCACTGTAGTATCTATTATTGGAACGCTGGCTATCGGCCTGCTGATGGGCAGACTCTTAAAGACAGACCGGAAAATTTCCTATCTCATCTCTACCGGTACTGCCATTTGCGGTGGCAGTGCTATAGCTGGGGTATCGCCGGTCATTAAGGCACAGGAAAAGCAAATTTCCGTGGCGCTGGGTGTGATCTTTATACTCAACTCAATCGCCCTGTTCTTATTTCCTTTAATAGGCCATGCCCTTCACTTATCACAAAAGGAATTTGGCTTGTGGAGCGCTATTGCCATCCATGATACGAGTTCTGTAGTAGGTGCTGCCAGTAAGTACGGTGCACAAGCCGTAGAAGTGGCTACCACTGTAAAACTGGCCAGGGCATTATGGATCATTCCTGTTGCTTTTTTATCCACCAGCCTGTTTCAACAAAGCGGAAGTAAAGTAAAGGTCCCCTGGTTTATTGGCCTGTTTGTAGTGGCCATCATGCTTAATACTTATATTCCTGCTGTTCATTTATACAGCCATTACTTAACCGGTATTGCCAGGGCGGGCTTAACCCTCACGGTTTTTCTCATTGGATGTGGCTTAAACCGGAAGGTATTGCAACAGGTAGGCTTCAGGCCTTTATTACAAGGGATGGTGCTGTGGGTGATTATTTCTGCCGTAGCACTGTGGGCGGTCACTGCCCTGGCCTAACTGCC
Organism: uncultured Paraflavitalea sp.; assembly: GCA_966211765.1. Lineage (GTDB taxonomy): Bacteria > Bacteroidota > Bacteroidia > Chitinophagales > Chitinophagaceae > Paraflavitalea. The sequence goes on from CBIHOV010000051.1 coordinate 35,889, forward strand.
CGGGTGATTGCTCCTTCCCAAAACAAAAAGCCCGGCAGAAGCCGGGCCTTTGTTTATAGGCAGGGATCATAGAGTCGGTTAGTTCCTAATAAATTTTACTTGTACGCCATTCATCAGGCCATAATACAGGCCGGCATGCAGCTCACTAATATCTACGCTGTTTACGCCTGCTTGCAGAGGTATCGTCTTTATCAATTTGCCGTCTGCTGCATATATGCCCATACTGCCTGCGCCGGGCACTTTAATGTTGATATAGCTGGTGGCAGGGTTGGGATACACCAACAGATCAGTGCCGGTTCTTTGTGAAAGTCGTATGATACGGCTGTTTACAGTTCTACCGTCGATATCAACCATCTTCAGGCGGTAATAAGCACTTGGTTCCTGCTGCAGGGAATTGAAAGTGTACTTGCTGAAGTTGCCTTTGGCCACTACCTTTCCCAGGGATTGGAACAGCGAGCCGTCGATGCTTTTTTCTACATCGAAGTATTGAAAGTTTGTTTCTATATCTGTTTGCCATTGCAGGCTGGCTACACCATTGTAGAGATTCCCTGAAAAACTGATGAGCCTTACGGGCAAGGTCAGGCTGTTGTATTCATAGGCGCCCAGGTCGATGGCAGTACCTACAATGCGGGGATTGCCTGCAATATCGGTATCACCCAGGCCAAGGCCGGTAGTATCGGGTGTGCCTGCATTAACGCAGGGGCTACCCACCGGCAGTTTCAAACCATCATCGGCAGTGTACCAGATACCATCCGCACCGGCGGGATTAGTAATGTCCACAAAGGGACTGCTGCTGCCCACTATATTGCCGGCACCTGCCCAGTTCAACTGGGTAAAGCTGTGCGTGATGTTGCTGGTACCGTTTCCCATCCATATATCTTTATTGGCGTCGGAAGCAGTATTGCCCCAGAACAGCGTATTGGTAACAGTAAGTGCGGGATAATAATTGTCGATAGCGCCACCGCCGCCGCCAGCATTGTTATTTACAAAGGTTACGTTGCTGAGTTTCAGAGAAGTACCGTAATTGCCGATGGCGCCACCATCGGCGCCGGCGATATTGCCCGCAAAAACAGTATTGGAAATGATGGGATCACTTGTCAAATAATTATAGATAGCCCCGCCGTACTTGGCCGTATTGTTTTGAAAGATGCAATGGCTGATCACGGGCGATGAGTTGGAGTTCCATATGGCGCCACCTCCACCGGTATTAATGGTGGAAGCCGAATTGTCGGAAAAGATACAATGACTGATGGCAGGAGAGGCATCCCTGTTGTAAATGGCGCCTCCCGGACCGCCATTGGCAGCGGCCGCATTGTTTGTAAATACACAATTGTTGATGGTAGGCGAAGCTTTGAAGTTGTACATGCCTCCGCCTAATGTGGAAGCCCCTCCGGTAATGGTAAAGCCATCTAACAGGCCCGTGGCATCAATTGACTCATTGTATACAACAACGTTGCCACTACCTTTTAAGATGGTGGTATGCAAGGCCGGATCCCGTTGGGCAAAAGCGCCGCCACCTCCTGGAAAACCACCATATATCTTTACATTGCGCAACATACTGAAAGTAATTGCATAGGCGGGCTGGTAAGTACCTTTGGTTACCCATATACTATTTACATTAGTACATTGTTCTGCGGCTATCAGTGCTTCGTCAAGTGTCTTAAAAGCGGTTGTCCAGCTGCCGCCATCGCCCGAAGTGGCCATACTGCTGTCCACATACAAAGTAGTGTATATATTGCAGGAGAAAGCGCTTTCATACACCCCCATATCTATCTTGCCGTCCTGAATGCGTGCTGCGCCGGCCATATCGGTATTGGGCAGATTTAATCCAGTAGTATTTGCTGCGCCTCCATTAAGAGCGGGGCTGCCTGCCTGTAATAATATCCCGTCGTCGGCCGTTCCCCAAAAATTATCAGGCCCTTTGGGGTTGGATAAATTAACGAAGCGCGGATCCGTCATTAGATTTCCTAACACCCCACCCTGGATGATGTTGTTGGTGACCACAGGGATGTTTATGGAGAGTGGTAATCTCATGCCCGAATTGTTGCCCCACACAATACAATTCTTAATGGTGGGTCCCGTCCGTGAAGTACCATAGATACCACCTGTCCCGCCGGCCATCGTGGCTGTATTGCCAATAATGGTGCAGTTAATGACCTTGGGTGAAATGGGCCCTATATCATCGATATATACACCCCCGGCCAGCGCACCCGTATTGTTTGAAATAATACAGTTAATAATAGCTGCGTTGCCGGAGCTGGCCATATTAACGCCAGCGCCGTAATTGATCGAAAAACCTATATTATCTTCAATGATACAATTGATCATTTTAGTGGATGAATTGCCCAGCCACACAGCTCCTCCACCATTGGCGATGAAGCTACAGTTGCTAATAGTGGGGGAGGAAGAAGAATTCGTCATACCCCCGCCGTAGCCGGCAAGACCTTCCCGAATGGTAAACCCGTCCAGTAAAGTGGCAGCAGTCAGGCCATTGTTGCTGTTATAAATAACACGTGTATTGTTGCCTTTAAGTATGGAGGTATAGTGGGCGCTTAAGTTACGTTCGGCAACTGTTGTTTCTGTCCCGGCAAAGCCGCCATAGATCTTTACCCCTTCTTTCAGCGTATACCATACCCCGGAAGGAGGTTGATAAAGCCCCTGGGCTACAAAGACACTGTCGCCTGCGCTGGCGGTGTTAATGGCAGTTTGCAAATCAATAGGGGCTGCCCAGGAAGTGCCGGGGGCGGCGGCAGGTGCGCCGGGCGTTACAAACCATTTGGTTTGGGCTTGTGATCCATCGACAGTGAAAAGTAGTAAAGCGAAGGAGGCTGCTATTCTTTGCAGGGAGGTAAAGGTTCGGTTCATCAGGGTGCTTTTAATTGGTAGCAGTTTTTAAAAGCGCGAAGCTAAACTGACAATGATCCACGCGGCCAAATACATTGTCCTGTTTTATAATTCAGGACAATGTTTGTGTTCGGGGCCAATACATGCTACCTGGCGCGGTGCACCTGGTGGTGAGATGGCAGGAAACAAAAAAGCCCCGCGTTTGCAGGGCCTTAAATGCTCCAGGGGGTAATTGGAGCCTGAATTACTTATCGTGCAGAATGCAGGTAATCTTTTAATTGCGTAATGGTTTCCTCATGAGAAAGGATGGTTTCCTTTACCACATCGTTGATGGAAATAATGCCGATCACCTGCTCGCCGTCAAATACGGGCAGGTAACGGATGTTTTTATCCGACATCAGCTGCATGCAATAATCAATGGAATCGGCCGTGGTAACACGGGGGAAATCATTCGACATAATTTCAGAAACCGGCGTATCTGTAGAGGACCTTCCTTTCAGGATGATCTTACGGGAGTAGTCGCGCTCAGTCATGATGCCCAGGTAACGTCCATTCTCCATCACCATCACGGAACCGATATTCTGATCGGCCATGATCCTCAAGGCATCCAACACGGAATCGCCGGGTTGCACAGTGGTTATGTTACTGCCTTTGCGAAGTAATACGTCAGCTACTTTTTTGTTCATACAGCTTAATTGTTTTGGTGATGCAATCGGTGTCTTGTAATATACAACTTTTCGATGATTCCGTGCTGGAAATATCCCCGTTTTTGGGGAGTTAATATCACCGATTGTGTGCTGATTATTCATTTCAGCAACTTTCCTGCTAAGGCCTGCGTAGTAGGAAAGATTAAAACAAAACAGCCATGCACGCAAAATCATTATTCCTTGTATTCATCACTTTGTCTACACTGGCCTGTCGCAAAGGCGATTGCCCCGATACACCCCCGCCACCCAAACCTGGCCCTGATATCCCGGCTGTAAAACTGATGGACGTGAACATCGACCGGCTACCTGCTCCTTATTATCATTTTACCTATAACGATTCGGGATATATTACCCGGTTGAGCCATGCTTCCGGAGTGGTCTTTTACGACTTTACCTATGCCGGCAAAAGGATACTGAAAATAGAGGCCAATAAGGATATTAGCGCCGATATCAATAAGGACAGGCTTGAATATGAATATATTAATGAGTTGCCGGTCACTATTAAAGTGATCAGTAAACAGGGCGTCCTGTACAGGAAATGCCTGCTTGTTTTTTCCACAACCAACCAATTGCAGCAGCTGACCTGGCAGATAGACCTGGGAACCGGATTTGTACCGGAACAAACCCTCAGCTTCAGTTATTATCCTGACGGTAACCTGAAACAGATTGATTACCACAATTTCGCGGTAGGGCCTTTCCTCGAGAATACCTATACCGACACATTTGAGAGCTACGATACCAAGACCAATGTGGATGGTTTTTCCTTGCTGCATACACCACTTCATCACCCGGTCCTGTTGCCTGCCATCAGGTTGCAATTGAATAATCCCGGACGGGTCTTTCGTACCGGTGTGTTAACTGCAACCTTTGATGCCCGGTATAATTATACCTATGATGCAGCCGGCAGGCCATTGACGAAAACAGGTCCCGTTATCTTCAAAGAGCTCAATGGCACTACGGGCGAATTTGTATCGCAAACCAGTTATTCCTATTTCTGATGGTAAAAGAAAAAGGCCATCTCCTGGTGGAGATGGCCGGGTAGGTACGGTGAACCGACTGAAAAGTCCCGGAGATAAGCCTGTTTATTATTGAATTGAACCCAGGAAAGCATCTACTTCAGCTTGTGTGGCTTTGTGTATCGGCTGATCAATGTGCAGGTTGGCGCTGATAGTAATACTTTGAGTACCAAACTGTATGAAACCGTCACTGTCTTTTCCGATCACTACCAGGTGTGCCTGTGAACCAATGGGCAGTGAATTCTGGTAAGATTCAAATTTCTGAAGGCTGTAGTTGAAAGGGAAAGTGATCACAGTGCTGATGTTCTTGAATACGAGGATCACTTGCAGGTCTGTTACCTGGTTATTGTCCTGGAAAGCTGGCAACACAGTTACCGTTGTTTTGGGGTTAGGATCGCTGTAAAAGCGGTCACAGTTTACCCAGGTAAAGCCGGGCAGGGTAAAGCTGTAGCTATTAGGTCCGTTGCCAAAAGGGTAGTAGGGAGCGGGAATCCAGGTGGTAGGATTCTGTGGTTGCTGACCGCCACCACCACCAGCGCCACCCTGGCCCTGATCACGTTTTTGCTGTACAAACAAGCCCATGTCTTTATTATTCATCACCTTGGGAACTTCAACCCGGATACCGGTATCACCAAGGGCAGGGTTTACTTGCAGATCTTTGCCATCCTTCAGGGCCTTGATCAGCATTTCTCCGCCTGATTCCAGTAACTGACCATTTGATTCCGTCATGACTCCTGAGAGCAATACATCTTTTTTGCTCAGTACTTCCTTCAGGGTAACGGTTACAGTACCACTTACTATGTTACCGCTGCCATCTACAAAGGCATTGGCTGGAAATTTGACCTTGGTGCCTTTTTCTCCAATGATTGAGAAGCCGCTGGCTGCATTGCCGGTAAAGCTTTGTGTGGGTACCTTGTTGGCATCCCAAAATGCTTCGGCCCTGGCGTACTGGGGGGCATCATTGTTCTTCTTACAAGATGCGAGTGTTGCGATTGAAGCAGCTATAACGGTGGCTGCGAATAAGGATGTTTTCATAATAATCATTTTTTGGTAGTGCCTACTCTTTGGAGGGCTTTTCGGCTTCCGCCCCTTGCGTGTTCACAGGTATATCAGCAGGCTGGTATTTTTGTTACCCCCTTGTCATGAATTATTTTTGGCTATTTTTACCGGCAGGGGATCTGGAGGCGCTTGTGCCGTGTATATCACTCACTTATAAACCTTTTATTATTACAACCGTTATTCATACCGACCAGCGATACATTCAGGCTTTGCTGGAAAACGACACCCTCGCCGTCCGGGAGATCTACAGCAGGTATGCCGGAAAAGTGCGTGCCTATATATTGGCCAACAGCGGCAGTGAAGACGATGCCGCCGATATCTTCCAGGAATCTTTGATAGATATCTACAACCAGGCTAAAAACAAGGGGTTACAGCTAACCTGCCCTTTTGAGCCCTTCCTTATTATAGTATGTAAAAGAAAATGGCTCAATGAATTGAAAAAAAGAGGGCGGCAACCGGTAACAAAAGAGGTGGACGATGTATCTATAGGGGAGGATGTGTTTGCAATGGCAGAGCAGTTGAAGCAAAACAATGAAAAAATGCAGCTTTTTCTGCAATGCTTTGAGAAAATGGGGGCTACCTGTAAAGAGATCATTAAGCGATGTATGGGAGGAGAAGACCAGGAGAAGATCGCAGAACAGCTAAAGGTCACCTACGGGTATCTCCGCAAAAAGAAAAGTGAATGCATGGCATCCCTTACCCAAATGATTCGTCAGAATCATGTTTTATAGAAGACATTAAGAACCTACCGTTATGAAATATACATTGGAAGATATTGCCCGATATGTGGATGGCCTGATGGAGGCTGATGAGCAGCAGGCTTTTGAAGCCGCGCTGGCGAATGATCCCGCTTTGCAGGAGCAATTGGCCTTCCACCAGGAGGTAGAGGCAGGGTTGCAGGAAACATTTGCCAAAGATGAGCAAAGAGAACAGCTGAAGGGTACCATGCAACAGTTGCGGCAGGAATATTTTGGCGACAAAGCAGGAGAGGCCTTGCCCGTGCAGGGTGCTTCGTCAACGCTTTCGTCGCCTGTTTCCCAACCCGGTAAAGTGGTATCCTTCAAAAAATATGTAGGCGTTGCCATAGCCGTGGCTGCTGTGCTGGTGATCGGTGTATTTGTGTGGAATCCTTTTGCGGGCAACCTGTATGAGAAATATGCAGCTACGCAAATGGTGGCGCAGGTGGAGCGGGGCAGTCACCTGGATACGGTGTTGCTGGAAGCTACTACAGCCTTCAACAACAAAGAATTTAGTGTAGCGGCTGTTGATCTGGCCGAAGTGATACAAGGACAGCCTGATAATAGTTATGCACTGTTTTATTTTGGTGTATCTCTTTTACAGACCGACCAATTGCCGATGGCCAGGGCGGTATTTGAAAAGCTGTTCAAGGGTGAGTCGGCTTTTAAATATGAAGCTGCTTTTTATGAGGCCCTCAGTTTCCTGAAAGAGAAAGACAATGGGACCGCCAAAGACTGGCTCGAAAAGATACCTGCCGATGCACCTAATTATAAGAAGGCGCAGGAGCTGATGAAGAAGTTGTAAGGTGTAGGTCTTACAGGACACGTATACCTGGAAACGATCAATAATGTGATTCCCGGTCCTTTCGTTTCCTCATTCTATACCTGTACCAAAGGTATCCCAGACCAATACTTATTGCCAGTATAACCAATCCAAGTTCGTCTGTCATATTTCAATGGGTTTGAGGGAAGTGTAAATATATTATTATTTACAGGAAGATCAAATGTCTACACAGCCATCAATTCAAATGCATAGTTGTAGTTGATCGGTTTTTTGCCCTCGATGTTTTCTTTCCAGGCTGCCTCCTGGTGGCTGATATCTACCAATTGGTTTGTTTTCAGGCTGCTCAGTTTTGTCTGTACTGTTTGCATGCAATATTTAAACTATATCGTTTAAAAAATGGGTTACCTGATTGAGGGCTTTGGAGACGATTGGCAACCTCCTGGAGTTTCTTGGGGAGCTGGTGTGTTGGTCTTTGGATCAGATCCTAAAAAGGCTTGTAAATGAGCTCGGTGAGCTTTGATATCTACACACGCTACTATACATTTGAGGTATGGCAACCAATCGTATCGAAAATATTAGGGCTGAACTGGCGGCTTACTTCAATGAAGATGCGTTGATAGAAGGCACTGAAGAAGTCTTTTATTCGCCCGATAAACAGTATTTCTTCCGGTCTAATTATTATACACAAACCGCGCCTACACACAGCTGGACGGTTGCTAAGATTGAAATATTCAAGGCACCGGATAAAAAGTTGTTTGAGTTTATCCGCAATGACGATTCTTTATTCCATGGCTGGTTGACCATCGATGACAAGCAATACCTGCTGTTGTCAGAAGATGTGCAAGGTAAATCCATCTACGACCTGGGCCGGCAGGAATTTCACAGCTATAGTTTCGGGGAGGATGAATTTATCTGGTGTGAATATTCCCCATCGCCAGACTGTACAAAACTGGCCGTGGCAGGCTGCCACTGGGCTTGTCCTTACGAGATAAGGGTTTTTGATACCAGCACCCCAGTAAATTATCCTTACAAAGAATTGTACCGGCAGAGCTCCTTCCAGGATAAACTCCTATGGTTAAATAACGAGGACTTGCAGATCACTAATCGTGATGGTGTAGTTGCAGTTGTTAAAGTCGTATAGCAAAATTGATATTATCACGCATACACCACTTTGTTGGGTGGCGTTTGCAGGTTTTTGTAAATGAAGTAGCCAATGGCTAAAACTCCGGCAGCGGTTACAATCAACACGCCTTGTGTGCCCAGTTGTTCCGCTACCCAGGCCATAATGCGTTTCATGCCGGCCCGGCGACCTGAAAAGTCTATGCTGCCGCCTTCTTCCAGTGTTTTTGCTTCATCGTATAATACAAACGCAAACAGTGCAACAAGTGCCAATCCAATCAGCTGTCCCTGAATGGCTTTGAGAGGACTTAATTGCTGTATGTTTTTTTGAAAATGTCTTTTGGCTGCCAGCCAGCCTGCTACTTCGGCCAGGTCGGCCTTGTTCCTGAACTTCAACATGATATTCTTCTCCTGCACGATGGTCAATTCTAAGGGGTCTTTTTCTGCATGCTGCATGCCTGTGATATACTGTACATCGATTTCTTTTTTTCTTTTCAGTAATCGTCCCAGTCCTTCATCATAATAGCCTTTCGTAAACTCATCGGGGTTGTCATAAGATCTGTTGATGACAAAAAGTTTGTCATCTGTAAGCAGGAGTGATTGCCAGCTTTTATCATTGATGAGGGGAAATACCTGGTTCATGGAGCTTGCTTTGGGGTTAAAAGTGGACTAAATATAGTGGACATTTTGAAAATATGCAATTTACTATATGAACCCTGCCGGTCACTGCGCGTTCCTGCAAGCCAGCGCCATTCCGGGATGATTTATTTTATACTACCAGCTGGTGAAATGCATCGCCCAGGTATTCAACAAGGTCGGAAGCGATCAGTGATTCCTGTGAAGTATAGGCTATGGCAAGGTCGCCGGCAAGCCCATGCAGGAATACACCGGCAATAGCAGCTTCTGCAGCAGTATAGCCCTGGGCTGCCAGGCCTGTAATGATGCCCGTTAGTACATCACCGCTGCCGCCCGTGGCCATGCCGGGATTGCCTGTGCTGTTGAAATAAGCAAGGCCTTCGGGTGTTGCTACGAGGGTGTAACGTCCTTTAAGTACTATGATGATGTGGAATTGTGCCGCTTTTTTCAAAGCGAGTTGTATACGTTCAAAGTCATTGGCTGTCTTCCCGAATAAACGCTCAAATTCTTTGGGATGGGGTGTAATGATGGTATTGCGTGGCAGGCGTTCCAACAACTGCTGGTGTTGTGCCATTGTGTTCAACGCATCGGCATCGAGTATCAGCGCCTTGGTGGTTTGTTGAAAAATACTTTCGAGCAGCGACTTGTGCGAGTTCTGTTGTCCCCATCCCGGACCGGCGCCAATGGCATCATATTTTTTCAGGTCTACCGCCAGTTCAATGTATTCCTTCCCCGCAGTATAGGTCATAGCTTCGGGAACAGCTATCTGCATAATGGTATAACCTACCGCCGGTATATGGGTAGTGAGTTTGCCGGCGCCACTGCGCAGACAGGCCTTGGCCGAAAGGGTAGCAGCTCCCATCATGCTCTGGCTGCCAGCTATGATGGCTGCATGGCCATAAGTGCCTTTATGGGCAAATTTTTTACGGGGTTTGATGATGGATTGTACCAGCGCCTGGTTGATCCACCGGTTAGCCGAAGGATGCTCCAAAGGATAGCCGGGATGCAAACCAATGTCCAGTAGGTGCAGGTGACCTACATAAGCTTCATTCTCGGGCAGGAGGAAGGCCAGTTTGAAACATTGAAAGCTCAGGGTATGGTGAGCCTTGATTATCGTATTACCGATGGAGCTGCTGTCGACCATCAAGCCCGAAGGGATATCAATGGCAATCACCTCCAGTCCGCTTTGGTTGATATGTTTCACTACTTTGGCAGTGAGGCCTTCCAGCGGCCTGTTGAGCCCGGAGCCCAGCAAGGCATCTATGATGATATCGCCTGCTGTAAGGGCTGGTATATTTTCTTCAGAAGGAATGAACTTAATGATGGCCTTGCTGTCATGAAGCCGGGCCAGGTTGGTTTGAAAATCATCCGTGCCCTTATGTCCAAATTCAAGAATATAGACGGTAACAGCATGGTCCGTTTCTGCCAGCAGCCGGGCAATGGCCAGGCCATCGCCGCCATTGTTGCCCTTGCCACAAAAGATGGCAAAGCCTCTTTCTGCTTGTTGCTGGTATTGTTGCAGCCATTCAGCGCAGGCCAGGGAGGCGCGTTCCATCAGGTCAATGGATGATATGGGTTCATGCAGGATGGTGTATTCATCCCAGGCGCGTATGTCAGTGGCGGAATAGATGTACATGGCTATTAAATGATTAGGCTAATATACGAAGTATAGGTTCCTGATCATTATTGCCCCTTCACAAGGTATTCACTACTTCTTCCCAGCCTTGCCGGCATACGAAGTGGTGGTGCTTCTTTTCCTGGTGGTTTTTACTTTGGCCTTGGCTAACAGGTGTTTTTTGGAAGATGATTTCCGTACAGTTGCATTTGAACGCTTACGTACTACCGTAGTGCGGGCTACCCGGCCATCCTCGTCATCACGGTCGGTATGCTGCATGTAGTCGCCAAAATAATCTGCCATTTCTTTGGCTGAATAAATATTGCGGGAGTCATTGTTACAAAGAGCTACAATGGTGACATCCTCATCGATCAGGCGCACAAAAATAGTGCGGTTGCCATGCCACCAGCCGGTATGGTAGATCAGCTTTTTGCCATTTTTCAGCACGTACATTCGCCAGCCAAGTCCATAATTATGGGTACCGGCCTTTTCATTGCTGTAAGGGGTATAGGCTGCATCCAGGGTGCTCTGCTTGAACATATGTCCATTGTGCAGGGCCTGATCCCATTTAACCAGATCGCGTGGGGTGCTGTAGATATTCTTGTCGCCATATACCATGTCGAGGAAATCAAAGGCATATTGACGGCCATTGTAATAATAGGAGGGGAGGCTGCGGGCCGAATCGGCCCGGGTGAACACATAAGTGTCGCGCATGCCCAGGGAATCAAAAAAGGTATTCTTCAGGAAGTCGCCATAAAACTGGCCACTTACTTTTTCAATGATCAGGGCCAGGAGGGCGTAATTGGTATTGGAATAGCTGAATCCACGGTCGGGACGGCCAATGGGGATCTTTTTGCGGTTGGCGATCAGGAAGTCCAGTACATCCTGGTTGTTCATGATCTTGCGCCTGTTCCAGCCCAGGTTGCCCATATAATGGTCGTACTTGGGTATTCCGCTCCGGTGGTTCAGCAACATCTTGACGGTCACGCCAGCACAGGGAAAGCCAGTCAGGTAATTGCTCACCGGATCGTCAATATTGAGCTTACCTTCATCCCAAAGCTTCAGTACGGCCATGGCTGTGAAGGTTTTAGATACGGAAGCCAGGTGGAAGGGGGTATTGGCGGTGATGGAATCACCATAACCCCGTGGATTGGCAAAACCAGCATAGTGCTCGTACAGGACCTGACCCTTACGGGCTACCAGTACGCTGCCGTTGAGGTGATCGCCAAAGGTGGTATCAATAAATCCTCTTACCAGGGAAATATAATAACTTGATGAATCTGAAGTGTTTGTATTGGAATTGGCAGCAGACAGGGTTGCCTCTCCATTAGACTGGGGCAAAAGCGCCGGCTGCTTGTCATTGAGTTGTGCACAGCCTATCACAAAAAGGCTTAGTGGTATGAACCTTAACATGGTTTTCAAAAGGACTGTTTTATACTGGGTTAGTGATCATCAAAAGTACTAATTAATCACGGATTTTACGGTATTACGGCACAATTTCACATAATTTTTGTAACATAAAACACTGATAGATACCCTATTCTATTCACATTGTGGATATCACCCCTCCTGGGTTGTCCGGGATCAGTTTTTTCCGTTTCCATTTTATGCGCCATATTTGCACCCCGGATCAAGGATTAGCATTATTTATTTATCCGTTTTGAAGGATTTATATGGATTTGGTGATTCTGGTAGATTTTTTCCAACATTCACCCCGTTTCTATAACTATCTACAAATCCCTCCTGCTTGCCTGTCATGCTGCTCCGTTGAACCGGGAACGACAACCCGCGATTACTTAACGCAAAAGATGAGCCATCATTATGAGCGAGAAAAAAAATACAAGCTATCCGAAAGAGAAAGTAAACATCCTTTTCCTGGAGAATATCAGCGATGCCGCTGTAAAAAACTTTAAGGATGCAGGTTATGTATCGGTCAGGAAACTGGGCGGAGCCCTTACAGAAGACGACCTGGTACGCGAAGTGAAAGACGTACACCTGTTGGGTATACGATCCAAAACGCAGATCACGCCCCGCGTGCTGGAGGCAGCCAAAAAGCTGCAGGCGATCGGCTGTTTCTGTATTGGGGTAAACCAGGTAGACCTGAAAAGCGCCACAGAACATGGCGTGGTAGTATTCAATGCGCCTTATTCCAATACCCGTTCGGTAGCCGAACTGGTGATTGGTTTATCCATTATGCTCATTCGCCGGATCCCCGATAAGAACACTGCCGCCCACAAAGGCGTTTGGATGAAAGAAGCCAAAGGCAGCTATGAACTGCGTGGTAAAACGCTGGGTATCATCGGTTATGGTAATATCGGCTCACAGGTGAGCGTCCTGGCTGAAGGCATGGGTATGAAGGTGATCTTTTATGATGCTGTGACCAAACTCCCCCTGGGAAATGCAATAGGCAAAAAGACCCTGAAAGAGGTGGTAAGCCAGGCAGATATCATCACACTGCATGTACCTGATAACAATGCCACCAAAAACCTGATCAATAAGAACGCTTTAAAGAACTTCAAAAAAGGTTCTATCCTGATCAATTATGCCCGTGGTGAAGTGGTAGACCTGGAAGGATTGCGCAAATGCATCCTGGAAGGGCAGATTGCCGGCGCCGCCATTGACGTATTCCCCTGGGAGCCGGAAAAGAACGGAGACCGTTTTGAAACCCCGCTGCAGGAATTGCCCAATGTGATATTGACGCCGCATATCGGAGGTTCTACTGAAGAAGCGCAAATGAATATCGGGGAAGATGTGAGCAATAAATTGTTCCAGTTCCTGGAAATGGGGCTTACCAACGGTTCCCATACCGTGCCAGCCATCAACCTGCCACCGCAGGAGGGTACGCACCGTATATTACATATTCACCGAAACGTGCCGGGTGTATTGTCGGAGATCAACACGCAATTGTCAAAACACAATATCAATATCCTGGCGCAATACCTCAAAACCAACGAGGAGATCGGTTATGTCGTATTGGATATAGACAGGAAGATATCGGATACTGCTTTCCAATTGTTAAAGCAGGTAAAGGAAACCATTAAGGTGAGGTTGTTGTATTAATTTAATAGAATGAACGATCATATCAAGAGCCTGCAGGAAGCGTTACTGGTATCGCCGGACAATGTACCGTTGCGGTTGCACCTGGCGGAGGTGTTGTTGCGGGAGAAATTGTACGGAGAATCTGCAGAACAATACAGTGAAGTGTTGCAGCGCAGTTATGGCAATTCCAAAGCCAAACTGGGATTGGCGGAAGCCTGGTTTTACCAGCAGAAATATTCTGCTGCTATCATCATATATGAAGAACTGTATCCCGATCTGCCTTCCGATGCCATGGTGTTTTTTGTGAAATGCCTGATCAAGGAACATTCTTTACAACAAGCAGTAGAAGTATACCAGAAGGTAGTGGCCCTGAATCCCGATTTCCGGGACGAAGAGATCGATTCGAAACTGCGCATGAGCAGTGGAGGTATGCAGCCTGTTGAAGGAGATGATTTTGATGATGACCTGGACCTGGAGCGCAATGCTGCCAGTTATTTCCTGGAAAAACCAACCATCAACTTTTCGCATGTAGGTGGTATGGCGCGCATCAAGGATGAGATTTCGATGAAGATCATACAACCGCTGAAGAATCCCGACCTGTACAAGGCCTTTGGGAAAAAAGTGGGTGGAGGCATATTATTATATGGCCCTCCGGGTTGCGGCAAAACGTATATAGCCAAAGCCACTGCAGGAGAGATCCATGCCAAGTTCATCAATATCGGGTTGCATGATATCCTCGACATGTGGATCGGCAACAGTGAGAAGAACCTGCATGGTATTTTTGAACTGGCCCGTAAGAACGCGCCCTGCGTATTGTTCTTCGACGAAGTGGATGCGATGGGCGCCAGCCGCAGTGACCTGCGTCAGAGCGCCATGCGCCACGTGATCAACCAGTTCCTGGCAGAGATGGATGGCGTACAATCGGACAATGAAGGCGTACTGATCCTGGCGGCTACCAATGCGCCCTGGAGTGTAGACGCGGCCTTCCGCAGACCGGGCCGGTTCGACCGGGTGATCTTTGTAGAGCCGCCTGATGAGGCAGCACGCGAAGAGATCATACAAACCATGCTGAAAGACAAACCGGTAAAGGATATTGATACGCGTAAGGTAGCCAGGGAAACGCCCGACTATTCAGGGGCCGATATCAAAGCCATGATAGATATTGCGGTAGAAGATAAGCTCCGCGACTCGATGGCGAGCGGCAACCTGCAGCCATTGGGAACGAAAGACCTGCTGAAAGCTGCTAAACTGCACCGTCCTACCACCCTTGAATGGTTTTCTTCGGCACGTAATTATGCCCTGTATGCCAACGAGAGTGGGTTGTATGATGATATCCTGAAATTCCTTAAGATCAAAAAGTAATCATGACGGATGTAGCGCCCTTGCTGGAACGGGCAAATTTACTACTGGCGCAGGGACGACCGAAAGATGCAGAACGGCAGTTGGCTGATGCGCTGCGGATCGAGCCGGAGAATGATTATGCCCTGGGGCTGCTTACACGGTGCAAATTCGATCAGAAACAATTCCAGGAAGGCATACAGGTAATACGGCGGGCGATTCAATTGATGCCGCACGAAGGTTACTATTTTTACCTGATGGCCTTTGGTTATTACCAACTGGATTCCAATACGCAAGCCCTGCGGCACCTGCAGCGGGCCGTAGAACTGAGTCCCTGGAGCGCCGAATTCTTTGGCCTGTGGGGATTGGTGTTGCTGGAAGAAAAGAGTTTTGAGCAGGCATTGCAAAAAGCCAATGAAGGGCTGGCAGTAGATCCCGAAAATATTACCTGTCTCAATGTACGGTCTACAGCGCTCAACAAATTGAAGCGGGTAGACGATGCCATAGAGACCATGCAGGATGCGCTGGAAAAAGACCCGGAGAATGCTTACACGCATACAACAGTAGGGTGGAACCTGCTGGAGAAAGGCAGGCACAAAGACGCCGCCAGGCATTTCCGGGAAGCATTACGTCTTCATCCCAACCTCGACAGTGCCCGCGAGGGATTGAAGCAGGCACTGAAATCGAAGATTCCTCCCTATAAATGGTTGTTACAATACAGTTTCTGGATTAACAATAAAGGAAAGAAAGCCCGCTGGATCATTCCACTGGGCATTTACCTGGGCATCCAGGTCATTGCCCGTCTTTCCGAACGTGGTGGTGGCAGTATTGCAGCTATCGGATTGGGTATTATGGCCCTGTATCTGCTGTTTGTCATTACCAGCTGGGTGATCAACCCACTGGCCAATTTCTTCCTCTTATTTCATAAAGATGGCAAGTACGCGCTGAGCAGTCGTGAAAAGACGAATGCCATTGCGCTTATTACTGCATTGGTGGCCGGATTGGCTGTTGTGATCACCGGGCTCTTTTTGCCGGGTAATCCCGAGCCTGTTGTGTTTGCGGGCCTTGTTACCATGTCGTTGGGCCTGCCCCTGGGACATATGAACTTCCCCATTCGCCTCAAAGGCAATTTGCTGGTGCAATGGTATTCCATGGCACTTGTGGTGTTGGGGCTCATCACCATCGCTTTTGTTTTGTATGGTGCTCCCGCAGCTATTACACTATTATATGCCTATGGTATTTGCTTTGTGTTGTATACCTGGCTGAGTGTGTTTGGGAAATAATGAGAGTGGTGAGTAGCTGATTAAATGCAGCAAATCGAAAGTTGTAATCTGTCTTTGAATATATAAAAGGCTGAAGAAATGGGATTAAGCTTCCATTTTTTCAGCCTTTTAAATTGTCAGCGATGCTGTCTCGTTTTAATATCCCGGGTTCTGTCCTAAGCTCGGACAGCGCGCTACTTCCTCAGCTTGTAAAGGGAAGAAATAGAATTGTGGCAGGAATACCCGGTCTTCTTTCCAGTAACGTTCCATGCGGTATTTCTTAGCACCGATCACGATCTTGCCCGCAGGGTCTTCTACAGGACGCATGCCATTGATCATTCGCTGGCTCCTGGGATAGGGTAGGGCGCATTTCTGAGAACGCTCATCATTGGTAGCACCTGCTGCTTTCCAGGCCGCTTCCCTGGCAAGCTCAGCAGGATTGTTGGAATCCAGGTAAAGACGGCAGGTAAAGAAGCGGTTGTTCTCATAATACAATTCTACCC
>CBIHOV010000052.1:0-51160 GCA_966211765.1 uncultured Paraflavitalea sp.
AACCATCCGCGATGTGAGCAATGGCAAAAAGCAAGCCTTTAACCTCAGCTTTCAATGCCAGTATACCGATTCTGCACTCGGGCGTCATCGAAAGGTAAAAGACTGGCTGTCTGTTTCAATGGGCGCCGATCTCACCCGCAGGAAAGAAACAAGTACCTTATCCCGTGACTATGCCTGGAGAAAAGACAATCCCCCCGTATTCGTTAACACACACGATGAAATGCCACTCTACCTGGCCGGCCAGTCAGCTCGTATTCCCTCTGTGCCGGATTATAACGTCAGAACCAATACCAACTATTTTTCTGCCTGGCTTACTGCTACCTGGACGCTGAGAAAAAAATGGTCTTTTTCCGGAACCCTGAGAAAGGAATCGTCCAATTTGTTGGGCGCCAAAACCAATAAAGCCATCAAGCCATTGTATGCAATGGGGGTTGGGTGGCTCGTCAGTAGTGAAAAATTCTTTCCCTTTAAGAAATTAATACCTCGCCTGAGCCTGAAAGCTACCTATGGCATTACATCCAATATCAATAAAAAAGTATCGGCTTTAACTACTGCCGAGTCCATTGGTACAAACGGATATGGACAACCAGCTGCAATCATTATCAGTCCGCCCAACCCTTCCTTGCAACCGGAAAAGACAGCCACTACCAATATTGGTATTGAAATGTCCGCTCTCAGGGATGTCTTTGAGATCAAATTTGATTATTTTGTAAAAGACTGCCGGGATCTTATAGGCGCTGCGCCTTTAGATTATACCACTGGTCTTTCTTACTATACCGGCAACACGGCCAATATGATGGTCAATGGCTTTGAATTAAATATTACGTCCCGGTATGGTAAAGGCCCTGTACATGCTACCCACAATCTCTTATTGAATAAGGTTGTAGACCGCATCACCCGCTACCTGAGTCAGGAAAGTATTGTAAACAGTTATTTGAAACCCGGACAGGTAAGTCCCCTGCAAGGGCGGTCCTACTTCGCCATCAATAGTCTTGATGTGGCTGGCCTTGATCCAAAGACCGGTAAGTTGCTGGCATTGGTGGAAGGGCATCCTTCTGTCGATTACAACAAAGTATTGCTTTCTCCCGATCTGAAACGGTATTTACAGGTCAGTGGATCGGGTGTCCCCACCTTATATGGTAGTTTTTATACCGGTATCAATTGGAAGGGCTTTACCCTGGCAGGCACCATTGGCTTCAGGATGGGATATTGTTTTCGCCGGTCTTCCATTAGCTATCCCCTGTTATTGATGGGGCAACAGGCCCACCAGGATTACATAAGGCGGTGGCAGCAGCCGGGGGATGAATTATTTACCAATGTGCCTGCTTTTGATTATCCGCCCGATATGGGGATGGATGCCTATTACCAATCCTCCCGGCTCCTCGTGGAAAACGGAGCGCATGTACGCCTGCAGGACTGCTCGCTCAATTACCAGTTTTCCGACAAGGCGCTGGAAAAAACAAAGTTCAGTCAGCTACTTATTTATCTCTATGGCAGCAACCTCGGCATTCTATGGCGGGCAAACAAACTTCATATAGATCCTGAATTTCCGGATGGCAACGCTCCGGGATGGTCTATCGGCGGAGGAGTAAAAATAAAAATACGCTCAAAAAAATGATATGATAAAACAGAGAAGATACCCCTTCATGGCAATGATTTGTATTGGCTGCCTGTTCATGACTGCCTGTACTAAAATGGGACTCAATGAAAATCCCTCTTCCAATAACTATGTTCCCTCCACCTTCGATGATTTTATGGCACTTCTGCAGGACGACCAAACGATGAACAGTACGCCCGCCATAGGAGATATTTCGAGTGATAATTATTACTTGCTCTACCCTTTTTGGTTGACGCTGCCGGTGGTGCAAAAGAATGCTTATATATGGGCGCCGGATATTTTTGAAAGTCAAACGCAGGTGGAAGAATGGAAAACACCCTACAGTCAGGTACTCAATGCCAATGTGATACTGGATGGATTGAATTTGATCAAGGTTACGCCAGCCAACAATCAAAAATGGCATGAGATCAGGGGGGCTGCATTATTTTGCAGGGCCCACGCGTTTTACCAATTAGCGCAGCTCTTTGCTCCTTATTACGATACCGCTGCCGGCATGCAGCAATTTGGCATTCCCTTAAGACTGACAGTAACTAAAGAAACCGTGCCAAGATCCACCCTTAAACAAACCTATGAGCGGATATTGACCGACCTGCAGGAGGCTGCATCGCTGCTGGGGCCCTTTTCTGCGCAACATATCAATTTGCCTTCCCAGCCCGCTGCCTACGCGTTGCTGGCCAGAGTTTACCTAAGCATGGAGAACTATGAACAGGGATTGGTTTATTCCGACAAATGTTTACAAACAGATTCCGTGCTGACCAATTATGATACCCTCAATGTCAATACCATCAACGTGTTCAGAGGGCGTAATCCTGAGATACTATATCGCAGCGAGTTTTATCCTTCTGCTGCTATAAAAGGTGTTGTAGCGAATGGCGCTGTTATAGATTCAGTACTGTATAACTCGTATGACAGCAATGACCTGCGTAAAAAAGCTTTCTTCCTCATCAATGCAGCAGGCAATCCCAATCTAAAATTGGGATATGCGGGCACCATTTATCAATTCAGCGGCCTGGCAACAGATGAGGTATGGATCATGCGGGCTGAATGCCATGCCAGACTGGGCCATACGGCACAGGCATTGAATGATCTGAATACTTTATTGCGTCATCGCTGGAAGTCGGGTACTCATATTCCGGTAGAGGAATCTGATCCGCAAAAACTGCTCGCCCTCATCCTGGACCATAGAAGGAAAGAATTGCCTTTCAGGGGACTGCGGTGGACAGATCTGCGCCGGTTAAATAAAGGAGGTAATAACCGGACACTGGTACGCAACCTGAATGGCAACTCTTATTCATTGGAACCCGGTAATAACCGTTACACACTGCCCATACCGAATGATATCATCGGCATGACAGGCATGTTGCAAAATCCAAGGTAAAACAACCTATTGGTTGAGGATGGGCCAATAATAACCTGACCGGCAGGCTACATAATAATTGGGCTGCCACACGGGATTGGGCCGGTAATAAGTACAGGTGCCGATGGGGTCATACCAGCAATCGTAATCAACGCCCTGCACACCTTTTACGGGTACATAGCTGTTGCCTGATTTATAATACTGGGGACTGTACGCACAACTACTTTGCCGGGAAGGACGAAAGGAAATAAGTAATACAACTGCTACGAGCGCTGCTGCAATAGGCATTTTGACCTTTTTCATAAAAAAGCGGTTTAATGGTGAATAAAACAGAGACTGTAAACCAGGGAGTGATTCACATGTCAATAGGCAAGTGGAGATAGGGAGAGGATTGTACGCTTCTATTGCAGATTTCCTGTTTTAAAGTTACAAAAATCATTCCCTTAGACCTTACGGGTGGGAGCACTTTTGTACTTTTTTTTGTTGGGTAGTACAGAATAGGATAGATTTGTTGGGTCTACAACGATTTTACCATATGGATGATGTATATAAACAGATCTATGAGATGGAAGGCGTCAACAGCCTGTCCAAGCACGAACAGCTCGTTAATGGTATCCTGAGCGCTATCCAAAACAAAACCCTGGCGCAGGGCGATATGCTGCCTTCTGTGAATAATCTCATCAATGAGTTTGGCTTTGCCCGCGAAACCATCGCCAAAGCTTACAAAGACCTGGTGAAGCGTGGTATCGTAGAATCGAAGAATAGGGTAGGCTTCTTTGTTTCGAACAACAACATTAAACAACACCTCAAAGTAGCCCTGGTCCTGTTTGCTTTCGACGCCTTCCAGGAAACATTCTACAAGACCTTCCGGTCAAAACTGGGCAAAGGGGTTCATATTGATGTGTTCTTTCACCACAATAATATAGACGTACTCGAAAGCACCATCCAAAGCATCCGTGGACGGTATGGCATGTATGTGGTAGCGCCCATTCCTCACCATCGTACCGCATCGATCCTCGACACCCTGCCCATGGATATGTTCCTGATGATCGACCGTTTTGAAAAGATCGGGGGAGATCATTCCTATGTGGCCCAGGAGTTTAAAGAGTCCTCCTATAAAGTATTTACGGAACTCAGCGATACCATTAAGCAGTACGACCAAATGATCTATTATCACCGTCCTGCTGCCGATACGCCCATTGAGATACTGCAGGCATTCAAAGCTTTTGTAAAGGATCATAACGTCAAC
Organism: uncultured Paraflavitalea sp.; assembly: GCA_966211765.1. GTDB lineage: Bacteria > Bacteroidota > Bacteroidia > Chitinophagales > Chitinophagaceae > Paraflavitalea. Next base: position 4,225 of record CBIHOV010000052.1, read on the forward strand.
CACGAAATAAGAGCTGAATACATTCCCGGAACGCTGGAGAAAGGCAAAGTGTATTTTACCATCAACAATACGGAGTTGTGGAATATGCTGAAGGATTGCAAATTGATGAAACTGAAGCCTGGCAAAGATGTAGGCATCCTTTCCCACAACGATGAAGTCGTAAAAGAGTTGATCTTCGATGGCATCACCACCTATGCGGCGGACTTTAAGGCAATGGCCGAAAAAGCTGCAGCCTTTGTATTGAAGAGAGAGAAAATACAGGAAATAATACCAACCGTACTTATTAGGCGCAAGTCGCTTTGACGATCTGATACACCATGAATCTCACAGGATTTATCTGCTTTCTGCTGTTCCTTGCCATCGTAGCTGCCATCTCCATTGCCAAAACCAGGAAGATGCGCCTGAATACGACTGCTGCCTATTTTATGGGCAACAGAACCCTGGGCTTCTGGATGGTGGGCTTTTCCCTCTTCCTCACCAACCTCAGCAGCAACCAGTTTGTAGGCGAGAATGAGTTTGTGTATACCACTGATATGACCGTAATGGCCTGGGGAATGAGCTCTATATTGGCCATGCTCATCGTAGCAGAATTTATACTGCCCATTTATCTCAAAATGGGTGCCGTTACCACCCCCGATTTCCTGGAACACCGTTTTGGTCCCGGTCTCAAGAAGATCGTATCGCTCATCTTCCTCATCAGTTACCTCGTTACCCTCATTCCCACCATCCTGTATGGCAGCGCCGTGGCACTGAATGGCATCTTTCATGTAGACGAAGCACTCGGCATCAGTTACTTTTCGGCCATCTGGCTATTGGTGGTGATGGTAGGCATTATCGGCTGTTGTTATACGGTATTGGGTGGCTTTAAAGCTATCACCGTGTCGGACCTGGTGCAGGGAGCTGGACTGCTGGTGGGTGGTATTGCGCTTCTGTGGTTTGCCCTGCGCTACCTGGGCGATGGCAGTATGCTCACGGGCATTCAAAAAATAATAGGTTCCAAAAAGGAACACCTCAATGCCATCGGAGGGGCTCATGATCCCATTCCTTTCAGCACGCTGTTCACAGGCATGTTCCTCATCAATCTGTATTACTGGGGCATGGAACAATACATTATGCAACAGGCCCTGGCAGCCAAGAGTTTGTCGCAGGGGCAAAAAGGCATGTCCCTGGCCTGTGTAGGTAAACTGATCTCTCCCTTGTTGTTGAATGTACCGGGATTGATCGCTGTACATCTGTACCCTGGTCTTACCAATACAGCGACCGTCTTTCCCCGCCTTGTGAGTGATGTGTTGCCCCCCATTATGACGGGATTTATTGCCGCCATCATCTTTGGAGCAGCCATTAGTACTTTCAATGCAGGACTCAATAGTTCTGGTACCCTGTTCATCATGAACCTCTACAAGCCCTGGCGCAAAGGTGCTGCCGATCGCGAACTGGTAAAAGCTGGCAGGATCTTCCAGGTGACTATTACAGTTATTGCCATGTGCTTTTCTCCCTTTATTCTTTTTTTCGACGGCGGCTTTTATCACTATATACAGAAAATATCCAGCTTCTTCAGCGTGCCTGTATTCACTGTTATGATCGTGGGCTTCACCACCAAACGGGTATCCGAATGGGCGGCCCTTACTGGTTTACTGTTTTTTATTGTTGCGTATACCTTAAGCCAGTTTGTATTCCCGGTACAGCTGCATTACCTGCATGTGCTGGCTATACTGTTTATTATTACCGTAGCGCTTATACTGGTCATCAATAAATGGAAGCCCAGGGATGTGCCCTATACCGCCCGCAACCTGGCAGTGGTGGATCTGCAGCCCTGGCGACACCGGTACTGGTTCTTCCTGTTGCTGCTGGCAGGAATGGCGGGTGTGTTCCTGTTCTTTTCAAAGGCAGGCGTTGCCGGATAGTATACCTGATAATACCCCAGCGCATAAAACCTGAAATCATGCAACTGAAACCATTAACAAACAGAAGGTATCTCAAAAGCTTTGTAGGAATAATATTGTTGTGCGTTCATGCAACTGTCCTCATGGCTGGATCGGCGGGTTCTACTGATACTACCATTACTATACCCTTCGGGAAAAAAGACCAGATCCTGTATTCATTAAATACGGGGAAATATACTGTCGTTTTCAATGGCAAGCGGATCATCACAGGCGCCTTTGCAATACATGGTGGAAGAAACGCACGGAAAAGCACCGACCCTGGTTACCGGAAATATTCATCCAGTCCTGTCAATGACGCCTGGGGAAAAGGAAAACTGCATACCATCGAACAAGTTGTTCATGGCCTGCGCATGCAACAGTTGTTTTATGTATATCCTGGTCAGTCATTCTTTTTCACACAAGTAAAAGTGTGGGGGAGAGGTGCTCCATCCAATTATATTTCATCATTGACCACGCAGGAAATGGTGATGGAAGATAAAGGTGATATGCGTGGCCTGGCAGTACCCTTCGACAACGATATGTGGGTGCGATTTGACGCACAACCACTCCATAATGCCAACTACACAGCCAGCGAAGTAACGGCCTTGTACAATAATGATACCCGCCAGGGGCTGATCATTGGTTCAATAGAACATGCCGTTTGGAAATCGGGCATCAATGTACAGCACAACAACAATCATACTATTTCACTCGCTGCTTTTGGCGGATTGGCTGATAGTGTGATCACCCACGATAAGATACCACACGGTAAAGTGTCTGTCAATGATACCCTGTGCAGTTCTCCCAAAATGATGGTGGGCTACTTTCCCGATTGGCGTGCCGGTATGGAACAATATGCCGCAGCCAACCGCCTGGCCGAACCACGCGTTGTCTTTAAGTGGAATAAAGCCACTCCCATGGGATGGAATAGCTGGGGTATGATGCAGACCAAACTGAACTTACCCAAAGCAAAAAGCATAGTGGATTTCTTTGCCGATTCCTGTAAGGGCTTCCGTAATGAGGATGGCGCGCTGTTCATCGACCTGGATTCCTATTGGGACAACCTCGTAAAAGGAGGACTGGACGGCGATGTAAGCGCTCTGAAAAGTTTTGCTCAGTATTGTAGCAGCAAAAAACTAAAACCAGGTATCTATTGGGCGCCTTTTGCGGATTGGGGTAAATATGACAGGAAGATCGAAGGCAGCAGCTGGACGTATCCTGCCTCATGGATTACGCAGAACGGGATTCCGGTGGAAGTGGATGGCGCCAGGGCCATGGACCCTACCTATCCCGGTACCAAAGAGCGGATCGCTCACTATATCAACAAGTTTAAGGAACTGGGCTTTGAAATGATTAAGATCGATTTCCTGGGGCATGGCGCGCTGGAAAGCGATCATTATTTTAATCCGGCTGTTACCACCGGTATGCAAGCCTATAAGATAGGGATGGAGTTTTTGGATAGTGTGATGAATGGAAAAATGCTGGTCTATGCTGCTATTTCACCCACCATGGCCACCGCACGCTATGTACACATGCGGCGGATTGCCTGCGATGCTTTCAGTGCCATTGACAATTCGGAATATACCTTGAACAGTACAGGTTATGGCTGGTGGCAAACCCAATTGTACGATTATGTGGATGCTGATCATGTCGTTTTCAATAAAGAAACACCCGGAGCCAACAGGGCCAGGCTGGCTTCGGCGCTGGTGACAGGCACGCTGATCACCGGTGACGATTTCTCGGAAACAGGGGAGTGGAACGCTACAGCCAAACGACTGCTTCAAAACAAAGACTTACTCAACATTATCAAAAATGACCGCAGCTTCCGGCCTGTAGAGGCCAATAGCGGCCAGCGGGCGCCGGAATTATTTCTGCGCACCATTGAGGGCGCTACCTACCTGGCAGCTTTCAATTACGATAATAAAAACCGTCCTTTTCATATTTCCCTTGACAGGATCGGCTTGAAAAAGGGCACCACCTATAAAGTGCAGGAACTCTTTACCAAAACACAGTCAAGTGTTACGGATAACATTGTGTTGAGTATCCCCGCCTGGGACGTTATTCTTTATAAGATTACCAGGTAAGAATACAGAATACAGAATTTAGAATACAGAAGCTAAGAGGGGTATCCAATAGAGAATTGGCTATCAAAATGGAGGCGTTTCTTGCTATCCCTTCAGCCTTTTGCCTCATCGCCTTTAGGACTACCAGGACCCCTTCCTCCTGATCCCTTTTCCACCTATTCTAAATTCTGTATTCTGTCTCCTGTATTCTACATTCTTTTCCTAAAAAAATTTTGGCCGACTAAAAATAAATCTATATTTGTAGTGGTATAGTATAGGATAGTACAGATGGAGGGGGTGAAGCCCCCATTTGTTCGTATTTGGTTAAACTAACATTGCTTAATTATGATTACACCAATTGCTTGCCGTTCCGGGCGATCCATTGCCCATCCGCGCAACCCCGTCACGCTTCTTTCTTTCCCGCTTTTGACCATTCTATTGTTGTTTTCCTCCCGCACTATGGCACAGTCCGAAGGAGCCTTATCAGGTACGGTAGCCGACAGTGCCAATGTACAGCCTTTGGCCGGTGTATCGGTAGTGATCAAAGGCACCAAACAAGGTACCAGTACTGATGAAAAGGGACGCTTTTCATTGGATATTTCGGCCAACCAGGCGGTGCTGGAATTTTCCTTTGTAGGATATCGGTCAAAAGAGATGATCGTACGCAAAGGGCAACCCGTACGCGTACTGCTCTCCCTTAGTGCCGACTCCACCGGCGATGTGATCGTGGTGGCCTATGGCCGCCAGAAGAAACAAAGTATGGTGGCTTCCATCACCAGCATCAATCCCAAAGAATTGAGGGGTCCTACCAGCAACCTCACTACCATGCTGGCCGGAAGGATCTCCGGGGTCATTGCCTACCAGCAAAGTGGCGAGCCAGGTGCTGATAATGCCTCATTCTTTATCAGGGGTGTAGGTACTTTTGGCGCCGGTAAAAGAGACCCGCTGATCCTGATCGATGGTATGGAGTCGTCCAATACCGATCTCGCCCGGTTGCAGCCCGATGATATTACCGGTTTCTCCGTGTTGAAAGATGCTGCAGCTGCTTCGCTGTACGGTGCACGCGGCGCCAACGGCGTTATCCTGGTAACTACCAAACTGGGACAGGAAGGGAAGGCCAAATTCAATGTACGTCTTGAGTCACCCGTATCTTCCAATACCCGCAACTTCAAATTTGCCGACAATATCACTTATATGAAGCTGGGCAATGAGGCAGTGCTCACACGCGATCCGCTCGGCGTATTACCCTATTCACAAAACAAGATTGATCATACCGCCGCAGGCGATGATCCGCTCCAATACCCCAACAACGACTGGATCAAAACGCTGATCAAGGATTATACGGTGAACCAGAAAGCCAATATCAATGTGAGCGGTGGCGGTAAAACAGCCCAATATTATATTGCAGGTACCTATAATGTAGACAACGGTATGCTGCGCACTATACCCGGCAGCAGCTTCAACAGCAATATCAAGCTCCAGAATTACAGCGTACGTTCCAATATTACCATCAATATTACACCCAGCACCAAAGCCATTGTACGCACATCCGGTCAGTTTGATGATTACAACGGTCCGGTTGGCTACCGTGATAATGATGGCAACTGGGTCAACGGCGGCAGGGCAGTGTTCAATAGTGCTATCTGGTCCAACCCCGTCATGTTCCCGGCCTATTATCCTGCCAGCTATGCACCTTTCATCAACCATCCGCTGTTTGGTAATGCCTTTATTGGCAATACCACCAGCCTGTACAACAATCCATTTGCCAGCATGGTGTCGGGTTTCCAGCAATACAATACCTCGACCCTCAATGCACAGATCGAGCTGAACCAGAATTTTAATTTTGTGACCCCGGGCCTCTCTGCCAATTTCATGGCCTTCACACAACGGTATTCTTTCTTTAATGTGAACCGGAACTACAGTCCGTTCTATTATACTTTATTCCCCGATCCCAATGGCAAGTTGACTGTATTGACTCCATTGAACAAAGGACAGGGTACAGAATACCTTTATTACAATCCGGGCGATAAAACAATTAATACAGTTACTTATGCTCAAATGTCGGTCAACTACAGCCGTACCTTTTCCGATAAACACGCGGTAAGCGGTATGCTGATCGGTATCATGCGCAATTTCCTCAATGCCAACGCAGGCAGTCTGCAATCCTCCCTGCCTGCCAGGAACCTGGGCCTTTCCGGCAGGTTCACCTATGGCTTTGATAGCCGTTACCTGGCCGAACTGAATTTCGGGTACAATGGTTCCGAACGTTTCGCTTCCAATAACCGCTTTGGGTTCTTTCCTTCGGCCGGTCTTGGCTGGGTAGTGTCCAATGAACCTTTCTTTGAGAAAGCAAAAGATGTGGTATCCAACCTCAAGTTCCGTTTTACTTATGGCCTGGTGGGTAATGACCAGATCGGCGATGTAAGGGATCGTTTCTTCTACCTGTCTAATGTAAATCCGGGTGACAATAACCGCGGATACCATTGGGGCGATAACCAGGGTTATTATTTACCCGGTTATTCCATTGGCCGCTATGCCAATACTGCGATCACCTGGGAAAAAGATGTGATGACCAATCTTGGCATGGACCTCTCTTTTGCCAATGGTATCAATGTAACTGTCGACGCGTTTCATGCTACCCGTTCCAATATCCTGATGGATAGAAACACCATTCCGTCCACCATGGGTCTCGAAGCAAGTGTCCGCGCCAATGTTGGTAAGGCTTCCCGTAAAGGAGTGGATGTAGCCATTGATTATTCAAAAACTATCAACAAAAGCTTGTGGGTACAGCTAAGGGGTAATATGACCTATGCCACCAGCAAATTACTTATCAATGAGGAGCCCAATTATGCTGATAATTTGAAATACCTGTCGAGGGTGGGTCTCTCCCTCAACCAGGTGTATGGCTTGTTAGCCGAAAGATTGTTTGTAGATGATATTGAAGCCAGGAACTCGCCTACACAAAGTTTCGGTGGTAATGTACCCATTGGCGGTGATATCAAATACCGAGACATCAATGGAGATGGACAGATCACGGGTCTCGATATCGTTCCCCTTGGTCAGCCTACCAACCCCGAAATTACCTATGGCTTTGGTTTCTCCCTCGGCTACAAAGCATTTGATTTTAGCGCCTTCTTCCAGGGTAATGCCAGGGTATCTTTCTTTATCAATCCGTATAATATTTCACCCTTCGTGCAAAATGGCGGTTCACAAAACGGACTGCTGACTGCTATTGCTGAAAGCCATTGGTCTGAAGAAAACCAGGACCTGCATGCTTTCTGGCCCCGGCTGGACTCCCGTTTCAACGACAACAACTCGCAGACTTCCAACTGGTGGTTGCGCAACGGCGCCTTCATGCGGTTGAAGACGGTAGAACTGGGTTATAACTTACCAGCTAATTTGTTGCGCCGCGTGCGGATCTCCAATTTCAGGGTCTATGCCAATGGGCAGAACCTGTTTGCCATCAGTAAATTCAAACTCTGGGATCCCGAAATGGGCGGTAACGGCCTCGGTTATCCTGTACAAGCTATTTACAATTTCGGTATCAGTTTCGGATTCTAGGAAAAGGCAACAAGGTGTTGCCAATTCAAGACTCAAGTAAATAAGTTAAAAATGAAAACAAAATATTATATACCGGCACTACTCCTGATCCTCTCAGCGGCGGCCTGTAAAAAGAACTTCCTGGATGTGGTGCCCGATAATGTGGCTACCCTCGACAATGCTTTCACCATGCGCTCGGAGGCGGAAAAATACCTGGCTACCTGTTATTCTTACCTGCCCAATGACGGCGATCCGGTGAGAAATATCGCGTACCAGGGTGGTGATGAATTCTGGCTTGCGTACCCTCCGGCCAGTCTTACCGCAGTCAACTGGAATGTGGCCCGTGGTAACCAGAATGTGGTGCGGCCTTATAGCAATATATGGGATGGTGATTGGTACTCGGTTGAACAATTCGGCTACGATAATATGTTCACCGCCATTCGTACCTGCAATACCTTCCTCGAAAATGTAGGGGACATCAAAAAGATACCCGATCTCACCAGCGATGAACGGACCCGTTGGCTGGGAGAAGTTACTTTCCTCAAAGCTTATTACCATTTCCTACTCCTGCGCCAATATGGACCTATTCCCATCATGGACAAAAGCATTCCTATCAATGCGCCGCTGGAGCAAACCAAGGTGAGGCGTGAAACTGTAGATTCTGTGGTGAGTTATATTGCCAGCCAGATAGATGCTGCTGTTCCCAATTTACCCGTATCTCTGTTAACCCCTTCCACTGAACTGGGTCGCATTACCAGGGCCATTGCTTTGAGCATAAAAACAAAGGTACTGGTGCTGGGCGCCAGTCCGCTGTTCAATGGCAATGCTGATTATGTGAATTTTAAAGACAAGCAGGGCAGGTTACTCATCAATACTACTTTTAGCGCTGAAAAGTGGCAACGGGCAGCGGCAGCCGGTGCGGCAGCGATCAAAGCCTGTGAAGAAGCCGGCATATTCCTCTATAAGTTTATCAATACGACTGGTTTTAATCTTACGCCCGGCACCATTACCCAGATGAGCATTCGCAATGCCGTGTGTGAAAGATGGAACCAGGAATGGATCTGGGCCAATGCAGAAGCTTCCACCTGGCAGTTGCAATATTCTTCCATGGCGCATATTGATCCCGCCAATTCAGGCAACTCCAGCATTTATGGTACGCTGGGACCAACAATGCAGGTAGTAAGACAGTTCTATACCAAAAATGGGGTACCCATTACTGAAGATAAAACACTGGACTATTCAAATGCCAACCAGCTAAGGACGGCTACTAATGCAGAACGTATCGATTTTGTAGAAGGATACCAAACTGCCAGGATCAATTATGACCGGGAGCCCCGCTTTTATGCCGACCTGGGATTTGATGGCGGCCGCTGGTACATGCAAAACAGCCCCAGCCGCACGGATGAGAACACCTGGAGTGCTCAGTTGAGATTGGGACAGTTTGGCGCCGGTGTAGCAGTAACCATTACCACGTATTATCCGAAGAAAATGGTGAACTGGAAATTTGCTTACCAAAGCAACAACAGCAGTCATATAGAAGATTATCCGCTGCCTACCATGCGCCTGGCCGACCTCTATCTGTTGTATGCCGAAGCATTGAATGAAGCTAGCGGCCCTTCTGAAGAAGTGTACAAATACCTCAACCTTATCCGCGAAAGAGCCGGTTTACCCACTGTGCAACAAAGCTGGACCAATTTTTCCAACAATGCCGGCGCCTACCTTACCAAAGAAGGCCTGCGCACGATCATCCGCAATGAACGCAATATTGAAATGTCTTTTGAGGGCCATCGCTTCTGGGACCTACGCCGCTGGAAACTGGCGGGCGAGTTGCTCAATGGCAATGTGACGGGTTGGGACAGATCAGGCACTGCCGATCGCCCCGATCTGTTCTATACGCCTACTACTTATTACAATATGCGTTTTGTAGTGCCCAGGGATTACCTGTGGCCCATCAGGGAATCCAACCTGCCAGTCAATGAAAACCTGGTACAAAACCCGGGCTGGTAAGAGAAGAATACAGAAGCCAGCATACAGGATACAGAAGGCTTTTGCTTCGATAGCTCCTGAACTAAAGGGCTTCAATTTTTAAAACGGCTTGCAAACTTATAAATATGAAAAAGCACACTTTAATAATAACCACCTTTCTCGGATTAACGGGCATGTGGGGTTGCACCAAAGAGGATGCCAACGGTATTAAGGAGAACAATGGTAATGCACCGGGACTGGTGACGAACGTAACGGTACAGAATGAGAATGGCGCTGCGCTGGTCACCTATGCGCTTCCTGCTGATCCCGACCTTTTGTATATAAAGGCTATGTATACCCTGGCCAATGGTACTAAAAGGGAAGTGAAAGCTTCTACTTATACCAATCAACTGCGGGTGGATGGGTTTTCAGATACCCTCAAACACACGGTGCAGCTGGTAGCTGTCAATAAAAGCGAAGTAGCGTCTGCTGCAGTGAATGTGGAAGTATCCCCCCTGGTATCGCCCATACAGCTGGTATACCGTAATCTGCAAGTGTCAGCTACTGCAGGCGGCATCCGCGTAAAATCGCTCAACAAGTTCAGGGGCAATGTAGTCATCGTGCCGATGATGGATTCCCTGAACAATGGAGATTGGGTGAGCCTCGACAATATCTACACCAGCGATTCCATTATTGCTACCAGCATTCGTGGTCTGACGCCTGTACAAAAGAAGTTTGCCTTCTTCGTACGTGATCGTTGGCTCAATACCACCGATACGTTGATCACCAATATCACACCTGCTAAAGAAGTGTTGCTCAAGAAAGCCAATTTCTCCTCCTTTGTTTGTGATAATGATACTAAAATGTCGTTCAATACAACCGTTGAAATGATGTGGCAGGGATTGCTCAACAATGAGTGGCCCTGTACCTATACGGATGAAAGTTCAGGAGTACCCACTACCATCACCTGGAGTATCGGGCCTCAGCCGGTGAAACTCACGCGGTTCAACCTGCTTACCCGCCGCGAAGGCAGTTTGTATTATTCCAAAGGAAGCCCGCGCAGGTTTGAAGTTTATGGCTCCAATAATCCTACCCGTGATGGAGACTGGTCGAAGTGGACGAAAATCCTTACCTGTGAGGTGATCAAACCTTCGGGATTGCCATTGGGACAGGAAAACAGTGCAGATGGGGCTGCCGGTGCTGCCGGATTTACGTTTGATTTCAATGAGGATACACCGCCCTACAGGTACCTGCGCATCAAGTGCCTGCAAAACTGGATCGGTTCTTATTTCATAGAAATACAGAATATGAATATCTGGGCCACTGAATAGAAGGCAAGGCAAAAAGGCATTGGGGCATAAAGGCAACGAGGGCCTCAGGTTTAAGCGGTCTTACTGTATTCAACTCGTTGCCTCGCTGCCTGGTTGCCTGGTTGCCTCTGCATTCAATGCCTTTAACACTAAAAAACTAAGTTCATGAAACAAAATATTATCAATATAAGTGTCTCCGTCATGGTCTTGCTCGCCATCGGCTCCTGCAAGAAAATGGACGAGTACAAGAAGTTTGCAGAAGGGGGAGAAATTGTGTACCCCTCCACGTTTGATTCCATGAAAGTGATCTCCGGTAAAAACCGGGTCATGATCACCGGCTTATTGAAAGGCGATCCCAAGGTTACTAAGTACAGGATATTCTGGAACAGTGGCAATGATTCACTCGAAGCGCCATTTACCCGTTCGGGGGGTGTGGATACACTGAAGCAGATCGTCAGCAACCTGCCTGAAGGTCCTATGACCTTTAATGTGCGTACCTACGATGCCAAAGGCAATAAGTCGATACCGATGGTGGTGACGGGCAATGTGTATGGACAAAGCTTCCAGGCATCGGTGAACCAACGGGGTAACCGCGTAGTATTGGCCACTGCCTACTTACAGGATGGATCGGCCGCTATCAGATGGGCCAATGTGGATGCCTATGTGGGTGTGCTGGGTATGCAGGTGCATTACCTCGATGCAAAGAACGTGCAACGCGATACCATTGTGCCGGTCCGCCTGGTGGATCAGCAAACCATCATACCCAATGTGGGCGTGAAGCAGGCCTTGCGGTACAATACCCTCTACCTGCCCGATACGGTGGGCATTGACACCTTCACCGTAGCGCAGAAAGAGATACCCGCCTTCACGGAAGTACTGATCACCAACAGCCAGAAACCTGTGGCCAATATGGCCAATGATGGGAGTCGCTGGGCTATCCTGCGCGATTGGATCTCCAATGCGGCTGTAAAGAACCACAATGGCTATGGCGGTACCGATATCTCAGGCGATCCCAAGATATATTTTGAAGCAGGCTGGGGGGCACCAGGTATTTACAATGGTAAGATCCACCAGGTAGTTACCTTACCTCCCGGCAAGTATAAGTTTGAAGGATCGGTTGACTGGTTCAACAAGGGCTCAAGAAATGATACTTACCTGGTGGCAATGCCTGGTACGAATGGATTGCCGGATGTGGACCAGCTGGGTACAGCGTTTGCCTCCGCCAAACTGGAAAGCGGATGGTGGTGGTGGGATACCACTTTTGAATTGACGCAGCAAACCACGTTTTCCATGGGGCTCTTGCTTTATATGGCCGATGATGGAGAAGCTACCCGTTTAAACAGCATTCGATTGTATATTGTAAACTAATAAGTAGATAGGCAAGCAATGCGTACAGCAACCTGGGTGAGCTGACGGTGGTTATAAGAAGTAAATCCATTATTATAATAATAAAGTCCATTTACTGCAATGTATATATGGGAGAACTTTGGTGGGCTGATACACATACATAAAGTAAGATGAAAGTAACGATTGGTTTTTGTTCTCTATTATTCTCTTTGGCGCTTTCTGCACAGGACCGCCCCTTGCAGCTTTGGTATGATAAGCCCGCCGCCCAATGGGAAGAAACTTTGCCGCTAGGCAATGGCCGGCTGGGAATGATGCCCGATGGGGGCGTGTTGAAGGAAAACATTGTACTGAATGATATTACCCTTTGGTCAGGAGCACCGCAGGATGCCAACAACAAAGAGGCGTATAAGAAACTACCCGAAATACAAAGGCTCTTGCTCGAAGGGAAGAACGACCAGGCCCAGGCATTGATCGATAAAGATTTTATCTGTACTGGCAAGGGGTCGGGTGCAGAGCCTTTTGGCTGTTACCAAACCCTCGGCCATTTGTCGCTTGCATTTCGGTACAATGGCGTGGCGGAAAAGGAAGTCTCATTCAATAACTACTCCAGGGAGCTTTCATTGGACAATGCCATCGCTGCCTGTTCCTACGAGGTAGGAGGTGTTACGTATAAAAGAGAGTACTTCACCAGTTTTGGTGATGATATTGGTATTGTCAGGATCACGGCCAGCCAGCCCGGCAAGATCAACTTCAGTTTGGGTATGGGGCGTGAAGAGAAGGGGCAGGTGGCTATCCGCAACAATACCCTGGAAATGACCGGACAGTTGGAGAATGGCACCGATAGCAAGGGGATGCAGTACATCGCCAAAGTAGCGCTCAAGCTAAAAGACGGTAGTCTACGCACAGAAGGCGATCAGCTCATTGTACAGAATGCTTCCGAAGTGATCCTGTTCTTTTCTGCAAAGACCAGTTATAAAGACAATGCTTTCCGGGATCATGCCCTGCAATTGTTGACCAAAGCAATGGCCGTTCCTTTTGCTACACAAAAGAAAAAACACCTCACCAATTACCAAAAGCTTTTCGGGAGGCAGCAGGTATACCTGGGCGCCGGAGGGGCAGATGCACTTACAACCGATAAACGACTGGAGCAATTCTACAATGCAGCAACGCCCGATAACCAGCTTACCGTGCTGTTCTACCAGTTTAGCCGGTACCTGTCTATCAGCAGCACCCGCGTTGGTTTATTGCCGCCTAATTTACAGGGTTTGTGGGCGCACCAGGTGCATACACCCTGGAACGGGGATTATCACCTCGATGTGAACGTACAGATGAACCATTGGGGGGTAGAGCCGGCCAACCTGTCTGAATTGAACCTGCCGCTGGCAGCCCTCGTTAGTAGCCTGGTGCCCCATGGTGAGCGTACTGCCAAAGCCTATTACAATGCGGAAGGGTGGATCGCCCATGTGATCACCAACCCCTGGATGTTTACCGAACCCGGAGAAAGCGCCTCCTGGGGCGTTTCCAAATCAGGGGCAGGATGGCTATGCAACAACCTTTGGGAGCATTACCTGTTCTCCCGTGATAAGAACTATTTACAGAAAATATATCCTGTACTGAAAGGATCAGCTCAGTTTTATGCAGCCATTCTTGTCAAAGAACCGAAAACCGGATGGCTGGTCACATCACCCTCTTCCTCACCGGAGAACCATTTCTACATGCCTGATGGCAGTGGGAAACATGCAGCCATTTGCATGGGGGCCACCATTGATAACCAGATCATCCGTGAACTGTTTACCAATGTGATCACCGCGTCTGAAGCCCTGGGCATTGATGTGGGTTTCAGAAATGGGTTGAAGGAAAAGCTCGCACAGATACCGCCACCGGGGCGTATAGCAGCTGATGGCAGGCTGATGGAATGGCTGGAAGAATACAAAGAGACCGAAAAAGAACACCGGCATATTTCACACCTCTATGGCCTGTATCCTGCCAATCTGATTACCCCTTCACAAACGCCCGACCTGGCAGAAGCCTGTAAGAAATCCCTGAATGCAAGGGGAGATGATGGTCCCAGTTGGTCCATCGCTTATAAACAATTGTTCTGGGCGCGCCTGCACGATGGCAACAGGGCTTATAAACTGTTCAGGGAGATCATGAAGCCTACGCGCAAAACGGATATCAACTATGGTGCAGGGGGCGGCGTATATCCCAACCTGCTATCTGCCGGTCCGCCTTTCCAGATCGACGGTAATTTTGGCGCCGGCGCTGGTATTGCTGAAATGTTGCTACAAAGTCATGAAGGGTTTATTCATTTCATACCTGCGATCCCTGATGCCTGGAAGGCCGAAGGCGCCGTAAAAGGCATGAAGGCCCGGGGCAATATTTCAGTTGACTTTACCTGGAAGAATGGTGTCATCACAAGCTATAAACTCACTTCCCCTCAATCGCAAAAAGTGAAAGTGATGGTCAATGGAAAACTGACGACAGCAACAACGAAGCCTTTATAAATAAGCTTAATTAAACACGTACATACAACTTATCATCTGCAACCACGTACCATGAAAAGACTGAGCGCAATTGGATGGATGGCCACGGTAACTCTTTTATCTTTTGCAAGCCATACGGCACTGGCACAGAACACGATTATCCCTATTGAAACAAAAAACAATGCCCTTGTATTCCAAACGGACGCCAACCGGAATGTGGGCATTGTTTATATGGGTCCTAAGCTTTCCGATAAACAGGAATACAGCCAGGTGACGGCCATGTATAAGCAAACGAGCGATTATACGGGCATGGCCAATGCTGCCTATGCTACCGCAGGTACCAGGAACCTGTTTGAACCGGCCATTGCGGTTACCCATGCCGATGGCAACAATTCACTCGACCTGCAGTATGTACGTCATGATACCAAAAAGCTGGACGACAATACCTCCCTGCTCAGCATATACCTGAAAGACCCCGTTTATAATTTTGAAGTAACCCTTTACTACAAGTCATGGTTCAATGAAGATGTTACTGAACAGTGGAGCGAGATCAGGCACAATGAAAAAGGCAATGTGGTGCTGAACAAATTCGCATCTGCTGGTTTGTACCTCAAAGCGGGCAGCTATTGGCTCAACCAGTACCATGGCGACTGGGCAAAGGAAATGCAGTCCGAAGAAGCACGCCTTACCCATGGCATCAAAACATTGGACTCTAAACTGGGTACCAGGGCTAACCTGTTCCAGCCCCCGGTATTCATGGTTTCACTCGGTCAGCCCGCCACCGAAGACGAGGGTACCGTATTGTACGGCGCGCTTGAATGGAGCGGCAACTTCCGCATAGACCTGGAATTGGATAACCAGGACAACCTGCGCATCATAGCCGGTATCAATAATTATGCATCACCGTACACCCTAAAATCGGGAGAAGTGTTTACAACGCCTGCATTCTTATCAGTGCTGTCTACCCGGGGAAAAGGGGAGGCCAGCCGCAAACTCCAGAGCTGGGCGCGCAATTATAAATTACTGGATGGGAAAGGCTCCCGCCTCACCTTGTTGAACAATTGGGAAGCTACCTATTTTGATTTCAACGAGGCGAAGTTGAAAGAACTGTTGAAGGATACCAGGAAACTGGGAGTAGACCTGTTTCTCCTGGATGATGGATGGTTTGCCAACAAATACCCGCGTAACGATGACAAAGCAGGGTTGGGAGATTGGCAGGAAAACAAAAAGAAACTACCCAATGGCGTTGCCTCCCTGGTGAAGGAAGCCCAGGCGAATGGTGTGAAGTTTGGCATATGGATAGAGCCTGAAATGGTGAATCCTAAAAGTGAATTGTATGAACAGCATCCCGATTGGGTGGTCAAACAACCCAACCGGCCAGAGCATTATTTCAGGAATCAACTGGTGCTTGACCTCACCAATCCTGCTGTGCAGGACCATGTATTCAATGTGGTGGATGGTCTGTTTACAAAGAACCCAGCACTGGCTTATATCAAGTGGGATTGTAATGCGGTTATCTACAATGCTTATGCAGCGAAACTGGGCAACCAGTCGCATTTTTATATTCAATATGTGCAGGGATTGTATGCGGTGCTGAAAAAGATCAGGGCAAAATATCCTACCGTCCCCATGATGTTGTGTTCCGGTGGAGGTGGCCGCGTGGATTATGCCGCCCTGCAGTATTTTACCGAATTCTGGCCCAGCGATAATACAGACCCGCTTGAACGCATTTTCATGCAATGGGAATATTCTTATTTCTATCCGGCCATTAGCACCTCTAACCATGTTACCGACTGGGGCAAACAACCCATTAAGTTCCGTATCGATGTGGCCATGATGGGCAAACTGGGATTTGATATCGTGGTGAGTGAGCTGAAGGAGAAAGACCTCCGTTTCTGCCAGGAGGCCATCAATACTTACAATACGGTTAAACCCATTATCTGGCAGGGCGATCAGTACCGTCTGCAAGGTCCCAGGGATAATGCGGTAGCTGCCATCATGTATGTGAATCCAGAAAAAACAAACGGTATTGTCTTCAATTACCTCGTCAGCAATCGTTACGATGCAGGCAGCCTGCTGCCCATACGTTTGAAAGGACTTGATTCCCAAAAGCGATATACCATTAAAGAACTTAATGTTTATCCCGGCGCTACGTCTACTATTGACAGCGGGAAAGTATACACGGGTGAGTTCCTTCAGAAAGTGGGCTTTAACCCCGATGTAAAGGCCGGCAGGAACAGTGTGATACTGGAGGTAAAAGCGGTGAACTAATCAGGTGTGGCGCTATTGATGGCTAAGGCGGTATGCTATTGGTTTACCACCTTACCATCTTTGATCACCAGGTGTACATCAAACAGTACCTTTTTGAAGTTAGTTTCCAGGTCGCCATTAAATACCACGATATCTGCTTTGGCGCCGGGGCGCAGCACACCGATATCATTTTTTCTGTCCAATACCAGTGCGGCATTCCAGGTAGCAGTCTTCAGTACATCTGCCGCCGGCATACCTTCTTCAAAATAAGCGGCCAGGGTATGTTTAGCATCATCTCCGCGTGAGATCCTGAGCTCAAAATACGCATCTGAACCAGCCGCTATCGTTACGCCTTTTTGCATGGCCCTGACTAATCTGTCGGTAAGTGGCTGCAGCATCTTCTTTAATTCCACGGTGTCGTGCTTTTTAATATGCTGTGCTTCTTCCCGCTCGATGCCGCCTTGCATGGAAACATCTGTGGGCACCAGGTAAACGCCCTGGCGGGCCATCTTTTCGAGCGTAGAATCTGAAATATAGTAACCATGTTCAATACCGTCTACACCGGCCGCCAATGCCTGCGTAATGATATTGTCTGAGTTGGCATGGGCTGTTACCTTCTTACCATAAGCATGCGCCGTTTTTACAATGGCCTTCATTTCATCAAGCTCCAATCCCATGCGCTCTCCAAAGGCAACGATCTTGATCACATCCACCTGGTTGTTCACGTGTTCTTTGACAGCCAGTATGGCATCGTCCACGCCATTGATAACCCGGTATTCCAGGTGGGTGATCTTCTCCTGTTCCTTTAATGGCAGTTGGTAAAATTGTCCGTCCATCGCGCTCAGAATGGGACCTGAAATAAACATCCTGGGACCTTGTATAAAACCGCGCCGGATAGCCGTGGCCACTTCTTTGTCGAGGTACTGTCCGGAGTTGCCGAGATCACGAACAGCAGTAAAACCCGATTGCAGGTAAGATCTTGCATAACCCGCCGCCCTGAGCACACGGTATTCGGTAGAATGCAGCAATGCATCCGTAGCCAGGTTGTCCTCCAGCCTTTGCGATGTGAGTAAATGGGTATGGAGATCAATTAATCCGGGGGTAACGGTAGCGTTGGGCAAATTGATGATGGTGGTACCCTTTGGAACAGTGAGTTTGGTTCCGACCGCTTTGATGGAATTGCCATCCACTAAGATCTCCTGGTCTTTAAGGAATGCATTCTTTTCAGCATCATAGAGTTTGCCAGCTTTGATGAGATAAGAACCTGAAGCAGGAATTTGAGCGGTCATCACCAGGGGAAATAATACAAGACAGATAAGGGTACGGTAACATTTTCTCATTGCAATCATTGTTATCAATCAGGAATTGGGCGCTAATGTAAGGAAAAGTCTACAAAGGGTAGCCTCTTTGCCCTGCAGGAACGCCCGGCATCAGTGGATACCCCAGCGTAAAATAAATTTGCGCAACCAAAGAGTTGCATGTATATTTGCAACCTGTTAGTTGCGCAATAAACAGGTATACCATTCTATTATCACTTCAATCCTAAGAAAATGAAAGAAATAGTTTACTTGCTGGCCCAATTACGCCAGCATTGGGAAACCAGGTTCAACCAATTGGACATTGTATTAAAAAACTTAAAAACAAAGTAACCATGATTGCGAACAAAGCGCCCAAGGTCACCAAAGACCTGGCCAACAAAAGGATCAGTTTTGTAAGAGAGTTTGATGCTCCACTTGAACAAGTATGGCATGCCTGGACAGAAGCCAGCATATTGGATCTGTGGTGGGCTCCCAGGCCATGGAAGGCAATTACTAAAACGATGGACTTCCGCGAGGGCGGGCATTGGCTTTATAATATGATGGGCCCCGATGGTACCGGACAATTTTGCCGGGTAGATTTTAAGAAGATCGTTCCCAATAAAAGCTTCTCCACCGTTGATTCTTTTTGTGATGAAAATGGCAAGTTGAATGCGTCATTCCCCCAGAGTAACTGGAACATTGAATTCATTGAAACCAGTGAAGGAACCACGGTAAAGATAGACCTCAGCTTCGCCAGCGAAGCCGATCTCCAAAAGATCCTTGAAATGGGCTTTGAACAAGGCTTTGCCATGGGTCTTAGTAACCTGGAAGAGTTACTCGCAAAATAAATGCCTTAAAGCTAAAAAGGGTTTCAGGTCAATGGGCCTGAAACCCTTTTTTGTGTCATGCTATACTATAGATCATACCCGCCGGATAATTATGCACACGCACTTTCTCACCAGACAGGCGACATTACAAACCCACCTACAAGCATTCAGGCATCCTGTTCCGGCATTTTAGGCAATGGATGACGTAGCCAGGCCAAATCAGTTGCAATTTTATACTCAAAAGCCTGCTTTCGCCTTTTGCAGGCTGTGTGAATGCTTTTACCCCCTCTAATGCTGCCATCACAAGCATGGTACTGCCAAAGTCATCAACCTATGTTCAATAATAAAAAATGAATATGAAAATGCGTACAAGTTTCATCCAACTAGTGGCGGTCGCCGTGCTGGCTTCCTCCTGTGACAAAAAATCTTCAGAAGAGGGTGGTGGGTCAACCACCGATAAAGTAGTTAAAGGCAAAGTAACAGACACGCAGGGACGGCCAATAAAAGGCGTTACCGTCCTGATCGACAACACGCTAATTTACAACAGCTACCTGACGGGGGCCACAGGGGATGACGGAACCTATCAAATCAAATTGCTCATTGGTAGCTGGCAGGCTTATGCAGAGATGAATGTGGCCTATAATGGCAAAACCTATAAAATAGATCTGCATCCCGATAATGCACAGGGCTTTGGCGGCGATGGCGCCATCCGGAATTTTCA
The DNA here is from genome assembly GCA_966211765.1 of uncultured Paraflavitalea sp. Lineage (GTDB taxonomy): Bacteria > Bacteroidota > Bacteroidia > Chitinophagales > Chitinophagaceae > Paraflavitalea. The sequence continues at coordinate 23,951 of CBIHOV010000052.1, forward strand.
ATGGAAACTGACTGGTACCAAACCCGCACCCCTCACTGGTGATTATGGTGGTACGGTTATCGTTGATAAGTACATTGGCAGCAGTATTTACGATTCTGAAAATATCGAATTTACGCTAAAGCCTACAGGCGCGCTCATCGATGGATCAACCGGACAGGTGTTGAAAATGAAACATGGACAACCCTCGACAAACAACTATGGCAAACTGGTGGATATTCCAATAGGCCGTTATACTGTTACAGCTGTATACCAGTCTTCAACCGGTAATATTCCTATCAAGCTGCGGGATAAGGACCATAACCGGAATGGTGCTTTTGCCACCAGTGTACAATTGGATTTTGAACCCACTACAAACTATGGTTTCGACATGGCTAATTTGGAATACTCTGAAAATTAAACAGGAAAGAGGTTAGAAAAGTTGATAACGCTTTGTTCCATAAAAAAGGTTTCAGGCCGTGACCTGAAACCTTTTTTTATGAGCGGATATTTGAAGTTAAGCGGGTTCTTAACGGGGGCAGATTATGGAATCATGACCACTTTTTCAGTTACGATCCTGGTAGCTGGATTGGGATAGCCATACTTCAACCAAAACGTATGGGTAGCGGGATCATACCTATTGTTGTAAACAGGGTCTCCGGCAATAGCAGCTACTGCAGCCGTATTACTACCTGTACTGGAAGTACCGGCTCCCGGAGCAATCGTTACGGTGTTGTCCGGATTGACGGTGATATTGATCTTTGTAGCGGGACCAAGATCACCCAGGTCTTTGGATACACTGGTGGCGCCAATGGTAGGGAGGTTTACTTCAATGTCGACGTAATCCCTGGGCGTTGTGGGGTGCTCAAAATGGCCAGAAGCCAGGTAATCGCCATCGTATATATTCCTGAGAAGAATTCCCAGCAATGCCTGCTTTGAAGTAGCAGGCACTTTAATGTTTGGATCGTTCACCGAAGCGATCTGCAGACCCAAAGCATAAGACTTTGATGGATCTATGGCTCCTTTTTTCAACCTGACGGGCACCTCCACGTAAGTCTGTCCTGCAGGAATCGTAACCGTTGCATTAAGGGCATAACCTGCTGCCGGCAGCACTTCATATTCAGTCTGGTTTTCTGCATTGTAAGCAGTCACGATAGACGGCGTTGGGGCCAATGTTACCTGCACATCCTTGTCGTAAGCGGGGCCGGTGAGCGTCAGTGTAAAAAACTGTAGCTGCTCTTCAGCCGGTGTTGTAAAAACAGCCTGTATATTAATGCCCCTGGTCTCATAGGCATTCAGGATGGCGACGAACCTTTTGTCGTTGTTGGTCTTTAGTCCTGTTTCGTTGTTGTCAAAACCTTCATCTTTTAAGCAGGCTGTCATCGTAAGCGACAGGGCAGCCATTGCAAGGAAATATATTCGTTTCATTTGAGTTGGTTTGTTGGTTTAACGGTCCCAGAATACGGTGGCGGTATAAGGATCAATCGTACCTTCTGCCTGTACATTGGTTGAATTATAACTGTATTCATTCGCGGCATAAGGATAGCGTGTTGGCACGTGGTCGGTCAAACGGCCCGGATCGATGGAGATAGAAGGCTGTACAACGCCGGTCCTCCGGTGGTCATTCCATGATTCCAGGTGGTTGTTGCCATTGAAGGCAAAATATTTCTGCCAAATGATCACCTTGACCTGATCGGCGGGTGTAGCAGGCCAGGCTATTTTGGCATCAGCACTGCCCAGGTAGGTATTGGCAGTAGTTACTGCATTGGGTACGCCCAGCCAGTTGAAAGATTCCCTTACCCCTTCCTCATAAAGGGTCTTGGCATTGCCGGTAATCCATCCCCGGGCCGCTGCTTCTGCCTGTAAAAAATAGCTTTCGTAAGCTGTCAAAACCCAGGAATCCATGGTGGCTGATTTAGCCAGCCCGGATGTGCCGCCGGCAGAGGTAGGGGATCCACCAATATCCGACACACTGGTTTCTCCATAGATATGTGCAGGATCGTTGTTTAATCCAAATTCAACACCCCGGTATTGGCCCACATACGTGCCACCGCGTACAGGGCGGTAAAAGTATTTGTGCCGCTCATCGTTCAAGCCTTTCATCAGGTTCAGTGCAAAATTGTTGGCCCGGCGATAATCCTGTGAATAGTTGCCCGACAAGGTAAAAGCAAAAGTCAACCAGTAAGGATTGGGTTTATCACTCGTATATCCGGGATTTACTGCGGCTGTTTGGCCAGCTCCCAGGAATCCGCTGCCTTCGGCAGTAATGACAGCGATCTCTGCAGCAGGGTTAAAGCCCGCAACCTGGCTCATATGGATCAGCAAACGCAATTTCAGCGTATTACCAAACCGGGCCCACTGTGTTTTGTTGCCATGGAACATCACATCCGCGGTGGTAAGGCCGATGCTTTTGGATGCATCCGCATTCTTGATCAGGACGATGCCTTCCGTGATCTGCTTCAGCAGGTCCTTATAAATATCTTCCCCTTTATCATAGGCCGGGGTAATATTCGCTTTGATATCCATGGCCTTGGAATAGGGAATATTGCTGAACATATCCACCAGTATCTGGTAGTGCAGGCTCTTCATGATCTTTGCAATACCGACATAGAATTCCTGGCCCGATGCTACGGCTTTCTGTTGCATGGTATGATAATCAAAAATGATATCATAATTATTGGTCCAGTTCGCATTGCCAAAAGTAGTTGTTATTGCATACTTGTTTTCTGGTACCGCGCCATAATTAGTGGGTACGGCCCAGTAGCCCATCCAGGCGCCCAGGGTTGCTACGGAATTGTTGGTAGCGTTGTTGACAGTTATACCAGCAGTACGTGCCATCGCCGCCGGTAGGATCAGGTCGGGGGTAATGCTGCTGGAAGTGGGGATATCGGGATTGCTGTTGATGTCGAAATAGCTCTTACCGCAGCCTGTCATCAGCAGGGCAGGTAATGCAAATACTATGATCAATTTCTTCATATACTGAGATTAAAAAGTAAGATTAATGGAGGCTCCAAAAATGCGGGTAGGCGGCGTGTTGAAAGAGTTGTTAACTCCTTGCGAATTACCGGTTGTATTGCTGAATTCCGGATCGGTATAGATATTGGAGGCAGGAACCCATGTAAACAGGTTACGACCGCTTACCGTGATCAATGCGGATTTTATGAAGCGGGTATGCTGCAAAATGGAGACTGGCAATTCATAAGAAAGAGAAACTTCCCGCAATTTCCAGGAGGCTGCGCTATTATAGTACATTGTTTGCACGTCCTGGAACACAGACGCAGTCCAGAAGGTAGCTGTACCGCCATTGGTCAATACGTTAGTATTCTCTACATACTTTCCGGTGCCGTCATCATAAACTGAATTTGGGAACACAAAAGGTTTCCTGTCATATTTTGTTGTCAGAGCGCCTGATCCTTCAAATATCAGGTCGCCGCCGATACCATTAAATACATAGTGCCCACCCCTGTAATCCGCCACGATGCTTAAAGAGAAATCTTTGTATTTGAAGGATGGATTGATACCGATCAAATGCTTGGGCAGGGTTCTGCCATAGGCTTTTGTAACAGGATCGGAGGTAGGTAAGCCCGTTTCACGGTCAACAATTACTTTCCCTTCCGGTGTTCTGTTGAAATCTTTCAACTTAAGCACGAATGCCGGCATGCCTACTATGGCATAGTTAAGATTGGAAGTACCCAGTTCGGTAAGACCTTCGTAGATGCTTGTTACTTCATTGTCAGAATAGGTATAATTCGCTTTCAGGTCCATACGGAAATCCTTGCCCGCCTGGATCAATGGTGTCAGGCGCAGGTCGAGCTCGAGCCCTTTGTTGACGAAAGAGGCTGCATTGACCAGGGCAGACTGATAACCGGTAGAACCAGATGTTGCCACTTCAATTATCTGATCGGTATTGTCCTGGCGGAAGGCCGTGGCTTCCAACATGATCTTGTTGTTATTAAAGCCAATTTCAATACCCAATTCTTTACCGTTTACAAATTCAGGTTTGATATCGGGGTTGTTGATGGTATTGTTGGCCGAATAACCTGCCAGGCTGCCGTACGGAAAGCCTGTGCCCGAGCTGAAAGTTGATTCCAGCGAATACGGCTGAAGGTTTACAGTGCCTGATAAGGCCCAGGCGCCACGCAACTTGAGGTAAGAGATCGGAGTGGTCTTTATTTGTGGTATTACTTCATGCAAGAGCAGGGATAAACTTCCGCCGGGGTAAAAAAAGCTGTTCTTGTTAAGGTTAAGGCGGGAATCCCATTCATTTCTGCCGGTAACTTCCAGGAAGGCCCAGTCGTCCCATCCAAAGCTGAGTTTGCCAAATAGGGCAGTTGTCCTGATCTCGCTATTCTCCTGGCTAACAGTAGCCTCGCCCGAGCGATTGCTTATGTTATACAGGGTAGGGATGATGAGGTTGTTGCCGCGGGAGTATAGTTGTTTCCTCATGCGCTGGATCAATGAATAGCCCACCAATCCGTCGACAGTGAAACGGTCAATTTGTTTCTTATAGGTCACAAATGCTTCTGAATTGAGGCGATAGGCAAAGCCCATGGCGTCGGCCACAGAAGCCCTGGCACTTTGTATACCTTTCAGATCAGTGGTATATTTCGACACGTTGATGGCACCCAACACGCTTTTATTGTTGCTGAAGGACACATTGGTACCCAGGCGATACGTGAAATTGAAGCCGTCCATAATTTTGTAAGACGCTTCAAGGGTAGCCACCAGGTCATCAGAACGGCCTTTATTGCGATCAATATCGATCATCATATAGGGATTCCAGCCAAAACGGTTATAGTAACCAGTTGCAGTTGAAAACTTGTCGTTGCGCCAGTCTTCAAACTCCGAAATAGGCACATGGGCAGCCGTTTTGAACAAAAGACGGTAAATGCTATTGGCCGGCCCTCTGTCCTGGTTCACAATATTATAGTTACCCTGTGTATAAGACATCCTGAATGCGGTGCTCAGTTTGCCAAATTCCCGGCTGGCATTCAGCCTGATGGTGGTGCGTCGGTTCTCATCTTTGGGGATCAATCCGTTTACCTTTACATCCTGGAAACTTAAATAATACCGGCTTTTTTCGTCCCCACCGGAAATGGAGATATCATTTTGAAAAGTGATGGCCGGACGAAAGAATTGTTCGGCCGGTGTTTTGCTTTGTGCCGCATACCGCACTCTTTTCTGACTGCCATCTTCCAGTGGGTCGCCCAGGTTTACTTCACTGCCATCGTACCGCGGACCAAAGCTGTTGTTGGTCCATGGGTCCATATGGGGAGTGCCATCTGCATTTTCGCTTTCACCATTGCCATACTCTCTTTGGAATTTGGGCAAAAAGGAGATCGACTCGCGCTGGATGGTGGTGCCTATTGAAATAATTGGTTTGCTGCGGTTGCCACTTTTGGTGGTAATAATGATCACACCATTTCCGCCTTCCTGGCCATATAAAGCAGCACCTGTATTACCCTTCAATACTGTTAAATCCTGCACATCGTTGGGGTTGAGGGTACTGATCAGCGATAATGGCATCGGCGATCCATCGATTACGAGCAAGGCCTGGTTATTACCGGTGAGAGAACGGATACCGCGCAGGGTGATCCGCGTATCGGAAAAAACCCCGTTGTTGGTGGTTTGAATATTCAAACCTGAGACTTTACCAGTTAATCCATTTTGAACATTTATTGGTTTTGCCTTGCCGGCATCCTCGCCACTGACCTTCGTGACAGAGTAGCCGAGCTCTTTGGGTTGGCGGCGGATACCCAGGGCAGTTACTACTACCTCATTTAAGTTATTGCTGTTCGACACTAAGGTAACCGTCATGCCTTCATTGGCAGTGATGGTTTGCGGAGCATAGCCGGTGGAGGTGATGGTGAGCTGGGCGCCGTCATTGGTACGGATAGAGAATCGCCCGTTCTGATCTGTTTGTACGGCCTTTTTCGTGGCGGCTTCTAAAACCGTCGCAAAAGGTACAGGCTCTCCTTTGCTGTCCCGTACCACTCCTGATACTGTTTTCTGCTGGGCTTGCGCGTACAGCAGCACAAAGAGGCAAAAGACTAACGTCAAAATTCGCTTCATAAGTAGACTTTGGTTAATTGATGAATGAATAGAGACAATCTTATCAAGCGCTTTTTATCCCAAATGGAGTAGAATGGAAAAGTTTTTGGTTAAACTGTCAAATAAGGCAACTGAATAGACGCAGCACATGATAAGAGGAGGATAATTTGATCATTATGAAAGCTACATGTGGTGCAGAGAGGGTGTAAACCTGTCATACGATCAATTCTACAGTTCAGTAGGCAATACGGTTTGTTGGAATGCAATAAACTTCAGTTTAGGCTGCTTGAAAAGTATATAAGCTACTTAGTGCATAATTTTGTTATGTTACACATACATACAGTCTATGAAGCAAATATTATTGTTCATTATTGCATTGGTTCCTGTATATCTGCAGGCGCAAACTGATAAGCCGGCGTTGCTGGCCTCCATTAATAAAGACATCTGGCAGCCTTTCCTGGATGGCGTGAACCAGAACAAGGCCGAACTGTACAACCGTGTGAACTCAAAGGATTTTAACTGGGTGCGTGGGGGCAATGGTAAAACGAGGATCATGAATGAGCAGGAATACCGGGAAGATGCCCGCATGGTAATGGAGGACAGGAAGCGAAAGGGTATAGAAACGGAACTGGAGGTGCGGTTCCTGGAGCGTAACCTCAATGAAAGTTTTGCTGCTGAAAAGTGTGTGATCAAGTTCACTTCCCGGCAGGCGGGCAAGGTACCGGAAGTTGCCTATGGTATGGTGCAGGTCTTTTCCCGCAGGGAAAACGGTGTTTGGAAGAAGCTGGTGCAATATGTGTTGCCTGAACCGGTGACGGTCACTGTTTTTGAAAATGCGCAGGTAATGGAGTAGCTATCACAAGCATTTATTGTGTATATTTCGTCGCAACAGCTATTGTAATATGCGACTAAAACTTATATTCTTTTCCCTGCCCTTGTTTTTTCTTGTTGTCTCCTGCAACCAGACCAATGAGCAATTGTTGCACAGAGCCAATGCCTATGCTAATGAAAGTAAGCATGATAAGGCCATTGATATATATACAACAGTTATAAAACGTAATAGCAAATTGCAGGTGGCCTGGTACAACAGGGCGCTGGCTTATCAGGCTATAAAGAAATATGATCTTGCACTTGCCGATCTTAATAAGCTGACAACCCTCATACCTCATGAGGGATACACCGCGATCATTAACATTAATTCACCTTATGCGGATGAGGAAACAAGAGGACAAGTGCCTTACGATGATGTTTTGTACCAACTGGCGCAGGTTAAATTTTATGTGGACAGTCTTGAAAGCTCGTTCTCAGACTTCCAGCTTCTGATCGGCAACAATTATAAAAAGTGTTCCTGCCTCCTTTGGCAGGGGGCCATTTTGGTAAAAAGAGGTGAAACTGACTCAGCCTGCACGGTCTTTAAAAGCGCGAAACAGTTTGCTGCAACTGATGTGGAAGTACGGCAATCAAACGAGGCGACAAATGTGTATTGCGGGGAATAGGAGGATAAGGACACTAAAAAAGAAGCCCGATAGCATACCGGGCTTACTACCTATTCCTGTTATTTCCTGAAATCGCTAAAAACATGATCTGTTTGTTGGGCGTGACAGTTAAAGCACTGCGTCTTCACGGCTGTGGTTAACAGTCTTTCGGTATGGCTGTCGCCTTTAAATTCTTCGTATCCCCAGCCGCCGGTACTGGCATATTTCACGCTGTCCCTTACCATTACATCCACATGATTGCGGGCTGCCTCCTGGGTATTGCCATTCTGCTCTTTCGCATCCAGCACATCAAACACCAATATCGATCCCTTGGGGAAATAGCCGGTATTATAACCTTGCATGGCTATGGCATTGGCATAAATATGATGGTAGCCGCCACTGAACCGGAAATTGGGATTGGTGGGCCCGATCAATCCTGTCTTAATATGCGTCCACATACGGTAACCTTCGGGATAAGCCACTTCGGGGGCCTGCGTGGGTGACACAAAAGTGAAGCTGCCCAGCAAAAGCAGAGCAGCTAAACCAGAGCAAACTGTATTTCTCATGCAAAAAATATAATGTTGTGTACCCTCAAGTTATAGATATCAGCCTACTATAGGATAGAAAGTAAACGGGTAACAGTTTGTAACGTACAGAAAGCAACAGCCAAAGAAAAAAGCCTTGTTTGCACAACCACATCAAAACGCGGCAGCCATTCTGTATTCTATATTCTGTATCCTGTATTCTCTCTTCTACTTCACCGACTCCGCATTATTAGCCTGATTGGCATCCAACCAATAACCATAAGGATCGATCACAGCCACAGCTGGTTTTTTATTAACTACAATTGTCAGGTCTGTTATTCCCTTTGTGAACCGGTGCTGTTCCAGGTGTATCGGATTGGTATGCCTGGTCCATTGATCCGAAGGGGTATCGTACAGGGCCAGCGTGAATACTTCATCAGGTGTAAGGAGTTGGCTTTTTGCACCTGCTTCATTTGTTTTGGTAATATTTACCTGCAATTGCAGCCTGAACCGGCCATCAGGTAAGGAGTCGCAGCGGATCAGCCGCAGCTTGTTGTCATACACGATCACCTGTTTGAAAAGATCCTCCATGTGTTTGACCTCGTCGGCATTTGCGCCGCTACTTAGTTGAGCAAGCAGGTCGGCCGTTGTTGCTTTGGCATGTGGAAAGCCATGTTTGCTGATCAGTCTTTGCAGGGATTGATTCATGCGGTCTTCACCCAACATTTCCTGGATGGCATAGAGCGAGAGACCGCCTTTTTGATAATAACCATAGGGCTGGTTGGCTTGCATTAACGGTAGTTCCTGTTCCCCCGTCATATTGCGGAAAACAAAATACAGGTTGTTGTCTGCCTGCAGCAGGCTGCGCAGGTATTGCCTGCCATACCGTTTTTGGGTAACCATAAACTCTGTGTATTTGGCCAGTGATTCCGTGAGTACTGCCCGGCCCGGGGCATCGAGGGGCGCCAGTGCATTGGCCCACCACTGGTGTGCTACCTCATGGGCGGTCAATGCATAAATATTGTTGAACTGGCTGGTATCGCTAAGGTTACTCATGAAGTTGATCTTCTCTGCGCTGAACACGACACCAGGATAAGCAGTAGCCGCTCCGGGATAATGAGGTATGGCAGCCAGGGTTAACTGGTGCAATGGATAAGGACCAAAATTTGCCTGTCCATAGTCAAGAGCATCCTTCATGGCCTGCAAGAGGGTAGGGAGGTTATACGCTTCCCCTGGTGAATAATAAACGCTCAATGCAATACCCCGGTATTGTTCCTTTTGTACGGCATACCTCGCCGAGCTGAGGGCAAACATAAAGGCAATGGGTTGTTCCGTTTTGTAATGGAAATAACTACGGTCATTGGCCTGCCATGTCTTTTGCAGGGTGCCTGCTGTGACTACCTGCTGACCGGGATCGGTAGATACGATCGTTTCGAAGTCGATGCGGTGGTAATTGCTATCGGTGGAGGCGGTGGCAACCGTTGGCGGCAATCCTTGTGCTTTCCTGAGGGCGGCATCACCGGTTTCAAAACGGTCGTTATAACCCAGAAAGGGAACATACTTTTCCAGTTCAATATAACTGCCATTGCTTACTACTGAATGTTCGGAATTGAAAGGAGCAAAGTGCGATCGTTTTACTTCCATGGAAAAGTTGATGGTGGTTTCCATGCCGGGCTGCAAGGGGGTAGCCAGGGTATAAAAGTATTGCTTAAATGTTTCGTCGGCTGTTGTCAACCTGGCCTGGGGAATGGTAAACTGAATGGAACTTACGTCGGGATCTGTTCCCAGCCACAGGGTGGTGATCGGTTGTGCCGATTCATTGCGCAAACGATAAGATCCTTGCACCGTGTACCTGCCTGCTGCAGGATATAAGTCTATCGCCGTCTTCACAGCAACAATGTAGGGTTGTGGCGATTGGGATTGCGCTTTGTATTGCTGTTCGTAAGCTACCTGCCAGTCTTTGCCGGTGCCGTTGGTTCTGCCGGTATTGACTTGCGGGGTCTGGCTATTGATATAAATACCCGACCCTATCCAGGTCAATAAGCAAATAGCCATGATCAATTTGCCCGGCCACTGCCATTGCCTGCCCATGGTTTGCAGGCGTTGCCAGAAACTGGTATGGGCGCTGCCTTTCCACAAAGCGGCAGCCAGCAAGGAGAGCACACCCGCGCAGGAAGACCAATAGAGGAGATGCCAATGCACAGCTCCTGCACCCTGTCCAAAACCATTCATGGGCGAGTATTGCAGTTCGGGCAACATCGCGTAACGCAGCAGGGCATGGGTGATGCCCAGGCGGCGTGCAAAAATAATGATGCCTACAGCAGTGAGGCTTAGCAGCATACCAAGATATTTGTTTGGTACCACTGTTTGTATGAATACGATCAGTACAGCAAACAACAGGAGGGGAAGGCCGCTGTAATAATACAAGGAAAGGTAAGCGGGCAGGTCAATATGCGGAAAGCCGGTAAACAATTGCAGTCCGATGCCGATACAAATATTGGCGGTAATGAGTACGGCGATCAGTACGGCGAGGGTAGCGCATTTGGCGGCCCATAAACTGGTGTTGCGCACAGGGGTACTGAATACCAGACCCTGTATATTGACCGAGCGTTCACGACTGATCAGTTCGCCCGCATAAAAGATCAGTAAGAGCAAGGCAGGGCGAATAGACACAAACTCTTCCACAATAGAACCGGTAGAAGCGTAGAACCGTATCCCATAGGGACCATACAATACATTTTCTTTGAGCTCAACGGCATACAGGAATATCCACAAGGCCAGCATCACCAGGAAGGGGATATGCTTGAACACAGAGGTCACTTCCAGTTTGAATTGAGCGCTAAAAGTGGCCCACTGATAAGCCCAACCGTTGGGGTGCGTGGCTACGCTTTGATAAGGAATAACGGTAATGGGACCGGCCGCTGTTTTTTGCTTCCTGATCTTGCCGGCGGCAGGCAGGCGGAAACGGTAATACCGGAAGCTGAGTGCCAGCAATGCGAAGGCGAGGGCCATCCAGCCTAAACGGTTGGCCAGGAAAGCGCCTTGCAGGGGGAACAGGCGGTTATTGCGTGCGGTGACCGGCCAGGAACGTGTCTCTCCCAATAAGGATGTAATGCCAAATGGGTCGAGCAGGTAGGGTAGTAATTGTGATCCGCCTGTGCCTGGTGCCGAACTGGCCATCAAGGGCGAATTGCCCAAAATTGATCCCAGGAAATACAGGATGAACAAGGCAACGCCGGTCATATAAACGGCCCGCATATTGCGCGTGAGCAAGGCCACGCTGAAGATCACACTACAGCAAAACACAATATTGGGTAACCCAAAAACGAACAGGGGTTGTAAGAAATAAACTAATTTAAAAGATCCCAACTGATCGGGATTGGCTGACTGGGTGCCCAGGTAAATGCCCAGCATCCCTGCACAGAGGATCAGGAAAACAGCTGTCAATAAACCCAGTAAACGCACCAGGAAATAGGGCAGGCGCTCGATGGAGGTGGTAAATACGATGCCATCCATTTCATAGGTAGTATCCCGCAGTACCACATTGGCACAGAATAAGGTGCTGACAAAAATGGCAAAGAGGGAAAGGAAGCAGGTGATATAACTGATCACATAGGGTGAATTCTGGTGCAATTCACTGCCGCCGAAATTGCCCTGGGTGATCAGCACACCCAGGCTTGCAAATAATATAAAGGCTACGATGAATGTGATCTGTTTGAAGTGGTACTTCAATTCAAAGGCCAGCAGGTTCTTTAACATACGGGTTCCTCCTTTTTAGTGCGTTGTGCACCAAACAATGCTGAGAAATAAACAGCCGAGAGGTCGGGCAGAAAGGGTGCAAATCCTGCATCGGGGCAAATGCCTGATAATACAAGCACCTGCATTTTACCTCCTGTGAGACGGGTAGAGATCACGTTGAGGGTCGATTGATAATGTTTCAGGGATTCTTTGGAAACTGTCTTTTGCCATACCTGTCCTTCCAGTGAAGCGGTCAATAAGGAAGGCTTTCCCTGCAGGATTACCTTGCCCCCGGCCATGATGGCCATTTCAGGACAGAGGTCGTGCACATCTTCCACAATATGGGTGGACAGAATGACTACTACCTGTTCACCTATTTCACTCAGCAGGTCGTGAAAACGGTTACGCTCCAGTGGGTCAAGTCCGGCCGTGGGTTCATCCACAATGACCAGCTGCGGGTTGCCCAGCAATGCCTGAGCAATACCAAAGCGCTGACGCATACCTCCTGAAAAAGTGCTGACGGCTTGTTTTCTTACCTGGTATAAATTGGTTTGTTGCAGCAGGGCCAGCACCTGTTCTTTGCGTGCCTTTTTATCGGTAATACCTTTCAGCACGGCCAGGTGGTTGAGCAGGTCTACCGCAGCGATCTTTGGATAGACGCCAAAGGCCTGCGGCAGGTAGCCCAGCTGGCTACGCAATAGCTGTTGGTTTTGCAGCATATCGGTACCATCAAAGAATACCTGTCCACTGTCTGGCGGCTGCAGGGTGGCCAGCGTTCGCATCAAAGATGATTTGCCGGCGCCATTGGGTCCCAACAGGCCAAACAATCCATTGGAAATAGTGAGCGTTACCTTGTTCAGCGCTTGTACGCCATTGTTGTAGGTTTTGGAAAGCTGTTGTATTTGTAGTCGCTGCATATACTTTGTTTTAAGAATGGATGCAAAGTAGGGTGCTCCAATGGCTGTATAAAGTATCAATGACCAGGGGAAATAGGCGCATGACGAACAACCTACACCCACTGATATGGAGGCTTTTTGACCTACATCACGAAAAACGATACGTTTGTCATTAATATTTGCCTGCTCTGCCAATCGGGCGTTCTTTTATCCTATCATTTTGATGGTATGAAGCGATGGATCGACCTATTGGGAATCTTGAAAAAGCATTATGAAACCTGGCTGTATATCGGCTTGTTGAGCTGGGTAGTCATTTTTCAGCTCCTGGAAGAAAAGGCAACAGGCTGGGGATTTTATGGAAAACACCTGGCGCTGGTCCTGTTATTGCTCCTGCCTGTACTGGTATTTTCCTGGCATAAAGAACGATGGAAAGAAAGCTGGTCCCGGCGGCGCTATCGGTTGTGGTGGGTGATCTGCTTTGGCTTGTATTTACCGGCGATCATCTATGGACTTGGCGCCTTAATGGCACCACGCCCCAGGCTCCAGCTGCTGATCGTTATCAGTGCCGGATGCAGCTTGCTCCTCGAATTGGTATTGGTGGCCAATGCCTGGTACCAGCAGCGGGTGCAGCAATGGAAATGGGTGCAAAGACTGAGCCTGGAAAAGTCCATTCTCGTCAGTGTTACGCTTATATCGATCATACTCGCTATCATGGGCGTATCGAGCATCGGCAATCCGGCCTATGACCAACCCGACGCATTATTGCTGGGTTTTGAGTTTAACGTATGGAAAGTGATCACCCGCTTTGGCACTTTTTTGAGTTTTACCGTACAATTCCTGTTCATGTACCTCTGCGGGTATTTGTTTTTTTACCTCAATAACCGCTACCTGGTTCCCAAAATACTGAAGCCCAAAGGGCTCATCCTTTACTGTCTGAGTGCGTTGGCCATGGTGGGCATATTGTATCCTGTTGTCGCCCAGCTATTGGCCTGGCTGCCTTTCAATCACCGGTTGGGAATGATCTTTTCTGCCAATCCGTTTTTGCTGGAGAATGCCTATGGCGCCATCATCATCATTGTGTTGAGTCTGCCGGTAGTGTTGGCATTGCAATGGTCGCGGCAAAATGGCCGGATCATGGCCCTGGAAAAGGAAAAAGCAGAAACCGAACTGGATCTGCTCAAGCAACAACTGAATCCCCATTTCTTCTTCAATACCCTCAACAACCTATATGCCCTGAGCCTGGCGCAGTCGAAACAAACGCCGGAAAGCATCCTGCAGTTGTCGGAGTTGATGCGGTATGTGATCTATAAGGCCAAAAAGCCGGCGGTAAACATCCAGGAGGAAGTTAAGTACCTGGAAGATTATATACAATTGCAGCAGATCAGGCTCAAGCGGAAGCCCGATATACGGTTTGCCCAGGAGATAGGGGTTGATATGCCGCCTGTGGCCCCGTTGTTGTTGATCGTGCTGGTAGAAAACGCTTTCAAGCATGGCATAGAACCGGCAGAAGCACCCGCTTTCCTGCATATTTCCCTGCGGGCCGATGCACACCGCCTGTATTTCAGCTGCGTGAATTCTTTTGAGCAGGAGGCGGGCAATACGGGTGGTATCGGGCTGGCCAACCTGCAAAGAAGACTGGCTTTGTTGTATCCCGGTAAACACCAGTTGAAAACGGGCATAGAAAATCATACATTTAAGGCTGAACTGGAGCTGGACCTGTCATGAAAATACGTTGTTTAATAGTAGATGATGAGCCGCTGGCGCATGAGGTGATCCTCAAGTACATTGAGGATGTTCCTTTCCTGGAAATGGTGGGGCAGTGTTACCTGGCTACCGAAGCCCTGGCATTTCTCAATACCCATACGGTAGACCTGATCTTCCTCGATATCCGGATGCCCAAGTTGAGCGGACTTGATTTTCTGCGTACCCTGCAACACCGTCCGCTGGTCATCATTACCTCTGCCTATGAAGAACATGCGCTTGAAAGCTTCGACCTGGAAGTGTGTGATTACCTGTTGAAGCCTTTCCGTTTCGATCGTTTCCTGAAAGCTGCCAACCGCGCCCTGGTCCTGTATACCTTGAAAAAGCAAGCGGCTGAGTCATCTACCACTACACCCACCACAACACCATCAGTTGTCGCGCCTGCCGAGCCTGCCCGCATATACATCAAGTCGGATAAAAAACAAGTACAGTTGGAACTGGAGGAGGTGTACTACCTGGAAAGCGTAGGCAACTATGTAAAAGTGTGGGGTGAACAAAAGTATGTGTTAACGCCCCGCACCCTGAGTAGTTTTGAAGAGCAGTTGCCTGCTGATATTTTCGTACGCATCCACAAATCCTATATCCTCAATAAAAAGTATGTACACTACATTGAAGGCAATACCATTCGCCTGAAGAATGGGAAAGAACTTCCACTGGGGAAGAGTTATAAGCAGGTGGTGAAGTTGCTGTGATGTCTGTTCCTTACTGTTAACTTATCTGCTTCAATACAAAGTCTGCCCGCTGCGCCACCGTTACGCGGGGTATCTCCACCAATTGATAGCCGGCATAGTCGTATGCTTTCCAGCGTGCGTGGTAAGTAGTTCTTGTTTACAGGTACTGCTCCAGTTGCTTATACAACTCGCCTTTCTTACTGGGAGGAAGCGCCTCTGGTACAACGATCTTTCCGTCCTTTAGAATGACATAACGCGGGATGCCAAACACTTCATTGTGGTTGAAGGCCCGGAAGATATCCTTATTCAATTTGTCGGAAGCCCGGAGATGGGTGCCCTGCAGGTTATAATATTTGATCATGGTTTTCCATTGCTTGTCGGCATTCTCCTTGTCAACCGATACGTACAGCATTTCAATACCCTTGCTGGTTAAATATTCTTTCAGCTCTTTACTGTATTTAAACTCTTCTTTGCAGGGCCCGCACCAGGTGGCCCAGAGGTCCATGTAAACGGTTTTCCCTTTGAACCTTGCAGCAAGTTGGTCTACTGTTTCAATACTGGCATAATTCTCCATGAACAGCTGGTTTTTGGCAAACTCCGCTTTACTTTTATCCAGGAACGCCTGTACGGAACCAATGCCGGGCGTGAGCAGGGGAGTATACCGGCTGCGGGGATATTTTTTGATGAAGGATTGGTAAAAGCCTGGTATTACTGCCTGGTACCTTTTCTCCAAAATCAATTCATGGAGGTTAGAAGCAAGCAGGTATTCCCGCAGGGGCTCTTGCTTATAGTGATCGACGAGCACGTTGTAAACCGCTTGTTGGTATTCTTCCTCGTTGGCTGGTTGTTTGAAGGTGCCTTTCATTTGAGGAAGAAAGAAACGAAAATACCAGCTGTTGTATAGCCGGCTATAATCGGCATAGGTATCAGTTGCGATAGAGTGTGTATCAAAAATATCCGACACGGCAGCTACGTCCTGCCAGTAACCACTGATGAGCTTGATCCTTTCAGCATTGTACCGGGCACTGTCTTTATTGAATTCAAGCTCCCGGATGGGCCACATGAGTATACCGCCTAAAACGGCCGCATAATAATTCCTGATCAGGGTTTCTGTATACCTGTAAAATGCATCATCAATTTTATGTTGGGCGTGCAACTGACGGAATGGGGTCAGGCAACTGTCCAGTGCTTTCGTTACCCTGAGCTTGTTGCGCTCAAATACCGTATCGGCGCGATAGTACTGCGAGGACAGGTTTTGGAAGAAATCAAAATTGAGACTGGCCAGGGCCAGCTGTCCTTCCTGTTCGGAGCCTTCAATCGAAAGGGGATTACTCTTGTTCTTACCATCAATGGTGATCGTGTATGATTTGCCTGGCCTTACATAGAGCCTGTACATTTTCTTGTAGACGAAGCCATAAGCGCCCGCCACTTTTTCTTTATTGGGTAATACCAGTGTGCCGGTAGCATCCAGGGTGTCAACACCAAGTTCATTGATGAAATATTTGCCTTCGAGCGGGCGCATGAAACGAACGGGCTTCTCGTTGCCGTCCACTACTTTGAAAGTAATTACGGGTTGTTGTGCTTGCAGGGAGAGGATCAAAAAGGTACAGAGTGCTACGGATAAAACATGTTTCATATGCAGGAATTGAGGGATTGTGCCTGCACAATATACTGATACATCTCTTTATCCAGTTACCAGATGCATCATTTAAGCGCATTTTAAGAATATAGATCAGCAGTTATCTTGCGTAGATGGGTTGGCCAGACTATTAAAAGGGCAAGCCTTTGTGTGAAAGCACGCGCCAGTTATTCCACGATCCCTGATCCATTACCCGGTTGAGGGTATAGCTGTAGTTGGCATTGCCCACCAAAAAGTTTTTCTGCTTATCCAGCACAAACAATACCTGCTCATCTCCTTTCAATAAGAACCAGCACACAACCCCCATATCCAGCCGGTAAACCACCGCCTGGGGATTGGAGGGTGTTCCTTTCTCTATCGACCACTTGCCTTTACCACTACGTATGCCCAGGCCACCTGCCTTATAAAACGTAGGCTTGCGGGTAATGGAGTCTACATATAATACCAGTGACAACTTGCGTTTGGCGCATTCCGGCCTGCTGCCGGCATCCAGGGCCAGCATCATTTCATTGCAAGGTGTGCGGCCTTCATAATAGGCCAGTACGGAATTGCCGGGTGGGGTGGTATCCTTCGGTTCCTGCGTGCGCGCATACAGGCTGCCTGTTAGAAGAAAGACTAGTAGCAGTACCTTTTTCATATCGTGTTATTTGACAATGCGGTTGAGGGTATAGCTTTGGAAAGGATCACCACGCATATAGTGCCCCTGTTCATCGAGCAGGTGGAGGAGCTCGTTGCTCAGCTTCACAAAACGTAATGGCACATCCGGTTTACCGGTTTCCAGTTGATAGATAATAGCGCCGGCCTGGCTTCCCGTTCCCTGAACGATGCTCCATTTGCCGCTTGCTTCACTTTTGGTGCCTGGCTGGGAATAGTTGTTGTCTGGCAGGATATAATGACTATAGCTCACCAGCTGAAAGGTGGCCGGCTGTTGGGTAACCGGGTCGCGCAGGAGGGTAAGTTCCCATTGCACGAGGGCGCAATCCTTATTGGCGGCAATCTTGTGCAGTGGCCTTATCAATTGTCCACAGGGAGTGGTACCCGCAAATACTTCTTTGATAGGGGCTGCTGTATCTGTTGCTGATTTAAGAACATTGACAGGACGGTTCCACAGGGAAAAAACAACCATGGCAGACAAAAGGAAATACATAGCATGAAGATTATACTACAAGCTACAGAAAAGGCGGGTTGCCCCGCCTTTTACTACATGTAATGCTGTCTTTTCTTGATGAATTGTACCTGGTCCTTGGGCTGCTGCATTCCTGTCTCCGCTACAAACGGCCAGGCCCAATCTCCGGTCCATCCGTTTTAATATCGCTGAATGAAAGTTTACCAGGTTTATCAAATTTGCCCAGGAGCCGATCAGAGAATATCTTGGCAAAACTGTACAATGATTGCATGGGGTTGGCGCCTATAGAAGTAGGAAACATACTACTGTCCATCAGGTAAAGGTTGGGTATCTCTTTATCTGTTTTCACATTCCAGATGCGTTGGTTAACAGATGCCACCGATTCACTGGCCTTCGCACCCATTTTATTGGTCGCCTGCAGGTGTGCCGAGGTAAGTATCGTGCGGTTGGGAATAAACTGCAGGTTCTTTTCTACCAGGTCGGCTTGTTTGATATCCGTAAGGTAAGTGCCCGCCATGGGGTTGAAATTTTTCAGTCCCAATACATTCTCATTGGTAGGGATAATAACCTCTTTGGCGCCGGCCAGGAACATCATACGGATAGCAATGGCCACCCCATTGCGGAAGCGCGCCTTATCACTTTCACTGAGCGTATAATTAAGTACTACGTTGCCGGCACTGTCGAGTGTTACCGAATTGCCGTCGGAAGGCGTATCCACCAGCATTACGCCAAAGCCCACCGATTGGTTGAACTGTACGATCTTTTTGAATACATCAACACCACTTCCGGGAATCAGGAGGGCGCCATAAGCCGGTAAGGCGCCCATGGTCTCGAAAATGAATCCAGGCGTTACGCCAAAAGCTTCCAGGTAAGTGGCGCTGTCCAACCCTTCCAACAGGTTCACAGTCTCATCAACCACTCCAATCAGCGGGAAAGAAGGATGCATGATCAATCCTTTGCCCACACGGGGATTATTTACGGCGGGTTGGTTCTTCGCAGAGTTGAGCAATATTCTGGTAGACCCGATGGTGCCTGCAGCTAGAATTACATTATCTGCATAAATGTTCACGGTAGTGCCGGCCGGTATCTTCAGGCCACAGGGATCCAGTACGGTATTCTGAAGTGCCGGATCTGTCCAGGCAGTTTGGGTGAGCAGGGTAGCGCCGGTCACTATCACACTGCCATCAGGACCGGTAGATTTGAACGTCAATTGCTGTACGCTTACATCGGGCAATACGCTCAGTGGATTCTTGGTGTCTTCTGCCGCAGGAACAATCAGTTGCCGGGCAGCATCTCTTTTTTGCGTTACGGGCGAAGGGGATAATAGTTGCGGAAAACGATTGAGGTGATACAGAGATGGGTCAACACCAAAAGCACTGGCGCCATCCCATAAAGCCCTGTTATCGCGGTTGAGCTCCGATTGAGATACAGCCCGTGTAGCAATGGCATTGCGTACCCATTGGTAAGCAGCAGCTATACGCTCCTGCGTATAAAACCTGCCATCGATCCAGCCCTTTTCGATCCAATCGGCAATGCGGTACTGAATCGTTGACTCCAATGGAGAGAAGGCCAGGTCAATGTTCACCGTACTTCCACCACCCATGGCCTGACCACTGCGCACGATCACACTGTTATTGGCGGTGGTGACGGTATCATTGCCAAACATGAGCCGGGAATAACTCATGGTATTCATGGAGCCCCACACCACCCAGGGGCCTTGCTCGATCAGCACCACTTTTTTTCCGGCTTTCTGCAATTCAGTAGCTACAGTAGCACCGGCAGGACCGCTGCCGATCACGAGGTAATCGATCCCGTTTTGTTTGGCTTTGATCGTTTTCGTAGTGGCATCGTACATAAGCCAGCTGGGCGGTATTTTGGGATAATTGACCTTGGAATACTGAGCTGTACTGCTGATAAAGGTGGTGGGTACTTGAATGCCAGTGAGGGGCACGGCCATTGGCAGGTCCCATATCACCGAAAGAAATGCTTCCCGTATGGTCATGGCGATCTGCGTAGACAGGGGGCCGGCAGTTCCTTCAAAGAAGAATCCCAGCACCTGCGACGCCTGATCCTGCGTTAGTCCGCCCATACCATTGACCACGGTAATGAACCGCTGGATAGCGGGATTGCTGGATTGTCTCAGTTGCGCATAAAAAGGAAGCGCCTGTGGGTTGGTGAGTAAGGTAAGCAGGTTGAGTAGTGGGTTGGGCTTGGCGGATACTTCTTTCCAAAAACCGGCCTTAACATTGGCAGAAAGAAATGTGATATCGGCCAGTATGGGTTTAGGAATGGGTAGTTGCGTTACCGGAAACCACAGGTCATACAGTACATTAAAGGTAAGGTTGACACCGTTGGCTTGCGGACCGGTGGCAGCTGCGGCTGCTTTCTTTTTGGCTGTCTTTGCCATAATTGGATAGTTTTTTATGGATGAATAGTTAATATATGCGTTGACGTTATTGTGGTTGCTTTGGATACTACGGGGTTGGATGTAGGGTATGGATGCGCTTACACGCACGCAAGGATCTCTTGTGAATTACTGGTTGGAATAAATGCTACTGTACACACTTGTTGCCTGGGAGAGTGGCAATCTGGTTGGGTCAATTGTTCAGGATGAAAATTACAACTAAATCGGCAAGTAATTCTACGGGAAATGCCCCGTTGTTGTACCGGTTGTGTATATACGGGAAGTCGGGCCCTCATGAAGTTTACTGCTAAACGGGCTTAGCGGAAAGCATATATTCCAGGATTTTGTATGGTATGCCTGCCTTATTTTTAACCCTTTTATTCCGTTCAGGCACAAATATCGTTACATGAAAAAAGTGATCCCTTTTACCGGTCTCCTGTTGTCATTATATGGGCTTATCCTGGCCCAGGGGCCTGTCCAAAACAAGAGCAGTTGGGTGTATCCCGGCAAAAATGGGAAGCTCGTATACAAAACCACCCCGGCCGGCGACCGGATCATGGACTTTTCTCAGGCCGGATACAAGGGAGGGGGCGTAGCCCTGCCGACAGTGCCTGTACACCGAGTGGTAAAGCCATCCGGGAAAGATGATACAGAATTGATCCAGGCTGCTATCAACGAAGTAAGCAGTATGCCCCTGTTGAATGGTTTCCGGGGAGCTGTTCAGCTGGCGCCGGGTGTATTCACCTGCTCCGGTACTTTATGGCTTGGTACCAGCGGCGTTGTATTGAAAGGGAGTGGATCTGGCAAGGGCGGCACTACCATCCGGATGACAGGCAGTAAACATACCGCTATCGTGATCGGAAAGAAAACCTTTGCTGGCGATCCCAACGACGAACCGGTGGCTGCTGATGATTCCTTTACAGCAGCTCAAACCTCCATCACCGCCCCTTACAGCCCTGCAGGTACTTATACCATTACCGTGGCCGATAGCAAAGCCTTTACGCCCGGCGATAGGGTCGCCATCAAAAAACCAGTGACAGATGCCTGGGTTCATTTTATGGTGATGGACAATATGAAGCGGGACGGTAAACCACAAACCTGGATTGCCAAAAGCAGGAGCCTGGTGATGCAAAGAACGATCACTGCTATCAAAGGAAATCAGTTGACCATCGATATTCCGCTGGCCGATGCGCTGGACAACAGGTTTTTCACCACGTCCAGTCTTACGGTCAGCAAGCTGCGTCCTGCTCCGGCAGTCACCGATGTAGGGGTGGAGCAATTACATATACAATGCCCGCCATTGGAAAGCTCGTACGGCAATGCGCCTTATTCCGGTGTGCGGATCGGTGGTAATGATTGCTGGGTGCGCCAGGTATACTTTGAAGAAACCATGAATACCACGGTACTCGCAGGTAACCGCAACACACTGGAGCAGGTAACCATCACCCATACCTATCCCAACCTGGGCGCTTCCAAGCCGGCTGACTTCAGCTTTGAAGGCAGTCAAAACCTGCTCAACAAATGCGAAGCGACGGGCGGCAATACCTATTTTGTGTGGACCAGCAGCCTGGTGGCCGGTCCCAATGTTATGCTCAATTGTACTTTCAGGGGACATGGAAGTCGTATCCAGCCACACCAGCGCTGGGCTACGGGATTGTTGGTCGACAACTGCACCATCATTGATGGCGGAATCGACTTTATGAACCGCGGTGTTGCGGGTTCTGGTCATGGTTGGACCATGGGCTGGGCCGTGGCCTGGAATTCCATAGCAAAAACCTATATCATACAACAACCTCCGGGCGCTGCCAACTGGGCTATTGGCTGTATTGGCAGCCGGGAGCAAACAGCCCGGTTGTTTGACAGCAGTCCCATTTTAGAAGAGGGTTTCTTCGAATCGCATGGTAAACCGGTTTATCCGCAGAGCCTGTACCTGGCGCAATTGGCTGACCGGCTTGGGCAGCGCGCCATTACAAAGCTGGGATACGGTTCCAATACCCTCAGCCAGTTCAACAATAAGCGGGTGCAGCCTACGCCTCCGCTCAAAACGGCGCCTGACCAGGTGCTTGGTGCTGATCTGGCGCTTCATCGTCCCATTAATAGGAACCAGATGCGCAATAACCTACGTCAGTTTGCCGGAGAGAAAGCCGTGGATGCAGACCCTGCCACCTATTGGGCTACCAACGACGGCAGTCTGCCCGCCACCCTCGAAATAGATATGGAAGGCCCGGTAGTGATCAATGCACTGCTGTTGTCGGAAGCTGCCGGTATGGGACAGGTGTTGGAATACAAGGTGGAGGGGCAGGTAGACAGCGACTGGACACTATTGTCGCAGGGCACTGCTATTGGCAGCCGCAAGGTGGATCAATTTCCTGCTGCCACGGTGTGGAAAGTGCGGCTCACCATTTTGAAGGCTAAAAACTATGCGGCCATTCAGCAGGTAGGGTTGTATTACCGGAAATAGTATTAATTTCAAGAGGCAGTACTGGCTGATAACCAAAACGCGCATGTCTCATGAAAATCTACAACAGTACATTGATCCTTCGGTTGGCCGTGGCCATCATTCTGCTAGTACATAGTATTCCGGGGATCTTCAATAATGGTATCAATGATTTTGGGAAGTTATACCTCAATGAGATTGGTTTTGCGCCACTGGGTGTGCCCATTGCCTGGGCCATCAAGATCTCCCATATACTTGCTGCAGGTTGTTTGATTTTCAACAGATATATCAAACTCGCATCCATCGTTACCATCTTTGTGTTGATCATGGGCATAATCATGATCCATTTTAAAGAGGGCTGGTTTGTAGTAGGTGGGGGACGGAATGGGGTGGAGTTTAATTTTCTTCTTATTTGTGTTTTAGTATACCTCATGATTTTCCCTCAGGCCCATGCGAACGGAAGAACATTGTAAACCGGCGGAGCGGTATTTGATGGCAGATGCCTGGTTCTCCGACAAAGCCATTACGATCTTGCGATCTGAAACTATTATGCGTTGTAAAGACACCCCTAAAGATCAAGCCTATGCACCGCATCATTGGAACAAATCATAATCGTATACCATAACCAGAACAAACATACAAGATACACTTGGCCGAAAGGTTGCGTTATAACTGCTTTTCTTTTCGCATCATGCTCAGATAAGCCGGCGTGATGCCCAGGTAGGTAGCAATGTGTTTTTGTGCGATGCGGCTTTCCAGTCCTGGATAAAGTTTTCGGAACTCGAGGTAGCGTTCCTCCGCCGTTTTGGATAGATTTGATGTGATGCGTTTCTGGTATAGGTCAAAGCCGTTTTGTGTGAGGATACGGAAGAAGCGTTCAAATTTTGAGATCTCAATAAAAAGTTCTTCCAGTCGTGATAATGACATATAGTAAACCTCGCTGTCTTCCAGCGCTTGTATGGTGTTAACTGCCGGCTTCTCCTTAAAGAAACTCACGATATCACAGGCCCACCAGTTTTCGGGATAAAAGCAGATGTTGTGCTCCATGCCTTGATTGTCGGTATAAAACATGCGCAGGCAGCCCCGGTTTACAAAATAAATATACCGGTCAATTTTTCCGGGTTGGAGGAGGAAAGTGCGTTTGGCCACCATTTTCTGCAGCAATAAGGCAAGCACTTTCTCCTGTTCATCAGAAGAAAGTGCTATGTGCATAGCAAAATTTGACAGGATCAATCGGTGCATAGGCCAAGGTAAGCATTTATAGCTCAAACGGCGTGGTCATATACAAATGCAGGTTAGCAGTTGATGTCAGGCGATGCGCATTGGCAATGTCGCGATAGGCATCACTTTCCGCAATTGTTTTAAATGCTTTGGCGCTGGGATATTCTACCAGCAAAATAGCATCCCACGCTTCGTTTTCAGGCGCAAGTATGTTGGCTACCATATTGCATGCCAATGTGATTTTTACATCATGAATGCCTAATTTTTCAGTAGCCTTACGAAAGGCCGGGAGATATGTTTCGAAATAATGCTGCCGGTCTTTAAATTTCAACAAGTTGAGCATCAGTACAGGGCCCTGTACTTCTTCAAATTCAGGTAATTTCATTTTGTTGTTTTATGGTGATTAAAAAAGCCCACAATACAGCAAAGATCGCCGGCGGGCGCCGCAAAAAAGTTCAACTGGTTAAAGATTTTAAAATAGTAATCATTCCCATATGATAAAAAGGAATTCAATAGAGGCGTGACTCCAAACTTTTATTTATACTACCCCTGCTTCCATTGCATAACTTTTATACACACCGGTATCAGTCCCAGCGAAACCAAAATAAATATCCCCACTCTTATATAGTTCAAGAACTTCCATTGCCGCGCTCTTTGGAGCAGATCGGTGCCGGTAGTTTCCCCATTGGCTATTTTTTGGAACTCAATGATATTGGGTGCAAAGTAACCGAGCGTCCACACCCGCACCCCAAAATGAAGGACGAATAAGACCAGCAACCAATTACGTATGGGATCCAGCTTCCAGCAAAAGACAATGGCCAGGATGAAGGTGATCTCGTGCAGGGAGTGTATCACGATCCAGAAGGTTTTTAAGTCCAGGCCATAAGGAGCTTTGAATAGTTGGAATGAGGCGGGTGGAGCTGCCGTCCATTTAGGTACAATGACGGCCGTCTCGAATATCTGTGCCCCATTCATGAGAAAATAAACAAGTGTGGTAATAAAAAGCCATATCTCGGCCCTTACGAGGTAGTTGGCTGTAATTGTTTGCATGGCCAGTTTATTTGTTGTTAATATGGTCGGTCACCTCCGTCATGATGGCAACAGCCGAGGTGAAGTATTTTTGAATGGTCTTTATTTCTGCTTCGGAAAGGGAGCTGATCAGCTGCGTTGTCTTCTGCTGCAAGTCTTTGAATAGGGGTTCCAGGAGTTTGAGGGCATTTTGTGTGTGGGGCACGATCAGCACTTTGCGGCGGTCGGCCTTGTCGAACTGCCTTTTTACCAGTTTTTTCTTTTCCAGTCTGTCTATTAACCCGGTAACGGCACCCGTGGTGAGCCCCGTAAGGGTGGAGAGTTCTCCGGCGGTCAGTTCGCCTTTTTGCATGATAAGCCCCAGGTATTTGTGGTCTGTACCCGAAAGGCCCGCTTTGCGGGCAATGGCTTCATGCATCAGAATAGAGGTGTCAGAATACTGCCGGCTGGCGTCCCTGAAAGATGCGATGGTGCTTTCTGCAAGCTTTTTACTCATGGGGTAAATATATTAGCGTCTAATTATCTTATCTGCTAAGATATATAATAATCCGTGATTGGGGCAACCTTTTTTATAACAGGCCGATCCGGTGATCACAGCTGTTTGCGATTAAGTATCCTCCTGGCGCTAAAATAAAAAAGGTGTTTTCACGGTTAGGTAAGCAGTGCATACACCGTATTTTCATATAAAGCAGAGGTGGTACCCAATAGGCCGCTTCTGCAACCATCTCCAAAGCAGTGCGCAATTCGGGAGATTGAAGACTAATCTTAACACCTAACCAAGACCTTAGCTATGATCAAAAAATCAATCTACAGATTTAGACATCTGATTCCATTAATTGTTTTAGCAATTATCGCATTCTGCTATTTTTATTTTCCAGGGTTAAGATCCAATGAAAGAATAACTTTAATAAGTGCAATTGTCGTTACAGGATCACTTATCTACACCCTGATAACAATTGAAGGGAATGAAAGAACATTTACCTATAATATTTGTGCCGACTGGTATAAGACTGACTTGAATAAATACCATGTTAATATATTCTATTTTACCAGTGATGTAGAAATCAATACTTTGATAGAAAAGTTCATTGCAGGAAGTTTAGATGATTCTGATGAAATAAAATTTCAAAAGATGGTCTCCTTATTGAACTACTTTCAGATGATAGCAACATTCTACTTGTCTGAAAAAGTAGACAAAACTATCGTCAGGGACAATTTTAAACATATCATCATAAAGTACTATGCCAAGTTCTATAAAGTAATTAATCATGTGAACAGCAATGAGAGCAAACCCCTTTTGGAATTGAAGCAACTGTATCACCTATTCAACCCTACTGATAAAAGATAGGCCTGGTGAAGGGGGGTATTGCTGATAAAAGCAGCCAATGGAGTAGCAGGCTGGTCATAGAATGGCTGATAAACTTGGTGGCCGTTATTCTTCTTTCAATATTGCAAGCCTTTCTGATAATAAATGCCACCATATTGCTTTGGGGTGTGTATTGTTTTGCCGGATCAGGAAATCTGTCAAACGTTCTCTGTAAAAGTAACCAGGTGTATAAAGCTGGATACTGTAGCCCAGAGAATGGCTTATCGAAATTTCAGCCTGGGGTTCAGTTGTCACTGTATCAAGCCTGTCTTTGAAAAAGTGATTGATCAATTCCCCGGAGTTGAAGGAGATAACATTGTTTTCTGTTGGCTGATGTCTGGAGTTATTGAAGAATGATTTTACAAATCCCTGTCCATTGTCAAGCCACAAAACAAATGCTTTCTCAATGGGTAAAGAACCATTGTCGAAAATGTATTTGCAAAGCATCACCGTGTCTATACCTTTTGCTGTCAGGCCACATGCGAATTCTTCAGATAGTTTGTCGATTTTCATTGATCCGGCCCTGCTCCATTTATTGTTTAGGTTTCTGATCTTAAACTTGCAACCTGCTGCATAGGCTACGTTAAGTATTGAATCATTAATCCATTCCTGTTCCGATTCTTTATGACTGTCAGGCTTGTCAATGTCTGTAAGATAATAGCAGCCCATTGGGACATAGTAATCCTTAATTTTAAGGAGGTAAATGTTATTATTAGCACTTCCTTTGTTAGGGAAAATATGAACAATTGTGCCTGTGTCACCAGGTTTAGGTTTGAATGATCCCCATCCATTTTCCCCGCCTCTTTTTTTCATGTCTTCCGATGGCCACTTAGTATTTTTAACCTCGTTGAGCGTTGGATAAATACCTCCCTCGTGCCAGATCTTCACTTGCTTGC
>CBIHOV010000053.1:0-50525 GCA_966211765.1 uncultured Paraflavitalea sp.
GTTGCGATAAGATTCTTCTAGTAATTCAAGGTATTCTTGCTGGCTTAACATTTCTATTTTTCCTTCTAATGCAGAAGAAATATCTGTTATTTGGCGGAAGCTAAAGATTGGTTTCCCGGATTTACCTTTTTTTGTGGTTACTAATATCACTCCATTACTTGCCTGGGAGCCATATAATGCCACGGCTGCGGCATCCTTTAGTACGGAGATGCTTTCAATATCAGATGGATTGAATTGAGCAAGGGGATTTGTAATCCTGTTTGTATTATTACCATATCCTGGAGGGTCTTGTGAAACAGGGACCCCATCTATTACAACAAGTGGGTTTCTAAAGGATTCGCCATTTAAAGGCTGGGCTCCCGTAGCGATTCCTCTGAGTAGAAAATTTCCGGGAGAGCTGCCCGGCTGTCCGTTGCCGCTCGTTACGAGCAGGCCTGGCACCAGGCCCTGCAGGCTCTTGTCGAAGCTACGGTTGGGGAGCGTAGCAATTTGCTCACCTTTCACCACCGTTACCGCTCCCGTATTAGACCGTGAAGAAATCTTATTATAAGCAACAACCACCTCTTCTTCTTCCTTCACCGCTATCGGCAGCCGAATCTCCATATTCAATGCTTTTATTTTCACCTGCTGCGTTACATGTCCTACGGAACTAACCACTAGTACTGCATCATCTTCAATTTCTGACAGGTTAAAATAACCACTCTCATCAGTTGTAGTGCTCATATCGCTACGACGCACGGTAATGGTAGCCCCGGCTAGCGGGTCGCCTTTTTCATTTAACACCCTACCCCGCATGGTAATCTTTTTGGGATCACCAGCTATGTTATGCACAACGGGAACAGCAATAGCTTTTTCTCCCCGTGGTTTTACGATCACGATCTTTTCTACAATTGTATAGGTGAGAGGCTGGTCTTTGAAGCATTGTTCCAATACATTATCCAGGGAAGAATTGGAAACTTCTATTGTTACTTTGTTCGCACGCTTTAAATCAGCATCCGTATATGCAAAGCCATATCCGGTTTGTTTACGTATCGCCTTAAATACTTTATCCAACGTGGCATCACGGAAAGAGAGGGTGATGTCCTGAGGAGGGAGTTCTCCCGCCCTTGCCTGAACGTTAAAAATGAGGAGCCATGCTAAAGTGGTCAGTGTGAAATGCTGCCAGCGGTTACGCAAATAACGGGTGGCATGACTGGCTTGCAGTCGGTGTCGGTCGGTTGTTGTAGAGAGTTGCATTTTCAAAATAATTTGTTCAGATGATGGAGATGATAGGAACAAGTTTAATGGTGCATTTTAATATGGCATGCTTTCCTTCATCGGACAGGTCACTTGAACAATCGTAATAGAGCTTAATGTTATTTGATCTCCGGTTTTTTCATAGCAATAGGATTCCCTGTTGCCTGTTTTGTACAGTCAATACCTTAAAGGATAGAGAATCAGTAAATGTGTTGCTTAATGTTGCAGTTAAACTGTGGCTTGCATCCTGTCTACTGCGCTATCTCCACAGATGATGGATAAGTTCTACAGTTCAGGTTTTACGGATAGGTATAAAAGAGAAACGGCCGCCTCCATTCCGCTTCCGGAATAGTGCTGCCGTTCAATAGCTGTCTTTGCTGGCCATACCGTACGCTGTGCGTTCAGTATTGAGGAACCTTTTGCTGCCATAATCAATGAATGCCTTAAATTCATATACGTATGCTTAACCCGCCTTACGGCGATGGTTTTTTAATAACAGGAAAGGTTAATGGTTGTATGTATATGATACAATAACTTATAATGCTTTCTTTACAGTGATCTTTCGCCCTTCAATCTCAAACCTCACTTTGTCCGTCAACTCCAGTATTTTCAGGATCTGACTTACCGGTACATTCCGGGGAACCCCCATCACATTGAATTTATCCGTAGGCCTTGCCCCTTCATAAATCACTTCTACATCATAGCTCCTGCTCACTTCCCGCATAATGTTTTCTATCGGCGCACTGCTGTATACAAAAACTTCGTTTTTCCAGGCAACGGCTTCTTCGGTGTCCGCCTCGGTTACTTTCACCTCGTCCGTCTTTAAACTGAATGTGGCCTGTTGACCGGGGGAAAGAAGTTGAGAGCGATGGACTGCAAGCCCAACACCTGAAACGGGAACAGGGGTTACTCTTACACTTCCTTCCAACAGGGTCGTTTTTATCGAGGATTCATCGTTATAACTCATTACATTGAAGTGGGTACCCAATACATCCACCTGCATGCCATTCACTTTTACAATAAAGGGCCTTCTTTTGGGGGCAGCGCCCGGCTTTTGCGGCTGCAGACTCTTGGCCACTTCAAAATACGCTTCACCAGTTAATTCCACCACCCGATCATCTCCAGGGAAGGATGTCGGATATTTCAAAGAAGATACTGCGTTCAGCCACACAATACTATTATCTGCCAGGACTATCTTATATCGGCCGCCTTTATTCGTATTAATAGTATTATAAGTAACTACTGATTCCCGATCATTGCTTGACAATTGTCGATATTCAATCGTTCCATCATCCTGCTTCACCACCTGCATCGTTCCCTGTTCTGCCAGATGCCCATTGTTCACAGCATCCAGGTTGATCTGTTTGCCATCGGCCAATACCAGGGTTGCATTCGTTCCGGCCGGGGCAGGTATATCATTCTTGTAGCGGCTATTATTAGTTTGTACCAATTCACCAGATGGCTTGCTGCCTGTATTAAAATACCAAACACCCAATCCAATCAACAACAATACTCCGGCAACACCTGCATAACGTAACCAACTGATTTTTTTCACCGGCGCTTCCTGTAGTTCAGGCGCCAGGGTCAATATCTTTGCCCAGGTAGCTTTCTTGTCTTCACTATGCGCCGTGAGGTCTTCACTCATACGGTACTCGTCACACAATTCATCAAACAAAGCCTGGTTCTCTGCTGACTCATTGATCCAACTATCAAGCGCCTGCTGTTCTTCTGCACTGGCTTTTCCTTCCAGGTGCTTAATGATCAGTGACGATATTGGATGCAATGGTTTCCGCATGCTGTTGTTTAAGGGGTTAAATAAACTGCGATGATAAAACATATTTTCAGAACTGTTGATATAACCCAGTGTGCTTTTGTATAGATATAGAACGGACAAATTGAATTTTGTCCCGGTTGTTTTTGAATTTTCTTGAAGAAAAAGGGCATCATTGTACAAAAATCTTTCGCATATGAATTTAGTGTTACGCTTCAATTAAGAAATCGTGATCATCTTTAGAAAAATCACTATGCGCCGACCGCAAAAAAACGCAGTCAATAAATTATAAAGAGAAGGACTAGGTTGGGATCATATCTATGCGATGTGGAGGATCGCGTGAAGATGACGCGATGCAAGTATAGAATGATTCAATAAATATAACGAATCACTCAGGAAATGAGCAGATGTAATTATTAACAGCATAGCTGCCTACATACAAACTAACAGAAAGTATTATTATAAATTCACAACCAACACAGGTATGGTCAGCTCATGCCTTACGGAGTTAATCGTTTCTCCATACAGCCAATCTTTCACCCCGGTATGGCGGTGAGCACCTATTACCAACATATCGGCCTTGCTCTCTTTAACCAGCCTCACAATCTCTTTGGCGCGATGACGGAAACCAAGATGACCTGAAGTGATAAAACCACGTTCGCGCAACTGACGAATGTAGAATTGTAAACGCTCGTCATCGGCCCGGGTTTCAAAATCATCACTCTCCTGCCCCAGCATCCTTGCAGAAGCGCTTTCCACGATGTGGATGAGCACATATTCAGCATCCTGCCTCCCCTGACCTATGGCATGCGCCAGCAGCGCAGAATCATGTTCGCCAAACTCCAGGGCTACGGCAATCTTTTTATAGACTGGCACTGCCAATGGTTTCAGGCCTTCTACATCGGGGTGCATTTGTATGGATACGGGCTTTGCCCTTTTGCTAAAGAAGGGATAGAAAATAGTAAATAGCAGCAACAGCAGGAATACCAGGCCTCCTGCTATGATCAATATTTTCCAGAAAAGATTACCGGAATGGGTAAACACATCACCAGCCTCATTCATCACCATGCGAATGTTCAGGTACACCAATACGGCCGCGATCAGCCAGGCTGCTGCCTGAACAATGGGTTTAACAGCAAATGACCCCATGGTCTTTTTATCGCTCACAAAATGGATGAGGGGGATCACTGCAAAGCCGAGTTGCATGCTCAGGATCACCTGGCTTAGAATTAAGAGGCTATCGACTTCCTTGTCTCCAAAAATATAGATCACGATACGCGCAGGTACAATGGCCAGCAACCTGGTAAGTAAGCGTCGTATCCAGGGGTTGATCCGTAAACGGAGGTAACCTTCCATTACGATCTGTCCGGCCAGCGTGCCGGTAATAGTAGAGCTTTGTCCGGCTGCTATCAATGCAACGGCGAATAATATGGGGGCCACCCGGGTGCCCAACGCATCAGACAATAAGGTATGGGCATCCTTTATTTCAGCCACTACAATACCTTTCTTAAAGAAAGCAGTAGCTGCCAATATCAGGATGGCCGCATTTACCAGGAACGCGATGTTGAGTGCAATAGCAGAATCCCAGAAACTCCATTTCAGGGCTTGTTTGATACCTTCTTTAGAGCGGTTAATTTTCCGTGTTTGCACCAGCGCCGAATGCAGGTAAAGATTATGCGGCATCACGGTGGCGCCGATGATACCAATGGCTATGTATAAAGCTTCATCGTTAGGTAAGCGGGGCACCAGGCCGGAAACAACATCGGTGAGGGCAGGTTTCGCCAATATGATCTCTACGAGGAAGGAAAATCCTACCACGGCAACAAGACCAATAATAAATACTTCCATTTTACGCATACCCAGTCGCTGGAGGTATAATAAAAGAAAAGTATCTAAAACCGTAATGGCCACACCCCAGAAAATGGGAATACCGGTGAGCAGGTGGATACCGATGGCCATACCCAGCACTTCAGCGAGGTCGGTAGCTGCGATGGCTACTTCCGCCAATATGTATAAGAAGAAATTAATGGTCCTGGGATAGGTTTCGCGGTTGGCCTGGGCCAGATCTCGCCCCCGCACAATACCCAGCCGGGCTGACAGACTTTGGAGCAATAATGCCATGATATTGCTCATGAGCAGTACCCAGATGAGTGTATAACCAAACTTGCTACCGCCGGCCAGGTCGGTAGCCCAGTTGCCGGGGTCCATATATCCTACACTTACGAGGTAGGCAGGTCCGAAAAAAGCGAGTACTCTTTTCCAGCCGATCGCTTTAGTATTGACATCTATTGATTCATGCACCTCGCTGAGAGACTGCTCATTTTTTAGTCTATTCATCATACTTTACAAACACATTTTTGGCTACATGCTCGCTTATGGTAACGATCAATTGGTTCTTAAATTTTAATTCCAGTGAATTGTCAAAAGCGAACTTCTTTTTCACCTCGACCTTTGTTCCCAGTGCGATGCCTTTATGCCCCAGTAATTCGAGCATTTCAGGGCTTTGATCTCCAATACTGCTTACTTCTGCCACTTTGTTGAGGGGCAGGTTGAGCAGGTCAACCTGTTTGGGCAGGGTAAATTTGCCATTGCTATCGGGAATGGGATCTCCGTGGGGATCGGATTTGGGGAAGCCGAGGTATTCGTCGAGCCGGTCAATTAGCTTCTTGCTGCTGATGTGTTCCAATTCTTCCGCAATCTCATGCACTTCATCCCACCCGAAGTTTAATTTTTCAACGAGAAAGAACTCCCATAACCGGTGTTTGCGGATGATCTGCAGGGCCACTTTACGACCTTCATTGCTCAGCTTAAATCCCTGGTATTTTTCATACAGCAGGAGTTTCTGCGCCTTGAGCTTTTTCAGCATATCGGTGACAGAAGCAGGCCTTGTTTGCAATTCATTGGCTACATCGTTGGTAGTTACGATGCCGTCGGCCTTTTGGAGGTGAAAGATGGCTTTCAGGTAGTTTTCTGTACTACTGGAATATTTGACAACTGTACTCATTTAACAGTACCTAAATTTAATTTTAGACAAATCTAAAATTAAATCGTGAAACTAAAAACACAATCTTTTCAGTGAGTGGGGTGGATGTATTACTTTTAACCGTGAATGATTTAACCCGGTTTATGAAGCAATATCTCTTTTTGCTGTCCATTCTTTTGTTGATCGTTGCCTGTAAAGGAAAAAAGACATCCCTGCAGGATAATGAAACGGTGACCATACAGGAGTTTATCGAGTTTTTCCCGGAAACACCCCTACCCATCCGCATTGCAGACACTACATTGGTCAAAAAATCTACCGATTCGCTTCAGATCGGCTACAAGATATTTACACAATTCATCTCCGACAGCCTTGTTCAAAAGGACTTTGGTAAGGGGGTAATGCCAAAAATATTTCCACTGGGAAGAACCCGTGAGGATGGTAAAGAGACCTATTTGTTCATCAAAGCCACCAATGGTACTAAGCGTGTTTCCTACCTGGCCTGCTTTAACAAAAAGAATGAGTTTTTGCAAATGCTACCACTTGTAAAAACAGGATTCGATCAATATTCCTCAGCTTATGGGGTATTGGACAAAAAGTTCCAGATCACTACTTATTACGAGAAAAAACGGGCCAACAACGAAACCTCTTTTAAACGTAATGTATACATCTACAACAGCAGCGCCAATGAGTTTACGTTGATATTGACGGAACCCAACGAGGAGATCATCGAAAATGTCATAAACCCGATTGATACGCTCCCCGCCAGGAACAAGTTTTCCGGAGATTATGTAAAAGACAAAAAGAACTTTATTTCTGTGCGTGATGGACGGCGGGCCACAGAACCGGTCGTTTTTGTTCACTTTGAAAAGAGTGACTGCCGTGGAGAGTTGAAGGGAACAGCCCGTTTTGTATCGGCCACCATGGCCGTTTTCCAGGAAAGTGGTAACCCCTGCACGCTGGAGTTTAGCTTCAGTAATAACCGTGTTGTGATGAAGGAAACCGGCGGCTGCGGCACTTATCGTGATATCAAATGCTTCTTTGAAGGCAGTTATCCCAAAAAGAAAACACCTGTCAAACCCAAGACCGGGAAAAGGTAGCTGAGTGGCTGCGGGAAGGCCGGATAAGGGTCAATAGCAGCAATTGCAAACAATAAGCCCCTCCATATTTCGTTCGTACAGCACCAAACTACTGGCTGTAAAAAGCTACACATTTAGTTTTTTACCATTATATTGCACCGCTTTTGTGTCTAAAGTACACAATACGGCAATACAGGTAAGTGGGGCATTCACCAAGTCAATTCATGAATAATTGTATTATACCATATGAGCTTTATCAATTTTAAAGTACCGTACCAGTCAGATGAGCGCTTTGCCAAACGGGTGGCCTATTTTTCGATGGAGTTTGCCATCCATCAGCCTTTGAAGATATATAGTGGGGGATTGGGGTTCCTATCGGGATCGCATCTCCGGAGTGCCTATGAACTGAAACAAAACCTTGTAGGTGTAGGCATTTTGTGGAAATACGGTTATTACGACCAGGCACGCAACCAGGATCAGACCTTGCAGGTGACCTGGATGGAGAAGAATTACAGCTTTCTCGAAGATACGGGCATAAAATTCCAGATCATCATACACGATCATCCGGTATGGGTGAAAGTTTGGTACCTCAACCCGGAAACTTTTAAAACGGCTCCGCTGTTCCTGCTGAGCACGGATCTGCCAGAGAATGATTATGTATCGCAAACGATCACGCATCGCCTGTATGATGCGAATGTGGCTACCAAAGTAGCCCAGTTCATTCTGCTGGGTGTTGGCGGAGCCAAGTTGATCGACGAGCTCGGTTTTAATCCGGACCGTTATCACCTGAACGAAGCACATGGCGTCTCCTCTGTGTTCTACCTGTATAAAAAGTTTGGGAATGTAGAAGACGTTAAGAAAAGGCTTGTTTTCACAACGCACACTCCTGAGGAAGCAGGTAATGAAAAGCATGATATTAACCTCTGCCATAAGATGAGCTATTTCTGTGGCCTGGGGCTGGATGAAGTGCGCAAGCTGACGGGGCTACAGGACGATCAGTTCAATCACTCGCTGGTAGCGCTGCGCTTTGCGCACCTGGCCAATGGGGTATCTGCATTGCATGGAGATGTATCCCGGCAAATGTGGAGTAAGTATCCCGGCATCTGCCCTATTATTTCGATCACGAATGCACAGAACTGGACCTACTGGGCCGACAAGCAATTGTACCGTGCTTCGGATGAAAGCAATGACAGCTGGTGGGATGACCGCAAAAAGTACCTGAAGAAAAGGGCCTTTGAAATTGTGGCGGACCAAACAGGTAAAGTATTTGATCCTAATGTATTGACCATTGTATGGGCACGCCGCTTTGCCGGTTATAAAAGGGCTGAATTCCTTACCCGCGATAAGGCAAGATTTGAGAAGTTATTGTCCAACACGAAATACCCGGTGCAGATCATTTGGGCAGGTAAGCCCTACCCGATGGATTACCCGGCCATCAATGAGTTCAATAACCTGGTGCACCTGAGCAAGAATTATAAGAACGTAGCTGTTGTGATCGGTTATGAGCTCACACTCTCCAAACGAATGAAACAAGCATCTGATATATGGCTTAATAATCCACGTGTGCCCCGTGAAGCATCAGGTACGAGTGGTATGACGGCTGCCATGAATGGAGCTGTGAACTTCTCTACAGATGATGGATGGATACCAGAGTTCATCGATCATGGTCACAATGGATTTGTAGTTCCCAAAGCAGATTATGCGCGGATGAATGTGCAGGAGCAGGATGACTATGATTATAACAAATTGTACGATATATTGGAGAAAGAGATACTGCCATTGTATTATGATAATTATGATACCTGGCGAAAGGTGTCCCAAAATGGTATGCGTGATGTACGCTTCCGTTTTGAAGCAGGCCGGATGGCGACAGAATATTATGAGTTGCTTTATAAATAAGGCGACTTCAACAGGCTCATGCCCGCGGAGCGGATACACCCTGACATTCGTTTCTTAATCCTACAACATTGATATTATCAAAGCCCGGAAAAGTTCCGGGCTTTTTCTTTTGTGTAAAGCTGTGCAGAATTGCATCATGAATAAGATACACCTAAACATCTTATTATGAAGCATATTTCCTTTGTAGTGATATTCTTATTGGGCATGTGGATGCAAACACAGGCAGGTAACGAGAAAAACATTGTAACAGCAGCGTTGAAATCAGCCACGGTGTACCGTACGGGCGCAGAACTGACGCATACTGCCCGGATAACGCTTGACGCGGGCAATAATGAACTGGTAATTGATGGGGTAAGTAACCGCATTAATATGAACAGTCTGCAAATTGGTAACGATGGCAATGTCACCATCCTGTCTTCTACTTTTTCTACAGATTTCCTGAAACCGGTACAGAAATCAAATACGCTAAAGAAACTGGAAGATTCTGTGGATTTTATCAATAAAGAACTGGCAGCCATCGGGGTTGCAATTAAAACGGATCAGGAATTACTGGAGTTACTAAAATCGAATAAAGCGATCGGTGGTACGCAGACTGGTGTAAGTGTGGCAGAGTTAACAAAAATGGTAGATTATTACCGGTCAAAAACACTGGAGCTGCAAAAAGAGATCAGTCAATACCGGGAAAAGGAAACCAGGCTGCTGGACATCTTTGCCAAAATGAATGCTCAGATCAAAGAGGAAGAGCAAAAGAATACAAAGACGGTGGGAAAATTGTTGCTGCAGGTGTATTGTCCATTGGGTGGCAGTTTTAACTTCACGGTATCTTATATAACACCGCTGGCATCCTGGTATCCGAACTATGATCTGAAAGTAGAGAATATCAATAAACCGGTGAAGCTTTCCTATAAAGCAAAACTTACGCAAACGACGGGCATTGACTGGAAGAGCGTAAAACTGACGCTCGCTACCTCCACCCCTAACCAGGATAATAATGCTCCGGTGCTGAAAAGCTGGTTCCTGGCTTATCAAAACACAACTGATGCGCTTGGCATGGCACTGGCCGGCAAAGTGCCTGGTGTGTCTATCAGAGGCGCCAACACCAGCCTGGATGAGGTGGTAGTGGTGGGCTATGGAACACGTTCCAAACAAGAATATGCTCAGGAACGAGATCAACTGGACCCTGTGTATATACTGAATGGCAATATCATCAGTAAACAGGAATTCAATAAGATCAACGCCAAAGCTATTAAAGACATGAAAGTGCTGAAGGACGCCGAGGCGACTTCCATCTATGGTAGTCGTGGTGCGGCGGGAGCTGTTGTCATTACGCTTAAAGATGAACTGGGTGATTATGTATCGGTAAAGGACAATGAATTGAATGTAACATTTGATATTGAGCTTCCTTATGATGTGCCCACGAATGGGAAAGAGCAACAGGTAGCTTTAAAAGACTTTACGGTGCCCGCCCAATTTAAGTATTATACTGCACCGCGAGTGGATAAGGATGCTTACCTGCTGGCAGATATTGCTGACTGGGAGAGCCTGAACCTGCTGCCGGGTGAAGCAAATATTATTTTTGAAGGTACCTATATTGGTAAAACCTGGATAGACCCGAACTCTACACTGGATACACTGAACTTCACTTTGGGCAGGGATAAACGAGTAGTGGTTACCCGCGAGAAGTTAAAAGACCTGAGTAGTGTGAAGTTCCTGGGCAGCAATAAGAAGCAGGTGTTCACCTATGAGATCACGGTGAAGAACAATAAGAAAGAAAAAGTACAAATGATGTTAAAAGATCAATATCCTTTATCCACCAATAAGGATATTGAAGTAGAGTTGATCGAGATCAGTGGGGCGGGCAACAATGCGGAACTTGGCCTATTGAACTGGCTGACAGAGCTGGCGCCGGGAGAATCCAAAAAATTCCGGGTTAGTTACAGTGTAAAATACCCGAAAGATAAAGTGGTGAATGTGAATTAGAAACCCCGTTAGTTGATCTGCCTTTTGAAGCTATTATAAGTCGTATTCTTCCGGGCGCTCTTTATAAAAATCCCCACCTATTCCTTTTTGTTGCAGACATGAAGTATAAGGGCGGGGATTTTTTTTGTGCTGGCTATGGAATTCCGAAATCATTCAATACCTTTGATAAACCAATTTTCCAATATGGAAAAAGATCACTGCAACAATCACTACCTTTCTCTCTACGAGACTATCCGGTTTACGATCCACAACACTTCGCCTCCCGGTTCCCGTTAAATACATTATTATGACCTTTTATTATTATAGGCCTGGTTGTTACATTTCAGTAACATCCACGACTCATTATTTACTTACTATGCATTCTTAATCATCATTAAAATACAATGGAAACCCCTACACTTATCAAATGGGCCCTGCTCATTGGTATACCCCTTATTTGCCTTGTTTTATACAAGTTTGTTCTTCGTTTTTTCTTCGGTCTGGTCATTGTTCCTGAAGACCGTATTGGTCTGGTGACCAAAAAGTTTGTGCTGTTTGGCAAGCAGGAATTGCCGGAGGGCCGCATCATTGCCACGGATGGCGAGGCCGGCTTTCAGGCACAAACACTTCCTCCCGGTGTTTATTTCTGGAAGTGGATCTGGCAATATGAAATTACTTTCCAGCCTTTTACGGTGGTCCCTACGGGAAAGATCGGACTGGTGCTGGCCCGGGATGGCGGTGAACTGGAAAGTGGCCGTGTGCTTGCCCGTAAGGTAGATTGTGACACTTTCCAGGATGCCAAGGGCTTCCTGCTCAATGGTGGCCGTAAAGGCAGGCAAACGGCCATGATACCGCCGGGCTCTTACCGTATCAATACCTTTTTGTTTGAGATCGAGGTATATGATATGACAACGATTCCCGACAATGCAGTGGGTATTGTTACAACACTGGAAGGTAAATCGCTGGAAGAAGGCCAGATAGCCGGTAAGGTGATCAGCATACACAACAAGTTCCAGGATGTGGATACTTTCCTTGAAAATGGCGGCTACAAAGGCTTACAGGAACAGGTGATACTGGCGGGTTCCTATTTCCTGAACCCGTGGTTTGCCAAA
Organism: uncultured Paraflavitalea sp.; assembly: GCA_966211765.1. Lineage (GTDB taxonomy): Bacteria > Bacteroidota > Bacteroidia > Chitinophagales > Chitinophagaceae > Paraflavitalea. The sequence goes on from CBIHOV010000053.1 coordinate 12,037, forward strand.
GTGGAAATGGTTAAGATGACAGAGATACCGATCGGGTTTGTAGGCGTAGTTATCTCTTATGTAGGCGCCGATGGAGTGGACCTAAGTGGTGCGGAGTTCAAGCATGGCAATATTGTATCGAAACAACAGAAAGGTGTGTGGGCCGAACCGCTGGGACCGGGTAAGTACCCGATCAACTCGCACATTATGAAAGTGGAATTGGTGCCTACCACCAACCTGGTACTTAACTGGGCCAGTGCAAGAAGCGAAGCGCACCAATTGGATAAAAACCTTTCTACGATCACGGTGCGTAGCAAGGACGGTTTTACATTCAACCTCGACGTAGCACAGATCATACACATACCTACGAATGAAGCACCGAAGGTGATCGCCCGGTTTGGCAATATGAGCAACCTGGTAACGCAGGTACTGGAGCCTACCATCGGTAACTATTTCCGCAACTCGGCCCAGGGTGCTGAAGTGATCGACTTCCTTACAAGCCGTAAGGAAAGGCAAGAGTCGGCCCGGGAACATATCGGTCATGTACTGGATCAATACAACGTGTTTGGCGTGGATACCTTGATCGGTGATATTGTACCTCCGGATTCGCTGATGAAAACACTGACGGACCGTAAGCTGGCACAGGAACAGAAGATAACTTATGATACGCAGAAGATGGCCCAGGAAACGAGGCAGGCACTGGAAAAGGAAACAGCTATTGCTGAGATCCAGAAAGAGATCGTAAAAGCCGACCAGGGTGTTCTGATCGCAGAACGGGTGGCAGACGCTTCTGTAAAGAAAGCCACGGGTGATGCCAATAGTGTGCGGATACAGGCCACTGCGGAATCAGAAAGGCTGAAGCTCTTGGCGGGTGGTGAGGCCGAAAAAACAAGGCTAATGGCAAAGGCCGATGCGGAAAAGATCGAATGGCTGGCCAAGGCAGAGGCAGAGAGGATCTCACTTACAGGTAATGCGGAAGCGGAGAAGATACTGGCGATTGGTAAGTCTTCGGCCGAATCTTACAAGCTGGCGGTAGAAGGCATGGGAGGTGATAATTTTACTCAGCTGAAGATCATGGAAGCGATAGGCACTCAACATGTTAAGATCATGCCGGATGTTTTGATCAGTGGTGGCGGAGAGGGCAATGGTTCTATCAGTGGATTGTTGGGATTGCAACTACTGGAACAATTGCGCAGAAAAGCAGACAGCAATAACAACAGTGCCAACGATCATACTAATTAAGAGATAAGCGTCAGAAAACACTGACAGTCAAATCAGCTGCGAGTTACGAGCTGTGAGCGACGAACCTTATGTTCATCATTCACAACTTGTGACTCGCAGTTGCATTTAAGTATATATACCCAAACGCCTTAGCGCAAACGATTATTTTTTATCTTAATTTAGGTAGAACCAAAAACCAACGTCTCATGAGAAAGATCACACTACTCTTTGCATTAGTGTTGGTCGGATATGGCGCTCTGTCGCAACAAAGCGATTTCTGGACGCCTGTGAATGAATCCACCATCACTAAAAACCTATTCACTGTCCACGTTAAGCCTACTGTTTACAAACTCTACCGGCTGGATGAATTGTCGATAACGCGCGCTTTGCGCAACTCACCTTCTGAGAAAAAAATATCCGCCGCCCAATCCTCCTTTATTATTTCGGTACCGGTTGCCAATGGGCAGCTGGAACGCTTCAGTGTTGTAGTGGCCCCAGTGATGGATGCCGCACTGGCAGCACGCTACCCCGAGATCCAATCGTATGCAGGACAAGGACTTGACAATCCTACCTCCAGCATTCGATTTGATGTATCACCAAGGGGATTTCATGGCATGATCTTATCTTCCAACCGGCCTACCATTTACATAGACCCGGTAGACCAAAACGATAAGTATTATGTGGTGTTCTCGCGCCAGGAAGTGGTTGACTACCGTAATGTATTTCAATGCTTCACGCAGGAAAACAACAAATTACAACAACCATCGGTGAGCATCCCCGGAGAAGTGCTGCGGGGCGCGGATGATGGCAGGTTGCGCACTTACCGGCTGGCGCTGGCGGCCACCGGAGAATATTCCACTTACTTCCTGAATGGAACAGAAACAACGGATGCACAGCGCAAAGCCAAGGTATTGGCAGCCATGAATACGCTGATGGTCAGGACGAATGGTATTTATGAACGTGACTTTGGGATCCGTATGAGCCTGATCGCCAGCAACGATGCCATCATCTACCTGAATGCATCTACAGATCCCTGGACGAGTGAATACAATACGAAGACACAACAAACGATTGATGCTGTGATCGGTAGCGCCAATTATGATATCGGCCACCTGGTACACAGAGGCTCCAATAATGGTAATGCGGGTTGTATTGGTTGTGTTTGTGTGGCAGGTTCCAAAGGCAGTGGCTTTACCTCGCATACCACGCCGGAAGGAGACCCATTTGTAGTGGATTATACCACGCATGAAATGGGACACCAGTTTGGGGCGAATCATACCTTCTCCTTCCAGACGGAAGGAACGGGCGCCAATATGGAACCGGGAAGCGGCAGCACCATCATGGGTTATGCCGGTATTACAGGGGCCACTACGGATGTGCAGCCGCATAGTGATGATTATTTCCACGCCAAAAACGTGGAACAGGTTACTGATTATATTAAAGGCACTACAGGAGGTGGCTGCGCCGTAGTAACTATTACAGGCAACTCCACTCCTACTGCGAATGCGGGCGCCAATTTTACCATTCCAAAATCTACGCCCTTTGTACTTACAGGAACCGGCAGTGATGCCAATGCAGCAGATGTATTAACGTATACCTGGGAGCAGTATGACAATTTTGCTTCGGGTTCTTCTACAGTTCCTTCGGCTACGGCCACTTCGGGACCACAATTCAGAAGTGTAACTTACTCCACTACTCCATCGCGCAGCTTTCCCAACCTGGCTTCTGTATTGGGTGGAACCAATACCAATAAATGGGAAGTACTACCTTCTGTAGCACGTACACTTAATTTCAGGTTTACAGTGAGGGACAATCATATTGGTGGTGGCAACAATAACAGTGATGACGCGCAGGTAATTATTTCTGCGGCAGCCGGTCCTTTTGCTGTGACAGCTCCCAATACGGCGGTAACCTGGGCACCGGGATCATCGCAGGCCATTACCTGGAGTGTAAACAGCACCAATGCTGCGCCTGTAAGCTGTGCCAATGTTAAGATCAGCTTATCGACGGATGGCGGTAATACCTTCCCCATCGTAATATTAGCCAGCACGGCCAATGACGGTACAGAAACGATCACGGTACCGAATAATGTGACTACGCAGGCGAGGGTAAAAATAGAAGCGGTGGGCAATATCTTCTATGATATTTCCAATACCAATTTCACCATCAGTGGTACTCCTCCAAGCTGTACTGCTCCAGCGGGCCTTGCTTCTTCAGGGATCACCACAAGCGGCGCTACTGTAAGCTGGACAGCGGTGAGCGGCGCCAACAGCTATGATGTGGATTATAAAACTACAGCTTCTTCCACCTGGGTCAATGCTGCCACTGCCACTACCAGCGTTTCCGTAAGCCTGGTTGGTTTAACTGCATCGACTACGTATGATTGGAGAGTAAGGGCAAATTGTGCATCAGGCAGCAGTTCTTACACAGCAGCTCAATTCACAACAACGGGTACGATTACTTGTACCAACGCTTATGAGGCCAATGAAACCCTGGCAACTGCAGCAGCAGTGGCTACCAATACGGCGCTTTCTGCTGCCATTGGTAGTGCTACGGATAAGGACTGGTATTCCTTTACTTTGAGTGCCACCAGTAACCTGAATATTACGTTGACCAACCTGCCGGGAGATTATGATATCATCCTGTATAATTCAGCCGGAACAGAACTGGCCCGGTCTGAAAATGGTGGTACCACCAGCGAAACAATCACGCGTAGCAGCTCAGCTGCGGGGACCTATTATATCCAGGTATTTGGCTACAACGGCGCTTTCAGCACAACAGTATGTTATGGCTTGAACATTGGGGCCACTACGGTTACGGGCTGCGCCAGCACTTATGACAACAGTAGCAATGGTACGTTTGCCGGAGCTCCGCAAGTTCCGCTCAACACGAATATTACCGGTCTAATAAGCCCAAGTGGTGATAATGATTACTATAAATTTGTGATCACTACCGGCGGTACGATTACCATTACACTGAGCACGCTGCCTGGCGATTATGATATCCGCCTGTTCAACAGTGCTCAAACACAGGTAGGTATTTCACAGGCCGGAGGCACCAGCAGCGAGACCATCAACTATACCGCTGCTGCCGGCACTTATTATGTACGGGTGTATGGTTACAACAACGCCAACAATGCTACCAGTTGCTATACGCTACGGGTGGCTACGGGAACAGCTTCCAGGGAAGGAGCGCCCACTTATACCGGTACATTTAAGGTGAATGTATTCCCCAATCCAGCCATCAGTACGCTGAATGTGAATATAGCAGGCACTACTTCAAGGTCAGTTATTAAGGTGGTGGATGTGAATGGCAGGTTATTGATCACCAGGCCAGTGGCAGAAGGTAATACGCTATTGGATGTTAAGTCCTTTGCGAGTGGGGTATATATGCTAGTGGTGACAGATGAACATGGTAAGGGCCTTTACCAATACAAGTTCATTAAGCAGTAACTACGAAAAACCAACAGCATAAAATGCGAAATCCGAATGGGCAGCCATTCGGATTTCGCATTTTATATCCTCTTGCGGGATCTAAGTATCTGTTTTGCTTATTGCTGACCACCGGGCTGTTGTGCTCCGCCTTCGGGTTTTATGATCTCCAGGAGTTCCACTTCAAAAATAAGGGTAGAACCTCCGGCAATAGGGCCATTGTCGCCATCTCCATAACCCAGTTCAGAAGGAATGAACAATTTATACTTGCTGCCTACAGACATTAGTTGGAGGGCTTCTGTCCATCCCCTGATCACCTGGCCTACGCCGAATGTAGCGGGCTGACCGTTGGTGCGGGAGCTTTCAAATTCTCTTCCATCAATGAATGTACCTACATAATGGCATTTTACCTGGTCATTGGGGGTTGCCTTAGGACCTGTACCCTCCTGGAGAACCTGGTATTGGAGGCCGCTGGGTAAGGTTATCACGCCTGGTTTGGTTTTATTCTGGGCCAGGAATGCCTGTCCTGCTTTTTTAGCGCCGGAGGCTTTCTGGCTGCGGGCTGTTTGCATGTGGTTCATAATGCAGGCATTGGCCTGCTGTTCGTCCAAGGCTGGTTTACCGTTCCTGGCATCGGTGAGGGCTTTGAGCACCAATTGGTTATTGATACCAGTTACTCCCTGTTGTTTGTAGAAATTGGCAATACTTAAGCCAATTGCATAGCTGAAGGAGTCCACAGAGTTTTTCATGGGCACAGAAGTACCGGCGGTTTTGGCGCCCGTAGCAGGCTTAGCCGTGGCGGATTTAGGGGCTGGCTTACCGGCAGCGGGCTTTGAAGTTTGCCCGATAGCGGCAGCAGCTGCAAAAGTGGTCAATATAAACAAGCTTGTTCTTTTCATTCCATTGTTTTAAGGGCTCAAATGTAGGAAAACCTGTGATTTATACCAATTGCAACAGCGATTATACCATCTCCTTTTCTTTTTCAAGGAGCAGATCGGTTATTGCTTATTGAGTTGCTCGAGCATGGCTATGGCCTGCTGGTTGCCAGGCTGTAATTGCAATACTTTTTGACAGCATTCTTTCGCTGCATTGGTATTTCCTTTCTTATGATAAGCAGTAGCCAGGTAATTGAAGGTAGCCGGTTCAGCTGGATACAATAAGGTGCTGATGCGCATGGCATCCACTGCTTTGTCGGTCTCGCCATTCATCAGCAATACTCTTCCAAAAGAGGTGAGTTCACCCCAGTATGATACGATCGGCCGGAGTTGTTCGGCTGTTTGTTCAATAATAGCCGGTGTCGACATCCATTGGGGTGATTGGAATTGGCTGATCAGATAGGCCGTACCGGGATAACGAGGGGTATAAGTTTTATTGCCGGCTATGGCCAGGAGGTCTTTTTCGATGGAGGCCACAGGAGATTCCACGATCCTCCCTACTTCTTTGTTGTTTTCATACACGAGGAGGTCGGGTACGCGGAAAATATACAATCCTCTTTCTTCGTGTCCCGGGCTTTGTTTGTATGCGGTATCGTGGTTATTGACGTTAATAAGCTGTATCTGCGCGGGTTTCACGCCACAATAATCCAGCAATTTGTACATGCGTGGCACTTCGCGACGACTGTCTCCACACCAGGTACCCATGAAGATGACAAACTGCTTGTTCTTCAGGAGTGGCTTTAGCTGATCGGCAGCAATGGTGTCTATTGTATAATCTGCATAGTTCTTGTTGAACCAGGTATCAAAAGGGGCTTGTGCAAGTCGTTGGCGGGAACTTTTGCCCAGGAGGTTGATGTTGCCGCCGGCATCTTTGTATTCTATGTTGGCTGGTGAGGTAGTGGATACCTTGTCCTGTGTGGTGGCTACGGTGTGCCGGTGACAGGATGCTGTACCTATGAGTATAGCGATAATGATCAATGATATATTGATAAGTTTCATGATTGTGTGTTTGTGTGTGAATATTCTTATTTTTCTTTTGCTCTGTTGTTCTTTTGCTCCCGCTTATTGCGGGACAAAAGAACCAAAAGATCAAGGCTTCAGAACAAAAGCTAAAATTCATCGCTTGAAGCTACAAAGAACGAAGTCTAAAGCCAGGCAGCTGTACTACCATGACCATAGCTGTCTATAAGCTTTATAGCATCTATCATCATCGTTCTTTGCTTAACGCTCCAATCGATGAATTTCTTAACGCTTTTGTTCTGAAGGCCGTTCCTTTCGAGACGGCTTGTCGCTGTAATGGGATTATATGGTATACTTACTCCCCGGAGGATGAAAAACGGAGACGGTATGATCGGCTGGGATCAGTGCCTGGTAAAGGCTTTTGTTGCAATTATTGGTAGCGATCACTGTAAGCGGGTGGATAGTTGGCTCATGTGCCAGGAAGACTTCTTCTGCTTTTTCTTTGGCCACCATGACAGGGGTGGCAGGATGGTCTTTATCGGAATGGCCAGTGAGTGTTTTTTGGCAATCGCAATCGACAGGCGCCGTTAGCCGGCAATGCCAATAGCTTACCACTTTGCCGTACTGGAGGGCAACGAAGGCAAACAGACATATGACGGTGACGAATTTGCTCATGAAGATGGCGTGTATTGCTTATGAAAATTAACTAATAATTATGGTATAGTATAATTTTACGGATAAGGTTTACAAAAATTATTTATGAGCAGTTACGTTAAAACAGTAGAAGTGCGTTGGTCTGATCTTGACCCTAATTTCCACCTGCGCCATTCGGTATACTATGATTACGGGGCTTATTGCCGCATTGCTTTCCTGGAAGCGCATGGGCTTAGTGCCGCTTTTATGGCACAGCATCACCTGGGCCCTATCCTTTTCCGGGAAGAATGTGTTTTTCGCAAAGAAATAAGGCTGGGAGATGTGGTGACGATCGATCTGCATTTGCTAAAGGCGAGGGAGGATCAATCAAGGTGGAGTATCCAACATCATATTTATAAAAATTCCGATGTGCTGGCGGCGGTGATCACTGTGGAAGGAGCCTGGATCAATTCGCAATTGCGCAAGTTGTCGGCCCCTCCTGAGCAGGTTTTACACGTTTTTAACAATATGCCTCGTGCGGAGCAGTTTGACTGGATTAAATAGGGTTTAATTAGGCATTAAATAATTGAGGGTTAACAACTTTTTATAGAAACCGACGTTACTTTTAACGAAATAATGTCGCTATGAAAAAATTAATCCTCCCCCTATTGTTATTGTCTTCGGTAATGTCTTTTGCCCAAAACTCCGGAGGCGGGTTGTTGAAAAAAGCCGGTGGCTTGCTGAATAAAGCCAAGGGCGGCTCGCTCAGTAATGATGATATTGTAGCCGGTTTGAAAGAGGCCCTTTCGCTGGGTGCTCAAAACGGTGCTAATAAGTTATCCTCGGTAGATGGTTTCTTTGCCAATGCAGCTATTAAAGTATTAATGCCTCCTGAAGCACAAAAAGTAGAGAAGACCTTGCGTAATGCAGGCATGGGTAAATTGGTAGATGATGCCATTCTTTCCATGAACCGGGCAGCTGAGGAAGCCTCCAAGAGTGCAGCGCCCATCTTTGTGGATGCTGTTAAAACGATGAGCTTCCAGGATGCGCTGGGTATTTTGAAAGGCAGCGATACAGCCGCTACCAGCTACCTGAAAGGCAAAACGACTCCCGCTCTTACGAGCGCCTTCCGCCCTGTGATCGAGAGCGCCCTTGAAAAAACAGGTGCTACGAAACATTGGAAAACGGTAATGGATGCCTACAATAAAATACCCCTGGTATCTAAAGTGAATCCTGATCTTTCCGGTTATGTAACGGATAAGGCGCTGGGCGGTATGTTTTTCCAGGTGGCTACTGAGGAACAAAAGATCCGTAAAGACCCGGCAGCCCGTGTAACGGAGACGCTGAAGAAGGTGTTTGGATCTTGAGTCGGCAATCGTGAATCGGCAATCGGCAATAGCTGATATTCGATTATTCCGGATTATATTTTCAGTCGCTTTTATGCCGGCTGTAATTAATAAACAAAAAGCATCTCCATCATTGGGGATGCTTTTTGTTTTGGGGCATGGGTATCCACCTAAATAAAGGGGCGGGCTGATTTACAGGGGTATCCTTATTTTTGCTGCGCACTGATAATATAGCCATGCTAACAAGTACCTTGTCCCTGTATAAAAATGCCTACAGTGGTTTATCTCCTTCCACCTGGTGGCTTTCCTTCATTATGCTGATCAACAGGAGCGGCACGATGGTGCTTCCCTTTATGACGATTTACCTGATCAGTCCGTCAGTGGGCTATAGTATTGGGCAAGCTGGCATTGTAATGGGACTGTTTGGATTGGGGGCTGTAGCCGGCGGTTACCTGGGCGGCCGGCTGACAGACAAGATCGGATTCTTTCGGGTACAAATGATCGGGCTGATTGGTGGGGGCATCCTGTTCATGATACTGGGGCAAATGCATTCTTTTCCGGGTATCTGCATACTAAGCTTTTTGTTGAGCATGGTAAACGAATCTTTCCGTCCTGCTAATTCCACGGCTATCGCCTTTTACAGCAAAGCTGAAAACCGAACACGTTCTTTCTCGCTGAACCGGCTGGCTATCAACCTGGGCTGGGCCCTGGGCAGCGCTGCCGGCGGTTTAATAGCAGCTTACGATTACGAATTGTTGTTTTGGGTAGATGGCTGTACTAATATTGCCGCTGCTATCTTAATGTGGTTCCTGCTGCCGCCTTCGAAAACGCAGCCTGAGAAAGTGGAAGTGAAGGAAATACCTGATCCGGCACACACCGCTTATAAGGACAAGGTATTCCTGTGGTTTATTGTATTGACCACTTTGTTTGCTTCCTGCTTTTTCCAGGTGTTCAATAATCTGACGGCTTATTATAAAAATGAACTTCATTTTTCAGAACAGTATATTGGTTTGCTGAATGCCATGAACGGCCTGATCATCACCTTCATAGAAATGGTTTTGGTGTTTAAGCTGGAGGGGAAGCGCAGCAAGATGTATTACATTACGCTGGGCGTATTCTTATGCGGGCTTTCTTACCTGATGCTGAATGTATTTCATATGGATGCCACGCTGGCCATCGCTATGATGGTGTTGATCACTTTCGGTGAAATACTGGCCATGCCATTCATGAACTCTTTCTGGATAGCCCGCACAGCCAATCATAACCGGGGACAATATGCGGGTTTGTATACGATTGCCTGGTCGGTGGCGCAAACGCTGGGCCCCTTTCTGGGATCGCAGGTAGCAGAGCATTCGGGATGGGCTATGCTGTGGTGGCTGGTGGGAGGTGTATGCGTGGTATCGAGTGTGGGATTTGGGATAATGTATAAGAGAGAGAGGAGTGAGTTGTGAGTGCGATTGCTTCGATAGCGTATCGAATTAATAAACGACAAATGGTGAGCCGCCTTTGGAAGGCGACCCACCATTTGTCGTTTAGGTGCGTCGACAAGCTCAGCCGCGCATTATATGTTATGCTTACCGGGCAGGCAGGTCTAAGGGGATATCCCTTTTGAGCATGTCATTGCGGTTGGCCATATCCCATGCAGTAAAGAATACCAATTTGGCTCTTTTGGCCATCAGGTCGTAATTGATCTTGTCGGGTGTATCACCGGGACGGTGATAGTCATCGTGTGTGCCGTTGAAATAGAAAATGATGGGCACGCCTTTGCGGGCAAAGTTGAAATGGTCGCTGCGATAATAAATACGTTCAGGATCATTGGGTTCATTGAACTTGTAATCGAGTTCAAGCTTTGTATACTTTTTGTTCATGGCCTCGCTGATGGGGCGGAGGTCGGAACTGAGTTTATCATCACCTACAACAAATACATAGTTGGTAGAATCACCAATTTTGCGTTTGGGGTCAATACGGCCAATCATATCTATGTTGAGATCGACGGTTGTTTTCTCCAATGGATACACGGGGTGATCGCCATAATAAGCAGAACCCCACAATCCTTTTTCTTCACCTGATACGGTCATGAATACAATGGAACGACGGGGTCCTTTTCCAGCCGCTTTGGCCTTTACAAAAGCCTCAGCGAGTTCGAGAACACTTACAGTGCCGGAACCGTCGTCATCTGCTCCATAATTGATAACACCAGCAGCAGTCTTACCAATATGATCGTAATGGGCTGTGAGGAAAACATATTCGTCTTTTTTGTCGGTACCTTCGAGGAAACCAATCACGTTGGTGCTTTCCAGGGCAGTTACGACTCTATTGAATTCTACGGTTACATTGGCAGCGTAGGATTTAGCAGTGGGGTTACCAGCTTTCATGGCTTCTTTGGCCGTTGTATAATCTGCACCCATGATCGTTTCTGCTACCTGATCGGAAACAGCATACAGATTGGGGTAGATGGTTTTGCGGAAACCATTCACGTATTGAAAGCCCCTTAAAGAACCTGCTCTCCGGGGAAATCCGGGTTGAACCTGGAAGATAGCAATAGCGCCATTTTTGAAGGCTGCTTCTATAACGGGAGAAACACCGAAACCACGACGAGTGCCTGCTGCAGGTTGTTGTGTGGCAGGCGGGGTACCGGCCAGCACCAATACCACTTTACCTCTTGCATCAATGCCTTTGTAATCATCCCGGGAAGAATCGCTGATGCCGTATCCTACAAATACCACTTCACTGGTCATGAAGGCAGATGAATTGGAACTGCTGAGGTTGGCGGCAAAATCGGTGAAGGGTTGGAACTTCTTTCCATTCACGTCAATAGAAGCTCTTACGAGTGAATCCTGGAAAACGGGATAAGGTTGCTGGTAGCCACCGTTAACACCCGGAGCCAGGCCCAGTTGTTTGAAGTAGTTCTCAATGTACGCGGCGGCCTTACGCTGTCCTTCGGTAGCTGTTTCACGTCCTTCCATCTCTGCACCGGCTACAATGTAGAGGTGTTTTTTAAGATCTTCCGCCGTAATGCTGTTGGCGTAGGTAACGGGGTTGACAGCTTTTTGGGCCATTACGCCCCATGGAGCAGCCAAAGCCATTACCAGGCATAGTTTTCTCATGTAATATGTGTTTTTGTTTTAGGAGCTCAAAAATAGGAGAACGGCATTTGATTCAATTGCCATTGGTGGAATAATGCAAGCTACAAGCTGCGAGCTACGAGCTACGAGCCGAAAACAGAGTCCGGAAGAAAAACAGGAGGTGCCGACTTACGGACTATGCTTCTATCTCACTGAGTTCCAGCCAGCGTAGTTCTTTCTCGTCCAGTTCGGCAGTGATCTGGCCTATGCGAAGGGCCATTTTCTGCAGTTCATCAAAAGCTGTACTGGCGCTGTTGAGTTTTTCAGTGACCGCTATTTTCTCTTTTTCAAGATCGGCCATTTCCTTTTGCAGGGCCTCAAACTCTCTTTTTTCCTTATATGTTAGTTTTCTTTTTTCACCTGCCTTTCCGGACGTTTCTGTTATTTCAGGTGCTGCCACTATGGGCGCCGGTTTGGGAACGATGAGCTTGTCGTCTTTGTCTTTTTCTGTAAGTCTGTATTGGGTATAGTTGCCCGGGAAATCGGTAATGACGCCATCACCATCAAAAACAAAGAGGTGATCTACCAGCCGGTCCATGAAATAACGGTCGTGTGACACGATGAGCAAACAACCCTGGAAGTCACTTAAAAAGTTTTCGAGTACGCCGAGTGTCGGCAAATCAAGGTCATTGGTAGGCTCATCGAGGATGAGGAAGTTGGGATTGCGGAAAAGTATTGACAGGAGGTGCAAACGGCGTTTCTCACCACCGCTGAGCCTGGAAATGTAGGTGTATTGTTGATCGGGTGGAAAGAGAAAGAGATCGAGGAATTGTGCAGCGCTTAAGGAGCCACCACTGGCGAGGGGGAAGCTTTCTGCAATATTTTTGACGTATTCAATGACACGCATGTCCTCTTTTATGGTAAGGCCCTGCTGGGAGTAGTTACCAAAGACGACGGTTTCGCCAATATTGATCTTTCCGCTATCTGGCAGTTCCGTTCCCTGAAGAATGTTGAGAAAGGTGGATTTACCTACTCCATTCTTCCCTACCACTCCTACTCTTTCGCCTTTTTTGAAGGTATATTCAAAACCCTTCATGATGACCTTTTCGCCGTAGCTCTTGTATACTTTTTTCAGTTCGGCAATTTTACCACCCAGCCGGGTCATTTTCATATCGAGCTGGAGCTTCGCTTCATCGAGCCGTTGTTTGGCTTTGGCTTCGACTATATAAAAGTTATCCTGGCGGCTTTTGGATTTGGTAGTACGTGCCTTGGGCTGTTTGCGCATCCATTCCAGCTCACGCCGGAAGGTATTGCGGGCTTTATCGATGCTGGCAGCTTCGCTTTCCATGCGGGCAGCTTTTTTCTCGAGGTAGTTCTCATAGTTGCCTTTGTAGACAACGAGGTTGCTGCGGTCCATTTCCCATATTTCCTCGCAAACATTATCGAGGAAATAGCGGTCGTGGGTAACCAGGAGAAGGGTTACGTGCTGCTGGTTGAGGTAATGTTCGAGCCATTCCACCATTTCCACATCGAGGTGGTTGGTGGGCTCATCCATGATGAGCAGGACGTGTTTGTGTTCAAAACCAATATCAATGAGGGTTTTGGCCAGGGCCACCCGCTTACGCTGACCACCAGATAAGGTACTGGCAGGTTGGTTGAGGTGGTGAATATTGAGTTTACCAAGGATCTGTTTTACGCTGGTATCGAAGTCCCAGGCGCCGAGTTCATCCATTTTCACAATGGCATCGGTCATCTGTTCGGGAGTACCATCTTCGCTGGCGGCTTCAAACTCCTTGATGGCATTGATGATGGGGTGATTGTGATGGAAGATGTTGTCCAACACGGACAGTTTTTCCTGGAAGACAGGCTCCTGATCGAACAGGGCCACGGTCACTTCTTTGTTGATCCAGGCTTTTCCTTCTTCGGGTGTTTCTTTCCCGGCGAGTATTTTGAGCAGGGTAGATTTACCGCTGCCATTCCTGGCTACCAGGGCGATCTTATCGCCTTCTTCTATGTGGAATGAAATGTTCTCAAAAAGCGGCTTGACACCAAATGACTTAGTAAGTCCCTCTACAGAAACGTAATGCATTTGGCAAAGATAAGCGGAATATGGTTGCTGGTTGCAAGTTGATGGTTTGTTGGTTCCAGGTTGCCGGGGCTGGCTATTGGTTTATGGTTGAGGGTTACCGGATACAGGCTGTACAGTGATCGCTACAGGTTATACTATTTTTTGTTATGAAATCGATGATTGGTATGGAATACAAGTAATTTTTTCGCAATATTGTATGTTTATAGCCTATTGTATGAAAAATCCTTTGCCCTCCTCTGCAAAACTCTCTCTCACCTTCCTGGTATTCGGCATTGCCTGGATATTATTTTCCGATTTTATTACCCTGTCATTTACGAGGCATAATCTCGACGCTTACAACAAACTGCAGAATTATAAAGGCATTTTATTCATGGTGTTGGCAGCAGTGCTGATCTATTTTGTAAGCCGTAGGTTGTATGCCAATATTGAGAAGGGCCGTAAACAGCAAGAGGAGATCCTGGAGCGGTATCAATTATTAGGTATGGCGACCAATGATGCGGTGTGGGACTATAATATCATTACGAAACAATGTTATACAAACCGGACGCTGCAGGAGCTTTTTGGCTATACAGCGGATGAACTGCAGGATAATTATACCTGGTGGACGAATAACCTGCATCCGGAAGATAAAGAGCGCGTACTGGATACGATTGATAGTAAACTGGACATGGGTGGAACGGTATGGCAGGATGAGTACCGGTTCCGTTGCAAGAACGGGGATTATAAATCGATCTTTGACCGGGGATTTATCATGCGCAACAAGGCAGGACAGCCCTACCGGCTTATCGGGGCCATGCAGGACATTACGGAGCAGCGGCTATTGCAGGATACTTTGTTCGAAGCTCAAACGAGGCATAAAGATGAACTGGCGCAAAGTGTATTGCAAACAGAGGAGGCTGAACGCAAGAAGCTGGGGGAAGAATTGCATGATAATATCAATCAACTGCTGGGGGTCGTAAAACTGTATATCCAACATGCGTTGGTGAACCCCAAAATGCGGGAAGAGCTGCTGCAAAAAAGCGCCCACTATATTACGCAAACGATTGAAGAGATCCGGAACCTTTCGCGCTCACTGCTGCCGCCTGCCTTAAATGAACAGAGCTTACTGGATAGCCTGTATCAATTAATAGAGGATATAAGGCACGCCAAAGAGATCGAGTTCAAGGTTCAGCACGAAGGATTTGACGAGTCAAGAATACCGGATAACAAACGCCTGGTGATCTACCGCATTATACAAGAGCAATTGAACAATGCACTGAAGCATTCTGAAGCCAAGACGGTAGTCATAGATCTTGCGCACAATGGCCAATATGTGCAACTTACCATCCAGGACAATGGGGTTGGCTTCGACCCGGAACAAGTGAAACCGGGCATGGGCCTGAACAATATCCGGAATCGCATTGAGGTATTCAATGGGGAGATGGAGATCCGGTCGGCACCGGGCAAGGGATGTACTTTGGAAGTGAGGATCTAATTCCAGGTATTAGCCTCTGCTTGCAGGTATACTTATTGTATTCAATTTACAAATGACAGCTTACCTATATCTTATAGGGCTTTGGGTATTTTTCGGGCTTACGCACAGCCTGCTGGCAGCAGTATGGTGGAAACAGTGGATAGCGCGCAACACGGGCGTGTTTTTCCGGTATTACCGGCTATTGTACTCTCTCTTTTCCTTATTGCTGCTGGTGGTTATTGTCGTATATGAACTTCAACTGCCCTCGCGGTGGCTATGGCGCATGCCCCTGGCATTACAACTAATAGCCGGCATTCCGGCACTGGCCGGCCTGGTGATCATGGGCATCTGTATACGCCGTTATTTTTTCTACCTCAGCGGGATCGATGTATTGTTTTCTCACCAGGAAACAACGGTGCAGCTTGTGACGGGTGGATTGAACGGGTATGTTCGTCACCCGCTTTATTTTGGCACTTTGCTGACCTTGTGGTCCTTCTTCCTGGTATTCCCGGAGCTTAGCTACCTTATTACCTGCAGCAGCATTACGGTATACACCTGGATAGGTACTTTGTGGGAGGAAAAAAAACTGCAAAGGGAATTTGGGGCAGCCTACAAGGCTTACCAACAGCAAGTGCCTATGCTAATACCATTCCGGATCTAGAATTATTATCTTCCGTATTTGGTTTCCCAATTCATCATACCGCCTACAAGGTTTTTGGTATTCTTGAAGCCGAGCATATCGAGGATCATGGCGGCTTGTCCGCTGCGGTTACCGCTGCGGCAGTAAACGATGACCTCTTCTTCCTTGAGTGGTTCCAGCTCATCTACCTGCATGGATTGAAGCTTACCAAGAGGATATAAAGTGCCTCCGATGTTGAAATCAGCATGTTCATGCGGCTCGCGTACATCGACCAGGTTCAATGATTCGCCTGCATCGATACGTGCTTTTATTTCTTCTGCTGTAATGTTTTGCATATAATGGGTATTACTAATTATTCGGTTGTTGTGGCGCCGGAGGAATGCTGTCGGTGTTGCGTGGTGGCGGACGTTGTGCTCCCAAACGCATGTTGATGGATTGGCCTTGCCGTATCATGTTGAAGCGGCCATCGGGAGTGATAGCATCGGGCTGTTGGCTATAAATATAAGCACTGGCGCTATCGCTGGTACCTGGGTCAAAAACGGTTGCACCGAGGCTGATGCCGTAAGATTCTAACAGCACACGGGCTTCTGTGTAGGTTTTACCATACAAGTCTGGTACGGGAAGTTCCTGATCGCCCAGGCCGCTACCCAATATCAGGGAAATGCCGCTTCCCATGGCCAGGCGAGTGCCGGGCTTAATGCGCTGGCCTTTGTAATGTTGCTCCAGCACGGCATTTTTGGCAAAATTGGGTTCGTAAGAAGTATCCTGTAGTTTGAGGTTGTATTGTTTGAGGGCAATTTCTGCACTGCGAAAGCTCAACCCTTCGAGGTTGGGCATTTCAATATCGGGGGCTACTGCCCTGTTGATGGTGAGGTATACGGTACGATTGACCTTTACAATATCCTCTCCTTCGGGAAACTGGCGTAAAACAGCCAGGGCTTTGGCGGTATCGTTGTAAACGGAATCCTGGATCTGCACATCAAATCCCTGGCTTTCGAGTATTTTTTTGGCTTCCTCAAAAGATTTACCGGTAACGGATGGGATGACGAGGGTATCGCCATGCCTGGTTAACAGGTTGAGGGATTGAAGGAAAAGGAATAATATGATGATGACCAGGACGACTGCAAAAAGGATATTCTGCCAGAGGGGTCGTTTGGTAATGAATTTGAACATTGGGAATACAGAATTTAGAATATAGAATTCAGCATACAGGAGGCTGCCGGGGTCCAATATACTTATAATTAGACACTTACTTTAATCACTCATTTTATAGGCCTCCGCGCAATAATAGCGCCATTGGTTATTTCTTTTTTCCGCGGTCGAGGGCATCTTCGATCAGGGAGGAATAAAAGTCTTTCAGGGTCCATCCCATTACCTGTACCTGCTGCGGCACTATGCTAGCTTCGCTTTGACCTGGCACAGTGTTGATTTCCAGCATATAAGGCGCATTTTTGGCCTCATTGTAAATAAAATCGATACGTACTACACCGCGGCAGTTGAATACCTCATAGACCTTACGGGCCGTTTTGCGAATAATGTCGGCCATGTGCTCTTCTATTTGAGCAGGGGTCGTTTCGGTGCTTTTACCCTGGTATTTGGCTTCGTAATCAAAGAAATCCTTATCAGTCGCTACTTCAGTGATCGGGAGCACGATGATGCCTTCGGTGGTTTTGAATACACCTACTGTAAATTCCCTGCCAGAGATAAACTCTTCGATGAGGAGCTGATCATCTTCCCGGAAGGCTTTTTCAAGGGCCTGGGCCATGTCTTCGGCCTTGTGCACTTTACTCATGCCGATGCTGGATCCGCCGTTATTGGGTTTTACAAATACGGGGAGACTCACCTGTTTCAAAATATCAGCCGGGGCAACCGGGCTGTGTTTGAATATATGCAAAGATTTGGCCACATGGATGCCTGCAAAAGCCGCCACTGCCACTGTATAGCGTTTATTGAAAGTGATGGCGGAGGTAGCCGCATCGCAGGAAGTATAAGGAATACCCATGAGGTCGAAATAGCCCTGGAGTTTTCCATCCTCGCCGGGCGTACCGTGAATACCAATGAGAACGGCGTCAAATGTAACTTTCCGGCCGTCGGCAGCAATGGAGAAATCGCTGCGGTCGACAGCTATTTTGCGGCCGGTAGAGGTTTCATACCACCAGCCTTCGGGAGTAACATCAATTTTAAAGACCTCGAATTTGCTGGTATCGATGTTGTTTTCAATGGTAACAGCGCTTTTATAAGAGATCACGGCTTCTGTAGAATAGCCACCGGTAACAAAGGCAATAACAGGCTTCATTTATGAGTTTCGAATTTTCAGCAAATAAACGAAAAAAGCGGTGGGGATGGTATAATTGTTTGTGGTTTACCTTGCCGGCCGGTGTTAAAAACTATATCCCACTCTAAATTTCAGCGCCTGAGCTTTTGGCACCTGCTGGTAGCTGAGGATATCCCATAGCAACTGGACCTTTGTTTTCTTGAAAGCCTTACTCTTAAGTGAGATGATCTTGCTGATACCTACCAGGCCGCTTTGCTGCCATTCCTCTGCGCGTTGCTGATCCTGGGGAGTAAGTGTTTGGGTATAGGACAGTGGCTGGTAATTGTATTCAAATCCGCCGGAGACAAAAAAACTGCCTTTGAGTTTTACGTCGAGGAAGGAACGCAACCCAGCTCCCTGACTGCTGATGTTGATGTTGCGGATGTCTTTACCCCAGCCTACTTTATAGCTGCCGCCCAGACCAATGACGCTTTTATCGCTGAGCTTATACCCTACGGAGAGCCCCAGATCGGAGGTAGTAGGAAAGAAATTATTGGATTTCTGTGTTTGCAGGTTGGTGCCGTATTCCAGTCTTTTCCAGAATGATTTTGTTTTCTGGTTATTGGGTTTGAAATCGGGCATGTCCATATCGGCACCCCCACCCCCCAGTTTATTAAGCTTGTCTTTGAGTGTATTTAACTGTGCTTGTGCTGCCTGGAGGTTTTGCTGCAGCATTTGCTGTGCATTGGGACCTGCGGAAGCCAATTGGTTTTGCATGAGTTGTTGTACCTGGCTGCGGGTTTGCAAACCAGCCAGGCTTTGGTTGGCGCCGTAACCGGCAGGCACAGAAAACAATCCGGCCAACTCAGAATGCTGTTGCATGAAGGATTGGAAAGCCGGTAGTTTACTGAGTAAGGCCAGGGATTTTGTTAATAGTTTATCAGGATCGTTGAGGATGTCTTTGTATTCCTGTACCTGTTGGGAATAATAGTAAAGCTCTTTATTGAAATCCTGGTAGCCTTTGGTGAGGCCTTTGGGAAGTGTGGTATAACGGCTAAGGGTGGCTTTGATCTGTTCTTTGCGTTGCCTGATAAAGGCTTTGACCTGCTCGCTTTGCTGGAGCTTGCCTTGTAACTGATTTACCTGCTGCAGGGATCCGGTGATCTTTTTGGCTTCTTCGGAATTGAGCAGGCCGCTATTCTGTTGGAGGAATGACAGGGAGGTTTTTAAAGAATCCACGTAGGGCATGTATTGGCCACCGGCGCGGCCTGTGATGGCAGTCGGGTTCTTTAGTTGTTCGGAAAGTTTGGCATATTGTTCAGCGCTGCCATCAAAGAGTTGTTTGGCAGCGGTGGAATCGGTCTTCATTAATTTCTTCCTGAGTTTTTCTTCTTTCCTGGCGAGGCGCTGCAGGTATTTTTCGGTTTGCCGGGTAAGCTGTGCTTCGAGCTTTTCAGTCTTTTTTTGAATGCGCTCATTAAAGCGGGAAGGTAAGTTAAGGATCTTATCAGTGAAGGAAGTTGGTTCCTGAGCTGCTGCTTGCTCCAGGCAGACTAGGTTCAGAAAGCATATCAACAGCCATGGTTTTGGTCTTCTCATGGTCAATAAGGTTTTGGGTAGATGGTAAAGCAAAAAAACTCATAGTTAGCAAAGCCGAAAATGTTAAAGGTGCATTTTGGCCTTTTTGGCCATCAACTCCTCTACAGTTTCCTGATACAATTCATCGGGCACACAGCTGTCAACAGGACAAGCGACCACGCACTGGGGTTCTTCATGAAACCCTTGACATTCTGTGCATTTATCCGGAACTATATAGTAATAGTCAGCACTAATGGGAGCAAAGCGATGGTCGGCATCGGCTACACTCCCATCCAGGAGGGTAAAACTACCTTTTACCTTGGTACCGTCGGAGATGGCCCATTCAACCCCGGCTTCATAGATGGCATGATTAGGGCATTCCGGCTCACAAGCTCCGCAAACAATACATTCGTCTGTTATTTTAAGGGCCATGTTTACTTGTTTCGGTTAAGGTTTAGCATTTGAAAGCAACTCCTCAAACTCCCGCATACCGCAGACAAAAGCAGGTAATCGCGGCGGGTAATACTGCTATTCATCAGTATGAAGTAAAGACTAATTCTTCACCCGGCAAAGGACAAACCCGTAAGTGTGCAGTTTGGGCGCCTAAGTGTGCAGTTTTGGCCGGTAAGTGTGTAGGGATAAGGTACTAAAATCGGAAAGGTGAAGGACGTTTGTCTCTTCACCTTTCTACAACGGGAAATATCACCCGCCTGCTTGAAGTAGTACTAAGACTACATTTACTATTTGAATACTGTTAAGTTACGATTTAAAACCACCCTGTTCCAAATTCTGGAAGGGTTACTTATGCACAATACTGTTAAACGTGCATCTTTTCTTTCTTGGCCATCAGCTCTTCTACCGTTTCCTGGTACATTTCATCTGGTACACAGCAATCAACCGGGCAAACGGCGGCGCACTGTGGTTCTTCGTGAAAGCCCTGGCATTCAGTGCATTTGTTGGGCGTTATATAGTAAATATCAACACTAATTGGAGCAAAACGCTGGTCTGCATCTACTACGCTCCCATCGAGGAGGGTAAAACTGCCTTTTACATTGGTGCCGTCGGTAATGGCCCACTCAACCCCGCCTTCATAGATAGCATTATTGGGGCATTCCGGTTCACAGGCACCACAATTGATACATTCTTCGGTTATTTTGATAGACATATATTGCTTGAATTTTAATGGATCGAATACAGTTATTTTGCACGACAAATATAAGCTGTAATGAATTTACAACAACGTATAGATTTACTGAAGCGGTTGGGCGAATATATTTTGTCTGCTGATAATCAATGGGCAGCGGCCAGGGAAAAGGCTTTTCATGAAAATGGCTGGTTTACACCTGCGTTCATAGAACTATCGGCCAACAGCATTGCACATGCTTATTTAAACCCGGCTGCGCTATCGGCCTGGGCTTCACAATATGGTATTCCGGCCGAAAATGCACATCCTAAAAATGTAGGTATTGTAATGGCGGGTAATATACCGCTGGTAGGCTTTCACGATTTCCTGAGTGTGTTTCTGAGTGGGCACCGGCAAACGATCAAAGCTTCCTCTAAAGACGAAGTGCTGATACGGCACCTGGTGGAACAATTGCATGCCTGGGAGCCTGCCACGCAGGCACTGATCGGCCTGCAACCGATGTTGAAAGGATGCGATGCCTATATTGCCACGGGCAGTAATAATTCGGCCCGTTATTTTGATTATTATTTTGCCAGGTTCCCGCACCTCATCCGGCGCAACCGGACCTCTGTAGCCATCCTGGATGGCAATGAAACGGTAGAAGAACTGGCTTTGCTGGCAGATGATGTATACCAGTATTTTGGCCTGGGCTGCCGGAATGTGACGCAATTGTATGTACCCGCGGAGTATGATTTTGTACCCTTGCTGGAAACATTCAGGAAATACACAGACCTGGCCGATCACCATAAGTACAAGAACAATTACGATTACCAGCTGGCCATCCTGATCCTGAACAAGCAATATTACATGACGAACGGGAGCATTATCCTGCACGAAAACGGCTCTCCCTTCTCCCCCATCAGCCAGTTGCATTATACGTTTTACAAATTGGATAGTGACTCACAAACCACTGCGGAGGCCGCACAGGCTGTTGCTGCTTCTTTACTGGAAAACGCCGATATTCAATGTGTAGTAGGTAAAAAATGGCTCCCTTTTGGCCACGCGCAACAACCCGGCCTGACAGATTATGCCGACGGTGTTGATACGATGCAATTTTTGATGTCGTTGTAAATCTAAAGTCGGGAAGACCTGAAGCTGGAATGAGGAAGAAATGGCAGCAGGAAAGACGAAAAGTCGGAAAAAAGTGGAGGTCGGGAAGTCAAAAAGTCTGGGAAGACGCGGGGCGTGAAAAGGTTTTACTATTGTGATTATCGTGCAGTTTTGGGCCATCTAACTGGCTGAGTTTCCGAGTTTATGTTTTAAATTTGTATCACCAAGTACGAAGACTTTAGTAAATTAATTGTTAAACCGGACCCCCGGTATGATCCTTATAGGTTTTGTGGTGTTAATTTGTTGTGACCGGGCATGTAATTTGAATTTGTATATTTTCACCAGCATAAAAATAAAATCACACAGTATATGAAGTTTAAACAGATAGCAGCTATTGTGTTGTTGAGCGCTGCGACAACGTTCGCTACCATGTGGGGCTACCAACGGTATGCAAAACAAGACACCTACGTTTACCAGAACGACAATAATGACAGTGGTAAGGTACCGGCTAATTATGCCGACTTTAAAGGATTGACAAATGCCCCGGCCGACTTTGTGCCTGCCTCGAATGCCGCAATACCAGCTACGGTGCATATTAAAACAAAAGCTACCCGTACGGCCAGCAATAACCTGCCCCGCAGGAGTCCATTTGGTGATCTATTTGATATGGATCTGGATGATGTCTTTGGCGATCGTATGCGGTCTGTTCCTCAAATGGCTTCCGGCTCGGGTGCTATTATTAGTGAGGATGGCTACATTGTAACGAATAACCACGTGGTAGAAGGTGCCGATGAGATCAACGTTACGCTGAACAATAAGAAATCTTTCAAAGCCAAACTGGTAGCTGCGGATCCCAGCAGTGACCTGGCGGTTATCAAAGTAGAAGCGAAAGGTCTTCCTTTCCTGATCTATGGCAACTCAGACGAAGTAAAAGTAGGACAGTGGGTATTGGCTGTGGGTTATCCATTAACACTGGAAACTACGGTTACAGCTGGTATTGTGAGCGCCAAAGGCAGAACGCTGGACATCAACAGCCGTCAAAGCCGTACACCGGTAGAATCATTTATACAAACAGATGCTGCGGTAAATCCTGGTAATAGTGGTGGTCCGCTGATCAATACAGATGGTAAGCTGATCGGTATCAACTCGGCCATTGCTTCTCCTACCGGCGCCTATGCGGGTTATTCCTTTACCATCCCTGTGAATATCGTAAAGAAAATAGTAGCCGACCTGATGAAGCACGGTACGGTACAAAGGGCTTACCTGGGTATTGAATATCCACGTGAGAACCTGAGCGATGAAGTGAAAGAGCAGAACGGCATTAAAGAAGGAGAAGGTGTATATGTATTGAATGCGCGTACTGAAGGCGCTGCTGCTGCTGCAGGTATTAAGAAAGGCGATATCATTACGAAGATCAATGGGGTACCAGTAGTAAGCGGTGCTGATATGGTAGGACAGATCGCTACTTACCGTCCCGGCGATAAAGTAAATATCTCTTATAAACGTGATGGCAAAGAGCAAACCACTGCTGTAACGCTGCGTAATGCCACAGGCTCTACAGACATTGTGCGTACTTCTGTACTGGACAAACTGGGTGCAGACCTGGAAACGCTGAGCAAGGAAGATGCGAAAAGCCTGGGCGTAGCTGGCGGCGTGGAGATCAAAGCCATCAGCGGCAAAGGAGCCCTGGCCAAGGTACGTGTACAGGAAGGATATGTGATCCTGAAGGCCGACGGTAAGGAAGTGAAGACAGTGGATGAGTTCCGGAAGATCCTGGAAACTGCGGGCAGCAATGTGAAGGTGGAAGGAATGTACAAGGGGTACGAGGGAATTTATCCGATCGTGATCCCACTGAATAACGCGAACTAAGCTTTCCTCATAATAAAGGTGCGGCGGGGCTCTCAAAAGGAGCCCCGCTTTTTTGTAGGGTAGCCCCGATGGGGCAGAATACATTTTCGGCGTTTTTCTACAAAGCGGTAGCCCCGATGGGGCAGAATACACGTTTGATCCGCTGGAAACAAAGCCAGAGACTTTGAAATAGTCGTCACCAGCCAGGGGCTGGCGACTGAGTTTAATCTATTGATCAGTCAAAACGAGGTAATCCCAGGCTTTGAGGTCGATGGTGGATTGTGGGGTAATGGTAAAAGACTGGTTATCGAAGATGTTGGTAAAGGTTCCCTGCGCCTGACCTTCGGGTAACTGGATAGAGGCCGGTTGGGGCGATAGATTCAATAATACAAGCAGCTGCCTGTTTTCATAGCGCCGTCCGTAGACGAGTATGCGTTCGTTTTGGTTAGTTGCCAACCGAACGGGCTGTGTAGCACTGCCGGTATTGATGGCAGGGTGTTGCTTGCGCAGCCGGTTGAGGGACTTATAAAAATCATGGAGTTGGTTGCGGCCTGTCCATTCAATAGGGTCTTTGTCGAAAAACTTCAACCGCTTGAGGTTGGGCAGCTCCTGCCCGCTGTATATCAAGGGAATTCCAAACCAGGTGGCGTTGAAAACGGCCAGGGGCCTGGCAGCGCCATCGTACTTTTCGTACTCAGTACCATTCCAACTGTTTTCGTCGTGATTGCTTGTAAAAAATAAAGGGCAGGTACCGGTAGGAAATTCCTGCAGGTACAATTGCAGGAGATCAGCGAGGCTTTGGAGGCTCAGCTGGCCCTGGCTGAATTTTTCGGTATGGTGCATCCAACGCCAGGCATAGCAGGTATCAAATGTATCGAGGTAAAGGAGATCTTCTGTTTCGGCCAGCCAGAACAAGGGTTTGATGGGGTCGAGGGTAGTGCGGGCCTGGCGCCAGAAATCCAGGGGCACGAGGTGCGCCATATCGCAGCGGAAGCCATCTATGTTACATTCCCTGATCCAGAATTCCATATCGGCGATCATCGCCGCCCGCATGGGTTGATCGTAATAATTCAAGTCTATTACATCATCCCAGCCGTGGGTATCGTAGAATTTGCCATCGATGTCTTTTTTATAAAACCCGGGATGGGTGTTGGTCCAAACGTGGTCGAGGCCGGTATGGTTGGCCACCCAGTCGATGATGACCTTCATGCCGGCAGCATGGGCCTGCTGCACCAGGTTTTTAAAATCGCCTACGGTGCCAAATTCGGGATTGGTACTGGCATAGTCGGAACAGGCGTAGTAGCTGCCCATGGTGCCTTTGCGGCCCGCCTTGCTGATGGGGGTAATGGGCATGAACCAAAGAACCTCTACGCCCATATCGGCCAGCCTGGGAAGGTGCTGTGCAAAGGCTGCAAAAGTGCCTTCCGGAGTATATTGGCGGATGTTGACTTCATAAATATTGGTATCAGTGCTCCAAGCTACAGGTGTAAAGCGTCTCAGCATAAAATCATTATGGGTTGGAAACGATACGAATATATAGCTTCTGCCGGTATATGATGCATTCGACGGCAACTTTGTACCTTTGCAGGGATGAAAACATTCAACGTTCCCATCATCTATCGCAGCCCCCTGATCAATGCCATTAAAAACAAACGGAAGGCAGGCGACAAGATGAAAAAAGATTTCACCCCTACGCTTTTGGACCTTGGTCCTTTGCATATTTACCTGGCCCGTCATTTTGGGTTTTGTTATGGTGTAGAGAACGCTATTGAAATATCTTTCCGCACGATAGAAGAAAATCCCGGGAAACGCATCTTCCTGTTGAGTGAAATGATCCACAATCCACAGGTGAATGCTGATCTCCTGGCAAGAGGAGTACAGTTTTTACAGGATACTTATGGTAAACAGCTGATCGCTTTTGAGGAGCTGAAACCAGACGATGTGGTGATCATTCCCGCCTTTGGCACCACGCTGGAGATAGAAAAAAAGCTTAACGGTTTTGGCATTCCCACCGAAAAATACAATACTACCTGTCCATTTGTTGAGAAGGTATGGAACCGGAGTGAACAAATAGCGAAGAAAGGATATACCATTGTGATCCATGGCAAACCCAAGCATGAGGAAACCAGGGCTACTTTTTCGCATGCTGCCGAAAATGCCCCTTCGGTGATCGTGAATGACATGAAGGAAACGCTTTCATTGGGACAATACATTACAGGAGAAAAGGAGGCAGCTGGCTTTTATACTGAGTTTGCCGGCAGGTATTCAGCAGGCTTTGATGTAACGAAAGATCTGCAAAGGATCGGGGTAGTGAACCAAACCACGCAACTGGCTACGGATACGCAGGCTATCGCAGACTGGCTGAAACAAACCATGCGCCAGCATTATGCGCTCACAGATGCTAATATCGGAGACAGGTTTGCAGACACGCGGGATACCTTGTGTTATGCCACCAATGATAACCAAACAGCCATTACGCATATGTTGAATACACCCGCCGATCTGGCTATTGTGGTGGGAGGTTATAATTCTTCCAACACTACGCACCTGGTAGAATTGTGTGAAGAAAAATTACCTACTTATTTTATCAGTTCCGAAGAAAAGCTGCTCTCCGGCAGCAATATCCTGCATTATAATTACCACACTAAACAGGAGATCGTTTCCAACAATTTCCTTCCTGTACAGGAACCTTTGCGCATACTCATCACCAGCGGGGCATCCTGTCCGGATGCGTTGGTGGAGGGGGTGATCAGGCGGTTGGCTTCTTTCTATGGGATTGAGTCTATAGTGGATGAACTGGCTTCCAGGTTTGAAAGAGAGGCGTGAATCGTCAAACGTTTGCTTCGCAATAGCATTGCCTATTGACTATTGACTATTCACTATTACCTGCTTGCCCAGCTGCCACTTTTTAGAGAGTTGTCGTATTGTTTTCTTATAAGACTCCAGGGCTTCCTGTTCCTGTTTGATAAAGGTATTATCGGACAGTTTGCCCACCACTTTATTCATGGCTGCTGTGGTTTCATAGACCATTTTCCGGAAAGGATTGTTGTAATCCTTCGCGCGCGAATCATAGATACCTTTTACCATCCATTCTTTGGTGACGATACTTTGCTGCAACAGCTGTTGGAGAACGGGGCCACCGGCTTTCTTCAGGCTGATGCCATGTACTTCTTTTAAAGCTGCGAGGGCATGGGATAATTTTTCCTGTGGGTAGTTCTGCGACTGCTGTTCATAAAAGGCATGGATATCATTCCAGCTTTTTACGCGGCCTGAATGGATCTGTTTGATGAGCTTATCAAGGGCGGCACGTTCGATCAATTGTCCACCGGCATTTATCCATGGCGACACTACGGGCTTTGCGGGTAAGGTATCTGTTAACTGATCGAGTGATTTGATATTATTACGGCGGGCATGGTCCAGCAACTGCTGCACCGCATAGTAAACCACCAGCTCCCTGAAAATGCGGTAAGCAGCGGGAACTTTGATGAGTACCACCGGCCGGGTACTGTTCTCAAAACCCTCGGCCAGTATCTCCAGTTCATGTACTACAGGGTCATTATTATCCAGCAGTTTTTTGCCTATGGCTGTTATATCTTCCTTTGTAAGTTTTTTATGGTTGCCTTCTCTTTTAAACCATGCTTTACCGGTATAAAGCTGCAAGAGGGAGAGGGCGTGTATGATCTCATTTACTGAGTCCGGGGCCAGGAAGTTGAATTCTATGTGCTGGGTTTTATCGATCCGCTTGTCGCGATCGACATATTTCCAGGAATTGCGTGCCAGTGCATACATATTATACAGGAACCAATAAGCAGGCATTACCACCAGGCGGTTGTTGGTAACATCATTGCTCACCAGGGAAAAGGGTACGGGGATATCGAGTTCCACCGGGAAATCGCCTTTGGCCAGGATGGTAAAAGTGGCAAAGCGTGAATTGTGCTTTATGCTGACACAGAGGCCGGGCCAGAAGCCACGTCCTGCAATCAATTCGCCATCCGGGCTGCGGGAATTGTGGTTGGAACCGATGGTGGCTCCTGCAGCCATATTACTTTGGCCCTGTACGAGGGCAGCGCAAAGAAATGAGTTGTTGTGGTGTTGTTCGTGTGCCGGATAAATCAGGGAATTGAGCACTTCACAACAGGATATGGTAGAGTTGTCGCCTAAATAAGAATTGATCAACCGGGCGCCGTATTTTAACTGGGAGTGGGAAGCCAGGAAGAAGCGAACTGCTTTTACGCCATAGAACAGTCGGCAGCCATAACCTATGATACCATTTACGAGTTCACATCCCTCTCCTACCTGTGTGGGCGCTTCGGCAGAAGAATTGATGGTCACATTCTTGATCTTGTTGGCACCCTTGATGTAGGCATCGGAACCAACATTGACATCCTTAACGATGCGGCAATTTTTGATGACGGTGCGGTGGCCAATGGAGCCATAATACCCGCGGCGGGTATCAAATCTTTGCTGGGTAAATAGTTTGAGTTTGTCCTGCAATTGGGTATCATCACGAAATTGGGTACCCAGCCAGGCATCGCCTGGCAACATACCATCGAAAGGAATGATGCGGCGACCTCCGTTCTCATTACACACTTCCATCCAGATGCGTATATTTTCTTCCTCACCGTCTTTAAGGATACCATTGCCAAACTTGGCATGGTCGGTAGCATCAATTTCATTGACGTTGACGAGGATGACCTCACTGCCGGTAATATAATGTGATATGAAATTGACATTGTCCACCACCACATTGTCGCCAAAGTCGCAACTGATGATGGTGCTGTTGTACAGACCTACTGGCCGGCGCAGGTTGTGAAACTCGAGGTAATAAGGTTCGAGTTTGCCTATACGTACGAGACCAAAAAACTTACAATTCTGAACGAGTTCAGGATTGAAAGCATTGGATACGAGGATATGATTCCAGTTGTCGGAAGTATTGCGGTTGCGCACCAGCACTTCAATTTCGTAGGCGGTGAGTTGGCGGTAATGAATACCGTTCTCATTTTGCTGGTTACGCAGGTAATATTCATCTTTTCCTTTGGGGATGTATTCCGCAGGAATGAAGTGATACCCCAGAGAATTCAAAGGGCTTTTCTTAATGACATTCATAGCTGAACTTGTTACTGGTTAAGAAGCGGGCGCGGATCGTGATCACTATTCAACGGTAACGCTTTTGGCCAGGTTTCTCGGCTTGTCAACATCCAGCCCTTTGGCTACGCCAATATAGTAGGCCAGCAGTTGTAATGGTATGACGCTGAGCATGGGGGCCACCAGTTCATCGGCCGCAGGCACTATGATGACGTCATCGGCCATGTTGCTGATGATCTCATCACCTTCAGTAATAACGGCAATGACCTTTCCCTTGCGGGCCTTGATCTCCTGGATATTGCTCACGATCTTTTCGTGGTAGGAATCTTTGGTAGCTACAAAAACAACGGGCAGGGATTCATCCACCAGGGCAATAGGCCCGTGTTTCATTTCAGCAGCTGGATAACCCTCTGCGTGTATGTAGGATATCTCTTTTAATTTGAGGGCGCCTTCTAGGGCAATGGGGAAGTTGTATCCACGACCGAGGTACAGGAAGTCTTTGGCATCTTTGTATTTTTCGGCCAGTTTGCGAATGGCTTCACTGTCTTTCAGGGCTGCGGGCACTTTTTCCGGGATCTCCTGGAGCTCATTGAGCAAATGCATGTAACGCTTGTTGTCTATGCTGCCTTTTTCGTATGCTATTTTGAGGGCTATCATGGTGAGCACGGCTACCTGGGCAGTGAAAGCTTTGGTACTGGCCACGCCAATTTCGGGGCCTGCATGGGTGTACGCTCCTGCATGGGAGATACGGGCAATGGATGAGCCTACCACATTGACCACCCCAAAGATGGTAGCGCCCTGCTCTTTGGCTTTTTCAATGGCCACGAGAGTGTCGGCCGTTTCTCCGCTTTGTGATACGGCAATGATGACATCACCTTTGTGAATAACAGGATTGCGGTAGCGGAATTCGGAGGCGTATTCCACTTCTACCGGTATGCGGCACAGTTCTTCTATCACGTATTCTGCCACCAGGCCGGCATGCCAGCTGGTACCGCAGGCTACGATGATGATACGGGAAGCATTTTTCAGTTGTTCAATATTATTCTGGACACCTGCCATGGTAATGGTACCGGCGGCGGCATCAAGACGGCCACGAAGGCAATCGAAAATGGTGTGCGGCTGTTCAAATATTTCTTTGAGCATGAAATGGTCGTACCCGCTTTTTTCAATAGCGGCCAGTTCCATATCGAGCTTTGTTATAAAAGGGGTAATCTTTTCGTTGCCGATGTTTTTGAGGATGAGCTCATCGGGGCGAATGATGGCCAGTTCATAGTCGTTGATGTATACTACTTCCTTGGTATACTCAATAATGGGGGAAGCATCGGAAGCCAGGAAATGTTCTCCCTTGCCGATCCCTATTACAAGAGGGCTTCCCTTGCGGGCTGCAATCAATGTATCGGGATGGTCCTGATCAATCAAAACAATGACATAGGCGCCTGTAACGCGTTTTAAGGCGATGCGTACGGCTTCTTCCAATCCGCAGTCGTTGTTCAGCTGAATATCTTCAATAAACTTGAGGAGTACTTCGGTATCGGTATCGCTGGTAAAAGTATATCCCTTTTTCAGGAGCTCACCCTTAAGTTGTGTATAGTTTTCGATGATACCATTGTGTATCATGGCCAGTTTGCCATTGGCCGAGATATGGGGGTGGGCGTTGCGGTCGCTGGGTTCACCATGGGTAGCCCAGCGTGTGTGACCGATACCGGCATTGGCATGCAGGTCTTTTCCTACCAGGCTTTCTTCGAGTTCAGCTACTTTACCTTTTTTCTTGTACACTTTCAGGCCACTATTCAAGAGTGCCACACCGGAGCTATCGTATCCACGATATTCCAATCGTTTTAAACCTTTGAGAATAACCGGATATGCTTCTTTAGGACCGATATAGGCTACAATTCCACACATATGTAATAGGTTTCGAGTTTCTTGTTTTGCGTTTAGGGTTCTTTTGGCGGAGTCGCTGAATCAATTCAGGCAGCTTTCCCCGACTGAACAAACGTTTGCGCAATTTATTGAAAATTACGACGATTATGCAAGATTATGCCAGCCACCCTTGCTTCTAATAATAGTAAACCGTTGTAGCATGCATAAAATGGCGCTTGCTCAGGAGCTACAAACGAAAAAAATGCCTATTCCGTGCATTGTATGGCATAAAAAATGGTAAGGCGGGCCATCCCAGGGTGGCCCGCCTTACCATCTATTGTTCCTTTTTATTTTTTCAGGTAGGTTTCGAAGAGCTTGTGGATACGTTTGTATTCATCGGTCCAGCTACTGGGCTCTACAAAACCGTGGTCTTCCATGGGATAAACTGCCAGTTCCCAGTTATCCTTACCCAGTTCAATGAGTTTTTGGGAGATGCGAACGATATCCTGGAAATGAACATTTACATCCACCATGCCATGGCACATTAATAAGTGCCCCTTGAGGCCTGCAGCGAAATTGATAGGCGAACTGCGCTGATAAGCCAGGCTGTCATTGAAAGGCTCATTGAGGATATTGGCGGTATAGCCGTGGTTATAGTGTGCCCAGTCTGTAACAGATCGAAGGGCGCCGCCGGCTGCAAATACATCGGATTCGTTGAACATGGCCATCAGGGTAATGAAACCACCATAAGATCCGCCGTATAAGCCGATGCGCTTTGGATCTACGCCTAGTTTTTCTACCAGGTATTTAGCTCCGTCTACCTGGTCGCTGAGGTCTTTACCTCCCATATGGCGGTAGATACCAGTACGCCAGTCGCGGCCATAGCCGGCACTGCCCCTGTAGTCGATGTCCAGTACGGTATAGCCCTGATCGGCGAGCATGTTGTGGAACATGTATTCGCGGAAGTAGCTGCTCCACCATTTATGGGCATTCTGGAGATAACCGGCTCCATGAACAAATATGACGGCTGGTTTGGATGCATGTTGTTGTGCGGGGCGGAACAAACGGGCATATACTTCTGCTCCATCTTTGGCTTTGAAAGTAACCACTTCGGGGTCTTTCCAGGAATAGGCTTTGAACTCTTCGGATTGGGCCGCGGTAGTGACCTGTTGGATCTTACCGCCGGGTTTGTTTTCCTGCAGGTAGAGTTCCCAGGGCTTATTGCTGTAGGAGTAGAGAATGGCCAGCCATTTTTCATCGGGAGAAAGGGCCACCTGGTTGGCGCCGGTCATGGTGGTCAGGCGCTCGGCCTTGCCGCCATTTACAGGCAACCTGTAGAAATGCTGTTCACCGGGGTGTACTTCATTGGTGGTGAGGTAGAAATATTTTTTGTCTTTGGAGAGGGTGGCACGTTGAACTTCATATTTGCCACTGGTGAGGGCCTTCTTCTCTTTGGTTTGTACATTGATGGTGTAGAGGTGTGAATAGCCGGTGGCTTCAGATTGGAACCAAAAGGTAGTACCATCTATCCAGCCGGTATTGAAGCTACCAAAACCACTGGTGCCCGGGCCGCCGATCCAGGCTTCGTCGCGCTGGCGATCGAGCGGAGAAAGTTTACCGGTAGCTCCATCGAGCAACATCAGCCAGCGGTCTTTGTTGTCTTGCGAGCGGATCTCAACTACAGCATATGCACCGTTGGGAGACCAGGAGGCGTTTTGAAAACTAACGGGCCTTGCTACAGGGTTCTTCGTTTTTTCGGCATACACGGCCGGATAATCTTTTACATAATCGGGCAGGTCCCTGATACCGGGAATAGAATCTACTTTCACCTGGAATACCGTGTCTTTCATGGTATCAAATACAAAGAATTCCTGGGTGCTTTGCGCAGTGCCCACTTTGGTACGTCCGGGAATATCTTCTGTAAATCCACTTTCGGTAACGTAGTTGGGAACGATGGTGTTCTTGCCACCGGTAGCCGTCTTAATCAACCGGTAGCTGATAAAACGTCCATCTGCGCTGATAGCGGTACCAAAGAGTGATTTATCTTCTATGCTGATGGTGCGTAAGGTTTTTTCTTTGGGCAATGCTTTGCGCATCGAGTCGGCCAACTCACGCTTTTCTTTCCTGCTTTGCAGAACAAGGGAGTTGTCCAACGCTTCTTCCTGTAACCATTTTTCCTGGGGATTGCCTGCAGCGGCCCTGTTTCCGCGGAACCCTCCTCCTCCACCCTGTCCACCACCGCCACCCCGCTGCGGGGCAACAGTTACGGGTGCTGAAACACCTCCCGCTTGAAAGTTGGTGAGCTGTGTGGTAGCACCGGTGGTTATATCCCAGGCAAATACATTGTTGCCGCGTGTGTATACAATCTTATTGTCGTTGAAGGAGAACAAGGGGTTGCTTTCAAAATCTATGGTGAGGGTGACTGGCCGTTGCAGCCCGGTCTTTACCTCGGCCAGGTATACATCACCCTGGCGTGTAAATACGTAATGGGTGCGCTTATTGTTGTACCGTACACTGCTTTCGTCGAGTACATCCTGCCTGAATGCCCAGGTGGTCTTTTGGGGTGTGAGGGCGGTGGTGGTGATAAACCAGGTGGAATCGGACACGGCTTTTTCCGGATTCCAGTTGAACAGTAAATATTTACTGTCCAATGACCACTCGGGTTCGGAAGGAGAAGTGCCGATCCATTTGGGATCGCGCATGATCTTTTCAACGGTCAATGTAGTACCGGGGTTGGTCTGGCTGGTTGCTGTTATTACCATCAGCAGTGCCAGAGGAAATAGCATTGATTTTCTCATTGATGTTATTTGTGATATGTGGGGTGGTGCAACTAATTAAAGCAAAATACCTCCCAAAAAGATATAAGCAGTGGAAAAATATATGATGAGGCCGGTTACATCCACAAGCGTCGCTACAAAAGGAGCAGAGGAGGTAGCAGGGTCGGCACCGAGCTTTTTCAGGATGATGGGCAGCATGGAACCGGAAATGGTGCCCCAGAGGACAACCCCTACCAGGGAGAAGCCGACAGTAAAGGCAACTCTCAGGGAATGATCGCCATAGGTATGAAAGATGGAATTCCAAAATACAACGCGGAAAAAGCCGATCAGGCCCAGCATGCCGCCCAGCAGTAGTCCGGATATGATCTCCCTGCGCAATACCCGCCACCAATCGATGATGGTGATCTCTCCTACGGCCATGGCCTGTATGATAAGGGTGGAGGCTTGCGATCCGCTATTGCCACCGCTGGAAATGATAAGTGGGATAAACAAAGCCAGTACGACAAATTTTTGTATTTCTTCTTCGAAATAACCCATGGCAGTGGCGGTAAGCATTTCACCGAGAAACAAGACAACCAGCCATACCACTCTTTTTTTGAAGAGCTTGATGATGGGCATTTCTATGTAAGGTTCATCCAATGCTTCGGTACCCCCCATTTTTTGCATGTCTTCGCTGAACTCTTCATTGGCCACCCAAAGGATATCATCGATGGTAACGATACCGAGCAGGAGATTTTTGTCGTCTATGACAGGCAATGCCACACGGTTATTCATTTTGAATACCTGGTTGGCCTCTTCCTGGTCGTCGTTCACATTCAGGGCGATGAAGCGATGGTCGATCAGTTCTCCTACGTTCTTATCCGGAAGGGCGAGTAATATTTCCCTGATCCTGATATCATCTACAAATTCTCCTTTGTCGGTCACGACATAGATCACATCGATGGTTTCGCTGTCTTTCCCCACTTCGCGGATATGTTCCAATACTTCCTGCACCGTCCAGTCTACCTGAACAGCAATATAGTCGGGGGTCATCAGCCTTCCCACACTGCCTTCGGGATAACCGAGCAGGGCCAGTGTAACCCTTCGTTCTTCAGGGTCCAGAAGTCTGATGAATTCTTTTACGACCTCACTGGGCAATTCTTCGAGAAAGGAGGTACGGTCATCGGCCGGTAGTTCATTGAGTAGTTCGGCTGTTTTATAAGGGGGTAATTCCTGTATGATGGCTTTCTGGGTAGAGAGGTCCAGTATCTTGAATACACTGGCGGCCCGGTGCATATTCATGTGCTGGACGATCTGGCTTTCGTACTCGGGCAATTCATTGATGAGCTCTGCCACATCGCTGATGTTCTGGTCATTGAGAAATTCCCGGATAGAAATTTCATTGCCACTGTGCATCAGTTCTTCAAACTGCTCCTGGATGGTGATGTTTTCAGTGCTCATTGGTCAAATTTAAGGGAATACTCAATAGCGAATAGTCAATGATCAAAGGTGGGTGTAAAGGTAAGGAAGGCCTTAGATTAATTTTTTGAGATCAACGGACAGGGAGGCGGGCCTTCAAAAATAATGGCTAATTTGGGCGGGTTAAGATTTCCAGACCCTTATACCTCGAATTTCTTATGATCCTGCCATGCTTATTTATTGCTCCTACCCGGGAGATGGGCCGCGGTGTATTTACTTCCCAGAGTCTGGAAGCGGACAGTATTGTTGAGATATCTCCAGTGATTGTAATGGGTGAGAAGGATCGTGTGCTGCTCGATCAAACCGTGCTGCATGATTATATTTTTGAATGGGGCAATGACCGGAAACAATGTTGTATGGCATTGGGCTATGTACCCATTTATAACCATTCCTACGCTTCCAACTGTGAGTATGAGATGGATTATACGCACGAGATCATCACTATCAAAACGGTACGTTTCATAAAAGCGGGCGAAGAGTTGTTCATTAACTATAATGGTACCTGGGACGACAGCAAGCCACTGTGGTTTGAGGCGACGTAATGGCAAGCTGCGAGCAGTAAACTATGAGCTGCGAGCCGTCCCGTGGAGCAGGACAAGTTTTGCTTCGATGGCCAATTATTTGTAGAATCGATACTTCACTGAGAAATAAATACCATAGCTGGTAAGGTCGAGTTTGCCATAACCCAATCCTTTCATCGGTATCTTAAAGTAAGGTTCGACCTGTAAAGAGAAACGCTTGTTGAGGGCGCG
Organism: uncultured Paraflavitalea sp.; assembly: GCA_966211765.1. Classification (GTDB taxonomy): domain Bacteria; phylum Bacteroidota; class Bacteroidia; order Chitinophagales; family Chitinophagaceae; genus Paraflavitalea. The sequence goes on from CBIHOV010000053.1 coordinate 47,634, forward strand.
CTCAAAACCGGCTGAGAGGTTAAGGATGGAGAATGGATAGGTGCTGGTAGAATCCCGATCCCAGAGCGGTGTTTGTACACGATTACCGTTATAAGTATAATCGTAGCCATAAGACTCACCAGTCATGATATAGGTAGAAGCACCTGCACTGGCAAACCAACGTTGCTTTTTATTGATTGAAAAGTCGTACCGCACATTGAGTGGTATCTCGAACATCTGACAATAACCCCACACAGCATGCAGATCAGCGTATCGCAACCAGCCCGACTTGGTCCAGTCCTTACCCTCGGCTGAATAATTTTTACGCGTATAGAGTAAGCCCGTATTCACCGACCAGCGGTCGGTGAAGCGGTAGCCAATCTGAAGGCCAGCATTGTAGCCCACCTTATCCATATCGGTGAATTTCACATTGCTCATATCGGGGCCTGCTACCAGGCCTATTTCAAATCCTTTGCTTTGCTTATTGTCTTTTTTCTTTGGAGCTGTCTTATGGCTAAGGTCGTCATTGGCATCGGGAGCAATCGGCAGCTTAGGTGCATTGATAGCGCCAATAGGTCCTGCCTTTATACCATTCCATGAAACGATACTCGCTTTGAGATCCTGCTCTTGCTCTTCTGGCGTCTGGATCGCTTGGGGATTGTTTTCTTTGTTGGGTGTTTGAGTGGCGAGGGCCTGTTTACCTTTTCGTGTTGAGGAAGATGTAGTTATTGCGGACCTGTTGGGTTGGTTATTGTTCTTTTTATTGGCGATTATCGCTTGCTTTTTTGCTGATGCTGCAGGCGGCTGCAGTTTATGTTCAGGAGTATTGCCTGGCTTATTGGAAGGCGCGCTGGATGTTATTTTATTATCAGCAGGAGCAGGTGTTGTACTGCTATTGTTATCGGGCTGTATTGGTTGAGAGGTTACAGGATGTTGTGCATCTGTAGCTTCAGTCCCTGAAGTTGTAGGGGCAGCTTGTTCATTGGGCACAGCTGGTATTGCAGCAGGTGCTGCTGGTGTATTGTTATTATTTTGATTGGCAGGAGCAGATGGTATAGTATTTGTACCGGTTACGGCCAGGTTGGTATCTGATCTTTTACCGGTCATCGTCCACAATAAACCACCACCTGCCAGTAGTACAATAAAGAACAGCCAGAACAGGAAGCGTCTGCGCTCCTTGTCCTCTTTGAGAGGCAGTTCTCTATTAAGCCGGTTTTCAAGCGCTTCCCAGCCTGATGTGTTTTGATCCACATCAAATTGGTCAGCAGCCTCCCTGCTTACACGGTCAAGGTCGTTATCATTGAGGGGATACATACACGTTGTACTGTGTTTTGTTCAACAATAGTTTTCTTAGGTTATCACGGGCTTTCGATAAGTTGGACTTTGACGCGCCCACCGATATACCCAGCACCTTGGCAATTTCCTCGTGGCTCAATCCTTCGATCACAAACAAATTAAACACAGCTCTGTAGCCGGGTGATAATAAACGGATGGCTTCTATTATTTCTTTATACGATAAAACGTCGATACCGGTTTCACCATGATCGGGAATAGACTCAGATTCGGTACTCAGTACATGCCCGCTGACGGATGCGTTCATTTTGCGATAGTGATCAATACAGGTATTGATCAGGATGCGTTTGAACCATCCTTTCAGGGAAAGCAAGGTATCTTCCTGTCGGTTTTCATCAAACTGGTGTACGTTCTTAAACAGTTTGACAAAACCTTCGTTCATGATCTCCTCAGACTCTTCCTGGGCATTGGTGTAGCGGTAACAAATTTTCATAGCAAACCCGCGGAGCAGGTAATAGAGCTCCTTTTGGCTGTTACGGTCATTTTGGCGACAGCCGTTTAACAAGGCAGAAATTTTCGGGTTATCTGCGAGCAAGGGATGGTTGGTTTACAATTGTAAAACTTCTTTAATAAGTTACAATATTTTACTGATCACCCGATAATACGGATTGCATTGCTGCCTGGTTGCCTGGCTGTCTAATTTCTTTTATTTATTTACTGCTTCATACTCAATAGGTTAGCAGGAGGCCGGCCTATTAGCACAATACTCCCTTTAATATAGGCCTGCACCTGAATATAGTCTTTTTGGGGCAGCAGGCCTACCACTTTGATGCTTTCCAGCCGCCCGGAGGTGCTCATCCATTCGGTCACCTGCTGGTTGAGGCGGGCCTCAATCAGGGCTTTGTTTTTCTGAATGAGGGCGGCAATGTCCAGGACGGACTTACCCTGCAGCTCTTTCATGATCTTTTTACGGAACATGCCCTTGGCTATATTGACGAGAATGTCCTTTGTGTCGAGGGCAAAGGAGATATCGGGCATGGAGAGGAATTGCTTTGCCGTGTCGAGCACCGGGGTGCCGCTTAGGTGTAATACGCCTTTGCGGTTGCCGGTGAAGGAAACATCTACCGCTATTTTACCATCATTGCTGCCGCGTATGTTGACATCTTTGATGACGAAGGTCCTTCCATCTACTTCAAAAGGCTTATTGCCTAAGCTGTCGTTGAGGAGCTTATTGAAGAACTTGTATTCATAGATGGCATCGAGGTAGGTGCTGATGGCTCCCGTATTGTCGGTACCGGTAATGGGTGGCAAGGGTGCCCTGGTAACCAGGCGGATGCTATCCGAAGAGAATTTAGGGGCGCCCTGAAAGCCAATGGCGAAATACAACGTATCCTTGCTCACATTGAACTTACTCACGCGTAGCATGGAGGGGTTGAGGTTGAGGTAACCATAGCGGCTGACGGGCATTACCCGGCTACCGCCTCCACGCCATTGTTTCAGAAAGTCGTTGTTGTTGATGGCCTGTACAAAGTTGTCGAAGGTGGTACAATAGGTCTCAACAGATGCTTTGATGCTGTCCATGATCTCTTTGGTCATGTCATTCTGCAGCAGGGTTACCTG
>CBIHOV010000054.1:0-49825 GCA_966211765.1 uncultured Paraflavitalea sp.
ATCAGCAAATCCCATTGCTAAGACCGTATTTCCTGCAGTATACCATCCTAATACATAATATCTCACATTTCAATCCAGCAAAAAAAAGCTGGTCCAAATAATTCAGCGGCGATGCTTTAATTGTTGCCGGATTTTTAATTTCGGGGTATGATCACCATTGAACCCATGCAGGCTGCGCAAGCCCCCATTTTACTGGATATCTACCGCCAGGGCATTCTTTCCGGCATGGCCACCTTTGAAACGACGGTACCCGAATGGCCTGTTTTTGACGCCAAATACCTGCCGCACTCCCGCATAGTAGCCCTGGAAGAAGGGGAATTGACAGGCTGGGCGGCCCTATCGCCGGTTTCTGCCCGCGATTGTTACGGCGGCGTGGCGGAAGTAAGCGTGTATGTAGCGCAGGCCCACCAGCGCAAAGGCATTGGCCGTATCCTGCTGCTGGAGCTGATCAACGAGAGCGAAAAGAATGGTGTCTGGTCACTGCTCAGTGTCATTCATGAAGAAAACAGGGCCAGCATTCACCTGCACGAACAATGTGGTTTCAGGTATATCGGCTACCGGGAGCGCATTGCCCAGCTGGATGGTATCTGGAGAACAACGGTAATGATGGAAAGACGCAGTCAGAAAGTGGGGGTCTAACACTCAGGAGGTTTCCCTCAATAATTTTCATACTGTCCATCAAATTGTTTCATGCCTGGTTTCCCCGCTTACTGTTATTTTTGATTTGCATGGAAATACGTCACCTGAAACTGATAAGGGCCATCGTGGAAGAAGGCAGCATTACGAAGGCCATCCATGTATTGCACCTCACTCAGTCGGCCCTTAGCCACCAGTTGCGGGAAGCCGAATACCAGTTGGGTACGAAGATCTTTCTACGCTCCGGCAAGAAATGGGTGCTTACCCAGGCCGGCCAAAAGCTCTACGCTACTGCCAAAGAAGTAACTGATAAACTGGCTTCTACTGAGCAGGAGATCAAGAAGATGGTTTTTGGCGAATCGGGCCAGATAAGGATCAGCACGGAATGCTTTACAGGCTACCACTGGCTGCCCAGGCTCATGAAGCAGTTTCATAGGCTCTATCCCAATGTAGAACTCAGGATCGTGATGGAAGCCACGCATTATCCGCTGCAAAAACTGTTGGCGGGCGAGCTGGACCTGGCCATTGTAAGCGACTTACTCAAAGATGATAAGATACAGTACACAGAACTTTTTCAGGATGAAATGATCGCCATTGTGCCCGACAACCATGCCTGGATACACAAAAAGTATGTGGTGGCGGAAGACTTTAGTGACCAGAACCTGATCATTCATTCACTGCCTATGGAAACGGTGACGGTGCACCAGGCCCTGCTGGAACCAGCCAAAGTAACTCCCAAAAAAGTAACCATATTGCCGCTCACCGAAGCTTCTGTGGAAATGGTGAAAGCCGAAATGGGCATCATGGTGATGGCCCGCTGGGCTGCGAAGCCTTATATACAGCATACCAATCTCTGCATGGTGAAGATTGGAAAGAATGGACTGAAACGGAAACATTATATCGCTTTGCTGAAGAGCAATAAACAACCGGACTACTTTAGCCAGTTTATTGAGTTCATCAAAACCGAGATCCTGCTTACCTGAATGGACGTTTACTATTAGCCACCTAATCCTGTATATGAACATTAAAACCCTCATCAGCTGTTGTCTTATCCTGGCGCCATTACTGGCGGCAGCCCGGCAAAAACCTTCGCCAGCATATTCCATGGATACGGTGGTCAACCTGGATAAAAATGAAAAGACGGAGAGCTTTTATATCAGCCTCCTTCCCAAAACACCCTCCAAAGGATTGCTGGTGATCATTCCCGGCTTTATGACAGCGCCACAGGAAATGATGAAGGAGACCAAACTACACCTGGCTGCGGTAGCCAAAGGTTATTCGGTGCTGATCCCTTACGTCATTCGCCCGGATGCTGAAGAAACGATGGGCCTGGTACAACAACGCCTGGAAAAAATGGTGGCCGGCGCCATGGCGAAATACAAGATACCCGCTGGTAAATTGGTTATTGGCGGTCATTCCATTGGCGGTCTGTATGCGATGTACTATGCAGAGATGGCCAACAAGCCGGGACAGGATTCCATTGTAAAACCAGCCGCTGTGTTTGGAGTTGACCCGCCACTTGACCTCAAAAGATTGTATACAGGATATGCCCGCACTGTTAAAGAAGGGGCGGGGTCTGGTAGCGAAGCCGTCATGATCACTGAACGATTCAAAAAAATATATGGCGGCACACCCACATCCGCAGCTGCCAATTACGAAAGCGCTTCTGCTTTTACTCCCGATGCACCGGAGGGCGGCAATGCCCGCTACCTGAAAAACCTGCCGGTAAGGCTGTACTGTGATCCGGATATTAACTGGTTTATAAAAGAAAGACAAACGGGCATAGCCTGGATCAACCTGGTAGACCTTTCGGCCTGCATTGCCCAGCTCAATAAACTGGGCAATAAGAAGGCAGAACTGGTTACTGCCCTGGGGAAAGGCTACTTTCCCAATGGACAGCGCCATCCTCATGCTTTTTCCATATTGGATCCCGTGGAATGTGTACAATGGATCAACACGATCCTGTACCCGGTTAAATAAATGCGAATAATGGGACCTGCCTTCCTCACCTCTTCTTTAAATAAATTATTTTCGCGGCACAATTCAAAAGAGCATGAGCCGGATAGATACCATTGTTTTTGACCTGGGTGGCGTATTGGTAGATTGGAATCCTGAATACGTATACAAGACCATCTTTGATAAGGAAGAAGACATGCGTTGGTTCTTCAAGAACATCACTACCGGCGATTGGAATGAAGAACAGGATGCAGGCCGGTCACTGGCCGATGGTACGGAGGTATTGGTGAAGCAATTTCCGGAGCATGAAGCCAATATCCGTGCTTTTTATGACCGCTGGGAAGAAATGCTGGGTGGCCCCATCCAGGAAACTGTCGATATCCTCCACCACCTGAAATATAAAACAGATTATCGTTTGTATGCGCTCACCAACTGGAGCGCTGAGACCTTTCCCGTTGCCTTGAAGCGTTATGATTTCCTGCATTGGTTTGAAGGCATCGTGGTATCGGGCGATGAAAAGACCCGCAAACCTTTCCTGCCTATCTATAAAACCTTACTCAGCCGCTTTAATATCAATCCTGCTACGGCGGTTTATACAGACGACAATGTGCGCAACCTGTACCCTGCCAAAGAGTTGGGGTTGCACACCATTCACTTCCAATCACCACAACAGTTTAAAAAGGAATTACAGGAGCTGGGCGTTGAGTTGTAAGCAGTCTACGGCCCCACTCATTCCTACTTCTTAAGGTATTGTTCCGGTATTGGCAGCTGGGGTGTTTCGGATTGCCAGAAAACGGAGAGTATCCACCAGCGCTTGCCATCATGCCAAAGCTGAATGCTGTTTATCCCACGCATGAATGGTTTTTCATCGGTCAGTGTTTTCCTGGACTCATAGGTGCTGAATACATGCGCCACTCCTCCAAACTGATCGGTTTTGCGGCTCACTTCTGCTTCGAAGAAGCCATTTTTTTCCAGGAAAGGGCCGGAGGAGCCGATATAATCTTCCACATTCATCACCCTTTTGCCTGTAGTGCCATCGGGCCGGATGCCGGTAGCTACTAATTTTCCTTCGGGTAAGAATAAGGTACGCATACGGTCCCAATTGCGCTTCTGACCGGCGGGGCCAGATATCACATCATATAAAGCTGCAAGGATGGCATCGACGGATCTAACATCTTTTTCCTGTGCCGGAATGCTATCTGTGGAGAGGCTGCCGGAGTGGGCAAAGCTGATCTGGCCAAGCAAGGCAATGGCGCAAACAAGTATTATTCTTTTCATAAGCTGTTTGGTTTTCTTGATTCCAAACTACTTCTTTCTCTGATGGAAGACAGCTGATTTTCTATTAACGGTATTTTATGACTGCCAGTTACACCCAACGATCCATTTAGCCGTTGTCTGTCTTAAACAGGTATCCGTCAACCATTTACCACTCGCTTTTTCGAAGCAACCGCTTCTGGATTCTGTATCCTGTCTTCTGTATTCTTCTTTTATGATTCCCCTAACAATCTTTCGAGCCCTTTTGCAGTCAATGTATGGAAGGAGATTTAATTTATGAAACACCTAATAACCTCTATGTCTTTGGCCGTGGTACTCCTGGTATCCTGCGGCGCCCCTAAGTTCCAGGCTTCTTATACAGAAGACAAGCCTCTTTATAAGGCTGTGAATGAACTGGTGAAGCACCCTGATAATGTCAAAGCGCAGAATGACCTGAAAGAATTATATGCCTTATCCGTAGAAAGGCACGAACAAGCGGTTGCCGTATACCGCACCAGCACGGATGAAAAGCGCTGGGATAAAATGCTGAGTGAGCTCAATGCCCTCCAGCAAATGTATACCAGTGCCCAATCGGTGCCCGCCTTGCTTAAACTGGTACAGCCCAACAACTATTTACAGGAATTGCAGAATATACGCGAAGAAGCTGCCGGCTACTTTTACAATAAAGGCAACAACCTGCTGGCTGCCAACAGCCGTGAGCAAAACCTGCAGGCCAATGAAGCTTTTCGTAAAACCAACTACTATGTAAATGGCTATAAGGATGCAAAGGAGTTAATCGCAGAATCCTATGAAAGAAGTGTGGTCAATGTGGTGGTTAACCGTATTGAAGATGACAACCTCTTCTTCAACACCTGGGGCAATACCGGTTTCCGTTATCGCCCGGAAGATTACCAGGAATCGCTGGTACGTGAGTTGGGTGGACGTAATGCCAACATTGTACCGGCCCGTTTTTATACCGACCGTGATGCAGACCGTGAAAACATTGATGCCGACTGGACCGTGGATGTAAGGTGGAGAAATATCGATGCCAATGCTTCCGTACCCTATCAATTTACCCGCAACGTATCGCGCAGCATTGAAGTAGGCAAGGATACCACCGGTAAAGCGGTGTACAAAACAGTGTATGCCACCCTGCGCATTACCCGCCGCACCTTCACGGTGAATGGCGCCCTTGATTACCGGGTAAATGATGTTGTGAACAACAAAAGTGTGGACCAGGGCCTGCTTTCGCAGAACCTCAGCTGGGACGATAGCTATGCTACCTATACCGGCGATTCGAGAGCACTGGACAACAACGACTGGTTGTTGGTACGCAACAGGAACAGCAACTTCGGGCCTTCCAAAGAAGAGATACTGAATACGCTGATGAAGAGAATATATCCCGACTTACGCCTTCGCCTGGAACGGGCTACCAGCTAATAAAATACTTGGACGGATGGTTACTTTTCATTTGGGTTTTTCATGGGTAGAAAAGAGAAAGGAGCTCCTTGTGAGCTCCTTTCGTGTTGATTGTCTTGGGATTGATGTATGAAATCGTTAGAGATCAATTTTATTCACTCAAAGCGGAGGTCACAACAGGGGCAGCGCCTCTTGTTCTCACCAACAAAGATTTCTGTCCCGTTTTGGCTGTTTCCTTGCTTAGCAAGGTCTGCACATTGGGCGATCTTCGTTTGCTTACGTAATAGCCGGCAAAAATATCGTTCTGCTTTTCTTCGAAGGAGGCATTGAATAAGGAGAGTTGCCGCCATTTGCCGGGATCATCTTCTATATAAAAACTAAGGTCATCAAAATAGAAGCTGCCATTTCCATTAACGGAGGCATAAAACCACAGCTTTTTGGCTTCCGGGGCTACAGTTCCTACCACGGTATAAATAGTCCATTCCTGTTCTGAGCGGGTTTCGATAGTAAAATGGCTATTGAGGAAATCGTCCTGGCCTTTGCCTACGCCAATACCATGAATACGCACTTTGGAAAGAGTGTCGGCCGGGTCGGCTTTTACAGCAATTTCATATCGGAAATTTTTGCCCTGTAAGGTTGCGGTGGGGACCTCTTTTACGAAATAGAATTCTTCCGCGTAATGGAACCACGCAACGGGTGTTTGGGCATAAGACGCTAATACACAGACGGATGCAAAAAAGATAATACTTATCTTTTTCATAGGGAGGGGATTTAGATGAAGCAATAACGACCAACCGGAAATGTTTGTTGCGTTACCAGCCCTCTCCCGCAGCTTATTGATGAGGCTCAAACCCGTTACAGGGAATGATAATGTGTATGTCGCTTATTTAAATAGCTGGAAGGCCAGGAGGCTCATTACATAGGCCAGTCCTGTCATATAGATCAATTGCAGTATGGGCCATTTCCAGCTGCGGGTTTCCCGCTTCACGATGGCCAGTGTGCTCATACATTGCATGGCAAACACATAAAAGATCATCAGGGAAAGGCCGGTGGCCAGAGTATATACCTTGCTGCCGTCGGACCGGGTGGCAGCGTTGAGTTTTTCCGTAAGGGTAGTCTCATCGGCATCGGCTCCGCCTTCTACGCTATACAGGGTAGCCATGGTGCCTACGAATACTTCGCGTGCGGCAAAAGAAGTGATCAGGGCAATGCCGATCTTCCAGTCGTAGCCCAGGGGACTAATGGCTGGTTCGATGCTTTTACCCAGGATGCCCGCATAGGAATTTTCAAGGAGGTCAGTTCCTTTTTCACGGTCCAGCTGATCCTTTTTGTCGGGGTTCTGCTGCTCCAGTTGCTCATATTTGGTGTGTACCGCAGCCATCCTTTCTTTGGGTCCGTACGAGCTGAGGGCCCATAATATAAGGCTGATCACGATGATCACTTTTCCGGCATCCACCACAAAGATCTTTGCTTTGCTCACCATGGTCACCACCACATTCTTCCAGCGGGGCGCCCGGTAAGTAGGCAGCTCCAATATGAAAAAGCTCTTTTCTTTTATCTTGATAAACCATTTGGCTACATAGGATGTCAGCAGTGCCATTACGAGGCCCAGCAGATAAAGCCCCATCATCACCAGGCCCTGTACGCCTATGAATCCAAGGAGCGTTTGTTTGGGGATCACCAGTCCGATGAGGATGGTATACACCGGCAGTCGGGCGCTGCAGCTCATAAGGGGTGTAACAAATATGGTGAGTAGTCTTTCCTTCTTGTTTTCAATATTCCGGGCGCTCATGATGGCCGGCACGGCGCAGGCAAATCCGCTGATCATGGGCATCACGCTTTTGCCGTTGAGGCCTACCTTGCGCATGAGTTTATCGGTAAGAAAGCTGATGCGGGCCATATAGCCCGTGTCTTCCAGGATGGTGATCAATCCGAAAAGGATCATGATCTGCGGTATGAATACCACGATACCGCCAATTCCGGCGATCAGGCCATTGATGAACAGGTCGCTCCACCAGGCTTCGGGTAATATACGACTGAAGAATCCACTCAACCCGGCAAAGGTCCACTCGATGGCGGTCATGGGATATTCCGCCAGCCAGAATACACACTGGAACAAGAGGAACAATACGGCTATCAGGATCAAATAACCCCAGCGGCGGTGCAGCAGCACATCGTCCAGCTTTTCGGTGAACATCGTTTTCTGTAGCGGTGATGGTTCTGATACCGACTGCTTCAGGATGACGCCAATGCGCTGGTAGCGCTGCAGGATCTCTTCTGCCTGGGTTTTGGTATGGTTGAATTTATTGACTTCCTCGATCGACTCTATTTTCTCCTGCAATCCGTTTGGCAATGCAAAAGACTCGTGGTTGATGAGGTAATGAATGGCTTTGTAATCGCTCAGGTCGGCCACCACCTCTTTTACCGCTTTCACTGCATTGGGGGCCAGGGCTTCATTGTTGATGAAATCGCGTACCGGCAGCTTATAGAGATTGAGGGCGGTTTGTTCTATCGCCTTTTTGAGTTGAGGAATGCCTTTGTTCTTACGGGGGTTGATGGGAATAATGGGCACTCCCAGTTCCCTTTCCAGTTCTGGCACATCGATCTTTATGCCTTTCTGTTTGGCCAGGTCCATCATGGTAAGGCCAATGACTACCGGTATTTTAAGGTCGATGATCTGCGAGGCGAATAAGAGATTGCGTTTCAGGTTGCTGGCGTCGGCGATGAGCACCACCATTTGCGGGTCTACTTCTTTGTCCTGCTGCATCAATACCCGGTAGGCCACCCATTCATCTTCCCGGCGGGGGTACAGGCTATAGGTACCGGGCAGGTCGATAATGGTAGCCGTCATCGTTTCGGAAATGACGGTATTACCCGATTTCTTATCAACCGTTACGCCGGGGAAATTACCCACTTTCTGGTTCATCCCGGTAAGGGCATTGAACAGCGAGCTTTTGCCACTGTTGGGGTTGCCTACCAATGCAATTTGAATCGTCTCCCTCATGTTAAGAATATAGCCTTCCCACTTTAGGCGGGGTACAAGGCCGCGAAATTACCGAAATGAATGGGAGAGCCTTTACGAATTGAGTAAAAAAGCCCCGGTTAGGTCTTATTTATGAGATTATTAGCACTGTTGATGGCCTGGGCTTGTCTGCGAATTAAGGTGAGTCGCCCTGCAGCGCTGCAAGTGCCGGACGGTGCCGCAGTATTGCGGGAGCCGACCTTTAACCTAAATGAGCTCGCCCAAGGGCACTCTGTAATCTTATACAATCCTGTTCAACAGCGGCTTTCCCTGCTCAAAGTCGTTGATACTCTGCAGGGTAGTTTGTGCGATCTGGGTGAGGGCCTCGTCGGTAAAGAAGCCCTGGTGGGCGGTGACCAGCACATTGGGGAAGCTCATCAGCCGCATAATCACATCGTCGTGGATGATCTCGTCCGACAGGTTGTGGAAGAAAAGCTTTTCCTCCTGCTCGTACACATCGATGCCCAGATAGCCCAGTCGCCCGGTTTTCAGGGCTTCGATGGCGGCCTGGGTGTCGATCAGGGCGCCCCGGCTGGTATTGATCAGCATCGCCCCATCCTTCATCATGCTGAGGGTTTGGGCGCTGATAATGTGTTTGGTTTGTTCATTCAGGGGGCAATGCAGGGAAATGATATCGCATTGCGGTAATAGCCTGACCAGAGGGAGGTATTCCACGCCCTGGGCTTCCATGTCTTTATTGGCAATGACGTCGAAGGCCAGCACCCGGCAGCCAAACCCTTGCATAATACCGGCAAATACCTGTCCGATCTTCCCGGTACCAATTACCCCTACGGTTTTGCCGTGCAAATCAAAACCCGTTAACCCTTGCAGGGCGAAATTGCCTTCCCGCACGCGGTTGTAGGCCTTGTGGGTTTTGCGGTTGAGGGTAAGGATCATGGCCGCGGCATGTTCGGCTACGGCAAAAGGGGAGTAGGCGGGTACACGAACAACGGGAATTTGATGGGCTTTGGCAGCTGCCAGGTCTACATTGTTGTACCCGGCACAACGCAGGGCGATCAATTGCACGCCCTGTGCTGTCAGTTGTTCGATGACGGCTGCGGATATTACATCATTCACAAAAGCGCAGATGGCGGTAAAGCCGGTGGCCAGGTTGACCGTTTGCGCATTCAGCGGCGCCTCAAAAAATACCAGTTCATGGCCTGTATTGTATTGGTTGAAATAGGTACGGTCGTAAGGCTGAGTAGAGAAGAAGGCTATTTTCATTGTCTGAACCCGGATTTTGTGAGATTTGAAAGATTCGCAGGAAATTACTGCCTGCCCAAAGGTATCAGATAATAAGATTGCACCCCCAATCCTTATCTTTGCCGTCCTGCAAAACGCAGGGTTATAATAGTATTAAGCTTAACATCATGTTCAACAAACGGGTAAAGATCAAGGAACTGCTGGCCTCCGAAACAACGGGCCAGGAAGTAGTAGTAATGGGTTGGGTGCGCACTTTCCGCAACAATCAATTTATAGCGCTGAATGACGGTTCCACCAATAATAACCTGCAGGTAGTAGTTGAACTGGGTATGCTGGATGAAGCCACACTGAAACGCATTACGACCAGCGCCTCGCTGAAAGTAACCGGCCAGGTAGTGGCCTCTCAGGGTAAGGGACAGAAAATAGAAGTAAAAGCGGCTATTATTGAAATATTAGGGGATAGTGATGCTGAAAAATATCCTTTGCAGTTAAAGAACAGGCCCAGCCTGGAATACCTGCGTGAGATCGCCCACCTGCGTTTCCGCACCAATACTTTTGGAGCTGTGTTCCGGGTGCGCCATGCGCTGGCTTTTGCCATCCACCAGTTCTTTCATGAGAAAGGATTTGTGTATATGCATACGCCCATCATTACCGCCAGTGATGCGGAGGGTGCGGGTGAAATGTTCCGGGTAACCACTTTACCGATGGACAATGCACCGAAAAATGAGGATGGCAGTATCAATTACAAGGAGGATTTCTTTGGCCGTTCTACCAACCTTACGGTGAGCGGACAACTGGAAGGTGAGCTGGCTGCGATGGCCTTTAGTGAGATCTATACTTTCGGCCCGACATTCAGGGCAGAGAATTCCAATACGGCGCGTCACCTGGCTGAGTTCTGGATGATCGAGCCGGAGATGGCGTTTTATGACCTGGAAGACAATATGAACCTGGCCGAGGCATTCATTAAATACCTGATCCGTTTTGCGATGGACAATAACCGGGAAGACCTGGAATTTCTGGCGCAAAGGCTCACGGAAGAAGAAAAGCAATTGCCGCAGGATAAGCGCAGTGAAATGGGATTGATAGAAAAGCTGGAGTTTGTACTCAACAACGACTTTGAGCGCATTACCTATACGGAAGCCATTGAGGTTTTACTCAACTCACCAGCCTACAAAAAGAAGAAGTTCCAGTATGAGGTGAAATGGGGTGTGGATATGCAAAGTGAGCACGAGCGTTACCTGGTGGAAAAGCATTTCAAGAAACCGGTGATCGTTACCAATTATCCCAAAGACATCAAATCCTTCTACATGCGGGAGAATGAAGATGGGAAAACGGTAGCGGCCATGGATATCCTGGCGCCAGGCATTGGTGAAATTGTAGGTGGCTCCCAACGGGAAGAACGTCTGGACAAGCTCACCAAAAGAATGGAAGAGTTGAATATCCCTGCCGATGAGCTTTGGTGGTTCCTGGATACGCGCCGTTTTGGTACAGTGCCGCATGCAGGCTTTGGCCTGGGCTTTGAGCGCATGGTATTGTTTGTGACGGGTATGACGAATATCCGTGATGTGATCGCCTTCCCAAGGACGCCGAAGAGTGCGGAATTCTAGTACACGAATTACACGAATGAATATATATAGAGTCGCTGCAAGGCGGCTCTTTTTTATTATGGAAAGTTTTTATTGCGGCGTCTCACTATAAACATACCCATATGGCTGAAATAAGTACCGCCACTACCAGTGATAAACCTGGTGTGCGCCGCAGTAAAAAACTGTCAACCCGTGTAGACCTAACGCCCATGGTAGACCTCGGCTTTCTGCTCATTACCTTTTTTATCTTTACTACTACGATGTCGGAACCGGTGGCTACCAGGCTGATCATGCCCGATGACACAAAGCCGGTGATAGACGATATACATGTTGGTGAAACTTCGGCTTTGACTATATTGCCTATTAGCGGTAATAAGGTGTTTTATTATCACGGATACATGGACAAGGCATTGCAAAAAGGAGCTTTTGGGATTACTACTTTCTCTATGAAAGATGGCATTGGCCAGGTGATCCGGGATAAGCAACGGGCCATGGAGCAATCCAAGGCCGGTTTCAGTAAAGACCTTACATTGATGATAAAGCCTACTTCAGCATCCAGCTACCAGGATGTGGTGAATGCATTGGATGAAGTAGCTATCAACAGGGTGCCTCATTATGCACTGATGAACATTACCGATGAGGAGAAAAGGATGATACAGGAAAAGAATGGCGGTTTGTAATAACGGTCAGTAAAAAAAGCCTGCTGTGATAAATAGTTCTACACAATAGCCAAATGATTTTCGTAAATTGTAATTTACATCCCCGTTCAAAAAGCGGGCTGTATTTAATATTAAAACGTTTGTTATGGCTATACCCGTCGTCAACCTCGCCGATTTTACTTCCGGCGATCCGCAACTGAAGCAGGCTTTTGTAAACCAATTGGGCAAGGCCTATGAAGAGGTAGGCTTTGTGGCTGTCAAGAATCATGGTATACCCGATGACCTCATTGCCGACCTCTATAAATACGTGCAGCAATTCTTTGCCCTGCCGTCTGATACCAAACGACAATATGAAGTACCCGGACTGGCGGGTCAGCGTGGCTATACTTCCTTTGGTAAGGAACATGCCAAGGGCAGTGATGCTCCCGATCTGAAAGAGTTTTTCCAATATGGCCAGATCGTGGAAGACAATGATCCGATAAAGAGCGAATATCCCGAGAATGTGAAGGTAAAAGATGTGGCAGCCTTCAACGTTACTTTTGATGAAGCCTACCGGGCTTTTGAAAAGTCGGGCAAGGCGCTGTTGCAGGCCATCGCTTTATACCTGGGCCTGGATGAACATTATTTTGATGCACATATCCACAATGGCAATTCCATCCTGCGGGCGATACATTATCCGCCGATTACGTCGGAACCTAAGTCGGCCATCCGTGCAGAGCAGCACGAAGACATTAACCTCATCACCCTGCTGGTAGGCGCTTCTGCCGACGGCTTACAGATATTGACCAAACAAAATGAATGGGTAGGCGTTACTTCCCTGCCCGAACAGATTGTAGTGAATGTGGGCGATATGCTGCAAAGGCTTACCAATAATAAACTAAAGAGCACTACCCACCGCGTGGTGAACCCACCCCGCGCCATGTGGCATACTTCCCGCTTCTCTATTCCTTTCTTCCTGCATCCCAAAGGAGAAATGAGTCTGGCCAGCCTGGAAAGCTGTATTGATGCCACGCATCCCAAAGCCTATCCTGATGCTACTGCCGGTGAATACCTGGATGAAAGGCTGAGGGAGATTGGGTTGAAGAAATAAGGACATATTGTTTAATATTATTATGCATGCCATATCTTTATTGGATATGGCATTTTTTCTTTTTATTGATGAAAGCGGACAGGATCGTAAAGATTCTCCTTATGAAGTATTGGCTGGAATAGTTATTCAAGACCATGATCTGTGGAACCTGATAAGGTTAACACATGATGTAGAAGCCGAATGTTTTCAAGGTAGATATAGAGATGAGGGAAGGGAGATAAAAGCAAGAACATTCTTGAATAGGAAAACGTTTCGACTTGCCAGTCAATTACCTCCTATTCCTGAACGTGAAGGGGCAACTCTAGCCAGACAAGCATTAAACAATGGAGAAAGAGTAACAAAAAAGCAACTTACAGCATTAGCTCAAGCTAAACTGGATTGTGTTGAAAAGGTATTAAATCTGTGTAATGCTTTTCGGTGTAAAATATTTGCATCTGTTGTTGCCAACAATACCAGCATTGACAGAAACCGCGAGCTATTACGTAAAGATTATGTTTACCTGTTCGAGCGCTTTTATTATTTCCTGGAAGATCAGGGCAGTCAGCCTAACGGTATTATCGTATTTGATGAGTTGGAAAAATCTATGAGCCATATCCTTCTCAACCAAATGGACAAATACTTCAAAAAAACATCTAAAGGCTGTATCCGGTCTAATTTAATAATACCAGAGCCTTTTTTTGTGCATAGTGATCTGAGTACAGGAATTCAATGGATTGATTTTGTAGCCTATATAATTTCCTGGGGTTTTCGAATAGAACATAAACTTGAAAAACCTGCACGTTCAGAATTAAACCGTTACCTGGAAATCATTAAGTCTATGCGGTACAGAACAACAAGAGAGCTTTTGGGGAAAGAAATTACAGTATGGAGTGTTACTGTAGTCTGATAAAAGAAAAAGGCAATGCCAGTTTCCCGACAAAGCCTCCAATGCAAATATAATATTTTTATTAAAACTATTTATTTTTGGCAACGTCTTATTAATCAATTTACTACGCCTTTAAGCCGTTAGTTCCGCTTAAATTGATTCCTTAGTTTCCTGATCCCCTATTCTTGTCCTGTCACATAATCATGTGTTTTTATGCGTAGTGATTGCAGAAACTGATGTTTAACAGTATCTTGCAATGGGCAGATCTTATTTAACGGACACTTAACGCATCGCTGATTAGCTTTGTATTGTCAATTGGTCACCTCAAAAGCTAGAACTATGAAAAGTATTTTACTTACCGCTTCCCTGATCGTAGCAACAGTACTTACCAGTACTGCGCAAAATTTAGCGCCCGATCAAAACCCCAGTTTTATGGTTAGTCAGGCCCGCTATATGCAGATGGCAGATTCCATCAATAGCTGGCATGGAACGACTTTGCAGGAAACGTATAAAGCGATCGACTACCTGGAAGATAAAAGAGAATTACGTGCCAACCGCAAAGCCTGGCGCCGTGAACTCCGCATGGAAAGAGCGCGCAACAGTGGCTGGTACAACGGTTATTATAATGATTACTATTATCCTTATAACTCCTACAATCGCCCTTATGGCGGCACCGGCTGGGGTAACTACCTCTGGAGTACCTTACCTTTGGCAGCTTCTATAGCATTTTGGTGCAGGTAACACCACCGGTCTTCCCATTTATGAGTATTCACCAACACATCTTTTATAAATATCCCAATATGAAAAGAGTTTTATGGATTGTTACAGCCATTGTAGCTGTAAGCGCTATTACTGTATCCTGCTCGCGTAAAGTAACCCGTATTGATCCGGGCGAACAGATCGACCTCAGCGGACGCTGGAACAATACAGACTCCCGGTTGACAGCTGAAAAAATGATCGATGATATCCTCAAGGATAAGTGGGTAGGCGACTACCAGGAAGGACACAATGGCCAAAAGCCTGTGGTGATCGTAGGTTTTGTGACCAACAAAAGCACCGAGCATATTGATGCGGAAACTTTTGTAAAAGATGTAGAACAATCTTTCATCAAATCGGGTAGGGTGCGACTGGTACAAGGCGGTAAGAAGCGTGAAGAACTGCGGGCTGAAAAGGCCGACCAGCAAACCAATGCTTCTACTTCCAGTATGAAGAAGTTTGGTCTGGAACAAGGCGCCGATTTTATCCTGCAGGGCTCCATCAATTCTATTGTGGATTCTCAGAAACGGAAGAAAGTGGTTTACTACCAGATAAACCTGGAGCTGACGAATATTCAGACAAATGAAGTGGTTTGGATTGGCGATCATAAGATTTCCAAGTACGTGACCAACTAATTGGTGTTAGAATACAAATCCGTGAATGGCAGATCCTACCGGCATGGCATTATCATCTAAAAATATGGTAAGAGCATTAGCTGTTCTATCGCTGATGCTCTTTTTATTTTCCTGCGCTACTTACAATACCCGCATTGGCAGTTACTATGCTGAAGTGCGGAATGGTAATTACAAGAAGGCAGATGTTGATCTGGAAAAGGTCAAATTGATCAAGGCCAGGCGCAATCAACTGCTATACATGCTGGAGAAAGGCAAGATAACACACCTGCTCAAGCAGTATGACAGCAGCAATGTCTATTTCAACCAAGCCGATGTGTTCATGGAAGATGTGCGCACTACAGCAGGCGATATCGCATTGGGTACGCTGCTCAATCCCATGATGCAAACATACAAGGGGGAGGATTTTGAGAAGTTCATGGTTCATTATTACAAGGCGCTCAACTACCTCTACCTGGGACAGCCGGATGAAGCGATGGTAGAAGCCCGCCGCATCTCCCTCACCAGTTATGCACAACAGGATAAGAGCAAACGGGAGAATCGTTACTCGGATGATGCTTTTTCGCTCATGCTCCAGGGCATCATCTATGAACAAGGCAATGATATCAACAATGCTTTCATTGCTTACCGCAATGCAGTAGACATTTACCTGAAGAATAATAACCAGTATTACGGCACCACTTTGCCGGACCAGCTGAAGAAAGACCTTTTGCGCACGGCTGAGCTAATGGGTTTCCGGGATGAGGTGGAGCGGTATGAAGGCCTGCTGAATACCAAATTCCAGTCGGCACCCCCACCCGAAGGCGGCGAGCTGGTACTGTTCTGGGAAAATGGCCTGGCGCCGGTAAAGCAACAACAGGACTTCTTTTTCGCCCTCACCAAGGACGGCTTTGGCAACTTTGCCTTTGTAGACCCCTCGGGCTCTTTCAATATCCCCTTTGACTTTGCCAGCACCAATGCAAAGAAGGAGGATCTTAAATTGGACGACCTGCGTTCGCTGCGGGTAGCTTTCCCCAAATACCAGGAACAGCCGCTGTTTTACCAGAGCGCTAATGTTTCCCTCAATCATGCTACTTATCAGTTTGAACCTGCTGAAAACATCAATACGATCGCTTTTGCTACTTTAAAGGAGCGTTTCCTGAAAGAAATGTCGCAGGCGCTGAGCCGGCTGGCGGTGAAGAAGCTGGCCGAGGTGGCGGCCCGGCCCAAGAGTGATGACAAAAACAAGGATACCAAAGAAGCGGTAGCACTGGCTATACAGGTTTTTAGTTTTGTGTCGGAAAAGGCCGATACCCGCAATTGGCAAAGTCTACCCCATACCATCTCTTACATGCGCATCCCCCTCAGCCGGGGCGTAAACGTACTTCAGCTGACTGTTTCCGGCCAGGGAAGCCAAACCTTCAACCTGGCGGTGGAAGGGAATGGAAAAGTGCAGATACAGAATATTTGTACGCTCCGCTAGCATTCAATTTCAAACATTACTTCCATAACCTATTTTTGATACAGCTGAGGAAGGGGGGTGGTAGATAATCCATTGATAATCTACGGCTAATCCCAGCTAATCTCCGGCTGATCCTCTCTGTACGTTCTCTGTACCTACTCTGTCGCTATTCCCATATTGGTATTTCGTAATGCGCTCTGCCGATCTTCTTCAATTTCGAGGAGGATATGCCTCAGCTCCATTCATCCAACACTAATGACCGTTCATCCAAAGCTTAAAAATTTATTGATCGCGCCTGTTTTGCGTTAAATGCTTATCCAGACAGCGTTTACGGCAAAACTTATTAGCAGTTTATGGAGATTACCTTTTGACGGTAGGTACTTTGTGTTGCATAGTACTAAAATTCACCCTATATTTGTGTTGTAAATGATCACAACGACCGGTAGCATGGGGTCAAGAAAAGTATAGCCAACACAGTTCTTAGGAAAGTATAGCCATGAACCCCTGCTACCGGTTTTAAAAAACAGTAGCATTGTATGAATATAGAGAACACACAAAGCCAGATGCGGAAGGGAATACTGGAGTTCTGCATTCTGTCCATCATTCGCCGGGGAGAAGCTTACCCGAGTGATATTGTGGATGAAATGCGGGGTTGTAACTTGCAGATACTGGAAGGCACCCTTTACCCACTATTAACCCGCCTTAAAAACTCGGATATGCTCACCTACCGCTGGGTAGAAAGTAACTCCGGGCCGCCCCGCAAATACTTTTCGCTGACACCAAAAGGCGAAGAGTTTTACAAAGAACTGGAAGCCACCTGGAATGAACTGGCCAACGCCGTTAACCAGCTGACCAGTAAAAAAGAATCGCTGGTTTCAACCGCCGGCAATGTTTCCTTTGGATTCGATACCTCCAACATACCAACTAACACTTCAACCACCGACAAACAAGACGAACAATGAAAAAGGTAATCAACATAAACTTTCAGGGCAGGGTGATCCCCATCGAGGAGACCGCTTTCGAGCTCCTGAAGCAATACATAGAAAGTTTGCGACGGTATTTCGCTAATGAAGAAGGACGTGATGAGATCATCAATGATATTGAAAGCCGTATTGCTGAACTTTTTTCTGAACGCATCAAAAAAGGATCTATCTGTATAACTGATGATGATGTGAATGCGGTAATTGCCAGCATGGGTCGCCCCGAGGATTTTGAAGCAGAAGCAGTAAGCGGCGGTACAGAAACCAATGGTGGCAGTGGTGCACAGCAACAGTCATCTTCCCAAAGTCAGTCTTATTCTTCCGCTTCCAGTTCTCAGAGTTACGGCACCTACAACAAGGGTGGACGCGGCAGGCTGTACCGGAATGCTGATGATAAGATCGTTGGTGGTGTGGCCAGTGGCCTGGCCAACTACTTTGGTATCGACCCGGTGATCATGCGTATTCTTTTTGTAGTACTGTTTGCCCCCTTGTTCTGGTTATACATCCTGTTGTGGGTGATCATCCCATCGCAGTCTGTTGAGACCAGCATCACCAAGCGCCTGTACCGTAGTGCAGATGATAAGGTGATCTCGGGTGTGGCTGGCGGTCTGGCTGCTTATCTTAATGTAGGCGCCTGGGTGCCCAGGTTGATCTTTGCTTTGCCTTTGATCATCGGACTGGTTTCTGGTGTGTTTAATAATATGTGGTGGGGCCATGACTGGGATTTTTGGTGGGGACCTAAAGTGATCACGGGCTCCCTGGGCAGTACCCTGTTCTTTGCTTACATCGTTTTATGGATAACGGTTCCCATAGCGGTTACTTCCAGCGAAAAGCTGGAAATGCGGGGAGAGAAGGTGGACCTCAACTCTATCCGTGATACGGTAAAGGAAGATCTGGAGGGGTTTAAGACGAAGGCTGAAAAATGGGGAAAGGAAGTAAAGGAGTCAGCCCAGCAATGGGGTGAAAGAGCGAAAGAGTTTGGCCAATCAGCCGGCACACGTGCCAAGACCTTTTCTACGGAAGCAGCGCCCATCGCCCGCAGTGCGGGAAGTGGTATCGGCCATGTGATCGGTGTGCTCTTTAAAGCCTTCTTCCTGGTGATCGCAGCCATTATTGTGGTGGCGTTGTTTGGAGCTTTTGTAGGGATCATATTTGGTGGCTTTACCATGTTCCCGGTGAAAGACTTTGTGCTTGAGGGATTTGGACAGAACCTGCTGGCCTGGGGTACGCTCATCCTTTTCCTGGGTGTACCACTGGTTGCGCTGATCACCTGGTTGATCCGTCGCATCATGGGCGTACGTTCACGCAATCATTACCTGGGATATGTATTTGGCACTTTGTGGTTTGTAGGCCTGATTTGTGCCCTGGTGCTGGGTGGTATTGTGGCCCGCGACTTCAGAACCTTTGCTCCTGTGGAAGAATCGGTGAATATTGTGCAGCCTGCTGATGGTAAAATGTACATCGATGTATCCAATAACTATACCCGTTATTATGGTGGGGATTGGTTTGGTATTTCCTGGGAAGACTGGCCTTTCTATGCGATCAATAAGGATACGCTAATGCTGAACACGGTAAGAGTGAACATCAGAAAAAGCAAGGATGCTAATTTCCATGTTTCCCGTGTAAGGTTTAGCCGTGGTAACAACCCCGAAACAGCCAGGAACCTGGCAGAGCGCATCAGCTTTAACGTAGCTCAGCAAGATAGTGTGCTGGTATTGCCCAAAGGATTTGCCATTAGCCGCAATGAAAAATTCAGGAACCAACAGGTGTTGGTCATTGTAGAAGTGCCCGTAGGGAAACGCATACAGATAGACTCGAAAGTGGAGGACTACGAATGGTTCAGCATCAGTTACAATCGTCGCCGGGGCTGGAATAATGACAATGATTGGGATAATTCCTATGGCTGGCAAAGTGATCATGAGATGATCATGACACCCGATAATGGATTGCAACGGGTAGATAAATATGATCAATTCGAATTGAAAAGCGGCAAGTTTAAATTGAAGATAAAAGACGGTGATCAGGAAATTCATATGGAAGGCGAATTGAAAACCGATACGGGAGTTGAATACCGCTACCGCCGGGAAAATGAAGTCATTGATTCAGCAGAAAAGAAGAAAGCGCCCAAAAAGCAACGGGTGGAAAAAGTGGCGGATTCTAATGATTCGAATACTGAAGCTGATGGTGAAGCCGAATCAACAACAGTTCGTAAGATCGCTGACCTGAGTGGCCCTTTAGCAACGCTTTCAAAACTCTTTTAATAGTTTGGTCTGGGATTTTCCATCCGGGACCAGGTTGAAGTTGGAACAACGGGGCCGGTTACACTACGGCCCCTTTTTTATTTGCCTGAAGTGAGCATGAGTATACTGCAAGGAGTGGTAAGTAGTAATTCGTCAAAAAGTCTCCCTGGAACGTAAGTTGTCCGGCAGTGACCGGTTGTTTAAAGTGTACCAACTACGTATTCTATCCTGCCTTAAGCGATAATTGAGGATAATAAATCATTTTTGTATGCCTTTTCTCTTTTTATTGGCGACCTTGGCGGCAACCTTTATTTTTGCGGCACAAAATCACCAAATGAAGAATACTCCTTTCACGCAAAAACACATTGGCCTCGGCGCTAAAATGGCGGAGTTTGCCGGTTATAACATGCCCATTTCTTATACGGGTATTAACGATGAACATGCGGCAGTACGCACCAATGCCGGTATATTCGACGTAAGTCATATGGGTGAATTTATTCTGAAAGGAGAAAAGGCGCTTGACCTCATACAGCGGGTTACCTCCAACGATGCTTCGAAGCTTACTGCCGGTAAGGCGCAGTACAGCTGCCTCCCCAATAAGGAAGGTGGTATTGTAGATGACCTGCTGGTGTATTGCATTGAGGAAAATAAGGTGTACATGCTGGTAGTCAATGCTTCCAATATTGAGAAGGACTGGAACTGGATCAGCCAGTTCAATACCGGCAACGTTGAAATGCACAATGTAAGCGACAAGACCTGTCTGCTGGCCATACAAGGCCCGAATGCCACTAAGCTGATGCAGCCGCTTACTGATATGGATATTCTCAACCTGAAATACTACACCTTCACCAAGGGCAAATTTGCCGGTGTAGACAATGTGGTGGTGAGCGCTACGGGTTATACCGGAGCGGGTGGGATAGAGATCTATTTTGAAGACAAGGATGGCGCTGCTGAAAAGGTATGGGATGCTATTTTCGCTGCGGGCGGCCCGCAGGGATTGAAGCCCATTGGCCTCGGTGCGCGTGATACCCTTCGTCTGGAAATGGGCTTTTGCTTATATGGCAATGATATTGATGATACCACCTCACCGCTGGAAGCAGGTCTGGGTTGGATCACTAAGTTCACTAAAGATTTTACCGCCAAAGACATTCTTGAGCAGCAGAAGAAAGCGGGTGTTACCCGCAAGCTGGTAGGTTTTGAAATGATCGATAAGGGTATTCCCCGCCACGATTATGTGATTGCTGATGCAGAAGGCAAAGCCATTGGTAAAGTAACATCCGGCACACAGGCCCCGAGCCTGGGAAAGGCCGTGGGCATTGGTTATGTGGAAACAGCCTTTGCGCAACTGGATTCGGTGATCTACATTAAAGTGAGAGATAAGTTGTTGCAGGCCAAAGTAGTAAAGTTCCCGTTCGTATAGGAGGCAAGCTCTGAGCTGCTAGCTACGAGCTGCGAGCCCTGAGGCATTTACTACGATGCTTCCTGGCTTGCAGCTCGTTGTTTTTTGCTATCAACCCTTTTCTGCGATGCAAGCGGCTCGAAGCTCGCAGCTCGTCGCTCGCGGCTTTCTTTCTGGCTTATTTCTTGCTGTTGACATTACTCCTCATAGCAAACCAACCATCCCATGCCCACTATCCACCTTACCAACTTTATAGCTGCCCCTGTTGAAAGGGTGTTTGACCTCAGCCGAAGCATTGAGCTGCACAAAAAAGCAATGGCGCATACGGGCGAAAAGGCAGTGGCCGGTACCACCATGGGATTGATTGGATTGAATGAAACCGTGACCTGGACAGCAAAGCACCTGTATAAGACCAGGATCATGAAAGTGAAGGTGACAGCTATGCAACAACCTTTTTCCTTTACAGATGAAATGGTGGAAGGGTCTTTCAGGAGTATGAAACATGAGCACCATTTTAAACAGATTGACAACGGAACACTGGCCATTGACATTTTTACTTTTGAGACACCGTATGGTGCAATTGGCAAGATGTTGAACACTGTTTATCTCCGGAAATACATGGAAGGGTTGCTGGATCAGCGTAACCGGATGATCCAGGAATATGCAGAAAGCGATAAATGGAAGTTCATATTGCAGCGCTAACTGGCTGTTTTTGCATATAATTAACCCCTTTTCTTCCCTTTTACCGAACATCTTCCGGCACATTTTGTTTTTTTAGCTGGTATCTGCTCCTTAACATTGCAGCCAATTTTAAATCGTTTTTCCCGGCATGAGCAACAATAAACCGACGCTTTACACCTCCCTATCCCCTGCATTATTACACCTGTATGACCTCAACAACGCTGTTGTGGTGATCATCGACGTATTAAGGGCTACTTCCACCATTGCTACCGCTTTGTATAACGGTGCCAAATGTGTGATACCGGTAGACAGTGTGGCCAGGTGTATAGAGCTTGGCAAAAGAATTGATTCCATTACTGCCGGTGAACGCGATGGGCAAATTGCTGAAGGACTGGAATACGGAAATTCACCTTTCGAATACCCGGAAACCTTTATTCGTTCAAAAACACTGGTACTTACCACTACCAATGGCACGAAATTGTTACACATGGCACTCGAAAGAGGTGCAGGACAGATCGTAACAGGTTCTTTTCCCAATTTATCGGCGGTATGTGATTACCTTGTTGATCAGCAGTTGCCGGTAGTGTTGGGATGTGCCGCATGGAAAGACCGTGTAAACATTGAAGACACGCTGTTTGCAGGTGCAGTGATCAACCGGATTAAAGAACATTTTACCATTAACTGCGATTCATCGCAGATCGCAGAAACCATGTACCTGAATGCCCAAAAGGATCTGTATGGCTTCATGGCGGAAAAAAATGCATCCCATTATCATCGTCTTACCGGCTTTGGCCTGGAGAAAGACATTCGTTATTGTTTAACAGCTGATGGAGCGAATGTGCTGCCATTTTATGAGGATGGAAAGCTGGTGGTGCACAATTACCGCTAATAATGATTAACCATTGGTTATAACTTGTTCATCAAATACTCTGGTATGCCAGGTTTTTAGTATATAACATCAGCGCTATCAAGGCATTGAGCGATGTGATGTATTTAAGTTATTTTTACCGTTTATAACAGGAAACCCTTACCCCACGGGGCAAAAATTTTTGCTTTTTACAAATTTGACGTATTATTGTGCCGGAATAGGACTGATAAGTCATACCTGATCTCTGCTAACTCATCAGTTTTTGTGCATTCCAACTCAATATAAACTCATTTCAAAAGATTTTTTTTCAACACACACACAAAGATTGGTCTTCTGATCAAGTGTTAAACTTTCAAGTTTTGTTATGTATGATATTCTCCAACTGAACGACATGCTCGTTCCCGAACTGCTTGATATAGCGGAGCAGCTTAAAATTCCCAATCCCAAGAAACTCGACAAGCAGGGTCTCATCTACAAAATCCTCGACAAACAGGCCGTCCTGGCCAGCGATGAGAAAGGCGCAGCAACTGATGATAAAGGCAAGCGCAAACGCATTATTAAAACAACTACCGCCAATGCTACAGAGGAAGCAGACGTTATGAGCACTGGCGAAGAGAAAAATAAAAAAGAAGCTAAAAAGGAAGCGCCTAAGAAGAAGGCCGCAGAAAAAGTAGTGATTGCCAAGAAGGGCGCCCGCAAGAAAACAGAAGACGAGCAACAGATATTAGACCTGCCACCTGTATCACAACAGGATGACGATGATGATGACGATGATGATCAACAAGACAGGCAGCCGCAGCAACAGCAATCCGGCAATGTGATGAACCAGGAAGATGAAGGCGGACAAGAAGACAACCAATCCAATGGCAACGGCAATGGTGGTAATCAGGATCAGCAACACAAGTCTTACCCCCGTCATCGTGAAACAGCCTTCAACATTGAGTTTGATGGCGTTATCCTTGCAGAAGGCGTATTGGAAATGATGCCCGATGGCTACGGTTTCCTTCGCTCTTCAGATTACAACTACCTTTCTTCTCCCGATGATATTTATGTATCACCTTCACAGATCAAACTGTTTGGGTTAAAAACTGGCGATACCGTATACGGTGCTGTACGTCCTCCCAAGGAAGGTGAGAAATACTTTGCCTTGCTGAAGGTTGAAACCATCAACGGTAAAGCACCGGAAGATGTGCGCGACAGAGTTCCTTTCGATTACCTGACGCCATTGTTCCCTTTCGAAAAGCTGAATATATTCACTGCTCCCAATGCATATAGTACACGTATCATGGACCTGTTCACACCGATTGGTAAAGGACAGCGTGGATTGATCGTGTCACAGCCTAAAACAGGTAAAACTGTATTGCTGAAGGAAGTAGCGAATGCTATTGCTGCTAACCACCCGGAATGTTATCTCATGGTAGTGCTGGTAGATGAGCGCCCTGAGGAAGTTACGGATATGGAACGGAGCGTTAAAGCAGAAGTTATTGCTTCTACTTTTGATGAGCCTGCAGAAAAACACGTGAAAGTATCAACCATCGCTTTGCAAAAAGCCAAGCGCCTGGTAGAATGCGGTCACGATGTGATCATCCTGCTTGATTCCATCACCCGCCTTGCCCGTGCACACAATACCGTAGCACCTGCTTCCGGTAAAGTACTGTCTGGTGGTGTGGAAGCCAATGCAATGCAAAAGCCTAAACAGTTCTTTGGCGCTGCCCGTAAGATTGAAAATGGCGGTTCCTTAACGATATTGGCTACAGCCCTGATCGATACCGGTTCTAAAATGGATGAGGTGATCTTTGAAGAGTTCAAAGGTACCGGCAACATGGAATTGCAACTCGATCGTCGTCTGGCTAACAGAAGAATTTTCCCAGCCATTGACCTGGTAGCTTCTTCTACACGCCGTGATGACCTGCTGCTGGAAAAAGAAGTACTTCAGCGTATGAACCTGCTCCGTGTATATCTTACTGATATGAATACGGAAGAGGCTATGCACGAGTTGCTGCGCCGTATGCGTGGTACGAAGGACAACCAGGAGTTTTTGGCGAGTATGAACGGATGAACGGACCAAAGAAGGCCTGGTCATCAACACCACCCTGCTCAAAAAAATGGAAACCATAACACCGGTAATCATAATAAATAATCGAGACGGCCCCGCTCATCAGCGGGGCCTTCTTCGTAGTATACTTTATCAGCAGCAGGTGAGCCGCCTTTTGAAAGGCGACCCACCTTGCTGCCTCCTCGCCTTCTATCTAATGAATGACCACGTTCTTTAATCTTTCTGTTTTCCAATAGCCCATCAGGGGACCAGCGATGGTGGTATCCGGAATTTCATACAGGAAAAAAGTCTTGGTGGGCAGGTGGTATCGCCACAGGGTGGCTGTTTTTTCACCTTTTTCATTTTCCTGTACGCCCATCAGCATCAGGGTATGATTGTCGAGCCATACCGCATCTTCTATAGAGCCGCCGGGCCCCATGAACACCAGCCTTGTTTTGGTGCCGCCTTCCACATCCACGAGGCTAACTTCATAATCAGGTCCTATTCCATTGCCAATAAAGTGGCCTTTAGCATCTTTTCTAATATCAATATTGTAACTATCCAGGTCGATGAACCGGGAACTATCGGGGGAGTATTTCAGGAAGGGACCATAATTGGTATAAAAATCCTTCTCCGGCTGGAATGGACTTACCAGCAGGGAATCGTCTTGCCAGGAGCTGGTCATCCGGAACTTATTCCAGTCGAAGCCCGAAGCTTTCTTTTTAGCATAATCGGAGAAGCCGGTCGTACTGAATGACTGGACTGTTTCGGCCGATAATAAAGTATCGAGGGTTTCTATTACAGAATCTTCCTGAGGCGCTTCAGGAGCCTGTGGTTCCTTTTTAGCGTTTTCTTTACACGATACAGCGATCAATAAAGTAGCAAGGCAGGTGTATATTAAGTATTTCATGCGTGAGGATGCTGTTTTTTAAGGTGCAATAATCCCGGTGAACAGGGCCGGTCTTTAACCTGCTTTTAAGAACGCGCAAAACCACATGATTATGCGATAGTTTACCGGATTGGCAATTCTTTTCTTTGCTTACCAAAAGGCTGCTAAACGGTTATGGCTAAAATCAGGTACAGACGAAAAAGAAGACGGTTATTGATTGCATACGGCATTGCCATTCTTATTGGAATCCTGCTCATATTGATCGCCTGTTATATGTGAGCAAAAACCAGATCATTGGCCGTAATGGTTAATACTGAAGGCCACGGTAAGGATAATAACGCCTTGCTGCAGCCATTCCCCATACCAGGCCAATGGTAATGGGATTGCCCTTCAGATCAGTACCGCCTTTGTTGCGATAATTGGTAAGGTTGTACTTCGCCTGAAAGCCCAGGAAAGCATCTTTTTGTTTATTGTAAAACCAACTGTACTGAACACCTCCATTGAAATTATAGCTCAGAATAGACATTGGTTTCATTTCCTCGCGCTTGTCATCATCAGAAGTATGGTATACATCAAATCCATCGAGGCCGCCGCCGGCTGTCAGCTCAAATAAATGTGTATCGTTTCCCGTCAGCTTTCTGCCATAATCGAGCCCGATATAGCCGCCAAAAAAGTCATCTGTTTCATAGAGCTGATTATTCCGTTTTATCTGGTAGGGATTCTTCGAATTGACAAATTTAAAAGAAAGTACCAGGGCGATGCGGTCTTTAATACCCCGGGAGCCCAGCTCCAGACCAATATAAGGATGATTGCCCAGCAGGGTGGCGGCGCCGGTAGGTATCCACAGGCCGCTGATCAGCGCTAAATGACCTCTCGGTAGCTTCCGTATCCTGTCTTCGTACCTGCGGTAATAGTTTTTCAATGAACTGTTGGCAAGGGCCGGCTTGTCGAGGATGACAGCTGTATTGCCCGAATCGGCGTAGAGGCTACAAAAGTAATATTCCAGGCCCTCCCTGCCTGCCCCGGGCAATAAAGAGCGGGCCAGTTCTTTGGTGAATGCATTGAAACTGATGAGGCGGTTACGGGCCACAGAATCGCGGTCGAGCCAATATGGGCGGTCAGTATCCAGGTCTTTCACCTCTTTAAACCGGTTGATATGGAAAATGATGGTGCTATCATACAGCCGCTCAGAGAAACTACGATTGCGGATGGCCACCAGTATTTTGATCCGCTGGATCTCCTCGGTAAGTCCGCAGACCCCTTCCCAGAAAGAAATGGCCCTGATAACGGAGTCAATAGGCCCCTGGCGGTACATATTGGGGATTGCCTGCAGGGCATTGAGCTTTACGTCCTCACAACGTATGACAGGCCTTACCAACTGTTCTTCTACGGATTGGGCGTGCAGGGATAGACCGGTAAGCAGCAACAGCGTACTGCTGAGGAGCATTTTTTGCAGCAGGTTCATGGTATCTGGTTTTTGGGCAAACCAAGATACTTATTCAGACCTTAATAAAAGGCTAAGATTTAGGACCGGGGTTCTACCAGTGCATCGATCTTTTTCGACAGTTTCCTGTCCTTATCGGTCACTATATCGCCGGCGTCGTGGGTAGACAGCCATATTTCTACCGTATTGTATACATTGGTCCACAGGGGATGGTGGTTCATTTTTTCTGCCTCTATGGCCACCCGGGTCATAAAGCCAAAAGCCTCAGAAAAATCCTTGAACTGGAATTTCCGGTACAGCGTGTTCTTTTCTTCCTTCCACATATTGAATAGTTTATTGTTACCTGTGCAAGTTGATTCCCGGTCGCTAAAGGCTAACACCTAACTGCTAATCCTTTAAGTGCTGACAATTACTAAAAGATCAGGTGCCCCTTGTTTTTGATCTTCTCATTGGTAAGTTCGGTCACCAATTGTACGCTATTGATGCTTTTGATAGCGGTTAAGAGGTTTTGCAGGAAATCGTCGGCCACCAGGTCGCCTTTTAGTAACCATAAAAAATCCAGGTGCCGGAATTCCGGTAAGAGGTATTCCCCGTCAAACTGGTTATTGTATAAATAGTGTACCAGGGAGCTGTTGGGTTCGCGGTATTCAAAGATGGAAAAGTAGTAATTCCGTTGTTTCTTAAATAACTGGATCTCAATATCGTTGTTGATGCGGAAGTCAAGGCGCAGCAACTGGTTGAGCTGCCAGCAGAACTGGTAGTTCTTTACCGGCGCCACAATACCCATGAGTCGGGTATTGTCGAAAAAATCATCCGCCATTTCGTCAAAGTCAAGCTTGAGCTTCATGGTGAATAGCTTTACTAAAACTCAACCTCCGTTTCTTTGGTCTCTTCTCCTCTCTTGTATTTCACCTTTGCCTTATCGCCCTTCTTAAATTTAGAAAGCGCCTGCATATATCCTTCCATGGAGGTGGTGGAGAAATCACCCAACTGAAGGATCACATCGCCGGTTTTGAGGCCAGCCTTGCTGGCCGGGCGGTTGTCGCTCACGCCATCTACCCGCACGCCGGCGCCGCTAAAGGTATAATCGGGCATAATACCCATCGTAACGCTAAAGCGCGTGGAGGTACTGGTTTGTGCTTCCCGGGTTTTGGTGAAAGCCAGTTTGGCTTTACTGGCGGCCGACTGCACTATTCCTTCTATCAGCTTAATGATCTGCCACTCACCGGCATAATTGATCTTGTCAAAATCATCGGATGGCCGGTGATAATCAGCATGCAGTCCGGTGAAAAAGAAGAGTACCGGTATGTCTTTGCGGTAAAAAGAGGTATGGTCACTGGGCCCTGTACCACTGCTGTCAAATTTGAGGGTAAGGGGCTGTTTTTTGTTGTTCAGTTTGGTCAAAGCCTCACTCCAGTAAGGAGAGGTACCATAACCGCCTACAGTGACGGTTTTGCTGGAATCGTTCAGGCGGCCCACCATGTCCATATTGATCATGTAGCTCACCTGCTGCAGGTCTACCGTTGGGTGTTCCGTGAAATACTTTGACCCATTGAGGCCCAGCTCTTCTGCTGAAAATGCGATCAGTAAATAGTTATTGCTCTTGAGTTTTGAAGCTTTCAATAATTTGGCCAGTTCGATCAGGGCAGCGGTGCCGCTGGCATTGTCATCGGCGCCGTTATGAATGAGCTTTTCGCCGGTGCGCAGCATGGAATTGTTGTCTTCTCCATACCCGAGGTGGTCATAATGTGCCCCGAGCACTACCGTGGTGCCGGCTCCATTGTCAATATAGCCCACCACATTGTGGCCGGTACGTTTTTTATCGGCAATGGCGATCCTGATCTTCACATCATAAGTGGCTGATTCATCTTTCAGGAAGTCTTTCTTCACCTTGTCTTTTATGTACACAATGGGAATGGGGGAAGGCTCTGCCCGGTCTTTTCCGTCAAATTTCAGTCCGTCGTTTATCGCGGAGCTGTTGTAGATGATCAGGGCATTCGCGCCTTTGTCAGCTACTTTCACGGCTTTTGTCCTGATGGCCTGGAGGAGGTCGAAATGGGGATTGTCTTTGTTTTCATCCAGCAGTTCTTTCAGGTCAAAAAACCAGGGTACGCCGCGTTCGGGAAGTGCCAGGGATACGGCTTCTTCCAGGCTGCCATTGGGGCTGCCGGCCAGGGGGAAAAATTCGTCGTTTATCTTCAGCTCGTGGTTATTGATAAAGAAGAACGTAGTGCTATTGATCTGTTTTCCATCGTTGATCTCGAAGGCCTGTAGCCAGGTATTGTTATCGCCTTTGGGCTGAAGACCCGCTTGTTGAAACTGGCTGCTGATGTATTCTCCGGCGAGCTTCTCTCCATTGGAGCCGGCCCGGCGGCCTTCCAGCTTGTCATCGGCCAGGTAGCTGATATGAGCCTGCAGGCTGGCAATAGCAGCTTTGTCGGCTTTTTTTAACTTTTGGGCAAATAAGGGGGAAGCGAACAGGAAAAAAGCAAGAAACAAACGCAAGGTTCGGGTCTTCGTCATATTTAGCATTTTTATCACGGGAATGAGCGATGACAAAGGTATAGCTGACAAAGGCCATACCAATAAATGTTAGGGGAATTTTATAAAGAATTTCCCGCTTTCACAAACCGGTAGCATCGGCTATCCTGTTGATTGGCAGCCATAAAGGCTTGTAAAAAGGATAGCGGCAATTAAAAACATGATTTTGGTATTAATAATTGATTTTGTGCTTTATAAGCTCGCTTTTTTTCCTTTACTTTTGCAGATTGCCCTTTCCGCAACGGGTGGGTGCAATAACCGTAAATTATAACGCAAAGCATGGCACTACCCCATCTCATAAAGTACGTCTATACGAATGGAACAGATGAAGTAATCCGTCGCGGTAAAAAAATACATGCTATCGGGTATGTGGAATTGGTGGATTATGATGAACTGACAGATTCTGTTGTGTTCCGTGTGAAAGACGATAGTTACTCTACTTACTACAAGGTTAACATACAGAAATTCAAGGACCCGCGCACTTTATCGGTGCGTTGCGCCTGCCCCTATAACCTGGGTGATATCTGCCGTCACGAGGCTGCTGCGCTCATCCAGTTGCAGGAAATGCTGGATAAGAACATGCTGAAAGCCGAGGCGGCTGATTATGAACAGAAGCACACGGTGGTGAAGATGAAGATCATCGACCTCAAAACCCTCCGGCTCCTGTGCTCACCGGAGAGCTATAGTGCTGCAGAAATATACCTTCGTACACAAAGGGCTGATATTGAATATGCTAAAGATGAGGTAGTAAAAGCTACGGTCAATATTGAGGGCAAAGACTGGAAAGTGGTGATCCGCAAAAATGAGGAACGGAACTTCGATACCAGTTGCGAATATGAAGACCGGCTCCATCCCCTCGGTTTACCCAAGGTCATTGTATTCCTCCAGCTGCTCAATAACTACGGCCCTTATTATTTTGATACGATCCGCAACTGGGATAAGGAAAAGAACAAGTTGCTGGAAGCTTATGGCTATACGCTAAGTGATGACCTCAAGAATAAATTTGAATTTACCTATAAAGAAGGCAAGCCATTCCTGCGCGTACTGGATATGAGCATCAAGCGTATTACGCCTTCGGCTTCTTCCCGGCCTACTTCCAAGCCTTTACCGGTAGTAGAAGAAGTACAGCAAGATGGTTCAACAGGGTTGGACATGGCGACTGAAAAGCCTGAAAACCCCGCCCAGCGCCTGGGTATTGTATTTAATTTTAATCAGAAAGGTTATCCCGGCTTTTCTCTGGACGGCATTACCGGCGAGTCGAATGAAGAGGTGACGGCCTATGTGGGAAAAGTAGAAAAACTGGACCTGTCGAAATTCATCAACGTAGATGTCTACAATGATAACGACAAACACCTGATCGCCCCCCTGCGTAAAATGCAGGAAGGTGAAATTACCAAGTACCTCAACCGGAACTCTCCTTTCAGTGGAATCTGGGAAAACATCATTCACCATGAAGAAGATGATCTGCCTGAGGAAACGAAGGCGCTCATGGTAGAATACCTGCATCCCAAGCTCAAGAAGATGTTTTCGGATATTGCGGCCAGCCCCTTTGTCTTTTACCTCAATGGTAAAAAGGTTTTCAAAACAGAGAACCTGCACACGGTAGGGGTGGTCACAGATCATATCAGCCCTTACTTCAAAGTAGTGGTCAACAAAAACCAATATGAAGTGGAGTGCTGGGTAAAGCTGAACGGTCAGCATGTGCCTGTAACGGAGAATGCACTGAACAGCAGCCTGTTGTTTTTTTACCAGGACAACCTCTTCCTCTGGAATACGGCAGAAGAAGTAAACCTGGTAACACGCTTCCATGGCAAGGGAAAGCTCACTGTTTCCAAATCACAATGGGCCGAACAATTGCGGCAGCTGGTATTGCCGCTTACCAAAGAGTACCATGTAGAGTTTGATCCGGCCCTGGTGAGTGAGATCAAAGAAGGCGATCCGGAAAAACGCATCATACTACAGGAAAAAGGCGATTACCTGGTATTCCAGCCCATCTTCTCCTACAAGGGTTTTGAAACAAAGCCTGGCGGTAAAGATGAACTCATCATTCCTGATGGCGACAAGGTATTGATCGTTCACCGCGATAAGGAGAAAGAGCAGGCATTTATCCAAAAGCTGGAAGCCCTGCATTCCAACTTTATTCGTCCGGAAGGTGGCCAGCAACTGGCGCTCAAAGGCAATGACGTACTCAAGAACAACTGGTTCTTCCTGTTTGTGGATGCCATGAAGGACATGAAAGTGCCCGTTTTTGGATTCGAAGCATTGAAGAACTTCCGTTTCAATACAGCCAAACCACAAACCAAGATCCATATCAGCAGCAATACCGATTGGTTTGATGCGCGGGTGGACATCCTGTTTGGCGAGCAGAAGGTAACAGTAGCTGATGTAAAAAAGGCCCTCGCCAACCGCCAGCAATTTGTACAATTGAATGATGGCACACTCGGTATCCTGCCTGAGGAATGGATCAAGAAATACTCTTTACTATTCAGGGTAGGGGAAGGCAAGCAAAATCAATTGCGCCTGTCCAAATACCATATGAGTGTGATCGATGAGTTGTATGATGGCCGCAGTGAGGAAGAGCTGGTGCTGAAACTGGAAGAGAAATATGATCAATTAAAAGGGTTCAATAAGATCAAGGAAATACCTGTTCCGGAACACCTGGCGCATATTCTGCGGCCTTACCAGGAGCATGGGTTTCACTGGCTGAATTACCTGGCCGAGATCGGGTGGGGTGGTATCCTGGCCGATGACATGGGTTTGGGTAAAACCGTACAGGCCCTGTCGTATATGCATTACTACCGCAAGCATCATGGAAAGTTGAGAGCGTTGGTAGTTTGTCCTACCACCCTGATGTTTAACTGGGAAAATGAGATCAAGAAATTCACACCCGAGCTCACGTATTATATTCACCATGGCGGTGAGCGTACGCGTAATAAGGAGCAGTTTGCCCAGTCTGAAGTGATGATCACTACTTATGGTACACTGCGCAGTGATATTAAACTGTTGGTAGATATTCCATTTGACTATGTGATATTGGATGAATCGCAGGCTATTAAGAACCCTTCCAGCAAGGTAACGCGTGCAGCCTGCCTGCTCAATTCCAAGCATCGTATCTGCCTCAGTGGTACGCCGCTGCAGAACAACACCTTCGACATTTTTGCGCAGATGAACTTTCTCAACCCCGGTATGCTGGGCAGCATTGAGTTCTTCCGCCAGGAGTTTGCCATACCTATTGATAAATTTGGAGAGCCTGACCGCAAAGACCATTTGCGTAAACTACTGTATCCTTTCATCCTGCGCCGTACCAAAGAACAGGTGGCCAAGGACTTGCCCGATAAGACAGAGACCATCCTCTTTTGTGAGATGGACGATGAGCAACGTAATATATATGATGCCTACCGCAACGATTTCAGGGATAAGATCCTTGGCACCATTGAACAGCAGGGTATACAACGTTCCCAGCTGACCATTTTACAAGGTCTGATGAAGCTTCGCCAGATCTGTGATTCACCGGCTATCCTGAACGAAACAGAAAAATTCCCCAACCATTCCATTAAACTGGAAGAGCTGGGGCGTGAGATCTCTGAAAATATCAGTGATCACAAAGCACTTGTATTCTCCCAGTTCCTGGGTATGCTGGCGCTGATCAGGGAAAAGCTGAAAGAGCTGGATGTGGATTATGAATATTTTGATGGCAGCACTTCGGCCATTGACCGCGAAAAAGCCATCCAGCGTTTCCAGAACGATAAGAACTGCCGTGTGTTCCTCATCTCGCTTAAAGCGGGTGGTGTAGGTTTGAACCTTACCGCGGCCGACTATGTATACATTGTTGATCCCTGGTGGAACCCCGCTGTGGAGCAACAGGCGATTGACCGTACGCACCGCATCGGGCAAACGAAAAATATCTTTGCTTATCGGATGATCTGTAAGGATACGATTGAAGATAAAATACTACAGCTACAAGACAGGAAACGCCTGCTGGCCAAGGACCTCATTACGGATGATGAAGGTTTTGTGAAGAGCCTGACCAGAGAAGATGTGGAATACCTGTTCAGCTAATGAATATTGTTTATTTTGTATGTAATATATAAGAGGGCGCTTGTCGGAGGCAATTTCGACAAGCGCTATTGACTAAAGGCGCCTTCCCCCGGCATTATCCTTTTCAGGCTACTATTTGATATTTGACAAACATTCCCAACCAATTAGATAGTAAATAAATTCCTCCCATTCACCGGTCCATTTGGGTGGCCTGTCGATTGCAGATTAAAATTGATCAATTAGTTTTTAATTTATGACTAGTTGTCCACACAAGTTTAACAAAGCTGTAGCGTCTAACTTTTATATTTCGAACTTTTATATACAACCTTCATGAGCAAGATATTGACCCTCTTGATTTTACTGACTGGATTAGGAACTGCCGCCCTGGCACAGAAGGGTAGTGTGAAAGGCAAGCTCACTGATTCTACATATAAAGAAATACTTACCGAAGCCACGGTTTCTGTATTGCATATCAAAGATTCTTCCGTGGTGGCCTATACTATTTCCAATGCCAAAGGCGAGTTTGAGATCAAAAACCTTGATACCGGTACATTCCGGCTGATGGTTTCCTACCAGGGTTATCAGCCATTTTCTAAAAGGATAACGATCACGGCCGACCAGCCGGCTGTAGACCTGGCAACACTGTACATGGATAAAAAGACCACGCTGCTGGATGAAGTGATCGTGGAGGCGCCGCCTATATCTGTTAAGAAAGATACTGTTGAGTTTAAAGCCAGTGCTTTTAAAACCAAACCCAACTCTACTGCAGAAGATGTTTTAAAGAAGGTACCGGGCATGCAGGTAGATAAAGAGGGGAATGTAAAAGCCCAGGGCGAAGATGTGCAGAAAGTATATGTAGATGGTAAAGAGTTTTTTGGTAGTGATCCCAAGCTGGCTACTAAAAATATTACTGCCGACATGATCGAGTCGATCCAGGTGTTTGATGATATGAGCGATCAGGCTAAGTTTACCCGTATTGATGATGGAAGCCGTTCCAAGACCATCAATATCAGGTTGAAAAAAGACAAACGCAAAGGATATTTCGGAAGGGCTGTATTGGGCGGTGGCTATAGTGAAGAAGACAAGGATTTCCGTTATGATGGAAGCTTCAACTTCAGCCGCTTCAATGGTGATCGCCGTATCTCAGTACTCGGTCAGTTCAATAATGTTAACAAGCAAAGTTTCAGCTTCAACGATATATCCGGTGGTGCCGGTGGCGGTAACCGTGGCGGTGGCGGCGGTTTCGGAGGCGGTGGATTTGGAGGTTTTGGCGGCGGAGGATTTGGTGGCGGTGGTGGCGGCCGCGGCGGCGGTGGTATGGGCTTCGGTTTGTTGAGTAACGGCGCCAGTGGTGGTATTACAAAAACATTCTCAGGCGGTATCAACTACACCGATAAATGGTCGTCCAAAGTAGATGTAACCGGAAGCTATTTTTATTCCAATACGAACAACCACGCGGAACAAGCCATTCAGCAAACCAGTGACCTGAACCGTTTTGCCAAAGACTCTTCAGCAGTACAAAATGAAATAGTTAGTACAGATACAAAGAACCAGAATCACCGGTTCAACCTGCGTATTGAGGCAGCCATTGATTCCATGAACTCTATTCTGTATACACCCTCTGCTACCATACAGCGTTCACAAACACAAAACTACCAGGTAGATACCATTCACCGTTATTCACCCAAGTTTGGTGGTAATTACCTGGCCAATACGATCCTGACGGATAATTACAGCGAAAGGGAAGGATATAATATTAATAACAACCTGCTCTACCGCAGGAAATTTCATAAGCCTGGCAGAACCTTTACGTTGGGTTTGAACAACAGCATTAATAACAGTGAGACTAATGGGAAGACCTATTCTCCCATCCGCTCCTATGATTTTGGAGGCGCATTGATCCAGGACTCTACGCAGGACTTTATCAGCAACTCCACCTCCAAATCTTCCTCTACGGTTGTAAGTACCTCTTATACAGAGCCGATCGGGCACAATAAGATCATTGAATTAAACTATGCCTATACCAACACGCACAATACTTCCGACAGGGTAGCTTACAACTACGACAGCACGATTAAGAATTATACTATTAAGAACCTGGCGCAATCGAACTATTTCGAGAATGACAATATTAAACACCGGGCCGGTGCCAACTTCAGGATACAAACTACCAAATACAATTTCCAGGTAGGTGGTGCTGTTGAGTATTCTGATCTTACCAACCGTACGGTAAGACCGCTTACTGCCAAGGATACTACGGTGCAACAAAGCTTTGTTAACTTCCAGCCCATTGCCCGGTTGAACTTTACCTTCACCCGTACCAAGAACCTCCGGATCTCTTATATGGGTAGAACCAATCAGCCCAGCATTACGCAATTACAGGATGCACCGGATTTCTCCAACCAGTTCTCTGTTACCAATGGTAATCCG
The DNA here is from genome assembly GCA_966211765.1 of uncultured Paraflavitalea sp. GTDB lineage: Bacteria > Bacteroidota > Bacteroidia > Chitinophagales > Chitinophagaceae > Paraflavitalea. Next base: position 36,065 of record CBIHOV010000054.1, read on the forward strand.
TTCCTGAAACAGGAGTACAACAACTTTGTGAACGTAAACTATAGCTCGTTCAATATTTCCACTTTCAAGCTCTTTTCTGCCAACCTGAACTTTAGTAATACCAGCAATAAGATCGTGAACAATGTAGATACTGTTCCTGAATTGTTTAAGAAGTATAACAATACGCCAGGTGCACAATACATTGTACCTGTGAACCTCAATGGTTCTTTCAACGCTTCATCGTTCATTACATTGGGCCTTCCGCTAAAAGGTAAGCTCAAAGGAAGTAACCTGAATTTCAACAACAATGCCGGCTACAACCGCACGGCAGGTATTCAATCAGGCAGTACCTATTTCACCAATACATTTAATATCACACAAACTGCCAGCATCAACGTTGATTACAAAGGATTGAATGTTGGTCTTAATGCCAGCGTAACCTATAACAACGTAAGTTATTCAGGTAACCTGAGTGGTACACCCAAACAAAAATATTATACCCAGAACTATGGGATGGACCTCAGCTATACATTCCTGAAATCGATCGTGTATTCTTCCGACTTTGATTATATCATTAATACCGGTCGTGGTGAAGGATTTAACCAGAATGTTCCTTTATGGAATACCAGCCTGGCCATGCAGCTGTTCAAAAAGAAGGAAGGGGAGATCAAGTTCTCTGTGAATGACCTGCTGAACCAGAACCAAAGCATTAACCGTACTGTAAACGGGTTGAATATAACAGATACCCGCTCATTGGTACTGAAACGCTATTTCATGCTCACATTTACTTACAATCTTAATCGCGCCGGCGCTCCGAACCAACAAGGACGTGGAGAAGGTGGTCCGGGCGGTATGCCGCGTCAGTTCCGTATGGGAGGACAACGTGGCGGCTAAACGAGTTCAATCCAGCCCTTCACAAAGCATAGCAAGCCTCCGTCAGGGGGCTTTGTTATTGGCGGGAAGCCCACAAAAAAATAGCCCCCCGTTTACACAGGGGGCCCAGCACATACTGATTGTGGTTTCAGAGGTAAGTGCTGAAAGAGTTGAAATGGTTAGGGTAAGCCAATTAGCCCTGGGGCAAATGGGTACCCTAAAGTTAGGTAATTCTGCCTGTTAGCGTTGGTGTAAACGGTATTTGGTGAGTGGGGTGCCAATGGGCGATCTTCCGACCATCAGGACCGACAGGAGGCTGCCAAGAAACCGGAAAATATTAGAGGAAGGGCGGTACATATCTTTACAGATCTTAGCCCGGTGAGTGTCATAGTACATGGTGTTTTTCTGCATGGAATAGTGGATTTAGGGACAAAAGTTTAGGTTTAACCCACAATCAACGCTCCTATTATTCTTTTATTGTGCAGGTGGGTAAAAAGTAGATTTCCTATTTCAGGTTCCAGACCAATTGTCTATTTTTCGGGCATAAATCCGCTCCATGAAAAAGATATACCTGCTCTTGTGGTTAGCTGCCTGCAGCGCCTCCCTCCAGGCGCAGGGGGTATTCAGCACCAAAACCACCGCTGCATTGCAGCGAGTGATTGAGGATTATCCCAACCGGTTTAAGAATATCAAAGGCGACAGGCTATCCGAGCATACCCGTGCCGTGGATTATAAATCGCGCGTGGAAATTGCCGGGGCCGTCAATTGTATCATCACCCAATATACAGCCACACCCAGAGACCGCTATAGCTGGAGTTGTGAATTGGCCCGCACACTGGAATTTGAACAGGCCAAAGAAAGCTTCCACAATCTGTACAGCCAGATCAGCAATACCATCATCAAAATAGAAGGCGAAAAGCCGTTTATCCTCAACGGTAAATATGAAGCACCTGCCGGAGAAAAAAAGCCTACTACCGTTCGCTTTGAGCTATTGTCTGCACCGGAAGCCGTGCAACACCTGAAAGTAGAACTCACCCTGCAGTATACCACCGAATGGAAGATCATACTCACGGTGTATGACCAGGAACGCCAGTTTGATGTTGCCATCAATTAGTTTGGAGTTCTAAGTTCAGAGTGGGGAGTCCAGATTCCGAACTCGCAACTCAAGACTCCCTACTTGTATTTATTAACCTTCATTAACATTAAAGCAAGGCTGGTTAACCTGCTTTCATACGCAGTACTAATATTTTCGTAGTCTAATAAACTCCGAAAATACAACCGGTATGAAAAAGATCTACCTGCTTATCATCACCAGCCTTTTTTCCCTCGTTTCCCTGGCGCAAAAAAATGGCTCCCTCAAAGGACTGCTGTATGATAGCGTGGCCAAACAACCGGTAGCTTCCGCTACCATTACCATCCTGCAGAAAAAGGATTCATCCCTGGTCACTTTCACCATGACCGACAGCAAGGGCCGTTTTGAAGTGACCGGACTGGGTAATGGCGATTACCGTTTGCTGATCACCCATATCAATTATCATGGCAGCAGTAAAAGCTTTACCATTGATGATGCCAATAAGAACAAAGACCTGGGCAATGTCATTATGCACGATGCAGCCCAAATGCTTAATGAAGTAGTGGTAACGGCTGAAGCCCCACCCGTAACGCTCATCGGCGATACAGTCCAATACAATGCAGGCTCTTTCAAAACACCCCCCAATGCCAATGTGGAACAACTTCTGAAGAAGATGCCCGGTATTGAGGTAGCGAAAGACGGAACAGTGAAGGCGCAGGGACAGGAAGTGAAAAGGGTGTTGGTCGATGGAAAGGAGTTTTTTGGCACCGATCCTAAACTAGCCACTAAAAACCTGCCATCCGACGCTGTAGATAAAGTGCAGGTATATGACCGGACCAGTGACCAGGCACAGCTTACGGGCTTCGACGATGGCAACAGCGAAAAGACCATCAACCTCAAACTGAAAAAGGATAAAAAGAAAGGGTTGTTTGGCAAAGCTTCGGTAGGGGGTGGTACCGCCGACCGGTATGAAGGACGCTTTAATGTCAACTCGTTTAAAGGCGCCCGGCAGTTATCGGTGATTGGGATGGGCAATAATACCAATGCGGAAGGTTTCTCCTTTATGGATATGCTGGGCTTCTCCGGTGGGCTCAATAGTGCACGCCAGAGCGGCGGTTCGTCGTTTACTATTTCCAGCAATGATGCTTCTCTTGCCAGCTTTGCAGGGGGAAACAATAACAACAGCATCCGCACCATCTGGGGCGGGGGGATCAACTACAACAATATCATTGGTACGAAGACCGACTTCACCAGCAATTACTTTTATAACCGGTACAATCCCAAGATAGAGAAAGAAACACAGCAGGAATACTTTCTGCCGGATGGCTCAACCATCCTCCGGAAGTCAAACAGCCGGAGTGATAACATCAATAACAGTCACCGGCTGAACCTCAGTGCCGATATAAAACTGGATTCCTTCCATTCCATTAAAATATCGCCTTCCCTGGGATACCAGTCCAGCGACAACAGCACGGTGAGCGACTATTCGACCCGTGGACAAAACAATACCCTTACCAACCAGGGTTTCAACAATAGCCAGTCGGGCAGTGAGGGGTATAATTTCCGGAATGATATCCTGTTTCGCAAGCGATTCCGTACGCGGGGACGCACGTTTTCATTAAGCCTGCAAACCAACCTCAATAGCAGTGATGGAGATGGGAAACAGTTGTCGGTCAATAAATTCTTCAATCCGGATGGCAGTCCGCTCAGGACGGATTCTATCGATCAGCACAGCAGCAATAGCAGCGACCTGAAGAGCTACAATGTGCGGGCAGTATATACGGAGCCCATTATTAAGAACACCCTGCTCGAATTGACTGTGAGCAATAGTCTTAGCAAAAGCACTTCAGAAAAGACTACCTGGGATTACAATAAGGGCAGTGGCAAGTATGATGCGGTCAATCAAGAGCTTTCCAATCATTATGAAAACACCTATGCCTATACCAATGCGGGTGTCCGGTGGCGCAGCCAGTTCAAGAAATGGAATTTTGCGGTGGGGGCCAATTGGCAGAAGGCAGAGCTGGAGGGTAATATCATTGCCGGTACCAAGGATAGCCTGATCAATCAAACATTTTACAATATTCTGCCCAGTGCGCGCTTCCAGTATAATTTCACCAAGTTCAAGAATTTGCAGGTCAACTATTCTGCTGTTACCAACCAGCCCAGCATGTCGCAGTTGTCGCCCGTACCTGATATCAGTAATCCCCTCAATATCCGGGATGGTAATCCCGATCTGAAGCAGGAATACACGCACATGGCTACTTTCAACTTCATGTCGGTAAATCCCTTTAAGAATAAGAACCTGTTTGCCTTTTTCACCGTACGCCAAACCAATAATAAGATCGTGAATTATGATAATATCGATGCGCAGGGTGTGAAGCGCACGCGGCCGGTGAATGTGGATGGGGTGTACAATGTGAATGGTTCGATCAGCCTGGGGCTGCCGGTACGTTTTCTGCGGGGAACGGTGAACTTTTCTTCGAACGTAGGTTATGATAAGGGCAAACAGTTTATCAATGGGTCGGGCAATAACATCAATACGCTCACCCTGGGCCCTTCTGTACGGCTTGATATGAGCCCTACCAGTAAGTTTGACGTTTCGCTCAATGCGGGGATCAATCACAACAAGAGCAAGTATTCCCTGCAATCGAATCTTAATACCGCCTACTTTTCGCAGAACTACGGAGCTGATATAAACTGGCAGCTGCCTAAGAGCTTTTATTTCAATACAGAGTTTACGTATACGGTCAACAACAGGCTGGCAGACGGGTTCAACCTGCGGGTACCCTTGTGGAATGCTTCTATCAGCAAGCAATTCCTTCCTTATAACCGGGGTGAACTGAAGCTGTCGGCTTTTGATCTGCTCAATGAGAATGTGAATATCAGCCGCAGCAGTAACCAGAACTATATTGAGGATAGCCGCATTACGACCCTTAAACAGTATTTCGTGCTCAGTTTCACCTATAGCCTCAGTAAAATGGGCCTTGGCCAGACAGTGCGTGACGGTGGTGGCCCTGTAAGGATGATAGGACGGTAATTATAGACCTGAAGAACATTTCTTTAACAATGACCAATGGCCCGCTCTGCGGGCCATTGGCGTAAACCGTCGCCTGGGTTATTTTTTGCCATATAGCCAAACAGTAATACTTTTGAAATACATCATGCATCGGGGTGCCTACAATAGTGGGCTGAGATTATACCCGGGAACCTGATCTGGTTAATGCCAGCGGAGGAAATGCAATGGGCCCGACGAATATTTTATTAAAATATTGTAAGCCACATTTCCTGCGCAGGGAAATGTGGCTTTTGTTTTTTAAAATATTTCAACATGGATATTCAGCAATTTACCAACAACCTCACCAACTGGCAGGGCCGGAAAGAATGGTTCTTCAACCGGGAACATACCGATACTTACGAACAATGGTATGAAGGGCGTTACAAACGGGCCGAGGTATGGCAGAAGAAAGTGATTGGCGGCCTTATACAAAAAGACAAGCGGGTAAAGACGCTACTGGAATTTGGCTGTGGCACCACCCGCTTTACCCGTTGGTGGCATACTATCGGTATTGAAGCCACCGGCGGCGATATCTCTCCTTTTATGCTTGGACAGGGCGTGCATTTATTTGGGGGCAACCTGGTGCTGGCCGATTCGCACCATATGCCCTTTAAAGACCATACATTCGATTCGCTGGCATTCATCACCACTTTCGAATACTACCGCAATCCTGTACAGGTGATCCGGGAAGCTGCCCGCGTAGGCCGCTATGGGATGGTATTTGGCATGATGAACCGTAATTCGCCCAAGGTGGTACGCAGAAGGGCACAGCAGTTATTTGGCAAGAACCCTTTTTACATAACTGCTACCTTTTATACACCCGCCAAATTGATCAGCCTTATCCATGAGGCACTGAAAGGCAGGGATTACAGTATCGAATGGAGTTGTACAGGCTTGCCTGCCTGGTTTCCTGTACAACAGTGGAGTGTGCCTTATGGTGACTTCTTCGGCCTTCATGTAAAATTCAATGACGTGTAATGAACAACTTCACGGAAAGCGGAAAAATACAGGAAGGGTTTTTTAAGCACACCATCTTTCCTTATTGCGGCGCCAGCCGGGCAGAAGTATTGGCGGGACCGCAATATGGCGTGGATGTCGCTATTATTAACCTGCCCAATGGGATGGACATGGCGCTGACCAGTGACCCGCTTTCGCTGGTGCCGTCAATTGGTTTACAGGAATCGGCCTGGCTATCGGTACACCTGATGGCCAATGATATGGCCACCACCGGTGTGGCCCCGCAATATGCACAACTGGTACTTAACCTGCCCGAACAAACTACCGGATTGCAATTTGAAACCTACTGGCAATACATACACTACTATTGTAAGGAGATAAACGTAGCTATTACCGGCGGCCATACAGGCCACGCACAAGGGCAACAATCTACTATGGCTGGTGGCGGTACTATGATTGCGATAGCCCCGGCTAATAGTTTCCTGCTTAGTAAAAACGCAGCGCCGGGCGATGTGATCATTGTAACAGAAGAAGCTGCGATGTTGTCCAGTTCCATACTGGCGCTCAGTTTTCCGCAAAGGGTTAAGAAGAACTGTGGTCTTGAAAACTATCATGCCGCCTGTGAACTATTTTATAAAACCAGTTCTCTCAGGGCAGCACTTGCTGCGGTGGATCGCAGTGCCGATAAGCAGGTAACTGCCATGCACGATGTAACGGAAGGAGGCGTATTGGGAGCGGTATATGAATTAGCGGTCGCAGCCGGGCATGGCGCTGTGATAGAAAGGGATCAGTTACCTGTGGGCATGCCACAGCAAGCCATTTGTGATCTCTTTCAAATTGACCCTTTGTATTGTGTAGGTGCCGGCTCCATGATCATCACTGCCCGGCCCGATCGTTATCAACAGGTTGTGCAGCGCCTGCAGGCCGGTGGGATAAAAGCCACTGTGGTAGGCGCCATCACAACGAAGGAAGAGGGGATTGTGATCCGGAATGATCATAAAGAAGAAAGGCTCCAACATCCTGGTGCCGATCCCTATTGGGCGGCCTTCTTTCATGCTTTAAAAAATGGATGGGAATAGCATATGACCAACAAAGTAAGCGCCATAGAAGGAGGATTGTACCTGGTGATCGATCCTGTAAAAGGATTGGAGCTGGTGTTGCCTGCAGTACAACAGGCCCTGGAAGGAGGGGTTGATATTATCCAGGTATGGAATCACTGGGCGCCGGGACAACACAAGATCGTTTTTATTCATGAGGTATGTCAGCTGGCCCATGCACATGGAGTGCCGGTCTTTATCCATGAAGATTGGCAGCTGATGCAGTACACACCAGCAGATGGTATTCACTTTGATGAAATTCCTGCCGGCATAGTGCATATCCGGCAAGCCGTAGGTCGCCCATTTCTTTGCGGCCTTACCTGTGGCAATGATCTACAAGTAGTGCAATGGGCTATTGACCATGCATTCGATTATGTGTCCTTTTGTTCTATGTTTCCTTCTGGCACGGCCAATTCCTGTGAGCTGGTGAAGGTGGAAACGGTACAGGCTGCACGTAGAATGACGGGTATACCCATTTTTGTTGCCGGAGGTATTACACCTGAGGCGATTTCGGCTCTAGCGCCTGCGGGCATGGATGGTGTAGCAGTAGTATCGGGCATCATGAATACACCAGACCCCCGGCAAAGCACATTGAATTATAAACAGGCCCTTTATCAGTTAAAACAAATAACACGATGACACCTTCCTTATTAGATAAACTGGCCTGCCCCATGGACAAGCAGGACCTTACACTGCAGGTATTTCTGAAAGATACAGATGGCAATATCATAGAAGGCATGCTCCATTGTGCCCGTTGCAACCGCCATTATCCTATCATTTATGGATTGCCCATCCTCTCTCCGGACGAGTACCGCGAGCCGGCACTCGAAAACAATATTACCCGGCACTGGCCGCAGGAGCTTCCGGGCTGATCAGGAGCAACACTTTATACCCTGTAATAAAAACAGGAACCTGAATATTACTCCGGGTTCCTGTTTATCTATATCCTGTGTTTCCTAAAAAGACTTCAATACTTCTTCGTGAGGCCGACTGCTTAATTCGAAAATCTTATCGTATTCCTTCCACCATTGTTACGCTGCATATCCTTCATCATTTTATTTCTCTCCTCAGTAAATTCTGTTTGAGTTATTCTCTTACCGTCCTTAGGCTCTTTTACCGTGGCTACATCTATTTTGGGTGATACTTCGATGGCCTTGTATACCATACGGCCATTGTTAACGTCAATAGCCAGTACAAGTCCTGGTAATTGCCCCTGGTATTCAGGGCTGGCAGCTACGGGTATGGCCAATGTGAACCAGGCGGTAATATTAGCTGTATCGGGTACTTCTTCCCTTTTTACCTCACCATTTACTACCGATGAGCTAAAGCGGGTGGATATGCGCTGGGTGGTGGCCTGCTGACAGGTATATCCTAAGATCGTACGCGTTTCGCCCGTGATCTTCCAGTTCAGTTTGCGGATGCTGTCTGCAACAAGGTATTTTTTGGTGCCCAGGTCCCGCTGTTCTGTAATCGTGCCTTTGGCATAATCTGAAAAAGTAATATCATCTTGCCCCGCTGCCATCACGCGAATTGACATACCTGGGCCACCACCTGTAGCATTGTTAAATGCCTGTTCGTCCGTTTCTTCCGGGGGCAAGGTCCTGCGGACGGACTGGTTGTTGGCAAAGATGACCTCCAGTTTGTCGGTCCTTGTTTTAGGGATCTGTTGCTGCATCGCTTCACTCATGCCTGCAAATCGTATCTGCATCTCCATGGTGCGTTCATAAGTGACCTTCCCCTGGGTTTGCTGGGCGCTGGCCGTCTGTATGCAGATCATCGCAAGGCAGCCTATCCATACTTTTTTCATAACTTGGTTGATTTTGTACCAAAGCTACTGTGGTGCTGTGTGTAGGCAGGTTAATGCACCTTGGTTTAATGTTAATTAAGGTTAAAACGGACCATCCTTCAAAAAGCAATCACCTACTTTTGTATTCATGGCGGCGCGTAAAACAGTCATATCAGTATCATCCATTTCAGTAGTGCTTATGCTGCTGGCCATCCTGGCCATTGTGGTATTCCAGGGATATTGGTTGCATAAGAATTACCGGGATGAGCTGCAGACCCTGCATATCCGTACCAATGTACTCTTCCGCGAAACTATACAACGATGCCAGATAGAAAAGCTGAAGCTGGATACCAATGTGAAGATCAGGATATCCCCGCGCGAAAGAGGCGTCAATGCTACCTACGGGGCAACCTTCAGGGTTGACGACGATTCTGCCTTCCGAAGGCATCGCCTGGGCTCTGTGATCTATTCCCTGAATAAATCCTACCGTACCTTTCGCAAGGATAGCCTGCATGGGAAGGTGGATACTGTGCAGCTCGAGGGGCCTCCTCCCGGCGTCATTATGCAAAGGGACTATCCCAGACAGCGCATCATCCAGTTTTTACAAGGGGTCGATTCCCTGCAGGATTCCATCAAGGTGAAAGAAGCTACTGCCCGGTACAGTAAGGCGCTGGCCAAAGAAAATATTGCTATTCCTTTTACGATATGGCGCGATGAGGCAGTGGATGAGGCCGATTTTGGACCACCCGACGACGATCTGGCTTCAGATAATACCGTAACAGTTGGTTTTGCCAAACCCTATACCCTTGGCCTCGAATTGGAGAACACCATACCTTGGGTGCTTAAAAAACTGACACCGCAGATATTGGTATCCCTGTTGCTGGTGGGGCTTACCATTTTCTCCTTCGTGCTCATGTACCGCAACCTGCGGCGGCAGCGAAGGCTTACCCACCTCAAGAATGATTTTATCAGCAATATTACCCATGAGCTCAAAACGCCGATCGCTACGGTGAGTGTGGCCATTGAAGCCCTGCGCAATTTCAATGCCCTGCACGATCCTCAGCGTACGGAAGAATACCTTGATATTTCTGCCAATGAATTACAACGGCTGTCACTGCTGGTGGATAAAGTATTGAAGTTGTCCATGTTTGAAAAGCAGCAGATCGAACTGAATGGAGAGCCTTTTGATTTCAAAGAGCTGGTAGAAGAAGTGGTGGCTTCCATGCGCCTGCAGTTTGAGAAGTACAGGGCCAAGGTGAGTGTACAGGTGCATGGGGACGATTTTATTATTCAGGCCGACCGTATGCACATTACCAGTGTTATTTTTAATTTGCTCGACAATGCGCTGAAGTACAGCAAGGCCCATCCCTCCATTGAAATAGACCTGGCCTCTTTGCCCCAGTTTATTGAAATGAGTGTTACGGATAATGGTATTGGTATATCATCCGAATACCAGAAAAAGATATTTGATAAATTCTTCCGTGTTCCTACCGGCGATACACACAATGTAAAAGGGTATGGTTTGGGACTCAGCTATGTGGCCTATATCATGGACCGTCACAAAGGCGTTATCAACGTGGAAAGCCAGCCCGGCATTGGCACCCGCTTCACTACTAAAATCCCTAAACTCGCATGAGCAAAACCAAAATACTGTATGTAGAGGACGAGTTGTTTCTGGGCAAGATCGTAAAGGAAAGTCTTGAAAGCAGGGGATATGAGGTAGTGATGGAAAGTGACGGGGCCGATGTATTGCAAACTTTTAAACGGATCAACCCCGAGGTATGTGTGTTGGATGTGATGTTGCCCAACAAGGACGGCTTTACCCTTGCCGGTGAGATAAGGGCCATCGATGAAAAAGTGCCCATCATTTTCCTGACGGCCAAAACACAGACCGACGACCTGGTGAAAGGCTTCTCTTCCGGTGGCAATGACTATATCCGCAAGCCATTCAGTATGGAGGAGCTGATCGTTCGTATTGACAATGCCTTGCGCTACCGGCACAACAACCGGCCCACCAATGGCAACCAGGATGATGTAAAGTTGGGAAGGTTCCAGTTTCACCTTACCCGTCAAACGCTGATCGTAGGAAAGGAGGAGCGCAAGTTGTCGTTCAGGGAAAGCGAGTTACTCAAATTGTTATACGAAAATCGGGATAAGATCATCGACCGCAAAGACATTCTTACCTTGCTGTGGGGTAATGATTCCTTCTTTAATTCGCGCAACCTGGATGTATACATTGCTAAATTAAGAGGCTATCTGAAGGATGATGATAGTCTTGCCATTATTACCATCAAAGGAGTTGGGTACAGGTTCATTATTGCTTAAAAAGCAAAAAGAAAAGAAAGCCCGCAGCTAATCATCAACTTACTTTATCAACGACCCATTGCCGACTGCCGACTGTCGATTGCCGGTTTCTTTGCCCGTTGCCATACCCACATAATGGTAAAACTAGGAATGAAATCGAGTCCCGGAAGTATTTCCTCAACGAAGTTGAACATCCCGCCAAATGCGCCCTTCCAGCCGCCAAACATTCGATAAAAGATAATGGCAGAAACAGGCGCCCAAATGATATCTCCCAACTCACCCAATCCCGGCAGGGCGTAGGAAGCATAACCAACAAGATCCATGAGGATACAAATCAGTAAAGAAGGTTGGGAAATCGTTTTGTTCATTGTCTGACGATTAAATTACCTCCAAGACGGTGATTTGCCCGTAATAGTTGTATTGGATAAGCCCGGAAGTCGGAAAGACCGGAAAACGAAAAGTCCCGCATACTGGCACCGAATGCACCCTTCAACACGCTCAGGATGACAGACCTATACTAAACCAGTAAAGTCCTGTTTTTCAACACTCCTACGATCTCTTCAATACGGAATGGTTTGGAAATATAATCGTCCATGCCGGCTGCCAGGCATTTTTCGCGGTCGCCCTGCATGGCATCGGCCGTCAGTGCTATAATTGGCAGGTGATCATAAGGTTCTCCCATTGCCCGGATATGCCGGGTAGTGGTATAGCCATCCATTTCCGGCATATTCACATCCATAAAGATGAGTACAGGATCGTAGTGTGGTAAGATCTCCAGCGCTTCTTTTCCATTGTTGGCCCGGATGATGTCGAAGCCCATCTTTCTCAATACTTCTGATATCAACAGCATATTGATGGGGTCATCTTCCACCACCATGATGGAGGCTGCTTCTGTAATATGCTCCACATTGGCTACCGACAGGTCGGGCTTCTGTGATTCATGGCCCGGCATAAACATGGAGCTTAACATGGCATACAGCTCATACATCTTTACCGGCTTAGTAAGCAGCTGCCGGATGCCCAGCTTATCGGCTTCATGCTGAAACAGGTTTCTCTCCAGCGACGATAACATCAGGATGGTGGGATGTGCAGTACCGGTGGTTTGTTGCTGCAACTCCTTCACCAGTTGCATGCCATCCATTTCGGGCATATGGTGATCGGTGATAATAAGATCCAAAGGCTCCCCTGCTCCCTTTATTCTTTCCATCATCATCAGTGCTTCCTTCCCGCTGCCTGCTACTTCGCAGGGAATATTGAAATAACGGAAGATATCCTGCATCAGCCAGCGGTTGGTGGCATTGTCATCCACCACCAGCACTTTCCGTAATGGCGGTTTATGCTCGGAGGCTATCTGCGCGTGTTCTTTTATTACTTCCAGGGCAAGATGAAGGGTGAAGGTGCTACCCCGGCCCAGTTCACTGTTTACCGTAAGGTTGCCATGCATCAGTTCTGCCAGGCTTTTCGAAATAGTAAGGCCCAGACCCGTACCACCGTATTTGCGTGTGGTGGAAGAGTCGGCCTGTGTAAAGCTCTCAAATATTTTACGCAGCTTTTTGGGTGAGATGCCAATACCGGTATCGCGCACCGCGAGTTCAATGTCGAGATAAGGCTTACCATTCTTTTGATAAATGCCTCCTGCTTTTACCAGTGAGATCAGTATCTCGCCCTGGGGTGTGAATTTGATGGCATTGCCCAGCAGGTTCACCAACACCTGCCTGATGCGTACGGGATCACCGCCAAACTGTACGGGTATCTCCGGATCAATGTAGCAGATCAGTTCCAGGTTTTTCTCAAAAGCTTTCACCATCAGAATGTCTACCGTCTCTTCTACCAGCTCATCCAGTCTGAATGGAACATGGTCTATCTGTAACTTGCCGGCTTCCAGCTTGGAGAAATCAAGTATATCATTGATAATATCGAGCAGGCCATTGGCCGATTTCTTCACATTGCCCAGGTAATCCCTTTGTGTTCGCTGCAGATCGGTTGTCAATACCAGGTCAGTAAACCCGATGATGCCATTCATCGGCGTACGCAGCTCATGGCTCATATTGGCCATGAATTCGCTTTTTGCCTGGCTGGCCGATTCTGCGGCATCCTTGGCTTGTACCAGTTCCTGCTCCATTTGTTTGCGCTCAATGGCGGCTGCCAGGGTAGCTGCAAAGGATTGTAAAATGGAAAATTCAGGAATGGTCCAGTCACGTTCTTCCCGGTCACTGAATCCTACGATACCCCAAAACTGGTGTAAGGTGAAGATCGGAACAATTGCAACCGCCTTTACCTTCATCTTTTCAAAATAGGCGCGGTCTGCTTCTTCCGGGATATCCTTCACATAGCCACAGAACAACTCTTCTTTCTTCAATGTTTTGAAAATGGTGGCTTCCTCATTCATCAGCAGGCGCTGGTAGGCCGGGTCTTTGTGCACCAGTTCCCCGGTGGAACTGTCCCAATGCAGTAACTGATCGGAATACCATTTGGCTTCCTGGTAATTGTAATCATTTTTGTAAACGTTGACCGAATTCACCTGGAGCTTTATCCCCAACAACTGGATGGCTTCGCCGATGGCTTCTTCCAGGTGATTGTTGCTGATAAGCTGGTGGGTGGCTTCTGCCATAGCCTGCAACAAGAGATCCTTGTGCAG